>CANMVY010000001.1 GCA_947501265.1 Bacteroidota bacterium
GATCCGACCACGTATGTGGAGTGGGACATGAAGAACCAGCAGCGCATTCCAGTCGCTTCGGGTACGTACATCATCCACGTTGACGCGGGCGACTTGGGCACGAAAACCTTGAAGTGGTTCTGCATCATGCGTCCAATCGATTTGGATACGTTTTAAGAAATTCAGATAAACGAGAGAGGGGGTAGCCAATTGGCTACCCCTCTCTCATTTGTTTGACATTTTATTTTAGAATCCCCCTATGGTAATTCCGAACATGACCGGACGAACATCGGGAGCTCCAACCACATCGGAACGGAAAACATTGGTTAATCCATAACGAGCGAAAAAGTTCCAATCGTCAAATCCAATGCGAGCGGTAGCTGCGTATTTGATATCGGAAAGCAAGTAATTGCCGCGGGTTTTGGTTTTGTGCTCCTCTCCAGCGGCATCGGTATAAACGCGTTTCACCAAACTTCCTAAACGGTATCCACCCTCTACTCCAACGGCAAGGCGGAAGCCTTTGGATTCTTTGTAAGGGTGACTGCGGTATTCCAACATCAAAGGAACATCCAAATAACCGGTTCTGAGTTTGGTTTTGATGAGACTCGATCCGTCTTTGTATTCTGTTACGAACAAGGAATCGCGACCGTTTGAGCTGATACCGATGTTATTCGCGAACTTATAATTTCCTGATTCGTACCCAATACCGGTTTGCAAACGAATTTTTTCACCAATAAGCTTAACGGATTTCAGCTGATACAAGTTTACCCCAAGCGAAGAAACCGAATTCATTTCAAGCAACGCATTCTGAGCCGTTGGAGTGATTCCGCTTCCAGCATACATCCATTGATTAAATCCGATATCAATTACGCCGACGGAGGAGATGGCTTTCTTCTTTTTTACTTCTTTTTTGGGAAGTTTAATTTCTGTCGTATCACCATCAATATAAAGTACAATTTTATTGTCAGATTTCTTTCGGTCTATCCATTTCGTAGAATCGGAAAAAAGGAAAACATTGCCAAAATCACCGTTCATGTTCAAGGACTCTAAATCAACGTTTCCATCTAAACTCTTGATTTTGATTTTTTTATTCATTCCTAGCATTTCGCCATCGATCATCAATTCCAATTGATCTGGAGCTGGAAGTTCTGAACCTTCGAGAATGATGATTTTTGTGGTGGAATCAATTTGAAGACCTGAACCGTCGGCTTGGTCGTTCTTCATGATCTTGATTTCCTTGGTCATGACTTTTTTACCATTTGAAAAACCTTTTTCATCACTTTCGATGCGAATGGTTTTCATCAAAGAATCCAAATTGAGGGATTTGTCGGAAGAAATCACCGAAATGGTTTTGATGGTTTTCCCATTTTCTTTCATTTCTTTTACTTCGATGTGGGGAAGTGTTTTGTTTTGATCGCCAACTTTAGATAAATCTATCGTTGTGGTATCAAGATCGGAGATGACTAAAACTTTGCTAGGGTTTTTACCGTTTTTTTTCTCACTTCCCTTCGGTTGAGCAAAAGCTTGTGCGCTCCCCAAAAGGAGTAATAAAAGTAAAGATTTCTTCATATTCTTTGTTTAATGTACGTTTCCGCTGACTTGAATAACCGGGGTGCTAAGTTGGTATTGCATCCGGTTGGGATCTTGGTCGTTCAACTGAATCAACTGAGCATTTCCCAATTGTTTCAAGACGAACTTTTTAAAATCTCGTCCACCTTTTTTATCTTGAGAATTGCCTGTTTGTTGAGCAACCACTTGGTTGATGGGAATTTCTTGATTGAGGTACCCATTTTTCCTCAATAACTGCAAGAATTCTTGTTGAGACATTTCAACGACAGAACTTTCATCTTTAGCTCCAACCAGATTCTTTTCTTTCAAGTTCATTTGAGAAATTAGCTCCGTTGGTACTTGAATTTTATCTAAAACAGAATGCGGTGGTTGAGGCGAAACGGAGATTACATTGATGGGATTTCCTTCAACCGGTAAACTAGCAAGAATGACCGATTGGGTATTTTTATCTACCTGTTTGGAAGAAGCAATGGCATTTGAAACGGCTAAGGACCGAACTTGTGAAGGAGTTGCTTTCGGTTGAACCTGTTGAGACAACCCTGCTTCAATCGATTTATTTTTGGATTCTTTTTCGGAATTTTGAGCGAAGGAATCGTCTTTTCCTTTCCATTTAAAAAATCCAGGATGCGTGGTTTGAACCGTTAATCCTACCGATAAGAGAACAACGGCTGCCGCACTAGCCCAAGGAAGCCAAGCCCGATTTTTTTGGTCTTCGATTTCCTTACCATCTAAATTGGACTCAAGTTTGGTCCAAATATGCATGGGTGGTTGGGTTTCGTACGTTTGTAATCTTTCACAAACCATGCTTTCAAATGCATCTCGTTCTAGCTTTCCACTCATGACGATATTCTTTGAAGTTTTTCGATGCGATTTTTCAAAATTCCTTTTGCTCTTGCCAATTGGCTTTTGGAGGTCCCTTCAGAAATATTCAACAACTGACCAATTTCTTGGTGGGAATAGCCCTCAATAACGTACAAATTAAAAACAGTGCGGTATCCAGGACTTAACTTTTGAACCTCTTTTAAAATTTCTTGGGTGGTCATTTCCGAAAGTGCGTCAACATAATAGTGATCGGGCATCCGTTCATCGTATTCGTAAACCAAGGTCATTTTTCCGGCTTTACGCAATTCATCTAAGGCCGTGTTTACTACAATTCTTCTCATCCATCCTTCGAAGGAACCGGTATGTTGGAACATTTCAATGGAACGAAAAATTTTGATGAAGGAGTCCTGCAACAAATCTGCTGCTTTTTCCGAATCGGAAACGTAACGCATGGCTACCGAATACAATTTTCCGGAATAGCGGCGGTACAATTCAAATTGCGCCTTGCGCTCCCCGTGTTTGCAGGCTTCAATGAGCGAAAATTCATCTTGATACAGTTGCATAATTGTAGTGGTTTATTGCCAAAACCGAATTCAAAACGCGTGCCACTTTTTATCCGTTGCATAAAAAAATGAAATTTTCTTTCCATTTCAAAAAAATGCTGAACTTTGCTTCAAATTAAACCAAGATGTCGGTTCACAAATCCTACAAAAGAGTTACTACCCAGGTGCTTCAAGAAATGAAGGTCAATGGCGAAAAAATTTCCATGCTCACAGCATACGACTTTTCGTTAGCCCAAATTATTGATGATGCCGGTATCGATGTGGTTCTCGTTGGTGATTCTGCTTCCAACGTAATGGCCGGACATGAAACAACTCTTCCGATTACATTGGACCACATGATTTACCACGCTCAATCCGTTGTTCGAGCATCGAAACGGGCGCTGGTAGTGGTTGATTTACCCTTTGGTTCTTACCAAGGAAATTCGAAAAACGCTTTGGATTCTGCCATTCGAATCATGAAAGAAGCCGAGGCCCATGCCGTAAAATTAGAAGGCGGACAAGAAATCATTGAATCCATCCAACGAATTTTAACGGCAGGAGTTCCAGTGATGGGTCACTTGGGCTTAACGCCCCAGTCTATCTACAAATTTGGCACCTACAGCGTTCGCGCAAAAGAAAAAGTAGAAGCCGAAAAACTTATCGAAGATGCTATGGCTCTTGAAAAAGCTGGAGTTTTTGCCATCGTGGTCGAGAAAATCCCAGCCAAACTAGCTGAAAAAGTTCAAAATGCAGTCCAAATCCCCATCATCGGAATTGGGGCTGGAAATAAAGTGGCCGGACAAGTTTTGGTTATCCACGATTTATTGGGTATTACCAAAGAGTTCACCCCCCGCTTTTTACGTCGTTACGCTAATTTATACGAAGAGATTTACAAAGCCACCCAAGCTTACATTTCCGATGTAAAATCGGGCGACTTCCCTAACGATAAAGAACAGTATTAAAGCAAGATGTCTTCCATCAATCCAAATTTTCATTTCCGAAAAGCTTCCGAACCTTCGGTTTCAGAATTGATGGATGGAGTATTGAATCAAAATCTTACCGCTTTAAGCAAGGCAATTACCCTGGTGGAAAGTGGGTTACCTCACCACCGAAGAATGGCCAATGAATTGATAGATGGTTTGCTTCCACATGCTGGAAAAAGTCATCGCATTGGAATCACCGGAGTTCCTGGAGTTGGAAAATCTACTTTCATTGAGTCATTCGGTTTGCAATTGATCGAGCGCGGACATCGGGTAGCGGTTCTTGCCATTGACCCCACCTCCAGCATTAGCCACGGCAGTATTTTGGGCGATAAAACGCGCATGAATGAATTGGCAGCACATCCAAATGCATTCATTCGACCAACCCCCAGTGGTGGTAACCTCGGCGGGGTTCACCGAAAGACCCGTGAATCCATTCTTTTGTGCGAGGCCTTTGGGTTTGATCGAATCATCGTAGAAACCGTTGGTGTAGGTCAAAGTGAAACCGCCGTTCATCACATGACCGATGTTTTTCTCCTGCTATTACTTTCTGGTGCTGGAGATGAACTCCAAGGAATCAAGCGAGGAATCATGGAAATGGCCGATTTATTGGTCATTCATAAAGCCGATGGAGAAAATCGGGTCAAAGCCGAACGAGCCATGGCCGAAGTAAAATCAGCAATTCGCCTCTTCCCTACTCCCCCTTCGGGCTGGCTGCCTGAGGTTCAAACCCTTTCCTCCATCGAAAAAATAGGTTTCGATTCGCTTTTTCAAAAACTAGATCGTTTTTTCAATCATTCCATGAACAAAGGTTTCTTTGATTTCAATCGAAAAGAGCAATCGCTTGCTTGGATGAAAGACGCGTTGGGTGATTCCTTGTTTTTCTGGTTAGAAAACCAATCCGATTTCCATGAGAAGTGGAAACTTCAAGAGGAAAAAGTATTGCTTCAACAAAAAAGTCCATTCTCCGCCGTTTCCGAAATACTTCAAAATTACCTTCCTCAGTGACTTCCAACAAAGAAATTCTCAAATTAGCAGGCCCCATTGTTTTGGGGAATGTATCTCAAATGGCGTTGGGCTTAATCGACACCGCCATGGTTGGTCAGGTGGGAGCAAAACATTTAGCGGCCTCGTCGTTGGTGCTCGCTTTGTTGGGCATTCCCTTTGTTTTAGGAATTGGGATTACCACGGCGATTGGTCCATTGGTGGCCGAAGCAAATGCTGCACAAGACCCCAAAAAAGTTGGAAAAATTGCTTGGTTGGGGTTTATCCTTACCCTTACTTTATCCACTTTTATCGTTACAGGAACTGAATTTGCTTCCGAAATTGTCTTTTCCATGGACCAAGATCGGGAAGTGGCCGATTTGGCCCATCCTTTTTTTCGTTTGATTAATTTTTCATTGCTACCCATGCTGTTGTTTTTGGCGTTGAAGCAATTTGCAGATGGGCTAGAATTCACCAAATTCGCCATGGCCTTATCCATTGGGTCGATTCCCTTGAATGCCGCTTTGAACTGGATTTTCATTTACGGAAATTTAGGATTTGAGCCGATGGGATTAACGGGGGCCGGTCTTGGTACGTTAATTACACGCATCATCATTCTGGTTTGCATGTTTGCCTTTGTATTAAAACACCCAAAATTTGCGCCGTTTCGAAGTTATTTTTTCACATCTTTAAGAGATCGAGGCATTTCCATTTCCATTTTAAAGATTGGTATTCCTGCGGGGATTCAATACTTAGTGGAAGTTGCGGCATTCAGTTTGAGTGGAATCATGGCCGGATGGATCTCGGCAGAAGCGCAAGCTTCCCATCAAATTGCATTAAGTTTGGCTTCAACCACCTACATGATTAGCATTGGGTTAGCGGTTGCGGGGGGGATAAAAGTTGCGGAAGCTCTAGGCAGAAAAGATGCGACGGACTTGCGAAACATCAACAAAAAAGTTATTCGGATGAGCCTTTTTTGGGGTGGATTGTGTGCCTTGTTTTTCATCGGCTTCCGAAATTTCCTTCCGCAATGGTTCACCACCGATGAAAATGTGATCAAAACGGCTTCATTATTATTGATTTGGGCGGCGATTTTCCAAATTGGAGATTCGGTTCAAGCGAATGCAGCTGGGTTGATGCGCGGCCGTCAGGAAATGAAATTTCCAACGTATTTCGTCATCTTCGCGTATTGGGTGATCACCATTCCCCTCTGTTATTTCCTTGGTTTTACGCAAAATGGTGGCATTGAAGGAATCTGGATCGGCCTTTCGTTGGGGCTAACCCTTGCCGCTATTGGGCTAACGTGGAAAACGTTGAATTTCCGTAAATCGCTTGAGGCTTAAATCGTTTGAAATTTTAGGGTCATTTTTTGACAATTTCTGCTTATTTTTGCGCTCGATTTTGTAAAAAGAAAAACACAATTATTTATGAATGAACTGTTTTACGTTGTTCCTGCGCTAGGATTGGTTGGCCTGATTGTGATGGTTACCAAAAGTGCTTGGGTAAACAAACAAGATGCTGGGGATGCTAACATGCAGAAACTAGCGGGTTACATTGCTCGTGGAGCCATGGCATTTTTGAGAGCGGAATGGAGAATTTTATCTTATTTCGTGGTCGTTGCTGCTGCTTTATTGGCGTGGTCTGGTACTGTTACCGAGGTGAATGGCATTGAAATCCACAGCCACTGGTTAATTGCTGTAGCATTTATCATTGGTGCATTTTTCTCGGCTTTCGCTGGATACATTGGTATGAATATCGCTACCAAATCGAATGTTCGAACTACTCAGGCTGCTCGCACAAGTTTATCGCAAGCCTTGAAAGTCTCTTTCACTGGAGGAACCGTTATGGGTCTTGGTGTTGCGGGATTAGCTGTATTCGGTTTAGGTGCTTTGTTCATTGTTTTTTACCAAATGTTCGCCGCTGATGCGCCTGCTAATGGTGTTGAAATGAAGCGTGCGATTGAGGTTTTAACCGGATTCTCCCTTGGAGCTGAATCCATTGCCCTTTTCGCTCGTGTTGGTGGTGGTATTTACACCAAAGCTGCCGACGTTGGTGCTGACTTGGTAGGTAAAGTAGAAGCAGGAATTCCTGAAGATGACGTTCGTAACCCAGCAACCATTGCCGATAACGTAGGTGATAACGTGGGTGACGTTGCAGGTATGGGAGCTGACTTGTTTGGTTCGTATGTAGCAACCATTTTGGCGACCATGGTATTGGGTCAAGAAATTAACGTTCAAGATCAATTTGGTGGTTTATCTCCCATTTTGTTGCCCATGATCATTGCTGGATTGGGAATTATTTTCTCTATCGTTGGAACTTGGTTTGTACGCGTTTCCAAGGAAACCGATTCGGTTCAAAAAGCATTAAATCTAGGAAACTGGTCATCTATTGTCCTTACTGGTATCGTATCTTACTTTTTAGCCACAACTATTCTTCCTGAAAATCTTGAGTTGCGCGGTGTTAAATTCACCAATCTTGATGTTTATTGGGCAATTTTGGTTGGTTTGGTTGTTGGTGCTTTGATGTCCATCGTTACCGAATATTACACTGCCATGGGCAAACGTCCTGTCGATTCGATCGTACAAAAATCGGCAACAGGCCACGCAACCAACATCATTGGTGGACTTTCAGTGGGTATGGAATCTACGGTTATCCCCATTCTTGTATTGGCGGCTGGAATCATGCTTTCCTTCAAATTTGCCGGACTTTACGGTGTTGCTATTGCAGCAGCAGGAATGATGGCAACCACAGCTATGCAATTGGCGATCGATGCTTTCGGACCGATTGCCGATAACGCTGGGGGTATTGCTGAAATGAGTCAACTTCCTTCAGAAGTTCGTGACCGTACCGACAACCTAGATGCCGTTGGAAATACCACTGCAGCTACAGGTAAAGGTTTCGCAATTGCTTCCGCAGCGTTAACTTCTCTTGCCCTTTTCGCCGCTTTCGTAGGCGTTGCCGGAATTGATTCCATCGATATTTACAAGGCCGACGTTTTAGCCGGTTTGTTCGTAGGTGCTATGATTCCCTTTATCTTCTCTGCCTTAGCCATTGCTGCTGTAGGTCGCGCTGCCATGGATATGGTGAAAGAAGTTCGTCGACAGTTCAAAGAAATTCCAGGTATCATGGAATACAAAGCTGAACCTGAGTACGAAAAGTGCGTTGAAATTTCTACCAAAGCATCTCTTCGCGAAATGTTGATGCCCGGTGCTATCGCATTGATTACCCCAATCCTTGTAGGATTCATTTTCGGACCTGAAGTATTGGGAGGTTTATTGGCTGGTGTTACTGTTTCAGGCGTATTGATGGGAATTTTTCAAAACAACGCCGGTGGTGCATGGGACAATGCTAAAAAATCTTTCGAAAAAGGTGTGATGATTGATGGGGAGAAATACTTCAAGAAATCAGAACCACACAAAGCTTCCGTTACTGGAGATACCGTTGGAGATCCTTTCAAAGACACCTCCGGTCCTTCGATGAACATCTTGATTAAATTGATGTCCATCGTTTCTTTGGTGATCGCTCCTTACATCGCCATGACCGGTGGAACAGATGGAAAAGAAGCTAATGCTGGAAACAAGAAGGAATGTTGTTCGGAAATGTCATTGCCGAAGGAGTGCCAAGAAGGTATGGCAGCGATGAACTGCGAAATGGATGCCGATGGCAATTGCTGGGTATCTGATTCCACTTGCAACGCATGGATGAAAGAAGGAAAATGCGATTCTACCGCTTGCATCAAGCAAGAAAATGGTAAATGTTTGGTAAAACACGAAGTGGCCATGAAAGCCATGGGACATACCGAAGAAATGATGCATTCTGAGTGCAAAGAAGGCCCCAAAGACGGTCATCACGGGGAACATCATTAATTTTATTTCCACGATTTATTCCCAAAGGGCCCATTCATTGGGCCCTTTGTTTATTTTTACGTTTTCGAGTTTCTAACAACCCAACTATGAGAAGCATTTTTGCAAAAAAAACTGTTGAACAAATCCTCGCAGAATCTG
The DNA here is from genome assembly GCA_947501265.1 of Bacteroidota bacterium. Lineage (GTDB taxonomy): Bacteria > Bacteroidota > Bacteroidia > UBA7662 > CANHCV01 > CANHCV01. The sequence continues at coordinate 8,881 of CANMVY010000001.1, forward strand.
AGGGAGGAGAACACAAACTTAAGCGAACCTTAAACGTTTGGTCGCTCATCGCCATTGGAATTGGCTGCATCATTGGTACCGGTATTTTCGTGCTTACTGGAAAAGTAGCGATTGAAAATTCTGGCCCTGGAATCATGTTAAGCTTTATCATTTGTGGTGTTGCTTGCATTTTAGCAGCGTTGTGTTATGCTGAATTTGCCAGCTTCATTCCCATTGCCGGTTCGGCCTACACCTACTCTTTTGCCACCATGGGCGAAGTCGTTGCGTGGGTTATCGGTTGGGATTTGATCTTGGAATATGGACTAAGCACTTCAGCTGTTGCCGGAGGATGGAGTTCGCACTTTGTCAATTTCCTCGATTTGGTCTTCGGGGTTGAATTTCCCAAGGAATTGGCATTAACCCCTGCTGATGGTGGATATGCAAACGTTCCTGCCATGTTCATTTCATTGGCCATTACTGCATTGCTGATTACCGGAATTAAAGAATCAGCTCGATTCAACAACATCATCGTTATTGTAAAATTAGCTGTAGCCTTTTTCTTCATTGGTGTTGGATTAATTTATGTGAATCCCGATAACTGGTCCCCCTTTATCCCGGCTATCAAACAAGCCTCTTCATCCGGTGAATCGGTTATAGCATCCGTTTGGGATACACCGCTTTGGAAAATTGTTGCAGGATGGTTTGGATCTTCTCCAACGAGTTCTTTTGGAGGAGTAAGCGGAATTGTATTAGGTGCCGCAACTATTTTCTTCGCATACATCGGATTTGATGCGGTTTCAACCACTGCAGAGGAAGCCGAAAATCCTTCTCGCGACGTGCCTCGTGGCATCATTTGGTCGCTGATTATTGCCACCATTCTTTACATCTTGATGTCGATGGTTTTCACCGGCATTGTTCGTTGCGATGGAACACTTACGATGGAAGATTTAGGTACCGACGCTGGTGCACCTTTGGTGTATGCGTTCAAGCAAGTCCCCAATTCGATGATCAATAAATGGGCAGCCATTCTAGTAGATTTGGGAGGCTTGGCTGGAATTACGTCAGTACTTTTAGTAACACTTTTGGGACAGAGCCGAATTTTTTATTCGATGAGTCGAGATCGTTTGTTGCCACCATGGATTGCAAAAATTCACCCTCGGTTCCAAACTCCTTACGTAGGCACGATGATTACGGGAATTGCCGTATCGATTGTTTCTGGTTTTGTTCCTTTGGGTACTATTGCCGAAATGGCCAACATGGGAACCTTGTTTGCTTTCGTTTTGGTGAGTGGTGGAATCTTGGTTTTGCGCAAAACTCAACCGGAACGTATTGCCCCTTTCCGTACTCCTTTCGTTCCATATACTCCCATCATCGCTATTTTATTTTGCGTTGGTTTGATGATTTCCCTGCCATTGCTAACATGGACCAGCTTCTTCATTTGGATGGGAATAGGAATGTTTGTTTATTTCCTGTATAGCCACAAGAATGCCGGCCTACCAAAAAAGTAATTTGACTTTCAATCACTTAAAAAAATCCCCCGAAAGCTTTCGGGGGATTTTTTTTGAATAGTACTGCATTTTTCAAAAAAAGTTGATTTTAATGTCAATTCCTCGACTTATCTTTGTAACGGAGAGTTGGCAGAGTGGTCGATTGCGGCAGTCTTGAAAACTGTTGACTGTAACAGGTCCGGGGGTTCGAATCCCTCACTCTCCGCCAAAACAATTTCAAAGCCTCACTTCGTGAGGCTTTTTTTATGCTGATGAGTCAGAGCAAAGCTCTAGCGAATTTAGCATAAAAAAAAGCCTTAGCTGCGAAGCAGCTGGCTTTGAAATTGTTTTAAATCGCTCTCCCACTTAGGGATCACGAGCGAAGCAAGTCATCCCATTAAATCTGATTGGTGAACTCCCAAAAAGTAGTTCTGGCTTTGAAATGGCTTTGAATCGCTCCCCCACTTAGGGATCACGAGCGAAGCGAGTCATCCCGTTAATTCTGATTGGTGAACTCCCAAAAAGTAGTTCTGGCTTTGAAATGGCTTTGAACCGCTCCACCACTTAGGGATCACGAGCGAAGCGAGTCATCCCGTTAAATCTGATTGGTGAACTCCCACAAAGTGCTTCTGGTTTGAAATTGTTTTTACCCCATCCCCAACTTAGGGATCACGAGCGAAGCGAGTCATCCTGTTAATTCTGATTGGTGAACTCCCACAAAGTGCAGCTGGCTTTGAAATGGCTTTGAATCGCTCCCCCACTTAGGGATCACGAGCGAAGCGAGTCATCCCCGATTATTTCAATTACCTTTTTTCTAGAATACAGCTGGCTTTGAAATTGCGTAACCAATGGTTGAAAAACGAATCATCCATTGATGTTGTGAATGCACCTTTTCATCGATTAGAGCATAGGCAAACGTCCCGATTTGAACAAAATCATTTCTCCGATAATAAACCTGAATCGGTGAAAATTTTTCAATTCTTTGAAGTACGATTCTGGCTAGCGCTCGCTCCCTGTTATGCCGCGTTTCCCTCTATTGGTTTGATATTATTGAACTCTTGTTCTTTTTGACTTCGCTCTTCCTCTAAATCATAATCATCTTGAAGCCCTAACCAAAACTTAGCGCTTGTTCCGAAAAATTTGGAAAACCGAATCGCAGTGTCAGCCGTGATTCTTCGATTACCTTTGATGATTTCAGAAATACGGGTCTGCGGAAGAAAAGTTTCCTTAGCCAAACGATAAGCAGAGGTCTCCATAGGAATTAAGAATTCCTCGAGCAAGATTTCACCGGGGTGAATATTTTTCAGCTTTTCCATATCCGTTGCTTTAATGATAATCTACTATTCTTGTTTCGTATGCATCATTATTGATCCATTTGAAGATGATTCTCCATTGATTGTTTATTCGAATGCTGTAAAATTCTTGAAGATCACCTTTCAATTTTTCAAGTCTGTTTGCAGGCGGAATGCGAAGATCATTTACATCCTGAGCGTTGTTGATCATCCTAAATTTTCGACGCGCAACATCTTGAATTTCGTTTGGCAATTTTTTCGAACGAATTCCATTCCAAATTTTCTCCGATTCTTTATCACCAAAACTTTTGATCATTCGTTCCGAATTACGTTACTAACGCCAAAGGTAAGTATTTATTTCTTCTTAGGAAAGTTTTTAGTTTTGTTCTACTTCTATTCGTCTTAGCTGCGAAGCAGCTAGCTTTGAAATGGCTTTGAACCGCTCCCCCACTCAGGGATCACGAGCGAAGCGAGTCATTTAGTTTGTAACAAAACGATTCTGGAAAAAGCTTGGAAAGTGTAACCAAACAAGGAACTTACCATACCAAGTTGAACAAGTTTTGTCTTTAGTAGCTGTTGGTGAGATTAATTCATACAACGAACCCGATTTAGAGCTTTCTTATTGAAATAAATTGACATTGATGTTGAATGGTTTTGTATTGGATATCCATAACGAGAATGGATTTGAATGTGAGCTTCCGTTGTTTCGTGACTTTAAATTACCGGATGGGTTGTCCATCAGGACAAGCAAGGGTAATTATTCCTACGATTCCCTCGTATTGAGGGCAAAAAACGAAAAATTTCTTGGGTCTGGATTTCAATCGGATATTGTTCAGAAAGCACTATTCATGTCTCCAAAAGGCGCACTAACTATGAATTCAACCGCTTTTTCAATAGACCAAGAAATAATCATCGACGGCTTTGAGAATTATCTTTCCATCATCATTCCTCCAAATAGTATTGGCGTTTTTCAACTGTTTCCACATTTAGAAGGATAACAACGAAGATTGAATTCAGAAGTAATTTTGGAATGATTCTATTGCTTCCGTTTTTTCTGACATTTCAATTTTTAAAAAAGTTTATGCTTTCAATTCCCCATTAAAAAACTTTTTCCTCTCTAAATCCTTAATTTTGCATTGATGCGATTTCTTTTTGGGTTTTTCTTCATTGTCATTCTCGGCTCCTTTACTTTCAGTCAAAATCAAAAACCTCGATTGAAAAAAGGACTAGCTTTCATACAAAACGATACCGTACACCGAAATAAGGGATTTTTCGCCCTTCCTCTCTTGTATTACACGCCCGATACGCGTTGGGCCGCTGGATTGGCTGGCGTTGTTTATTTCAATACCGGACATACCGATTCCCTGCTTGATACTCGACTATCTTATGTAAAAGTTTTAAGTGATTATTCCCAAAACAAACAAACCGATGTTTGGGCTGAATGGAATATTTTCACAAGCCATGAAAAATTTTTAACCAAAGGAGAAATTCGGTACAGAAACTTCCCAGATAAATTCTATGGCATCGGAAATCAGAGCCTATCATCGGATATGGAAGCCTATTCCTACAATTTATTTAAGATCAAACTCCTGGGAATGAGGCAAATAAAAAAACACTGGTTTTTAGGGTTAGATTATCAGTTTGAAAATGAATTTGACTTTCAACTCGATCCTCAGGGTGCTCTTATTCAACAAAACATCATTGGAAACAAGGGAGGAATTGGTTCTGCTTTAGGAGGTTTAGTCACCTATGATTCCCGTGATAACGTTATCAATGCACATCGCGGAAAACTATTCGAGTTTTCCACCTATTTCAATCACGATTGGTTGGGTAGTACTTTTCATTATACCAACATCAATCTCGAGTACCGCCAATATTTTGAATGGAAAAAAAATCACATTCTCGCTTTTCAAGGTATCGTAAATCTCAATTTTGGGGAAGTTCCATTTCTGGATATGGCTCGTTTGGGTAGCGAAGGAATTTTAAGAGGATATGCTTCGAACCGCTACCGTGATCATCACATGATTGGCCTTCAAGCTGAAGCCCGATTCCCTGTTTATAAACGATTAGGAATGGTTGTTTTCGGCGGAGTTGGTGATGTTTTCAACGAGTTGAACGATTTAAATTTGCGTCACCTCAAATTCTCGTTGGGAACAGGCCTTAGGTTCACCATCAATCCGGCTGAGCGCCTGAATTTTCGAATGGACTACGGAATCGGTAGGCGCTCTTCAGCATATTACATCATGGTAACCGAAGCATTTTGAGAACAATCATTCTTCTATTCTTCCTTTTTTCATGCTTAATTTCCCAAGCACAGGTCAAGGCTTTTCCCAAAGCCATTCCCTACCCTTACCTCTTCTTTACCCCATCAGAAGTCAATCAACAAAAGAAACTTCCGCTCATTATTTTCCTTCACGGCAAAAGTTTAAGCGGCAGAAATCTTAAAAAGCTGTACCAATACGGCCCCGTTTACGCCATGCGAAAAGGACTCCACCTCCCCTGTTACTTGGTCGAGCCTCAAACTACCATGGGAAGCTCTTGGAATCCTGCAAAAATTAATCAATTGCTGAATAAACTCATCAAGCTTTATCCAAAAATCGACACCAATCGCATTTATGTCATTGGGATGAGTTTGGGCGGATTTGGCACCATGGATTTCTGCGGGAAATACTGGTACCGCGTGGCTGCTGGAATTGCCATGTGCGGTGGCGGACAATCCCGCGATGCTTGTAACCTTTCAAAAATCCCATTCTGGATCATGCACGGCAAACAAGATCGTGCCGTACCCTTCGATCGATCCATGCAAATGGCCGAAGCCATTACCCAATGCAATCCGTTTCACCGACTTTTCTTCGATGAACACGAAACCTTTGGTCATGGTGAGTATGCACGGGCATTCAACAAACCTGAACTGTACGAATGGCTGTTCCAACACCGTAAAAATGATTCTTCCCTTTACATTTTAGCCGATCATTACATCGATATTTATCCCAAAGCGTTCAGCACACACTACACCGTACCAAACGAACCGGGTTTGTACCGCGAAGCCGACGAGAAAGAGAGTATCCCTTTGGAAGATTCCATTGTTTTCATCGAAGAGCAGGTTTCATTCGAAGCTCCGAGAAAGCCAAAACCAACAATCGATAAACCTCAGATTCCAACCCCCAAGAAAAGTGTTTACATCGTAAAATCTGGCGATAATTTGTCGGTCATCGCCAAGAAAACAGGCGTCCCCCTCTCCAAATTAAAGGCGTTAAATGGTAACGGGAAATTAAAACCCGGACAAAAAATTCGTTTGAAATAAGTTATTTGATTCGGGGATACGCCCACCATCGATGCAATGGAAGCGTTGGGGAATGCAAAAGTTGAAGGATTTGAGCCGCTGATGTGTTGACCATTGCCGTTTCCTCCTCAATTTGTCCGCCCTGGTACGCACTTTTCAATTCCTCCAATTCCATCGGGCGGGTTTCGCTCCCCAAAACTGGAACGGAAAGCAATCGGTTGAAGAAGGTAACCTTCAGGTTCTCTTCGCATTCCTTCACCAACTTCACCGAAGAATCGATGCTGCAACCGCTGGCCGCATGGTTTGACTCATCCACCGCTAATCGTAGAATACAAGCGTGTTCAATTTGAAAAGAAGCCGTTAACGAACTTCCATGTGAGGCCCAATCGTTGCAGAATTGTTGGCAAGCCTCGGCAAGGGCCGCAACTTCATCTTCTCCGAGCAAACGAGATGCGGTATAATTCCACAAACGTGCATGCTCGGGCATTTGATTCCATGGTACAAACATTACAATTCCTCCCGGTAATACAATTGGTAATACTTCATTCCCGTTTGTTCATCCTCTCCTTTTTTCACCAAATCCCTGTTTCCATGAATGTAAATGTGAAAATTCTTATCCAATTTGATGATGGACTTGAACGCTCGGGCATTTTTCTTTAATGCTACCTCATTCACTTCCAACTCATCATCAAAAGTAAAATCACGCGAATCTTCGTACAATTTCTGAAATGTTTTGAATCGTTCCACCACCTCGGGCTGCTGAATAATTTCTTCAGCGTATTCATCCATTTGGAATAAATCCTTGCTTTTCAAAAACTCTTGGGTGCGATTCAATAATGCTACTTGATCGGCTCGATCCAATTCGAAATGTTCGGGCATATCATGCTGGATGAAATTGGAAGCAAAACGAACGAATTGTGTGGTTTGACTGAACGAAGTTTTGCTTTCCATCACCTTCAAAAAGGAATCTTTCCAAAACACCGCTTCTCCATCGCGGGCTGTCATGTCCACCACTAACGCGTTGTAACCCGATTCTTCATCCAAGTTAAAAATGATGCAGCCTTTGTCTAATTTATTGATGTTGATGCCTTCCTCAGCGCCCAACGTCAAAGCTGATCCCATAACATTGATCTTCAAAAATGTGTCTTTGTTCTCACTTTTAAAGATGCCGATGGCTTGGGTTTCATTCCCGTCTACTACCACTCCATCCATCAAAACCACATACAACTCCCCACTTTTGATGTTGGGATGCAAGCTTTGCTCAAACAGATGTTTTGCAAGCTTTACCGATACGTCGTAAAACGAATCCGAATTCTGAAAAAGCGTTCGAGTGTAGGTAAAAACCGCATTGAACTCAATGTCATCGGGATGATAGAAATGATGGTAGTCTTCTACTTTGAAAGGAGCCGTAAAGTAGGCCCGCAACAAATCGGAAAGGATATCATCGCTCAAAGGCGTAACGTGTTCCGAAAAAAAGCAGGACTCTTCCCTCGCCTTGTTGCCAACGCGGTGAACAATCATCTTATCGATGCGGGCCTCCTGTAGGAAAAACATTATTGATCTTTCTTGTTGGCTTCACGAATCATGCGCAACTGATCTTTCAATTGCCCTATTTCGACCTGAGCCACCCGAATTTTCTTGTCAACCTCGGCACGAAGGGCATCGATGTTTTTGCTATTGGCAAAAAACTGAATGTTGTTTTCGTACAAAGCGATGTCGTTCGATATTTTATCGATTTTCTGACGTAGAACTTGCTCTTCTTTGCGCATTGCGCCATCTCCCGACTCCTTCAACGATTCCAAACGATTCTGGAATTGCAAGCGATGCTTGTCGGCCTGATTCATTTTGATGGAACTGAAGTGACCATCGATCAAGGCACGGTAATCATTTTGCAAAGCTTCTCGCTTGTCTTGTGGAACTTGCCCCAATTCGAACCAAGTATTTTGGAACGCTTTCAATTGATCAATATCTTTTCCAGGATTCTCAGAAACTTGGAAGGCTTTGATTTCTTCCATCAAGGCCAACTTCTTGGTGTAGTTCTCGGCTTTTACGGAATCCAAAGAGGAGAAATATTCATTTTTCTTTTGGAAGAACCAATCGCAAGAGGTGCGGAAACGCTTCCAAATTTCGTCGGATTGTTCGCGGGGAACGGGACCAATTTTCTTCCATTCAGCCTGAAGGCGCAAGTATTCGTTGGTGGTATTTTTCCAATCGTTGCTATCCATTAATGCTTCAGCGTGAACGCACAATTCTTTTTTGCGGTTCAGGTTGTTGATTTGCTCTTGACGAGCGGAACGGAAATGATCGTTCTTCGCATTGAAAAATACGTTTCTTGCTCCTTTGAAACGTACCCAAAGGGCTTCGTTTTCTTCTTTAGCTGCTGGACCGGTTTTCTTCCATTGTTCAAAGATGGCTTCAACTTGTTCAGTAGCGTTTTTCCAATTTTTTTTGTTCTCTTCGGAATTGGCCGCGATGGCCTCTACCGCTTCGCACAAAGCCGTTTTCAATGCGGCATTGTTGGCGCGAGCTTGCTCCAATTGATCGATGTATTCTTTTCGGCGATCGTGGATTTTATCGGAAGCCGATTTGAATCGATCCCAAATTTCCTGACGTTGGGCCGGATTAACCGGTCCAATTTCTTTCCATTGAGCGAACAATTCATTGAGTTTACGGCTTGCTTCAGCCATATTTTCGTGAACGATGAGCGATTCGGCTTGATCGCACAAATCCAATTTAGCACGCAGATTTTTCTGCATGTCTAAATCGCGAAGCTCACGGTTGATTTTTAAGTTATCGTAGAACTTCTCATTGAGGGCGTGATAGTTGTCCCACAATTCCTGGGCATTAACTCCGGGAACGGAAGGCATCTGACGCCATTCATCCTGCAAGCGACGGAACTCGTTGATTCCTTCGTTTGGATCTTCGGCCGTAAGGGCATGACGCATGGAGATGATCAGATTCTCGCGCTGTTTTTTACTAAGTTGACGAGAACGCTCGCGTTGATCGCGTTCGTTTTGCAAACGATTGCGGTAATGCGTTAAGGCCCCGTCGAACTTTTCTTTTTCTGGATCTACGTTATCGAAGTCTTCGGCCAAGTTACCGAGATCGATGAAGGCGCGAAGGCGCTGTTGGCGCTCGTGGTTAAAGCGATCCAACAAAATGTTTTTCAATCGGTTTACGCGAGCACGTGCGTCGAGTGGATTTCCTTCTTTGGTTACTGCGTAAAATTCATCCAACAATTCCTTTTTGGTTTTCGATTCCAAATCGGCATCGTCGTTGGCGGCTTCAGCGAAATCCGCCAAGCCGTGTTCGTCATCGTCGGCAATGGTTTCCACTTCTTCGGTTACTGCTACCGTTTCTGTGGCAGCGTTTTCTTCAACAAGAACTTCTGCTGCGATTTCTTCGGAAGGAGTTTCTTCTACTGAAATTTCTTCAGCAGGCGCTTCTTCTGCGATTTCTTCGGAAGGAGTTTCTTCTACTGAAATTTCTTCAGCAGGCGCTTCTTCTGCGATTTCTTCGGAAGGGGTTTCTTCTACTGAAATTTCTTCAGCAGGCGCTTCTTCCGCGATTTCTTCGGAAGGGGTTTCTTCTTGAACCATGTCTTCTGCGGCTTCAGCAACCACCTCTTCGGCCGTTGCTTCTTCTTCCAAAACTTCCGCTACAGCTTCTTCAGCAGGGGTTTCAGTAGGTTCAACCATGGATTCAGCTGGGGTTTCCACTGAATTTTGAGGAAGATCAGCTTCAGGCTGATTTTGGGAGATGTTTTCCATCTCATTTTCGTTGAGGTTCTCGTTCATAACGGGAGATTTAGAAATAATTTCTGGCGAAAATAATACAGAAATTTGAGGTAATTTTGCTCCATCATCATTCCAAAGAAAAAAAATGAAACTTGTTGAATGTCCACGCGATGCCATGCAGGGGTTTTCCCGCCTTATTCCTACGAGTGAGAAAGTAGAATACTTGAATTTGCTGCTGGAAGTGGGTTTTGACACCTTGGACTTCGGAAGTTTTGTTTCTCCCAAAGCCATTCCGCAGATGGCTGATACGGCGGAGGTTTACGAAAAATTAAATTGGAAAAACAGCAAAACCAAGTTGTTGGCCATTGTTGGAAACGAACGCGGAGCAGAAACGGCTTGCGGGTTTGAAGGGATTCAGGTTTTGGGATTTCCGTTCAGTATTTCGCCGGAGTTTCAGATTCGCAATACGCATGCATCTCAAGATGAAGCATTGGAGCGCATTGGTGGGATCTGGAAATTGGCTCATGAGTCTGGGAAAGATTTAGTGGTGTATTTAAGCATGGGTTTTGGAAATCCGTACGGCGATGATTTTTCGGTGGAGGTGGTTCAGCAATGGGCGAACCGAATTTCGGAAATTGGTCCTGTGATTTTCGCCGTGAGCGATACCATTGGAGTTTCAAATCGGCAAAACATCAAAGAGGTGATGGAAGGATTGAATGATTTGAAATCGAAGCACGAAATGGGGGTTCATTTGCACAGCAATCCGTTTTCGTGGTTGGAAAAAATGGAAGCTGCTTTTGCAGCGGGGTGCGAACGATTCGATAGTGCTTTGTTGGGATTCGGTGGCTGCCCGATGGCGAAGGACGAATTAACCGGCAACATGGCCACCGAAAACGTGATTGCCTTTTTGAGCGAAAAGAATGCCCTACCTTCAATCAACGAAGACGCTTACCGCCAAGCCATGCTGATGGCCAATCGTTTGTTTTTGGGTTAAGGAAAACCATTTCCATCAACATGATTCGTGAATTCCGGTAATTCTGGGGTACGAACAATAACTCAGTAAAAAACAAAGAAGTTACATCGTCCACTTCATGCCGCAATAAACAGATCGGGGCAAGCTCGGCCCGTAGATGTAATTGCTATCCCGATTCTTGCCCAAATCAAAATCGGTTTGGTACGCATTCAAGGCATTTTTCATCCCAATAAAGGCTTCTACCTTTCCACGTCGTTCCACAGTTGGGATGACTAAGTTCCATTTCCAATTCCATTCCCAAAATGGATGGGTAGTCACCAAACGATCTGTGGCTTGGTTCACGGCACCTCCAAAGTGAGCAATCTGCATGCTTCCCGTATAAACCGTATTCAAATTGAAACTCCATCGGGAGCTTGGAGTCACATTCAACATCCCAAAGCCATAATTTCGAGGCGTTCTCAAAAATTCGGACACCTTGGGCAACCCTTGAATCACGTCAACCGCTTCATCGTACCGACTTCTTTGCGTGGTAAATCCCGCTTCTAACTGAACTTTTTTTGCATAATTCATGCGAAATTCAAGAGTAATTCCGTCCACTTTCGCCCCTGCCCCATTTCGTTTCTCAAAAATTTCACCGAAGGAATCTTCTCCAATATTTTCTAAAATAAACACCCGATTCAGTTGTGTTGAGAATGCTTCCAACGTGCCTCCCGCAATCCACTTTTCTGTTGGGTAATCTACATTCACGCTGCTACTCCAACTCTTGGAACGCTCCTCCCGCAACCCAGGCGAAATGCGTACCCTTGAAACTCCACCGCCCGCAAACGCCACGTGCAAATCGGAATCAAACGCTTGCGGTGCCCGAAATCCCGTTCCGTAATTCAAACGTATTTGTGTCCTTGAAGATGGCTTGAATAGCAACGCAAACCGCGGACTCCACACCGGTCGATTTAAAAAATTATGGAAATCAAGCCGCAATCCGGAAAGAAGATTAAGGTTTTTCCTCCATTCCCAATCGCTTTGAACAAAGAAGCCCCAATTTTTGGTACTCTGCTCTACCTTGTAACGATAACTTGGAATGAAATCTCGAATGGAATCATGAAGAAATTCTGAGCCGAACGTCCATACATTTTTACCTAATTTCCCGAGGTTTAGTTGATGATTCAATTGCATCCCCCCTTGAAAAGTGCGGTTAAAAGAGGTACCGAAGGGGGGCTGACTCAAGTATTCCTTTTTCTTTAAAGAATCGTCGGGTTGGATACCCGTGAAATGTTGACGTTTCGTTTGCTGGATACCCGAATAAACGATCCAACTGCTTTTTCCTCCATTGAAATTTATCTGATAATCAAAACTGCCCAAACCAATCAAGTGTCGGCGTTCCTCTACTTGTTCCAATTGAATCATCGGAAGATTGGCCATATCTCCTCCCAAACGGTACTCCTCCATTCTACTGGCAGAAATCTCCAATTTGTGGTTAGGTTTCCGTTGATAAATGCCGTGAAATCCGGTAGCCAATAAATTCAACCGAGGAATCTCCGAAAATCCATCGTTGTTTGCATCAAAAAATCCACGGTTCCTCGAATTGATAAAGGCGGTCATTCCAGCGTTTTTCTTTTTGTTCATGAGCGTTCCGTTTCCATTGATGGAATAATCGGATGTTTGACCGCCCACATTTTGATACGAAGTTTGGAACTCACCGCCATTCTTTTTGGGAATTTTCGTGATGATGTTCACTGTTCCACCAATCGCGCTCGAGCCATACAAAGAAGACCCGCCTCCTCGCACCACTTCAATTCGATCGATGAGGTTGGCGGGAATTTGCTCCAACCCGTACAACCCCATAAGCGGACTGAACAAGGGCCGACCGTTGAACAAAACTTGGGAGTAACCGCCTTGCAATCCATTCATCCGCAGTTGGGTATAATTGCAGGTTTGGCAGTTGGTTTCCACCCTCAGGCCTGGCTGAAACTTCAAACCTTCAGAAACGTTGCAGGCCTGTAGTTCTCCCAGTGCTTTGCTATCCAAAACGTTGACCATCACAGGTGAATCGGTTCTCTTTTTGAAAGTTTTGGTACCGGTTACAACAAATTCCGGACGAAAAATAGTTTTGATGCTGTCTTGAGATGAAGTGGTTCCTTGGGAAAAGGCCCAACCAACGGAACATTGCAAAATTCCAAAAATTCCTATTGTCCTCCACCAATTCATGTTCAAAATTAAGTCTATTTTTCGATTTAAAAAAATTTTTTTAGACCACTCTAAAAATCATTTAAACCGTTTCACTTCGTTGAAGAAAACTCATCCTGCTTCCATTTTGTCTACTTTCGATGGAAATAAATGGCTGAAAACTGGGAGTACCCCATGTTTTGAATAACTTCAAGAAAAGGCAATCGAAAATTTTCCAAACTTCCGTATTTTTACCGAGTATGAACGCTTCAAAAGTAATCCTCACCGTAACAGCCCACCCCGACGATGAGGTGTTGGGATTTGGTGGAACATCGTTTGCCCTATCGAAAAAGGGATACACCGTTTACAACCTCATTTTATCTGGACAAGTCGATGCGCGTCAGCACCGTCCGGATGTTGAAGATTTGCACCGGCATACGGCGAATGCTCAAGAAATCATTGGAGCTGAAAAACCAATCTTAGGGCCGTTTCCCAATATCAAATTTAATACCGTCCCTCACCTGGATTTGGTTCAATTCATCGAAAAACACATCGAAGAAATCCAACCCGATTACGTGTTTACGCACCATCCTTACGACCTCAACAACGACCATTACCACACCTCCAAAGCATGCCAAGCGGCCATTCGATTGTTCCAAAGAAAACCGGTGAAGCCCATCTCTGGCTTTTATTTCATGGAGATTTTGTCTTCTACCGATTGGGCGTTTCCGGTGGATGGGCAGAATTTTACCCCCACCGCATTTTGGGAAATTGGAGAAGAAGGCGTTCAAAAGAAAATTGAAGCACTTCGCTGTTACGAAGGCGTGATGCGCGACTTCCCGCATCCTCGCAGTGAAGAAATCCTGAAAGGATTGGCCGCCTATCGGGGCGGGCAAGCAGGATTGAAGTATGCCGAAGGATTCCAAGTGGTGTTTCAACAAAATATTTTCTGATGTATTCCTTGATCAAAAGAGCCATTGATATTTTGGCGTCCCTGTCTGTATTGATCGTCCTATCACCCATTTTAATGCTGGTTGCGGTCATCATCTACCTACAAGATTTTGGCAATCCCATTTTTAAACAGCAACGAATGGGGAGAAATGGGGAGCCCTTCAACTTTTACAAGTTCAGAAGCATGCCCCTCAACACCCCGAATGTGGAGTCGAAAGACCGCGATAAACTAACGGTTACGCCCTTTGGCAAGATTTTACGCCGTTCCAATTTGGATGAAATTCCGCAGTTGTTCAACATTTTGAATGGCGACATGAGTTTAATTGGTCCCAGGCCTTCGATCCTATCCCAAACCGAACTAACTGAGATGCGCAAAGCCAACGGTTCCATTCGGCTTCGTCCGGGCTTAACCGGTTGGGCGCAAGTGAACGCTTATGATTTCATGCCGAACGAAGTAAAAGCCGAGTTTGATGGGTATTACGCCAAAAACATCAGTTTCGGATTGGATGTGAAAATTGTTTTGAAAACGTTGGGTTATTTAACCAAAAAACCACCTACCTATTGATATGAAAATTGCCTTTTGCACCTGCGTACAAATTGGTTTGAGCTGCATGGAAGCCATCTACGCTTCCGGAGGTTCTTTGGATTTGATTTTGAGCATTCCCGACGAGAAAGCCAGGAAGAAGTCGGGTAGAATTTATGTAGATGCATTTGCGCAACAGCATGGAATACCTGTTTTTAAGTCCAACCACATCAACGATGAAGCGGTGAAACAGGAATTGAAGGATCGTGGAATTGACTGGTTGATCATCATTGGATGGTCGCAAATTGCTTCGAAAGAAGTCATTTCCATTCCCACCTTTGGAACCATTGGTGCCCACCCTACCCTTTTGCCCGAAGGTCGCGGAAGAGCAGCCATTCCATGGGCCATTCTAAAAGGACTACACCAAACCGGGGTTTCTTTTTTTAAAATGGATGAAGGAGTAGATACGGGTGAAATTTTAGGTCAGGAAATTGTTCCTATCGCTCCAAATGAAACCGCCACTCTTTTGTACGACAAGGTGAATACCGCTCACGAAACCCTGATTCAGAAGATTTTCCCCTTGTTGAAAAAAGGAGAAATTCGGGGAACGGTACAAGATGAATCCAAGGCCACGTATTGGGAAGGTCGCCGTCCGGAAGACGGACAGCTTTTGCCCAGCATGAGCGTTGCAGAGGTAGATCGATTGGTTCGTGCTACCACGCGACCTTACCCCGGCGCTTTTTGGATGGATGGCCAAAGAAAAGCCATCATTTGGAGTGGGACGATGGGACATCACGGTCCGAACGCACTCCTTTTTGCTGATGGGCATTACACCCCTACCGAAATGGAGTGGGTGGAGGAGTAAAATCCACTCTCCGCCTTTCTTTTTTTGTGTTGGGATATTAGGATCAAGGCATGCCTTGATCCCACAGAGGTTGATCCCAACTGCCATGATCCCACAAAAAAATCCATCGCGGCCAACGGTATTTACAAAAACCGAAAATTCAGGGCCGCTAGAAAAAGGGGGAAAATAATCGGAAAAACCGGGGCAAATATTGTTGTGGAAACAGTTCTGAAATTTGGGTAAATGGGACTACCCTTCGACCGGCTTAGGGAAAACCCATGGTCGCAAAAGGGACAAATAGTGTTGTCGAAAATATTTCGAAGTTCGCGAAAACGGGGGCTACCGCCCCTACCCAAGTCAAATTTACGGCATTTCATGACCGAAGTCGTATCGTAAACGTTTATAAACGAATAGAAACGTTTATAAACGTTTCATAACGACTAGCAAAAATTAAACCCCTAACTTTACTTCCGGGGAGGGGTGGACATAGTCCCCGTTTTTGATTTTCTATTTGGGATTTGCTTCATACCTTGGTTATTTTCTCATGTATTTAATAACCATTCACCCATCTTTAAGAAAATTGGAAACGATTGAAACGGCTCTACTCCTTAACTTTAATTCCGGGGAAGGGTGGGTGTTCCCTGAGTTCAATCGAAGAGCGGTCCCTGAGCGAAGTCGAAGGGTATCCCCCAGTGGCAGCCTTTCAATTTTTTTGAAAATCTATTTAACAACGAGACCAGCATAAATCGCTTCGCTCGTGATCCCTAATTGGGGAGCGATACACCCATAGAAAACCAAAAACAATTCGTGGATTGAGTAGGTTCAACGCATGCGTTGAACCTACCATAAAACCAAATAAAAAAACCCAGCAAGCTGGGTTTTCAATGGGCAGCGGAGGGGGCGGGATTCGAACCCGCGGTACCGGTTTCCCAGTACGACAGTTTAGCAAACTGTTGGTTTCAGCCTCTCACCCACCCCTCCTTTGGGAAGGCAAATTTAAGGATTGTTTTCCTTTATCCACAAATTTTTTCGACCTTTATTGAACCAAAATGAAAAAATTCCTGCTTTTGTTTTTTCTGCTCCCGCAAATCATTCATTCTCAAAACTTAAATTGGGAGGTCAATGTTTCCAAAGGAATTGGAACTTTCATTCCGCATACCTATAAAATCCGACACCTCGTTTCAGGTTATGAATCTCCGTTTGCATTGAGCTTATTGAATCAAACCAAGCAAACCCAAGTTTTTCTCCATTACTTTCCTTCCCAAAATCCTGTAATTGGTTCTCAATGGGCAATAACTCCAACCCATGTTTATCCCATTATCAGCACTTCCACATTTAAATTCCAATGGCTGGGTGGTGCAGGAATAGCACGAATTGAAAATCCATTTCATCAGATTTCCAATCCCAAAAACATTGCAATCGGTTCGAAATGGAACGTTTCCATTTTAACCGGATTTAAAACCAAATTTCAATTCAACGAATGGAACATAGGAACCGAACTTTTTGCTCAACACGCCAGCAACGGATCCTTTAAAAAACCAAACCTGGGTTTGAATTACCTCAACTTCTATTTTACGGTTGGAAAATCACTATCAAATCTTCCGAAGTTTCGGTTAGAAGTTCCAAAAACAATCATTCCACCATCTTCCATATATACAACCTTCTGTGCGTTTGTCAATCAAGCCAATCTTCCTGGAGCACCAACATCTTTGGTTTTTTCTAGCCAAACAGGTTGGATTCAAATGATATCGAAGAAAAAATTCTTCACCACAGGAATGGATATCTTCTTGGATGGTTCTAATCGAAAAACCCTTTCCCAAATTTTAGAAAAAGATTTAACACCATTTCAAACAGCACAAATTGGCTGGCAATTGGGGTATGGGTTCTGGGGAAATGGTCAATTAGCCGCATTTGTACAACAAGGTGTGTATTTGTATTCCCTCGAAAATCTGGAAGGAAAACTTTATCAGAGAATAGGTATTCGACGGATCATGAATGAACAATTACAATTCACGGCTTCCTTAAAAACACACTTTGCCCGAGCCGACCATCTAGAATTTGGAATTTTATACCTTTGGAAATCATGAGAATCCTTACTGTCATCTTTTTGTGGAGTTCCCTATTCGCTTCGTGCACGAAATGGGCCGATGACCCTTGCAAGCATCAAGGAGGTGAAAAAGGGAAGTTGGAAAAGGTCATTAACCCCTTCCATCATTTGGAAATCAACCAGCATCTTCCTTGTACGATCATTTATTCAGACACTCCGAAGATCGTGTTTTACGGGCCCGCGGGTAGTTTACCGTTCATTTCAGCCGAAGTCGAGAACGATACCTTAACCTTAAAAAACAAGAACCGCTGCAGTTGGTTACGAAATTACGATCAGTCCATCTCGGTTGAGATTTATACTCCGTTCCTCCATTCCATTAACCAAAAAGGTTCTGCAGATCTTAGCATTTCAAAACCGTTTCAAACACCCAAGTTGATTTTTTACTCCGAGTATTACTCTGGAAATGTTACTTTCGAAAATTTAGCTACCGACACCCTCATGGCATGGGTTAATTCTTCAGGAAGTGCGTTTTTTGATATAAAAGGGAAGAGCAAATACACTTATTTATTCATTCGAGGAAGCAGTCAAATCAACGGTTTAGAATTGGAAACCGAGACGGCTCATTTGGTTAGTTATTCCAATGGAGATATTCAAATGAAAGCCCCAAACGAAACGATTATTGCAGAGATACGGTACAACGGAAATATTCAAATTAGCAAAAGACCTCCACACGAAAAAATTGTCATTACTGGAAAAGGAAAATACCTCTATCCATAAAAAAAGGTCGATCCCGAAGGAACGACCTTTTTTGTTATTGATTTCTTAAAGATTATTCCAAGATATCTGCATGCTTGGATGGCATAATGGATTCGTAATCATCTTTATTGGCCACCAATACGCGATTGAATCGACGCATACCGGTACCAGCAGGAATCAAGTGTCCAACAATAACATTTTCCTTCAAACCTTCCAATGAATCAACTTTACCAGAAATGGCGGCTTCATTCAAAACCTTGGTCGTTTCTTGGAAAGATGCTGCAGAGATAAAGCTCTCGGTACTCAAAGAAGCACGAGTAATTCCTTGAAGAACCGGACGTGACGTTGCAGGAATTGCATCACGGTACTGAACCGTAGTCATATCACGGCGCTTCAATTTAGAATTCTCATCGCGAATTTGACGAAGAGTTACGCGTTGACCACGACGTAAAACGTCGCTATCTCCGGCATCAACAATGATTTTCTTATCAAAAATCCAATCATTTGACTTGTTGAACTCCATTTTATCGGCAATTTCTTGCTCCAAAAATTCGGTATCACCTGGATCTTCAATTTCAACCTTCTTCATCATTTGACGAACAATGACTTCGAAGTGTTTGTCGTTAATTTTCACCCCTTGCAAACGGTAAACTTCTTGGATGTTATTAACCAAGTAGTTTTGAACGGCACTTGGTCCTTTGATCGCAAGAATGGCTCCAGGAGTAACAGCTCCATCGGAAAGCGGGTGACCTGCCTTGATGAAGTCGTTATCTTGAACAAGGATGTGTTTCGACATGGGAACCATGTATTTCTTCTGGGTTCCATCGCGGGATTCAATGTGAATTTCACGATTACCACGCTTAATTCCACCGAAGGTTACCACTCCATCGATTTGAGAAACAACAGCTGGATTGGATGGATTACGCGCCTCGAACAATTCAGTTACACGAGGAAGACCTCCAGTAATATCCTGGGTACGGTTTCCTGAACGTGGAATTTTTGCAAGAATTTGTCCGGGAACAATTTTATCTCCATCGGAAATCGCCAAGTGGGATCCCACCGGCATGTTGTAATTACGCAACAACTGGTCTTTCTTCACAATTCGAAGAACAGGGTTACGTTTTTTATCACGTGTTTCAATGATTACTTTCTCGCGGAAACCTGTTTGTTCATCGGATTCTTCTTTGAACGTAATGTTTTCAACGATGTTCTCGAATTCAACTTTACCTTCAAATTCAGAGAGGATAACCGCGTTATAAGGATCCCAAGAACAAATCTTCTGACCTTTGCTGACGGTTTCTCCATCTTTCACAAAAAGAGTAGAACCATAAGGAATAACGTTGTTAGCAAGAACCGTTTTGGTTTCTGGGTGCAACAAGCGCAATTCACCTGAACGAGTTAATACCACTTCATTTGCAGCGTCATTGGTTTTGTTGGTAACCGTACGAATTTCATCAAATTCAACAATACCGTCGAATTTAGCTAAAATTTGAGACTCTCCAACGAAACCACCCGCAACCCCACCGACGTGGAAGGTACGAAGTGTCAACTGGGTTCCAGGTTCTCCAATCGATTGAGCTGCGATAACACCAACTGCTTCACCCATCTGAGCTAACTTCCCAGTTGCCAAGTTTTTACCATAGCATAAGGCACACACCCCTTTTTCTGCCTCACATGTCAAAACGGAACGAATTTCAATGGTATCTAAAGAAGAATTCTCAATACGTT
This sequence comes from Bacteroidota bacterium, assembly GCA_947501265.1. Taxonomy (GTDB): domain Bacteria; phylum Bacteroidota; class Bacteroidia; order UBA7662; family CANHCV01; genus CANHCV01. The sequence goes on from CANMVY010000001.1 coordinate 28,644, forward strand.
TTGCAACGAAATCGGAAATTAATTCATTGGCTGATGCCAATTTTTCTCCAGTAACCGGATCAATAACATCGTTCAAACTTGCACGACCAACAATGCGCTCTGAAATGGGTTCAACGATTTCTTCGTTGTCTTTCAATGCAGATACATCAATTCCGCGCAAAGTACCACAATCATGCTCATTGATCACTACGTCTTGAGCAACGTCGTGCAAACGACGGGTAAGATAACCCGCATCTGCCGTTTTCAACGCTGTATCCGCCAAACCTTTACGAGCACCGTGAGTAGAGATGAAATACTCCAATACCGAAAGACCTTCTTTAAAGTTAGAAAGAATGGGGTTTTCAATGATCGCGCCCTGAGAAGAAGCACCAGATTTCTGAGGCTTTGCCATCAATCCACGCATACCACCCAACTGACGAATCTGCTCTTTGGAACCACGAGCTCCTGAATCCAACATCATGTAAATGGAGTTGAATCCTTGCTTATGGCTCGAAATTTCTTTCATCAAGGTATCTGTCAATCGAGAGTTAATGCGGGTCCAAATATCAATAACTTGGTTATAACGCTCGTTGTTCGTGATGAATCCCATGTCGTAGTTCCCTTTAACCTCAGCAACTTCCTCCATCGCTTGATTCACCAAAGAAACCTTTGCTTCAGGAACAATGACGTCGGCCAAGTTGAACGACAATCCACCTTGGAATGCCATTTTGAAACCTAGTGACTTGATATCATCCAAAAATTTAACCGTTGTTGGAAGATCGGTATAGTTAATAATTCGGGTAATCAAATCACGAAGCGACTTTTTGGTCAACAACTCATTGATATAACCAACGTTTTCAGGAACACATCCATTAAATAATACGCGACCTACCGTTGTTTCAATCACTTTTTTCACCAGTGCATCTCCTTCGCGAACATTTACACGAACTTTAATGATGGCGTGCAAATCTACACGGCCTTCATGGTAAGCAATCGATACTTCTTCTGGTCCATAAAACGTTAATCCTTCCCCGCGAACTGGATTCTCAGGAATAGATTTACGAGGTTTTGTGATGTAATATAGACCCAAAACCATGTCCTGAGAAGGTACGGTAATCGGAGATCCGTTGGCAGGATTAAGGATGTTGTGCGATGCCAACATCAACAATTGGGCTTCCAAAATTGCGGCATTGCCTAAAGGCAAGTGAACCGCCATTTGGTCACCGTCAAAGTCAGCGTTAAATGCAGAACAAACCAATGGGTGCAATTGAATTGCTTTACCTTCGATCAGTTTTGGTTGGAACGACTGAATCCCCAAACGGTGAAGAGTTGGAGCACGGTTCAAAAGAACTGGATGTCCTTTCATTACGTTTTCCAAAATTTCCCAAACCACGGCTTCTTTACGCTCAACTACTTTTTTAGCTGATTTAACGGTTTTTACAATTCCACGCTCAATCAACTTACGAATGATGAATGGTTTGTACAATTCCGCTGCCATATCCTTTGGAATACCGCACTCGTGCAATTTCAATTCAGGACCAACAACAATAACGGAACGACCGGAATAATCAACACGCTTACCCAACAAGTTTTGACGGAAACGGCCTTGTTTACCTTTCAACATATCGGAAAGGGATTTCAGAGCACGGTTACCTTCTGCTTTTACGGCATTCACTTTTCTTGAGTTATCGAAAAGAGAATCTACCGCTTCTTGAAGCATGCGTTTTTCATTTCTTAAAATCACATCTGGAGCCTTGATTTCGATCAAACGCTTCAAACGATTATTACGAATAATAACACGGCGGTAAAGATCATTCAAATCCGACGTTGCGAAACGACCGCCGTCCAATGGCACCAATGGACGCAATTCCGGTGGAATTACAGGAACCATTTTCACGATCATCCACTCAGGGTTATTCGACCCGGTAGTTTTGGCATGACGGAAAGCTTCTACAACTTTCAAACGCTTCAATGCCTCAGATTTACGTTGTTGAGACGTTTCTGTATCGGCTTGTGCACGCAAATCGATGGACATGGTATCCAATTCTAGATTGGATAAAAGATCCAAAAGGGCATCAGCTCCCATCTTTGCAACAAATTTGTTGGGATCAGAATCGTCCAACATTTGATTGTCACGTGGAAGTGCATCCAAAATTTCGAGGTATTCTTCCTCAGTTAGAAGATCCAAACGTTGAATGGCACCTTGGTCTTTCCCTTTTGCATCTTCGCCACGGGTAAATACCTCATTGACCATCCCTGGACTAATAACTACATAACGTTCGTAGTAAATAACCGTGTCAAGCTTCTTGGTAGAAAGGCCCAACAAGTATCCAATTTTATTGGGTAAAGAACGGAAATACCAAATGTGTGCAACAGGAACCACCAATTTGATGTGTCCCATGCGCTCACGGCGAACCTTCTTTTCAGTTACCTCAACTCCGCAACGATCGCAAACAATCCCTTTGTATCGGATGCGCTTATACTTTCCGCAATGGCATTCGAAATCTTTTACTGGACCGAAAATTCGCTCACAGAAAAGACCGCCCATTTCGGGTTTGTAAGTACGGTAATTGATGGTTTCTGGTTTCAATACTTCACCATACGACATGTCGTTGATGCTTTCGGGTGACGAAAGTCCAATACGGATAGTATTGAATCCATTTTTTACTTTAATGTCTTTACGGTAGGACATAATTCTATTTCCTCTTCTTAATGATTAATCCAAAACAACATCTAAACACAATCCACGCAATTCGTGCAACAATACGTTGAACGATTCTGGAATTCCTGGTTCAGGTAAGTTGTCACCTTTAACGATGGCTTCGTACGTCTTCGCGCGACCAATGATATCATCGGATTTAACGGTAAGAATTTCACGAAGGATGTTTGCTGCACCAAATGCTTCCAGTGCCCAAACTTCCATTTCACCGAATCGCTGACCCCCGAACTGCGCTTTACCACCCAACGGCTGTTGAGTAATCAACGAGTACGGTCCAATCGAACGAGCGTGCATCTTATCATCAACCATGTGGCCCAATTTCAGCATGTAAATCACGCCTACGGTGGTTTTTTGGTCGAATTGATTTCCTGTCAAACCATCGTACAATTGAGTCATCCCCAACGATGGCAAACCAGCTTTTTGAGTATATCCATCAACTTCAGCTAAGGTAGCACCATCGAAAATTGGGGTTGCGAATTTAACACCCAATACTTTTCCAGCCCAACCCAAAACGGTTTCATAAATCTGACCCAAGTTCATACGAGAAGGTACCCCTAATGGATTCAAAACAATATCTACAGGAGTTCCATCTTGCATGAAAGGCATATCTTCAGCGCGAACAATACGAGCAACAATACCTTTGTTACCGTGACGTCCTGCCATTTTATCCCCTACTTTCAACTTACGTTTAACGGCCAAATAAACTTTTGCCAACTGCAGAATTCCATTTGGAAGCTCGTCCCCAACCGTAATTGCAAATTTCTTGCGCTTATGATCGCCCAAACGTTCGTTGTAGGCTAAGCTATGGTTATGGAACAGGGTAGCAACGGATTGGTTCAACTCTTTATCGGTTGTCCAACCATCAGGATTGATGTTAGCAAAATCCAAATCGCTCAAAATCTTCTTGGTGAATTTGGTTCCTTTTGCAACCACTTCCTCTTTGAAGAAATTAATCACACCTTGTGAAGTTTTTCCTTCCAACAAGAACATCAACTTTTCAATCAAAAGATCGCGAAGGTTTGAAACCTCATTTTCAAAAGCAGAATCGATCTTCTCAACCTGAATTTTTTCTTCAGAACGCGTTGATTTATCTTTTTTAGTCTTTGAAAACAACTTCTTGTCGATCACAACACCTTCAGTGGAAGGTGGTACGCGCAAGGATGCATCTTTAACATCACCTGCTTTATCACCAAAGATGGCACGAAGAAGTTTCTCTTCCGGCGATGGGTCAGATTCCCCTTTGGGAGTAATCTTACCGATCAAAATATCGCCTTCTTTAACGTGAGCTCCAACGCGAATTAATCCGTTTTCATCCAAATCCTTGGTTGCTTCTTCGGAAACGTTTGGAATATCTGGGGTAAGTTCTTCTTCTCCACGTTTGGTATCACGAACCTGAAGTTCGAATTCTTCAACGTGAATGGAAGTAAACCAATCTTCACGAACAACTTTTTCGTTGATAACGATCGCATCCTCGAAGTTGTAACCCTGCCAAGGCATGAACGCAACCTGTAGGTTTCGTCCCAATGCCAATTCTCCACCGTCGGTTGCGTATCCTTCACACAAAACCTGTCCTTTTGTTACCTTTTGGCCTTTAACCACGGTTGGTTTAAGGTTTACGCAGGTAGATTGGTTGGTCTTACGGAATTTCGTTAATTGGTATGTTTTGGAATTGCCTTCAAAGCTAATGGCCTTGAACATTTCATTCCGATTGTATTTAACAGTAATTTGATTGGAATCAACAAATTCGATCACTCCATCTTCTTCAGCCGTAATGATAGTACGGGAATCACGAGCAATTTTACCTTCCAATCCAGTACCAACAATAGGAGCTTGTGGACGTAACAATGGAACAGCCTGACGTTGCATGTTCGAACCCATCAAAGCACGGTTAGCATCATCGTGTTCCAAGAACGGAATCAAAGAGGCTGCAATACCTACGATTTGGTTTGGAGCTACGTCCATGAATTGAACACGATCAGAATCCACGTTCGGGAAGTCACCCATTTCACGGCTTTTTACCGCATCCAATTGGAAGGTACCATCGTTCTTGATGGCGTTCTTTGCTTGTGCAATGATTTTGAAATCCTCATCCTCAGCAGATAAGAAGATAATTTCACCTTTCAAATCAACTTTTCCTTTCACCACTGGGCGGTAAGGAGTTTCAATGAAGCCCATGCTGTTTACTTTAGCATGCACACAAAGGGAAGAAATCAAACCGATGTTTGGTCCTTCAGGGGTTTCGATAGTACACAAACGACCGTAGTGGGTGTAGTGAACGTCACGAACCTCGAAGCCAGCACGTTCTCTAGATAAACCACCGGGACCAAGAGCTGAGAGACGACGTTTATGCGTAATTTCCGCCAATGGATTGGTTTGATCCATGAATTGGCTCAATTGGTTGGTACCAAAAAACGAATTGATGACCGAACTTAAGGTACGGGCATTGATCAAATCGGTAGGAGAGAAAACTTCGTTATCACGAATGTTCATTCGTTCACGAATGGTACGAGCCATACGTGCTAAACCAACACCAAACTGAGAATACAATTGTTCTCCAACGGTACGAACACGACGATTTGACAAGTGATCAATATCATCAACGTCGGCTTTGGAGTTCACCAATTGAATCAAATACTTAACGATTTCAATGATGTCTTCTTTGGTCAATACTTTGGTATCCAAATCGGTTGTAAGGTTCAACTTACGATTGATACGGTAACGACCAACTTCACCCAAATCATAACGCTTATCAGAAAAGAACAACTTCTCTAAAATTTGACGCGCAGATTCTTCATCAGGGGCATCGGAAGAACGAAGTACACGATAGATGTGTTCCAAGGCTTCTTTCTCACTGTTTGAAGTATCTTTTTGAAGGGTATTGTAAATGATGGTAAAGTCGGCAGAAAGCGACTCTTCTTTATGGAAAATAACGGTTTTAACACCAGAATCGATGATCAAATCGATGTGATCATCTTCAAGTAGTTGATCACGCTCGATAACGACTTCATTACGATTGATAGAAACTACCTCTCCGGTATCTTCATCAACGAAATCTTCAACCCATGTTTTTAAAACACGAGCAGCAAGGCGACGACCAACATTTTTCTTCAATCCAGACTTGCTCACCTTGATTTCGTCGGCAAGTCCGAAGATGTTTAGGATATCTTTATCAGCATCGAAACCGATTGCTCGAAGCAACGTAGTTACGGGGAATTTCTTTTTTCGATCGATGTAAGCATACATCACGTTATTCACGTCGGTAGCGAATTCAATCCACGAACCTTTGAAAGGAATGATTCGTGCTGAATACAATTTGGTACCGTTGTTGTGAATAGACTGTCCGAAGAACACACCTGGAGAACGGTGCAATTGAGAAACAATTACACGTTCTGCTCCATTGATGATGAATGTTCCTTTGGGAGTCATGTAAGGAATCGTTCCCAAGTACACGTCCTGTACAATGGTTTCGAAATCCTCGTGTTCTTCGTCGTTACAAAACAAACGAAGTTTGGCTTTAAGTGGCACAGAGTAGGTTAATCCTCTTTCGATACACTCTTCAATGGTGTAACGTGGAGGATCTACAAAGTAGTCCAAAAACTCCAGCACGAAGTTGTTACGAGTGTCGGAAATTGGAAAATTTTCCGCGAACACTTTAAACAACCCTTCACCTTGACGGTTATCGGGAGCAGTTTCTAACTGAAAAAAATCTTGGAAAGACTTTAATTGGATTTCCAAGAAATCGGGATAATCAACATTGAGGTTAACTTTCCCGAAATTTATGCGTTCGGTGATAGTGGATTTAGCCAAAGCCAGTAAAATTTATTGGTTTCAATAATCAAAACAAATAGCCGAGCACCCAACCTTCCGGAGGGGTGCTCAGCTTAAAACGGGAAACCGTAAGAATTACTTGATCTCAACGGTAGCTCCTGCTTCTTCCAACTTCGCTTTCAAGGCATCTGCTTCATCTTTAGCAACACCTTCTTTAACGGGTTTTGGAGCAGCATCTACCAAGTCTTTAGCTTCTTTCAAGCCAAGACCAGTAAGGTCTTTAACAACCTTTACTACGTTCAATTTAGAAGCACCAGAATCTTTCAAGATTACGTCGAAAGAGGTTTTCTCTTCAGCAGCAGCAGCGCCACCACCAGCAGGAGCAGCAGCAACTGCAACAGCAGCAGCAGCAGGCTCAATACCGTACTCATCTTTCAAAATTTGTGCTAGTTCGTTAACTTCTTTTACAGTTAAGTTAACCAATTGTTCTGCGAAAGCTTTTAAATCTGCCATGATTTTGTTTGTTTTTTTGTTTTACTTGTTTGAATTAACCACGCTCTTCAAGCGCTTTTACGATGCCAGCCAATTTGTTGCCACCAGATTGCAATGCACCAAGTACATTTTTGGCTGGAGACTGGAGAAGGCCAACAATTTCTCCGATAAGTTCATTTTTAGATTTCAATGCAACCAAAGCATCCAATGACTCATCACCCAAATAAATGGCTTGGTCAATGTAAGCCGCTTTCACAAGGGGCTTGTCTTTTTTAGTACGGAAATCTTTAATCAACTTTGCGGGAACGTTCCCAACATCGGAAACCATGATTGAAGTTTCACCATGAAGAGCATCGAAGAGACCTTGGTAACGCTCGGAATCAATTTGCTCAAGTGCTTTACGCAACATGGTGTTCTTCACAACCGTATAATCAACGCCACGTTGGAAGCACAGGCGTCGTAATTGGTTGACGGAATCGACGTTTAAACCACCCGCATCGGTAATGTAGAAATAGGAGGCATTCTCCAGACGATCTACCAAGCTTTGTATCGCTTGTACTTTATCTTGTCTTGTCATACCTTAAACGAGAGATTTAGTTTCAACATGGATTCCAGGAGACATTGTGGAAGAAATAGCTACACTTTTGATGTAGGTTCCTTTAGCTGCAGAAGGCTTTAATTTCAAAATCATTGAAATGATTTCCTGTGCATTTTCCACCAATTTGTCTGGAGTGAAAGATACTCTTCCAATGCGGGTATGAACGATACCGTTCTTATCCACTTTGAAATCAATTTTACCGCCTTTAACTTCTGTTACCGCTTTGGCGATATCGTCTGTAACGGTTCCTGTTTTAGGGTTTGGCATCAAACCACGAGGACCTAAGAAACGGCCTAAACGACCAACTTTTGCCATCATGGAAGGTTGAGTTACAATAACGTCAACGTCGCACCAACCACCTTCAATTTTCTGGATCATGTCATCACCACCCACGTGATCGGCACCAGCAGCTTTTGCCTCGGCTTCTTTATCAGGGGTACAAATCACCATAACTCGAGCTACTTTACCCGTTCCATGTGGAAGTGTTACGGATCCACGAACCATTTGATTTGCTTTACGAGGATCAACGCCCAAACGAACATTGATGTCTACAGAAGCGTCAAACTTAGTGAATGTGATGTCTTTAACCATGCCAGCAGCTTCGCTTAACGCGTAGATTTTGGTCAAATCAAATTTGGCCAACGCTGCTTTACGATTTTTAGTTAGTTTACCCATTATGCATCCCCTCCATCTTTATCCCAAGGTGCAGTACCTGAGATGGTAATACCGAGTGAACGGGCAGTTCCAGCTACCATTCGCATAGCGCTGTCTAATTTGAAAGCATTCAAATCAGGCATCTTGATCTCGGCGATTTCTTTCACCTGATCCCAAGTTACTGATCCAACTTTCTTCCTGTTAGGTTCTGCAGATCCTTTAGCGATCTTGGCAGCGTCGATCAATTGAATCGCTACCGGAGGAGTCTTCACCACGAAGTCGAATGACTTGTCCTTGTAAACCGTGATAACTACAGGTAAAACCTTTCCGGCTTTTTCCTGAGTTCTCGCGTTGAATTGCTTACAGAACTCCATGATGTTCAACCCCTTTGAACCTAAGGCAGGACCAATCGGCGGCGATGGATTCGCGGCGCCTCCCTTTATCTGCAATTTGATAAAGGTCTCAATTTCCTTAGCCATTATTAATTATTTAGTTTAAGAGATTCTTTCTACTTGATTATAGTTCAAATCCAACGGAGTTTTACGTCCGAAGATTTTAACCATTACTCGCAATTTTTTCTTGTCTTCGTTCACCTCATCAATCACACCGGTGAAATCGTTAAATGGTCCATCGACCACCTTAATAGATTCTCCAATGATGAAAGGAACTGTAGCGAAGGCGGCAGCATCCGTCAATTCATCAACAATTCCTAACATTCTTTTCGCTTCTGATTCACGTAGCGGTGTTGGATTTTCTTTACCAAGAAAATCGATCACATTGGGAACATTACGAATAATGCTGATTAAATCTGGATCTAGTTTTCCTTCTAGAAGCATATAACCTGGCATCATGTTGCTTTCTACGACAACCTTTTTGCCATTACGAATTTGTAAACGTTTTTCAACAGGGATGACAACCTGCGGGACCTTTTCAGCAGCACCAACACCAGCTACTTCTTGGAGAATATAATCTTTGATTTTCTTCTCTTTGCCGCTGATGGTACGCAAAACATACCATTTGAAATCCAACTTTTTTTCTGTACTCATCTTAATTGATTCCCGTAGGATTAGAACAATTGATACAAATTATCAAGCAAGACAGAGAATACCTTATCCATCAGAAAGATGATCACTGAAAAAATCAGCGTACCAACCAAAACGAGGACAAGACTTTGGGTAAGTTCTTCCCATTTTGGCCAGGAAACATTTTCCAATAGCTCGGTATAGGAATCCTTGATGTATGTTAGAACGGATTTCATGACATTATTTTCTTTTTGCACGGGCGGTAAGATTCGAACTCACGACCCTCGGTTTTGGAGACCGATGCTCTACCAGCTGAGCTACACCCGTAAACCTGGTTATTTAACAGACAAAGAGAACCGGAGTAAAATTCCGGTTCTCCACGTCATTTTAAGCTAGATATTAATCTAAGATTTCAGTTACCTGACCAGCACCTACGGTACGGCCACCTTCACGAATTGCGAATTTCAAACCGATTTCCATAGCGATACTGTTGATCAAGTCAACGGTGATGGTCAAGTTGTCACCAGGCATAACCATTTCAGTACCAGCTGGCAAAGAAATTTCTCCAGTAACGTCGGTCGTACGGAAATAGAACTGAGGACGGTATTTGTTAAAGAATGGAGTATGACGACCACCTTCTTCTTTTGACAATACGTAAACCTCAGCTTTGAATTTCATGTGAGGAGTTACAGAACCTGGTTTAACGATAACCATTCCACGACGGATGTCGGTTTTCTCGATACCACGCAACAACAAACCTACGTTGTCACCGGCTTCACCGCGATCCAAGATCTTACGGAACATTTCAACACCAGTTACGGTAGATTTCAAGTTTTCAGCACCCATACCAAGGATTTCTACAGGGTCACCAGAGTTGATAACACCACGCTCGATACGACCAGTTGCTACAGTTCCACGACCAGTGATCGAGAAAACGTCTTCAACAGGCATCAAGAAATCTTTATCTACAGCACGAGGAGGAGTTGGGATGAAGCTATCAACAGCAGCCATCAACTCTTCAATTTTAGCAACCCACTGAGGCTCAGCATTCAAACCGCCCAAAGCAGATCCACGAATTACAGGAATATTGTCGCCATCGTACTTGTACTTAGACAACAACTCACGAACTTCCATTTCAACCAAGTCCAACAATTCCAAATCGTCAACCATATCCACTTTATTCATGAATACAACCAACTCAGGTACGTTTACCTGACGAGCCAAAAGGATGTGCTCACGAGTTTGAGGCATAGGACCGTCGGTAGCAGCTACCACGATGATTGCACCGTCCATTTGAGCAGCACCAGTAACCATGTTCTTAACGTAATCAGCGTGACCTGGACAGTCAACGTGAGCGTAGTGACGGTTAGCTGTTTCATACTCAACGTGAGCAGTGTTGATGGTGATACCGCGTTCTTTTTCTTCAGGAGCAGAGTCGATTGAAGAGAAATCACGCATTTGAGCCATACCTTTTTCAGCAAGGACTTTGGTAATGGCAGCGGTAAGCGTTGTTTTACCGTGGTCAACGTGACCAATTGTACCAATGTTTACGTGTTCTTTGGTACGTTCAAATTTTTCTTTAGCCATTTTAGGTTCAGTTTAGTTTGTTTTTTCTTTTTTTTTTGAGCCGATGACGAGAATTGAACTCGTGACCTCTTCCTTACCAAGGAAGTGCTCTACCCCTGAGCTACATCGGCGATGAAAATTGGAGCGGAAGACGAGGTTCGAACTCGCGACCTATAGCTTGGAAGGCTATCGCTCTACCAACTGAGCTACTTCCGCTTATTTTTCAACGCGTGGTGTGGTGGGGAAAGAAGGATTCGAACCTCCGAAGTCGAAGACAGCAGATTTACAGTCTGCCCCATTTGGCCACTCTGGTATTTCCCCGGTTTAGAACATTTGAGCCTCCAGTCGGATTCGAACCAACGACCCCGAGATTACAAATCACGTGCTCTGGCCAACTGAGCTATGGAGGCAATTCCATTTGTTCACTCAAAGAACAATCCGCTTCGTTCGGAAAGTTCCTCCCGAAATGGATTGCAAAATTATAACTCTTTTTCCAAAAAAAAAAGTACTTGCGAAAATTTATCTTCCCATTTCTTTTTCTTTTGCTTTTTGAAGCTGCTTTCTCAAACTTTCAACGGCTAAATCTATGCTTTCTTCAAAGGAATTAGATTGTTCCTTGGCAAATAAGGTGTGTCCGGGTACGTTTAATTTTAATTCAGAAATTTTGTTTTCTTTTTCTTCCGACTTTTCCAATCGCAAATAAACATCGGCACTAACAACTTTCTGATTTACGTTTTCAAGTTTTGAAACTTTCTTTTCTACAAATTCCAGCAAAGCTCCGCTCGCTGAAAAATGAATGGATTGGGTGTTGATTTCCATAATTTATGCTTTAGGATGTTTCTTTTTGTACATGTCGCGCAATCGCTCAATAGATTGATGCGTATAAACCTGGGTAGCTGCCAAACTCGAGTGGCCCAATAATTCCTTAACCGCTGCCAGCTCAGCACCCTCATCGAGAAGATGGGTTGCAAATGCATGCCGAAATTGGTGGGGACCTTTTTTAGTAGAAGTAGTTACCATCGATAGTGATTCTCGAACAAATTGATAAACGTGTGAAACGGTTAAAGAAGTGCCTTTCGGATGAAGAAAAACTTCATCACCCGTATACAACGGAAATTTCTCGTTCTTAATAGCAAGGTAACGTAAAATTTCTTTTTTCAAAAAATTTGTCATGGGAATTATGCGCTCTTTACCTCTTTTACCCAATACTTTTAGTTGACTTCCCGACAAATCCAGATCCTTTTGCTTCAATCCAACCAATTCTGCACGTCGAACACCGGTAGAGTACAAAAAGGAACATAAAATTCTTTTTAAGGAGGATAGATAATCATCAACATCTTGAAACGCTTCAAATAATTTCTCCATGGTAACTTGGTCTACACCCTCGGCCAACTTCTTCGAAACTTTTGGCTTTTTAATTTTTTGAAGGGGATCCGTTGAAATCAATTGCTTTTTAAGTAAATACTTACTAAAGGATTGCAAGGAAGAAATTTTTCGATGAATGGTTTTGGGTTGGTTCCCCTTTTCCGATAAATAAACCATGTAAGCACGAAGGACGGTTAAATTCACCTCGGCAAACGAATGGATCTCAAATGCTTGTTGGATAAAAAAATAAAACTCGCGCAAATCCTGATGATAAGCGCGAGTTGTATGTATACTAAATCGTTTTTCGAATTGAAGGTATTCGATGAACGATTGAAGGTATGTTTCTTCAGCTTTCACGACGGAAAGCTACTATAAAAACTGGATTAAATTCCAGCTTGTTGCTGCATTTTTTGACGGTAAGCAGCGCGAATGATACCTTGACGAGAGGTAATGGACTTTTTCTCAAAAGCTTGGCGAGAACGCAATTCTTTCATTACGCCAACCTTTTCAAATTTCTTTTTGAAACGCTTAAGAGCGCGGTCGATGCTTTCACCTTCTTTTACTTCAATCAGAATCATAACAATATTTTGGATTGCAAAAATAACAAAGAATTTTTATTCCGCAACCTTTAACATAAAAAAAGTGGGAGCAAATGCCCCCACTTTTTTTTGATTGGAATAATCCGATTATTTGATGGTTAGTTTTTGTACAAACTCACCATTTTCAGAAGATACTTTCAACAAGTACAATCCGTTAGCAATCTGATTCAATCCAAGAGTAATCAATTGATTTGGATTCTCAAACGACCAAGTTTGAACCATCTTGCCATCCAAACCTGTAAGAACTACTTGAACATTTCCTTTTACTTCTTGTGCAAAGGCAATGTTACAAACATCTTTGGTTGGGTTAGGGTAAATGTTCAATCCTTTGAAGTTTGAAGCCAATGAAGTTCCTTTGCTCATCACACGTACTTCTGGTGAAGTAGAGAACAATCCGTGAAGATCGTTCATGCGAACGCGGAATTCATCGCCATTGTTTGCGCTAACGGTAGCGGAATAAACATCCATAGATTGGCGGTTTGCGTTTCCGTTCACCTGACCAACAACTACCCAGTTCGTACCTACAAGTTTTTCAACGAAGAAACGAGCATTGGTAAATTCTTCAGCAACTTTCCAAGATACTTCAGCAAAACTTCCTTTTTGAGAAGCTTCTACTTGGTACCACTCAGAAGAGATCGGGAAAATTGATTCATCGGTAGTTTCCATAGCACGTGGAGCTACTGCCAAACGAGCTTGTGGTCCACCTTGAAGCGTGGTAGTATTTCCAATTCTTCCAACAAACGCATCATTGGTAGTTCCTGCAGCGCTTAATGAAACGTTCATGATGGTAGCTGACCCTTTGTATGTACCTGTGAAATAAGGAGTACCTACATTGGATGCCGCTACACCATTGGTCATTTCATAGTCTGCACCTGAGGTTTTTGAAATAAAGCGAGGGTTTCCACTAGCGTCAATACTAGAAACGAAACCATCTCCCAAAGAACTTCCAGCAATGATGTGTCCGAAGAAATTGGAGTTGTTTTGTGCGAATCCAGATACAAGTAAATTAGAACCCTGATTTACCATTCCAGTTGTGAAGTCTTCACCTGCACCACCTGAAACTTTTATAGATTCATAAACACCAGAAGAATTCCATTTAGCGAAGAACAAATCACGACCGCCTACGCTAGGCAACAAGTTTCTTGCAATAGAACCACGAGATCCAATTCCTAGGTCAAAAGTACCCAATACGCAAACATTACCGCTTCCATCGATGGCAACATGATTACCAATTTCAGAACCAGAACCAGTTAAGGAACGAGCCCAAGAAAGTGCACCAGCAGAAGTTAGTTTTGCAACAAACATATCGTAAATACCAGCAGATCCAAGTCCGAACGGTCCTAAAATATCTTTGTTGTTACACAAACCACCTGTTACATAAATGTTACCTGATGCATCGGAAGTAATTCCACGCAAAACGTCAGCTTGAGCACCAGGACTGCTGTAAACCCAATTAGAAGCACCAGTAGTACCATCAAATTGAGCAACATAGATATCAAGGTCACCGCCAGAGGTAGTGTTGGTCGCATCAATAACCATGGTGCCATTGAACGTTCCACCAAGGCTAACGCTGTTAGAGGATGAGGTATAAAGAAGTCCTACAACGGTTTCACTTCCTGTTCCACCAAAACGGCGGGCCCAAGTAAGAACCCCAGATGGATTGAATTTTGCAACAAAACCATCTGAAGATCCAAGGCCTGTTAAGTTAACAGAACCAATTTTCATGGATGTTGAAAATTGACCAGCAATAAAGATGTTACCAGAATTATCAAATGCAATACCGGTAATACGTTCTGTTCCCAAACCGGTTAAAGCACGAGTCCAAACTGGATTTCCTAAGGTATCGTATTTGGCTAAATAACCTTCTTCGGTGTTACCTCCTTTTAAGGTATCATTTCCAATGATTAACGTTCCACGGAAGGTACCAGCGGTGTAAACAACGTTATTTTGATCATAAGCAATAGTAGTACCGTTTTCATTACCAGCAGCTCCAGAAAGGTTATTAACCCATGAAGCATTCTGAGTAACCCCAATGTTGTAAACCGTTAAAGCAGTGGTGTCGTTTCCACGGTTGATTTCACTTCCAAAAGTAGTGTAGGCACGAAGTACCAAAGCGCCAGAATTGGTTGAAGTCCAAGGAGTAGTCATCGTTACATTAACAGAACCGCCAACAGGCACATTTGATAATGGGAAAGATTGCGTAGTTTTTACTGTACCGTTTTCAGAAAGGGTAACATTCGCGGCACCATTGTAAGCGATAGGACCAAAGTTCTTAATGGTTACGTTAACGGTTGATGGTAAATTGTAGTTACCATTTGCTCCTCCCGAAAGTGTTAAAGATGTAACCCCTAAATCACGAGCCGTTGAATCATACAAACACAAAGAAAAGGCTCCTGTAGCAGTTCCATTGTAATCAGTCACACGAACGCGAATGGTATCTCCTGGAGTTAAAGCAGTAAGAATTAATCGGCTGTGGCCAGTTCCGCCAACTGCGTCATCATCATTACATCCTACAGATGTAAGAGTACCAGCACATGTACCGGTATATGCATTAACTACGGGATCAGTAAGGAATGAACCGGTTACTTGACTAGTACGAACAACAAAACGACCTGATCCAGGAACAACAGTTTTGTACCAAACATCAACATTTCCAGATGTAGCAGTTCCGCAAGAAATCGTTCCACCGGTAGTAGATGTAGTTGCACCTATATTCTTAGTAAGAACATTATTTGTACAAGTAGTATTCAATGTTACAGGAATGAAAGAGGCTCCAGCACAATCATCGTTACTTGGTTTCGTAGAAACAGAAATTGGTCCTACCCAAGTTGATGTTCCAAATCCTGATAAACATTCTGCACGTGCATAAATGGAATACGTTGTTCCAGGTTGCAAACTGTTGATGGTGTAGCTTGAAGCATTCAATGGAGAATTAACGGTTGGATTAGTTGTTGAGGTTGGAGCAGAAATATTTGTACCGTAGAAAAAGTTCATTCTTCTGAAACGAGCTGGTGACAAATTAACCCAATTGTTCGCAATATTGGTAGAACCAGCAACAGAAGCAAAACTTCCAGGGGCTGGACATGGCAACAAACGGTACAATGAAATAGAATCAATGACTAAATCTTCACTGTTTAAATCATTTCCACCAAACAAATGGTACGTTAAATAGTATGTTCCTGTTGGCTTATTCCAAGTGAATGAGTCAACTCGGTAAGTACATGTAGTTCCAGTTACAGAGAAAGATGGACGAATGGTATCGAACGTGGTGCTACCGCTTTGCGAAGTGGAGAATCCTACTCGCATTTGTGGTGCATTGGTCCAAGGAGCGCTAACTGAAATGAAGTTACCTAGAGCATAATCATTACCATTAACCAACGTTACGCAACGGGTATAGAAGATATCATTTTGGGTAGTAGAACCTGAAGTTGGGCTAAACCACATGCTCTTTCCACCTTGACAAGCACCGAAAGTTTGATTTCCGAAAATATTTCGAACGGTTACGATCACATCGTTATTCAAATCATAAACCTTCCAACCAATAGGCAATCCAGCTGATGTTTCGAAATCTTCAGTCATCGCACTTGTTCCTAAGTCAATCGGAAGCGTGTTGTGCGCAACATATCCAGAGAAGATATTATCAATTGGATTTTCATCCCCAGAGCGATTTACATTGAAATTGAAGGTATACTGACCACCGGTAGACATGTTCGCAACTGGCATGGTGATGTCTTTGGTAGCGAAAGGCTGGATGGTATCCAAATTGGTTGCGTTATACACCCCAGCACCAGTGCGAGCACCAGAGAAGCTATATGAAACAGAGAAGTTACCAATAATTGGATTAACACCACTATTTTTCAAACGAACCGTAACAGGTGTAGTTGTAGATAATGCGCAACCTGTTTCAGGAGAAACCACCGATTGGAAAGTAATGTCGTTGTTATTAACGCGACGGATAGTAATATCATCAATGTTCAGTGGATACAATGTACCGCCGGTGCTTCCTTGGTTATAATTGAAAGTCAAGAAGTAACTTCCAGATGTAGTTGCCGTGAAATAACCGGTATACGTTTGACAAGAAGAAGTGAAGTTAGCAACCGAATCCTGATTGAAAACAAATGAATTTGCATTTTGTGAGTTGGAGAATCCGAACAACACCCTAGGTTGAATAGGCCACAAATTCACAGAAGAAGCTTTATAACCGAATGTCAATTCGTAGGTCTTTCCAGCTTCCATGCTGAAACAATTGGAGAAAACCCACTCATTTTGAGTTGTCTTGTCGCTTGTAACAACCAACGCATTGGTACCGTTACAGCTAAACTGGCCCGTTCCTCCGGTATTGTTTTGCCACATGTTTGCATAGTTTCCAGATCCTAGAATTACGGCATCATTCCTTTCGTCGAACGTGTACCAACCACTTGGCAAACGACCACCTAAACCTTCAAAGCTCTGAGTGTACGTTGATGTTAACGCCGTAGAAGCGTTATTGATGGTTGAACCGTAACCAATGTTGTTCGAAGTTTTTGGATCGGCGCCCAAATTGGTACGCACTTCAATAAATTTCGTTCCAACGCCGTTTAAATTAATTGAAACAGTGTGGTTAACCGAAGCTCCGGCTGAGATGCTACCAACATACGAAGTGGTATTTACCCATGAACCGTTGTTTACACGGTACTGCATCGGAACAGTTCCGGAAAATGCAGATCCTGAAAAATTAGAAACCGTAACACTCAACACTTCAATTGCTCCCAAATTACATCCTGTATTGGGAATATTCACCGCTGTAACACCCAAATCATTGTTAGCTCCGCTTACCAAACGAATGGAATCAACCAAGAAATAATAAGCATTGGCATTGAAAGCCTCGGCAACGGTAGGTGCCGTTGGACCATCGTTTGCAAAAATAGCTAAAACAATTTCCTGTCCTGCGTAAGCGGACAAGGGCACTGAGTAGTTACGGAAAGTTGGAGTTAAATACTGACCACGGGTAATATTGAACAAATTTGACCATGAAACTCCGCAGTTGGTTGAAACCATTACGGCAACGGTATCATCGGTATGCATGGAATCGGCAAGTACCAAGGATGAAAAATCAGAAATAGCTGCAGAAAATTCGAAAACATCTCCAGTAGCTGGAGTAAATACAGGACCAACTAACCAATCTTTTCTTTTGGTATCGGCAAATCCAACCTGAATAGGGGTTCCCAAAGCAATGGCCGCAGAGTTATTCCCAGTACCATTAAAATTCGGTGCAGTTAACCAGTTGGCGGTATATCCAGTTGGAGTTGATCCAGAACCTTCTCTCCATTTGCGATTGGAGACCGTTTGGAAATGTAAATTAGCTCCGTTGTAATTGGTAAAGTCTTGGTTAAAAGGACCACCGTTGGCGTAAAGAACATCACGTGAATACGTTGCAGAGTCATTACAAGCTTTCTGGTCAACCCCAGCCACAGCATTAACACTGAATCCGAAACGGTAAGTAGTATCATTGATTAAGTCATAGGTATTGGACAAGGCAACCGTAAGGTTAGCATTGGGAGCCAATGTTCCAGTATTAATGGTTACCGGAGTGAAAATTTGAGCATTGGAACCAGCCGCAGAACCTCGAACTTCAACCGGATTGGTTGCAAAGTTCCAAGTAGCAGTTCCGGTATTGCGAATGACTGTTGAAATGGTTTTACCATATCCAGCCCAACAACCTGTGGCAACTGGGGTCATTGCATTGATGGATAAATCGGCAGCCACGCTGGAAGGTGCAGTGTAAGCAACTTGAATGGTAGGAACGTAGGTACGGTTGTTACCAATTGCGGTTGGTAAAGCAGTACTACTAATACCTATTCCGTAATTGGCCGTTGTAGAACCCAAATATCCTGCTGCAGGAAGGCTTCCTCCTGGTGACAAACCCCATTGGATACCCGTAGTAGAAGCTGTTAAAAAGCCGGTAGTTACGCCTCCATTGATCGACAATTCAACGAACACTTCCACATTTCCACCTGTGTAACTAAAATTGGTTGAAAAGGGGAAAGCGATGTAACCAGTTGATGAACTTAAGGTCTGGGTCAAGTTTTGGTATACCAAAGTAGCACCTGTTGTGCTCCAACTGGTAGAAGCTGTAGCTTGAGTGGTGTTTCGCATATAAATGCGGTACGTAAAGCTTTTTCCTGCTGCAGTTGCAACCGCAGTATTTTTCCAAAAAGACAATGAACTAATGGTTCCACAAGTTACAATGTTGTTGGTAGCTAAATCACTGGCTTGGTAAATGAAACTGGAACGGCTAAACAATGCACCTGGATTGGTGGCGTTTAAGTAAACCGGTCCAATGGTAGAAACCAAGGAGAGTGGTCCTCCCAGCGTTACCGTTGTTTGAGCTTGAGAACCTGTTGCTCCCAAGATGGCCAAGAACAGCCCTAACCAGGACCATAATCGACGTTTTCTTTCGTGTTTTTTCATAAAAATTGGTTTAGTTTAAGTTTCGTAATTAGCAAACTTAACAAAAATTAAATGAGTTCAACCCCTTACCATTTATAATTGCGTTTTTGGAATATTATTTTCGTTTCAAAGCAACATTCAACCTTCCAAAAAAAAACAAAAAAATTAATAAAATTTTGACTTGCAGTTATTTATGAATTACTAACAAAAAACGTACAATTTTTTCAACACTCTGAAATCCAATTCTTTACACCCTACCATTTAAGGAGTATGCGATAATCGCAGAATTTCTTACCTTTGTCATTAAAAAAATACCCATGCCCCAACCTTTTGCGACATTAGAACAAGCTCAACAACTCGGTTTACTTCCTGAAGAATTTGAATCCATCAAAACCATCTTAGGAAGAACTCCGAATTTTACCGAAATGTCGATTTACTCGGTGATGTGGAGTGAACATTGTTCGTATAAAAACTCCATTGCTTACCTCAAAACACTTCCCCGAGAAAGCGAAAAAATGTTGGCAAAAGCTGGGGAAGAAAATGCAGGATTGATAGACATTGGAAACAACCTTGGATGCGCCTTTAAAATCGAATCCCACAACCACCCATCCGCCATCGAACCTTACCAAGGCGCGGCCACCGGTGTGGGCGGAATCAATCGAGATATTTTTACCATGGGAGCCCGCCCCATCGCTCAACTCAATTCTTTGCGTTTTGGAAAACTTGAAGATGAACGAACGCGCTGGATTATTCGAGGCGTTGTTAAAGGAATTGGAGATTATGGAAACGCTTTCGGTGTTCCAACCGTAGGAGGAGAAGTATTTTTCGATGATTGCTACAATGTTAACCCGCTGGTTAATGCCATGAGCGTAGGAATTGTAGAAAAAGGGAAAACCGTTTCTGCCATTGCCTATGGCGAAGGAAATCCTGTCTTTATCGTTGGTTCCAGAACCGGAAAAGATGGTATCCATGGAGCAACCTTCGCATCCGGAGATATCACTGAAGACTCAGCCAACGATCTTCCTTCCGTACAAGTTGGAGATCCCTTCCAAGAAAAACTACTTTTGGAAGCCACCCTTGAAGCCATCGAAACTGGCGTGATTGTGGGAATGCAAGACATGGGAGCGGCAGGTATCACCTGCTCCACTTCCGAAATGTCGGCCAAAGGAAACAGCGGGATGATCATTCACCTCGACAAAGTCCCTACGCGTCAAGCCAACATGAAAGATTGGGAAATACTTCTTTCTGAATCGCAAGAGCGCATGCTCATCGTTGTAAAAAAAGGTGAAGAAGCACCATTGTTGAGCGTATTCGAAAAATGGGACCTTCAGTGCGAACAAATCGGAACCGTTACCGATGAACCGCTTCTCAAGTATTACATGCATGGAGAATTGGTAGCTGAAGTTCCAGCCGAATCATTGGTTCTTGGTGGAGGGGCGCCTATTTATAAGAGAGAATTTAAAGAACCCACTTACCTCGAAAAGATCAAAGCCTTTCAACCCGAAAAAGTTGAAGAGCCAACCGACCTCAAGGCCGTGATGGAACACCTCATTGGTCATCCCAATTTATGTTCAAAGCGATGGGTGTACGAACAATACGACTCCATGGTTGGAACCGTAAACATGAGCACCAATTTCCCTACCGATGCGGCCATCGTTAATGTGAAAGGGACGGATTCAGCTCTAGCCCTTACAGTAGACTGCAATAGCCGTTACATTTTTGCCGATCCTGTCAAAGGAACCGAAATTGCTGTAGCCGAAGCAGCACGAAACATCGTTTGCTCGGGAGGTGTGCCACAAGCAATCACCAATTGTTTGAATTTTGGAAATCCGTACAATCCAGAAGTGTATTGGCAATTCGTTGGAGCCATCGAAGGAATGGGAAATGCTTGCCGGAAATTCAACACGCCCGTAACCGGTGGCAACGTGAGTTTTTACAACCAATCTTCCTACGAAGGACCCGTCTTCCCTACTCCAACCATTGGAATGTTGGGTTTATTAGAAAACAAAGAACATGCGCAAACATTGAGTTTTCAACAACCTGGAGATACCATTTATATCATCGGAACTTCTTCCAATGACTTGGGTTCATCTCAGTACTTGTATTCCTTTCACGGTGAAAAATTTTCATCTTGCCCGGAATTTAATTTGGATGAAGAATTTGAATTCCAACAAAATATTTCCAAATTATTGCGCAAATACAGCATTGAAAGCTGCCACGATGTTTCCGATGGTGGTTTGTTCATCTCTTTAATTGAATCATGTTTGGAAAACGAACTTGGGTTTTCCATCGAAACCAATAAGAATTTCCGGGTTGATGCGTTTTTGTTTGGAGAAAAACAAAGCCGTGCCATCATTTCGGTTTCTCCTGAAGAATCAGAATTGGTTGAAGCAACTTTGAAAAAATTTGAGCAGCCTTTTGAACGTCTTGGAGTGGTTACCGATAAAAGTATCGTCATCAACCATACCGATTACGGGAATATCCTTGACTTCAAAAATACGTTTCAAGAAAGTCTAGGCAAATTGTTGTCTTAATGTCATTTTGTTTTGATTTTACAAAACAAAGCAACCTTTTGCAAGGTTTAAAGGTCGAAAGGAAAATGAATACCATGAAAAAAGCGAAAATCATTCTGTTTATGCTCTTGGGTTTCATTTTTTGGAACGACACCATGGCGACCCACTTAATGGGGGGAAACATTGGATACGATTTCATTGGAACATTACCCAATGGCCAAAAGCGATATCGAATTTACTTGTTTATTTATCGCGATTGCGATAATGGACAAGCTCCTTTTGATAATCCTCTCCCTTTGGCTGTATTCGACGCATCTACGAATCAATGTGTTCAAAGTTTACAAGTTAATTTTTTGAATTCAAACATTCGAAACGTTACGCCCAACATTTCCTCCAACTGCCCTCCAAATACGTTACCTTCCTACTGCATTGAACAAGGCTACTATGAAACAACGGTAGATTTACCGGTAAGTACGAGAGGTTACCACATCGTTTACGAACGCTGCTGCAGGAATAATGCCATTTTAAACGTAGCTCAAAGTCAAGG
The DNA here is from genome assembly GCA_947501265.1 of Bacteroidota bacterium. Lineage (GTDB taxonomy): Bacteria > Bacteroidota > Bacteroidia > UBA7662 > CANHCV01 > CANHCV01. The sequence continues at coordinate 50,895 of CANMVY010000001.1, forward strand.
ACAAACGTATACTGCGTTTATCCCTAACACCAATTTCAACAACTCATCTCCACGATTTTCTGATGTTCCAGTACCCTTCATGTGTACCAACGATACGGTTACCTTGAACAATTCTGCAACCGATCGAGATGGAGATTCTTTGGTTTATTCTTTTGTTCATCCCTATGCTGGTGGATCAACGGCAAACCCTGTCCCTCAATACAATATCGGAGATGTTTTAAATCCGCCTCAACCCATTACTTACAATCCTAATTTTAGTACCAATTTACCCTTTGGTCCAACCGGGTATAACTTCATTGACCCCATTTCTGGAATTACTTATTACAATTCTACTACAACAGGAAATTACATTGTTGCCGTTAATATCAATGAGTTTCGAAATGGTGTATTAATAAGCTCCACCCGAAGAGATATTCAATTTTTGGTCGGAAATTGCCCCAGCAATACCCCTCCTCGATTATCTGTTACACCTCCTGGGCCAGGGCAAACCAACGGTTCAGGGCAAACGAATTTAACCGTTATTGAAGGAAGTTTGATCTCTTTCCCCATAACCATTCGTGACATTGATTCGGTTTATTTATCCGCCACTGGATCATTGGCGAATCCTGCAGCCAATGGGATAGCCCAACCCTACCCTACCTTAACGGTTACGAGAGGAATAGGAACCGTAAACGGTTCTTTCAATTGGCAAACCAGTTGTGCACATCGAAGAAGTGCTCCTTACGAGTTTACGCTTGCAGCCCAAGACCAAGGATGTCCCAAAAAAACAAGCTATTTTAACTACCGAGTTACTGTTTTAAAATCGACTACGGCCACCGGTATCATTGGTCCAAATCGATTGTGCGAAGGGACCATCGATACGTTCAAAACCAATGGTGGAGATACTTCCAGTTACCAGTGGATCATTTCGGCAGGAACCATTTTGGGTGGGCAAGGAACCAATCGACTGATTGTTCAAATGCCAGCTGGAGGTGGAAATGTTCAAATTAGAGCCATCGAAACTTCTACGGTAGGATGTAAGGGCGATACCCTTTTTGCTAACTTCAGAGTGAATGCAAAACCATCGTCAGCATCTCAAGCAAATCCCAATCCTGCATGTCCGGGTGAATTTGTCATTCTTCAAGCCCTCCAAGTTGCGCCTCAAAACAAATATTCTTGGACACCTACTACCAATCTCCAAAATCCTTTGTCGCCAACGGCGGCCTTCATGGCCTTCAACAACTCATCAAGTCAACAACAACGGCTTTTTCAATTAACCGTTATCGATACCACAACGGGGTGTTCAGATTCTTCTTTAATTCGATTTTCAGTTCGACCCAAAGTAGATGTTTTTGCAGGAAATGATACCACGGTTTGTCCCAATATCCCTTTCCAAATAGGATTGAATTTTACCCCTGGGATTGCTTATACATGGGGCGAATTAGGGGGTTCTTTCACATCTACGCTCCCAAATACAACGGTTAGTTTTACCAATGGAACCAATGGGAATATTCAAAAAACTTTATTTATTTCTGCCTTTAGAAATTTAGATAATTGCAGAACTACGGACACTGTGGTGATTACGGTTCGCCCACAAGCAATTGCCAACGCAGGTCCAGACATTCGAATTTGCAACAACGTTTCAGGATTAATTGGAACAGCTGCATTGACCAATCATTCGTATTTATGGACGCCAACCTTGGGGTTAAATGACTCTTTAAGAGCTCAACCAACCGTTCATTTACAAAATCCAAACGCTGCGCCCATCGCTTTCAATTATGTTTTGACCTCCAATCGAAACGGTTGCATTGCTCAGGATACCGTACAAGTCACCGTGCTCAATAAGCCTGTCAAACCCATTGTTCAGGGCAATTTCTTCCCCTGCAAAAATAGTACCGGCCTTCCCTATCGGGTGGTTCCGCAATTGGGTTCCACTTACAATTGGTCCATTGTTGGCGGGACCATTACCCAACGATTGAATACATCCATAACGTGTAATTGGGGAACAACGGATACTGGATATATCATCATTCAAGAAAGAGATTCCATTGGTTGTTTGGGAGACCCCGATTCCAACTTGGTATTGATTAATCGGGCAAAAGTTGACTCTCTTTATGGGAATCCTTCGGTTTGTCCGTTCATTGCGGGTGTTCAATACTGGGTTGATCTCGACTCAGGAAGCACCTACCAATGGAGTGTTTCAGGAGGAAGCATTGCAGGTGGGCAAGGAACCGATACGGTTCGAATCAATTGGGGAGGTCCAGGAAATGGCTGGGTTAAAGTTATCCCAACCAATCGTTACGGTTGTACCGGTGATAGTGTTGTAAAAAACATTTTTAAAAATCAACTTTTGGTTACAGTTCCCCCGGTTGGTGATACCGATGTTTGTGCAGGACAAGACTCTACCCGTTATTCGGTTATTCCTACTACCGGATCAACGTATTCATGGAGCGTAACCAATGGAATTATTTTAACTGGACAAGGCACTCCGAGCATTTTGGTTCGTTGGCCCAATTCTGTTGGTACAGGAGTGGTGACGGTTCTAGAAAGAAGTTCTTTTCCGTGCGAAGGAACACCTGTTAATACCGAAGTTACGATTCACCCCCTTCCGCAACGATTGCCCATTTTAGGTCCCGATACTCTTTGTCAGAAAGCAGCAGGATCATTTCAAATCAATGGTTATACTTCTTCAAATTTCGTTTGGTGGGGGACTCAAATCGATTCAAATACCATATTACCGAGGGGGAGTAATTCCATTTTTGCAGCTTGGAAAATTTCAGGAGTTCAAACCATCAAAGTACTTGAAATAACCGAATTTGGATGTATCCTCGATACGATGCGCAAAAATGTTTTGATTCAACCCGAACCAACAATTGTTGCACAAAACGACACCGTTATTTGTTCTGGAACATCGTTGGTCATTGGCCAAACAGCAGAACCCAATCGTGCGTATGAGTGGACACCGGGATTGGGATTGAATGATTCTACCATTTCTCAGCCTACCTTTTTCTGGCTCAATCGAAATACGGTTGATGACACGCTTGTATTTTTCCGGAAAGTCATCAACACCGTTACGGGTTGTCTTTCTTACGATACTTTTTCCATCCGGGTACATCCGTTGCCGTTGGTGTTTGCGGGGAACGATACGAGTTTTTGCACCGATTTCTCCCACCAAATTGGAGAACTGCCTCGCAGCGGTTATCGCTACTTGTGGCAAACCAACTTAGGTCTCACGAATGACACGATTTCTAACCCCATATTAAGCCTTAATAATCTTTCCGACACACTACAACGTTTCCCGTATATCATTCGTGCCACAGAACCGTTATTTGGCTGTAGCTGGCAAGACACGGTAATGGTTGGTATTAAACCCTTGCCAAAACCTTGGGCAGGTCCAGATCGAGAAGTTTGTTCCGATGACACCTTGGTTTTAGGAATTGGGCAACAACCAAATGTTCAATATTCTTGGTCTCCAACTACCTATTTAACAGGAGTAAATTCACCACAAACCATCTACCAAAGAAGTAATCCAAGTCAATTCCATTTTTTCGATTCTACCGTCGTTTTAACAGCTACCCATCAACTATTTGGATGTGTTAAATCAGACACTGTTTTGATCAAGGTTAAACCACGTCCGATTGTTCAAGCTGGTCCAAATGTTCGGATTTGTTCTGAAGATTCAATTGGATTAGGAGTTGTTGGTAATTCTCAATACACCTACCAATGGTCTCCGGTGGCTGGCCTATCGAATCCGAGCATTAGCAATCCTAAATTCGCCTTGGCCAATCGCACCTTGAGTAATCAAATTCTGAATCTAATTTTAACTGCCAACTTCACAGTTTATAATTGTTCGGCAACTGATACGGTAGAAATATTGCTTCACCCCGAACCCAATACCGACTCCCTTCGTGGACCGAGGTTGGTTTGTGAATACGACAGTCTTTCTTTGTATTCTTTGCCCTTAAAAGTGGGCTCCATTTATCAATTCAATGTTCAAGGTGGATCTGTTATTTCGCAGTTACCGGGAGGACAAGGATGGTTGGTACGATGGAACGGAGCCGGTTTAGGAAACATAACCTATCTGGAAACCGATTCCAATGGTTGTGTTGGAAAATGGAGAAATGTAGCAGTTCGAATTGCGCCACTCCCCTTCTTCAAGAAGATTATTGGAGATACCATTGTTTGCGAACCCACTATTTCCAATATTCCTTATCAAATTCAAAATGCAGATAATTCTTCCACGTATCAGTGGTTCGCTGTTGGAGGAAACATCAAAACTGGGCAAGGGACTTCTTCAGTCCTGATCGATTGGAATGGCCCTTCAACACAAAAAATTGGGTATTTGGAAACCAATGAATTTGGGTGTAGTGGAGATACCGTTTGGCAAAATGTTTTTTTCGACAATCTATCTTTGGAAATCAATTCCATTACCACTCTACCCGAAAATTCAAGCATTTTCAAACTTTCTTGGAGAGTTACTTCTGCAGTAAACCTTTTCAAGGGTCAGTACCAGATCTATTACAAACTACTTGGTAGCAATTCTTGGAACATCTATGGAGGAGTTCCATTTACCCAAACAGAAACCACTTTGGATCGATTACCCACCAATCAAATTTACGACTTCAAGGTAGAAGCTCTAAACAACTGCAATCGTTTGGCATCAAGTCTTCCTCACCGAAACGTGGTTATCGACGGCATTACCAATGGAAATCGTGATGTTCAATTAAAATGGAATCCTTACCAAGGATGGCAAAATGGAGTTTCAGCTTACGAATTGCTAAAAAATAAAAATGGAATCCTCGCTCCTGACCAAAGTGCCTATTTCGGAACGGATACGACCCAGAGACTTGAATTTTTATTGGATGAATACCAGGTTTGTTACCGTGTTGTTTCTCATGAAAGAAACGGTAGCAATGAATCATACTCCAACCGATACTGTATTGATTTGGAACCTGTACTTACCATGCCTAATGCGTTTTCTCCCGACTTGAATGGCATCAACGATGCTTTTAAAGCGGCCGGGTTTGCCATCAAAGACTTTCATATGGAGATCTACAACCGATGGGGAGAGCGAATTTTTGAAACCAACGATATCAATCAAGGTTGGGATGGAACCCATAAAGGGAAAGCTGCCATGGACGGCATGTACATTTACGTGGTTCGATACAGTGGAGGTAAAGGCAGAATTAATTTATTGAAAGGGAATCTTTCTTTGATTCGATAATTTATTGACCTTGAAAAACGAATTGAAGAATATTTGCGCCCATTTGTAACGCTTTCAATCGAATTTCAGGGCTGTCGTTGTGAACACTTTGATCTTCCCAACCATCGCCTAAATCGCACTCTGCTGAATAAAAACAAACCAATCTTCCTTGGTAGAACAAACCAAAACCTTGAGCCGGCTTACCATCGTGCTCGTGAATTTTGGGCAACCCGTTAAACTGATATTTTTGATGATAAATGGGATGATTTGCTGGGATTAATTCAAAGTTTAATTCAGGAAAAACCTTTTTTATCTCCCGTCGAACAAAAAGATCCATCCCGTAATTATCATCGATGTGCAAAAATCCGCCACCGATCAAATATTTACGAATGACATCTACCTCTGACGGATTCAAAACCACGTTTCCATGTCCCGTCATATGAATAAATGGATAACGGAACATTTCGGAGGAGCCCAAGTCTACATCAGAAATATTGGGATCGATGGAGGTGTTCAGATTTTTATTGCAGAATTTAGCAAGATTGGAAAGGCTGGTAGGGTTGGCGTACCAATCGCCACCTCCTTTGTATTTGGCACGAGCAATTTTCAGGGAATAGTTTTGGGTAAAACCAATTAGGGATGTTCCCAAAAACAACCAAGTAGCTAAAAAAACTTTTTTCATACTAAACAAAGGGTAGATGCTACAATTGCAGCGGTTTCAGTTCGCAAACGTTCTGTACCTAACGATACGGGGACTCCCCCCTGCTCCATCATCCATGCAATTTCGCTTTCAGAAAAATCACCCTCTGGTCCAATGGCCAACGTACATGGGAATTGAATGGTTAAGGATTTCAACTCAGAGGTTGGATAAGTATCGAGGCAATGTCCGAAATACCAAGGTGACCTTTGACTTTGAAATGTCTGTTTAAGCAGAATTGGTGAGAGAATTTGGGGGATAAACGCCTTTAAAGACTGTTTAGATGCACCCATAATAATTTTATCGTACCGTTCTTTTCTGAAACGTTTGCTTTCTGTCCTTTCGCAAAGAATTGGAAGAAACTGAGTGATTCCTATTTCGGTTGCTTTTTCCAAAAGCCATTCGAATCGATCTTCTGATTTGAGTGGAGAAACTGCAAGGGTAACATTTCGAGAAGTGGGGTGAATATTTGTGATTTCCTCTAATTTAATGAGGACTTCATTTTTACCGACTTCGTGTACCCAGCCTTGGGCCAGCGTACCTTTTCCATCAAACAAGTGCACCACCTCTCCGACCCTTTTTCGATGGACACGGAGGAGGTGGTGCGATTCTTCTACATCTAAAATAGCGATAGAAGAAGTTAAATCATTACAGTAAAAACGATCCATTTTATTCCTCTTCCTTTGGAGGAGTTACGATAAAAAGGTCTTCGTTTTCGCGCTTCATCAAGTATTTTTCTCTTGCGAATTTCTCCCGAGAACGAGGGTCTTCAAACAAAAGCTTCTTATCTTCTTTCAAACTATCGATCTGATTCTTAAGGTACTGAACATGTTCTTTTCGATCGTTTAATTCCATTGAAAGGTTGATTTGTTTTGGCAAATCATCATCATCAAAGAAAATCAGCCAGGTTAGTAAACCTAGAGAAACTAAGAAATACCGATTTTTAAAAAATGGTTTCACTTCACAAACTTAAAGGATTTTCCTAAAAATTTAGCACGTTCTCCCAATTCTTCTTCAATTCGAATAAGCTGATTGTATTTTGAAATACGATCGGAACGAGACGCAGATCCCGTTTTAATTTGACCGCAATTCAAGGCCACCGCTAAATCGGCAATGGTATTGTCTTCCGTTTCTCCGGAGCGGTGACTCATCACCGAGGTATAACCATTTTTATGGGCCATTTCAACGGCATCCATGGTTTCCGTTAACGAACCGATTTGATTAACTTTCACCAAAATAGAATTTGCAACACCTTGTTCAATTCCTTGAGACAAGCGATTTACATTGGTAACAAACAAATCATCGCCAACCAATTGGGTAGAATGGCCCAAAGCATCGGTCATCATTTTCCAACCGGCCCAGTCGTCTTCTGCAACCCCATCCTCGATGCTAACAACGGGATATTTTGCACACCAATCTTTCCAATAACCAACCATTTCTGAGGAGGTTAATTTATCTCCAGTAGATTTTTTAAAGTGATAGACTTTTTCCTCTTCGTTGTAAAATTCGGTCGAGGCAGCATCCATAGCAATCCACACATCAATTCCAGGTTTATAACCAGCGCTTTCGATGGCTTTCATCACCATGTCCATGGCCTCAATGTTGGATTTCAAATTGGGAGCAAATCCTCCTTCGTCACCAACATTGGTGGATAACCCTTTGTCCTTCAAGACTTTTTTCAAGTGATGAAAAATTTGGGTACCCATTTGAAGCGCCTCACTAAAAGAATGAGCGCCAATGGGCATTACCATGAATTCCTGAAAATCGATTCCATTGTCGGCATGTGCACCGCCATTGAGAATGTTCATCATAGGAATGGGCAAGGTTCTTCCATTCACACCACCAACATATTGATACAACGGCAATCCGGTAGAAATTGCTGCAGCACGAGAAACAGCTAACGAAACACCTAAAATAGCATTGGCACCTAACTTGGATTTATTAGAAGTACCATCTAACGAAATCATGGTCTGATCGATGGAAGATTGATCGTAGGCATACAACCCCAATAGTTCAGGAGCCAAGATCTGATTCACATTGGCAATGGCATTTAACACCCCTTTTCCCATGTAAATGGATGAATCGCCATCCCGTAATTCAACGGCTTCGTGAATACCTGTAGATGCGCCTGAAGGAACAGCTGCACGCCCCATAGAGCCATCCGACAAATGAACATCAACTTCTACGGTTGGGTTCCCACGAGAATCAAGAATTTGTCGTGCGTGGACATGTTGAATAATTGCCATACTTTAATTTTTTAACAAAGTTACGAAATGATCGAATAAATATTTAGAATCATGAGGCCCTGGATTACTTTCTGGATGATATTGTACAGAAAAGGCAGGCAAATCGCGGTGTTGAATTCCCTCCACGGAATCATCATTCAAATTAACATGAGTTAGAACAACTTCAGATTGTTGATCGATTTCATCACGATTCAATGCAAATCCATGATTCTGAGAGGTAATTTCACTCAAACCAGTGACAAGATTCAAAACCGGTTGATTGATGCCACGGTGTCCGAATTTCATTTTGTAGGTATTCAATCCAAATGCTCTACCCAACAATTGGTGACCGAGGCAAATACCGAAAGTAGGGAGTCCAGAAGTCACCAACTTTTGAATTACAGCAACTTCATCGTCCATGGTCCCAGGATCACCAGGACCATTGGAGAGCATCAATCCCATGGGTTGATACGAGGTGATTTCTTCGACAGAAGAATTGGAAGGAAAGATTCTTACCTCGCATCCCCTGTTAACCAATTCATTCGCAATATTGGCTTTAAATCCGAAATCGATCATAGCCACTTTGAGGTTATTTCCTTCACCCATCATTTCACCTTCTTTTCCCGTAACTTCAGAAACGAGGTTAAGACCTTCCATGTTAGGAACATCTTTTAACCTTTCTTGAAGAACAGAAATATCGGTAATTTCTGAAGATAAGATGGCGTTCATTGAACCGGATTTACGAAGATGATTAACGAGTGCACGGGTATCAACACCGGTAATAGCAACCAAATTATTCTGGATGAAATAGTCTTCGATATTGGTTTCAGCCATTTTTCTGCTGAATGGTTTAGAAAAATTACGAACGACTAAACCGGCAATTTTAATGGAGGAACTTTCTTGGTCTTCGGAGGTAATTCCATAGTTTCCGATATGAACATTGGTAGCCACCAAAATCTGACGATGGTAACTTGGATCGGTAAAAACTTCCTGGTAACCGGTCATGGAGGTATTGAAACAAATTTCACCGGTGGTAGTTCCAATTTTCCCAGCAGCATACCCGTGAAATACGGTTCCATCCTGCAGAAGTAAAACAGCTTGTGTAGTCATGTTGGCTATTATGTTAAAAAAAGAGGCGAAAACAATGTTTCCGCCTCTACCATTACTCTGATTAAAAAGAATTAACCTTCTTTATTTTCTGAATTTTCATCAGAAGAGCTTTCTTCTGATGATTGATCACCTGTCGAAGTATTATCTTCAGAAACAACTTCAGATGTTTCGGTTGATGCTTCTTCAACGGCAGTAGGAGTTTCCTCTACGGCAACTGGAGTTTCAACAACTTCCTCAACTGCAACTGGAGTTTCCTCTACAGCAACTGGTGTTTCAACAACTTCCTCAACTGCAATTGTGGTTTCCTCTACAGCAACTGGAGTTTCAACAACTTCCTCAACTGCAGCAGCGGTTTCCTCTACAGCAACTGGCGTTTCAACAACTTCATCTACTGCTGCTGGTGTTTCAACAACTGGAGCTGATTCTGTAGCAGTAGAAGTAGCTTTTCTACGGCTACGACGAGTTGTTGCTTTCTTGGCTTCTTTCACGTAAATTTCGTTGAAATCTACCAATTCAATCATGGCAGTTTCTGCACTATCCCCTAAACGGAAACCCAATTTGATGATGCGGGTATATCCACCTGGACGCTCGCTAATTTTTCCAGAAATAACATTGAACAACTCGGTTACTGCAACTTTATCTTGAAGATAAGAGAAAACCGTACGACGATTCGTTGTTGTATCACTTTTGGACTTTGTAATTAAAGGCTCAACGTATTTACGAAGGGCTTTAGCTTTAGCTACAGTCGTAGTAATTCTTTTTGATTTGATCAAAGATGCAGCCATATTTGCCAACATCAAACGACGGTGGCCGGCTTTTCTACCTAAATGGTTATTTGCTTTATTGTGTCTCATGATTAATCTTCATCTAATTTAAAGCGAGATAGATCCATACCAAAGGTTAGACCTTTTTCGCGTACCAATTCTTCTAATTCAGTTAAAGACTTTTTACCGAAGTTACGGAACTTCAAAAGATCGGCGATATCGTATTTAACGAGGTCTGCCAAGGATTTAATTTCAGCTGCTTTCAAGCAATTGTAAGCACGAACAGACAAATCCAAATCAGCCAAAGGAGTTTTAAGAATTTTGCGGGTATGCAACAAATTCTCATCTACTTCCAAATGATTATCTTTCGGTTTAGTTTCAAAGGTGATGTTTTCGTCGGAGAAAAGAAGGAAGTGATGAATCAAAATTCCTGCTGCCTCTTTCAAAGCCTCTTCTGGATGAATAGATCCATCGGTAATAATTTCGAGAAGCAAACGCTCATAATCAGTCTTTTGCTCAACACGAGTATTTTCGATGGTGTACTTAACGTTTTTGATGGGCGTGAAAATCGAATCGATAGCGATAACACCAATTCCAGCGTCAGCCATATGATTCTCTTCTGCTGGAACATACCCACGTCCGCGTTGGATGTGCAATTCGATTTCGAAAGTAATTGCTGGATCGATGTGACAAATCACGTGATCTGGATTCAACACTTCGAAAGCTGCGCAGAAGTTAGAAATATCTCCAGCTGTAAACGCATCTTTTCCCTTAACTGAAACGAATACTTTTTCATAATCGGAAGCACCGGCCTTCTTTTTGAAGCGCACTTGTTTCATATTCAATACGACGTCAACAACATCTTCAACCACCCCTTTGATGGTAGAAAATTCATGATCAGCACCAGGGATGCGGATGTTGGTAACAGCGTAACCTTCCAACGATGAAAGAAGAATACGACGCAAGGCGTTACCGATGGTCACTCCGAACCCGGGCTCCAAAGGTTTGAACTCGAAGTTGCCTTCAAATTCATTTGCTTTGGTCATGATAACACGCTCGGGTTTTTGGAAGTTTAATATAGCCATGCTTATTTCTTTACGATTATTTAGAGTACAATTCAACGATCAGTTGTTCGCGAATATTTTCTGGGATAGAGTCCCTTTCTGGATAGTCGAGGAAAGTGCCTGTCATTTCAGATGCATTCCAAGTTAACCAACCGAATTTGCTTGCGGTTCTTCCGGCCAAAGACTCAACGATAACTTCATTGGATTTTGACTTTTCACGAACGCTAATCACGTCGCCTGGGCGAACTTGACAAGAAGCAATGTTTACGATATGTCCGTTCACATTGATGTGACGGTGAGAAACCAACTGACGAGCAGCACGGCGGGTTGGAGCGATTCCTAAGCGGAAAACAACGTTATCTAAACGGCTTTCTAAGAAACGAAGCAAATTATCACCAGTACGGCCTTTTTTACGGGCAGCCAATTCGAATGTTTTACGGAACTGACGTTCCAAAACACCGTAAGTGTATTTAGCTTTTTGTTTTTCAGTAAGCTGAACAGCATACTCTGATTTTTTAGAGTTACGCTTGGAGTTTCCGTGTTGACCGGGGGGATAATTTCTTTTTGTAAGAGCCTTATCGGGGCCAAAGATTGGGTCGCGAAACTTGCGAGCAATTTTTGAAGTAGGTCCTGTATATCTTGCCATGATGTTACTTGTTAGATGCGACGACGTTTAGGAGGACGGCAACCGTTGTGCGGAAGCGGTGTTACGTCTTGAATTGAGGTGATCTCGATACCCAAACCTGATAGGGTACGCACGGCGGACTCACGTCCTGCGCCTGGACCTTTTACAAACACCTTTGCACGGCGAAGGCCTAGATCGTGAGCCACTTTACCACAATCTGTAGCTGCTACTTGGGCAGCGTACGGAGTGTTTTTCTTTGAACCACGGAATCCAGCCTTACCCGCAGAAGCCCAAGAGATAACTTGACCTTCAGAGTTGGTGATGGAAATGATCAAGTTGTTGAAGGTAGATTTGATGTGAACTTCGCCCACAGCGTCAACCTTAACAACGCGTTTTTTTACGACGGTTTTTGATGATGATTTAGCCATTATTTAACGATTACTTCGTTGCTTTTTTCTTGTTTGCTACAGTTTTGCGCTTACCCTTACGAGTGCGACAGTTATTTTTGGTGCGTTGTCCACGAACGGGAAGACCCCTTCTGTGGCGTAGGCCACGATAGCAGCCGATATCCATTAAACGCTTGATAGACAATTGCACTTCGGAGCGCAACTCACCTTCGGTTTTAATGGTGTCACCAATGATTCGACGAACGGCTGCTATTTGAGCATCGTTCCAATCTTTCACACGAATATCTTCAGAAATACCCGCTTCGCTTAAAATACGTTCAGCCGTACGACGACCGATACCATAAATGTAGGTTAAGCTTATTACGCCCCGTTTGTTATTGGGCAAATCAATACCTGCAATCCTTGCCATAGTTTATCCTTGTCTCTGTTTGAACTTGGGGTTTTGTTTGTTGATTACAAACAATTTTCCTTTACGACGAACCATGATGCATTCGTCACTTCTTTTTTTGATAGATGCTCTAACTTTCATATCAGTAGCGATAGTTTATTCTTCCTTTTGTTAAATCGTAAGGCGACATTTCTACAGAAACTTTATCACCTGGTAGGATACGAATGTAGTTCATCCGCATTTTACCGGAGATATGTGCAATAATTTGATGGCCATTTTCCAATTCAACGCGGAACATTGCATTAGACAGTGCTTCCAAAATTACTCCATCTTGTTTAAGAGACGATTGTTTCGCCATTAGATTCGTTTGTTTTTGTTTATGAAATCGAAACTCGAAAGAATTTCGGCTTTTCCTTTTCTAACCACCACTGTGTGTTCGTAATGAGCACTCAGTTTTTTATCCGCAGTGGAGATGGTCCATCCATCGCGGTGTTGTTTAATTCGGGCAGTGCCTTGGTTAATCATGGGTTCGATTGCTAAAACCATTCCCTCTTTAAGAATAATTCCACTTCCTCGTTTTCCATAATTAGGAACCTCGGGCTTTTCATGAAGATTCTTTCCTACTCCATGGCCTACTAACTCACGTACGACACCGAAACCAGCTTTTTCAGCACATTGCTGAACAGCGAATCCGATATCCCCAACTCGATTACCATCTATAGCGGCTAGAATTCCTTGTTCTAAACATTCCAACGTTTTTCTCATTAGTTGAAATGCAGATGGTGAAATTTCTCCAACAGCATAAGTATAAGCTGAATCACCGAAATAATCATTCATTTTTACTCCGCAATCTACGCTTACAATGTCTCCATCTTTCAACGTATAATCGGAAGGAATTCCATGAACAACTACATCATTAAGAGAAATACACAAGGTGTTTGGAAAACCATGGTAACCTTTGAAAGCTGGAACACCACCAGAAGAACGAATAAATTCTTCAGCAATGGTATCTAGTTTTTTCAAACTTACGCCAGGTTCAATCCAATTGGATATTTCTCCGTGAGTTTTTGCAACAAGTAAAGAACTGTGTCGAATTAAATCAATTTCTGATTCCGTTCGAATAGGAACCATATTATTTATTTACTTCAACGTTATCACGACGTCCGCGAACTCGACCCGAGCTCATCAATCCATCGTATTGTTTCATCAACAAATACGATTCTACTTGTTGAAGGGTATCTAAAACCACACCGACAAGAATCAACAAACTGGTGCCTCCAAAGAACTGTGAGAACTCGCCGCTAACTTTAAAGATTTTTGCAACAGCTGGTAAAATAGCAATGGCACTTAAAAAGATTGCACCAGGTAGGGTAATCTTAGAAAGGATATCATCGATGAATGCCGAGGTCGCCTCCCCTGGGGCAATACCTGGAACAAAAGCATTTGATTTCTTCAAATCTTCTGCCATTTGATTTGCAGGTACACTCAAGGAAGTGTAGAAATAGGTAAACAAAATAATGAGAACCGCTAGAATTACGTTGTATACTACCGAGGTATAATCTGCAAAGTTTCTTCCAAACTCAGACATGACATCACTTTCTGGGAAAAACTGAGCGATGGTTGCCGGCAAGAACATGATTGCTTGAGCAAAAATGATTGGCATTACACCTGCTGTGTTTACCTTCAATGGAATGTAATTGCGAGGACCTTCAACAGCGGTTGCTCCAGATGCCTGGCGCTTAGCAGAAGTTAAAGGAATCTTACGAACAGCTTGTACAAGAGCAATGGTACCGATGATAATGGCTAACCAAGCAAGCATTTCGATGATCAGGGCTAACAAGCCACCAGACTCTTCTCCTCCTAACTTCAATTGGAATTCTCCAATGATGGATTGTGGTAAACGTCCGGCTATTCCAACCATGATGATCAACGAAATTCCATTTCCTAATCCCTTATCGGTAATCTTTTCACCCAACCACATCACGAACATGGTTCCTGCTATAAGGACAAAAACAGTTGATAACCAGAAGGTAAAAGTTAGATTATCACCATTTTTTGCGCTATTCACGATAGCATTGAAAGATTCAGATTTAAGGTTGATTACAAAACCAACGGCCTGAGCTGCGGTGATAGCGATAGTAAGGTAACGAGTTACTTGATTCAATTTGTTGCGACCAGATTCACCATCTTTTTGCATTTTTTGGAATGCAGGAACGGCCATGGTTAACAATTGAACAGCAATACTCGCAGAAATGTAAGGCATGATTCCGAGTGCAAAAATAGATGCACGTGAAAAGGCACCACCTGCAAACAAATCAAGAATACCTGCTAAACCTCCACCTTCACTACCGGATTCTTTTAAGGCCACGGGATCGATACCTGGTAGTACCACGTAAGAACCCAGACGATAAATTAACAACAAACCCAAGGTCAAAAGGATTCGTTGACGCAATTCTTGAATTTTAAAAATATTGCGGAGTGTTTCGATGAAGCGTTTCATGCTTTAAGATCCGATTAAAAGTACAGAACCACCAGCTTGTTCGATAGCAGCTTTAGCGCTTTCGCTACAAGCATGAACGGAAATTTGAACAGCAGCTTTAATTTCTCCACGACCCAACAATTTTACTTTTGTTTTTCCATTGGACACGAAACCGTGTTCCATCAAAAACTCAAGGTTAATTTGAGAGGTCTGGTGCGATTCAACGAAAGATTGAATCATATCCAAATTCAAAGGTGCATATTCAACACGATTCAATGGCTTGAAACCAAATTTGGGAACTCGGTTTTTCAAAGGCATTTGACCACCTTCGAAACCAGGTTTGCGAGAATAACCAGAACGAGATTGTCCCCCTTTGTGTCCGCGGGTAGAAGTACCACCACGTCCAGAACCTTGACCACGGCCGATTCTCTTACGAGATTTAGTTGACCCTTCTGCAGGGCGTAAATTACTTAGGGTAATCATGATCAATTCATTTCTTCAATATTCAACAAATGCTGTACTTGATTTACCATACCCATGATTTGGGGAGTAACTTCATGTACGCGAGAACTATTCATCTTGCGAAGTCCAAGAGCTTCAACGGTTTTACGTTGGTAAGATGGACGATCGATAAGACTTTTTACAAGGGTAACTTTAAGCTTTGCCATAGGATTATCCGTTGAATACTTTCTTTAAACTTACGTTGCGGTTTTGTGCAATTGAAGCTGCATCACGCATTTTAGCAAGAGCGTCAAAAGTTGCTTTAACCACGTTGTGAGGGTTGGATGAACCTTTTGACTTTGCTAATACATCGTGAATCCCTGCAGACTCAAGTACGGCACGCATTGCGCCACCTGCAATAACTCCAGTACCGGAAGAAGCTGGGCGAATCAAAACACGACCACCGCCGTATTTGCCTTCCATTTCGTGAGGTACTGTTCCGTTGATTACAGGAACTTTGATTAAACTTTTCTTCGCATCATCGATTCCTTTAGCGATTGCTTCAGAAACCTCTTTTGCTTTACCTAAGCCATAACCAACGATACCGTTTTCATCTCCAACAACCACGATGGCTGAAAAGGAAAAAGTACGACCACCTTTGGTTACTTTAGCTACTCGATTTACGTGTACCAAACGATCTTTCAATTCGATTTCGCTGGAACGTACACGTTTAATATTGCTTGCTGACATTTTCTCTTAAATTAAAATTTCAATCCACCTTCACGAGCTCCTTCAGCGAGTGCTTTCACACGACCGTGATAAAGGAAACCATTGCGATCAAATACTACATCTGTAATTCCAGCAGCAATAGCTTTTGCAGCAACGGATTTACCAACTAAGGTAGCAACTTCAACTTTGGTTCCTTTCGAACCTTTCAGGTCATCTGCATTGGATGCAGCACTGACAAGAGTCTTGCCTTGTAAATCATCGATCAACTGAACATAGATTTCAGAGTTGGAACGATAAACCGACATGCGTGGACGAGTGGTAGTACCTGAAACTCTTTTACGAATGCGGTAACGAATTTTTTGACGTCTTTGAACTTTAGCGCTTGACATGACCTATTACTTTTTAGAAGAAGCTGATTTACCTGCTTTACGGCGGATAACTTCATTAACAAAACGGATACCTTTTCCTTTGTAAGGCTCTGGCTTACGGAAGGAGCGAATTTTAGCAGCTACTTGTCCCAACAATTCATTATCAACAGATGATAGGGTGATAACGGGGTTTTTACCTTTAACGGTTTCAGTAGCCATGATAATTTCCTTAGGAATTTCCATAACAATATCGTGGGAGTATCCCAAGCTAAGCTCGAGCAATTGACCACGGGCGTTGGCGCGATAACCGACACCAACCAATTCTTGTTGAAGAGTGAAACCGGTAGAAACACCATGAACCATGTTGGCAATCAAAGCACGATAAAGGCCGTGCATTGATTTGTGACGTTTTGATTCGGTAGGTCTTTCAACCAAAATTTCAGTTTCAGTAACATTTACAGTAATATCTGGGTCGATCGAACGTTCCATGTTACCTTTTGGTCCAGTAACGGAAACTTTATTCTTATCGGACACAGAAATCTTAACTCCAGCGGGAATTGCGATAGGTGATTTTCCAATACGAGACATAAACGATCAATTAATAAATGTAACACAAAACTTCACCACCCACATGAAGCTGACGAGCTTCTTTGTCGGTGATAACACCTTTCGAGGTAGACATGATAGCAATGCCTAAACCATTGATAACTCGTGGCAACGCTTCAACACCTGCGTATTTACGCAAACCAGGTTTAGAAACACGAACTAACTTCGTGATAGCTGGTTGTTTAGTAGATGCATTGTATTTCAACGCGATTTTAATCACATCGAAGTTGTCAACTTTATCGAACTTATAATTCAAAATATACCCTTTTTCAAAAAGCACCTGAGTCATTGCTTTCTTTAAATTAGAAGAAGGGATTTCTACAACGCGGTGGCGAGCTGCCTGGGCGTTGCGAATACGGGTCAAGAAATCAGAAATAGTATCAGTCATGATTACCAACTTGCTTTAGTTACACCTGGAATTTTACCGGCAAGCGCCATTTTGCGGAACAAAACGCGGCTAATTCCGAATTTACGCATATAACCACGGGGACGACCGGTGATTTTGCAACGATTGTGCAAACGAACGGGAGATGAATTTTTTGGAAGCTTTTGCAATCCATCATAATCTCCTGCTTCTTTCAAAGCAGCACGTTTTGCAGCGTATTTAACTACCAACTTTTGGCGCTTTACGTCTCTTGCTTTAATACCTTCTTTTGCCATGATTATTTCGAAGTTTTAAATGGCATACCCAATTCACTCAACAAAGCCATTGCTTCAGCATCGGTTTTTGCGGTGGTTACAAAGGTAATATCCATACCATTAATACGACTGATACGATCGATGTTGATCTCAGGGAAAATGATTTGCTCAATGATTCCGAAAGAATAATTTCCACGTCCGTCAAATCCTTTTGCGTTGATACCGCGAAAATCGCGAACACGTGGAAGGGAAACAGAAACCAATCGATCTAAAAATTCATACATCGTCTCTCGACGAAGTGTAACGCGAACGCCGATAGGCATGTTTTCTCTCAATTTGAAGTTAGAAATTGCCAAACGAGATTTTGTTGAAACAGCACGTTGACCAGTGATGGTACCTAGCTCTTCAATAGCGTTATCGATGATTTTTTTATCGGCTACAGCAGCACCCAAACCTTGGTTGATCGAAATCTTAACCAATTTAGGAACTTCCATGATGGATTTGTAACCAAATTTTTCCATTAGCGCAGGAACTACTTTATCCTGATAATAGTCTTTTAAGCGGGTTGTATTGCTCATTTCTTAATTACCTCCCCTGATTTTTTTGCCACGCGAAGCTTTTTCGTGCCATCACGCTTGATTCCAATACGAGTTGGTTTTCCAGATTTCGGATCTACCAACATTACTTTTGAGGCGTTCAATGGGGCTTCGAATTTCTCGATTCCACCTTCAGGATTCATCGCAGTAGGTTTGCGGTGACGGGTAACGATGTTTGCACCTTTTACGGTAACGCGGTTATTCGCTGCATCAACAGCTAACACTTCGCCTTCAACCCCCTTTGAGTCACCGGAAATAACGCGAACTTTATCGCCTTTGTGAATTTTTAAAACGGTTCTGTGAGACATATTTCTTTAATTATAGCACCTCAGGAGCAAGTGAAACAATTTTCATAAACTGCTTTTCACGCAATTCACGAGCTACTGGACCGAAGATTCGTGTTCCACGTGGTTCATCTTGGTTATTCAAGAGAACTACAGCATTATCGTCGAAACGAATGTAAGAACCATCTTTGCGACGGATTTCTTTCTTCGTACGAACAACAACAGCTTTGGATACGGAACCTTTCTTCGCTCCTCCTGGGATGGCAGATTTTATGGAAACGACTACTTTGTCGCCTACGCTGGCATACCGACGACGTGTACCGCCTAGTACTCGAATGAGAAGTACTACTTTGGCACCGCTGTTATCGGCAACAGCCATTCTTGATTCTTGTTGTAACATAATTACTTAGCCTTTTCAACGATTTCTATCAAACGCCATCTCTTTGTTTTTGACAAGGGACGGGTTTCCATGATTTTAACGATATCACCTACTCCGCACTCGTTCTTTTCATCGTGAACGTGAAAGGTTTTGGTGGTTTTTACGAACTTTCCGTAAAATGGGTGTTTTACCTTACGCTCAACAGCAACGGTAATGGTCTTTTGCATTTTGGTAGCAACAACGTTACCAACACGCTCTTTTCTCGCATTTCTTTCCATTGTAAATTTCTGTTAAGCTTTGTTACGGGAATTCAACTCGGTTAACATCCGGGCGATTTCTTTCCGGGTATTCTTCATCATGCTAGGGCGATCCAACTGATTAACTGCATGAGCGAAACGCATCTTTGTGATGGTATTCTTCTGTTCCTTAACTTGGGCTAAAATGTCTTGCTCCGACATATTTTTAAAGCCATTTTCCGTTTTTTTCATAATTATTCAACGTAATCTCTACGTACAACAAACTTGGTAGCGCAAGGTAATTTTTGCGCTGCTAAACGCATGGCCTCCTTAGCGACCTGCAAAGGTACACCATCTGCTTCAAAAATCAAAGTACCTGGCTTAATTGGAGCTACCCAAAGCTCGGGAGCACCTTTACCTTTACCCATACGAACTTCTGCTGGCTTCTTGGTGATTGGTTTATCTGGGAAGATACGAATCCAAACCTGACCTTCACGCTTCATGTAACGCGTTAAAGCGATACGAGCTGATTCAATTTGACGAGCAGTGATCCACTGAGGTTCCAAAGATTTCAATGCGAATGATCCGAAAGAAATTTCTGCACCACGTGTAGCATAGCCGTGAATACGACCTTTCTGCTGTTTACGGAATTTTGTCTTTTTAGGCTGTAACATAATTATTTCTTACCTCCTTTTCTAGGTGGGCGACCACCTGCTTTAGGTTTACGGCCACCACCCATACCGCCACCGGTACCGGGAGTAGCTTCTTTCATACCGAAGTTTGGAGAAAGATCACGCTTTCCAAAAACTTCACCACGGCAAATCCAAACTTTTACACCGATTGTACCATATACCGTTTGTGCACCTACGTGAGCATAATCGATATCAGCACGAAGGGTGTGCAATGGAATACGTCCGTCTTTGTACTGTTCAGAGCGAGCAATTTCTGCTCCACCTAAACGGCCTGAGCACATCACTTTAATTCCTTCAGCACCCATACGCATGGTTGAACCAATGGCCATTTTCATAGCGCGCTTGAAGCTGATACGGGATTCAATTTGTTTTGCAATGCTCTCACCAACCAACTGGGCATCCAATTCAGGACGCTTGATTTCCATGATGTTGATTTGAACGTCTTTGTTTGTAAGTTTTTTGATCTCTTCTTTGATGCGATCTACTTCACTACCACCTTTACCAATTACAATACCTGGACGGCTGGTGTGGATGGTGATGATGATGCGCTTCAAAGTGCGCTCAATAACGATCTTGGCCATGCCACCGTTAGAAATACGCGCATTGAGGTAAGTACGAATTTTGTGATCTTCTACCAATTTATCGGAAAAGTCACGTCCGCCGTACCAGTTGGAGTCCCAACCGCGGATGATACCTAGGCGTAAGCCAATGGGATTAGTCTTCTGACCCATGCTCTTTATATTTATGCCTTATTGAACGAATCGATGATCATTGTAACGTGGTTCGAGCGCTTGCGAACTCGGTGTGCACGTCCTTGAGGGGCTGGTTGAATGCGTTTCATCATTGTACCACAATCTACCCAAATTGCTTTAACAAAAGCATTGTCGATGTCGCCATCTTCATTTTTGGCTACCCAATTTGAGATAGCACTTAACAACAACTTCTCAATACGAAGAGAAGCTTCTTGTTTAGAAAATTTTAAAATCGCTTGAGCTTCTGAAACCTTCTTGCCGCGTACTAAGTCAGCTACCAAACGCATCTTGCGTGGAGAAGAAGGAATGTTACGGAGTTTTGCTGTTGATTCCATTATTTCTTTTTATCCTTTTTGGCGGCGTGTCCGCGGAAGTTACGAGTAGGTGAAAATTCACCCAATTTATGCCCTACCATGTTTTCTGTTACGTAAACAGGAATATGTTTATTTCCGTTATGAACAGCAATGGTATGTCCTACGAAATCGGGAGTGATCATGGAACGACGAGACCAAGTTTTGATCACCGTCTTCTTGCTTCCCTCATTCATCGTAAGAACTTTGTTCTCTAAATGATGATCCACGAATGGACCCTTTTTAATGGATCTTGCCATGGTTATTTTTTCTTTCTGCTGATGATTAAACGACTGGACTGTTTCGTTTTGCTGCGGGTTTTGTAACCTTTAGCCAACAATCCTTTACGAGAACGGGGGTGACCACCGGAAGAACGGCCTTCACCACCACCCATTGGGTGATCAACGGGGTTCATTGCAACACCTCGAGTGCGCGGACGAATACCCAACCAACGACTTCTACCTGCTTTACCACTACGGGTTAACATGTGATCTTGGTTAGAAACTTCACCCATCGTAGCCAGGCAAGTAATCAACACCATGCGAAGTTCTCCTGATGGCATACGCAATACAGCATATTTTCCATCACGTGCAGTTAAGGTTGCATAAGAACCAGCAGAACGAGCTAAAACACCACCAGCACCAGGATTCATTTCAATGTTGTGAACATTGGAACCCAAAGGCACTTCGGAAAGAGGCAACGCATTTCCCGTATCAGGAGATGATCCTTTACCAGAAATAACGGTTTGTCCTACTTGAATTCCTTTTGGAGCAAGGATATACGCTTTTACACCATCTGCATAAGCAATCAAAGAAATGAATGCAGAACGATTCGGATCGTACTCAACGGTTTTTACAACAGCTGGGATACCGGCACGTGTACGTTTGAAATCAACCAAACGATAGCGACGCTTGTGTCCACCACCGGTGTAACGCATCGTCATTTTACCAGAGTTATTACGACCACCGGAGGACTTCATTGGAGCCAAAAGTGACTTCTCAGGGGTTCCGGCAGTTAATTCAGAAAAAGTATTTGCTACTTTGAAACGAGTTCCGGGAGTAACCGGTTTAAATCTTTTAATCGCCATAACTCAAATTAGTTTACGTTAAAGAAATCGATTACATCTCCCTCTTTCAAGGTAACGATGGCTTTCTTATAGTTAGACTTCTTGGACCCAACAAAACCTTTTTTAGTATAACGAGTTTTGCGTTTGCCCATAACAACCATGGTATTTACATTGACCACGGTAACACCGAAGAATGCTTCAACAGCTTTCTTGATCTCAATCTTATTGGCTTTCAAAGCAACTTTGAAGGCGTATTGATTGCGTTTCTCTGAAAGACCAGTAGCTTTTTCGGATACAACAGGTGAAATAAGAATTTCCATATTAATGTAGCTGTTGTTCAATGGTTGATACTGCGTTCGAAGACATGATGATGGTAGCAGCTTTCATCACGTCGTACGTGTTGATGGATGCTGCATCCAAAACTTGGGTCTTTTGAACATTACGAGAAGAAAGCAATATTTCTTTAGATGGTGTTGCATCTACAAACAATACACGCTTTCCAGTAAGGTTGAAATCGCTCATCATTGATACAAAACGCTTGGTTTTGTGATCATCGAAATGCAATTGATCTACCACAATGATTGATCCATTTTGTGCCTTTACTGACAAAGCAGAACGGCGAGCAAGATCTTTCACCTTTTTGTTGATTTTGAATGAATAGTCGCGAGGACGAGGACCGAATACACGACCACCACCACGGAACAAAGGGTTTTTGATAGAACCAAAACGTGCACCACCAGAACCTTTTTGCTTACGAATCTTTTTGGTAGATCCAGCAATTTCGTTTCTCTCTTTAGACTTATGAGTTCCTTGACGCTGATTGGCCAAAATGCTCTTCACGTCCAAATAAATGGCATGTTCGTTCACCTCGATGTTAAACACAGAATCATTCACCTGAATTTTTCCGGTTTCTTTTCCTTGAATATTAAATACTGAAAGTTCCATGTTACCTTATTTTTCGATGGTGATAAATGAACCCTTAGCACCAGGAATGGCACCTTTAACAACCAATAGGTTTTGGTCGTTATAAACTTTCAATACCTCAAGGTTTTGAACTTTAACACGAACGTTCCCCATTTGTCCACCCATCTTCAAACCTTTATAAACTTTTGAAGGAGTAGAACACTGACCAATAGAACCAGGAGCACGAAGGCGGTTGTGTTGACCGTGAGTAGCTTCACCTACCCCAGCAAATCCGTGGCGTTTCACAACACCTTGGAAACCGCGTCCTTTGCTTGTTCCTACAACGTCGATGAAGTCACCTTCTTCGAACAATGAAACGCCAATGGTTTCACCCAATGACAACGATTGTTCGAAGCCTTTGAATTCAACTACTTTATGTTTCGGTGTAGTACCGGCTTTCTTAAAGTGTCCAACAAGCGGCTTGGAGGTTGTTTTCTCCTTGCGCTCGCCAGCAGCCAACTGAATGGCTTCATATCCGTCGTTCGCCACTGTTTTTACAGCGGTAACAACGTTGGGCATGGCCTCGATTACTGTAACAGCCACTTGGCGGCCATCTTCAGTAAAGATGCTGGTCATCCCAATTTTTTTAGCGATAATACCTGACATGGTTATCTTAAATTAAACAAATCAAACCTTAATTTCTACGTCAACCCCACTGGGCAATTCCAACTTCATGAGCGCGTCAACGGTCTTAGCCGAGCTGCTGTGAATGTCGATCAAACGCTTGTAGGAACACAATTGGAATTGCTCACGCGCCTTCTTGTTCACGTGTGGTGAACGTAGAACGGTGAAAATCTGTTTCCTAGTCGGCAGAGGAATCGGTCCACTAACAACCGCACCGGTACCTTTTACCGTCTTCACAATTTTCTCAGCAGACTTATCAACCAAATTATGGTCGTAAGACTTGAGCTTAATGCGGATTTTGTGATTCATAACCTTAATTAATTTATTTTGCGGCTTTCGCCAATACTTCTTTTGCTACGTTGGTAGGAACCTCAGCATAGTGAGAGAATTCCATAGAAGATGTTGCACGGCCTGAAGTAAGGGTACGCAATACTGTTACGTATCCGAACATTTCTGCCAAAGGCACCTTTACTTTGATCACCTGAGCACCACCTTTGGTGTCCATTCCTTCAACCTGACCACGACGCTTGTTCAAGTCACCGATAACATCACCCATGTATTCATCTGGAGTAATAACTTCCATTTTCATAACGGGTTCCAACAAAACTGGACCTGCACTGCGAGCTGCTTCGCGGAAAGCGGTACGTGCACAAATTTCGAAAGAAAGAGAATCGGAGTCAACTGCGTGGAAAGAACCGTCGAACAAACGAACACGCATGCTATCAACGTTAAATCCAGCTAACGGACCGTTCACCATAGCGGCATCGAATCCTTTTTGAACAGCAGGGATGTATTCACGAGGAATTGAACCACCTACGATTTCATTCACGAATTCTAAACCTGTACCTTCAGCTACACGTGGGCCAATTTCAATTTGAATATCAGCGAATTTACCACGACCACCGGTTTGCTTTTTATACGTTTCACGGTGAGTGAAATTACGAGTCAAGGCTTCTTTATAAGCTACTTGAGGAGCTCCTTGTGAACATTCAACTTTGAATTCACGCTTCAAACGATCCAAAATGATTTCCAAGTGCAACTCTCCCATTCCAGAAATAACAGTTTGACCTGTTTCTTCGTCGGTATGTACGCGGAAAGTTGGATCCTCTTCGGATAACTTTTGAAGAGCAACACCCAATTTATCAACGTCAGCTTGAGTTTTAGGTTCGATAGCCAAACCGATAACGGGCTCTGGGAAGCTCATGGATTCTAGAATGATGGGGTGTTTCTCGTCGCAAAGCGTATCGCCAGTGCGAA
Source organism: Bacteroidota bacterium (assembly GCA_947501265.1). Classification (GTDB taxonomy): domain Bacteria; phylum Bacteroidota; class Bacteroidia; order UBA7662; family CANHCV01; genus CANHCV01. The sequence goes on from CANMVY010000001.1 coordinate 75,818, forward strand.
CATCTTTGAAACCTACTCCGGCACCGATATCACCAGCTTCGATGGAATCCATTGCGTTTTGCTTGTTCGCGTGCATTTGCATTACACGAGAAATACGCTCTTTTTTACCTGAACGAGTATTCAAAACGTAAGAACCTGAATCAATCTTTCCAGAATAAACACGAAAGAAAGCCAAGCGTCCTACAAAAGGATCAGTCATGATTTTGAATGCCAAAGCAGAAGTAAAATCAGCTACATCTGGACGGCGCTCTTCTTCAGCTCCAGTATCTGGGTTAGTACCCAATACGGCAGGAACATCGGAAGGTGATGGCAAATACTGAACAACTGCATCCAACAAACGCTGAACACCTTTGTTTTTAAATGCAGATCCGCACATCAAAGGAACGATTTTCATCGCACATGTAGCTTCGCGGATAGCGTTATTCAATTCTTCTTCGGAGATCGAATTTGGATCATCGAAGAATTTCATCATCAAATTATCGTCGAATTCAGCAACGGCTTCCACCAAGTTACTTCTCCACTCGTCTACTGTTTCTTCCAAATCAGCAGGAACAGGAACTTCAGTGTAGGTCATCCCTTGAGTTGAGTCGTCCCAAACGATTCCTTTGCGTGTGATCAAATCAATCACACCCTTGAAATCGGATTCAGCACCAATCGGCACTTGCAATGGAACGGGATTACCACCAAGAATTTCTTTGATTTCTTTTTGAACATTGAAGAAATCTGCTCCAGCACGATCCATTTTGTTTACGAATCCAATGCGAGGAACGTTGTATTTGTTCATCTGACGCCAAACGGTTTCAGATTGTGGCTCAACGCCACCAACGGCACAAAAAAGAGCAACTGCACCATCCAATACACGCAAAGAACGCTCTACCTCAACGGTAAAGTCAACGTGTCCTGGGGTATCGATGATGTTTACTTTGTACTCTTCAGTACTGCTGGTTGGCTGACCTTGAACCGTAGGAAACTTCCAGAATGTGGTTGTAGCAGCCGAAGTGATCGTGATGCCTCGCTCTTGTTCTTGAACCATCCAATCCATGGTAGCAGCTCCATCGTGTACCTCACCGATCTTGTGTGTAAGACCCGTGTAATAAAGGATACGCTCGGTGGTTGTGGTTTTTCCCGCATCAATGTGAGCAGAGATACCAATATTTCGGGTTAATTTTAAATTTCTTGCCATGACAAATTAGAATCGGAAGTGTGAGAATGCTTTGTTGGCTTCTGCCATGCGGTACGTTTCTTCTTTCTTTTTCACTGCACCACCTTCACCTTTGGCAGCAGCAACGATTTCAGAAGCAAGCTTTTCAGCCATGGATTTATCTCCACGTCGGCGAGCAAAGTTGATCATCCAGCGGAAGCCCAAAGCTTGTTTGCGACCTGGATTCACTTCGGTTGGAACCTGGAACGTAGCACCACCAACGCGGCGACTACGAACTTCTACAGTAGGCATCACGTTATTCAACGCACGCTTCCATGCTTCCAATCCGTTCTCGTTGGAACGCTTTTCTACCAAATCCAAAGAATCGTAAAAAATTGTTGCAGCGGTAGATTTCTTTCCATCCCACATCAAACTGTTGATGAACTTGGTTACCAACACCTCACCAAACTTGGCATCAGGTGCGATATAACGCTTCTTGGGTTTACCTTTTCTCATAACGTTGTTCTATTATTTCTTCTTACCACCTTTTGCAGCTCCTTTTGCCGCTTCTTGACCTGGCTTTGGACGCTTCGTTCCGTATTTAGAACGAGCTTGGTTACGGCCGTTAACACCGCTGGTATCCAATGCACCACGGATGATGTGGTAACGAACCCCTGGAAGATCCTTCACACGACCACCACGAATCAATACGATTGAGTGTTCCTGTAAATTGTGACCTTCTCCCGGGATATAGGCGTTAACCTCTTTTCCGTTAGTCAATCGCACACGAGCAACTTTGCGCAAGGCAGAGTTTGGTTTCTTTGGGGTAGTTGTGTACACACGGGTACAAACTCCGCGTCGTTGAGGGCAAGAATCCAAGGCTGGAGACTTACTCTTCCACATTTTGTCGGTTCTTCCTTTCCGAACAAGCTGTTGAATAGTTGGCATTTTCGTATTCTAATTTGTCGTTTTTCTTACAATTAACCGCATTCTCTGCGGGACTGCAAAGGTAAATGATGAATTTCAATAAAGCAACCCTAAAACCAAAATTTTCTACACTTGCTTGGAAAGGTGGAAAACATTTCATGAATAAAAGTGTCGCACCGATGGAAATGATTGATTTTCTTTGCAGAAACAAACAATATCAACGCATGCGTCAACAACCACTACCCTCCGAAACCTTTGTGGATAACCGCAAAAGATTCGTTCAACACCTTCCTAAAAATGCCATCGCCATCTTTTTTTCCAACGAAGTGGTCGTTCGCAACGGTGACCAATTCTATTGGCCCTACCGCCAAAATTCCGAATTCTATTGGCTCACCGGAATACAACAAGAAAATTCTTTCCTCATTCTTTTCCCGGATGCTCCCCTACCCGAAATGCGCGAAATGCTCTTCGTTACCGAAACCAATGAGCACATCGCCACCTGGGAAGGATACAAATTAGAGATGGAAGAAGCCCGAAAATTAGCTGGAATTTCCACCGTTCATTGGAGCGATAAATTCGAAGGCGTGATGCGCCAAATGATGGGATATGCCGGAACTTGCTTTTTAAATACCAACGAAAACGATCGAACCCCTTCGTTTCCACAGTCCTATGAACACCGAATGGCGGCCAAAATCAAGTCCGAATTCCCGCTTCACTCCTTTGGCCGCGCTTCCGAAATCATTAGAAAAGAACGCCCCATTCATTCATCGCACGAAATTGATGCCTTGAAAAAAGCCATCTACCTAACCAAGGAAGGTCTACTTTTAGCCATGAAATCCATCCGCCCCGGAATGATGGAATACGAAATTGAAGGATTGCTCCAAGGTTACTACGTTTCCAAAGGCGCCAAAGGATTTTCCTTCGAGCCCATCGTGGCCGGTGGCGCCAATGCATGCATCTTGCACTACGTCACCAACGACCGACCACTTTTGGATGGCGACCTCCTCCTACTCGATCATGGAACCGAATACAACATGTACTGTTCTGATCTTACCCGCTGTTTCCCCGTGAACGGAACCTTTACTCCTCGCCAAAAAGAAGTGTACAATGCTGTTCTACGGGTGATGCGCCAAGCACGCGAATTGCTGCATACTGGCAATTCTTTAAACGACTACAACACCCAAGCCGCCCTCATCATGGAAGCTGAATTGTTGTCATTGGGTCTTATTTCTTCCGATGATGTTAAAAACCAGAATCCTGCGTGGCCGGCATATAAAAAATACTTTCCTCACGGAACGGGTCACTTCTTGGGAATTGACATTCATGACATCGGAGAGCGGTATTCCAAGCTTCAGCCCGGAATGATCATTACCAACGAACCAGGAATTTACATCAAAGAAGAAGGAATCGGAATTCGAATTGAAAATGACATATTGATTACTGAAAACGGACCGGTTGATTTGATGGCAGATTTCCCCATTGAAGTGGAAGAGATCGAGCAAATCATGCGCGAAGGAAAATAACTCAATCCCAAGGAATTTTAGGCGCTTCGGGAATCAAAAACCAAACCTTTCCCCCACCTGCAGGTAGTTTTACGTGTTCGGTGGGGGAATTTATTTTCTCTCCCGTCAATTGAAATTGATCGGGTTGGTTTTGCCAATCTCCCAAATCGGTGAACACAAATGCCTTGACCGAATCCCACCCTACGAAATCCCAATTCCATTCCACCTCTCTCGCTTGGGTACCGTTTACTGCCGACACCATCCACACTCCATTGGTAAACTTTCTAGCCACTACCACCGTCTTCCCAACATCGGCCACCAAGACTTTGGTCTGTATAACCTCAGCGCTAAACAACCGGAAAAACTGCTGCCATTCGGGGGATTTTTGATAATTCTCGAATCGATCGGCAGCCATTTGCATGGGGGAATACAACACTCCCATCAGGGCCATTTGGTGAACCACGGTGGAATGCACCCTGCATTTCATTCCAGGTTGTTCTTGTCCGTTCCATGGGGTGTAATCTCCTCTGTTTTTAAATAGGACATCGGCCATCCCTGCGGTGTAATCCATTGGACCAGCCAAGCCACGAGTAAACGGGAGTAAAACAGTATGATCGGGCGAGTTCCCGGCGCTCCAAGCTTCCCATTCCATTCCACGAACGCTTTCGCCGGTCATCAAATTGGGCCAAGTACGCTCCAAACCCGTTGGCTGAATGCATTCGTGAACATCCAACATCAATCCGTACTGAGCAGCCTTTTCCACCACCTTTTGATAATGTTGAACCATTCCCTGCCCGAAAAGGTGCTCTCCAATGGGACGTGCTGCTCCGGCATAACCGGTTTTCACGTACCGGATTCCCAACTTGCGATAAAGGGAAAAGGCCGCATCCCATCGCGCTTCGAAAAATGGAGCATCCCCACCCGTTTCGCAGTGCGCGATAAGCGCAACTCCTTTCATTTGAGCATACCGAGCAACCTCTTTTAAGTCGTAATCTCTTGCCGATGTTGTTTGATCGAAAACCGAATCTTGACCCCACCGATCCCAACCCGTATTCCACCCTTCCACCAACACCCCTCCAATGCGGTTGTGGGCGGCAAAGTTGATGAGTTGCTTGGCCCTCTCGGTCGTTGCTGCGTGGCGGGGGCCTTCTGTCCAGGTGTGGGTTCCTTGATGCATTTCCCACCAAATCCCTATGTAAGAAATGGGTTTGATCCACCGGTTATCTTGAATTTTACAAGGTTCGTTCAACGTTTTGATGACCGATGATTCCAACAGCTCTGCAGCATTATCTCCGAATAAAATAACCCGCCAAGGCGTTGATACATTTCGATGAAACCGAACCAAATCACCGTTTTTCCAAGGAACCAAATCGGTCGTAAAAACGCCTAAAGAATCACGCTTGAGGGTCATTCTCGAATAATTCACCAATCCTGCTTCATGCACTGCCAAATGAACCCCACTTGGCAAGCGAGTAGTAAAAGGGGTATTTACCCAAGTGGCTTCTTTCAACGGTGTTTCATGGAACAATTGTTCTTGGGTATTGTAATCGGCCCAAGCCCACCACGCTGTTCCCTCGTTTCCAATATTAATTTGAGAGTTTTCTTGCTGAAGAACCCCGTTTTTTAAAACTTCCGTTCCATTCAAAACGATTCGAAAGGCCATCGCTCGATTGAACAAAGTGAATTCCACCGAAAGGTTGCCTATTTTCTCATTCTTGAAAAGAAATCTCCCCTTTTGACATGGATCATTAACTTCAATTTTTGGACCCCAAGCGGCCATCCATTTGTTCTCGGTGTATTGGATAGGAGAAGAGCCAATGAAATTCCACTTTTCATTTTCGAATCCTTTGAGTTGAAGTGCAATTTGAGAGGAATGAAGAATGGTTTTTCCTTTATATTTCAACTCATAACTGAGGAGTGGTGACTTATTTTCAACCCGAAGATTTGTAGCACTATCGGGAGAAACGATGGTAACAACTCCTCCAAAGGAAACGGAAGAAAGCAAAGAAAGGAGAAGGAGCAGTAATAAACGCATCATTCCAAATCTCCGCGCTTGGGTCCTTTGCCTTTCGGAGTTGTTTGATTTTTCGCATCCCTGGCCATTTGCCATGGAGAAGACATGGTGGTACTAAAAACGTTATTGCTCAACATCTGGGGATTTAACCCATTTGGAAGTCCAGATGGATAACGTGCAAATTTGAATAAATCGCTTTTGGGGATTTCCAATTCGTTGTACTGGTAAGCCCTACTTCCTGAGATGGCTACGGAACCTGTTACGATTAAATTGATTGGAAAGGAAAGTAACGAAACCAATCCGTGAACCAACGTGACCGGGGTTAACAGCATCATCTTCGCGTAATTTTTTGACCTCGCGTATTTTATTCGATAGGTTTTTAAATCTTGAAGATGCATGAAGTAAAAATGATTGGAGTCGATTTTTACGAGGTTTTCTTGATGATTCCCAAAGCCCCATGATACGGCATCCAAGTTATCGAAATTGCGAAGCACCCAAATTCCGGAATCGTTAGCTGCGATTAGTTCACCCATCAATTCATTTCCAAATTGGTCATTGGCTTTGATTTGTGCTCCATAGTAATTGTAATTCATGGAATCGTACCTCGGCAACACCTTGGATCCTGCGCATCCGCTCAAAATCACAAGAAAAAAGAAAATTTTAACGACCTTCATACACCACTTGTTTTTCACTGTAACGGGAATCCCAGAACTCGCGTTCCATGGTTTTTTCGTATTCTTTGTAGGCTTTGGCATTCTTCCTAAAATAGGATTCGGGCGAAACGCCCATTTGGGTTAAGCGAGCAATATTATTATCTTTTATCCATTCAGAGCGGCTCCATTCCAAATAGTAACCTTCGGATTCGAGAAAGGCCACGCATTGATTCCCGGCCGATGTCAACGAAAATTTCCAAATCACCTGCCGGCCGGGATTCGTAACCAAGGGCTTCTCGTAACTTGGAAGTGGTTCTGGTTTTCCCGAGTACCGATCGCGAAGCTCCGTGGGCTGAATAACCATGGGTTTCACTTCTTTTTCAACCGTACACAAACGTGCTGCATCCAATCTCCATAGCCCTTGGTTCATGGTTAATCGCACTTTTACACGCTGATGCGCCTTGAATTTGGGCAAACGAAGCAGTTGATTTTCAATAGAAATGGGCCCAAATTCTTCAAATGTTCCAGCAAAAATCCATTTCCCCGTTCCTTCATCCCAAACCGAAACATCAATTCCTCCCAACTCCTTTTGTACCCGTTGAAATCGTTTCAACAATGGCCCGCCTTTGGATTCCATTTCAGCAAAAAAATCGGAGAATTGATCTCCCATATCGTCCATGGCGGAATAGAAAAGAAACGTTGACATCAACGTCTGTCGGAAATGAAGTTGCAAGCCCAAGGAAGCGTTGTTATTCGACTCGAACTCCAAATCTACCGTTTCGCGGTGTTTCATGGAGTTGGGATGAGCCAACGAAAATCTTTCAAAACGATCGGCAGCCAACAATGCCGGTAGAAGATCTCCTTCAACCCCCACCGCTTTCACCGGCTTCAAACCATTCTTCACGGAATAAAATCGGTGATCCTGGCTTTGTAGAACTGTTTTTCCTTCTTCCTTTGGAAACACTTTCAATCGAACGCCCCGAACAACATGGGTTTCCATGGCTTCATTTTTCATGGTAATTTCAAGATCGGAAGTTGCCGGCAACTCTGGCAGAGCATCTGCATCGGAATAGGCTAACCTGGGCAAAATAGCCGAACTGAATCCTTCAGCATCGGAATGATGATAATTGGAATTCGGATTTAAATAAAAAGTAGGGCAGGAGCCGAAACAGGCTTTTGGATTGATGATGCAGAAAATTCCCACGGCAAAGTCGGCTGCACCAATGACCGTTAGCGTTCCAATTCTTCCCAATTCCGGATTTTTCAATCGTTCATTGGTTTCAAAAAGCGAGACCATGGAAATATCCACCTTTTGTGGGCCATAGGTAGGTGTTTTTCGGTAAACATCGTAATGGGTTCCCTGTCCGATGATGAACTGTTGGGATGCATCCATTTCCCATTCATTTTCAAAAATCACCACTTCTCCATTCTTAAAATGGGCTTTAAGGAACGGTTTGGATTTTGTTTCTTTGGAACGATTGAGCATTTCATTGGCTGAATCGTAGGTTGTTCGAAAAAAGTAATGTTGGCAAGAAGCAAAGACGAGAAGGGAAAAGACCAAAGGCAAATGCCACCATTTTAGGGGTTTATTTTTCATGGTTTTGGGGTTACTGCATGCAAATTAAACGAGCACTCTTCATTTATTCTTCTTTGAAAAAAAATCTGCTCTTTACTTTTTTTAAATTCTGAAAATAAGCGCACAACCAATTGAATTCCGGAGAAAAATGATCGGCATGTGCGCGCAATACTAACCCTGACGAGCCATAAAATTCTACCGTTTGGGCGTACAAATCTTGGGGAAGATCCCAAATGGCCGGTTGTAATTTAAATTGAGAAGATTGAAGCAGTTGATTTAATCTTTTGAGTTCATAGTTGTTTAGTTCGAACCTAAAATATCCCAACGGATTGGCCTTGTAAATTCCCCAATACTCCACCATGCCGTTGGGCCAAAACTTTAACCTGAAATTTTCGCAGTTCCCAAAACAGGGATGGCTGGTGTACAAAATGGAATCCCATTTGAGCAAGGATCGATCGAACGAAGTGTTTCGGTAAACCATTTTCTGCGAACCCGATGGTTCATAAGGATGTTGAACCACTTGAATTTTCATGGAATCCCGATTCCATAGATCAAGCAGAAGCAATTTGATATCTCCTTTCCAGCTCGGAAGATCCTCGGCATTCGATTTTAGAACCAAAGTATCCTTGCGAACCTCGAAAAATTGGTAGCCATAACGGGTTTGGTAGTTCGCCCTTCCATCCCAAAAAGACAAACTGAAACCATCGGTGGCGATCCATTCACCGCTTAACCGCTTCTGCCATTTTTTGCTGGGTTGGGCAAAACCAAATGATACAAAAACGAAGGAAAAAAATAAAAGAAGAAAAAGTCGGGCGTTCATGTTGGTAAGGTTTATACAAAGGAAACAAAATGCTTGGTAACTTTGCATTGATGGAAACATTTTTATATGCTATTTCGGCCATTTTTTCAATGGTCAATCCCTTGGGTGCAGTGCCCGTTTTCCTTGCACTTACCGAAGGAGACCCTCCCCAGCACACCAAAAAACAAATCCGCCGAGCATCGTTTTACATGCTTGGAATTATGCTGATTTTCTTTTTTGCAGGAACATTTATCTTGAAGTTTTTTGGCATAACGGTAGAAGGTATGCGAATTGCCGGCGGACTTATCATCGCCCGTTCAGGTTTCGATTTGATGTCGGCCAAATCCCGGGGCGAAAAAGCCATTTCAAAAAAAGCGCAAGAAGATGCTAAAACCCGGAACGATATTGCTTTCTCACCCCTTGCCATGCCCATTTTGGCCGGCCCGGGAGCCATCGCTCTCATGATCGGTTTGGCCAAGGAAAACAGTGGATTGGTTGATAATTCTGCCATTGTTTCGGCCATCGTGTCGGTTTCGGTCCTCACCTTCTTCATTTTAACTTATGCTCCCCTACTCATGAAACTCCTTGGAGAATCGGGAGCATCGGCCATGAGCAAAATGATGGGTTTCATTTCCCTTTGCATTGGAGTTCAATTCGTGATCAATGGGGTAAAACCCATCCTCAATCAAATCCTGTAACATGATCGCATCTTCTTGGTTTAATCAACATTCTGCACTGCTTCAAGATGCCATAAAGGCTGAAAAGAGTCGCGGATTTTATACGCCTTTCCCTGAAAATCCTAAGGCTTATCCCGCCGAGTCGGACGAAAAAGGAAAGTTGGCCTTTTTATCGAAAATGAATACCGATTTTGATGAATTGTTGCAAACCCGTCCTTCCCGCTTTGAAGGCGAGGAAATTTCCCCTTGGTTAGGAACCGGAATCGGAATCAAATACCCCATTTTCCCCGATAAATTATTGGTTCTACAAGCCAACCAAGCCGGCGCCACGTGGAAGAATTTTTCCGTGAACGACCGCGCCGGAATCTTACTGGAATCTTTGCACCGGGCACAGGAGCGATTTTTCGAAATTGCTCACGCCACCATGCACACCACCGGCCAATCGCTCATGATGGCTTTTCAAGCATCGGGTCCGCATGCGGCCGATCGCGCATTGGAAGTTTTGGCCGTGGGTTACGAGCAATTGAATCGCTATCCTGAATCTGTAAGCTGGGAAAAGCCGCAATCGAAAACCACGCTTACCGTTTCCAAAAAATTCAAAGCCATTCCTCGAGGCGTGGGATTGGTGATCGGCTGTTCCACCTTCCCTACCTGGAATAGTCTTCCCGGAATTTTCGCCAATCTCCTTTGCGGAAATCCCGTTTTGGTGAAACCACATCCCAAAGCCGTGCTTCCCATCGCCATTTACGTGAGCATCCTTCAGAAAACTTTGCAAGAAGCGGGAGCCAATCCGCTCACTGTTCAGCTGGCCTGCGACACCCAAACATTTCCCATCACCCGAGATTTGGTAGAACATCCCGATGTTCGTTTGGTAGATTACACCGGAAATTCAGGATTTGGAAATTGGATCGAAGCGCAATCCATCTTAAGCAACCAAGTGGTTTTTACCGAAAAAACGGGAGTGAATTCGGTTCTGATTCACAGCACCAACGATTACGCGGGCATGATTCAAAACCTTGCATTTGCGGTAACCTTGTACAGCGGACAAATGTGCACTTCTCCCCAGAACTTTTTCATTCCTCAACAAGGAATAGAAACACTGGAGGGAATGAAATCGATGCAACAATTTGGAGATGATTTGCATGCGACCATTTCGGGTTTGTTATCGCATCCCAAAATTGGAAGCAGCGCGAGTTGCGCTTTGGGCAACGATCAATTGCTGCGAAAAAGAGCGGAGGCGCAAATTCAACCGGGGGTAACCCGTTGGCCTGAAATTCCGGCAGCCCAAAACGAAGAATTCCCGGAAGCCGTTCTCACCTCTCCTACCCTGTTGGGCACAAACACCCAACATTTACCACTGATTTCAAAAGAGTGGTTTGGTCCCATTGTGTTTTTGGTAGAAACCAATGGCTTCGACTCGGCATTGAAAACGGCGGCAGGATTGGCAAAACAACACGGCATGATTAGCTGCGGATGCTATTCCACCGATGAATCGGTGATGCAAACCGTAGCCGAAACCATGGAAACGGCAGGCGTACAGGTTTGCTTCAATTACCACGGTGGCGTTTACGTGAATCAAAATGCAGCCTTTTCCGATTTTCACCTCACGGGAGGAAATCCAGCCGGCAACGGAGTTTTCACCAATTCCGAATTCGTTAGCCGGCGATTCTTCTGGGTAGGCCATCGATTTGGTTGATTATCTTTGCAAACATTTTTTGAGTTTTCAGGTTAACCCCATATGTCAGATTCCTTGCAACTTCCTATCGTTGAAGTGGTAAAAACCACATCCGATTCCATTGCTATCTATTTTGAACCCTCATACGAGCAAATTGCCGACTTTCAACCTGGTCAATTTCTCACGTTTAATATTCCCATCGATGGAAAATCAGTTCGCCGTAGCTATTCCATTTGCACCGCTCCATCCGAGCTTCCTCGTTTGGGCGTTTGCGTAAAACGTGTAGATGGTGGTTTGATGTCGAACTTCCTCAACGATTACGCTGAAAAAGGTGCTGTTTTAGAAGTGATGAAGCCGTACGGTGGATTCACCCTTAATTCTCAGTTATCAACGTATCCACCCTTGGTTTTCATTGCTGCTGGAAGTGGAATCACTCCTGTTTTGTCGATGATCAAAACGGCCTTGTTGGGAACTGGCGGACCGATTACGTTGATCTACGGCAATACCCACCAAAACACAATCATTTTCAAATCAGAGCTGGACGCTTTGGCGGCTCAACATTCCGATCGCCTCACGGTTCTTCACGTTTTGAGCCGACCACAAGAAGGTTGGGATGGGGTAGCTACCCGCTTAACGCCCGAGTTCTTGGGAAATGTTTTCGAATTTTTGGGAATTTCGGCGAACCTTGGCGCCAACTACTACCTCTGCGGACCTCAGGCCATGATGGATGGAGGAATCCAAGCCATTCGAAATTTGGGTGTTTCTTCGGAAAACATCCACAAAGAAAGTTTTTATACCGATCCAAAAGACATGGATGTTGAAGTGGAAGCGACCGCTTCCTTCAATCCCGATGAACCGACGGACGTGACGATCATTTTCGAAGGGCAAACCCACCAAATTAAGGTAACTCCCGGTCAGTTTATTTTGGATGCGTGCATCGATTCCGGATTGGATTTGCCGTACGCATGCCAGATGGGTATTTGCGGAATGTGCCGGGCCACCAAAGAAAAAGGCAGCATGAAAATTTCCGATCAACAAGAATCCCTTTCGATGTCGGAAATTGAGGCAGGAGCTTGTTTAACCTGTTGCGCTGTTCCAGCGAGTAACGATTTGGTGATCAATTACGACGTAAGAGTATGATGAACAGCCCCATTCTTTTTTTGGATGGGGAATGTGTGATGTGCAGCCGCTTGGGCCGTTGGATCAAAACCCAAACCCAAGGGAAGATCGATGTATATGCCCTTCAGGGCAAAACAGCTCAAGATTTTTTCCAACAAGGAGTCCTCCCAAAACCGGCGGTAGACTCGGTTCTTTTTTGGGACGGTAGCCGGTTTTTTACGGAGTCGGAAGCGGCATTGAAGGTGGTTCCCTATTTGGGATGGAAGTGGTTTTGGCTGCGGTTGGGATGGATTTTCCCTCGTTTTTTCAGAAATTTACTATATCGTTGGGTCGCGCGAAACCGAAAAAAGTGGCTTGGTGAACAGGAGTTTTGTGAGTTGGGGGGATAGCGGGCAATCACCCGTTCTGTCGCACCACCAACTCGGCTAAATCCAGAACTTCCATGGTACTTTCCTGCTCTTTCTGTTTAACCCCGTCTCGCAACATCGTCATGCAGAACGGACAAGCCACCGCAACCACGTCGGGTTGGATTTCCATCACGTCGTCCATGCGTTCGTGGTTAATTTCCAAATCTCCTGCTTCGGCTTCTTTGAACATTTGCGCGCCACCGGCCCCGCAACACAATCCGTTTTTCTTGGCGCGCTTCATTTCGAACAAATCGGCATCCAGCGCTTCCAACACAGCCCGCGGAGCTTCGTAGATGCCGTTCGCGCGGCCTAGGTAACAACTGTCGTGAAACGTAATCTTCTTTCCTTTGAACGCTCCTCCATCCTTCAATTTGATTCGGCCTTCGTTGATCAATTGCTGCAACAAAGTACTGTGGTGAATCACCTCGTAGTTACCGCCCAAATCGGGATATTCGTTTTTGAGGGTATTGAAGCAATGCGGACACGCTGTTACAATTTTCTTTACTTCGTAGGCATCCAAAACCTGAATGTTCATCATGGCCTGCATCTGAAAGGTCATTTCATCACCAGCGCGTTTTGCAGGATCGCCCGTACAGCTTTCTTCCGACCCCAAAATGGCGAAGGAAATGCCGCAATCGTTTAAAATTTGAGCGAAAGCCTTGCTCACTCGCTGCGCTCGCTCGTCAAAACTTCCGGCGCAACCCACCCAAAATAAAATCTCTGGTTTTTCTCCTTTGGCGGCCATTTCGGCCATGGTAGTAATGTTTGGTGTCATGCGATTATCCGTTATTTTGAGCCCAATTTCCACGATCGGAAGCGGGAAACTTCCAAGGAGCCCCGTTGTTTTGAATGTTGGTATTCATCATCCCCCACTCTACAGGGATGTTTGATTCTTCTAATGTGAGGTAGCGACGCAAATCAACGATGATGTCCACAGGGTTGATGAGCACCGGACACGCTTCCACGCAGGCATTGCAGGTGGTGCAGGCTCGAATTTCTTCCACCGAAATGTAATCGCCCAACAGCGATTTTCCATCTTGAAACTCCATCCCGTGTTGGTCGATGTTCTTTCCAACTTCTTCCAAACGATCGCGGGTATCCATCATGATTTTTCGCGGACTCAATTTCTTGCCGGTTTGATTTGCCGGACACACGGAGGTGCAACGTCCGCACTCGGTGCAGGTGTACGCATCCATCAAGGATTTCCACGACAAATCGGCCACGTCTTTAGCGCCCAAACGAGCCAGAGGGGCATCGGAAGCGGGGGCGGCGTAGGGATTCGCGTTGGGATCCATCATCATTTTCACTTCGCTTTTCACCGATTCCATGTTATTCAATTTCCCGGCAGGATCCAAAGAACCGTACCATGTATTGGGGAAAGCCATGAAGATGTGGAAGTGTTTGGAGTAAGGAACGTAGTTTAAAAAGGCAAAAATTCCAACCAAATGGAACCACCAAGCCGTGTGAGAAATGGTTTCCAATTGTGCCGGAGTAAACCACTCGGTCCAGAAACTCAACCACGAACTCACTAAAAAGAAGTGCTCTCCGTTCGATAATTTCATATCTGCCGCATCCATAATGAAGAGGGCTTTCATCAAAATAACTTCAACGATGAGGATGATGGCGGCATCTCGGGTGGGGAACCCTTGCATCTCGATGCCTTTGAATCGCTTCAGTCCACCCCAACGGCGAGCTAAGAAAACGATGCAAGCGATGATAACACCGAGGGCCAACAATTCGAAAAATGAAATGAGAACATCGTAGAATGCACCGAGATAGGGAGCAAAAATGCGGTGTTGGTTGGTAAATCCATCGATGAAAATTTCTAAAACCTCGGCGTTGATGAGTACAAATCCCACATAAATAAGAATGTGGAAGAACCCCGCTACGGGGCGCACCACCATTTTCGATTGGCCTAAGGCCACGCGGGTCATTTGTGCCCAACGTTCAGAGCTGCGATTATTGATGGTTTCTTTTCTACCTAAAAAGATGTTTCGGCGAACGGCGACAATTCTTTTGGCGAAAAAATAAATCGCTGCGGCTGAAAGTAGTACAAAGGCTATGATGGACATCATGGGTTTTCTATTTCAAGGTGCAAATTAACAGAGGAATCTCGAATCAAGAACACCGAAAACGGGGAATGTTTTGGGAAACGGAAAAAAACCAAGATTTTTTTTCTGGAAGATTTGGAAATAAGGAGGGATGTTCTATTTTTGCAGTCCCAAATGTTGGTGATGTAGCTCAGTCGGTAGAGCAAAGGACTGAAAATCCTTGTGTCGGCGGTTCGATTCCGTCCATCACCACGAAAAAATCCCGCTTCGGCGGGATTTTTTGTTTAACGCTGAAATATTACTTCCTCTAAAGGAATCCTAAAACGTTCTCCATATACTCCTTCGGGTAAACGTTTCCCGCAGGAAATGATCATGTTCACTTCGGCTTTGCAGGGCAAATTCAAGATTTTATTCATCCGTTTCGAATCGAAACCTTCCATGGGGCAAGTGTCGTGTCCTTCGGCTACCATGGAAAGCATGAAGGTTTGGGCTGCGAGGGCAGCACTTTTGTGAACCACTACGCGAATATCGGCTCCGGTAACTTCGCGAACGATGGGATTGGAAATCCCTTTAAGGGTAACGTAAATTTTTTTGAAAAGTCCTCGAATCCCAAGCCCATCGTTGTTGTAGAGCAAAGGCATGATCTTTTGGTAATATTGCAAGCGCGACATTCCGGTAAAGTTCTTTTTGTTGGATTTTACGTCGTTTTGCACGTGTTGAGCGTTGGCTTGTGCACGGGATTTCCATAGATCGGGGCGCACCACAATAACGACGAATTCTTGGGCTGTTTTGGCTGCGTTTTGGGAGAGGCAGGCCTCGGCCACTTGGGATTTGATTTCGGCGGAGGAGATGCGGTAAAACTCCCACAGCTGCATGTTGGAAGAATTAGGAGCGAGAACGGCCAACTCCAACGATTTGGTTACGGCGGCAGGGTCGTAATCGGTTGGATGGTAAACACGTACGCTGCGGCGGGTATGAACGATTTCCGAAAAGGATAAATTTGACATTATGATGGTTTTTTAAACTTTTTTAATTGTTAAACAAAGATTACACGATCACATTTTCAAAATTGTAAGGCGGTAAATTAATGCAAATTTCACATTATCTTTTTTAGTAAAATGAACCTTTGGTATTTACCTTTGTTCCCAAATAAATTAAACTGAATTTTATGAAGCAAAAGTACTCGTTATTGAGCAAGTTTTTGGGTTGCTTTTTCCTAATGATGTTAGGAGTCAACTCCATGAACGCTCAAACCACAATTTTCAGTGAGAATTGTGGCACTCCAAGTTCAAACACCAAGGTAGGTATTTACACGGGATGGCAAAATCAAGGAGTGTTGGTATTCGACTCCGGACAGGTTTTATCTTCAGATGTTAGATCAACCAGTGTTTCTTCTACTTATACTGGAGCATCTGGTGGTGGAAACGTTTTCTTCACCGGAACTACAGGTTCTTATGGATTATCCATTGAAGGAATCAACGCCGCTACCTTTTCCAATATGGAACTCAGTTTTGGCTACAGAAAAGAATCTTCATCTGTACTTCCTTCATTTTCTGTTGATTATTGGAATGGCACTTCTTGGGTGACTGTAGCTAATACTGCTGCTGCTTTATTCAATCAAACTGCTACTTCTGCTACCGGTTGGTACTTAGCTAAAACCTTGTCTTTACCTGCGGGTTCTCAAATCAACGGTTTGAAAATTCGTTTCGTAAAATCAGGTACACAATCCATTCGTTTGGATGACATCAAATTAACCGGTACATCTTCAGCTTCTATTTCCGTTTCTTCTGCAACTTTGGCATCAGCTTTAACTTCTACCTACGGAACGGCTTCATCTGATCAAACGGTAACGGTTACCGGTAGCGGATTAACCGCCAACGTTGTTGCCACTTCTTCCAATGCTAACGTTGAGGTTTCCTCCAACGGAACATCCTACGGAAGCACCGCAACGTTTTCTCGTTCTTCGAATGCAGTGAACGGTACTTTGTACGTTCGTTTAGCTTCTTCAGCTGCAGTTGGTTCTTACAACAATGCAACGATCACCTTAACTTCTGCAAATGCTACCAACAAAACGGTTTCAACCGCAGCGTCTGGAAACACCGTTTCAGCCAAAGCATTAAGCATTTCTGGGGTTTCGGCCGACAACAAAGCATACGACAACACCAATGCTGCTACACTTTCCGGAACACCTTCATTGGTGGGTGTGGTAGGAAGCGATGTGGTTTCCGTTTCAGGAACACCCACAGCTACGTTTGCTCAGTCTTTCATTGGTAACAGTGTAGCTGTTTCCGTTTCAGGTTATTCTTTATCTGGAACAAATGCGGGTAACTACACCCTCACTCAACCATCACTAACGGCGAACATCACGGCTAAAAACTTAACTATCACCGGTATTTCCATTGCCGACAAAAACGTAGACGGCAACACTACTGCCACCATCGTTGGAACTCCATCTTTGGTAGGTGTTATTTCTGGGGATGCCGTTAATCTTTCTGGAAGTCCGGTAGCTCAATTTACTTCTTCGGCGGTTGGAACCAACATTCCCGTAAACGTTTCGGGTTACCTGCTTTCCGGAGGTGCATCAGGAAATTATTCATTAACTCAACCTACCGGTTTAACGGCCAGCATCATCGATACGGCTAAGCAAAACCAAACCATCACGTTTGGCGCTCTTTCTGGAGTAACTTACGGAGATGCTGCATTCAATCTTTCTGCAACTTCCACATCTGGCTTGTCGGTTTCCTACAGCAGCAGCAACACTTCTGTTGCAACGATCGCTGGAAATACGGTAACCCTTGTTGGACCTGGAACCACCAGCATTACCGCTAATCAAGCTGGAAACAGCACCTACAACGCAGCTAATCCTGTTGGACAAACCTTATCTGTAGCTGCTAAAACTCTTACCGTTTCTGGAGCAACTGCTCAAAACAAAATCTTCAATGGCAATTCAACGGCCACCATTTCTGGTGCGACCTTGAATGGCATCGTTGGATCGGATAACGTAACGGTTAGCGGAGGCGGAACTTTTGCTTCAGCTAACGTTGGAACCGGAATTTCGGTAACCCCTAGCTTGGTTTTGGGTGGAACCGATGCTGCAAAATACAGCTTAACTCAACCAACGGGATTATCAGCCGATATCACGAAAGCTTCACAAACCATTACTTTCCCAGCGATTGCTGCGAAGAACTCCACCGATGCGCCGTTCACGTTGTCGGCAACGTCGACTTCCGGACTTTCGGTAAGTTTCACATCGTTGGACACCAACATGTTGAAAATTAGCGGCACAACGGCTACGATTGCCAGCTTTGGCACCGTTACGATTGCCGCCACGCAATTGGGCAGCAACAATTACGATTCTGCTACCACCGTTTATCAAACCTTAACCATCAACCGAGTGGCCTCTACGATTGCAGCCTGGGAAGTTACAGGTTTAAGCACTTACGGCCCATCTCCGTTTACACCTTCTACTTCAGATACCAATTTAGTTATTACTGGATTAACTCGTGGAAGTGGTTTCGGAACTTCAGGTACTGCAGCAAGTAACGCTTGGGGAGGATCATGTACGGTTGTTGCTTCGAAAACTGCAGCCATAACTGGCAATTCTTTCTGGAGTACAACCGTATCACCGAAAGCAAATCGCAAAGTTTCATTTAACGGCATCGATACCATGTGGGTTCGCCGTCCGAACTCTGGACACAATGCAGGGCAATGGCAGTATCAAATCAACAACAATGGTTTTGTTGATTTCGGTCCTCAATTGGCCTTTGTAAAGGCGGGTTCAACGACACTTCGCGACACCATCGCCCCCATTTCCATGACTTCCATTGCAGCTCTTCAGAACATTGAAGAAGGCACAACCGTAACATTCCGTTTGGTATTGTGGGGTGCAACTGCAACAAGTGGTACTACCTATATTGTTTCTAAAACTGGAAGTGATTTAATTTTCAACGGTTTTGTTGAGCCCAACTTCAAGCCTACGTTGGTAGTTCCGAATGTAACTTTCTCGTCGTTTAATCAAAATACCTCTTCTCCAACGGCGAATCAAACCTTTACCGTAAATGGTCAGTATTTAACGACTTCGGTTGGAATTAAAGCTCCAACTGGATTTGAAATTTCGGATAACGCATCAACCAACTTCTCTGATTCGTTGACTTTAGCTGTGAATAGCGGTTTGGTGAGCAATGGTCCGGTTACGGTTTATGTTCGTTTGAATGGAGCAAATTTGGGAAGTTATGCTGGGAACATCAACATTTCTTCTACAGGAGCAACTTCCAAAACGGTTTCTGTTAATGGCGTTCGCTCTGGTATTTTCTACTCGAAATCTACCGGTAATTTGCAAGATCTCTCCACTTGGGGATTCAATACCGATGGAACAGGAACATCTCCGTTGAATTTTACCACTGGAGGCGCGACCTACGTATTAACCAATCGTTCTTCGGTTGTTTTGGATACTTTTATTATTATTTCTGGCACATCCAGCAAGATGATCATCGGCGATAGCATCAATGCTATCGAATTGAACATTACCAGCAATGGCGGATTGACTGGAAACGTAGATTTGAATGCCAATGCGAAGTTGGTCATGGAATCAAGCGTTCAACCCACCATTGGTACCCAAGGAAGCAATTCTACGTTGCAGTATAAAAATATTTCTGCAACAGTAACAGCAGGTAATTATAAAAACTTAACCTTAACGGGAACTGGAACAAAAACATTTGCAGGTGGAAACATCAACATTGCCGGTGATTTGATTTTAGATAACGTGACCATCAATGGCGGTAATCCATCGTTTACCACCTTGAATGTTGCAGGAAACGTAACGTATTTAGGAACGGTAATTCCTCCTGTTACTGCCAATTCCATCACCTTGAATTTTACCGATACCTCGGGTGCTACCAAAACCATTTCTGCAGCTGGCAATGACGTTCGTTGGTTCCGCATTTCGGTTCCTGCAAACGCAACCGTTGATGTTCAAGACGCTACGAAAGTTTGGGTAGGAAACACCAGCGGTGGTGGATTGAACATTGCTAATAACGGAACCTTGAAATTGAATGCAGCCGATTTAGAATTGTTCCCGTCTACAGGAACAAGTGCGGCGTTTGTGTTCAACACCACTGGAAAATTAGCTACGACTGATTCAACCGACGTTTACCTGGCACGCACAGGAAATGGAAATTTAGGGACGCTACGTTTTGATCCAACTTCCAATGAAATTGGCAATTTGACTTTGGATTTAACCGGTTCTACCAACAAATCCGTAACCTTAGGAAGCAATTTGACCATCAAAGGAAATATTCAATTGAACAATGGAACGCTTATCGTTGGAACCAATCAACTCACCGTTGCTGGCTCAAGCATCATCAATACCAATGGAAAAATCAGTGTAGATTCTGCCACCCTCGTTTTCGAAAACAGCGCCAATCTATTATTGAATAAATCCTATTTTGCAGCGAACATCAACAACCTTCGCATGAATTCTACCGCCGATGTTGCTTTGACTTCGAACTTGACCGTTCAAGGTAACGTAACCTTTGATTTAGGAATGATGACCACCGTAGATAGCCAATTAACCGTAATCGGAAATATTTCAGGTGGCTCTTCTTCCTCTTACTTCAAATCTACCGGTTTAGGAAAATTGAATAAATCCATCGCCAACGGAATCACGCAAAACTTCCCGATCGGAAACGGCGCCTACAATCCTGTTCAGGTTAAAAACAACACCGGTAGCGCCGACGAATTCTCTGTTCGCGTTTTGGACGAAGTGTACATCAACGGAACTTCCGGAACAGCTTCCATCAAAGATCGCGTGAAACGCACCTGGGACATTTCTAAAGCAACTGCCAATGGAGGTTCTGGAGTAGATTTCACTTTTGTTTGGAATGGCTCTTCGGAAGAATCAGGAACCGTTACTAATCCTATCTTGAACCATTACAACGGAACAACTGGGAAATGGGAAATGCCAGCTGTTGCTGCAAGCAACTTCGTTAGCGGAACATCGGTAACGTTTAGTGGCTACACGGGTTCTTTCTCTCCATTCGGAATCGGAAACGGCACCGGACTTCCTGTAACTTGGATGTCGGTAAAAGGGGTTAACGCAGATCAGAATGCCATCATTACTTGGGCTACCGCTTCGGAAGAAGGCAACCAATACTTCGATGTTCAACGATCTTTGGACGGAAAAACGTTTGAAAGCATCGGCAACGTAGATAGCAAAGGAAGTTTGGGTGGAAATTATTCCTACACCGATCAAAATGCTTCCATTTTAGGATCAACGTTGTACTACCGCATCAAGCAAGTAGATTTCAACGGAGCATCAACGTATTCCGTTGTTGTTGCTGTAACCTTTAACAAAGGTGGCGTAGTGATCGGATCGGTTTATCCTAATCCCGTTCAAGATGTTTTGAATGTTACGGTTTCAACTTCGAAATCTGAAATTGCCACCGTTTCCATTTTAGATGTAACGGGCAAATTGGTACAAAAAGAGACCAAATCTCTAGGAAAAGGAAGTTCAATCCTTCAGATTCCTACTGGCCAATTGCCTCAAGGAATTTACTTCTTGAATGTTATTTCCAATGGAATTTTAACAACGGAAAAATTCACCAAATAAGCATCATTGACTTGAAAAAAGGGGCTGAGAAATCAGCCCCTTTTTTATTGCAATTTTTCCCAAATGTCCATTAAATTTGCCTCACTATTTTAAGAAAATGTCGCATCAAAATCACCATCGCCTTTCGGCCGCCGGTTTGTTGGTTACCCTTGGAATTATTTATGGCGACATCGGCACTTCGCCATTGTACGTGATGAAGGCCATCATGGGAAATACTCCCATGCAAGAATCCACCATTTATGGAGCAATCTCTTGTGTTTTCTGGACGTTAACGCTCCAAACAACCCTGAAGTACATCATTTTAACCCTGAGAGCCGACAACAATGGGGAGGGAGGAATCTTCTCTCTTTACTCCTTGGTGAAGCGAAATAAAAAATGGTTGATTTACTTAGCGATGGTTGGCGGTGCTACCTTATTGGCCGATGGAATCATCACCCCACCCATTTCGGTATCTTCAGCCATTGAAGGATTGCGGCAAGTAAATCCGGCCATTACCAATACGGAAACGATTTCCATCACCATTGCCATCATTTCGGTTATTTTCCTATTTCAACGGTTTGGAACGGCCGTTGTTGGAAAAAGTTTTGGCCCAGTGATGTTCATCTGGTTCTTGATGTTAGGCGCCTTGGGCGTTTACCAACTTTCATTCAATGCCGAAATTCTGAAAGCCATCAATCCGGTTTATGCCTACCGTTTGCTCACCGAATCGCCCAACAGTTTTGTGATTTTAGGTGCAGTATTTTTATGCACCACCGGGGCAGAAGCCTTGTATTCCGATTTAGGCCACTGCGGAAAGAAGAACATTCAGATGAGTTGGGGATTTGTAAAATTGGCCTTGCTGCTGAATTACATGGGGCAGGGCGCTTACCTGTTGAACCATACCGGTGAAGTGTTAGCGACCAATCCTTTTTATTCGGTGATGCCGCATTGGTTCCTCATTTTTGGCGTAGGCATTGCCACGCTGGCGGCCATCATTGCCAGCCAAGCCCTCATTACGGGTTCTTACACCTTGGTTTCCGAGGCCATTCGACTCAATTTATTCCCCAAGGTAAAAGTAAAATTCCCGTCGAACCTCAAGGGGCAGATCTACATTCCTTTGGTGAATAGCGCTTTGTATTTAGGATGTGTATTCATCATTCTATATTTCCAAGAATCTTCGGCCATGGAAGGCGCCTATGGATTGGCCATTACGATTACAATGATCATGACCACCCTTTTATTGGCCATTTATTTGCGGATGGTTAAACGCTGGTCGTACGTTCTGGTAAGCTTATTCCTTGCAGTTTATGTTTTTGTTGAAGGAGGTTTTTTGATTGCAAATCTTTTCAAATTCATGGAAGGCGGTTACATTACTTTAATCATTTCGGCCTTCTTATTTTTGTTGATGTTTGTGGTTTATGCCGCTCATAAAATCAAAACGGATTATGCCGATTTGGTTTCCATTTCAAAATACAGAAACGATTTGGTGGCCTTGAGCAATGACTTAACGCTTCCCAAATTTGCAACTCACCTGGTTTTCATGAGCAAAGCTTTGGGCGATGACACGGTTGAATCTAAAATCCTGCACTCCATTTTGGAAAAACGCCCCAAGCGAGCTGATTTTTATTGGTTCGTGAATATTGAGGTTACAGATGAGCCCTACACCTTGGAGTACAAGGTTTTCACGCATTACCCGAACGACGTTTATCGGGTAAAAATGCGACTCGGATTTCGGGTTCAACAACGGGTAAACAGTTACCTCCGTCAAATCATTTCCGACATGGTGAAAAACGAGGAAATTAAATTGGACGAGAATTACCACAGTTACACCAAAACCAAGCCTTATTTGGGCGACTTCCGCTTTGTTATTGTAGAAGAAGAATTGAGCTACGAAAACGATTTGCCCATCGGTCAACAATTTGTGATGAATACCTACATGATCATCAAAGGATTAACGGCATCTCCTGAACGCTGGTTTGGATTGGATGAAAGTTTAATTACCGTTGAAAAAATTCCATTGGTGATCCGAAAATCTAAACCTTCGAGGCTAACCCGAATTGAATCATAACGGTTCCCAACTTATAGCTGAAGACCTCCATCTATCGAATTAACTTCGAAAAAGATTTGGGGTAGAAATTCATTCATACTGAATTTCAGGAGGAAACGGATGGGAAAACGGCCTGCTTAAGGATCATCGCAACCCATTCAAAACACGAACAATTGTTCTGGTTTCATTCGGTAAAAGGAATCATTTTAATGGATGCATTTGAAAAAACCTTCCTATTTAATGCATCAATGTCCAGTCTCAAATACTCGCAGGCTTCAGTGGCAAAAATTGAAGAGAATGCGTTTCCAACCTTGAATTGCAGAAAAAGAATCCTGCACGATTTATCGGGAAAATGATCCATTTATCGAGATGAACATTGACTCAACAACAAGCTGTATATCGCTCAATCCAAATTCATGGC
Organism: Bacteroidota bacterium; assembly: GCA_947501265.1. Taxonomy (GTDB): domain Bacteria; phylum Bacteroidota; class Bacteroidia; order UBA7662; family CANHCV01; genus CANHCV01. The sequence goes on from CANMVY010000001.1 coordinate 99,413, forward strand.
ATAAAAAAAGGCTGTTCTTTCGAACAGCCTTTTGACTTAATCGGTATAGATTAATCTTTGTTCTTAATGTTTTGAACTTCAAGACGGATTTCTTGAGACATGTTTTTAATGTCTTGCAATCCTTTACGAATACGAGTACCAGCAGCAGCGTTACCTTTGTCGTAGAACTTTTCGAAGTCCTTCTCAAGACCCATAACAGCGTCTTTCAGAGCGTTAAATTTGTTAGTCATAGTTTATTGTTTAGTGTTTGTGATTGCAAAATAGGAAATGTGTTTCAAAAAAAAAATATTTTCTCAAAAAAAAATTAATCAAATGCTGCGATGGTGTCGCTTTGGTATTCACCGGCCTCCAATTTTGTTTTGATGGCTGTGAATGCCTTTAAGGTTTCTTCCACATCTGCAAGCGAGTGCGCAGCTGTTGGAATAATTCTAAGCATGATGACTCCTTTAGGAACTACAGGATAAATAACCATGGAGCAGAAAATTCGGTAATTTTCACGAAGATCCAAAATCAAATTGGTTGCTTCTCCCAAAGAACCGCTGAGGAAAACGGGAGTAACGGGGCTCATGGTTTTGCCCAAATTGAATCCTCTTTCTTTCAACCCATTTTGAAGTGCATGAACAACGGTCCACAAGTTTTCTCTCAATTCGGGTTGTGTTTTCAAAAGTTCCATGCGCTTTAAGGCTCCAATCACCAAAGGCATAGGGAGTGCTTTCGCAAAAATTTGAGAACGCATGGTGTAACGCAAAAAGGTAATGATGTCTTGATCGCCTGCAATGAAGGCTCCGATGGAAGCCATTGATTTTGCGAAGGTCGAGAAATACAAATCGATCCCGTCTTGGCACCCTTGCTCCTCGCCTGTTCCAGCACCGGTAGCTCCCATGGTGCCAAATCCGTGCGCATCGTCAACCAACAAACGGAAGTCGAATTCTTTCTTCAATTCAACCACCGATTTCAAGTCGCCTTGAACGCCGCTCATTCCGAAAACGCCTTCGGTAATCACGAGGATTGATCCTTTGTGTCCGTTTTCATTCACCAATTTGGTAGCACGTTCCAATTGCTTTCTCAAGCTGGCCATGTCGTTGTGTAGATAAACAAAACGCTGTCCTTGGTGCAAACGTAAACCATCAACAATGCAAGCATGCGATTCGGCATCGTACACCACAACGTCGTGGCGATCAACCAACGCATCGATGGCCGACAGAATACCTTGGTATCCGAAGTTCAACAAAATGGAATCTTCCTTGTGTACGTGTTCGGCAAGTACACGCTCCAGCTCTTCGTGATAATCGGTATTTCCCGACATCATTCGTGCGCCCATGGGATAGGCCATACCCCAATCGGCCGCAGCTTGCGCATCGGCTTTTCGAACCTCGGGATGGTTAGCCAAACCCAAATAATTGTTCAAACTCCACGTCAGGTGTTCCTTTCCACGGAAAAACATCCGCGGAGCAATTTCACCTGTTAATTTAGGAAACATGTAATACCCAGCTGCTTCCTTAGCATGTTGACCAAGGGGGGTTTTCTTTCCTCTCAATTTCTCAAATAAATCCATATCCACTAGAATTTCCACAAATGTAACCCTTTTAGTCGGGCTTTTTTCCCCCATTTCTTCACAAATTAGAAGTTAAACAACCATTTTTTTAAATCACACGTTACCTTTGTAACCCCATGAGAAATCTCTTTTTGCTTTTCTGTCTCCCACTTTTGCTCATGTCGTGCGATGGTTACAATAAACTCTTAAAATCAACCAGTTACGAAGAGAAAAAAGCGGCGGCCATTCGGTATTACGACGATAAAAAATACGACAAGGCCGACGGTTTGTTGGACCAATTGCTTACCCTATCCAAAGGAACTCCCGACGCGGAAAACATTTATTACTACTACTGTAGAACCCAAATTGCACTCAAAAATTATTATGCAGCGGCCTACCATTGCAAAAATTTTGCTCAAAATTTCCCGTTGAATCCTTTTGCTGAAGAAATTGATTTTCTGCACATTCAAGCGATGTTCTACGATTGCCCAGAATTTGAATTGGATCAAACCAACACCTTTAAAACCTTGGAGTCCATCCAAATTTTTATCAATCAACACCCAGAAAGTTCAAAAATTGAAGCTTGCAATAGCATGATGGACGATTTAAGGAATCGCCTTCAAAAAAAGGCGCTGAATTATGCCGAGTTATTTTACAAAATGGAAGATTTCCGTGCAGCTGCCATCGCTTACCGGAATTTGTTGAACGATTACCCTGAAGTTGAAAACAAGGAAAATCTGCATTTCCGGGTTGTAGACTCCTATTACAAACTCGCTCAGAATAGCATTGAATCGAAAAAGCGAGAGCGATTGGAACAAACACTTCAATCTCTTAAAGAATTCAAAGAAGAATATCCAAAAACATCCTACCTTTCCGAAACTGAACGTATCTTTGCTTCTTGCAATCAGGCTTTGGAAAAGATGAATGCAGAAAAGAAATAAGCATGAAGAACAACACCGAAACCCGTAATTTAGCACAATTGGATGCTACCACCGGTAATATTTACCAATCCATCACCATTGTTTCTCAACGCGCCAATCAAATTCAAGCGTTGGAGAAAGAAGAATTACAGGAAAAGTTGAAAGACTTTACGCAGTATTCCGAAAACATCGAAGAGTTTTTCGAAAATCGCGAGCAAATTGAAATCTCCAAATACTACGAACGTCTTCCAAAACCAGCTTTGCGTGCTTTGGATGAGTTCGAAGAAGATCGTATCGCTTGGAGAATTCGCGAAGAAAACGAAGGTTAATACATCCATGATCCGAGGAAAACGGATTCTATTGGGCATCTGCGGTAGTATTGCTGCGTACAAAGCCCCCCATTTTGTTCGACTATTGAAAAAAGAAGGGGCCGAAGTGCAGTGCATACTCACTCCAGATGCCCATCTTTTTGTTACCCCAACCTCTTTAGCCACCGTTTCACAGCTGCCCTGTCTTTCCGAATTTACCCATTCGGAAGACGGAACGTGGAACAATCACGTCGCCTTGGCCGAATGGGCCGACGTTTTCATCATCGCTCCAGCCTCGGCAAATACCCTCGCAAAAATGGCTACCGGCCGCTGCGACAACCTCCTCCTCGCGACCTACCTCTCGGCCAAATGTCCGGTTTTTTTCGCTCCAGCCATGGACCTCGACATGTACCGACATCCCACAACGCTAACCAACATTCAAACGCTTCAGTCATTTGGGAACACTCTTCTTGAACCCGGAACCGGATTTCTGGCATCGGGATTGGAAGGAAAAGGCCGGATGATGGAACCGGAAGAAATGGTGGAAGGGTTGAAGAGTCATTTTGAATTAGCCCAATCGCTCAACGGAAAACACTGGTTGGTAACGGCCGGGCCAACCTACGAAAACATTGATCCCGTTCGTTTTATCGGAAACTATTCTTCTGGAAAAATGGGATTTGCCATCGCAGAAGCGCTGGCCCATTCAGGGGCAACGGTTACCCTGGTATCCGGACCAACGTCCTTGCAAATCCATCACCCCAACATTCAGATTCTTCGTGTTACTTCTGCCCTTCAAATGTTGGAGGCCTGTTTATCGGTTTTCCCTCATGTTCACGGTGTGGTTAAAGCCGCAGCTGTTGCCGATTACCGTCCAGAAACCATGGCAACCGAGAAAATTAAAAAATCGTCCGAAGAACTCACGATTCAATTGGTAAAAAATCCAGATATCCTCGCAATTTTAGGGCAGCAAAAAACGCATCAAAAAATCATTGGCTTTGCTTTAGAAACCAACAACGAATTGGAACATGCAAAACAAAAGCGCCTGAAGAAAAATGCCGATGCCATCGTTTTAAATTCCCTCAATGATGAAGGCGCTGGATTCCAAACCGACACCAATCGCGTGCATTGGGTAACTGAAAACGGTTGCGAATCGTGGCCGCTTCTCCCCAAAGAAGAAGTTGCAAAATTAATCGTTCAAAAAATCGTTTCATTGTAACTTAGCTCCATGATGCGTTTCCTACTGCTGCTTTTTATTTCCCTCTTTTTCTTTCAATCGAAAGCACAAGAGTTGAACGCCAAAGTGATGGTGAACTCCACCCAGGTGAATAACAACGACCGCCAATTGTATAAAACCTTTGAAACGGCTGTTTCCGATTTTTTAAACACCCGAAAGTGGAGCAACGATCAATTCATGAATCAGGAGAAAATCAATTGCCAATTCAACATCATGATTGAAGAGCGATTGTCGCCCACCCAATTCAAGGCCAGCATTCAAATCCAAGCTTCGCGACCGGTCTACAATTCCGGCATGAATTCAGCATTGTTCCTGCATTCCGACAAAGAGTTTACCTTTGAATACGTTGAATTTCAGCCTTTGGACTTCAACGACCAAGCTTTTACTTCCAACTTAACATCGTTATTGGGTTTTTATGTTTACGTTATTTTGGGAATGGATTACGATTCCTTCTCGAAATTGGGCGGAACCAAACACTTCGAAAAAGCGCTCCAAATCGTTAATTCCGCCCAAAATGCACGAGATGCAGGTTGGAAATCAAACGAAAAAAACATGAATAACCGGTATTGGATCATCAATCAAATCATGAATGCACAATTGGCATCCATTCGAAATGCAACCTACCAATACCATCGCGATGGACTCGATAACATGTACAAACAGCCCGATCAGGCTCGAAAATCCATCATTGCTTCCCTTACTGAAATTCAAAAAGCCCACCGAATTCGTCCAGCAAACGTGTTCCAACAAATTTGGATGAATACCAAATCGGAAGAAATCATGAAAGCTTTCATGGGCGCAACCCCCGAGGATAAAACGGTTATTCTTCCCATCCTCACGGAAATTGACCCGAACAACATCAATCAATACAACCGCATCAAATAAATGATCGGTGCTGGACCGTTAAAAAATGCGGCACAAAAGGTGGGTTTCCTCCAATGCGGAGTGAGCAAAGCCACCTTTCTGGAAGAAGAAGCTCCACGGCTCGAACGGTGGCTTCAACAAGGAAACCAAGGAGAAATGCACTACTTGGAAAACCATTTCGACAAACGCCTCGATCCTCGATTACTGGTTCCCGGTGCCCAAAGCGTTATTTCCCTGTCCTTCAATTACTTCCCTCCTACCGAAAAATGGTCAAACGGAGCATTCAAAATTGCCCGCTACGCTTACGGAGAAGATTATCACCACGTTCTTAAAGACAAACTCACCCAATTGGTGAAAGAATTAGAGCCCATTTATGGAACCTTTGAAGGTCGAATATTTGTGGACTCTGCTCCGGTGATGGAACGTCAATGGGCCCAAAAATCGGGGTTGGGGTGGCAAGGAAAAAACACGCTCTTGCTTTCCAAACACGTGGGATCCTATTTTTTCCTTGCTGAAATCATTGGAAATTGGGCCATTGAGCCCGATGGTCCAACCACCGATCATTGCGGTACATGTACCCGTTGTATCGATGCATGTCCAACCCAAGCGCTTTCGCCCTACCACCTCGATGCATCGAAATGCATCAGCTATTTAACCATTGAATTGAAAGATCGCATCCCCTCTGAATTCGATGATAAATCGGAAGGATGGGTTTTCGGATGCGACATCTGCCAAGAGGTTTGCCCATGGAACCGTTTTTCAAAACCTCATTCTGAACCGCTTTTTTCACCCAAAGAATCGTGGGAAGATGTTCATTGGGAAGAAATAACGGAAGATATTTTTCAAAATTTGATGAAAAAATCTCCCATAAAAAGAACGAAATTTGAGGGATTCAAACGAAACGTGTTATGGGCTTCCAAAAAATCTACATCTTAGCTCTCCTTGGAGTACTTTCTGCTTGCGGCGGCAACGATTCTTCCACTTCCCAACAACCTAAAGCCGCACGAACGGGTAAGGAAATTTACACCAGCATTTGCGTTGCTTGCCACGGAGTCGATGGAAAAGCAGGAACGAACGGAGCAGCCGATTTAAGCAAATCCAACCTCAATGCCGCGGGCATGGCCTACATCATTGAAAACGGATCACTTTCAGGTAAAATGGCGTCGTACAAAGGCATTCTCAATCCCGAAGAAATCAAATCGGTTGCGGCCTATGCCGCAACGCTCAAACATCCTTAATCTTTATTTCAACAGCGATTCGAACGTTTTTCGGAACTTCATCAATTTAGGATTGATCACCAAACTGCAATAAGGCTGATTGGAATTTTGGCTAAAGTAATCTTGGTGGTAATCTTCAGCCTTATAAAAGACTTCAAAGGGCTCTAAGGTCGTTACAATTCGATCGGAATAAACACCTGAAGTGGCTACCTCGGCAATGGTTTCCTGCGCAATGCGCTTCTCTTCTTCGTTGCGGTAAAAAACCACCGAACGGTATTGGGTTCCAATGTCGTTTCCTTGCCGATTCAAGGTGGTAGGATCGTGGGTAAGGAAGAAAACCTGCATCAATTGAGCAAACGTAATCATGGTTGGATCGTAACTCACTTGGATCACTTCCGCATGTCCGGTTGTACCGGCACACACTTCTTTGTACGAAGGATTTTTTACGTTACCCCCTGAGTAACCAGAAACGGCAGACGTTACGCCTTTAAGTTCGGCAAACATGGCTTCGGTACACCAAAAGCAGCCACCACCAAAGGTAGCCGTATCTAATTTCGCTGGGGTTGTGGTGGTATTCATCGGTTGTTTTTTAGACTGAACTTTTTTTGATGGGGTTTGGTTTTGGCATCCCGCAAAAAATGGGAATAAAAAAACCAGAAGAGTAAAGAGACGATTCATTTTATTGTTCAGATTCTGAGATAAATTGTTCAATTTTTTCAACCATCAAGGTAGATCCAATGATGATGGGCGTACGTTGGTGAAGATCGGCAGGAACGATTTCCATGATGCGGTTCTTCCCGGTAGAAGCCTTCCCGCCGGCTTGCTCGATGATGAAGGCAAACGGATTGCATTCGTACAACAAACGCAGCTTTCCGTTGGGCGTTTTTTCTGTTTCGGGATACATGAACACACCTCCACGCAGTAAATTACGGTGCAAATCGGCCACCATGGAACCGATGTAGCGGGAACTGAATGGGCGGTTGGTTTCAGGATCACTCTCTTGGCAATACTTGATGTACTTTTTAACTCCTTCAGGAAACTTGATGTAATTCCCTTCGTTGATGGAATAAATGGCTCCATCTTGAGGCATTTTCATGTCGGGATGCGACAAACAAAATGCACCGATGGCGGGATCTAACGTAAATCCGTTCACCCCTTTTCCGGTGGTGTATACCAGCATGGTGCTGGAACCGTAAATCACATATCCGGCCGCAACTTGCTCGGTACCTTTCTGGAGACAATCCTCCAATCGGCCGGGGCCACTTAATGAAACCCGACGATAGATGCTGAAAATGGTCCCAATTGAAGCATTCACATCGATGTTTCCGGATCCATCCAAAGGGTCGATACAAACTACGTATTTGGCATTTTTACTTTGCTCGTTGATCACTGGAATGCATTCATCGTTTTCTTCCGAAGCAATCACACAAACATCTCCGCAAGCCGATAAGGCAGAAATAAATTGTTCATTGGCATAAACATCCAATTTCTGTTGCTGCTCGCCTTGAATGTTTTCGGTTCCTACCGCACCCAAAAGTCCAGCTAACCCGGCTTTGCGCACTTCCCAATTCACCACTCGAGCTGCTACACCGATGTTGCGCAACAAACTTGAAAGTTCTCCTTTTGCGTAAGGAAAATCCTTTTCTTTCTCAATAATGAATTGGTCGAGGGTAATTAATTTTTGTAGTGCCATGAAATTCCTTTTTTTTGCAAAGTTAAACGATTTCACGGATGTACCTTCTTCATAATGGCCAAAGAAAAAAAATGGATGACGTTCACATTCATCTCAACAATCGATCTTTTTTGTACGGCGACGGCTTTTTTGACACATTAAGGGTAGATGACGGACGCATTCCATGGCTTGATCTGCACTTTGAACGATGGACCAAAAGTTGTGAAGCCATGGGAATCGAATCTCCATTCCAAGAAACCGAATGGGAAACTTGGATTCAGAGTATCCTAACAACCGAATCGGCTCGGGTTAGAACCCACCTTTGGACGGGAGAAGGGGTGCAATATGGAAATCGTGGAAAAGTGGAAACCCTTGTTCAGGTATTTCCATGGGAAAGGCAAATGGAGATCCACTGGAGTGGTGGACTGGTCCTGGATGAGCGCCTTCCGAAAGGGAAATACCAGTGGATGAAATTGAATTCCTCGTTTTTCTACGCTCAGGTTGAAAAAAAGGTTTTTGATCGGGGTTGGAACGAGGCCTTACTGATGAATCAAGATGAAGAATTGGTTGAAGGATGCCATTCGGCTTTGTTTTGGAAACGCCAAGGGCAATGGTTCACGCATCCGAATGGAGCCGATGGAGTATGGAGCACCGCCAAAGCTGCGGCCCTTCGTTGGGGAACTCCGGAAGGAGAAGCGGTCACCGAAGGCCGCCTTCATTTATCCGAAATCAATTCGGTAAGCCATTGGGCGATGGGCAATTCCTTGAATCCGTGGACTTCGTTTTCGTTATTGAAGGTGTGAAATTTTCGCGCCCTCTCTCAGTTTTTGAGAAGCCAAACTCCAACTTTTCACCAATTGAAAAATCAAAATTGGCGAAAGAATTAGGGCCATTGGATAGGCAAAAAGTGCCATGATTTTATTGCTTTTGTATTGGTAAGGGATGACCGAGAGGGGGATTTTTTGAAAGCACAAATACAAAGCCGTTGACGTACCGAAGTATTTTCGAGTGAGGTAGAGCACGCTGGGAATGGGTCGCGGACTGCTCCAACTTTTGGTACGAAAGGCATCCCAACTCCCCATTTGTCGCAGGCCACCCTCCCCTACTTTCAGGTGAACCCTTTTTGCGAGCGGGTTTGAAACGTTGGAATAGCCATGCAAGTAAGCTCGCAAGCCAAACTCACCATCGCCCATTCTCTGTTTTTCAAATTGCCGATCGAACAACCCTATTTCTCGGAAGATTTTCTTCGGCAATAAAACGTTTCCGGTATCTACTTGATCCGACCATTTGAAGTAGGCGTACGATGCCGGCACTTTTCCACCAACGGTTGAAATGGATACTCCCGAAGAAATATCACATTTGAAATGATCCAAGCACTTCAAATGATTCTCAATCCAATCGGGATCAACCAAAGAATCGTCATCGTAAAGCAAAATCCAATCGCCTTTACTTTGTTGAATAGCGGTATTTCGAGCGAGCCACAGCGCCTTTTCTTCCTGATAAATCACTTTTAAATCGAGATTCCATCCTTCAAAAACAGATGGATCGGAAGGAGAAGTTTGGTCCACCACAATCACCTCGAAATGGGTGTGGGTTTGTTTTTCCAAATCGCGAAAAACATCTTTCAAATAGGTGTACCGATTTAAGGTAGGAATGATGACCGTAACCAACGGATTGGATTGAAACAACGGAAAATCGCCTTCTTTGAACGAAGGAAGGGGCACACTCTTTTGGTACAAATTCAAGCGTTTTACCCCCAAAGATTGAAACATCCCCAGCAATTGGCCGATGGGATTTCGAAGGGTAAGGAATTGAATGAAAAAAATGTACCAAGCGAAAAACGGATTGAAGTATTTTTTTACGAAACGGTACTCATCAGCCAAGGGAATGTTGCCTGTTTCCTTTAATTCAAATTGTGGATCATTCAGCATCACGCCCCGATTCCATGCTTGAAAAGCAGCATCCATGTACATTCCTGCCTCGCTTTTGTACTGAGAATCAAGGTCGATATGCGATTGAATTTCAGCTGTAAGCTTACGGTAATCGAGAAAATAAACGAAAGATTTTTGAGGTGGTAATCGGTGGTACCAGGTAGGGGCGATGAATTTGTAAAATTGAAACATAGGATTATGCTATTACAACCAATTTAAATCCTTTTCCGTGAACGTTCATGATTTCGATGCGGGCATCTTCTTTCATTAACTTCCTTAATTTTGAGATGAAAACGTCCATGGAGCGACCGTTGAAATAGGTATCATCTCCCCAAATTTTTCGAAGGGCTACATCTCTGGGAACTACTTCATTCATGTTGTTGCAAAGAATTTTGAGCAATTCCGATTCTTTGGAAGTAAGTTTATACGTTTGATCGCGAACTTGAAGCGACTGAATAACGCTGTTGAAAACCACTTCAGAGAACTCGAAAATATCGGTTTCGGCGCTGTCTTCTACCTTTTCAACCCGAGAAGAGGTGCGCCGAAGCACGGCTTGGATGCGCATCAGCAACTCTTCCATGCTGAACGGCTTGGTGATGTAGTCATCTCCGCCCGATTGAAATCCTTTGATCACATCCTCTTTCAGCGATCGGGCGGTGACAAAGATGATGGGTGTAATTTCATCGGTTACCCGAATTTCTCTCGCTAAGGAAAAACCGTCTTTCAAAGGCATCATGATGTCCAAAATCAACAAGTCAAATTTATCGTTCTTGAATTCCTTCAATGCCTTTTCACCATCGGAACAATGGATAACTTTAAATCCCTTTTGCTTCAATCGCTCGGCAAGAATTGCACCGAGATTGACATCGTCTTCTGCAAATAAAATTTTCTTTCCTTCCAAAATATTCTCCATGGTTACGGCTTTTTTAGGGGTTGAATAAAGGGTAGAAACAATTTGAACGTTGAGCCTATTCCCAATTCTGATTGCAATTTAATGTTTCCGTTGTGATTCTCCATGATAAACTTCACGTAAGAGAGCCCCAAACCGAACCCTTTAACGTCGTGCAGATCGCCGGTAGAAACGCGGTAAAATTTGTCGAATGCCCTTTTTTGCTGGTTGGGCGACATTCCTATTCCGTTGTCTTTGATGGAAATGACCAATCCATCGGCATTGTTTTCCGTTGTGATTTCAATCACCGGTTCCCCTTCGCAATACTTGATGGCATTGTCTACCAAGTTATTGAACACGTTGATCATGTGCGTTTTATCTGCTTTAATCAAATAACTGTGTGCCTTCAAATGCAATTCCAAATGCCCATTCTTGGATTGGAGTTTGAGCTCGTTATTCCCTTGAAGCGACATGATGATTTCGTGCATGTTTACAGGAGAAAGTTTGAGTTGAAAATCTGATTTCTCGAGCAAACTGGTATTCAGAATTTTTTCCACATTGTCCTGCATTCGACTGTTTTCTTCTAAAATAACCTGAGAAAATCGAGTAAGGGTGGGTTCGTTGCTTTTTTCTGACCATTCTTTGAGGTATTCTGCGGCAAGCACAATGGTTGCGATCGGGGTTTTAAGCTCGTGGGTCATGTTGTTGATGAAGTCGTTTTTCATTTCCGCCAATCGTTGCAAACGCAAAACAGCCCTCAAGCTGAAAACAGCACCCAACAGAATCAGTGAAAAGGTAAAAAAGAAAGAAATGATTAAACTAGAGATCGATTGAATGAAATACGAATTCTGATTTTTGAATTGAACCGTTAGGTAATATTTTGGAAAAGTAATGTCGTTAGGGAACAACTGCGTAATGAAATTGATGGAATCGCCATGAACGTGATTGAAGTACCCCGAATTGATTTTCTTGATCAACGAATCGGTTCCTGACAAGATGGAGAATTCGAAATTTCGTTGAATTCCGGTGGTCTTCAAGTTCAAATCCACCAAGCTATCGATGGTTTTTGGAGTAATGCGCTCGCCCATGCTGAGTTGGTGAATGCGGTTCACTTCCCGAATGAGGGGATTTGAAAAATCTTCGGATTGGACGAAAAAGGGGTCTGACAAAACGATTTGCAGTTTTTTCAAAGATTCATTGTCCGACACACCACCCAACGAGTCGGGAAAATCCTCGATCATTTTTTTGGTGGTTTCATTCAAAATCAATTCCGAAGCCAATGAATTGGGATTTCTTCCCAAATTCGTTTGTCGATTTTGAAATTGGGTTTGTACTTCTTCCAAATTGGCCACATTCAATAAGGTTTGAAAGGATTCTCGAGATTCTAAATCTTGGGAAGTTTGATTCAACGATTGGTTGACTTGATTGACGAAATTCGTAAATTCCAATTCGGCGGCGTTGTTAAACCAATTGAATTGGATGATTAATAATCCAATCATACCCACTCCCATGGTGATGGCGGTCATTCGGATTTGCCAAATTTTCTGCATGGGTTAGGAAATGAAAGGATTTAACACGATTACACAAATATAACGAAAGAGGATTCTAGAATCTTTCTTTACCTTTGTTTTATGCGATTTTTTTACCACTTCGGGAATTACCTGATGTTATTGCAACGGGTTTTCAAAAAACCTGAGAGCGGTTCCCTTTTTCGGGAGTCGTTTGTACGTTCGTGTTGGGATATTGGAATTGGTTCCGCTGGGATCGTGGCCATTGTATCGCTTTTTACAGGAATGGTAACCACCGTTCAAACCGCCTATCAATTGGTGGCTTCGTTTATTCCTAAATCCACCATTGGCGCCATTGTTTCCGATTCTTCCATTCTCGAGTTGGCGCCAACCATCATGACGCTCGTTCTGGCTGGGAAAATCGGTTCCAACATAGCCTCGGAAATCGGAACCATGAAAGTGAGCGAACAAATCGACGCATTGGAAGTGATGGGCGTTAATTCTGCCTCCTTTCTCATCCTGCCAAAAATTTGTGCTGCGCTCATCATGATTCCTCTCTTGGTTGTTTTTGCAGAAATCCTCTGCTTGGTGGGCGGGATGCTGGTTGGAGATATTACGGGAATTCTCACCTCCGATGAATTCATCCAAGGCGCTCGCTCAACCTTTATGCCTTTCACGTTTTATTTCTCCATGATCAAAGCCTTTACTTATTCTTTTTTCATTGCCTCCGTTGCCAGTTACCAAGGATACAACATTACCGGTGGCGCACGAGAAGTGGGTGAAGCCAGTACCAAGGCCGTGGTTTATTGCTGCGTGATTATTTTATTGTCGGATTATATTCTTGCCCAATTGTTGTTATGATTGAACTGAAAAACATTCGAAAATCCTTTGGAGATCAAGAAGTATTGAAAGGCATTTCCGCGACTTTTATGCCCGGAAAAGTGAACATGATCATTGGCGCATCCGGAAGCGGAAAGTCGGTTTTGATGAAAACCATGGTTGGACTCATCGTTCCAACATCGGGTGAAGTGCTTCTAAACGGACAAAATTTTTATCTACTGGAAGACGAGGCAAAAAAAGAAATCCGAGAGAAAATCGGAATGCTATTTCAAGGATCGGCGCTATTTAGCTCAATGTCGGTAGAGGAAAACGTCATTTTACCGTTGAAGATGTTTTCCAATCGCTCCAAATCGGAAATGTTGGATCGGGTGAATACGGTTTTGGAGCGCGTTGGACTTTCTGGTAACAACCGAAAATTCCCGAGCGAACTTTCGGGAGGAATGCAAAAACGGGTCGGAATCGCTCGGGCCATCGTCCTCAATCCATCTTACCTTTTTTGCGATGAACCCAATTCGGGTTTGGACCCCCTCACTTCCATCAAAATTGATGCACTGATTCAGGAAATTACCCAAGAATTTAATATCGCAACGGTGGTCAATACCCACGACATGAACTCGGTGATGGAAATTGGCGATTACATTTTATTTGCTCACAACGGAGAAAAAGCATGGGAAGGCAATAAAACCGATATCCTTTTGTCGGATAACCCTATCCTCAATCAGTTTGTTTTCGCCACTCAATTTTTGCAAGAATTCAAATCGGCTCGCTCCAAGAAACTTTAATGCAAAAATTCCAGAACCTCTTCTAACCCTCCTCCTTTTCCTACAATTTTTCGATTTTTATCGAGCACGTAGAAAACCGGCGTTGCATACAAATGGTAGGCAACCGGCAATGCACCAAACCAGGATTTACCGTCGTACAAGGTTGTCCACGGCAATTGTTTTTCTTTGAGATAGGTTTTCAGTTCATTGGAATTGGTGTCGATGGAAACCGCAACCACTTCAAAGGTTCCCGATTTCTGAGCTTCGTAAACTTTCTTCAATTCGGGCATTTCCTGTTTGCAATGCGGACACCATGACGCCCAGAAAACCAACAATGTTTTATCGGCTTTGATGGTCGAGGCGTCGAAGAACTTTCCGTCAACGGTTGTACCGATGATTTCGGGAGCCACGTTTCCAACAGCCAATTTTTTACCGCCTTCCAATCGCTTCTTCAAGGCATCGCCTTCGTGGTCGGTACACGAACCAATGCTGGCATAGCGCTCGGCCAAATGATTGACGGCATTCTCCATTCCCAGCATTTCAAACAACTTCACCAACTGATTCCTCATGAAAATGGCCATGGTTTCATTCATCAAACACTTTGAAATAACGGTATCGGCCGCGGCGGCAAACAAAGGTTCCTGCTGGGTTTTGTTGAGAGATTGATCGCGGTACAATTGAATGTATCCCCATGCTTTCTTCGTGAGCAAATTGGTTTGAATCAAGGCCGTATCAGCAAAATTTACCTCATCAAACCAATGGGCTTTCATGTAGCTCAATCGATCTTGAAGCGGCAAATTGAACGGCATAAATGGATAACGAAGTGTTTTAATGTATCGGGAAGCCAACGTTGACGAATTCTTCATCAACAAAGCATCGACTTCAGACCGGTATTCTTTTTGGAGGGCGATGTATCTTTTTTGAACGGGAGCGAAAAACGGATCTTTTTCGGGGAAGTAATTGGGCAGTTCATTTAAAACACCGAGTTGATTCGAAATAAACTTATCGCGTTTCATGTACTGGTAATACACCTGATTCTCTTGGCTTTCCAATACTTCCAAACTGTCGATGGGAGCCACCAATGCTGTTTTCAATCGAATACTTTCCTTACCGCTGATGATCAGATCGAGCTCTGCTTCTTCACCTCCATAAAATTGGGCCTTCAAATCTTTCCCCAACTTCAAGGTGTACAACCCTGGCTTCCAATTGGACTTGATGGAAAATACGTATTCAGCATTCGTATTGATTAAGGCAGAATCTACCAAACGAGTTCTCTCTCCAAAATGATCGAACAATTGAATGGTGTTCTGGGTAGGTTGGGAGATTTTAATTCGGATGGTTTGAGAAAACAACCCTACTTTGAATGCAAAAATGAAGGATAAAGCAAAGAGAACTTTTTTCATGCCTACAAAATTGAGAAATAAAGTAGGCAAAACAAACTATTTTTTCTTTAAATTTTATGGGTAATGACCCTTTTGATCAAATTACTCCCAAAGGAGTATGGAAGATAACTCAACGATGGTATTTTTTGGGTTACCATGCAATTAGCGGGCAATCCTTTTTTAATCTTTCCCAATTGGTTTTGCAATTCCAAGGCATAAGCCGCATTGATGGTCGCTGCATTGATGGCCTCTTCAGGCAACATGCGCATTTGAATGCAGGCCAACGACAAGATAAATGGGAAGTTGCCACTTGGAGAACTGCCCGGATTGTAATCGGTAGCCAGGGAAACCGGTAATCCGGCATCCATCATTTTTCGGGCGGGTGGGTAATGCAAGCCAAGGAAAAATGCCGTTGACGGCAAAAGGGTGGACATGGTATTCGAGTGCAACAGCACGTCCATTTCTTCCTCCCCCGTAAATTCCAAGTGATCCACCGAAATGGCGCCATGTTTCACGCCTACCTGAATTCCTCCGCTGTAATCCAGCTCGTTGGCGTGAATCTTCGGTTTCAAGCCGTACTTCAATCCGGCTTCCAAAATTCGATCGGTTTCTTCAACCGTGAAAAATCCACGGTCGCAGAAAACATCGCAATAATCGGCCAACCCCTCCCCTGCCGCTTGGGGAATCATGTCGTTCACCACCGAATCGATGTAAGCGGAACGATTTTGTTTGAACTCCACGGGCAGGGCGTGAGCGCCCAACAAGGTTGTTTTTACGGTGAGATCGCCCTGCTCTTTCAGGGTACGGGCTACCCGCAACATTTTCAATTCATCGGCTACGGTGAGCCCGTATCCCGATTTAATTTCCACGGCGCATGTTCCGAAACTGCGAATTTCTTGCAATCTCGCCCACGCTTGATCCAGCAATTCCGCTTCCGAAGTTTGCTGCAATCGTTTCGCCGAGTTTAAAATCCCGCCTCCGTTGGCAGCAATTTGTTCGTAGGTTAATCCCAAAATTTTATCGCGGTACTCCAATTCGCGGCTGCCGGCGTACACCAAATGGGTGTGGGAATCGGTCCAGCCGGGAAGCACTGCGCCCCCATCGGCATCGATGAAAGCATCAGCCCGTTCTGGAGCTTGATCCATGGGACCGTAATCGGAGTATTTTCCATCTTCAATCAACAAAAAAGCATTTTCCAAAACTGGCAAATGCTTCATTTCTGATCCTTTTCTGCAAGGAATATCTGACTCTTCGACCTGAGCCAAAAATCCAATGTTGGTAATAAGCGTACGCATGATTTAAAATTTTCCGAAAATAGAACGGAGCTTGAGCGAAATCACGCCGAAAGCGGCTTCGCGAATGATTCCTTTGCTCATCTTGCTTTGACCTTCAGTGCGGTCGGTAAAGATGATGGGGACTTCCACCATTTTAAATTTCTTTACCCAAGCGGTGAATTTCATTTCAATTTGAAAAGCATACCCCACAAACTTCACTTTGTTGAATTGAATGCTTTTAAGCAAGGTTGATGAATAGCACATGAACCCAGCCGTTGCGTCGTTCACCGGCATGCCAGTCATGAACTTCACGTACTTCGATGCGAAGAAACTGAGCATCACTCGACTCATCGGCCAGTTCACCACGTTCACTCCGGTAACGTACCGAGAGCCGATAGCCAAATCATTTCCCTCCACAGCACAGGCATGGTACAAACGAAGAAGGTCATCGGGATTGTGCGAAAAATCGGCATCCATCTCGAAAACATAATCGTAGTTATGCTTTAAAGCCCAGGCGAATCCTTCCAAATAGGCAGTTCCCAAACCTAATTTTCCGGCGCGGGGGTACAGGTGAAGTTGTTCGGGAAACTCCAATTGAAGGGAGCGAACAATGTCTTGGGTTCCGTCGGGAGAGTTATCGTCGACCACCAAAACGTGGAAAGGGAGAGACAAGGAGAAGACTTTTCGCAAGATTTTCTCGATGTTTTCCCGCTCTTTGTACGTGGGGATGATGACTAAATTCCGATGATTCATGGGTTGAAAATAGGAAACGAAGTTACTTCATTTCTCTGAATTTTTCACGAAGCTCCAAGATTTATCGGCAAGAAGAAGAACGGTGGCGAGGTGGGCCAAATCGGTTTTGGATCTTCCCCATTCGGTGGGGCCCACAATGGAGACGAATTTCTTCCCATTTTCGCGTTCGTAGAGGTGGTAGGTTTGTCCAACAACGGGTTCGAAGGAGAGATCGGCTGCGTAAATTTCTTCGGATAATTTCATGCGCTGCTCGATTTCGGCAACCTGGTCCATGATCAGTTGCGCCTGTTTTCGCAGGAGATCCATCTGTTGTTGGGCGTGCTCCATCATGCTTTGAACGGCATTGGCGCGTATTTTCCCCTTATCGGTGGCTTTGATCACGGGGGAGGAAACGGTCATGGGAATGGGTGAAAACTTGGCTTCACCGTGGTAATAAAGGGATTGATTTTCTTTATTTTCAGATGCTACATCTTTCTGCATAAGGATAAAACGAAAGGAAGTGAAAAGGGTTTTAAAGAAAAGGCAAAGAAGCCTTAAAAAAAAGCGAATAAAAAGGAAGGTTTTTCTTATTTTTGCAACTTAATTGGGATGCCTATGGTTTTCCCTGAACATCAAAATAGATTATGAGGCAGTTAAAAATCACGAAATCCATTACCAATCGCGAAAGCCAATCCTTGGAAAAATACCTTCAAGAAATTGGTAAAGTTGATTTGATTACTCCTGAACAGGAGGAAGAATTGGCGCGACGCATTCGGGAAGGAGACCAAGCCGCATTGGAGCGATTGACGAAAGCCAATCTCCGATTTGTGGTTTCGGTGGCGAAACAATACCAAAATCAAGGTTTAACGCTGAGTGATTTGATCAACGAAGGAAACTTAGGATTGATCAAGGCCGCCAAACGTTTCGACGAAACCCGTGGATTTAAGTTCATTTCTTATGCCGTTTGGTGGATTCGTCAGTCGATTTTGCAGGCCTTGGCCGAGCACAGCCGTATTGTTCGTTTGCCGTTGAACCGCGTAGGTTCGTTGAATAAAATTTCGAAAGCGTTTTCGCAATTGGAACAAGAATTCGAGCGCGATCCATCGGTAGAAGAATTGGCTGCGTTGTTGGACATTTCTTCGGACGAAGTAGAAAACACTTTGAACATCAGCGGACGCCATGTTTCCATGCATGCACCTTTCGTTCAGGGAGAAGAGAATACGTTGTTGGATGTTTTGGTGAATGAAGACGCCGAGATTGCCGACGAAGGCTTGATGCACGAGTCGCTCGCCAACGAAATTGAGCGCTCTTTGGCCACGTTAACCGACCGTCAGCGCGAGGTGGTGAAATTGTATTTCGGCATCGGCGTAGACCACGGCTTGAGTTTGGAAGACATCGGCGAGCGTTTCGATCTTACCCGCGAGCGCGTTCGTCAGATCAAGGACAAAGCGCTGAAGCGCTTGCGCCACACCAGCCGCAGCAAAATGTTGAAGAGTTATTTGGGATAATTCCCAAAGCATCATAACAAAAAAGCCTCCCGAAGAAATTCGGGGGGCTTTTTTGTTGGAAGAGATGACGGCCTTTTGATCTGGGCGATAGAATGACTTTTTATGCGGTGAATAAAAATCTTATTCACCGCAAATTTGCGGAGTTTAATTGATATATTTACCGCATCAAGTAAACTCTACGTGGCGAAATACATTTACAGTTCAAAGGCATGGCCTCGTTTTTCATGGAATGAAGACGAAATAAACGCCATTTTTGGTGAAGTCCGACATTTACAGGGTTTGGTGTTGGGGCAAATGAGTTCGCTTGGTTTTTCAAAAAAGGAAGAGGCAAATCTTTCGAACCTAACGCTGGATGTTGTTCGATCATCGGAAATTGAAGGGGAGAAACTGGATTACGAACAGGTTCGTTCTTCCATTGGTAGAAGGCTTGGAATTCCCGTTGCAGGATTGGTAAACATTCCTCGCCATGTGGAAGGTGTTGTGGAAATGATGCTGGATGCCACCCAAAATTATTCCATTCCACTGACGAAAAAACGTTTATTGGCTTGGCATGCAGCTCTTTTCCCAAACGGTTACAGCGGTATGCTTAAAATTGAGGTGGGTTGTTACAGAGCCGGTGAGATGCAAATTGTGTCGGGTGCCATGGGAAAAGAAAAAGTTCATTTCGAAGCAATTCCGGGCAGTCGGGTAGAAATGGAAATGGAGCTTTTTTTAAATTGGATGAATGAAGAACAACCATTGGATCCTGTTTTAAAATCAGCCATTGCACACTTTTGGTTCATCATGATTCATCCTTTCGACGACGGGAATGGAAGAATTGCTCGAGCTATTTCAGATTTTTGGTTGGCCCGAGCCGACAAAACTTCGGAACGCTATTACAGCATGTCGAGCCAAATTTTGGTTGAACGCAAAAAATATTACGATGTTTTACAAAAGGTTCAGCACAGCCAGGGCGATATCACGGAATGGATGCTTTGGTTTTTGGAATGTTTAAAAAATGCCTTGTTGGTTACCCAAGACGCCTTACAAAATTTATTGAGGAAATCGGATTTTTGGAGAATTCACGAACAAACTGCGTTCAATGAACGTCAAAGGATGATGTTAAACAAACTTTTTGACGGATTTGAAGGCAAATTAAAATCTTCCAAGTGGGCAAAAATGACCAAATGCTCCACCGACTCGGCGCTGCGCGACATCAAGGATTTGTTGGAAAAGGGAATTCTGCGTCAGGAATCCAAAGGAGGAAGAAGTACAAACTATGAACTTGAGGAATTTTGAAGGTGCGAATCAAAATAAGTTGGGGGAAAAATTGGTTTTCCTTTGGTTTTCCTTGCTAAATTCATTGCCAAGTTTGAAAGGAACAACCCTTCAACCTTATTAGGGGAACCCTATCCCGATATCCATAGGGATTTACCGAGACCCCGCTGAATCTCAAAAGCGAACGCCCCAACCATCTGCAAAATTCTACCCCCCCCTTTCACCCCAACCATCCCTTTCTTTTCGTAATTTCGCAAAAAAAATCACCCATGTTTCGAACCCATACCTGCGGCGAACTCCGACTCTCCCACAACAACCAAACCGTAACCCTCGCCGGATGGGTGCAACGCGTGCGCGACAAAGGCGCCATGATGTGGATCGACTTGCGCGATCGTTACGGAATTACCCAAATCATCCTTAACGAAAACGCTTCCGAAGAACTCAAATCCGCAGCAAGAACACTCGGACGTGAATTCGTGATTCAAGTCACCGGAACCGTGATCGAACGGGAAGCGAAAAACCCCAAAATGCCCACTGGAGAAATCGAAATCCTCCTCTCCCAACTCAACATCCTCAACGCTTCCGAAATTCCACCCTTCACCATTGAAGACGAAACCGATGGTGGCGAAGAGCTGCGCATGAAATACCGCTACCTCGATCTTCGACGCAATCCGCTAAAAAACAACCTTTTACTTCGCCACCAACTCCTGCAAACCACCCGTCGATTCATGGACGAAATGGAGTTCCTCGAAATCGAAACACCCTACCTCATCAAATCAACGCCGGAAGGAGCCCGCGATTTCGTTGTACCATCGCGCATGCACGAAAAACAATTCTATGCCCTTCCCCAGTCGCCCCAAACCTTCAAGCAAATCTTGATGGTGGGCGGCTACGACAAATATTTCCAAATTGTTCGTTGCTTCCGCGATGAAGACCTTCGCGCCGATCGACAGCCCGAATTTACCCAGCTCGATTGCGAAATGGCCTTCGTTCATCAAGAAGACATCCTCAACACGTTCGAAGGATTAACTCGCCGCCTCTTCCACGATGTGAAAGGAGTTACCCTAGAATCCTTCCCTCGAATGACCTTTGCCGATGCCTGGAAATTCTACGGAAACGACAAACCCGATACCCGTTTTGACCTTCGCATTCACGATGTAGATTCCTTGGTAAAAGGCCACGGATTCCACATTTTTGAAGAAGCCGAAAGCGTGGTGGCCATCTGCGCAACCGGCGCCAATTCCTACACCCGCAAACAAATCGACGAACTTACCGAATGGGTGAAGCGTCCACAAATCGGCATGAAAGGCTTGGTTTATGTGCGATTCAACGAAGATGGAACCCTCAAATCATCGGTCGATAAATTTTACTCGGAAGAGGTTTTGAAAACCTGGGCTGAAGCCACGGGTGCCAAACCGGGCGACCTGTTGCTGCTGTTAAGCGGAAACGCATCGCCCGTTCGAAAAGCCATGAGCGAACTTCGCCTTGAAATGGGGAATCGCCTCGGCCTGAGAAATCCGAACCAATACCAACCTTTGTGGGTGATCGATTTTCCACTTTTGGAATGGGACGAAGAATCTGGACGCTACCACGCCATCCACCACCCGTTCACGTCTCCCAAAGCGGAAGACCTTGAACTCATTGAAACCGATCCAGGAAAAGTGCGCGCCAATGCGTACGACTTGGTCATCAACGGCGTAGAAATTGGTGGAGGTTCCATTCGTATTCACGACACTGCCCTTCAATCAAAAATGTTTGGCCTTTTAGGATTCACCCCCGAACAAGCTCAAGCCCAGTTTGGATTTTTATTGGGAGCCTTCCAATACGGCGCACCTCCCCACGGCGGAATTGCCTTGGGCTTCGACCGTTTGTGTGCGATGTTTGGAGGCACCGATTCCATTCGTGATTATATCGCTTTCCCAAAAAACAACTCAGGTCGCGATATGATGATCGACGCTCCTTCCCTCATCGACGATGCTCAAAGAAAGGAATTAGGACTCTAAGTGTTAAATTCAAAACCATACAACACCGCCAAGGAACAAGAAACCTGCATTCTTGTGGCGGCCATCACCCGCCAACAATCGGTAGAACAAGCCACAGAATATTTGGACGAATTGGAATTTTTAGCGTCAACCGCTGGCGCCAAAAACGTTCGCCGTTTCACCCAAAAATTGGACCATACCGACCCGAGAACCTTCATCGGTCCGGGAAAACTTCAAGAAATTGTTGATTTTGCCAATGAGGAGAAAATCGACATCGTTATTTTCGACGATGAGCTTTCGCCTACCCAATTGAGAAATATTGAAGCGGCCTTTCAACGCGAAATCAAAATTCTCGATCGATCTCACCTGATTCTGGATATTTTCGCTCGACGAGCTCAAACAGCTCAAAGCCGAACACAAGTAGAACTAGCACAAAATCAATACCTTCTTCCACGACTTACCCGAATGTGGACTCACCTTTCCAAACAAAAAGGAGGAATTGGGATGAAAGGACCTGGAGAAAAGGAAATTGAAACCGACCGAAGGGCCATTCGAAATCGAATTTCTTTGCTGAAGGAAAAGCTGAAAGAAATTGATAAACAGATGGAAACCCAACGAAAAACCCGAAACAAACAAATTCGGGTAGCTTTGGTGGGATACACGAACGTGGGAAAAAGTACCTTGATGAACCTTTTGGCAAAGTCGGAAGTGTTTGCGGAAAATAAATTATTCGCTACGCTCGACACCACCGTTCGAAAGGTGGTGATTGACCGCGTGCCCTTTTTGCTTTCCGATACGGTAGGATTCATTCGCAAACTCCCGCACCATTTGGTCGAAAGCTTTAAAAGTACCTTGGACGAAGTGCGGGAAGCCGATATCCTTTTGCACGTTGTGGATTTAAGCCATCCAAATTTCGAAGAACACATCACGGTGGTTCGAGAAACCCTTCAATCCATCAAAGCCACGGACAAGAAAGAAATCTTGGTCTTCAACAAAATTGATCGGGTTTACGACCTAGGCGATGAAGAAGTACCCGATTACGATGTCGTAAACTTTTCAGAAGAACGACCCACCCTTCAATCTTTGAAAAAAACTTGGATGAGTAAAGGTGGCGATGTCATTTTCGTTTCAGCTGTGGATAAAGTCAACCTCAATGGCCTAAGGTCTACAATTGTGGACGCTGTGCATAAAAGCTGGGATGTTAAATACCCATATACTCCATTCGAATTTTAATTTAGCGGGATTAAATCCTTGCAAATGAACAAATTTCTTATTGTTGCTGCCTTGATTGGCGCGGCTTCCTGTGTTCCTCAACGGAAATTTGAAGATGAAGTTTCTAAACGGAAAAGAGCAGAAACCAATTTGGAAAACTGCAATACCGAAAAGAAAAAACTGCAAGGAGAACAATCGGCAATGAATGAAGAACAATCCAAGCTAAAAAAGGAGCGTGAAATCTTGCTGAAAGACACGACCAATCTTGGGACCTCCCTTCGACAGTACATGATGCTCGATGAGCAAAACAAGAAACGGATGGAGGAGTTGTCGAAAACCAACGACCGCATTCTCAATGCCAACTTGAACGAAAACCAACGATTGCAAGCCCGCATAGATGAGCAGAAGCAAGAATTAGCACAACAAAAGGCGGAATTGGAAAAGCTACGACAAGAACTTTCTGCCAAAGAAAAAAACTTGAACGTCTTGGCCGCCCAAAACGAAGATACACGAAAGAAATTGGAGGAGCGAGAAGCTAAAGTGCAAGAATTGCAGGTCATCCTCGACCGAAAAGATTCCATTGTTAATTCGCTTCAAAAGAAAGTTGCAGCAGCATTAACCGGATTCAAAGGAAGCGGATTGGAAGTGATTCAGAAAAACGGAAAAGTGTACGTTTCGTTGAGCGAACAACTCTTGTTCAAATCCGGCTCCCGAGAAATTGATCCCAAAGGAAGAGAAGCCATTGCCAAATTGGCTAAAGTTTTGGAAGCAAATCAAGACATTAATATCGCGGTCGAAGGACATACCGACAACGTGCCTTATACCGGAACGGGACAAGTGAAAGACAACTGGGATTTATCGGTTCTGCGTGCCACCACCATTACTCGAATTTTAACCGAAGGCACAACCATCGATCCGAATCGCATCACCGCAAGCGGTCGCGGCCAATTCTCGCCCATTGATCCAGCAGAAACAGAGGCCGCGCGCAAACTCAACCGCAGAACGGAAATCATCCTTACCCCTCAACTCGACGATTTATTTAAAATCATTGAAGGCAACTAATTTTTATGTAGCCCGTTTCCTTGTTTTACCCTATTTTTGAAAAACATTGAAACCATCATGAATAAAACCATCATTCTTGCTGCAACTCTGGCTTTCTCCACGGTTGCATGCGCTCAAAAAGGCAACACCAAAAAAACCATGGAACAATCCAAAGAAATGACCACGACAAGTGGATTAAAAGTTCAATTTCAGAGCCAAAATGGAAAAGAAAAACCATCTGCTGGCGATAAAGTAACCGTTCACTACACCGGTTATTTGTACGAAAACGGCCAAAAAGGCAAAAAATTCGACTCTTCCGTAGATCGCGGAACTCCCTTTAGTTTTCAATTGGGTGTTGGTCAAGTTATTCCAGGATGGGACGAAGGAATTGGCCTTTTAGGTAAAGGAGATAAAGCTACCTTGATCATTCCTTCCGAATTGGGTTATGGTCCACGTGGAGCTGGCGATGCCATTCCACCGAATGCCACCCTTTGTTTTGAAGTAGAATTGATCGATTTTATGGCTACTCCCAAAGCGGCACCATTCAATGTTGATGGAAAAAAAGCTGAAAAAACCGCTTCCGGTTTAGAATACATCGTTTTAGAATCAGGAAAAGGTGCGAAAGCAGAAGCTGGTAAAACCGTTTCTGTTCATTATACCGGTTACCTTTCTGAAAATGGAAAATGCGGAAAGAAATTCGACTCTTCTGTCGAGCGTGGCGAACCCATCGACTTCCCATTGGGACAAGGTTACGTGATCAAAGGTTGGGACGAAGGAATTGGAATGATGAAAGTGGGCGACAAAATGCGCCTGATTATTCCTTCCAACTTGGGTTATGGCTCAGCAGGCGCAGGTGGCGTAATTCCACCCAATGCTACCTTGATCTTCGATGTTGAACTGATCAACGTGAAGTAATTCATGTTTTTAAAAACCTACCAAAGCGGAATTTATTCCGCTTTTTTATTGTTCATACTGGGCTGTAAAAACTCCCCAGACGAGTTAACGCCCTTCACCAATAAGGTCGATTGGCTAGCCGAAAAAGCAAAAAATGTGGTGGTGAATTATTCCGACTCGGGTGTGGTTCGCGTAGAGGTTATTGCCCCAGAAATGATTCGAAAGTGGGATCAAACCGATTACAAAACCACCCTTCCCAAAGGTGTAACCGCTCATTTTTTCGATTCAAACGGAAATAAAACCTCTACCCTAACGGGAAAATATGCAACCCTGGATTCAAAAACTGGGCTCATGAATGTAAAGGGCGATGTTCAAGTGATTAATTCGGATGGTGATACGCTTCTTACCGACCACCTCATTCTCGATGAAAGCAAAGATCGACTGGCCACTAACGGTGCGGTAACGGTTCGCAGATCCAACCAAATCATCATGGCAGATGGTTTGGAATCCAACCGCGATTTTACCAAATACACCTTTACCAAAGTAAGAGGAACGCTTTCCGTTAAAGGAAATTTATGATGATTCCCCCCAATAAAAAAGCCCCGAATGTTCTCGGGGCTTTTTTATTGGATACGTTGATGGATCAATAGTACGTAAAGCGGATAACATCGCCCAAGTATTTTGCCAAACGCATGACTTGACGGGTATAACCGTATTCGTTATCGTACCAAACGTAAACGATAGCTCCTTTTCCGTTGGGTTGAACAATGGTAGCTGGACCATCAACGATGGATGCGTGTACATTTCCAATGATATCAGAAGAAACCAATTCGTTGTTCAAGCTGAATTCAATTTGCTCTACCAAACCGCCTTTCAAACTGGCTTTTCGAAGCGCTTCATTGAGCGATTCTTTGGTAACATCGGTATTCAAGGTTAAGCTCAAAACGGCCAAAGAACCATCTGGTGTTGGAACACGGATGGAGTTACCGGTAATTTTTCCTTTCAATTCGGGAAGTGCTTTCGCCACTGCAGAACCGGCACCGGTTTCGGTAATAACCATATTCAAAGTAGCGGCACGGCCACGACGATTGCTTTTGTGGTAGTTATCGATCAAATTCTGATCGTTGGTGTAAGAGTGAATGGTTTCCACGTGCCCTACTTCCAAACCAAAAACATCGTTAACCACTTTCAAAACAGGAACAATGGCGTTGGTAGTACAAGAAGCTGCAGAGAAAATTTTATCGTTTAGATCGATGGTTTCGTGATTCACACCATAAACCACATTGGGAATATCTCCTTTTCCTGGAGCCGTTAACAACACTTTGTCAATTCCTTTGGCTTTCAAGTGTTGGCCTAATCCTTCAGCATCGCGCCAAACACCGGTATTATCCACCAACAAAGCATTTTCAATGCCGTATTGGGTATAATCAATATCCATTGGGTTCCGAGCATCAATCATTTCAATGCGGTGACCGTTTACGATCAGACAATGATTGGCATAATCTTCAACGATGGTCCCTTGGAATTTCCCGTGAATGGAATCGGTGCGGAGCAATTCTGCGCGCTTTGAAATTTCATTCTCTGAATTTCCACGGGTAACGATGGCGCGTAAACGAAGCTGCGTTCCGTTTCCAGCCTGATAAATCAGTTCACGAGCCATCAAACGGCCAATGCGACCGAATCCGTACAACACCACATCCTTTGGAGTCATCTTGTTGTTATCGGCTTCAATGCATCCAGCTAATTTTGAGCCAATGAACGATTTTACGGAAGAAAAATTTCCCTTTTCTGCATTCCATTCGGCCAATAAACGACCTAAATCAATTCGAGCTGGAGAAAGATCGGCATTCATCATTTCCTTCACAAGCACCAAAGAATCGTCCATGTTGAACACTTCTCCCATCACTTTTGCCGCCTCTTGATGGCGATTGATGATGTCGGTTGAAGCACGGTTCATCAATTGCTTGCGCAACATGATCACCTCAACCGATTTTTCCAAGGAAAGTTGATTCACCAAAAAAGAAATTTCGTTGGCAACCTTTTCTTCATTGATCCAGCTATGCAGCTGTTGATTATAGGAATTCTGCATTTGAGTTAAATTTTGCGCAAAGATATTCAAAAAGAATCAATTCCCGTTAAACGCGTAAAGGGTTTCTGGAAGCAAATTGTCCAAATTGACCAACATTAACGAATTAGCAACCGACTTTTCATCAGGCACTTGCACTTTGATGTAATTTTCTGTAAAACCGAAACGGAACCCGTTTTTCACTTCGTGTTCAACCAAAATGGTTTTTCTGCTTCCTTTTTGACTTTCGTAAAAGGCGCGTTTCTTTTTTTCGCTGAGCGATTGCAATTGCCGGGTTCGCTCTTCCCGAATGGGATAAGGCACCGATTCCGGCAAATTCGTAGCTTCGGTATTGGCCCTTTCCGAGAACGTAAAGGCATGAATGTAGCTGATGGGCAAGCTATGTAGAAAATCGAAAGTAGCTCGAAATTCCGCTTCCGTTTCACCCGGGAATCCGGTAATCACATCAACGCCAATGCACGCATCGGGCATTTTTTCTTTGATCTGTTCGATGCGGGAGCGGTACAGCGCCGTTTTGTAACGACGGTGCATCTTCTTTAAAATAACATCACTTCCGCTTTGCAAGGGAAGGTGAAAATGTGGGACAAACTTTTTTGATGAGGCCAACCAATCGATGATTTCTTCTTTCAACAAATTGGGTTCGATGCTGGAAATTCGGAATCGATCAATTCCTTCGACCTGATCGAGCGCTTTTACCAAATCGAAAAAAGTACCGTGCTCCCGATTGCGCTCGCCCACTTCCCCATTTAATCCAAAATCGCCAATATTAACGCCTGTAAGCACAATTTCCTTGACTCCTTTTTCGGCGATTTCGCGCGCTTGTTGCAGTACGCTTTCAATGCTTGAACTTCGACTGTTTCCGCGCGCAAGGGGAATGGTACAAAAGGCGCAATGGTAGTTGCACCCGTCTTGAACCTTCAAAAACGTTCGGGTGCGATCGCCCCACGAATACGAAGGAACAAATTCTTTCACTGTTTCAATCTTGGAATCGAGAATTTTTCCTTGTTCGGGATTCGAACTCAAGGATTCTACGTGTTGGTACAAATTGAACTTCTCCCCCGCCCCTAAAACCAAATTTACGCCCTCAATTTTCGAAATTTCTTCCGGCTTGAGTTGGGCGTAACAGCCAATCACGGCCACAAAAGCGTTGGGAGAAAGGCGCTTGGCCTGTCTAACAATGTTTCTGCATTTTTTATCGGCTTGGTCGGTAACGGAACACGTATTGATGACCACCACATCGGCCCCTTGTTCAAATTCAACTTTTTGGTAGCCTTTTTCGATGAAGGTTCGCGCAATTCCACTGGTCTCAGAGAAATTGAGTTTGCAACCCAACGTGTAAAAGGCGATGGTTTTATCGGAACAGACCGGGTGAATCATGCTTGTCGTTTTACCAACTGACTGCTTCCTTGAGCTTTGGGGAAAATCACCACGTCGGCAATCACCACGTGTTCGGGTGCGCTCACCACGTATCCCAACGTATCGGCGATATCCTCGGCCGTGAGGGGTTGAAATCCTTCGTACACTTTCTGAGCGCGTTCTTCATCCCCTTTAAATCTTACCAAACTGAATTCCGTCTCTACCAAACCGGGAGCAATGGAACTCACTTTGATGCCATGGGGATACAAATCGGCCCGCATTCCGCGCGTAATGGCATCGGCAGCGTGTTTCACACCGCAATACACATTTCCATTCGGATAAACTTCTTTTCCAGCGATGGACGTGATGTTGATGATGTGTCCTTGGTTTCGACTCACCATGACTTCCATGATAGGTTTAGATACCAACAGCAATCCTTTTAAATTCGAATCGATCATGGCCACCCAATCAGTGGTTGATCCTTGATGGATGGGCTCCAATCCGTGTGCACCACCGGCATTATTGACGAGTACATCCACGTTTTGCCAATCTGAGGGGAGGGAATTCCAAGCTTCTTGAACTTGGCTTTCCGATGCCACATCAAAGACTAAAACTTTTGCTTTTCGGCCTAGGTTTTCAATTTGATGTTGAAGGGAGATGAGCCGCTCCTCACGACGTCCGCATACAATGCAATCGTATCCAAGAGCGGCCATCTTCAATGCAGAAGCCCTGCCAATTCCAGAGGAAGCACCGGTAATGAACGCAATCATGATTATTGGAAAATAAACGTTAGAAAAATGGTTCTTGCACCTAATTTACTCAATGAAGAGCTATAAACGTTGTTCTCTGGAACCAAAATATTCCCCATCAATTGTTGAACTTTAATTTCGGGAGATAACTTAAAATAGGGAAAGTAAAAGTCGAAACCTAAGCCGTATTCGATGCCAATGTTCTGTCGGGTAATTTTCAAACGATCAATCTCGTCACGAACTCGCTCCTCGCTCGACATATCGATGTTGAAGCTGCCGCCCGCAATTGTGTACAAACGGTAATTCCCAACGCGATTGCCGCGGTATTTCAAGGATATAGGAAAGGATAGATCAATGGTTTCCAACTGTTTATTGGCATTCATAGACGGGTTAGCAAAGTTGTAAAACATGCCACGGTTGATGAAATTCAACGA
This sequence comes from Bacteroidota bacterium, assembly GCA_947501265.1. Classification (GTDB taxonomy): domain Bacteria; phylum Bacteroidota; class Bacteroidia; order UBA7662; family CANHCV01; genus CANHCV01. Next base: position 128,998 of record CANMVY010000001.1, read on the forward strand.
AGGAATAAAGCGAGCCGTGAATGCATCATTCAAACGAACTTCGGATACCACCCCAAACTGAAATCCGGGACGATGATCGGGTTCGATCGATAATAAAGAATCGTTCTTGGCAAATCCTGCACTGAAGGTAGGTTGCAATACCGATGTATTGAAACCGAAATGAAATCCCCAATGCAACAACCCATCGTCGTATTTCGGATTGTTTTGTTGGGCATTGGACTGGGAAAAAACGGCAATACTGCCGAAGATAAAAAGAGTGAAAAGGATTATTTTTTTCATTTTTGACCGATGTAAAGGGTACTTATTCCAAAGGTAAGTCGATTTTGTTGATTTTCACGAAATCCAACCTTGTTCATGATGTTGAGGAAGTTTGGACCTTCGGGGAAGGCTTGTACGCTTTCGGGCAAATAGGCGTAAGCGGATTCATCTTTGGAGATGAGTTTCCCCACCGTTGGAAGAATAAAACGAGAATAGAAACCAAACAATTGCTTTACGGGAAAAACCGTGGGTTTGCTAAATTCGAGAACGACCAATTTCCCGCCTGGCTTCAATACGCGCAACAACTCGCTCAATCCTTTTTCTAAATTTTCGAAGTTGCGAACCCCAAAAGCCACCATGGCTACATCAAACGTTTCATTCGGATAATGAATGTTCTCACTATCGCCTTGCTCCAAACGAATGATGGTGGAAAGCCCTTCTTTCTGAACTTTTACTCGCCCAAATTGCAGCATGCCTTCGCTCAAATCGATTCCAACAATTTCTTTCGCACGATTTTCTTTTCCGGCTGCAATGGCCAAATCGGCCGTGCCGGTAGCCATATCCAAAATGATTGAAGGTTGACCTTTCATCACTTCCCGAATGGCTTTCTTTCTCCAAGAAATATCAATTCCAAAGGAAAGAAGTCGATTCAACAAATCGTACTTTGGCGAAATGTGGTCGAACATGTCGGAAACCTGTTGTTTTTTGGTTCCGTCTTGGGTGGGGTATGGTTTTACAGGTGTGCCCATTAGAGTACAATATTGATGATTTTTCCAGGAACAACGATCACATTTTTGGGAGCATTTCCTTCCGTCCATTTTTGAACTTCTGGCAAGGCCAAAGCCAAATCGCGCGCTTCTTCTTTGGAAACATTTTTTCCAACTAAAAGTTCTGCTCGTTTTTTCCCGTTGATCATAATCGGATACAGAACGTTACTTTCTTCCAAAAATTTGGATTCAAATTGTGGCCAAGATTGCTGATGTACGCTCTCGGGATGCCCCAACAAATGCCACAATCGCTCCGCGATGTGAGGCGCAAAGGGGGCCAATAAAATGGTTAAAGGTTCCAATACAGAACGTTTACGGCATTGTTTATCGCCCAATTCATTGGTGGCAATCATGAAAGCCGCCACGCTGGTGTTGTAACTGAATCGCTCGATATCTTCGGTAATTTTTTTGATGGTTTTATGAAGCGTTTTCAATTCGGCTTCGGTTGGGGTTTCATCGGTAACCGAGAAAACGCCTTCATTTCCGTGGAACAACCTCCAATACTTCTTCAAGAAACGGGAAACCCCTTCAATCCCTTTGGTGTCCCAAGGTTTCGACATTTCGATGGGGCCCAAAAACATCTCGTACAAGCGAAGCGTATCGGCTCCGTATTGGGCCACAATATCATCGGGATTCACCACGTTGAACTTGCTCTTCGACATTTTCTCCACCACAGAATCTGTGCGAATAGGTCCGTTTTCGGGAATAAACTTGGCTGAAGCCAAATCCGGACGCCACTGTTTGAATCCTTCAACATCAAGGATTTGGTTGTCGGTTAAGGCAATTTCAACGTGCATGGGATCAGCATTGTACTCGTCTTTCAGCTCGGAACTTACAAACGTAAGCTCTCCTGGAATTCGGTAAACCAACTGACTCACGCCTTGAATCATTCCTTGATTGATCAACTTTTTGAACGGCTCGTCAAAAGGAACGATGCCCATGTCATGAAGAAACTTCGTCCAAAAACGAGAATACAACAAGTGTCCGGTCGCATGCTCCGAACCTCCTAAATACAAGTCTACCTGACCCCAGTAGTTCAGTTTTTCTGGATCTACCAACGCCTCGGCGTTATTTGGATCCATGTAACGAAGGAAATACCAGGAAGATCCAGCCCATCCGGGCATAGTGTTCGCGTCGAAGTTCCAATTTTCGGCACGGGCCAACGGCGGTTGCCCATCTTCCGTTGGAAGAAACGCGTCGATTTCGGGAAGAATAAGTGGCAGTTCGGAAGCTTCAAGCGGATGAGGAACTCCATTTTCAAATCGAATTGGAATCGGCTCTCCCCAATAACGTTGGCGGGAGAAAATGGCGTCGCGCAAGCGGTAATTGGTTTTTCCTTTTCCCATGCCTTTGGCCTCAATCGCCTCGATGGCTTTTTTGATACCTTCGTATCCGGTTAATCCATTGAGGAAATCGGAATTGATGATTTTGGCTTCTTTGCTTGGATTAGCGGCAACTTCAATATCGGTCCCTTCGCAGGTTGCGATGATGGGAAGTTGAAAATGTTGGGCAAATCGAAAATCGCGCTCATCGCCACCGGGAACACCCATGACCGCACCCGTTCCATAACCGGCCAACACGTAATCGGCCAACCAAATAGGAACCTCTTGGCCGGTAAACGGATGAAGTACCGTTCTTCCGGTGAACACACCCGAAACGGATTTGGTTTCGGCCATTCGATCGATTTCGCTTTTGGCGGCTGAAGCTGCGATGTAGGATTCTACTGCATCTTTCTGTTCGGGAGTAGTGAGTTCCAACGCCCATTCGTGTTCGGGGGCAAGAACCACAAAACTCACCCCGAAAATGGTATCAGGGCGGGTGGTAAATACTTCTATTTGATGATTGGAATCTTTCACTTGAAAACGAACCGAAGCTCCTTCCGATTTTCCGATCCAATAACGTTGCATTTCTTTGATGGAATCGCTCCATTCAATTTCCTCCAAACTCTCCAACAAACGTGGAGCGTAAGCAGAAATGCGCATGCTCCATTGTTGCATTTTTTTTCGTTCCACCGGATGATTTCCGCGTTCTGAGCGGCCATTGATGACCTCTTCATTCGAAAGAACGGTTCCCAAGGCCGGACACCAGTTCACCTCGGCTTCGCTGAGGTAAGTCAATCGGAAATGTTGCAGAATCGCTTCTTTCTTATCTTCTGAAAAACCTTTCCAATCGGCTGCCGAAAACGATTCTTCCAAAGTACCAAATCCGGAATGTCCTTCGCTTCCTTGAGCTTCAAAATGAGCAATCAATTGGTCAATGGAACGTGCTTTTTGTTCTTTCTGATCAAAATAAGCATGAAAAATTTGCAAGAAAATCCATTGCGTCCAACGGTAATAATTAGGTTCACAGGTGCGCACTTCCCGATTCCAATCGAAAGAAAATCCGAGTTGATCGAGTTGTTGGCGGTAGCGTGCAATGTTGGTTTCGGTGGTAATGGCGGGATGTTGCCCGGTTTGAATGGCGTATTGTTCGGCTGGCAATCCGAACGCATCGTACCCCATGGGATGGAGAACATTGAACCCGTTCAATCGTTTGTATCGGGCGTAAATATCGGAAGCGATGTACCCAAGTGGATGTCCCACGTGCAATCCTGCTCCCGAAGGATAAGGAAACATATCGAGGACGTAAAATTTAGGTCGATTGGGGTCTTCTGTTACTTGGTAAAGGTTGGTTTTCTTCCACCATTCCTGCACCTTTTTTTCAAACGATTGGGGTTGATATTCAGCCATGCCGCAAAGATAGGCTGAAACCCCCGAATCGCTTGCATTTTATCGGTACTTTGGATTGTTCAAATAGGTTTGATCGGTAAGTGTTTTCATGAAGTTGATCAAATCCCGTTTTTCGCTGGCGGTGAGCTGCAAACCTTGACGAATGGTGTGCATATTGGGGTCCAAAGTGGAACTAAACCGAATCCCTGAATTGTAATGTTCTACCACCTCTTCCAGCGTTTTAAATCGGCCGTCGTGCATGTAGGGCCCAGTAACTTCCACGTTGCGCAAGGAAGGCACTTTGAATTTGCCTTCGTCGTTGGCTCGTCCGGTAACAAGGGCCCGACCTTTATCTGTAAAAATCGAGTCAAGGCCGTTGTTCAGGTATTCGTTGTTGGTAAAATTGATATCGCCGTGGCAGTGGAAACAATCGGCCCCGGTGATTCCGGAAGCGGGATTAAATTCGGTATTGAAAAGAATTTGTCCTTTCTTTTCGGAAATGGAAAAAGTATCCAAACCGCGTTGCACCCGATCAAATTTAGAATCGCCGGAAACCAAGGAATACATGTATTGTTCCAAGGCCAAGCCGATTCGTTCGGGAGTAATTTCCTTGTTAGCAAACGCAGCATCGAACATCAAGCGGTAGGTACGAACATCGTTCAATTTAGAAACAACGTTGGGTAGGTTTTCATTCATTTCCAAGTGATCTTGAATGGGTACCAAAGCTTGCTCTCGAAGTTTTACGGACCTTCCATCCCAAAAGAACCCGTTGTTGTGCAACAAAAGATTGAACAAGGGCATGGAATTTCGAGTGCCCAATTGCCCGAGAACTCCTTTACTGAAGGCGTTTTTACGGTCGGTAAATCCATCGGGTTGACGATGACAAGAACCGCAACTTTGGGTGAGGTCGGAACTCAGAATAGGATCAAAAAACAACTTTTTCCCGAGGGCCACCCCTTGTACGGTGAGCGGATTATCTGCACGAAGCGGTGGGGGTGGAAAATGAGCGGGCCATTCCAAAGAAAAAGGCTGAATGGGGCCACGAATCACTTCTTCATCCCTGCAAGAGGCCAAACCAACCAAGATAAAAATCCAAATTCCAATTTTCTTCATCATTCAATTCGTTTGATGCTAAAAACATCTTTGGCATTGTCCATCAAGCGGTTCGACAAACCACCGTCGAAGGAGCTATGGGTAGTGAGGGGTTCACGACGAAAATCGTGCAAATGTGGATTCTTGAACATTTCTGCAACGTTCATGCGAAGCACCACTTTTTTAGAAACGGAATCAACCGAAAAGGGAGATAAACAAATGACTTGACGCAAATTTTCATCGTTGGCGAGGTGATAGGAAAAACCTCTAGGCACCCCGAGGGAATCTTGAACCAATCCTTCCATGGAGATGAAAATATAGCCTCCACTCCATCCCCAGTGCAACTGATTCACCGATGGACTTAAAGGATGAGTGGTAGAATATCGGTTGGGATCACCGTGGTTAACAACGGAATCCAACCCGATGAAAAACTTCATTCCAGAATAATTTCCAGCAGGAATGTTTGGAAAAGAAAAAGAATCGCGACCGGTTTTCAAATTAACGAAAGCATAAGAAGAATCCAACTTCACCTCTGTTCCATCGGTTTTGATGAGGATGAAATTGGAGAGGAGGTATTTCAAGTTGGAAAACTGCATAACGTTTCCGACTGCGTTGGTAAAATTCGTTCCGTTGTAATCGAAATCAGAGCCATCGAAATCTTGTTCCACCACAAAATTCAACGCCGGTTTTTGAGGTTGATTAATAGGTGGCTTTGGATTTTTATCGCCGCAACCGAGAAGCAAGAAAGCAAATGCAACAATTCCAAGATACTTCATAGGGCAAATGTAAAGATAGGTTCGTAAAAAACACTAACTTTGCCCCATGAGTTTTGTCAGTTTATTCGTTCATTGGAACGTTGATCCCGAAATTTTCAATATTGGTGGATTTGCCATTCGGTGGTATGGTTTGTTGTTCATGTTGGGATTTGTTTTGAGTTATCAAATTTTAAAACCCATCTTCAAAAAGGAAAATGTCTCGGTAGAGTTGCTGGATAAGCTCTCGATGTACATTGGAATTGGCACCATCGTTGGGGCCCGTTTGGGCCATTGTTTGTTTTACGAACCCGATTATTATTTGGCTCATCCAGTTGAAATTTTGATGATTCAACAAGGAGGTTTGGCCTCTCACGGAGGAGCGATTGGAATTATTTTGGCTTTGTGGCTCTTTGTTCGCAAGTACAAGATTGATCAGTATGCGTGGTGGATCGATCGTTTGGCCATCGTTATTCCCCTTTCCGGCGCATTGATTCGATTAGGGAATTTGATGAATTCCGAAATTTTTGGATTGCCCACCGAAAAACCTTGGGGATTTTATTTCGAACGACTGCCTTTGGAAATTGCTTCGGTTCCGCATCATCCCACCCAAATTTACGAAGCCACTTTTTACTTCCTTTGTTTCGGAATCATGGCATGGTTATTCTTCAAGAAGAAGGCACAAGAGAAGCCCTGGTTCATGTTTGGTGTTTTGTTGGTTTTGATCTTCGGTTTCCGGATCGTTGTGGAATTCTGGAAGGAAGATCAAGAAGGACAACAAGCTACTGCATTTTTCAATTTAGGACAGCTGTTGAGCTTCCCTTTCATGCTTGTAGGCTTCTATCTCATTTTCAAAGCATTAAAAAGAAAGTCGAACTAATTAATATCGATTTTCTTCCATCTTTACACTATTGTTAATAACTTTTTTGACAAATAGGGTCACGAAATTTTTAGACTTGGGATAGAATGCTGAACTTGGTGTTGAAGCTACGTTTATGCACAACCAAAACAAAATTTTTCGGGTATTGCAATTGATTCAGTTATTGCAAGAGCAACCGAATGCCATTTCTCAGATTGCAGAATCTTTGGAAGCTACGGAACGAACGGTTTATCGTTATTTGGATTTACTGCGGGAATTGGGTTATGTCATTCGAAAAGACCTGGTTGGGAGGTATTTTATTCATCATCCCGACAAATCGTACTTTTCACCGGAAGAAGTTCAATTCTTGTTGCAACTGCTTCAAAATACGGCTAAAAAAAGCATCTTAGCCCGAGCTGTTTTAAGAAAAATTACGGTTCGATTTGTTGATCAAGACCACGACATTGAAGACCATCACTTCCGATCGGGCCACAATTTGGTTCAATTGATGGAGGCCATTAAAAAGAAAAGGCAAGTTGAATTGATCAATTACCATTCGGCAAGTTCAGAAAGCATTTCCAACCGATTGGTTGAGCCGATTCGATTTACCCCCGACCTTCAGTGCATTGCCGCTTATGAAATCAAATCCAAAACAACCAAGTATTTCCATCTTAATCGCATAGAAGCTGTACGAATTTTGGATCAGCGCCTCAAGCACGAAGTCCTTCACCGCTTTGTTGCCCCCGATTTATTTGGATTCAACGAAACGGGAGTAGAATTGTCCATCGATTTGGCGCTTACGTTCAAAGCGCAAATTTGGATTCGAGAGGCCTATCCGCAATCGGCGTCCATGATATCAGAAATTCAAAAAGGGAAGTTTTATCGATTAATAACCACCATTTACGACGAACGTCCGCTACGTCGTTTGATGGAAGGATTGCCGGAAGACATCTTTTTTTATTCGGATTGGAAGAAAGGTAAAAAATAATCCCGCCATTAACACGATTTCAATGGATGTCGGAAAAATTTCAAAATAAATATCGTAATGGCACTTTTCGTGCACAATGGTGGGATTATGGATGGAATGCCGCCTATTTTATTACGATTTGCACCCAAAACCGAGAAAATTTTTTTGGCCACAAAGAAAACGGTAAAATGATTTTATCAAAAACCGGTGAAATCGCTGCCGCCTGGTGGAATGACATACCCAATCATCATCAATTCGTTGAATTGGGGAAATTTGTTATCATGCCCAACCATATTCACGGTATTTTAATCATCAATAAACCCAACATGGTAGGATCAGGGCAATCGAACCCGGTAGGATCAGGGCATGCCCTGATCCTACCGGGTCCCGGCACAAAACGATTTCAAAATATCGGAAAAAATACCGTTTCATCCATGGTGTTATCGTATAAATCTGCCGTTACCAAATACGCCAACCGATTGGGATATCCAAATGGATGGCAAAAATAGTTTCACGAACGGATTATTCGCAACGATGAGGAATTTCAACGGATTACTAATTACATCATTGCAAATCCCCAAAAATGGGATGAAAATTCAAAGTAAAAAGAAGATCAATCCACAAAAATCTCCCGAATAATTTTCTTGCATTCCTTCATCTCTTTTTCCGTCAGTCTCCCCAATTTTTTTATGGCTCGCCGCTGATCAATCGTTCTTATTTGATCCAAAACCACCCACACTAATTTGCATTGTAAAATAACTTGCAGCCGTGTTGGAAAAGGATGATTCTGTGTCGTCATCGGGGCAATGGTGACCGTTTTTAAGGATTGATTCATCTCGTTGGGAGAAAGTACAACACAAGGTCTCGTTATTTTAATTTCGCTACCCTGGGTCGGATCTAAATTCACCAAAATGATTTCGTATTGGTTTAATTCCATTCCTCGAAATTTTCATCATCAAACACATCACCCATCAATTCTTCATTTCGCTGAATCAGATCTACAGATTCAAAGGCTTCTTTCCAACCTTTCCGAGGATTAGCGATGGGCCTAAAAACGATTTGAGTAGGCTCCTCCACAAGTTCAAGTTTTTCCCCAATTTGATATTTTTCCAAAATCGATTTCGGAAGACGTACCCCTTTTGAATTTCCAATTTTTATCACTGATACTTTCATGATGCAATTTTGTAATTACAAAGTTATTACAAAACATTTTTCTTCCAAGTGATTTGCCGAAAATTTTCATTTCACCTTTTTTTCATTGAAATTCCTTCAAAAAAGCTTGCGAAACGTCAAATTGATCCTCCCCTCCCCTACTTTGGGGTCCTTCAGCAAAGCATGTTTCCAGTTTTCTTGAAAATGATGCATCAACAACAGGCTTCCCGACTCCAACCCAACTTTCCCGCCTTCCGATCCGTCTTTTTTCTTCCAAGCGAATCGGCGGGAAGCCCCCAACGAAATGCTTGCAATCAAACTTCCATCGATCTCCGGCTCATCGTCGGAATGAAAGCCCATGTGCTCCTCCCCATTTCGGTACCAATTGCATAAAACGCCGTTGAACTCCACACCCGTTTCAGCCGATAATCGATTCATTTCCCGTTGAATCATTTCGGGAATTTCCTTAGGCTGATGCCGCTTTCCGCTGTACCCATACCCCTTTTCACCGTACCAAACCACCAAACGAGGCACCCGAATTTCCTTTCCAAACATCCGAATGTGCTCTTCCTGCCAATCCAACGCTTCTGTTAATTCATCGTAGTTCAATTCCGACCATTGGGAAATCAATTCCAATCGTTCTACCGTATTTTCAACGGGGGAGAACAACTGCTCTTGCGGATGTAGGGTAAGTTTTTTCAAGGGTATCACACCATTTTTTCGTTATCTTCGTTCCATTCAAAAATAGGAACTTATGTCGAAATCACGTTCATCCGCCGTCCTCATTTCTGGAATTGCCTTTCTTTTGTTAGGCGTTACTTGGTTGCTCCGTCGATTGGATATCGATATCCAACTCCCCGATTGGGTTCTTTCGTGGCAAATGTTCCTGATTCTTTTGGGAGCCGTCCTTTCTTCAAATTCCGAAAAAAAATCAACCGGATTAATCCTCATGGGCCTCGGATCCTTGTTCCTCGCTTTGGATTTACTCAACATCTCCTATGAATTTTGGAGATTACTCTGGCCCATTCTACTCATTGCCCTGGGGTTGAGCATGCTCATCAAATACTTTAGGCCGAAATCGATAGGTCAAGCTGAATCGTTAAGAGGCCCTTTGAATTGCACGGCCATTCTCTCTGGTGTGAAGAAAGCTCCCACCATGGAGGTTTTTGAAGGGGGCGATTTTACCTGCATCATGGGAAGAGTTGAGGTTTCCCTTTTAGCCACCCGTTTGAACAATGGCACCGCAGTGATTGAGGTTTACAACCTGATGGGTGGAATTAAAATCATGATTCCCGCCTCTTGGTCGGTTCGCTTCGAAACCAAAAACATTTTGGGCGGGGCCGAAGAAAAACGTCGAAATCCGGGAGTTTCTGCCGACCCCAACCAAGTTTTGGTATTGAAAGGATTGAATTTGATGGGCGGCATTGAGGTGATTAGTTATTAAATTGAATCAAGCGCAATCCATTGGCAAATCTTTGCAGGGCTGGGGCTTGGTCCTCATGGCCGTATTCCTGCCGTGGTCGAAAGCGGGTCTAGGAATTTCGGAAGGCCTAGCAGCTCTCGGCATCCTTCTCCAATGGAAAGAAGTTTCACAATCGCTCCTCCCTCTTTTCAAAAAATCTTGGCCCTTTTGGGGATTGTTTGGTTTGTATTTGTTCGGAATCTTCTTTTCGGAACTAACCGATGAAGGTTGGAAGCAATTGAACATCAAACACCTGCTTTTTACCTTCCCCGTTTATTGGTTTATCGTTCCTTTGGAAACGAATTTCAAAAAATACATCCGAATCGGGCTCATCCTTTCTACCTCGGTGTGGTGTTTGTTGGCGTTGAGTTCGTTGGTCCTTCCCGATCGAGCCTACCCCTGGCTGAACCAAGAATCGGGATACCGCGGTGGCGGAACCTACTTTTTGAACAACGAGCATCCCTTCGCCTACACCCACGAGCAAGGATTGAACTCCGGCGATTCCTTGCACGTATCGGTTCGAGGAAAAAACCTCACTTTCTGCTTAGATTCCAAATCTTTTTCAAACTACATTTCCTTCACAGTCGCATCCGACACCTCTTTTTCATTCGTATTCAACCAAAAAACGTCAGCGCTTTGGTTTTTCAAAAACAACGAAACCCCTGGAGAAATACAGCAAGTCGATTACCGAATCAATGGAACTTCGGTGCAAATCAATCATGAATTTCAACATTCCAAAATTCCGTCACCTTTAACAAGGCGTCCGCTTGCGGGATTGATTTTGGCTTCCATTTTTTTATGGATGATGTTGGAAATTTACGAACGAAAAACATGGTTGATTCCGGTTTTGGTTGGTTCGTTAACGTTACTCACCCTCCTCTTTTTGGAAGCCCGATTGGGACTGATTGGAGCTGGAATTGGTTTCATTTGGATGACTGCCCAACACCGTTCTCGAAGAAATTTCATAGCATTTGCACTCGTTTTATCGTTGGGAATTCTCGGATTCTCGCTCTTATCGGATGCTTTTGGAAGATTATTCTCCGAAATTAAATCGTTCCAAGGGATCGATTCCGAATTGGTTTACGGTTCGGCCAACAAACGTTTGGCTCTTTGGGAAGTTTACTGGAATGTAGCGAAAACAAATTCCTGGGTTGGCACAGGAGTTGGAGATGTTCTGATGGATGCCCAACGTTGGTTAAGGGAGCAACAACAACCGTGGGAATGGGCACACTGGCCTCACAACCAGTACCTTACAGCCTTGGTTCAATTCGGATGGTTGGGAGGATTGTTCTGGTTGTTCTTCTTGGGCCACATGTTCTTTGGAAAATCGAACAAAGCGTGGTGGCCTATTCTCTTTTTAGGATTGCTCAGCTTTTCTACCGACAATACCATGGATACTCAGCAAGGAATGACTTGGTTGATGTGGGTGATATTTTTAGGGAAGAAGCATTAATTTTTCAACGCTGTAATTTCTACCGTTTCCCCCATCATGCAAATGCTCATGACGGGTTTTGAAACAAATTTCAATCTAACTTTCTGTCCCTCCCTTGGATTTGGAACAAACGATGACAAATTGGTTGGCTCCAATAAAGTTCCGTTGCTTTTCTGAAGCATCCACGTACACCCATCCACTTGTTTGTACACCAATTTCACCGACTCGAAACCATCTTTCTGGCAAGAAACGAGAAGAAATAAGGTTGAGATGAAGAGAATCTTTTTCATTCCTTTTTGCTTATGTTTTATCTTTACTTCCAACGAGATGTTCAACGTTTTCATTTGCAAATTATGAAAGAATTTTTAAAATCAACCATGGCCAGTTGTTTGGGTGTTTTCTTGGCCTTAATCGCACTGTTTTTAATTTTTGTGGTGATTTTGGGAGCAGCCATTGCCGGTGCTACCGGAAGCAAAGAGCCGGTAAAAGTGGCCGACCACTCCATTCTCAAAATCGCTTTTAACCGCCCCATCATGGATCAAGAGAAAAACGATCCGTTTTCGGGATTGGATCTCGGTCCGCTATCGCGGGAAGCAAGCCTCAGCTTACGACAAATCACCCACTCCATTCGGGCTGCGAAGACCGATCCCGACATCAAGGCGTTGTACTTGGATTTTTCGGCGGCGGGGCAATATCCCGGAATGGCTTCGTTGAACGAAATCAAATCAGCTATCGAAGATTTCAAGCAATCGAAGAAAAAAGTCATTACCAACGGCGCCATCTACACCAAAAAAGAAACCTACCTCTCGGCCGGCGCCGATCACATCATCCTTCATCCCAAAGGAAATTATATTTTGCAAGGCATGACCTCCAACGGAATGTTTTACAAGGGGTTACTGGATAAACTCGACATTCAAGTGGAGCTGATTAAAAAAGGAAATTACAAAGGTGCTGGCGAGGTATTTACCCGTGAAAATTATTCGGATTACAACCGCGAGCAAGTAGAATCCTTCCTTGGAAACATTTACCAAGATTACTTGCAATCGGTTTCAAAAGGAAGAAAAATTCCCGCTGAAAATTTGGACCAATGGGCAAAAAACCTCAGCATATCCAATCCAGAAATGGCTAAAAAGATGGGATTGGTGACAGATTTACTGTACCAAGATCAAGTTGATTCGCTTTTGGGGAAAATCGCCGGAGAATCCGATCCCGACTTGGTTGAAGTTCATGATTATGCATTTAAAATAGCCCAAGAAGAAGAGAGATCGGATGCAAAAATTGCGGTTATTTACGCCGAAGGCGAAATTGTTTCCGGCAAAAACTCGGGCGGCTATTTGGGAGATGAAACCTTGGTGGAAGCGATTCGGGAAGCCGCCGAAAACGACCGCATCAAAGCGGTGGTGTTGCGGGTGAACTCCCCGGGCGGAAGCGCCCTCGCCTCCGATGTGATGGAGCGGGAATTGGAAATTTTGAAGAAAAAGAAAACCTTAATCGTATCGATGGGCGATGTTGCGGCTTCGGGCGGATACATGATTGCCGCTCCGGGAGAAAGAATTTTTGCAGAACCCAACACCATTACCGGTTCCATTGGCGTTTTTGCTACCGTTCCGCATACCGGTAATTTCTTCAAAAACAAACTTGGAATTACCTTCGACCGAATTTCTACCGCTCCAAATAGCGACATCGGAAACCTCAATCATCCTTTGACCGATGCCCAGCGCGCTTGGTTTCAGAATTCGGTAAATCAAACCTACGACGATTTCGTGGGCATGGTGGCCAAACACCGAAAAATGCCGCTGAAAAAGGCGTATGAAATTGCAGAAGGACGCGTTTACAGCGGAATTGAAGCCAAACAAATCGGATTGATTGACGAGTTTGGAGGATTGGAAGAAGCCATTCGGTATGCCGCTAAAAAAGCAGGAATATCCAACTACGAAATCAAATCATTCCCCGAAGTAACGGAGGGATTTGCGGCGTTTCTCGAAGAAATTTCCACCTCCGCAAAAATGGCTTGGAAAGGTCCCGAAGTTTGGATGGTGGAACGGGTACAAACCCTTTTCCGCACTCCGGTACAAACCCGAATGCCCATGGATATCACCATCGAATGAAAATCCTGATCATTCGTTTTTCCGCCATCGGCGATATTGTTTTAACCACCCCCGTGATGAGGGCGTTGAAGCAATGGAATTCTGATGTTGAGATCCATTACATCACCAAAAAACAAAACATCGGACTATTGGAAGGCCACCCGAGCGTTGATCATTTGCATGCTTGGGACGATGGCGTTCCAGCCGCCCTTCAGCATCAAACGTTCGACCTCATTCTCGATTTGCACAACAATTGGAGAAGTTGGAGAATTCGTTGGGCCCTGAAAGGTCCGGTAAAAACCTTTTACAAAGCCAACTGGGAACGATTTCTTTGGGTTCATTTGGGAATTAAAAAAAGGTTTCCTACGGCCGTTGACCGATATTTAAAAACGATACTTCACTTGGGAATCGAAGGAAATTTTCCGTTGTTTTTCCCGAACACCTTGGAACCCCAAAATCTCCATGAACCCACCGAATGGAAGGGCACGTACCAAGTCATGGTTTTGGGTGCCGCACACGCTACCAAGCGAATTCCTGAAGATAAAATGCTTCTATGGATGAATCCCCAAGATCGATGGATTTTTGTGGGGGGACCTGGTGAACAAGAACAGGGCGAGCGATTAGCAGCGAAAAATCCGACAACGTGGGTGAATGCCGCTGGGCTTTGTTCGTTTCGGGAGTCGGCGTGGATTTTAGAACATGCCTCGCACATCATCGCTGGAGATACGGGCATGATGCATTTGGCGTGTGCGTTTCCCGTGCCGTTAACGGTGGTATGGGGAAGCACTTCGGGCGATTTGGGCATGCCGGCCCTTTCTCAAGCTGCGGTAACGAATAAAATTGTCCCCAACTTGGACTGTTGGCCTTGCACCAAAAGAGGAAAAGATCGCTGTCCCAAAGGCCACTTCCGTTGCATGACCGAGCAAGTGTAACTCAATCCATCTTGGCGATTAAGAGATCACTGTTTTTCAGCGTTGCCGTGGAAAGCAGAGGTTTGATGGCTTGCTTAATCTCATTTTCAATCGCTTGAATGATGCGTAACTTGGCATACGGCCGATGAAAAACCATGCTGATTTCTCGAACCGGAAACGGGGCTTCGAAGTCGTGAAATCGTTCTTTTCGATCTGTAGGAGCGTCGAGGAAAAACAACTCAGGCAAGAGGGTTAATCCTTGAAAATGATGCACCATATTCATCAAACTTTCGAACGTATTCGGTTTAAAATGGAAGTTTTTGGCCGACTTTTTCGGATTCAGGGCACACAAATTGACCACTTGATCGCTGAGGCAATTGCCTTCTTCGAGAAGCCAAACCGATTCGTTTTGCAAGTCCTTTGGACTGGAATAGCGTTTCGGTTTGGAATGCATGGGACCGTAAATCTTCAGTTTTTCGTAGTACAAAATGCGTTCTTCCAAATCGGAGTTGGGCAGAGGAGTAGAAAGGATGCCCAAATCCAACTCATTGGATTTAATTTTTTGAAGAATGGTGGGCGTGGTATATTCGAACACGTGAAGCTCCAAAGCTGGATACTTTTCTTGTATTATCGGTAAAATGCGATGTAGTAGATTGCCAGCCACAGTTGGTATGACTCCTAGAGTTAATTTGCCTTCAATGGTATCGTTAATTTGAGATGCCGTTTGCTTCAGCAACTTGCCCAAAAACACCATTTCCTTTGCAATATCAACAATTTCACGTCCTGCATCGGTCGTTATTGTTGGAATTGTTTTTCGATCGAAAAGGACCACGTTCAACTCTTCTTCCAACTTCTTCACCATGGTGCTTAACGTGGCTTGGGTAACAAAACACACCTCGGCTGCTTTGCTAAAACTTCGGTGTTGATCCAATGCTACGATGTACTCCAATTGTTGCAAATTCATGATATAGATTTTGTCAATAGCAAATATAAATAACATTTCCTTTGTCAATAATCAAATTTCCTTCTATTTTGCAGAAAAAAACGAAGCGTTTATGAAAAAAATCATCACAACCACTTTTCTTTTCTTGAGTGTATTAACTCAAGCGCAGAAAAAGGACAAAAAGGAAGCCGTTTGTCCGATGGGACACGGTTCGAGCAGCAGTGTTTCTACTGAAAAAACAGCTCCAACTTCCACCAAGTCTACAAATCCAAAAGGAAACAACAACGAAGATTGGTGGCCGAACCAATTGAACCTTTCGGTTCTTCGGACCAACGGAGAAAAATCGGATCCTATGGGTTCATCGTTCAACTATTCCAAAGAGTTTTCAACCTTGGATTATCAAGCCTTAAAAGCTGATTTGCGTAAATTGATGTACGATTCTCAGGATTGGTGGCCCGCAGATTTCGGACATTACGGTCCGTTTTTCATCCGCATGGCATGGCACAGTGCTGGCACCTACCGTACCGGTGACGGACGTGGAGGTACTAGATCCGGACAACAGCGATTTGCGCCCCAAAACTCATGGCCCGACAACGCAAATTTGGACAAAGCACGTCGTTTGTTGTGGCCCATCAAACAGAAATATGGAAGCAAAATTTCTTGGGCAGATTTATTCATTCTCACCGGAAACGTAGCCTTGGAAAGCATGGGCTTTAAAACGTACGGATTTGCAGCAGGGCGCGAAGACGTTTGGGAACCAGAAACCAATGTGTATTGGGGAAATGAGACCAAATGGTTGGATGACCAGCGTTATTCCGATGGTCGCAAGTTGGAAAACCCGTTGGCCGCTGTTCAAATGGGATTGATTTATGTGAATCCAGAAGGACCTAACGGCAACCCTGATCCCATTGCAGCCGCTAAGGATATTCGGGAAACTTTTGGCCGAATGGGCATGAGCGATGAAGAAACCGTGGCCTTGATTGCTGGCGGACATACCTTCGGAAAAACCCACGGAAAAGGGCCTGCAAGTCACGTTGGTCCCGAGCCCGAAGCTGCAGGAATTGAGGAGCAAGGATTTGGTTGGAAGAGTTCTTACGGAACCGGAAAAGGTAAAGACGCGATCACTTCCGGATTGGAAGTAACGTGGACGAGCACTCCGACGCAATGGAGCAACGGCTTTTTCAAAATGTTGTTCAACAACGAATGGGAATTGACGAAGAGTCCGGCCGGTGCCAACCAATGGGTAGCCAAAAACGGAAAGGCCGTTGTACCCGATGCATTCGACCCGAATGTGAAGCACTTGCCTACCATGTTAACCACCGATTTGTCGTTACGCTTCGATCCAGAATATGGAAAAATCTCGAAGAAATTCATGGAGAATCCGGAGTATTTCGCTGAGGCCTTTGCCAAAGCATGGTTTAAATTGACTCACCGCGATATGGGTCCGAAAACGACCTATTGGGGAACCGAAGCACCAAAAACCGATTTGATTTGGCAGGATCCTATTCCGGCTTTGAATCACGAATTGGTGGACGCGAACGATATTGCTGCGTTGAAAAACAAGATTTTGAATTCGGGTTTGAGCATCAGCGAATTAACCACGGTTGCTTGGGCTTCTGCCTCTACGTACCGAGGTTCTGATCGCAGAGGCGGTGCCAACGGAGCTCGCATTCGATTGGCTCCCCAACGCAATTGGGAGGTGAATAATCCGCAAGAATTGAACAAGGTTTTGGCGGTGTATGAAAAGATTCAGAAGGAGTTTAACGCAACATCTGCAAAGAAAAAAGTATCGATGGCTGACCTGATTGTTTTGGGAGGATCGGCAGCGGTGGAGAAGTCAGCCAAAAATGCCGGATTTAATGTGGAAGTGGCTTTTACTCCGGGCAGAATGGATGCTACCCAGGAACAAACGGATGTGAATTCTTTTGCGGTTTTGGAGCCCATGGCCGACGGATTTAGAAACTACGTGAAGACCCAATATACGGTTTCAACGGAGGAATTATTGGTAGATAAGGCGCAACTGTTAACGCTTTCTGCTCCCGAAATGACCGTTTTAGTGGGCGGGATGCGTGCGTTGAATGGCAATTATAATCATTCCAAAAACGGC
The DNA here is from genome assembly GCA_947501265.1 of Bacteroidota bacterium. Classification (GTDB taxonomy): domain Bacteria; phylum Bacteroidota; class Bacteroidia; order UBA7662; family CANHCV01; genus CANHCV01. The sequence goes on from CANMVY010000001.1 coordinate 146,495, forward strand.
ATCTTCACCGATAAAAAAGATCAGTTAACGAACGACTACTTCGTGAATTTATTGGACATGAGTACGGTTTGGAAAGCAACCACAGACAGCAAAGAGGTTTTTGTAGGAAGCGACCGTAAATCCGGTGACGTGAAATACAGTGCTACCCGTGCCGATTTGATTTTTGGATCGAATAGCGAATTGCGTGCTTTGGCGGAAGTTTACGCCAGCAGCGATGCCAAGGAGAAGTTTGTGAAGGATTTTGTTGCAGCTTGGGTGAAAGTGATGAACCTGGATCGATTTGATGTAAAGAAATAAGATTTCAATTTTGGTGTTTGTGGTCCCTGAGTTGAATCGAAGGGTGGTCCCGACGAAAGTCGGGACTTTTTTTTTGGGAAAGGGTGGAGTTCGAGCCGGCCTCTCGGTACTTTTCTCACGATGTTCGAAAAACTCGAGGACTGGAAGAGGACCGGATGGCGGTCCCTGTGTTCCTTGAGGATTCTCGAAGGGAGAAGGATGGTCCCGACGAAAGTCGGGACTTTTTTTTGGGGAAACAGTGGAGTTCGAGCCGGCCTCTCGATACAATTCTCCCTTCGGTCGAATCACTCGAGGACCGGGAGAGGCCCTACCCGTTTTTAAACGTTTATAAACGTTTCATTTACGGCTCTGCCCAGCATCCCAACCGAATTTCGCGGCATGAATCGGAAAATTCGAGCTATACAATGGGGCGAAATCCCCTTTTTCTTCATCACCACCCCGCTGGCCATCGCCATCACCATCGCCTATTTCTATCCCCAAACCCATTTCTCGGCCCTTGCTCTGTTTTCTACCGCAACACTTCCCCTGCTCTCTTTCTTCATTCCCCTTTCGCCCTTCCATTTCCTCTATCCCATTCGAAACGCCCTTGTTCCCCTTCTTGCCCTCACCGCGGTTTTCTTGCTTTGGATCCTTTCCCAACAAACTTGGAGGAAGTACTCCGTAAAATCGGGCAACACTCACCACTTAACCATTGTGGAAGTGAAGAAGAAATCGTCCTTTGCGAAGTTTAACGATGGGGAAGTGGTGTTCCTGCGGTCCAACCAATTCCAAGCGGGCGACCAAATTACCGTGGAAGGCACCCTCCGACGTATTCGCCCGAAACGCTTATCCGACACTTCCGATTTCGATTTTTACACCTATGCCACCCGAAAAAACATCCGTTACTCCCTAAAACCTCATCGGGTGGCGCTCGTTGGTCGCGCGCCGTGGACCAGCATTCACCTGCACGCCCTTCGATGGCGCGACCACATGGGCCAATCCCTCACCCAAGGTTCCCGCTACGGTGGATGGGTAAAAGCAATTTTGTTTGGGGACGATCGGGAAATTGAGGGCGATGCCCTCACCCTATTTCAACAAACGGGAACCCTGCACGTGCTGGCGGTTTCGGGCATGCATGTGAGCGTCCTTTTCACCGTGGTGGATGCCCTTCTTAAACTTCTTCCGGGCTTTCGGCGCTGGCCATGGATTCGATTTTTGGCGGGAAATGGAACGCTCTGGATGTATGCGTTGGTTTCCGGATTCACGCCCAGCATCGCCCGATCGGCGTGGATGTTCAGCCTCGGTAGCCTCGGCAAACTGATCCATCGCGAAGGAATTGCGCTCAACCATTTGTTTGCCTCGGCCTTTTTCATCCTCCTGCTCGAACCCACTCACCTGTTTCACCTCGGCTTTCAACTGAGTTTCATCGCCGTGGGATCCATCCTCCTGTTTGAGCCCTGGTTTACGCACCTTTTTTCGTGGAATTCGTGGATTGGGAAAAAGTTGGGAGCTGCCCTAGGCGTTTCCACCGCAGCCCAATTCGGAACAGCTCCACTCGGATTTTTCTACTTTCACTCCTTCCCCATTTGGTTTTTGCCGGCCAACCTCATCGCTGTTCCCCTGAGTTCATTCCTCCTATTGCTCTTCCTTGTCCTTCTACCGCTTCACCTCTTCCTCCCCAACACCATCCGACTTTTCCTTCTCGATCAACCCATTCACACCTTCATTCGCATCATGTCGGTCTTTGAAAACCTTCCCTTTGCTTCCCTCACGGGAGAAATTTCTTGGGAACAAGTTTGGATATTTTTTCTGGGCATCCTCCTATTTCGAAATGCCATCATCTTTCCATCCATTCAACAGGGAATCATGATTTTGCTCATTTTTCTGGCAGGAATCTTGTGGCCTTTTTATGGATAAAATCCGCGAATTGCATTTTGAATCTCCCCTTTTCGTTTTTACTTTTATTCACCCCAAATCATGATTCGAAAATCCATCTCCGCCCTTCTTTTTTCTTGCATCACCCTGGCCGGAATCGGCTGTTGGGATTTTGGATACGAAGAAAATCAGTACGTCTCTCCCTTCGATGAAAACATCTTGGTCGCTCCGGATTTAATGCCCTTTTTATTCTCGGCCCACGATTTTCACTGGAGTTTTGATTCTTTAACGAAGGGAAACTTGCTTTCGTCGGAAGATCGATGGGTGGAGCATTTCCAAAAAAACTATTCGAAAAAAGACATTGAGCAATTGATTGTTGATTGGAGTAATGAAGATTTTCAGCACGGATTGATGAGCAAGCAAGACACGTTCAACAATCCCTTTCTAACCGATTTAAGGAATGGAAAGCATCCGTTGGAACGGCGTTATTTGTTGTTGGCCCACCAAAGTTCTTCCTTTAAGCAACGGGACGAATGGGCCAATTTCTTCAGTTGGTGGGACATCAGCTACAAAATAGAAACCGAAGAAGATGCCCGGGATGTAGATTCGGCAACCACCTCCGATGGAACAGAAAATGGAATTAACGTTGTAGGACTGGAACGAGAAAAAAAGAAAGAAGCCGAAGCGGCGAGGTTGCAAGATTCGCTTTTGGTTTCCCGGACTCGGGCGCGAGAAGAACTGATTCATCAATTCGAACAGCTTCGAGGAAAAACCAGCAGCAAAGAATTGCAGGAACGCATCGATTATCAAATTTTAGTCCTGAATTTCTACCAGCCGCTGGGTGGGAAATTCGAAAAGATTTTCAAAAAAACCTATCCGCAGCCCCAACCCAAATCCATTTTTTATTGGATGGCCTACGATCACTGGGCAGGAACCCCCACCCGAGAAATGCAGGAAGATCATGCCTTGGATTGGGTTCGCATCTTTCTAAATGCGCCCTCCCTTCGAAAAGGAGCCATGGCTTCTTTCCCCGAGCAAAACGACGATTCGTGGGAAGGGCTAATGAATTGCACCCAAAACAAAGAGGAAAAAGTAGGTTTATGGCTGATGTTGGCAACCCAACAACCCGAAATTACCGCTTACGCCTTCGAACAGGCTTTTCACATTTCACCCCATTCTCCGCTCACCGATTTATTGATGGTTCGCAAAATCCAACTCTTGGAGGGTCAATTTCATCTCCAAGAAAATCGTTTGGAAACCTATCCCTACACTCCGGGAATAACGTACGAATACCAAGGTTGGGAAGTAAAACAGCAGTTGAAGGAGTTGGCTTTTCGGTGGAATGCCCTATTTAGGAAACAGGAAAACAACCTCACCGAAACCCAGCATTTGGGATGGGCTTATCTGCAACATTTAGCAGGAAATGACGAAGATGCGTTGGAAACCCTCCAAGACTTTCACCCCAAAAATGGGAACATTCAACGCTCGAAAAAGGTATTCCAGATTTTGGTTCAGCAACAACTGAATTACCGGGAAGGGTGGAACGAAAAACAAGATCAACAAACGGCAAAGGATTTGGAATGGCTTTCTCAATTCCCAGAATTTGATCGCATTTCGATGAAAAAAGGATGGTCGTATGCAGCATGGGAAAACTCAAATGGGATGTCTGATGTGCCCTACGATGGCCGCATTTTCGAGTCGAATGAAACCTATCCTTATGCGGCTATGCGGGATGGATTGCGCATTTATCTGTACGAATACATGCGCCACCGAAGCGAGGAAGAAGATCCATTCGAAAACCCATCTGCACCCAAATCGCTGGCCATGTGGTTTCTATCCCCCCATTTTAACGTGTACGATTACCCCGAGAATTGGGATGCGGCGGGAATCGTGGAGCTCATCCATCACCCCGAACATCAATCCAAAACCGATCGGTGGTTTTTTCAACACCTTCCTTCTTCCATCTCACAAACCGTTTCTTTGGGTGAAGCCCGAAATTGGGAAGATTCAACGTTCTCCCTACCCATCAATGCCGATTTCTGGAATGAAATTGCCGGGGAATTGGCGCTTCAACGCCGGGATTACCTTTCGGCAAATACCTTTTTCAACAACATCCAACACCCTGAACGCTTTCCCCGGTTGAAGTTGAATTCCAACCCCCTACTCCTTCCCTCCATGGATGTTTCTGATTTGGCGAATTCCTGGTTCAACATTCGCCCCATTACCGATAAAATCGCCTTGGCTGAAGCCTTAGCCCAGCTTTCGCAACGAACTGATCAAACCGAAATGTCCGATAAACAGGCGATGGCCTGTTGGATTCAAGGAATTCTAGAATTCAACACTTCCTATGCCGGCAATTCTTGGAATGCGAGTCGGTACGCGTGGAGTTACAACGATCCCGAAGTTTTTCAAACGGACGGTTATTGGCGAAAGAACAATTTACCCGACGAGAAATATTTCGACAGCGAACATCCGAAAAAATTGGTTTTCACTGCCTATCAGTATTTTGAATCCCAAAAGAAAGGAAAAGAATTTGCTGCCGGATGCGCCATCAGCTTACTTCAAATGAATATTGATGGAAACGACTTTTATTGGTCGTACCGCAGCAATACCCCTGCAAATCACCAATCAGCGATGATGATTGAGTGGTTGCAAACGAAATTTTCCAAAACAAAAACCTTCCGAACCTTTGAAAAAAACTGTCCTGAATATGAAGTTTACGCCCTTTCGAATTGGGATTAATCTAATCCTTGGATTGGCCAGCTTGGCCGCATTTGCGCAACCCCTCACCTTGGAAAAAATCATGAGCGGCCAGGATTTTGTCGGTTATTGGCCCGAAAATCCGCGTTGGAAACAAAACGAAAACGGATTTTTGTACGAGCACCGGGTGTTGGGCGATTCGGTGAGTCGAACGTGGTGCTACGATGTAAAGAACGGAAAAACCCGTTTAGCTACCGCAACCGATTTGTCGGAAGTTCTCCCCTTTTTGGTTTGGAATCCTTCCTTTTCCAAAGCCCTATACACCAAAAAGGGAAACGTTTATGTTTGGAATGAAATCGCCAAATCCGGACAACTCGTTTTGGATTTGGAATCGCCTTGCTCCAACCCACAATGGGTGGAAGGCGGATTCGCCTTCCAATGCGATCAAAGCATTTATGTTTTTCGGAATCAGCAGTTGCAGGTATTGGGAAAGTTTGGGGACGAGCGAAAAGCGTCGCCTTCCAACGATTTAACGGCGAAAAACGAGTGGCTCAAAAACCAACAGAAAGAGTTGTTTTTGGTGTTGCAAGACCGCGCTCGCAACCAAAAGCTATCCAAAACTACGCAAATCAACGAGTCGAACAGCACCTCCGGTTTATTCCCCTTGGGAGGTAAAAACCTTGAGAACTGGAACATTTCGTGGGATGCAAAACAACTTATTTACGTGTGCAGCAGCAACAACACCGATGCCGATGAAACCAGCATGCCCGTTTGGATCACCGAAAGCGGATACGTTAAAACCCAACCTGCCCGAGCTAAGGTGGGAGAAAAAATCGGAGAAGGCTTTTTGCATTGGGCCACGTTGGATCAAGGAAAATGGTCGTATTCAGTTTTCAACGACACCTTGTCTGGGCAGTGCTCGCATCCAAAAGAATTAGCCATCAAGGACCGTGCTTCGAAAAAAGCCGTTCAGTTTTTCGGATTGTACCGCTCTCCCATCGGAAATCAATTTGTTGTGGAGGTTCAATCCAACGACAACAAAGACCGATGGATGGGCGTTTGGAGGAATGGGAAATTTGTGGAGTTAAACCATCAACACGACGATGCCTGGATCGGTGGTCCGGGAATTTCCTCTTGGCGATCCGGAGATTCTGATTTTGGTTGGTTCGACGCCAAGAACATTTTCTATCAAAGTGAAAAAACTGGATATTCCCATTTGTATCTGCAAGATGTAGAAACGGGACAAGTGAAAGCCCTCACTTCCGGAAATTTCGAGGTGATGAATCTGCAGTTTTCCCCTCAGAAAAAGGCATTTTTTGCCAACATGAACAGGGAAGAACCCGGACGATTTTTGCCTTGCAAAATCGATCCCAAATTGCCCTTGGGATGGGTTTCTCTGCTTCCTCCAAAAAAATTATTCGGAAAAAATCCCGGATTTACTGAAATTTTCCCATCCCCCAGCGGGGATCAGTTTGCCTTTCGATTCTCCACCATGGAACGGCCATGGGAATTGGCGGTGCAAGAAAAAGGAAAAATGATTTGGAACATCGTCACTCGCTCGACTTCCCCCGAGTTTGAAAAGTACTCGTGGAATAAGGGGAAAGTGATTTCTTTTCCCGGCATGGATGGCAAATTGGTTTACGCTCGTTTGTACCAACCGGAAAAGGCGGTGAAGAATTCGGCTGCGGTGATTTTCGTGCACGGAGCCGGTTATTTGCAGAATGCCCATCATTGGTGGAGCAATTACTACCGGGAATTCATGTTCCACCACTTTTTAACCGAACGAGGATATACGGTTTTGGACATCGATTATCGGGCTTCGAGCGGCTACGGCCGGGATTGGAGAACGGCCATTTACCGTCACATGGGAGGTTGGGATTTGAACGATCACCTTTCCGGCCGTTCGTATTTGGTGGAACAAATGGGAATCAATCCGAAAAAAGTTGGGATGTATGGCGGTAGTTACGGTGGCTTCATGACGTTGATGGCATTGTTCACGACACCCGACTCTTTTGCGTGCGGTGCGGCGTTGCGTTCGGTGACCGATTGGGCGCATTATAACCACGGCTACACTTCAAACATCTTGAATACGCCAGAAACCGACTCGCTTTCCTACGCTCAAAGCAGCCCCATCAACTTTGCGAAAAACCTCAAAAATCCGTTATTGATGTTGCATGGAATGGTGGATGATAATGTTCAATTTCAAGACATTGTACGGTTGTCTCAGCGCTTGATTGAACTTGAAAAAGATCAGTGGGAATTAGCGGTTTACCCGGTAGAAAACCATGGATTTAAGGAACGGAGTTCTTGGCTGGACGAATACAAGCGTATCTTTAAGCTTTTCGAACAACATTTATTGCATTAAACCATGAAGACTTTTTTTCTATTGCTTTCGTTCTTCCTTCTTACTACAGGCAGTTTTGCTCAAGTTGTACCTCCAACATCTTTGCGGGTGTACAATCAAAATCAAGGAAATTGGGAATTGGGCAATGGATACGAAATGCGGTACCATGGCACTGGGAAATTGGCTTCCATCACCGAAATTGATTCCATCGCCAATGTTGTTTTATCGACTCGTTTTTTTGAGTACGATAGCTTAGGTCGTTTAATCTTAGATTCTACCCAATTTTTGGTTTCTGTTGGAAGCTACGCCTTCGAATCGCGTTCTTTTGAGTACGGCCCCAATGGAAAAATCATTCGATTAAAAGGCAAAAGCAATGACCCCAATAATTCGTATCAGAATGAAAAAGAATACTGGTACAATCCCGGTTTTCGTGGATTCAGCAGTTCCATTCGAACCATCAACTCAGCCACGTTCGACACCTTAAATCGATACATTCGATCCCCATTTTACGATACCCTGTATTATTCCTCCACATCATTGGGGATTTATCAAAAATTTAAAGTCGAAGCCTGGAGAGATTCCGCTGATTTAATTCCATCGGTTTACACGTCTTTCAATGCTCAAGGATTGCCTTTTGCTCGAGATAGCGGGATTTTCAATTCAGACAAACTGCCGCTAACGAGAAGGGTTTATACGTATCAAAACAATGTTCAAACGGGGTTTTACGACAATTTCTACAGCTATTTCCCATCCATTCCAAAAGAATTGGTTCATCAACCCAATCCCGAACTCTCCATTCATGACATCAGCGGTTTAACCTATTTCCGGGGTGCTGTTGCTGTTCAACCGTCCCAAGGAAATTCCGATTCTGATTTTAATCTTCAATACGGCCCCAATAATCGACTGGAATCTTATGTTCGAAGGAACAACACCCAAGGGGTTGCCACCGACACCAAGATGGTTTTTGCTTATGGAAGATTACAATCCCAGAAAATGGAATCGTTGAATGCGTTGATTTTCCCTAATCCTTGTCGAGAATTCCTTCAAATTCAAGCGCCGATGGGATCAAGAGTTAGCATTTCCGATTTAGCTGGAAGAACCCTTCAACAGTTTCAATTTCAGGGAGAAACGCTGAACACCGAAAGCCTTCCAACGGGAATCCTTTTCATTACGATTCAGAAAGAGAATCGAACTCAAGCATTCAAACTCATCAAACTATAATTTTTTTAGCAGCTGATCGGGCTTGGCATACGAAAGCCGAGCGAGTTGACTCGTTACGTGGTACGAATCCAAGCCTGAAACGGTAACCGTTCCCGCTTTTTCCAAGTCGACCCATCCATCGGTGGAAACACAATCGTTGGGAACGGACACTTCCACGATTTCAGCAATCACCATATGAGTGCCGTTGATTTTTAAATCGTGAATCTCTCGGCATTCGGCCATCCATTTCACCTGACTTTCTTTAACCAAGGGAGCCGAATATCCGTCCCAATGCTCAGGAGTTAATCCAACGGCATCGAACTCGGAAACTTCTCTTGGGTAACGCGCCGAAGTTTGGTGCGCTTTTTCAAAGAACTCCTCGGTAACGTGATTCACCGAGAATTGGCCGGTAGCCTGAATGTTATCAAAGGTATGCCGATCGGATTTATCGGGGCGAACGATGATTCCAAACAATGCCGGGTTAGCCCCAATATGGAAAAGCGAACTAAAAACGGCAAGATTGGCTTGGCCTTCGGCCGATTGGGTTCCGATGAGAACCAAACTTTTGAATCCGCCCAACGCGTTGATGAATGCTGCTCGAACCCGTTGATCCATGTCAGCCAACTCGGTTTTTCTTACCTTCATGATGCTTTACTTTTTCTTTTTTTGGCCGATGGTCGGACGTGTTTTTCCAAGATGCGTGATTTTTCGGCTTGCACCGACTGATCTTTCCGCCATCCCCAAATTTTTTCCCGGTGCAAGGGAAGAACCACATCTTGAATAACGATGGGCGCTGGATAATGTTTTCCCAATTCAAAACCGAGGTATTCTCCTTCCAAAGCCGTACACTTCCAAGGCTCGTGAATGAGGTGCGGAGGCAAGTCCCGCAATTCGGGAACCCATTTTTTGATGAATTCTCCTTGCGGGTCGTGCTCTTGCGATTGCTTCACCGGATTGTAAATGCGGATGGTATTGGTTCCTGTTACGCCGGCTTGCATCTGAAATTGAGGAAAATGGATCCCCGGCTCGTAATCCAAAAACAAGCGGGCCAAGTGATAAACGCCCAACCGCCAATCCTGAAACAAGTGATGGCACAAAAAACTAACCACCATTGCGCGCATTCGAAAGTTAATCCATCCCGTTTGCTGCAAACACCGCATGCAAGCATCCACCAACGGATATCCGGTTTCACCCTTTTCCCAGGCATTCACCCAATCCAATCGGTCCTCCCGTTCCAGTTGTTCGTACCCCCGATTCACGCACAAACTTTCGTACTCCACCTCCATTTCAAATTTTTGAATGAAGTGATCGTGCCATTTCAGGCGTGTCATCGCTCCCAGCAATCCTTTTTTGTTTCCCCCATTTTTGGCGGATTCGTTCATGGCTTGTACGGCTTGACGGATGGAAAGATTCCCCCAGCTGATGTAAGGCGACAATCGCGAACAGGACAATCTGCTTTCGGCCGGTTTAGAAATATGGAAGGAGTAATTTTTTGCGCGATCGGAAAGGAAAGATTGCAAGTACCGTTGCGCAAAATCCTCTCCCGGCGGCTGAAAGTCGGCCAAATCTTTTGACCATGCTTCCTGTAATTCAGGAGCTACCGGAAACGGATTTGGCGGAAAAATCAATTCTTGTTTTTTAAAGGAGGGATGTTGTTGGGGCATGGACATGAATTGGTACCACTGCTGGTCCCAACCTACTCGGTTTTTCTTTCCTCGAACAACGCCGTCTTTCTGGAATTCTTTCCATTTCACACCCTCGGCTCGAAACAAAGTTTGCACGCTTCGATCCCGCTGCCACGTTTCTTCCACCCCCGATTCTTGGTAGCTCACCACTTGCTTCACCTCGAATTCGTTCAAAATCCACGACCAAATTTCGTTGGCTTCGCCCTGCATAATCCATAAGGGAATTCCAAACTTTTCGGTTTTTTGTTGAACCGCCAAAGCACTTTTCCATTGAAACCAAGCGTGCCGAATTGAAAAATCGGGACGCTGCAACTGAAACGGTTCAAAAAGGTAAATCAGTAGCAGCGGCCATCCACTTTGGGCCGCCTCGGCCAAAGGTGCATGATCCAATGTTCGGAGGTCTCGCTTCATCCAAACCACGACCAACGGTTGTTTTACCACGTGGCCATGATTTTTTCTGCCCGCTTCCAAAATCCGAAAAAGGAAGGATAAAAACCAGTAATCTCGGGAAAAATCCAATCTCGTTCATCGGTTTCGGCACCCCAAAACTTCAAATGCGGATGTTCTTTTTGAAAGATCTTTTTCCCTCGGCAATAGTTAGCTAGATCGTCCCAACTCCCCCAATACACTTGCATCCCTGGAATTTTATTCGCCCAAGAAACCACAAAATCAAGGGTGTGATCGGCCATAGGGAATCGTTCAAAAAATGCAGGTTCGAGAACGAGAATGCGGTTGTATTCTTGGTCTTGCCGCCAATGAGGATCCAAGTTGTACGCCGTGTACAAGCAAGTAGGTAAATGAGGATTGATGGAAATGGCCTCGGTTTCAACCGGAGTGGTGATGAGGGAAATTCTTGTTTTGGGCTGTAAAACCGAAGGAATCTCTTTCAATGGAAACGATTCGGTTTCAACTTCGAGAAAGGTATTTCGATCGCGAGTCGCACAAAAATGATTGATGTTGTCTTGATTAGCGAAATACTTCCGGTCTCGAGATACGCCACAAACCCACTGCCATGAAATGAAGTTGGAGGCAAAATCGGCATCCAGCAAATGGTAATACATCCATCGCGCGGGAAGAGCCCAATGTGCCAGGGCCACGTTGGTTGCGATGGAGGCCGTGTACATCCGAACGTGGTTGTGCATGCATCCCGTTTCCAACAAGTGAAGAATTCCCCGATCGAGGGCCGAAATTCCCGTTTTCGCTTCCAAAATCGCCGTAGGCATTTGCTGATGGGAAACGGGAATTTGTTCTTGGCGCAACGGTTCACGATCTAAGTTCGGACGATGTTGCCCAACGCGTTGGAAGTAATCCCTCCAAGCCAACTGCTGAATCAGGGGCGTGAGCTGATTGTTGGGCAACCCGCGGGAACGGAGGCTTTCAACAACGTTTTTGGTACTGATGATCCCTCGAGAAATGTAGGGCGAAAGCTGGGTCACTTTCCCCGATTCAAAATTTCGGGTTTTACCGTAGGCAACGGGATCGATGGAATCTATTCGATCGACAATTTCGGAAAAAGATTGGGCGAGTTTCACCCAAAGGAAACAGAATAGAAGAAAATTAGTTTACGAATCTTCGTTTATTCCCAGATCAATTGCAGCATGAATTGTCGGTAAGGGCCCAAACTACCAGGAACCATCATGACCGATTGGTTGAGGGCGTTTCGAACAACCATGCCGAGACTCCAAGCAGAATTCAGTTGCGTTTTCAAGCGCACATCGAGCAAGAAATCCCCGTTGGGGTGAAGTTCCCGGTGCGCTTGAATTCCAGGAATCGTTCCCGCCAATTGCTCCACCCATGGCCGATCAATGCTTTCCATAAATCCGTTCCACCTGAAGTTTCCACCCAGCATCCATTTTCCGTAAGTCAACTGTAAATCGGCTCTTCCCAACCACTTTTGGCGGTATTTGAGGTATTTCCACTGCGTTGAAGTAACCGTATCGGTTCCGAGGTTGAGCGGTTCGGTTCGGGTAACGCCAGCCAAATAATCCAGCCTCCATTTTCCTCCACTTTGAAAACCCTTGGCTTGGACATCGAATCCGTAAATCCGGGCTTTCGAAATGTTGGTTGCTCCAAAACCGAACAGCCCGGAATTGAAATTGAATCCGTACGAAAACTCAATCATGTCGCGGTACTGCTGAAAAAATAAGGCCACATCAAAAACAAACGACTGATTTTCCTTTTCGTACCGGTACCCCAATTCGGAACTATGGGCAAATTCGCTTCGCAAAGTAGGATTAGGAAAAATATTGATCCCACCGGTATTGTTGCTGGTTTTTACATACATTTCAATCAAGGTCGGAGAACGAAATCCTTGCCCCCAACTGGCCCTGAAAAAATGGTTCTCCTTCCATCGGTAATTCACTCCACCTCGAAATACAGGCGAAGAAATGGGGGATTTGTTCAAATTGATGAATTGTTCATAGCGAACTCCGCCTTGAAAAGCGAACGATTTCCAAGAATAACTCAACTGCCCAAACAACGCTCGATTCACCGAATGAATGGAATCGCGGAACAAGTTCACATTCTTTTGATGAAATGCTCCAAAAACCGCAGAAAAATGATCTTTCCGATACGCGGAGGTGTATTCGTACAATTCCGATCGGTTCAAATTGTAAAACACCCGATTCTTGAGTGCATGTCGCCAAACTTTCCCGTTGTACTGAACGTAAGGATCCAAGGTGAAATAACGTAACACCTGACTTACCGTGGTGTCCATGTACTGCGTTAGCGCCATGGAATCGCTCTTCCAAATGAAGAATACTCCCGCGGAATCGCGCATGGCATTGGCGGAAACGCCCGCTTGAAATCGGCCGTTCGTGTACCGAATTTTTGCATTTCCCCGAAGCCGATTCGCAAAATCGGAATTTCGATAACTCTCGTCTTTCAACGCCTGACCCCCGAGCACGAAGTCCCATTTTTTCCATTTTTGGGCAGAAACCCAAGAAACGGCATTCGTCATCCGCCGATCGTTGGGGAATAAATCAACGTGCTCTTGGGGCGGCCGATCGAACATTCCGTTTTGAACCCAAACCCGATGGATCGGTTTTTTTTCTGAAGCCCAAAGGGTTTGCAAGTGAATCACCCCGTTCAAAGCCGAAGAACCGTAAACCGCTGAAGCGGCACCTTTCAACACTTCTACCGATTGAACCTGCTCCATGGGCAAAAAATGCCAGCGAATATCTCCTTCGTAAGCACCCAACATCGGCAAACCATCCACCAACATCAACACCCGACTTCCTACCCCAAACGTAAATCCGCTTCCGCCACGAATATTGGCTTGTCCGTTGGTGATGGTCACCCCGGGCACTCGATCAATCACATCAGAAAATTGCGTTCCACCGTTGAGAAAAACCTTTTTCGAATCAATTTTCTCCAAGGAAACCGTTGATTTTGCAACCAAGCCTAAAGATCGAGACGTGGTAATTTCGAAGGGGCGCAACAAAAGCGGAATTTCTTGACGCTTCACGGTATCATCGGGCGCAAGAGCAAGGAACAAGAGCGGCAACAACATTACATGGATACATTGAGTTGAAGATGAAAGCTGCGGGGTTGGCCAATGTTCCCAGGAATAAACAAGTATTCTTCATTCAACAGGTTTTTCACTAGGACTCCCAACGAATATTGTTTGCTTAATTTGCGAAACAAACGTACATCTATCACCAAATCTCCTCCAGGTTTTTCATCCCGAAACTTCTTTACATCCGGAATATTCTGCAAAAAAACATCGTCGATGCGAAGCATGAAACTGTTGTACCGAATGTTCGTTCCAACGTCCCATTTCCCAAGGGTTAGATTCACATCTCCTCGGAACAAATGACGGTAACGGTACTTCAACCATTTGACTTCCGGTGGATCTCCCAAAACAGGGAAATATCCCAAATTGCGTGGGTTCATGTAGGTGTAACCGGGTTGTAGCGAAAGAACGTTATTTCCCCATTTTTGCTGAACTCCGGCGGTAACTTCAACTCCAGTAATTCGGGAATCGGCCGTTAAATTCTTGGAGGTAAATCCCAATTCTCCATTGGCCGGATTGGTCCAAGGAGTAAACTCCATCAAGTTTTTGTACGAAGTTCGGAAACCGGCCACATCTACAAATCCTTGCCAATTTTTCCATTTGAACAATTGACGCACGCCCAACTCTAACGACGTTCCGCGTTCTGGATTCAAATCGGGATTGGAGAAAACCACGATCGCACCGGCTCGGGTATTGGCGTACCGTTCCGCCACCGAAGCCGTGCGGAATCCTTGTCCCGCCGAAGCTCTGAACGTGGTAGCAGGATTCAACTGATAACTCACCCCGCCCCGGAATATGGGGAAAACATTCGGCTTCTGATCTTCAATTTGAAAATATTCCAATCGGCCACCCACCGAAGCATTCCACTTCCCACTGGTTTGATCCAACTGACCATAAACTGCATAATTATTGGAGGTTCTATTGCCGTACATGACCTCGCTTCGTACAGCATTATGGATGTACACCGAGCCCAAATTCAACGCGCCATCATCAAACTTAAAAAACTTCTTTTGCTTTTTAAAATTGTATTCGCTGTACATCACCGAGCTGGTGGATCGGTAGAGAACGTTATCGCTCAAATTAGCGGTGGAGTACCAGCGATTTCGGAAGGTGTGTGTGGTGGTATTGTTTTGATAAAAAATGAGGTAAGGATCGGCATTCATTCGACGAAGGGACTGCAAAGAAGCCGTGCCCGAGGCGGTAAAATAAGAAGAATCGTAGTTCTGCCAAAAAATATAATTCCCCGAGGAATCGATCGAGCCATTCAGATTAATTCCGGCCACCCATCGATCGTTGATGGTGTACCTCAAATTGGAATTCAATCGGATTCGTTTCGTGAAATCAAAATCGCGATAGCCTGGCAAACGAACGGCATTTCCACCAACCACCGCACTCAGTTTGCCAAATTTCTTTCCTGCCGAAAAGTTGATCCCCGAATTGGGTTGATAAAATTGGGATGGAAGAGGATGCTCACTCCGCTGGTCATACATCGAAACGAAGGTCGTTGCTTTAAAAAAACCTTTCTTCGACTCGGGGAATCGGGTTAAAATATTGATCACCCCGCCCAAGGCCGATGAACCGTACATGGCCGAAGATGCTCCTTTGATCACCTCAATTTGAGCTGCGTTTTCGATCGGCAAATAATCCCAAGAAACCGAACCGGCATCGGCGCTTAACATCGGCAAACCGTCCAACAAAATCATCACGCGTTGTCCGGCACCGTAACTGAAACCCGCATTGCCGCGAATGTTCGCTTGGGTTCCAACGATGGAAACCCCCGACATGCGGTTGATGGCATCGTCGCCCGTTACGGAATTGTTTCGGGTCAATTCCGTTGGTTTCATCACCATGGTGGAAATGGTTACACGCTCCAATTGTTGCTGAAACCTTCCGGTAGAAATGGTAACTCCCGACTCTTCGTTGGCCTTTTTGATCAAAACCAAAGCCACAAATTTTGGATGAAGCGATTGGAGTGAATCAAACCGCAAGCTCATTGTTTCGTATCCCAAACAAGAAATTTGCAACTGAGCTGATGAAGGCAAAGAAATCGAGATTCGACCATCTGCATTGCTTATTCCACCGATGCTTGTACCCAATGCAGAAACCGATGCGCTTCCAACAGGAAGCCCCAATTCATCTTTTAAAATAATGGTGTAGGGATTCTGAGCGTTAACCGCTCCAACTACTCCAAAAAGCAAAACCAATAACCAAGTTTTCATACCCAAAATTTCTATGCTTAGAATCTTTAAAAAATAAATATACGGAGCGAATGAAAATTCAAAAACATCTTGAAAACATTGTCGACAACTTTTGTCATAAAAAAAGCCCCGAATTTCTTCGGAGCTTTCATCATCAAAGGAGAAAAATTACTTCACCAACATTTTTTGGGTTGAAACTCGACCGTTGTTTTCCCAACGAACCAAGTACAATCCGGCTTGAAGATTCGCGTTGATTTCTTGTACCGCATTGGCTACAACCATTTTGGACACCAATACTTTTCCTTGCAAATCGCAAATGGAAAGGGTTCCCATTCCTAAACCATCCACCTGAAGGGTGAAAGAACCGTTGTTGGGATTAGGATAAATACTCAATTTAGAATCTGCTGTTTTGATTTGAACGGCATTCGGAGTAACAAATCCGAAAATATCGGAACGATTGCGTGGCATCAATTTCCAGTTACCGAATCCAAAGGTGAAAATCCCTTGAACGTAAGCCAAATTCTGACCCAAGCTCACTGAATCGGTATTGAAATTGGCAGGAATATCGTTCGATACGTCGTCGATGCGCAAACCGGTGGTTGAAGGAATCGACTTCGCAACCAAAAACTCTCCAAAATTCGCTGGAGAATCTGGATTTTCAGAAGCAACGATCACGTTGTTTACACCCATCAACATGCCTTCGAATTGTTCCAAATAGGCATTATTACGATTAACAACCGAATCAATGACCATTGGCAAAGCTGCTGGCAAACGATTTCCCCGAGAAACAATGGTGAAGGTTGGAGAATCCAAAGAGGTAACACCGTTGGTTTCCAAAATGCGAGCAGCAGTGATCAAAACGCTGTCTCCACGTTGAGCATTGTCGATCAAACCGCGACCAGCAAAAATTCCAGCATTAGGAGCAGAACCTTCCTGAAGAGCAACCAAACCCAAATCGTTATTCGCGGTAGTAGAAGTTACCACAGCGCGAATGCCCATGTTGGAAGAGATGTATTTCCCAGCAAAAATGCTATTTCCGTTAGGCAATGCATTGGTTTGAATAAATGAAATGGAATTAACACCCGCATCGCGAACCAAATAATAACTGTTGGTTGCCAACGTATCTGGAGAGTTCGTTACACTACCGCCATTATCCGTTGCACGGATGTAAAAACTCACTTTTGCTCCATTTGCTTGTGCAGGAACCGTAGCGGTCCACAAACCAGCATTCAATGCCATGGGAACAGAAGTAAAAGTAAGAGGAGCGGCACCTGTGGCATAAAACAACGTAGCTGATGCTACGGTACCATCAATATCAGAAATATTGGCCGAAATCGTTACCGATTGGGAAGAGGTTGGAACAACTGGATTAACAGTTGGCACGGCAACGAAGGGAGGAGAAGCCAATAGAGGGCCTAGATCTGAAATGTCCAACGGAGCCAATTGATAATTGGGAACACCACTTAAAATGGTTTCAACGATGGTACCGCGTACATAGGCATAAACTTTTCCTTGTTGAACAAATACAGGAGCATTCGGATTTGGAGGTGTACTTGCGGAAGATGAAATATTTGCAGCTCCACGGAAGAAAGAACTCAAATCACGAATTTTAATTTTGTTACCTTGAGCATCTTGAATGCTCCAATCGATACGTGTTCCACCCGAAAACGTTGATACATCGGTAATGGTTACGTTGTTGAACTGAACGTACATGCCTTCGTATTGCTCACCGGTTGGATACTGAATGCGATTATTTCCAATGGAATCTCGGCGCATGAATTGATCAATCCCTAAAGCGCGAGCTGGACGTGGTGTAGCAAATCCTAAAACACGAGTCGCAACCGTAGGAACTAAATTGATTTGCGTTTCACCCGTAATGGTATTTCCAAAATCGTCAACCACACCTTGAACTTCTACAAAGTTTCCAGGAACCATGTTATCGAAGAAACGAGTGGTCGTAGAATCGGCAACCGCTGCCAAACGAACGTTCAAACCTTTCCAAGTTCCTGCCGCCGTATCTTCAATGAAGGTAGCTTTCCATGCGCCGCCAGATGCGAGCATGTGGTTACGTGGATTAAAACGAACCACACCTTGAACCTTCACGGTATCACCAATGCGCTTGGATTTAGACCAACCGTTCAACAAAGAATCGGGACGAATGTACTGAACCGAATCGATCGGAAGCTGGTACACTTGAGCTTGTAATCCGCTGTAAATCACAACAGCAAGAACAACCAAAAGAAGTTTTTTCATAATTTTTTTAATTGGAAACAAAGGTACTATTTTTCCGAATTGGAAAGCAAACTTTCCAAGAAATTGAAAAAACCTTATTGGTAATTTTACTTCACGATGGCGAATTTGCCCGTTTGAATCTTTCCTGTTTTCAAATCTTTTACCGAAAACAAATACAAACCGGTAGCAATGACTTGTTTGCTGTCGCTTAAAATGTCCCAAGCGTGCTCGCCTTCGGGCATAACGGTTTGGGTTGCAGCACCAAACTCCTGGAACCATTCGGCATTAGATCCATTCAGAGCAACCGACGCATCGTGGTTTAAAGTGGCTACAATTTCTCCAGCTAGCGTATAAATCCGAATTTGGGCTTTGGCAGGCAAATTGTAAAAGTTAATTTTTCGGGAGCGGGACGATTGCCCATCCCAAGCTGCACTCACCACGTACGGATTAGGATAAACACCTACCTTTAAATCGGTCGAATTCGCTGGAGTTCCAACAAACGTTCGCACCGCATTGGAAATCAATGAGCTTTCCAAGGGTGGTAATTTCAGCTGCACATCTCCTTCATCAAAAGCCGTTAACAAAAACAAATACTGCCAACCGTTCAACAAATTTTCGGCATCGTACCGGTACAAATACGTGTTGGTATCGCCTTCAAACTTCACCGGTTGATCCAGCTTAATCGCCGAAAATCCGTTGTTGAACCCAATCGAATTTCCGGGTTTGTCCCAAGAGGCTACCAATTCTGCTTTGGCCAATAAATCAAGGGAAAACTCATCCCCGGGTTTTGTTTTGTACAAACGAAATCCTTCAAAATCTTTCTTCTTGGTGATGGGGTCGATGCTATTCTCCGAGTTTCCCGTCCAATAAATTCGAACACGGTTGGCTTCCGGCATCACTTTTACTTTGGGCGTCAATGGAGGTTCGGGGAGAATGAATCGGTCCAAGATTCCATCGAAATCCAAATCTTCACCCGGATCCAAAACTCCATTTTCGTTGGTATCTTCTCCCAAATAGGTGCGCTTGGCCCAACCTAAATTTTCCCGCAATTTGGTTCTCGCCAAAACTGTATTCTTGTTTCCAGGAATCGAATTATCCTCCACCATTTTGGCCGCTACAAAGGCAATCGTAAACGTTACTGTTTCGCCCGGATCAATGCTTACCCACGGACCAGTAGAAATCAGTTGAACCCTATTTCCGGGCGCCACCAACGTAGGGTCATTGAAATTCCCGATGGTTTTCATCCGATCGTACCGAAGCACATCGTTGGTAGGAGCTTGGGTGTTGTATACCCAATACTGGGGCACCACTTGCGGACTCGGAAAGCCTTGATTTACGAAAGTGGTAGAATTGTTGGGATGGAAAAATTTATTTCTCCAACTTCCGCCCAAAAACTGAATGGCACCGTAACTGTTGGTAAATCCCACATCACCGTTGATGTCGTAGGCGTAAACCGCTTTCAAAGAATCTTCATAACCCACCGAACCTTTGGAGAAAAATGCGGCACCACGATCGGTCGAAACGTTCACGTTACGAACCACCAAATCACTCCAAAATCCCAAATAAACCGAATCCCAACGAAAACCGCTGTTGTTCTTGATGGTGTAATTCGCCAAAACGAAGAAATCGGCATAGGCAAAATTCCACGCATACGTTTCCAATCGAACATCGGCGTTCAATGGCAAGGTATGATCTTGAATGGGCGTTTGCGTACCGGGAACAACGGTGTAAGCGTCGGTAAAATGAAGCAAGTAATCCTGATGGGAAATGGCAGCGGTAGAAAAATAATTGGAGTTGGTTAAGGATGAACGGGTGGTAACGTTCGTGCCAATTTTGTTAGAGAACTCAAACCCACCCTTTCCGGTGGCATACCCGGAGGCATCGTCCAACGAAGCCGTTGAAACGGCGATGTTTCCATTCACCTGAGCCCCAATCCAAAGTCCGCCTTCGAACAAATGTTCGATTCCGGAGTTGATGGGATATTCCATGCTGGGAGGGCCCTGAGGATTATTTCGAACATTGGGCAAACCGATGGTGCCGGCATTTGTAACATTCAAACCCATGTTTCCAACTTGAACCGTTTGCTGCGAAAATTGAGCACTTGCATGAAAGCCCAAAAGACAGCCCATCAACCAACCTAACTTCTTCATTAAAACTGCTTTTTGTGAGCGTGAACGGTTGATAGAATATCTTCGAAATCTAACTCCGTTTCAAAAGTTTGCAACAACTGGTGATCCTCGTTGTAAACCATAACCAAAGGTACTTGCACAATCCCAAAATAATTGAAGAAAAGTTGTTTGGGATCTTGGAAGAAATGCACGCCTTCCCTCCCCCAAAGTTTATGATCGGTAGCAAACTTTTTGATGGCATCTTGAGCCACCCGAGATACAAAAATGAACTCTGTATTCTTCAATTCATCCCTTCGCATGCTGATGGCTAAGGCTGTTTGTTGGCAATGGGCACAACCCGGATTGAAGTTCATCACCCAAACCGATTTCCCTTTGGGAATATCCTTTCCCGTAAATGCAAGGGAATCCAAGGGAATAAAAAGAAAGTCAGGCAGTTGCTTTCCATCCTGAACCGGCAAGGCTTCGGGCGTGAGCGCCTCGTATTCAGCTTTTTGGGCAATCCCGTTGCGCTCACTCGGACCGCAAGAAAAAAGTACACTTAGAACGAAAAAAAAAGTGGAAAAGAAATGAATTTTTGATTTCATGCAACAAAGTTGGACTTATTTTTGTCAATCCACAAATATGATTATGAAAAAAGTTCTGATTTTTGCGTTTGCTCTGCTTTCCCACTTCGGGTTGATGGCCCAAACCAAACCCCTTAATAAAAAATCCGCTTCTTCTAATTCCATTAAAAAGTCAGCCCCCAAAGCCCAACCGAAAACAACTCCTGCTGCACCTAAAATTTCAACTGCCCCTTCAGGGAAAGAGGAATACGATATCACCGTTGCGGTAAAAGGACTTGAAAAAGGAAAAAATGCCTACTTAGGCTACTATTTTGGCGATAAGCAATATTTGATCGATACTGTACAAGTTCAAGAAAACGGAGTTGTTCGTTTCAATCGTGCGAAAAAACTACCCGGTGGGATGTACTTGTTCGTTACGCACGACATCCAATATTTTGAATTCATCATCGATTCGGTTCAAAAATTTACCTTGAAAACCGACACTTCATTGGGTATGGTTGGAAACATGCAAGTCATTGGAAGTGTTGATAATGAACGCTTCTTTTCTTATCTCAAATCCATGGAGCTATTCCGAAAAGATGCAGAAGAGTTAAAAGCTAAAGTGGAACAAGGGAAGGGAAAAGAAAAAGAAACGGCTCAAAAACAATTGGAAGATTTAGATTCAAAAATAAAATCTTACCAAAAGAACTTTAAAGCGGCACGCCCCGGTGAACTTTTCGTAAAAATGCTCAACGGAAACGAAGACGTTGATATGTCGGGTTTTCCCATCAAGGCCGATGGCAGTTACGACACCGTTGCCCAATTTTATTACTACAAAACCCATTTTTGGGACAAGCTTGATTTTCGGGACGAGCGTTTGTTGTACACTCCGGTTTACCACAAAAAAATGTCGCGTTACTTTGAGGATTTGGTTTTCCAAACTCCCGATTCCATCATCCCAGAAACGGATTGGTTCATTGGAGAAATTAGTGCGCTTCCCGATCTTTTTAAATATACCGTTCATTTTTTGACCAACAAATACGAGAAATCGGAGATCATGGGAATGGATCGGGTATTTGTTCACCTCGGTAAAAAATTCTACTTAACCGGTCGAGCAACCTGGATGTCTGAAACTGACATGGCCAAATTCAAAGATCGCATTACCACGTTGGAGTACAACCTCATTGGAATCAACGGAATGGAATTGAACCTGCCCGATAGCTCTGAAAAACTACGCTCTTTGTACGCGGTGAAGGCGCCTATTACCATTTTGGTTTTTTGGAACCCCGATTGCGGTCACTGCCAGAAAGAAATTCCGATGCTGTATAAACTTTGGAACGGAATCAAAGACAATGGCGTGGCGGTTTATTCGGTGAATACCGAGTTTGATAAAAACTTATGGACCAAGTTCATTCGAGAAAAAGGTCTAAACGGTTGGACCAACGTTCACGATATCAAAGTGACTCATAACTTTAGAAAATGGTACGATGTTTACAGCACTCCAGTGGTGTATTTGATGGATGCCGATAAAAAAATCTTAGCGAAAAGAATTGCTGCTGACCAAATTGAAGGTTACTTGAAAAATTACTACAGCAAAGAACTTAAAAAGACTTGGAAAGATTCTGGAATCGACCCAAAAACTTTAAAAACTGAAGGAGGCGACCATTAATTCGGTTGTTTTTTCGGTAAAAAGAATCATATCCCTGGAGAAATTCGGGGATATTTTTTTGTGGATGGTTCAATTTGAAGAAGTGAAGAAACCGGCATGGATTGAGGCCAGCTCCGAACAAGTTATTCATTACTTGGAAGAGCGGAAATGGGCGGAACGTGCTCAAATTATTCAGTCTACCGATCCGCCCATCATCGAATTCGGAAAATCCGATTGGCCGCCTTTGGAAAGCGTGGATGAAATTTGGGAGTTGCTGCCTAAGGGGGAGATTTACGAAAATGAACACGGTCTTTTCACCAAAGACGAGCGGTTCATTTGGAAGAATTATGGGCGGCCCGAGTAGGTACCGGATCATGGCCGCTTCCGCCTCGAGGGTGACAACGACCAATGCGTTTGGCGGCCAACCAAGAACCTCGAATGGGTCCCCAAATCTGAATGGCTTCTATGGCATACCGAGAACACGTAGGCGTGTAACGACACGCTGAAGGGAGAAAAGGTGAGATGGCGATTTGGTAAAATCGAATGAGGGCAATGAGGGGAAACGAAAACAAGCGTTTCATTCGATGATTGCGCTTAATCCCTGATCTAACAATGCCTCACAAATGGGTTTTAGGTTTTCAAAAGACCCACCTTTTACCGAACATTTCCCGTTGTAATGAATAACGTAGGCACATTGTTCGGCTTGTACAAATCCATGACCGCAATACTTGACCAAACAAGCAATAACGTGGTCGAAGGTATTCACGTCATCATTGAAAACAATCAGTTGGTTTTCTGACTTTACCTCTTCAAGAACATCGGTATCTTGTTCTTCTAATGTTTTTGAATTCCAAATTCCTTCTTTCATGCCTTTTGGGGTTTAGCTCGGAAATTGATTTTATTTTCAGTGCCCTTCAACAATCGTTGAATATTCTTTCGATGGGTAATGACCAAAATAAGGGGAACAATGGTTGCAAAGACGAACATGGCGATGCGGCCTTCATCGCTTCCAAATTTCAATAATTCGCCAATGATGGCGAAGGCCGCAAAGGATAATGCACCCAACATGCTGCCCAATGAAACGTATTTTTTCCACAAAACCATGGCAACAAACACCAATAATCCGGCGAGTCCTCCACCCCAATGCATGGCCAAAACGACACCAAAAATGGTTGCAACACCTTTGCCTCCTCGAAAACCTGCGAAAATTGGATAAATATGCCCCAAAACGGCAAGCAGCCCCAAGGCAATTTTCATCCCAATAAACGTGCTGGAATGGGAGTCGGGAGATTCATCAAGGAAATTAATGAGACGCACGGCCATGAATCCCTTGGCAATATCCAAAAGCAAAACGGGCAATGCGGCCTTAAATCCGAAAACCCTCAGTACGTTGGTGGTTCCCGCATTGCCACTTCCGTGTTCGCGAACATCAATTCCGTAAAACCATTTACCCATCCAAATAGAAAAGGGCAAGGAACCCAATAAATACGCAACACCTGCGGCTTCTAAAAAAGCAACTTCTGTAAACTTACTCCAATTCATTTAACGAAATCTCAATAATAAATCATCGTAGGTGGTAGAACTTCCCTGCATAAACAACGGATTCCCTTTCTTTATCTTGGCTGCTTTTTCATTCACCAAGGAGAGGTAAGTCAAATCAGAGCTATAAATTTCAACGGCACCTTTACGATGAGAGAAGAGGAAGTAAAGATCTGACGTAGGTTCCAAATCCAAGTGAAACGACGACCCTTCTACACCGAAATTGACATCAAATTTACCTGGGGTTTTCTTGTTCACCTGTTTTCCTCCAAAATTGGCTAATCCGAAATCTCCTTTCGACTTGAAGCTACGGTAGGTATTGTCCCAAACCAAATTCAATTGGGTAAACACCATTTGTTTCGACAAATTTCCTTTATCGGGAACGCTGGAGTACAATTTGATGTCTTCTTCCACTTTTTCCCACTTGTTGGATTCAACAATTTGAGCCAAGTTGGATAAGGTTTGATCTCCATCATTCTGTTGATCGTCCCATTCACCGGAATTTTCTCCTACTTTTTCCTGAACGAATTTGGTCAATTCCGAAGGAATGCTAAAATCAACGGTTCCAGATGCTTCAATTCCAAAAGATTTTTTCTCCAAGCCATACGTCATTTTTCCAGCCAATCGCATATTCAAACCGGGTTGATTGTTATAGCCCAGGTCAAACGGCCCTTCAGCCACAATGGTTTTATTGTCAAAATCGTATTTGATGTAACTTCCAATTGGACTTTCATCAACCAATCTGGAAACGTTACCAATGGAATAGATTTTCTTCAACTTATCGTACACAATAACTCCATTGGTGGAAAACAAAACCGAATCCCCCGGATTGCGCTTCGATAAAATTCCGGGATAAACGATTCCACCGGAAGGCGCTAAGAAAAACCCGGAAACCAAGGTGTCTTTGTTTTCACTTACAAACAAATCGGTTTTGATGTAGGTCATGAGTGGATCAACCAAAGTATTGATCACAAAAGGCTCGGCGCGTTGATCCCTTGGTAATTCAGGAAGGGTAACAACACCTTTGAACAACAGCTCTTTTCGACCACCGTACAAACTAATCGTACCGTTAAAATTAAATCCTGGATTTAAAAAGAACGGCTTTTTCTCTCCAATATTGGCCGTTGCTTCGGTTACACCAGAGTCGTTGCTGGCTACCAAATTGAAGAAGATTTTCTGAATGGAATCGGTACTGTTTTTATAGGCATAGAATCCATCTCCCTTGTACTTCAATCGGCTGATAATTTCAACCGAAGATTTGGTGATTTTATGTCGCTCTTCGGCGGTATCCAGCACAATAAGTGCATTCTTTAAAGGTATGATTTTTCCTGATTTCCCAACGGAAAGGCGCATGGAATCGGGATAAACGTAAGCATCGGCGGTGATGACTTTTTCAACTCCACCGGCATCGATGGTGTAATCTTTAAGTTTGAAGCTGGCCCATTTGGCATCGAATTCGAAGCCGTGTTGATCCGAATCGGTAGATGCGAAATGGGTCTCTGCTTTCCCAGCTGTTTTTGAACCCATCAAAACTTCTTTCGTATTCAAATCCCAATAGAATTCCTTCAAAGATGTTTTGTAACTGTTGTATCCCATGAGCACATCGGCCGACTCTCCATTGGCGCGGAAAACTCCTTTTTTACTTTCAAAGTCGATGGATGAATTGATATCGGCTGAGGCAAATGCAAGGATTTTTTTATCGATGGAAGCGATGCTGATTTGGGTCTCCGGTGCCGACATTTTGGTATCGGAGAATTTAAACTCTTTGGAGGCCAATTCCTCTTGCCCGAAGGTTACAGAACCATCGGCCGACATTCCTCCTGGGGTAATGACAATCGTGCCTTTCACACCGGCATCCGAGCCGAAAACTGAAATGGGTTTGGTGGTGGAATGCACCAATAGTGTGTCCTCTTTCGGGTACCAATGGGCATCAACTTTTTCACCCTCCACTTTCGGGAACACCCCTACCCCAAATCTTCCTTTGGCCACGTCGAATTTATCAACCATGGCGTCCATGCTATCGGGCATGAAATAAAAGTTCTTAGAAATCGAGGTTGAACTTAAATACATAAGTTTTCCTTTTCCTTGTAACCCGCGGTTGTTTAGAATAACCGAATCGAAGTACCGCCCTTTGTTTCCATACGCAGCATAACCTTCAACCGGCGCTTTTTTAATGAAACCCAAAGAGGTGTCCGGCTGTATCACCAACATCTCTTTGATGTCTGGGAAAATTCCTGCCGACACCAACGTTCCTGGGAAATCATATCCCCGTTTGGTGTTTACCAAATCCAAGGAGTCCATGGTAAAGGGATCTACCTTAAAATAAAATTTATCTTTGGAATAAGCGCTATCGCGCAATTCATCGCGCTCCCAATAAACAAAACAAGATGAATTGCTTTTAAAAATAGGGAACGTGGGTTTGTCTTTCAATCCAGCCTTATTGTTGGGTTCATCAATCAACAATTCCCCATTGATTTTTTCAAATACCGTTCGAAGATCGTATTGTTGGCGACGCCCATTGATTCCAACGATATCGGTATAAACCCTAAATTTCAAGGAATCTACGTTTTTCATTTTGATCTTGAACGTTTCGTAATCGAACGTAAATCCATCTCCATAAAAATCCAACGGCCCAGCGTGAACGTGGCCCTCGAACGACATGCTTCGGTTTTTCCCGATGGAAATTTTGTTGCCTCGAGGTTCTACATATACCGAATGGCTATCGGAAAGCAGTACCCGAGTTACTCCGGAAACGATCAACTCATTGGTCGACAGATCCAAAAATCCATTGTCTTTTCGTTTGATCACCGAACGAATATTGATCACGTCGTAATCGATTTTTTTATCGTTCGCATCCAAGAAGTTATCCAACTTCTTCTTCACGTAAACCATTTCCAACTGCCGATCGTAGGTGATGTATCCTTCCCTGGAAAGGGTAACCAACATTTCTTTAGCCGCTACCTCTGGGAATCCAGAGAACGACACGAATAAATTGGCACTAAAGGTGGTTTGACCGGTCGATTTGATGAACCTTTTCACCAAACGAAGTGGATGGGTAGAGGTAATTCCACCGATGGCCTCGTACTCTTGTTCTGAGTAAAAATTCACACTTCGGAAATCGGCGATTGCTTCCGATAAACCCGATGTTTTACGGAAGGCAATGAAACTGCTGTCGAGGTTCCACTGCAACGACTCTGCGTCGATATCTATTTGGTGGTAAGAATCGGTGAACGTGGCACGATTCATGGCTTTTACATCTTGAAAAAGCAATAAACGACGATTATCGACCGTGTAATTGAACGACAAATTGGGGTGGGTGATGGAATCTAAATTCACATAAATCACTACCGCTGCTTGATCGGATAGGATGTTTTTTTCACTGAATGAAAAAGAGGTAGCCGATGCTTTTAACACCAATTTTCCAGCTCTTTTCAACGAGAGAACAGCAGGATTTTCACGTGTTCCCAACGCCAAGTACTTGGAGCCTTGAATGGAGAACTGACCTAAATAATCAATTCCAGGGTAAACATCTTTGAATACGGTTCGGGTTTCTTTCGCAAAAAACTGAGGATAATTGCTCGTTTGTGTTTTGGAAGAAGAAATAACCCGATCAGAAAATTTCCCTAAGGTTGACTTTCCTTGAGTGACGTAAAAAACAGAATCAGCATCAAACCCCGGAACATCCAAGTTGATTTTGTAGTCGGTTAAATTAACGAAAAGCGAATCTTCCGGATAACCCATTCGTCTCCAATCAATTCGCCCGTTTTTACCCACCCATTCCTTATCAGGAAAAACCGCATAACCGCTGGTCCCTGCAATCACCGAAGAATCAACGTTGATGCGAGCAATCAGATCGGTTTCTTTCGCAACGATTCGAATCTTTTGATCGGGCATGATTTGAAACTCGTAGTCGTTGGTTGAGATTTGCCATCTGTGACGAGGGGAAAAAAAGATGGTATTGTTTTCGAACAACTCGATGGACATTTTGGTAAAATCAGAGAATTCTTTCCCTCCCTTCAACAAAATGGTATCCAAAACCAAATGCCAATCATCAAACTTGGTAGCAAAACTTGGGCTTTTAGCCAGCTGAATGTTTGCGTTCATGTAGTTCATGAAATATGGAAAAACCGTCATTTTTCTCGAAAGCATTCGATTCGTGGTCGAAATCACCTGAACCTGTTGGTCGGGAGACATGTTTTTTTGAAAAACTTGAATGAAGGCTTTCCCCATTTCGGAGTGTTCCTTCACCTTTGCACGATCCATGAATTCCTGCAATTGCTTGATGTATTCGGCAGGCGTTTCTGAAAAGGATTTTATGGTTTGGGCATGAGCAAATGCCAACCAAAAAAACGCAACAAAAAAAGTCAGTAATCTACTTTTCATACGGTATATTTTACAGCCAACCAAGGCTCATTCAATTGAAATTCAACTTTTCCAGAAGGAAGCAACTTCTCCAATTCTTTCCAATCGTGTTGGTAAAAACCGCTGAAATAAATGCTTCCATTGGATTGCAAAAGGTTAAGATACGCTGGAATTTGGTCGATCAGCACGTTTCTATTGATGTTGGCGAGGATAACATCGAATTTCCCGGAAGCGGTTTCACTTCCGCCCAGAACAATTTCAAAATCGGCAATTCCGTTCCGAAGTGCGTTTTCTTTTCCGTTTTCTACCGACCACGGATCGATGTCGTACCCAAAAATGGAACCTGCACCCAACTTCCGTGCAGCAATGGCAAGAATTCCGGTTCCAGTTCCTGCATCCAACACCCTTTTCCCCTCCCACGATTCTTTCATCATCAACGAAATGATGCCCGCGGTGGTGGGATGGTGTCCCGTTCCAAAACTCATTTGCGGCATGATTTCCAGCATGAGTGGATAGTTTTTTTCTATCGGATGAAAAGGCGCATAAATGTAACAGCGGTCATCTACCAAAACAGGTTCAAATTGCGATTCCCATTGCGCATTCCAATTCTCTTTTTCTACCTCTCTCCAGGAAAATGGCAACCCGTTTAGAAATGGGATTTCCACCATCAAAGCTTCCACTTCGTTGGTAGATATAGATTGGATGGAACCGCAAGCAATGAGTTGGCCGTCTTTTTCTTCAAAAATATCAAAGCCGAAATCGGCCAACATAGCCACGGCTAATTCCCGCTGTTGAGAGTTGGCCGTGATGGTTAATTCTAAAAAATCAGGCATGCAAACACTCGTCTTGAAGCTGAATAATCGTTCGGAAGTCTTCGATTTTTAAGGAGGCTCCTCCAACCAATCCACCATCAATGTCGGATTGACTGAATAACTCTTTCGCATTCCCAGCATTCACACTTCCACCGTAAAGGATGGAGGTTGTTTCGCCTAAACCAACTTGCATTTCATTTAGAACTGAACGGATAAAACGGTGAACTTCAACGGCTTGTTCAACCGATGCTGTTTTTCCAGTTCCAATGGCCCAAACCGGTTCATAGGCTAAAATTAAATCAGCGGAAATGGGCAACAAGCCATGCAGGGATTCCATCAACTGATTTTTTATAACTTCGAAATGACGTTCGTCTTCCCTTTCTTCCAACGTTTCACCTATGCACAAGATGGGAAGAAGTTGGTGTTTCCAAGCAGCAACGATTTTGTCTTGGAGTTGGGCAGACGTTTCTCCGAATAGCGTTCGGCGTTCGGAATGGCCCAACAATGTAAATTGACCTCCCAAGGCATGAACAAGTTCAGCCGACGTTTCTCCGGTGAATGCGCCGGAAGATTGGGAGGAAATGTTTTGAGCACCGAATTGCGCCTTTCCCAAATTCCATTGCTGCAGGCAACCCAAAAAAGGCGCTTGAGGAAAATAAATAACTTGGGTATGTTTCGGAGCCTCTACGGCTAAAGATTCAACCAAATCCTGGGCAGTTGATGGAAAAAGGTTCATTTTCCAATTGCCTGCCATGTATTTTTTACGCATGTTGTTCTGTTGAAGTTTCTTCAGTAAAAATCTGCTGAAAAAGGTTTACTAAGTTTTCATCAAATTCCATTCCCCTACGTTGGTAAACAATTTTTGCTGTTTCCAGGAATTTTGGAAATTGGTGAAGAATAAAACCAGAAGATCCTCCCCATGAAAAAGAAGGAATGAAATTACGAGGGAATCCGTCGCCAAAAATATTGGAGCCCACCCCCACAACTGTTCCGGTGTTAAACATGGTATTGATGCCCGATTTGGAGTGGTCGCCCATCATTAAACCACAAAATTGAAGACCGGTATTATCAAAACGTTTGGAAGAGTAATTCCACAGTTTTACCGGGGCATAATTGTTTTTCAAATTGGAGGTATTGGTATCGGCTCCCAGGTTACACCATTCACCTAAAACGGAATTACCCAAATAGCCATCGTGTCCTTTGTTGGAATAACCCATGATGACCGAATTACCTACTTCACCTCCCACTTTAGAGAAAGGACCAATGATGCTATCTTCATAAATTTTTGCTCCCATCTTCACTTGAGATTTTTCTCCCAACGAAAATGGTCCTCGAACGATAGCCCCTTCCATCACTTCTGCATTTTTTCCGAGGTAGATGGGGCCTGAAGTAGTATTAAAAATAGCACATTCGGCTTTGGCTCCTTCTTCCAAAAATACCAATGCAGGATCTCCAATGACCCGATTGGTTGAAGAGAGAACTTGGGAGGAACAACCTCGGGTAAGGGTTTGAAAATCTTGCTGAATCCAAAAACCAGCATTCGAAAAAATTTCCCAAGGCTTTCGCAGCACCTTAGCATCGTGCACTTCACGTTTTTTCAAATTGGAAAGATCCTGAAAAGGGTTGGTTTTACAAGCCAATATTTCTTGGGTGGAACTCACCAAACATTGGCCAATAGTCAAATCCAAAAGCAAAGCAAAATCTTTTTCCGTAGGCAACCAACGACCATTGATAAAAAGATCTCCCTTCTCCGATTTTCCAAAAACAGGATTCAGGTAACTCTTAAACGGCAAATTGGAAAGAGAGGATGGATTTAACCCCTGTTTCCAACGCTCTACATTGGTAAGAATACCGGTACGCAAATAGGCGGAAGGTTTCGATAAAGTAAAGGGTCGTAAATGCTCCGAAGATGCATCGTCGAATAACACAACGTTCATAGCATAAAAATAAAACACCCCGAGCGTAAAAACTCGGGGTGTGTATAAAAACAAAGAAAAGTTTTCTTATTTCTTGTTGTACTTGTTACGGAATTTATCGATACGACCAGCAGTATCTACGAAGGTTTGTTTACCTGTGTAGAATGGGTGAGATTTGTGAGAAATCTCGACTTTAACCACTGGATACTCGTTTCCATCTTCCCAAGCAGCTGTTTCTTTGGAATCAGCGCAAGACTTGGTCAAAAACATATAATCGTTAGAGATATCTTTGAAGATAACGGTTCTGTACTTTTCTGGGTGAATACCTTTTTTCATGAATCCAAATTTTGGGAGTGCAAATTTAATAACAAAATCGGAGTAACCAAAAAAAAGCGCCTGAATTTTCAGACGCTTTTTAATTTTATTTTGCGATCATTAGTTTTTGTGTGGTTTTCAGGCCTTGGTACTGCAAAGTAATGAAGTAAGCACCTGCCGGAATTTGGGTAGTATTTAAATCAATTTGATTTTGTCCTGCAGTTAGAACTCCCAAATCCTTCACATCAATCACCTTTCCGGTTAAATCCTGGATCTGGTAAACGACACGCCCAGCAAAAGGCAATGCGAAGCTCCAGGTAGCACGATCGGAAGTAGGATTAGGATAGATTTGGTTCACCACCCAAGATTCTCCTTTTAAGTTGCGAACAGAGGTAGGCTTACAAGCCGAACCCGCGTACGACAAACAGAAGCTATCGATGGCCCATCCTTCTTTATCTATGGTAAAGTCGGAAGAGAAACGGAAGCGGAAAATCACAGAATAATTTGGAAGCGTAAATTTAGTAGAATCCAAGCTGAAGGTGTTTTTACCACGAACCCATCCGTTAGATTTTCCGGTCCAACCACCACCGAATAAGTTAGGGGATGTGGAGAAATCCCAAAGAGTGGGAATGTAATACTGATTAAACCAACCGGAACCGATGGCTCCGAATTGTTCCCATTTAGTTCCATTATCAACCGTAAACTCCAAGGTTCCTCCGTCGCCGGTCGTATCCATATCAAACTTATGCATGAAGGTCATGTCGTAGCAACGTCCAGGAAGAATTCCGAAAATGGGAGTAAACAAGGCAGAGCTGGTATTCTTAGAGTACAACGTATCCAATTCTGTTACCCATGCGTTTGTACCATTGAAAGCAGCATCCAAGAAATTCTTAGCAGGTGCACCTTCTTGCCAATCGTTGTTGGTTGGTTGATAGGTTTTAGCGTTCAACGTTACCCACTTCGGTTTCCCAGAATCAAAATCGTTGCAATAAGGTGTAGACAATAAGTTATTGATGGTATCGAATGCTGTTGGAGTATAACAAAGGGTATCGTCAAAACGGTTTTGATCAATAGAATCGTTGGGCAACAAGGTCCATACACAGATGTCGTTCAAACCAGCAATGGGTTGGAAAACGAAAGGATACACGTAATCAAAACTATCTCCGGGCTGAATGCTCAAACCTGTAATGGCTTGGTTGGGCCAAGTTGTACCGTTCACTCTAGCACCTGTTTGAACCTTGGTTAAAGGCAATACTCCAGTATTCTTAATGTTGATTTTGATGGAGTCGTTATCGCCAACTTTCAACAACGGTGGAATAGTAATCACCGCGTTGGCTTTGGCTGAATGTTTTAATTCGTTGTAAACGGTAATGTCATCGATTCGCGTTCCTGCAGTTCCGTTGAAAGTGGCCGGGCTATTTTTCGATTCCAAACCGATCACCAAGGGCTTGCCCAGTTGATAGTAAGGTGAAAGATCCACATCAATCAGGTTATTCATGTTCGGATCGTTGTAACACAAATACGTTTGGGAAGCTTGTACCCCATTCGCTGTAATTCTGAAGGCAGCTTGTCCACGACCGAATCCTGTTCCCGTACAAACTTGATGCAAACGGAACTTGATATGAACGTTTGTTTTGCTGCGAGTATCAACTAAAATAGCATCTTTGGAGCGATAGGCCATGTTGGTATTTCCCCAAACGTTGGCGTTGGTAACACTCGTCCACGCTGGAGTGTTTGTTCCTGCCGTATATTCCAAACCATCCGTTCCATTGAATCCAACAGCACTTGCAGGCAAAGATGGAGAGGCAGAACCACCTACTGTATCTTGGCAAATATCACGTTTGGGATTGGAACCATCGAAATTCCATGTAGTATCAGGAACTACCATTGGAGTTCCCGTGATGGTAATGTTTCCTAAACTGTTGTTGGTTGGAACACCATCGTGCAATTGGCCGATATTCAAATAAAAATTATTCGGTCCCGGTGCAATGCGGACAAATTTTCCAGGTACACAAATAATGGTATCACGACCGGTTGCCAAATTCATGTTCGCACCAGTAGCAGGAATCACAAAAGAATCCATCGCTGCACCATTAGGCCAAAAGATGGTTAAACTATCCAAATTAGCGTGACCATTGTTTCGAACCCGAACACAAACATCCGTTTGGTTGAACGCCGGAGTACAAAGTCCGTACATCGGACTAACGAGGCTCAAAAACTGAGCTTCACGGCGATAAATTTCTCGAACAGAACGACAAACGGTATCGTTCGACAAATCACCATCGTTGGGAACATCCGTGAATAAACATAAGCTATATACACCGAAGAACGAATCCAGGGAAGTGTAACCGGTTACATCATAAATTCCGATTGCTCCAGGAGCTAACGTATCGTTTGGTTTGATGTAATTGGTGGCCAACCATTTTGGACCGGAACGACGTACGTAGTTAATAGGCACTTGGTACAAGGTATCCCGACCAAAGTTCTTCACCTGAACCTGAATGGTTACGTTGGTTGGTTGAGCAGTTGGTGCCGCAGCTGGGCTGAGGATTGAAATAACTCCAGCATCTTTAGCCGGTGGCAATTGAACGGAGAAGTTATCAAAGGCGAAACCTTGACCACCTGCAGAAGATGCAACCAGAATGAATCGGAAACGAACCGGTGCCGTTTGATAATCGAAAATAGATGGTAAGCGTAATTCAGATTTTACCCAACCACCGGAATTACCAGTCCAAGCAGCTTCACCGCTTTGAACAGCATTGTACCAAAACTGACCGTTTGGAGGAACAACGCCTGTGGTTCCAAGATTGAACCAGTTCAATCCATTATTCAAGGTATACTGCAAACGAACAGCTCCATTACTTCCCATCGCACGATTTTGGTAGAAAGAAACCTTGGTATTCACCGCGGTAGAGAAATCAAAATAGGGAGAATAAACAGTAGAAACCGCATTGGGCGAATAGGCATTCGCCGTTTGGGTTACCCAGCTATTGGGAGCTGTAAATGATGAATTGATGTTTGATTTCACCGGAGTTCCTAACTGCCATTGAGGAGCAATGGAATTTTCGGTGCGACTTACGAACATGTTTGTAACCGTATCGAAATTATCGAAAAATGGAAGTGGTAATGAAGGTACACCGTAGGTGGTCACACAAAACGAATCGTTGGAAGAGTTCGGATCGTTTGGATACTGAGTGTAAACGCAAGTATTGAAACTGAATCGTGGAGCCGTAAACGTATCAACAAAAATGGTATCAGATAGCGAATAAGGCAGCAAAGGAGCACGGAAAGTTATCGTTTTACTTCCAACTCGGCCCGCAGCATTGTATCCAACTGGAGTATTTGTGATTGGGAATCCGCTGTTATTTCTGAAAACCGCAAAAACACTGTCAACTGCTCCTTCTTTCAACTCGTTTCCTGGACGCAAAATGGTGAATACTCCCATATCATCCGAAACAGGACGAGTAACAGCAATATCATCAATGGCTACTCCAGCTCCGTTCAAGGTTGCGTTCGATTTCAACAAAAATCGCAAACGAACATTTTGCTTGTTATCCAATGGCGTAAGCAAAATCTCACTTTTGATCCAACCGTTGGTTGTTCCATCAAATCCACCAAAACTGTAAAGATTGAAGTTATTTCGGTTGTACCAATTGTTCGTAGTTCCGATAGCTGTATTATTCAAGTTCAACCAAGGACCGAAATTCTCGGAATATTCAATGGTGAACGCATCCCCTAATCCACGTGTTGCCGTTGGGTTGGTGTTGTTGTTGTTTACATCGCGCCATTGGTAAAACGATAGAGTGGCATTGGTAATTCCTAAGAAACTTAATACGGGGGAGATCAACTCGTAATTGCTACCGTTTCGGTAATTTACAGCACTGTCGGTGATGTAAACCAAATTTCCACTTCGAGCAGGACCGTTAATGGGAGATTTTGCAGTTGCATTGATGCTCGCACGGTGCCATCCTAAATTGGGAGCTACAAATGACCACTGCGATGCAGAATCCACATCATCGCGGAAGGGAAAACCCAACGCTTGACGAGCGATGAAATACCTTGGGGTATCACCTGCTGGCACATTCGGCATGAAAGTAAAATAACTTCTTGCTGAAGAATCTACTGCATAAGCCCAATAGGTAACTGAATCATTCGCATTGATCCCAGTAATACACGCTTCATAAATTTTTCTTCCTACTGGATTCAAACCTTTAAACGTCATATTCATGGAGTCCAATGGACCATTGTTCTTGCGGTAATAAAGGCGAGCAATACGTAAGCCAGATGCATCGTCCATGGTTACTTCCAAACAAGGAGGTCCATTCAAGTAGGCATCGCCAGTATATACGGGACCGTTGGGATATTGGGTACCAGGGCCCGGCCACTCAACAAAAGGAGCACCAGATACCCAGTATTTGTAAAAACCACCTGGAGTTGGTGCATTAACGGCTTCATTCTCACTGAAAGAGGAATCTTGTGCCCACAAATAATATTCTACGGTATCTCCATCTTGAACTCGCGGACGGGCAACCAAGCCTGCGAAGTTATCGCCGGTAACGCGGGTCATGGAAACCGAATCCAAACCGCCACCGTTGATTTTGTACAATACCCGTGCAGCTTTAACTCCCGACTTCAATGGAATTCCAGTTCGGTCGATAATTACTGCAGGAATGTTTTGATCAATTCCAAATTGAGCACCGGTTAATGGCAGGTGACTGATTACCGGAGGAATGATTTCGGATAAAGAGAAAGTGACGTGAACGGAGTCGATCAACCAACCATAATCGGGGTTGGGATTGGAAACGTCGGAAACCAAAGCAAAACGAAACTTGACGTTGTAAGCATTGGAGGCCAATCCAGAAATATCAAATTTCTCTCTTTTGTACCAAGAAATTTGCGGATTTACGGTAACTCCCGGACGCCAAACGGTCGGATAAGAAGCGGAGTTAATGAAGTTATCTCCGTTTTTGTAGGTAACCATGTCATCTCCATCCAAAACGTATTGCGTATTTCCCTCGAAAATGTTCGGAGTTGCTGTATTGTCACAAGTAATTTTCACCCAAGGACCTCCATTGGTTGAAATTTCGATGAAACCGGTGTCGAAAGGAGAAATTTTACAAATGTGGGCAAAATTCAAAAAAACTTCCTGGTTACCGTAAGTGCAAAAAGTATCCGATTCGTAGTAAACCTTCCCTTGAATACCGGAGGTTGCATTGTAGGTAACTTTACCTAAAATTGCACGGCGGCCTTGAAAGGCATAAGTTGAATCTAACATCCATTTATTCTCAGCTGGAAGGCCAGAACCAAGGTTCACACGAAACTTTTGTGCGCCTTCAAAATCATCGAAAAACTTGGAACAAACTTGTGTTCTAGGACATGTAAAACATTGGGGATTATGAAATTGCGCTTGTGCAACGGCAAAAAATCCTAATAATAGGATTAAAGTAAGAAGTTGTTTCTTCATAGCCATGGTTGGAGGTTAGGATTGGCTAAAATAACCAATAAATTCAGAAAATCAAAAACTCAATAAATTTTCAACCGCCGAAATCAATTTTTTCTTCGGTAAAAAATTCTCTTCAAGTGAAATGGCGAACGGAATGGGAGTATCTAAAGCTCCTAAACGAGCAACGGGGGCGTCCAAATTCTTGAAACAAGCTTCGCCTATTTCAGCGGCAATTTCAGATGCAATGGAACCCGTTAAAGAGTCCTCAGTAAGCACCAAAACCTTTCCAGTTTTCCGAACCGATTCCATGACCGTTTCTTTGTCCCACGGCATCAAACTACACAAATCGATGAGTTCAACTTCTCCTGAAAAGGCGCCTGAACGAATCAATTCTTGCATCCAAATAACCGGGGCGCCGTACGTTACCACCGTAACATCAGAGCCCTCTGCTACCACCCTAGCCTTCCCAATGGGAACATGGTAATACCCTTCTGGAACGTCTCCTTCAATGCTGCGGTACAACATTTTATGCTCGAAAAACATCACTGGATTCGGATCATCGAAAGCCGAAATCAACAACCCCTTTGCATCAGCAGGGGTGGATGGGTAAACCACTTTTAATCCAGGAGTATGGAAAAACCAAGCTTCATTGCTTTGGCTATGAAACGGCCCTGCTCCTACTCCTGCTCCCGTTGGCATCCGCACCACCACATCGGCGTTTTGCCCCCAACGGTAATGCATCTTCGCTAAATTATTTACAATCTGATTGAATCCACTCGTAACGAAATCGGCAAACTGCATTTCCACCATGGCTTTGTGCTTCTTGATGGATAAACCCAAGGCGGCTCCAAGGATGGCACTTTCGCAAAGCGGGGTATTCCTCACTCGATCTTTCCCAAATTTTTCGACAAAACCTTGGGTAATTTTGAAAACACCACCGTACTCGGCAATATCCTGACCCATCAACACCAAATTGGAATGCTTTTCCATGGCTTGGTCCAAGCCATCGGTAATGGCGTCGCAAAAGCGTAACGTTTTGGTGTTTGACCCCGGGGAAACCAAGGAAAAATTGGCAGGCGCATAAACATCTTTTAGTTCTTCCTCCGTGTTCGGAGCCACTTCCGGCAAACCGAAAGCGTAATCGATGGCCGAAAGAATTTCTTCAGAAATTCCCTTGCGGTAAACTTCTACCATGTCCTGAGAAAGTACTCCTTCTTCGATCAAGAATTTTTGATAGTTTTCAAGGGGATCTTTCTTTCCCCAAAGATCGAACAACTCCTGGGGAACGTATTTGGTACCGCTGGCCTCTTCGTGTCCACGCATGCGAAAAGTGATGCATTCCAAAAGAATTGGATGCGGATTTTCCCGCATTTCTTCGGCCAATTGTTTTACGGTTTGATAAACCTCCAACAAATTGTTTCCATCAACTTGAACGGCTCGCATGCCGTATCCGATTCCCTTATCGATGAATTGTTGAAAGGCGAACTGCTCGTCGCTCGGGGTGCTTAATCCGTACCCGTTGTTTTCAACCAAAAAGATCACCGGCAATTTCCAAACGGCCGCCACGTTCAAGGCTTCGTGAAAATCGCCTTCGCTGGAACCACCATCGCCGGTGTACACCAAGGAAATCTTTTTTTCTCCTTTTATTTTATGTGCTAAAGCAACACCATCGGCCAAGGCCATTTGTGGACCCAAGTGAGAAATCATTCCCACCACATGGTGCTCGTTGGTTCCGAAGTGGAAAGATCGTTCTCTTCCTTTGGAATACCCCTCTTTTTTCCCTTGCCACTGGGCGATGAGTTTCCCTAATGGAAGCTGACGGCAAGTAAAAACACCCAAATTCCGGTGCATGGGGAAAATGTATTCGTCCTCGTGCAAAGCCAAGGTTGAACCCACTGCAATCGCTTCTTGTCCAATGCCCGAAAACCATTTGGAAACACGGCCCTGACGCAATAAATTGAGCATTTTCTCCTCAATCATGCGGGGCTTTAAAATGGATTGATACAAGAGAAGAAGTTCCTCGTTCGAAAGGTTTTTGCGTTCGAATTGCATGCCGAATTATTTTCGAGCAAAGATAGAAGTAAAAGAAAAGGAAACGGAAAATTAATCCTTAAAATTAGCAGCTCATTTGGGTTTATTTTGCCACAATAACCAGGTTGGGCGTCCAAATCTTTCCCGATGAACCTACACCGTAAGCCAAATGGGTGAGTTTGATTTTCAGTTCGATGATGGCACGCAAGGGCATGGATAAAAAACGTTTCCACCCGCGCGCCATGGAATAACTGCCCAACACGACAACATCTTGGAAACCGCAGCTTTGGAAAAGCTGCCGAGCAGAAGCCGCATTCAAAAACAGTTCGTGGGTTACATCGCTCCACAAATACGAACCGCCCACCGCGGCATCGGCGTTTGGAACCCGAATCACCACCTTCCCACCGGCATTGATTCCACCTCGAATCTGTTTCAACAAGGCCACCACTTCGTCTTTTGTGAGATGCTCCAATACATCAATGGCCACTAATGCATCCCAATTTTCGGTTGATTCTACGAACGATTGGGCATCTTGTAAAACCACTTGGAATCCGTCTTTTTGGGCAATTTCCACCTGTTCTTCGCTCAAATCGCATCCCTTCAAATTCTGAAAACCGTTCTTCTTTAAAAATCTCAACAAGTTCCCATGTCCGCACCCCAACTCACCAATATGCTTTTGTTCAAAACCTATCAGGTGCGGTAAAATCTCCTTGGAAAAAACGCGATGGGTCCATGCCTCATCGGCCACGGTAGCCCGAATTTGAGTGGAAAAGTAATTGGAATATAGCGTCTCGCGGTAGTTGTTCATGCCGATTTTTTCAAAAATAAAGTAAAGGTTCGAAGATCCAATAATCCCAAAATTACAGCGCTCAAGCCCAAAATCAAGAACCAAACCCACAAACCCAATTCAAACACCAATGGATCCCAGTATAAAAAAGCAATCAGCAAAGAAAAAAAGATTCCAATTTTCCAGCCTTTCTTCAAAAGTTCCTTTTTTAGTCCCGACTTTTTCATGACGCCCCAAAAACAACCCAAAGCCATCCAACCGTGTCCAACAGCGGTCGCACATCCTGCTCCTAAAGCACCATAGGTTGGAATGAGGATGACGTGGAGGAAAAGCGAAAGCAATGCCGATCCCATTGCCCAAAAAATCAACCACTTCATTTCACCCATTGCGGTTAATGTTGCTCCGTACAAAAGAACCACCGAATGAAAGAAAAAAACCAAGCCTACCATGGGAAACAACGCTTGAATCAGGTCGGCAGGCAGTGCATCTCCTTGGTAAACGACCTCAAAAATTTCTTGGGGATAGGAAAATAGAGCTCCAACCACTCCAACAGCTGGAAGCAAAATCCACGATGCACCGGTTTGCAAAACTTCACCAATGGATATTCCGGAACCCAATTGACGGGCAATGAGTGGAGTAAGAACCCCGGCAATAAGGGTAGGAAAGATGATGCCGGCTTCGTAAAGCCTGAAAAAAGCAGCATAGGCGCCGGCTTCTTTCGGCAATTGAAATACCCGATCCAACATGATTCCATCCAAACGAGCATAGAGCGACATGGCCATGACCATCACAAAAAACGGAAAAGAGGATCGGAGGATTTCTTTAAAAATGCCTGGACTTACTCCGAAACTCCAGCGAAATTGAAATCGGCGCAAGAGTAGAAAAACCAAAAATGCGCTGAGCGCGTAAGAAGCTGCCTGAATCCACGCAAACGACAACGCGCTAATTCGTTGATCCCACAAAAGCCAACCCACTCCCAGCATGGCCAATAAACGATCCAAAACCGAAAAGAAAGCATCCCATCCAAACTTCTGAATTCCCGAAAGCACCGAACGAAAAAACGATAACCAATGGCTGAACCACTGCAACATCATGCCCCCCCAAAACAGCACCAATGCGTCGCCTTTTAATGAAGTAATCAACGACAAACACAATCCCAAACCCAAAAACAGTAAAGAGAAAAATCCCTTCAAGGTAAAGATGGCTTGTTGGTATTTCCTTTGTTTCGCTTCGTCGAAAGCCAACGCCCGGTTGTTCCAGTAACTCATCCCAAAATCAAGAACAATGGATACTAAAAAAGCCAAGTTGAAGGCCGAAAAGTAATTTCCATAATCGGCATTGCCCAAGGTAGCTTGTACTTTTCGGTCGAAGAGAAATAGCCAAACAGGTTTTACCAACAGATTGAGGACAACCGTTAAACCAGCAAATTTGACCAACGTCTTTTTTCCTTCCAAAACCAATTATTAGGATTCAAAGATAGGAAAAAATCGGGCGAAGGGCTTAATCCCAATACTCCACCAACAGAACATCGCCCGATTGGTAAGCGATCTCCACCCAACCCGTTTCGGCCACCCGATTGCTGCTTCCCGTTCGAAAACCCAGCTTCAAATCGATGTTCTCTACCGCCCAAATTAAGTTGGTGGCCGAAAGTCCGCAAACTTCCGGAAACGGCATCAAACCCAAACCAACACCTTTTTCGTAAAACTTTTTAAAAGGTTGTGGAACCGGATACAACCGATCTTGCGTGCCAATCCATTGCCAATTGATTTGAGGGGTGTATTTCATGCAAACGCTTAAATTCTCTAACCAATGGTCGGAACGATCGCCGGAGGCTCCCAAAATATGGCAGGCCGAATGTCCGTCTTCCACTAAAAAACGAATCCCTTTTTCTAAATCGTTGCAATCTTGATCATCCAATTTCATCATGCGAACATCGGGCTGAAGCACCAACAACTCGTTCATTTCCAATTCCGAGTCGAAGTCGCCGATTACCCAATCGACTTTTATTCCTTGTTCCATGATTCGGCGTGCAGCCCCATCCAGGGCCACCACCGTAGGGCTCCATTCCAACAATTCAAAGAGGGAATTCCAGGCTATGATCCCGTCGGCAATCAGAAGTGCCGGTTCTTGTTTTTCTCTTACGGTGTGGTGGGAAGACATGACTCTAAAATAACCTTCAATTGCTTTCGATTCAATTTTCCTTGATCATTTAAAGGGAAATTTTTCACTACGTAACTTTTTTTCAAGTTGTTGTACGCAGGTAAGCCAACATTCACCTCTTTCAATTTTAAGGCGAGTTTCTGTTGACTAACGAAAACCAAGGCCTCTCCCAAGGAATCATCTTTGACCGATGAAACTGCAAATTCAAAAGGAGGAATACTTCTTTTTTCAAGATTGGCTAAAATCATCTTTTCAACTTGAAGTGGAGAGATTTTCACTCCTCCAGAGTTGATTTGATCGTCAATTCTTCCTAAAAAAGTAAGGAGATTTGATTTTAATTCCACCAAATCGTTGGTAGAAAGCCATTTGTTTTCGGTAATGGAACCCCGAACTTGCAAACACCCCTCCTCATTGGTTCTCGCTTCGATTCCCGGCAACAATTGAAACCCTTTGGAAAGATTAGAGAGCGATTGAAGCGCGATGTGGGAAGATGTTTCGGTCATCCCAAATCCCATCCACATTTTCTCTGCTGGAAGTTGTTCAAACATCGTTTGTTGGGATTCTGAAATTCCCGTTCCTCCCAAAAGAATATGTTGAAATGATGAAGTCCAGGACCTGCCCAGTTGTTGGGTTAATTTCTCTGCTTGAAGCGGAGCCATGGCCACAAAATGATAGTGATGATTGAGAGGAAAGAGTTCCGACAAATTTTGAGGTGCTACGGCATCCAAATGCAAACCGCCTTCCATGGCTCGAACCAGCATCATGGCACCACCGATGAATTGGGGATTGATGCAAAGCAAGGCCCGGCTTCCGGCTTCCAATTGAAAAAACGAAATGGTTTGCCGGGCAGAGGCGCGCATCACGTCTTTGGACAACTCAATTCGTTTGGGCGCGCCGGTAGTTCCAGATGTAAAAAATTCCATGGTGGGAGTTTCGGAATACCAACGATTTAGGAAAGCAAACAAGGCCACCTCCCAATTTTCATCGGAAGAGGGAGTTGCCTTGGTGGCCATTTCAGGAGAAATTAAGCGACCATTAAGAAAAATAGGGGGGAATAATTTCCAACTTCCAAATCCGTGCATCGTACAAAGTTCGCTGATTTTAAGCGTTATCGGGTAACAAAGGAAATTGGGTTTCTGTTTTTGGTTCAAACGTATTCCCAAGCCGCAACAAATTTTTGTAACTTTGCTTTCTTAAAGGATTGTGCGTTCATGAAAGTATCTCTGAATTGGTTGTTGGATTATGTTGGCGAACCATTAACCGCCGAAAAAGTAGCTGAAATTCTTACCCAAACCGGGCTGGAAGTAGAACATATTGAGCAAATTGGTCCCCGTTTGGATGGCCTCATTGTTGGAGAAGTTAAATCGAAAGCAAAGCACCCGAATGCCGATAAACTATCGTGCACCAAGGTTGACGTTGGAACCGGTGTGTTGTTGGATATTGTTTGCGGGGCACCCAACGTTGCTGAAGGTCAAAAAGTTATTGTTGCGCCCGTGGGTTGCATCATTCATCCCAGCAAAGGCGACGCGTTTGAAATCAAAAAAGCAAAAATTAGAGGAGAAGTTTCCGAAGGCATGTTGTGTGCCGATGATGAAGTGGGATTGGGTGAAAGCCACGATGGAATACGGGTGTTACCGCCCAATACTCCCATTGGAATATCTGTAGCAGAAGCCTTGGGCGCTACTTCGGATGCGATTTTGGAGGTTGCCATTACGCCCAACCGAACCGATGCCATTTCTCACATGGGCGTTGCCCGAGATTTGTGCGCTTTTCTTCGAAAACCTATGGTTTTCCCTGAATATCCCGGAAAATTCCCCAATACCGATTCGCTTCCGATTTCTGTTCAATTAGACGAAACCGGAAAGTGCAAAAACTACTACGGGTTGGTGGTGAAAAATGTGAAGGTAGGTCCATCCCCAATGTGGTTGCAAAACCGTTTGAATGCCGTAGGTATTCGTCCGATTAACTCCATTGTTGATGCTACCAACTACGTGATGTTGGAAATGGGCCAGCCGCTTCACGCGTTCGATTACGACAAAACCGGTGGAAGCATTCACTTAGGGATGTCCAAAGAAAACGATGTTTTTCAAGCGTTAGACGGCAAATCCTACACCTTGTCAGGGCAAGAATTAATGGTTCAAAACGAATCGGAAAACTTGGCCATGGCGGGAGTCATTGGAGGAAATAGCAGTTCCATTTCCGTTGAAACCAAAAACATTTTGGTGGAAGCAGCTTGGTTTGATGCCAGTGTGGTTCGTGCCGCTTCCAAACGATTTGAATTGAAGACCGATGCGGCCTACCGTTTTGAGCGTGGTACCGACCCGAATGGGCCGAAAAACGCCATGCTTCGGGTTGTTTCTCTCATCCTTGAGTTAGCGGGCGGCATGGTTGCAGGCGAAATCCAACAGTACCCTCACCCGGTTGAAGGCCCGCAAATTCACCTTTCCATGTTCCACTTGGAAAAATACCTCGGATTTAAAGTCAACAAAACAGATCTTAAATCCATTTTGGAACATTTAGATATTCGGGTGATTCAAGATTACAGCGACGTGTTGTTGATTCAACCGCCGACCTACCGAACAGACGTTACCCGAGAAATTGACGTTATTGAAGAATTCTTGCGGATTTATGGGTTCGAAAACATTCCTTTCACCGGGGTCGTTTCATTTGGAGACACCTTCCCGAAAAAACAACAGAAATAC
This sequence comes from Bacteroidota bacterium, assembly GCA_947501265.1. Lineage (GTDB taxonomy): Bacteria > Bacteroidota > Bacteroidia > UBA7662 > CANHCV01 > CANHCV01. The sequence continues at coordinate 190,905 of CANMVY010000001.1, forward strand.
CGAATTAAACAACTGACATCTTTCTACTTGGCAGGAAATGGTTTCTTTGAAATTCTCAATAATTCCTTAACTTCCAAAGAAGCGATTGAATTTATTGATCTTCCAGAGGATGAAATCATTTCGCTCAAAAACCCGTTGAGTGAAGAACTATCCATTCTCAGGAATAATTTGTTATACGGAGGATTAAAAACGATTCAATACAATTTAGCTCGCCAACAACACCACCTGAAATTTTTCGAATTTGGCATCAGCCACACGACTCGAATGAAAAAATATTTCGAAACGGAATTGTTGGGAATTTGGCTAACCGGCAACAATCACGAGGAACATTGGTACCAACAGCCCCAAAAATCAGATTTTTACCAACTGAATGCCATTGTACACAACATTTTCAAACGATTGAATATTCAAACAACGGATGTTTCTGAATTCAAAAATAAAATTTTTAACAACGGATTAAAATACAAAGTTAAAAATCGAGTGTTGTGTGAAATTGGTCGTGTAAATCAGCCATTATTGAAGAAAATGGACATCAAACAGGATGTTTTTTATGCTAGAATCAATTGGGAAGTCGTGAAAGAAATGGCAACTCAAGAGAAGATTTCTTTCCATGAACCCAGTAAGTTTCCGGCGATGGAACGCGATTTGGCCTTGGTTGTAGATCAAAAAGTGTTGTTCAGGGATTTACAACATTCGATGCAAGAATTGGAATTTGCCGATTTGGAATCCATGAATGTTTTTGATGTTTACGAAGGAAAGTCGTTGGAAACGGGTAAAAAGTCCTACGGTTTGAAGTTCACGTTCCGAAATCCTAGCCGAACTTTGAAGAGTGAAGAAGTTGATCAAATAATGCAGAAATTAATGGTTACCTTTGAGCAACAAAACGGAGCCATCATTCGTCAATAACACAACATGTTGGAATCATTACTCACCACGTTAGACCGCATTTATCTCAAAGCCAATCGGTTAAGTTCTATCGTTGAACAACAACGCATTGAACTCAATTCGGTTCGAGATGAAAACCAAACCTTGGTTCGGGTCAATTTGGAATTGAATCAACGCCTTCAAGACTTGGAGCAAAAGCTCCATCAGGGAGGAAATATGGTTCCTGTGGAAAAGTTTGAAGAATTAAAAAGAGAAATAGACTTAATAATCAAAAATATCGACAACAAAATCGGTTAAGTATGCGCTTAGCCTCAAACTATGGAAGATAAGATCAGAATAAAATTAAGCATAGGTAATCGTCAATACCCGCTCTCCATAGCGCAGGAAGACGAGAATCAGGTTCGTCAGGCTGCGGAAGCGGTGAACGAAAAGCTTCGTACATTCATGGATTCTTATTCTGTAGCCGATCCGGTTGATTTACTTTCGATGTGTGCCTTGTATTTCGCAACAGAATTTGAGCGATTGCAACAGGTTCAAAATAAAGCCCAAAGCGAAGTTTCGCAAAAATTAGCGCTGATTGAAGGATTGATCGAAAAAGGACTTTGAGATAACCGCCTATTTAGCCATTAAATCACAGATCTAATGGAAATTATAGGGTACATTATTGCCGCAGTGGTTGGTGGAGGAACAGGGTTCTTCTTAGGCCGCAACTTACTACTCTCCATGTTTAAAGGAGAACAAATTAAGGCAAAAGCTGAAGCTGAAGCCATCTTAAAAACAGCCGATGAAAAGGCTAAAAACATCGCCAAAGAAAAAGAATTAGAAATTCGAGAAAAATTCGATCAACAACGCCGAGATTACAACCAAGATGTTGAACGTAGAAATCGCGAATTGAACGAAAAAGAACAAAAAGCGAAACAGCGCGACCAGCAAATGTCCCAAAAAATGGAACAAGTAGCGCGCAAAGAGCAGGAATTAACCCAATCACAATCGCAAACCGAAAAACTTCAAGAACAATTAACCACCCGAAAAGGGGAATTGGACAAAGCTCATAACGAAGCCGTAAGCCGATTGGAAAAAATTGCTGGAGTATCAGCTGAAGAAGCTAAAAACGAATTGATTGCCGCCTTGAAAGAAGAAGCACGTGCGAAAGCATTTGCCCAAGTAAAAGAGGTGATCGACGAAGCAAAATCTACCGCTGCAAAAGAAGCGAAGAAAGTAGTGATCGAAACCATTCAACGTACCGCTACCGAACACGCCATTGAGAATGCCATTTCAGTTTTCCCCATCAAATCGGATGAGGTTAAGGGGCAAATTATTGGACGTGAAGGACGAAACATTCGTGCATTGGAAGCCGCAACCGGAGTGGAAGTGATTGTAGACGATACCCCTGATGCCGTAATTCTATCTTGTTTCGACCCTCTTCGCAGGGAAATTGCCCGTTTAAGTTTGCACCGATTGGTTACTGATGGTCGTATTCACCCAGCACGCATCGAAGAGGTGGTAGCAAAGGTGAAGAAACAAATCGAAGATGAAATCATGGAAATCGGCGAGCGAACTTGCATTGATTTAGGAATCACCGGATTGCATAAAGAGTTGGTTCGTTTAGTTGGAAAAATGCGTTACCGCTCTTCCTACGGTCAAAACTTATTGCAACACTCCCGAGAAGTGGCCAACCTTTGCGCCGTTATGGCAGCAGAGCTTGGATTGAATCCGAAGTTGGCCAAACGCGCCGGATTGCTGCACGATATTGGTAAAGTACCCGACGATAATCCTGAACTCCCTCACGCCATTTTGGGAATGGAGTTGGCCAAGAAATACAACGAACATCCGGTGGTATGCAATGCCATTGGAGCTCACCACGACGAAATTGAAATGACCGATCCCATTTCGGCCATCATTCAAGCATGTGATGCTGTTTCAGGGGCAAGACCGGGCGCTCGCCGAGAAGTTGTTGAAAGCTACTTGAAGCGTTTGAAAGAATTGGAATCCATCGCGAATGGCTTCAACGGCGTTCAAAAATCATATGCCATCCAAGCTGGACGTGAATTGAGGGTAATTGTAGAATCGGAAAAAGTAACCGACGAACAATCCGATCTTTTGAGCGTTTCCATCTCAGAAAAAATCCAAAACGAAATGCAGTACCCTGGCCAAATCAAGGTGACCGTTATTCGTGAAAAAAGAGCAGTTTCATTCGCAAAATAAAAAGTTATGAGTTTTGAATTACCCCAATTGCCTTACGCATACGATGCGTTAGAGCCCCATTTTGATGCTCGTACCATGGAAATTCACCATTCCAAGCATCACCAAGCCTACATCACTAATTTGAACAATGCCGTTGCAGGAACCGAATTAGAAGGCAAAAGCTTGGAAGAATTGATGAACGTTTGTAAGGACAACACCCCCGTTCGAAACAACGGTGGTGGTCATTGGAACCATACTTTTTTCTGGAGTATTCTTTCACCCAACGGTGGTGGAGAGCCAACCGGAAAAATTGGAGACGCCATTGCTAAATCTTTCGGTTCTTACGATAATTTCAAAGTTGAATTCACCAAGGCTGCAACGACACGTTTTGGATCTGGCTGGGCGTGGTTGTGCATGCATACCGATGGTTCATTGGAGATTTGTAGCACGCCCAATCAAGACAACCCCTTGATGCCAGGTTTAGGTTATTGCGGTGGCCAACCGATCCTTGGTTTGGATGTTTGGGAACATGCCTATTATTTGCACTACCAAAACCGCCGTCCCGATTTTATTTCAGCATTTTTCAACCTGATTAATTGGGAAAAAGTGAACTCATTCATGGGTTAATCGTTTAAAAATCAGGCTCCAAAAAAGCAAATATTTTATTTTTTTTTACATCAAGCTTTGGAGGAACAGATTTTTAATATTACATTTGTGTTAACCACATATTTAAACACGAAAAAACATGGTAGAAGCTAAATCCTTGGTTAGCCAGCTAACGCTGAAAGACCTTAAAAATACAGCAAAAGTATTCCGTGCGATCAATCACCCATTGCGTTTGGAAATCGTTCGTTTGATCGAAACCAATGTTAGCATGAATGTGACTCGCATTTACATCAAATTACGCATCGAGCAATCGGTTGCTTCCCAGCACTTGGCTATTTTGCGTGAAGCTGAAATTTTAAACTTCAAGCGCGACGGTAAAGAAATTCATTATTCTGTAAATCAAGAGCGCATTCAAATTCTTTTGGATGCTATCAAGATTTTGAAAGACTAAAAAATTTAACCTCAAATCATAAAAGACTGCCCTAAACGGCAGTTTTTTTTTGCAAAAAAGTGTACCTTTAATTATGGGATTTTTTAGTCAGCTATTCGGCAGTAAACAAAAGAAAGAAAGCTTAACCGATTTAAGCATTTTGGGATGTGATATGCACTCTCATTTCATTCCAGCCATCGATGATGGATCCAAAAGTGTAGAAGAAACGATGAGCATGCTTCAATCCCTTTCGGACTTGGGCATTCAAAAGTTCATTACAACTCCCCATATCATGGGCGACTTTTACCAAAATTCTGCAGAAACCATCAATCCTGGCCTCGAAAAAATAAGAGAAGAAATTAAGAAAGAAGGAAAGCCTTGGGAAATTAGAGCAGCGGCAGAATATTACATGGATCATGAATTTCTTTCTAAACTTGATTCAGGTCCATTGTTAACCGTTCACAAGAATAAGGTGTTGATTGAGTTTTCCTACATCAATCGACCCAATAACATGAAGGATATGTTGTTTGCCTTGAAAATCAATGGATATCAGCCCATTGTTGCACATCCAGAACGCTATCCTTACTTGTATACATCCATGAAGGAGTACGAGGATCTTCTCGATTTTGAGGTTGATTTTCAATTGAACTTGGGATCGATTTCTGGAATGTATTCTCAAGGAGCACAAAAAATTGCGCTTGAGTTGATGAAACGCGGATGGATTTCTTATGTTGGAACGGATATGCACAACATGAAAAATTACCCCTTTTACGAAGCACTCTTAAACATCCCAGAATTTGTAGCTTTGATTGAATCTGGCAAGCTAAAAAATGCCGAACTATTCAAGGACTAAAATCTATGGAATAGCAGGAGTTTTTTTTCTGCTATGGTTGGGGTTGCATTTTTTCCCAGGTAAAATAAGCATGTTCAATTACAGCGATTGGACCGACTTTCAAGAAAAAGAAATTCCTGCCCAAAAATACCTTCAATCGGTTATCGATTACCACCGTGAATTTCCGGCGTTTGCCAGGCGGTGGTTTTCCAATTTTTGGTACAACCTTTTCCCAACATCCATTTCCGGTTACAGCTTTATTTTCAGCGAATGGTTGGCCATGGTTGTTCTGGGAATTTTATGGCTAAGGCGAAATGGCCAAAATATTCTTCCTGTTTTTTTATTCTTTCTCAGCTTCCCGGTGTTATTCGCTTGGTTTCCTTCCCAATATACCTTTGAAGAACCTTTTCTTTGGCTGTTTTTATTGGGATTTACCACCTATTTATCAAAGAATCAACTCGCCTCCAGCGTATTCGCACTTCTGGCTATCCTAACTCGAGAAACAGCCCTTCTTTTCCTTCTTCCCTGGCTGTGGGTGGAAAGCCGATTATCCTTACGTTGGATCTTGGTTATGCTTCTCGGAATCGTTCCATATTTTTTTCAAGGAAACCACCTTTCAACCGAAATTCATGATCGATGGCAGCTATTGGTGAAATACAATTTCCAAAATCAAACCTTTTCCATTGAAACCATTCTTTACTTCTTTCTCACCTTTTTTCCAACGTTGTTTTTTTTGTTTCAACAACCTAAAAAAGACCGAAAGGCATTTCTAATTCTACTCCTAATCAACACCTTTTTGGTATTCTTTGGAGCCAAAGCACGGGAATCCCGCCTACACCTCATCCCCTTGTTTTTCATTTTGTTACGATGGAAGAAAGTTGACCTTCACCTGCCCTATCGAACAGCTTACCTTTCAGGAATTTTAACCTCAATGTTAGCCGGAATTTTCTTCTATTCCGAACGATGGACTCCCTCGGGCGCCATGATTGAAACGGTTTGGATTCGAGAATATGGAATTCTTTGGGCTGGAATTTTTGGATTAACGGCAACCATGCTTATTTTTGGGAAATCAACAAATCAAAAATGAATTTTCCAAGCGATTTAAAGTACACCAAAGAACACGAATGGGTTCGTGTTGAAGGAGATGTTGCCACCATTGGCATTACCGAATTTGCACAAAGTGAATTGGGCGACATTGTTTTCATCGATATCAATACCATTGGAGACTCCATTGGCCAAGATGAAATCTTCGGAGCCGTAGAAGCCGTTAAAACCGTTTCTGATTTGTTTATGCCCATCTCAGGTGAAGTTCTTGAAAAGAATGATGACCTCGACTCTTCCCCAGAATCGGTGAACTCCGATCCTTACGGTGCAGGATGGATGATTAAAGTAAAAATGAGCAATCCATCTGAAATGGATGGCTTGCTTTCTGCTGAAACATACCGCGAAATGGTAGGACACTAAGAACAACCAACCCTTGAATATAAAGCCCTCCCCCGTTGGAGGGTTTTTTTATGCCTGAAAAATTAATTTTGCATCAACCAGTACTTTGTATTGCAAAGTACCAAGCCATGCATTAGATTTGCCCCATGAATGAAGAAAACTTCCGTTCACAAATGAAAAAAGGCATTCTCGAATTGTGCGTCCTCAAGATTGTGCAGTTTCAAGAATGTTACGCCTCAAACATTTCAGAACGATTAAAAAAAGCCGATTTATTGGTCGTGGAAGGAACCCTCTATCCTCTCCTAACCCGCATGAAAAATGCTGGTTGGATCCAATACCGTTGGGAGGAGAGCAAATCGGGTCCACCGAGGAAATACTACCAAATCACCGATGAAGGCGTAAGCATTCTGGAAAAACTTGAAAAGGAATGGGATTCTTTAACCCAATCCATTCAATCTTTAAATCAACCGTCATGAAAAAAACCATCCATATCAATGTCAGTGGGCAATTGTTCCATGTTGACGAAGACGCTTTTGAAAAACTAAGTGCGTATTTAAAAAGTTTGGAACTTTCCCTTCAGCAGCAAGATGGAGGGCAAGAAATCTATTCGGACTTGGAGGCACGAGTGGCCGAATTGTTTCATGAAAAGCTCTCCACCAAGAGTCAAATTGTAAGCATAGAAATGGTTCAGGCGGTGATTGACCAAATTGGAACTCCGGAAGAAATGTTGGGAGCCTCTACAGGAGAATCCCAACAAGAGCCCCAAGAATCAACCCATGTGACTTCTCGCCGCCTTTATCGTGACGGCGAAGATAAAATGATTGGAGGCGTGGCGGCTGGAATTGCAGCCTACTTTCATATCGATCCAACGGTGGTGCGCGTTTTGGCTGCGATTCTCATTTTGAGCGGTGTTGGATTTGGCATTTATCTCCTCCTTTGGATCGTGATTCCCGAAGCCAAAACCCCAGCAGAGCGGTTGAAAATGAAGGGAGAGCCGGTCAATCTAAAAAATCTGCAAGACCAGGCAAGCCAAGAATTCAACGAAATAAAATCGAGAGTCAATGGCTGGATTAAAAAAGAACCTCAAAATGCCTTCGAACGAATCGTGGCATTCCTTGGACAAATTCTCCAATTCATCCTGAAAATACTCTCAAAAATCATTCGTTGGGTACTCATTTCTTTTTTAATCTTCTTCCTTTTCATCCTAACAACCGTTTTGATTGGCCTCTTTTTTACGGGAATTCAAGTAGGAAGTATTCACCTCATTCCATCTGAAATCGCTGGAATTTTAGGAAACTCCCTGCCCGAAGGATTTGATGCCTTTTCTTTTTGGGCGATTGGTTTTTTGTTGGTGCTTGCTCCCATTTATTGGGTCATTTCCATCTCCATTCGAATGATCTTCAACCTTCCCAAAACCAATCCGGTCCTAAAAAAGCTGAATACCACGGTTGGCATTTTGTCGGCCATCGGATGGGTACTTGCTTTTGTTCTGGGAGTTCAGATGGCCATGGAATTTCGAACAACGGATACGGTTGCTCAATCCGTGAACCTTCCAAAATCAAACCAATACACCATCGTTAATGAATCATTCCAGTTTCTCAAATCTGGATTTGAAATTGAAGATAAGGAAGATGGAATAGATTGGTTTATTACGAACGACCGCTGGTACCAAAATCAGGTTGAAGTCGATGTAAACGATTCTCCCGATAGCACCGCTTTTGTGAAAGTCATTCGCATATCAAAAGGAAAAGATTTAGAGAAAGCGCATCAACTTGCATCCGAAATTCAGTATTCAATCAGAGTTGATTCGACCGGAAAAATTACCTTACCCAGCCATTATTCTTTTCCTTTCTCCCAACCCTACCGAGCTCAACACGTTCGAATTCGCATCTTTTTACCCAAGTCTTCGGAAATCATCCAACAAATCGACGATCAATGCACCTTCCCAACGATCGACCGACGAGAGGTTGCCAACATCAAGCATTTGTATTGAATTCAGATTGAAGCATGGCTTGTACCGCCGCCATTCCATCGAGGGCAGCGCTCATGATTCCGCCCGCGTAACCGGGGCCCTCACCACAAGGATAAAGGTTTACGATTTCAAGGTGCCGCATGGTTTCACGATCTCGCGGAATGCGAACAGGACTGCTTGTGCGGCTTTCCACCCCTACCAAAACAGCCTCATTGGTTCGGTAGCCGCGCATTTTCTTACCAAAATCGATGAGACCTTCCCTCAAACTTTCGGCAATAAACGGAGGTAAAATTTTATTCAGATCTGCCGACACCAATCCCGGAAGATAACTGCAATGGGGAAGGTCGGAAGAAACCCGTTGTTGGATAAAATCTTCCATTCGCTGGGCCGGTGCCGCCAAACTTTGGGTAGCATCAAAGGCCCGCTTTTCAATTTGTTTTTGAAACTCCAAAGCGGCAAGCGAGCCATAATCTGACTCCAAATGAGCCCAATGCTCTGGATTTACGGTGACCACCATTCCGCTGTTGGCGAACTTCCCATTCCGCTTGCTTGGGCTCCAACCGTTCACCACCATTTCTCCATGGGCGGTGGCAGCTGGAGCAATGATTCCTCCCGGACACATGCAAAACGAGAACACTCCGTTACCTTTCGCTTGGGTAACCAAGCTGTAACTGCTGGGTGGAAGGTCATCTCCGCGTTCGTCTTGTTTGTATTGGATTTGATCGATTAAATTCTGAGGATGTTCAATGCGCAATCCCAAGGCAAAAGGCTTGGCTTCCAAGAAAATATTTCTTCGGTGAAACAACTCGAAAATATCTCGAGCAGAATGTCCAGTTGCCAACACCAACGTCTCTATTTCCTCCCAATTCCCATGTTGATTTTGGATACGAACGATTTGATTTCCATTCAATTCCACATCCACCAATTTGGTATCGAAATGAATTTCACCCCCAAATTCCAAAATGGTTTGTCGGATATTTTCAATGATGCCGGGTAATTTATTGGTCCCGATGTGGGGATGGGCATCGATGGCAATTCGTGAATCGGCACCGTGATCGATGAGACTTTGAATGACTCGTTTAACATCGCCACGTTTTTTGCTACGGGTGTACAATTTTCCATCGGAATACGTTCCGGCTCCCCCTTCTCCGAAACAATAATTGCTTTCGGGATTCATTTTCTTTTCCTTATTGATGGCAGCCAAATCGCGTCGGCGTTCTTGTACGGCCTTACCTCTTTCCCAAATGATGGGTTGAATTCCATTTTCCAACAAAGACAAGGCGGCATACATTCCAGCCGGACCAAATCCAATGATGTGAACCTTTTTGGAAAAAGATGCAGGCGAAAAATGCCATTGTGAAGGTTCATCCTTTGGTATTTCGCCATTCCACACTTGAACCTTGCACCGATAAATGATGGGTTTCTTTCGAGCATCGAGAGAACGTTTCACCATTTTGAATGGCCTTCCATTCAAGGCACCTACCGCTTGTTCAATTTCACGAATTTGTGCTTCACTGGAATTCAATTCCTCGGGAAGAAGGACAATTTCAATTTCTTGGAATTCAGACATCAGTGTTTGGCGATTTTCTTCAGGACCCCACCGCTGGCTTCCTTGATGGAATAGGTATAAATAAACGCAGCAGGATCGATTTCTTTGACTGCATTTCTCAAACGACGCACTTCCAATCGAGTAACGATGGTGAAAACAATGTCTACCTCGCTGCTTTGATGAAAATTATCGGGTAAAAATCCGCGTTCGCCTTTGTAAACCGAGATTCCCTTACCCAATTCCATCACCAATTTTTCTTTGATGCTTTCAGAATCGGCAGAGATGATGGTCACTCCGGTGTATTCTTCAATCCCCCCAATCACATAACCGATGGTCTTGGAGGCCACAAAATACGTCAGCATGGAATACAGGGCCAGTTCCACTCCGAAGAAAAATCCGGCAATAACGAATAAGATGGCATTGAGCCCTAAAATGATTTCTGAAATGGTGAAACTGGATCGTTTGAGGGTGTAGAGGGCCAATACTTCAATGCCATCTAAGGCGTATCCTCCTCGCATCGAAAGACCTACCCCTAAACCCATGAAAAATCCGCCGAAAACGGAAACGATCAAACGGTCGTGGGACAGCACTTCAATGGGTAGAAATTCAAGGAATAGTGCCAAAAGTGCTACCGAAAACAAAATTTTGAGGGAAAATTTCCAATGAATTTGTTTCATCCCCATCACCAAAAATGGAACATTGATGATCAAGAGCAGCAGCGGTAAATTCCAATGAAACAATTCATGCAACAAGAGGGAAACTCCCGTTACTCCTCCGTCGAGTGCTGCATTCGGAACCAATAAACCTTTCAATGCCACACAAACCGAAACAATTCCACCCAACAGGTAAGCCGCATCGATCAATCGTTCTTTTGCCGTATGTTGGTGACTCATGATTGGGATAAATTTTGTATTAGCTGTTTCAAATGTTCCAATTTTTTAGGCATTCTCTTTTCGATCGATGTGGCCGTAAAGTAACGATGAGCAGTCAGGAATTCGACCTGTAATTCGTTCCATTGCCGCTCGGAAGTCACCACTTTTTGAATTTTCAATTCTTCGAATAAGCGCTTCCCAATGGATGGAAAATCGGCGCGGCCCAAGTAATCCAAATCGGCATCGGCAATGATTTCTTCTAATTTGTTCTGGGGTGATTGAGGAATTTGGGTGGCTCGAATCAACCCTAATACGACCTCAATTTCGGCTTGGGAATAGTGAAATTGGGGGAGGTGTTCGGCTGCGAGTTGGCAAGAAATTTCTTCATGCCCTTTCATCGTTTTTAAAAATCCAAGATCGTGGAACCAAACGGCTGTTAACAGGATTTCGCGATCATCCCGTCCCAAATTCTCAAAAAAAGCAAGTTCATCAGCAGCATGAAAAACATCGATGGTGTGATCCAAATTATGATAAAATAACCCCTCTGGCAAATGGTTGCTCAATTGGTCTTCGGCAAATTGACGAACCTTCTCCAATCGAGTTAAGGATGGCGAAATGGCGAATAAATCCATGGCTTCAGCTCCTTTCAATTGAACGGTACCCATGGAAATGAAATCGTATTTTTCGCGCAACAAGTCCTTGGTGGTGGTTGAAATTGTTACGTGCATTTCCATCCCGTTGCTCTCTACCCTTGCTGCAATATTGACGTCATGCCCAAAAATATCGTAAATGAACCTGGTTTTACCAATAATACCTGCAATAACCGAACCCGAATGAATACCAATTCTACATTTCCATTCTTGTTGTGCCGAGGAATTTCGTTTTTCTAAAAACCGAATGAACTCCAATCCAAGTTTCACCAATTTATCTGAATGCAACGGATCAAATTGATGAATTCCGGTTGCAGCCATGTAGGCATCTCCAATGGTTTTGATTCGACTGCACTTGTATTTGGAGCACAATTCATCAAAATACCCATAAATGTCGTTGAGCTCTGCAATTAAAAACTCAGGATCTAATCTTGAAGAAATCTGGGTAAATCCCACTAAATCACAGAACATGATGGAAACATTCTCTTGAATTTGCGGCTTATGAACTCCATCTTCCATCAAATCTGAAATCACATTTTCTGGAAGAAGCACTTTCAATAATTCCTCGGTTCTACTGCGTTCTTGTTGAAGAGCAATGTGGGTTTTTATTCGAGCTTTTACAATATCAGGGTTGATGGGTTTGGAAATAAAATCGGCTCCTCCACTCTTGAATCCCATGGTTTCATCGGCCACTTCATTCAGGGCAGTTAGAAAAATCACCGGTATTTTTTGAGTCAATGAATTCGCCTTCAGCTGTTCACAAACCTCATAACCATTCATATCCGGCATCATCACATCCAACAAAATCAAGTCAGGATGGGGAAAATTCCCCGCAATTTCCAAGGCTTTTTGTCCGTTTTTTGCCACTTTTACCTGATAATCGTCCTTCAGAATGGCCGATAGAACTTGCAAATTTTCAACAGAATCATCAACGGCCAGTACCAAAGGTCGGGAAGAAATATTTCCAAAAAGTTTTGCCATGTTGAGGTGGTTTATCCTACAAAGGTACCATTTTTATTTTTTTTGATTTAGGTTTGCACCATGCAAAAGATCCGCGTCCATATTCACCAAATTCGCGAAAATTTCAACAGTACTCGTTCCTGTTTTATCGACCTGATCGACGATTCAAGAAAAGTGGTCCTTCCCATTTTGGTTGGTCCTTGCGAAGGACAAGTAATTCAATTGCATTTTGATGGGGCCACTCCACCACGGCCATTTACCCACGATTTAATTTTCAACATGGCAGGAGCCTTGGAATTCGAACTTCGTGAAGTGGTCATTCGAAAGTTTGAGGAGGGCATTTTTTACGCTTCCCTGTATTGGTTGAAGGATGGAAACAGCGTTATTTCCGACTCCCGAACTTCCGATGCCATAGCACTTGCCCAACGATTCGACATCCCCATCTATGTTTTACCGCAAGTGATTCGGGAAGCCGGCGTTAACCGGGAAGTCATTGAAGACGATTGGGATATTCTCATGGATGAACTAGAGGAAGAACAAGCTCCAAAGGGATTAGGGATTTACACCTTGGCCGAATTGGAAGAACAACTGGCTGAAGCCTTAGATAACGAGGATTACGAAAAAGCGGCCCGAATTCGGGACGAAATTGAAAAGCGGAAATAACTCACATCAAAATTCCGGCAAGCGTGGCGCTTAAATAGGAAGCCAAGGTGCCGGCTACCAATGCACGCATTCCCAACTTGGCCAATTCGGCACGTCGCTCCGGAATCATTTCGCCAATTCCACCAATTTGCATTCCTACCGATGAAAAATTTGCGAATCCGCAAATGGCAATGCTCGTAATCATCAATCCTTTTTCCGATACCATTTTTATGGCTCCGGTAGTCATGTTTTGAAAAGCAAAAAACTCGTTGATGGTTAACTTTTGACCCAGCAATGTAGCCGAATTGGCCACATCTTGGGAAGGAACTCCCATGGCATACGCCATCGGATAAAACAAAGTTCCAAAGATCACGTCCAAACTTAAACCCGGAATAATCCAACCCAGCAAGTAATTGATCAGCGCAATGATGGCGATAAAACCAATGAGCATGGCAATAACGTTGATGGAAATTTTCATACCCACCGAGGCGCCATGCGAAATGGCATCGATCACGTTGGCGTGATGGCTTTTCACTTCCAATTTCACCGAACCCATGGTGGCACTTTCTTCCGTTTCCGGGTAAAGAATTTTTGAAATGACCAAAGCCCCGGGTGCTGCCATCAAACTGGCAGCTAACAAATACTCGGCTTTGGCACCCATATTCACGTAAACGATCAAAATTCCGCCAGCAATGCAGGCCAAACTACCGCTCATCGAAGCCAACAATTCACTTCGAGTCATGGTGGGCAAGTAAGGGCGAATCATCATTTGAGCTTCAACCTGTCCAACAAATGCGGAAGCCACGTTGCTCAAGGCTTCTGCGCCCGAAACAGGCATAATTTTTTTCATTCCTTTGGCGATTAAATTCACCAAACGCTGCATCACTCCAAAAAAGTAAAAAATTTCGATCAAGGCGCAGACCAAAATAATGGTAGCGGTTACGCTAAAGGCAAAAACGAATCCGCCTTGACTGTAATCCAAAACACCGGTTGGAGTTCCTACCTGTACCCCGCGAAAAACAAAGGCAGCACCTTCTTTGGCAAACATTTCAATTTTCTGCATCACTCCCCCAATTTGTTGGAAAAACCAGGTAACCGGTGGGATTTTTAAGACGGAAATGGCAATGATGATTTGCAACAATAAACCGGAAACGACCAACCGAACGTTGATTTTTTTTCGATTGTTTGAAAACAAAAAGGCTATTCCGAGAATGAGAATAATACCGAGCAGACCTTGAAATCGTTCCATGGTGCTAAATTAAGAAGATTAAGGTTAAATTAACTCAACCCACATGGAATTCCACCGATCGGCCTAAGCGAACCGGCAACTGATGGGAAATATGGCCGAAAGGGGCACCAAATGAAACCGGGTAATGATATTCCGATACGGCCTCCCAAACAACCTCTTCTACACTTTTCCCAAAAGGAACCTGATGGTCTTTCATATCGGTGAGCCCGCCCACCACCAAACCGACAATTTTTTTCAATCGGCCAGATCGTTTCAGGGTTTCCATCAATCGATCGATATGGTAAATGTATTCATCCAAATCTTCGATCAATAAAATCTTATCCTTATAATCGAACTCTGAAACGGAATCGATGTTTGAAACCAAAACCGATAGGTTACCACCTACCAAAATTCCTTTTGCTTCACCTTTTCGGTGAAAAGATTGATTTTCCCACGACCAGTTCCAGGCCTTTCCCGATGCAATATCTAATGTTGGTTGAATGCCTTTCTGGATTTTTCCATCTTTCAGAAAATTCAACAACATTTCTCCGTGAACGGTAGGAATTCCTCTTTTAGATGCCTTGGCATGAATGATGCTAACATCACTGAAGCCGATCAAAGGTTTGGGGCGCTTGATCCAAAAATCCCAATCGATAAGTTCAACCATTTTTATGCTACCGTATCCTCCTCGAACCGCCCAAAGGGCATCTACTTCCGGATCGTGCAAAAAGTCGTTGAATTCCAGAGCCTTTTGTTCACCCGTGCCGGCCAACTGTCCGAATTTCTCATCGATATTTCCCGCCAATTTCACTTCAATTCCTTGGGAATTTAACCATTGAATGGCGGGTTGTAGGGCTTCTAAGTCCATCCAACGAGCTGTTGCAACTAAACCTACGGTTGAAATCGAATGAAACCGCTCCTCTTGTCCGAATAATTGGGTCATGCACAAAGTAAACTAAAATTATCGTTTACCTTTGTGAAAATTTTTTTTATGGCTCTAAAATGCGGTATTGTAGGATTGCCCAACGTAGGGAAATCGACCTTATTCAACTGTTTATCGAATGCGAAGGCCCAAGCGGCGAATTTTCCATTTTGTACCATCGAACCAAATTTAGGGGTAATTACCGTACCCGATGCCCGTTTAAATGCTTTGGTGGAAATTGTAAATCCACAAAATACCCAACCTGCCACCGTAGAAATTGTGGATATTGCCGGATTGGTACAGGGAGCATCTCGTGGTGAAGGACTTGGAAATAAGTTCTTGGCGAACATTCGCGAAACGAATGCCATCTTGCACGTTGTGCGTTGCTTCGACGATCCAAACATTGTTCACGTTCATGGAAACGTAGATCCCATTCGCGATAAAGAAATCATCGATACCGAACTTCAATTGAAAGATATGGAGTCGGTGGAAAAGAAACTTCAGAAGGTGGAACGTGCAGCAAAAACTGGCGATAAAGATGCCAAGAAAGCCTTTGAGGTTTTGACTGAATTTAAAAACACCTTAGCCCAAGGAAAATCGGCCCGCCAACTCGAAACTTCCCCGGAAGATCGGGAGCACATTGCCGATTTGTATTTGCTAACCGACAAGCCGGTTTTGTACGTTTGTAACATCGACGAGAACGACTTGAAAAAAGGCGGATCAAACGCTTGGGTAGAGTCGGTAAAATCCATGGCGGCGGCAGAGGGCGCTGGTGTGATGATTGTTTCTGCTGCGGTGGAAGCCGATATTGCTGAAATGGAAAGCTTTGAAGACCGTCAGGTATTCTTGGAGGAATACGGATTAAAAGAGAGCGGAATGGAGCAATTGATTCGTGCCGCCTACGATTTGCTCAACTTACAAACGTATTTCACGGCAGGCGAAAAAGAGGTTCGCGCTTGGACAATCCACAAAGGATCTACTGCCCCTCAGGCCGCCGGAGAAATTCACACCGATTTTGAAAAAGGATTCATTCGTGCGGAAGTCATCAAGTACGACGATTTCATCCAATTCAAAAGCTGGGCTGCCTGTCGAGACAATGGAAAAATTTCGGTAGAGGGAAAAACGTATATTGTTCAAGATGGAGATTTAATGTTGTTCCGCTTCAATGTTTGATGCATGAGAATTGCCTTTCTTCTGTTGGTTTTGGTTTCAACCCTAAAGGGATGGAGTCAATACCAACCGTGGAAAAACATTGAACCGGGCGTTCACCAATTTCGGGGCTTATTTCCTCCGTTGCGCAATACTTTTTTGGTTGAAGTGGGGAAGGATGGATATTTTTTAATCAATACACCCTTCAACTCGCCGGATCAAGCTGCCATGATGAATTCCATTCGAACGGATTTTCCGGGAAAGAAATTAAAGGCGCTGTTCGTATTGGAGAATGATTATGCCTCGGCGGCAGGCGCCTTTTTGGTCACTTCCGCCTTGGGAAAAGTACCCATTTATTCCGCTAGCAACTTGGATTTTTCCGAGGAGGAAAAACAAGCTTATTTGTCTAAAAATCCGAAAAATCAAGAAGCGGGTAAACTGCCCCCTCCCCTCTCTTCCAATAAATCTTTCGCTTTTCAATTCGGAAAACTAACCTTGAAAAGTTTTGGGGGAAACTGTGGTGAACCCAGTTTTTACATTTCTGTTCAACCCTCTGGCACCTTATTTGGTCCGTCAAAATGGCTGGAAATGCCTTTCCCGATTTCGAATTCTTGGACCTATAAATCCATGATTTCCAATTACCAACAACTGTTATCCCAAAATCCCAGCCGAATTTTTGGAGGACTTTCTTCCGAACCTTTTCCCAAGTACCGTGTTTGGGAAATGCTTAGAAATTGGGAAGCATGGAAAGCAGATTACGATGAACGGAAGAAGGAGAAAATGACATTGGAAGAATTTCGTAAAAGCATTGAACAACGAAAAAATCTTTACCCTTGGGTACCGAACGGTGAAAAAAGTTTGGAAATTCTCTGGAAAATTGGGTTGAAAGCCCTTTGAAAATCACAATTATATTACCTTTGAATCATGGATATTATTGCACCACTTTTTACCCTTGAAGGATGGATCAGTCTCTTAGCCTTAACGGTTTTAGAGATTGTATTAGGAATCGATAACATCATTTTCATTTCCATTCTAACGGATAAGCTTCCATCGGCCATGAAGAAGCAAGCTCGTTTTTGGGGACTGGTTGGTGCTTTGGTGATGCGAATAATATTGTTGAGTTTCATCAGTTTCTTAACGGGAATGACTTCTACCTTATTCACCTTGGCTGAATTTGATTTTTCGGGAAGAGACCTCATTTTACTTTCAGGCGGTTTGTTTCTATTGTACAAATCAGCCGTGGAATTGCACGAAAAAATCAATAAACCTCATCACACGGCTGGAAGTGGAAAGCAAGTTCAAAGTTTCGCTTCTGCGATCACCCAAATCATATTAATTGATATCGTTTTTTCCTTCGATTCGATTTTAACGGCAATAGCCATTTCCAACATCAAAGCGATCATGATTGGGGCCGTTGTAATTTCCATGATCATCATGATTATTTTTTCTGGTGCTGTTGCCGAATTCATCAACCGTCGCCCAACCATGAAGATTTTAGCCCTAACCTTTTTGTTGATGATTGGGGGCATTTTGGTTTTGGAAGCTTTTCATTCTTCCATCTCGAAAAATTATTTGTACACCGCCTTGGCCTTTTCGTTTACGGTAGAACTGCTCAATAGCCGGATGCAGAAAAAAATGAAACAGTCGGAAAAAGAGCAAAAACATTGATCGAATACGGATTTTTCCGCTTTGTCATTGCCCTTGTTTCCATCCTTCCTTGGAAAATCGTTGAGTTTTTTGCTTTTGGCACTTCGGTCTTATTCCTTATTTTTCCTTACCGAAAATCGACCATCGACGCCAACCTGATTCGTTGTTTTCCTCATTTTTCAGAACAGGAGATTTCAAAAATTCGCAAAAAATACTACCAATTCCTAAGTCGATTGTTTTGGGAAACGCTCAAAGGGTATTCCGTTCCTCACCAACAAGCGAAAAAAAGGTTTTTTTTCAAAAACCCGGAAGTCGTTCAACAATTCTTGAACGCAAACAAATCGGTCATTGGATTAGCAGCCCACTATGGAAATTGGGAATTGGGAGCATTGAGTTCGGGTTTATTTTTTCACCGCGTCATTGGCTTGTACAAGCCCATCAAAAACCAACGAATTAACCGATTTGTACGCCAGAGACGAGGTCAATTTGGACTTCAGCTTGGAGCCATTGAACACACCCATCGCATATTTGCAAAAAATCAAAATCCAGCTCATTTGTTTTTGCTTGTAGCCGATCAACAGCCCAGCAACCGAGAAAAAGCCATTTGGGTTGATTTTTTTGGTCAGGAAACGCCTTGCTTGCACGGAGCAGAAATGTACGGCCAACGGTTCAACATGCCGGTGGTTTTTATTGATATCATCCCCAAATCATTTGGGAAATACGAAGCACATTTCATCCCTATTTCCGAAGATGCATCCTCCTTGCAACCTGGTGAACTAACCCAAACGTTTATGTCACAGGTAGAAAATCGTATTCGAATTCACCCCGAACATTGGTTGTGGTCGCACCGCAGATGGAAATGGAACAAAAACAAATAACTTTACACAAATTTCAAACCATGAAAAAATTATTTACCCTATCATTCCTGTTCATTTCTCTTTTGGGAAATGCTCAAATTTGGCGTTTCACCCATTCTTCTGGCACTTACACTCCGCTTCCAGCCAATTTACCCAGCTTGGTTTCACCAGGATGGGACGATGAGTACGTGCCCATTACCCTTCCTTTCAATTTTACATTGAGAACGGTTACTTCTAACCAATGGATTTTAGATACCTGGGGATTGATCATCGATGATTCAACCTCGGAGACAGCGGCCATCATCCCATTCTCTTGCGATGTTCAAGATCGAGGAAACTTATCGGGAACCACGGGTGTTTCACCCATTCGCATGCAAACAAGTGGAACAACACCCAATCAAATTGTGAAGATTGAATTTGTTAATGCAGGTTTTTACAGCGGCGATTCAACGGAATTTGTAAACTTCCAAGTTTGGATTTACGAAAACAATACCGTTGAATATCGTTTTGGTCCCAATTCTTACCTCACGGGCACCAATGCATTCGATGGTTCCACAGGACCCATCATTGGGATTGCTAACGATTTAACCAACGGCCTTGATGAGCTCTATTTATTGGATAGCATTGCTGCAAGTCCAGTCATGGTGTTTCTTCAAAATGCTGCTGCACCGGTAGAATTGGATGATGCGCCTGCTAGTGGAAAAATCTACCGCTTTGAAAAAACGACTCCAGCCAATAGTCTGTCATTGGACGAGCAAAAAACAAAGGCTTATCCCAATCCCGCCAATGATTTCCTGGTTTTCTCCCAAGTCCAAAACGGAGATTTGATTTCGCTTCAGAACATGGCGGGCCAAATCGTTTGGAGCGAACAAGCCCAAAATTCGACGGTTGAAATTCCGGTTTCGGAATTGCCAAACGGACTCTATTTGCTTTCCAAGAAAAGCAAAACAGGAAACACGGTTGAAAAAGTGATGATTCAACACTAAACTAGAAATCCCCCGAAAGCTTTCGGGGGATTTTTTTATGAAAAAACTCAAACACTGAAGCGATTAAAAATGTTTATCCTTCAGGTTCATTGTACTTTTGATTTATGAAAATAGGGGTTGTTTGTTATCCAACGTACGGAGGTTCCGGAGTTATCGCTACGGAATTAGGAAAAGCCATGGCCAGAGCCGGGCACGAGATTCATTTCATATCCTACGCACAACCTGCCCGGTTGGATGCCTTTACCGAAAACGTTTATTTTCATGAAGTCAACTCCATCAAATATCCGTTATTCGAACACGAGCCCTACGTTTTGGCCCTCGCCTCCAAATTGGTAGATGTGGTTCAATACGAAAAATTGGAGATTCTTCATATTCACTACGCTATTCCTCACGCTACCGCTGCCTTTTTGGCTCAATCCATTCTGAGAGAAAAGGGCATCAATATTCCTTTTGTTACCACCTTGCACGGGACCGATATTACCATTGTTGGGAAAGACGCAACGTTTGAACCCGTGGTATCTTTCAGCATCAATCATTCCGATGGAGTAACTGCTGTGTCAGAATCATTGAAGTCAGACACCCTGAAACACTTTCACGTTGGAAAAGAAATCAAGGTCATTCCCAATTTTATCGATTTTACTCGTTTTAAATATTCACCAAAAGACCACTTCAAAACAGCGATTGCCCCAAACGGAGAAAAAATTCTGGTTCACACTTCGAACTTTAGGAAGGTGAAGCGCATTGACCACGTGATTGAAATTTTTGCCAAAGTGCGGGCCGCAATTCCGTCCAAGTTATTGCTGGTTGGCGACGGCCCGGAACGCAGGAATGCCGAAATGCTTTGTCGGGAATTGAACGTAACCGAAGACGTTCGATTCCTTGGAAAACAAGACGCCATTGAAGAAATTCTTTCGGTATCGGATCTTTTTCTCATGCCGTCTGAAACCGAGAGTTTCGGTTTGGCAGCTTTGGAAGCAATGGCATGTAGAGTACCCGTTGTTTCGTCCAATACAGGTGGAATTCCAGAGGTGAATGTGGAAGGCGTTACCGGCTTTTTACGTTGCTACAAAGACGTTCAAGGCATGGCAGACGCTGCCATTTCCCTCTTAGGAAACGATGAATTGCTATCTCGAATGAAGGAGCAGGCCTATCAGCATGCCTTGAACTTTGATATTCAAGAGATCATGCCCCAATACATTGAATTTTACAAGCAATTTTTGGTAAAAACCAATTAAGCAACCACGCTTCGCACGGGCATTCCTCCAGGGCGAATGAATTTGTTTTCTCCGGCTTTTGCCCAAATAGCCATGCTCACTTGTCGAAGAGCCTGAGGATTAAACTCTTCCACCAACAATTCGGGTTCCAAGCCACAACTCTCTAAAAAGTAAAATCGTACGGCAACTTCATAGGGCAATACGCCAATTTTTTGATTTCGGTAACGAACTTGCCCAACTTTCATGGGGAATAACTTCCCATCGCTCCAAACCACCTCCAACTTGGTTCCCTTTTTCAAGGGTGGATTGGGAAGTCGATCTTCAATGAGCAAGCAAATCCCTACGACGGATTTTTTTTCGCGAATAGAAAAGAAACTCATGCCGCACCTCCCTGCATCATTCCGTCCATCCAGCTTCCTAAACAATCCAAATGACGCATTTCGGGTTCAGTGGAAGGAGAAACGACTCCATAACACAAATCACAAACATCTTCAGCAACCACCAAATGTTGGTTATCGCAATAGCAGGAATTTTGATTTTGTTTCATCGCTCATTGTTTTTGATGATTCAAAATTGAGCGATGCTTGCGCCATCTTATGACACAGTTATTTTCCGAAATGTTGGAGGCGGATTTTGGTAATGACGCGTTTGGTGTACTCTGGAAAATCTCCGTCCATCATCCATTGGTAATAGGAAGGCTCGAACTGAAACACTTCGGCCACCGAACGTCCTTTGTGTTTTCCAAAATTGAAAACGGGAATATTCTTTTCGTTGTAAACGATTCTTCCTGCAAGATCTACGGATTTGTTGTTCTTTGCCGTGTAGCGGTGAAGGAAATCAACATCGGGCTTAATGGTTTCGGGATATCTATCCAACTGAGACAGGAGAATTTCGTAGGTTGCCGTAATATCAGCTACAGCCGAATGCGCATTGGTTAACTCCTTTTGGCAGTAAAAACGGTAAGCCGCTTTCAAATCGCGGGGTTCATTTTTGTGAAAGATGGCTTGAACGTCAACAAACCGTCGGCCATCCAATTCAAATTCCACCCCAACTCGGAGTAATTCTTCAACGAGAAAAGGGATATCGAAATAATTGCTGTTGTACCCCGCAAAGTCGCAATTTTCCAAAAATAAAAAAATCTCTCCCGCCACCTCCTCGAAACTCGGTTCGTTGGCCACCATTTCATTGGTGATGCCATGGATCTTTGAAATGGCTTCTGGGATGGGAATTTCTGGATTCAAACGGCGGTGGTAATGAATCTTATCACCATTGGGAAGCAATTTCAAGATGGCAATCTCAACAATGCGATCGCCTCCAATTTTCAAACCGGTGGTTTCTAAATCGAAAAACGCAAGGGGGCGGGAGAGGGAAAGATCCATGATCTTAAAACAAGTTCATGTTATCCAATACACCCATAACTTCTTTAACCGCTACTGAAGAAGCCTCTAAAAGTGCTTTTTCATCATCGTTCAATTTCAATTCGATGATTTTCTCCAATCCGTTTTTGCCCAATATTGCCGGAACGCCCAAGTAAACGTTATTCATGCCATACTCGCCATCAAGCAAAGCACAAACGGGGAAAATTCGCTTGGAATCTTTCACGATGGCTTCTACCATTTGAGCAGCAGCAGCACCGGGAGCATACCAAGCAGAGGTACCCAAAAGGTTCACGATTTCGCCTCCACCCACTTTGGTGCGGTGAATGATTTCGTTCAAGCGACCTTCTTCAACCAATTCAGTAACTGGAATTCCAGCAACGGTGGTGTAGCGAGGTAGTGGAACCATGGTATCGCCATGGCCGCCCATCAAAACTGCTTGAATATCTTTTGGCGAGCAATTTAACTCGGTTGCAAGGAAAGCACGGTAGCGAGCAGTATCCAAAATACCCGCCATACCAATCACTTTACTGCTGTGTTTTTTGGCTGTTTTGTACGCACAGTACGTCATAACGTCCAACGGATTGGAAACCACAATGATAACTGCATCTGGAGAAAACTTGATCACCTGCTCGGTAACACTCTTTACGATGTTAGCGTTGGTAGCAATTAAGTCATCGCGGCTCATTCCAGGTTTGCGTGGCAAGCCTGAAGTGATCACAACAACATCTGAATCGGCTGTTTTGGAATAATCGTTGGTAGCGCCAACGGTTCGGGTATCGTACAAATTGATGGGAGCCGTTTGCCACATGTCAAGCGACTTGCCTTCAGCAAAATTTTCCTTGATATCCAACAACACCACTTCGTTCACAAAATCTTTGTGCGCAATTACGTCGGCACAAGTTGCGCCCACATTTCCGGCGCCAATGACAGATACTTTCATGTTAAAAAAACTTTTTCGCAAAATTACAGTTTAAATTCAAAAAACGTCGATTATTTTCGCTCCTCTGTGTTATTTTTGGCACACATGAAAACGACGGAACCAACTCGTATGAAAAATAAAATTTTTGCCACCGCTATCGCCTTGTTTTTAGGGATATTTGGTACTCAAGCCCAGCAAAATGTACGCAACTTCGGTTGTGGAACTCAGCCAACTCAGGAATTTTGGGATTGGTTCAACGCTTTGGACATGGAAACGTATGCTTCCGCCAATCCAAATCGTACCGAATCTACCATTTTCCTTCCCGTTCAATTCCATTTGGTGGGTCCTTCGAACGGAGCTGGGCGCCAAAGCACCACTCGTGCATTGGATTTGCTATGTTCCTTGAATAGCTTTTACAAGCCGGTGGATGTTCAATTCTACATGCCGTACAACATCAACATCATTTTGAACGATAATTTATTCGATTTGAATGATTACACGGAAGGTTCCCAATTGATGATTCAAAATAACCGAGCAGATGTAGTAAACGTTTACATCACCAAATTGGATAACTTTTCGGGTGCCGGATTTGCAATTTGTGGTTACGCTACTTTACCAGGAACCGGCTCTTCCGGTTCTGCGGGAGCACCGCGGGCACAAGGAGGAATGGTTTTAGGACTAGGCGGTTGTACCGACATCAATGGCACAACTTTCCCTCACGAAATGGGTCACTTCCTTTCTATGCTTCACCCTTTCCAAACCACCAGCGTGAACCCTATTTCTTCTCAAGCAGAATTGGTAGCCCGCCCTGGAGCAACAGGTAAAACTTACCAACCCAATTGCGGAACAAATGGTGACCGTTTGTGCGATACCGAGGCCGATTACCTTCAAGGCGGATGGTCGGGTTGCAACATGAACCACACCCAACGCGATCGCAACAACGATGTTTTCGGTCCCGACCCCACACTTTACATGAGCTATTCACCGGATAACTGCCAAACCCGTTTTTCCACTCAACAAAACAGCCAAATGCGTTCAACCTGCAATGGCCAGCGTTCTTACCTTCAAGCATTGGCTTCAGGAAGATCACCAGTAGATTCGGTTTGGGGTACTGCTAATTTGATTACACCTGCTGATCAAGCAGCAAACATCCAAGGGAATTGGACCAGCTTCAGATGGAACTCCGTAAAAAATGCGGAAAAATACCTGCTTCAAATTGCAACGGCCAGAACCTTCAATCCTCAAAACATGTTGATGGAGACCACCTTGGCCGACACTCAATATTTGTACACCAATCTTCAAATGAACACCTCTTCCACGTATTTTTGGAGAGTTCGCCCCTACCGCACCTCCAATACGTGTGGATTCCCATCTGCCATTCGTTCTTTTACGTGTTCAACCATTCGTGGTTTTTCAACCCAAGATTTAAATGCTACACCTTTTGATGTTTACCCAAATGTATTGGAAGGCCGTGGTTTCGTAACCGCACAGTTATCTCAAGATATGAGCCAATTCACTGTAACCCTTTTAGATATTCATGGAAGAACGCTTTCAACCCAATCGTTCAATCAGGTAAAAAATGGCCAATTGGTAGAAATTGAAATCAATACCAACCAAACCGGGATGTACATCCTTTCTTTGGAAACCGAAAAAGGACGCTTCACTCAAAAAATCATGGTGAAATAATCTTTAAAAATCATCAAAAATGTGGAAAAAGGTCGGGCCGAAGCCCGACCTTTTTTTTGTACCTTAGCTGAATAGGTAGGAAGAAGCGCATGGAACAAATCATTCGAGTTTTACCCGATGCTCTGGCCAATCAAATTGCAGCCGGAGAAGTTGTACAACGGCCCGCGTCGGTGGTCAAAGAATTGTTGGAAAACTCGATCGACGCAGGTGCGACCGAACTAAAACTAATCGTTGTTCAATCCGGAAAAAGCCTCATCCAAGTCATCGATAACGGCAAAGGAATGTCGCCCATCGATGCACGATTGTGCTTTGAAAGGCATGCAACGTCAAAAATTAAAGCGACCGACGATCTCTTCAACATTCAAACCCTTGGTTTTCGAGGTGAAGCCATGGCCTCTATTGCTGCCGTAGCTCAAGTTTCATTGCAAACCAAACGGGAGGGCGACGAGCTAGGCACCGAAATCATCATCGAAGGAAATGAGTTCAAAGGCCAATCGGCCGTACCCATGAATTCGGGAACTTCCTTTGCGGTAAAAAATCTCTTTTTCAATATTCCCGCTCGAAGGAATTTTCTGAAGAACGATTCCATCGAGTTGCAGCACATCATCGATGAATTCATTCGGGTAGCCCTGCCCAATCCGCACATTGCTTTTCATTTCTACCAAGGCGATCGGCTCCTTTACTCCCTCCCCGAAGCCACCCTGAAAAAACGAATCATTCAAATCATGGGCGATAAGGTGGCGGAAAACATCTTCCATGTTGAGGAACATACCAATCTCATTTCCATCCATGGATTTGTGGGAAAACCCAACATCGCCAAGAAAAAAAGAGGCGACCAATACCTTTTCGTAAACAACCGATTTATCAAGGACGCCTATTTGCACCACGCCATTACGACTGCTTTCGAAGGTCTGTTGCCTGAAGGATCCCACCCCTCCTATTTTTTGATGCTTTCCGTTGATCCCAAAAGCATCGATGTGAATGTGCATCCGACCAAAACCGAGATCAAATTCGAACACGCCGCATCGTTGTACGCCATCCTTGCTTCAGCCGTGAAACGAGGCCTTGGTCAAACTTCCGTCGTATCCCAAATCGATTTCCAAACCAGCAGCGAGTTTGAACAATACATTCAAGCCGTTCCTCAACATCAACCCGTGGCGTCACCCCGATCTTCTGCAAACCCCGATTATAATCCGTTCCAAAACGATCCCTCTTACGCCTATCGGCAACAGCAATCTGCCAAAAATTGGGAGAAATTGTACCAAGTAGAGGAAATTGCCGATGAAGATCCCATCCAAAAAGCGCTCTTCCAAGCCCCAGAAAAAGGTCCGAAAGAGGAAGCATTGGCAGGAACTCATTCCTTTTTCCAATTTCATCAAACCTATATTTTAGCTCAAGTAAAGTCGGGATTATTGGTCATCGATCAACAGGCGGCCCACGAACGAATTTTATTCGAATCGTTCAAAGGCATGTTGCACGACAGTGGAATACCGCGACAAAAATGCCTTTTTCCGGCCACCTTTGAAGTATCGAAAGCCGATGCCCTTGTGCTGGAAACGCATGTGAACGACTTCATTGATGTAGGTTTTGAATTGGAAACCTTCGGCGAGAATTCGTTCATTGTTCAGTCTGTCCCCACCCTACTCGAAAACCACGATCCCATTCAGTTCTTTCAAGATTTTCTACATCTATTCAAAGAAAAAGGTTCTCACGAAGTTTCCATAACCACCCAACTTGCGAAAAGCATGGCCAAAAGTGGAGCTGTAAAACCAGGAACGGCCCTTCAACAAGAAGAAATGTCGGCCTTGTTCGATCACCTTTTCGCTTGCGAAACTCCCGGATTTTCCCCCTTCGGGAAACCAACCGTGGTAACTTTACCCCTCACCGAAATTCAAAATAAGTTTCAGTCATGATGCAGCTGACCCCCGCCGTAAAAAACATCCTCATCATTTGCGTTTTGTTGTTCTTCGCCAAATTCGGGCTGGAGCAACAAGGGATCGACCTCAATCGAATTTTAGGAATGCACTACCCGTTTTCCTCCTTGTTCCGCCCTCATCAATTGGTGAGTTACATGTTTATGCATGCCGATTTAGGCCATATTTTCAGCAATATGATCGGGTTTGTCTTCTTTGGAAGGATGTTGGAACAGGTGTGGGGAACCAAACGTTTCATCTATTTTTTCTTGCTTACCGGTTTAGGTGCCCTTGTTTTTCACTACGGATACATCGGTTATCAAGTGGTACAACTGAAAGATGGATTGTTGGCATTGGGACTGAAATCTGATGATTTGGATGCCCTTTTATCCTTGAATCGCATCGATGATTTGGAATTGATCAACAAGAATTTATCGAACATCATGCCTTCCATTGCGCCTGAAAACCAGGATTTACTGATCCCTGCATTATCCCAATTGTACGGCTATTTGGAAGAACCCACCATTGGAGCTTCGGGTGCTTTGTTCGGCATTATTGGCGCTTTTGCGATGTTGTTTCCGAACACCGAAATCTTTTTGTTGTTCCCTCCCATTCCCATCAAAGCCAAGTGGCTCGCCATCGGTTACGGGGCTTATGAAATTTATCAGGCGATGCAAAATAGCGCTTCCGATCCCATTGCTCACTTGGCCCACCTTGGGGGAATGGCCGTTGGATTGGCTCTTGTTTATTTCGTTTACAACAAGCAAAACAGGCATTTTTATTAATGACCAATCGGCGATTCCTTCTTCTTTTTTCCCTCCTCATGCTCCTCGCCTACGCAGGGGAAGTGCTGGTTTTTTCTTGGGATTTGGATGAAGGGATTTCCGTTCAACACACCTCCAACTGGATGAATCAATGGCTGTTGCAACGAGAAGGGTTGCAAAATGGAGAATGGATTCGCCTTTTTACCTGGCCCTTTGTTCACGATTTGAATCGCATTCATTTCGGATTAAACCTATCGATGTTTTTAATTCTGATGTGGTTTATCCCCAAAATTTCGTTCAAAAAATTAGGATGGGGATTATTGGGTTCGTGGGGAATAGCATCGGTTTTATTCTTGTTGATGGCCCCAAAAAGCCATTATTTATTGGGCAGCAGCCACTGGATTTTCTTTCTTTGGGGCTTAGCGTTGGGAAACGAAAAAACATCGTTTCGCTCCATTTTGAGAGGCTTAGGAATCATGTTTGCCGTTGGATCGTTTTTCACTTCCGGATGGATTAGCGGCACGATCCATGCCAGCTCCTTCGCATTGGGAATCCTCCTCCTTGAAAAACCGAAAAAGAAGTCCGAAGAATTTTTCGCTTCTAAAGTAGGATTTCCACCCGCTCGTTTGCAACTCATTCAACAAAAAATTCAGCAGAGCGGGTTTGAATCGCTCTTGAACGAAGAAAAACAAATTTGGAAGGAGGCACATGGGCAATTGGATTAGTTCGATTTCCTCAAAACTCATTTGGGGAGTTTACGGTATTTTCACCTTTTTCACCTTCCTTTTGTGGTTTTGCCGTTTCATTCCTACCGATGTTTTCTGGATCAGTGGGGCGGCAACCGTGTTTCTCAATGTTTTTGTTTTCGGACATTTGGGATTCACCCTCGTTTGGTTATTTTTCCGACCCAAGCGATTTTGGATTCCCTTAACCCTGTTTTTCCTTTTCGCTTGGCAGGCCGATTGGGGAGTTTCCCTACCGCATTCCAACAACCCTAACCATCAAATATCCATCGGTTTAATCAATTATGGAAATTTCCAAGGGAGTCGGGAAAGTGCTAGAAAAGAAGGAATTAGGGCCATGTTGTTGGAAGAAATGAATACCGATGTGGTGGTCATAAATGAGGCAAGATTTACGGAATCAAAAAGCTTTTCTTCCATTCACTTGTTGAAACGAATGGGTTACCGATATTTCCACATGGTACCCTTCAAAAAAAAGAAATCCGTGCAAAATGGAATTGCGATCATTTCAAAATTCCCCATTACTCATGTGCGTCAAATTCCTATTCAGCCCTCTGGTGAACATTCCACCAATACGGCTTTTGAATGCATGCTCACCGTTCAGGAAAAAAACATTCGAATTATTGGATTTCACCTGAAAAGCAACGGCGTTTCACCGTCTCAGATTCAAGAAAACGAAGGGGTGCAAATTCTTCGCGAAGTCAAATCAAGCTTTCTTCAACGTTACAAACCGGCCGAAAAAATTCGGGCAAATCAAGCTCAAATTTTACGAGAAGCCATTCATTCAAAGGAAATTCCAACCGTTGTTTTGGGCGATTTCAACGATCCTCCCGGAAGCTACGTTTATCAAACCATCAAAAAGAACTACACCAACGCATTTTCTACCAACGCTTGGGGACCAGGGGCAACGTATAGTGGGCCGATTCCCTTTTTACGCATTGACAATATTCTGATTTCCAATGACCTGCATGCGGTGAACTACCGAAGTATTTCTTCGAAGATTTCCGACCACCATCCGATTCAGGCCAGCATTCAATGGGATTAACCGAGGTGAGACGTATCGTTTTCTTTTTCTAAAATCAATTGAGAACCGTCCCACCAACCGTGGTACAAACACGTGTTGGAGTGATCAAACGAATCCATGTGTTCCAATCCACGGCCGGTAAGCCAACTCAGAAATACTCGCATACATCGGCCGTGCATGCAAATCAACACCAAATCTTCATCGGTTTCAATCCATTTATCCCAAAAAACTTTTTGTCGCTGCATCACCTGCAAAGGCGTTTCGCCCAACTCGGGTCCAAGATCAAACTGACCTTTTCTCCACGCTAAGGTAATTTCATCGAATTGCGCTTTTAACTCTGGAGTGGATGCCATTCCTTCGTGAATTCCCCAATCGAACTCGTCCAATTCTACGTGGGCTTCGTGGGGAATTCCTTTTTTCAAAAAAGAAGCTACGGTTTGTTGAGTTCGTACCAAAGAACTGGTATAAACTTTTTGAAACGGCAAATGATGGTAATGGTTGAAAAATCGCTGGGCTTGATGCAGGCCTTCCTCGTTCAAGTGCGAGTTCACCCCACGGCCTTGAATGATTTTTTCTTTATTGAAATCGGTTTGGCCGTGTCGGATGATGTACAATTCTTTACGCTTCATCTTCTTCGAATTGAAAACCTTTGGCTTGGGTATAATCCTCCCACTTTTTCATGGCCGAAACAAAGTCGTTGGGAAGTGGGGTTTCGAAAAACTTCCATTCTCCTGTGCGAGGATGTTCAAATCCAAGCGATTTGGCATGCAAGGCCGTTCGAGAAAGAATTGCAAAACAGTTCTCTACAAACTGCTTGTATTTGGAAAAGAGAGTTCCTCTCAAGGGGCGATCTCCTCCGTAATGACTGTCGTTAAAAAGGGTATGACCGATGTGTTTGCTGTGTACTCGAATTTGGTGGGTTCTCCCGGTTTCCAGTTGAAATTCCATCAAAGTGATGTAACCGTATCGCTTTAAAACCTGATAATGGGTAACCGCGTGTTTCCCCAATCCTTCTTCTTCTTCAAACACCCGAAAGATTTTCCGATCTTGTTTAGATCGACCTATATTTCCGGTGATTGTTCCTCGATCCTCTTTCACATCTCCCCACACCATTGCCATGTATTTCCGTTCAATCGTATGGTGGAAGAACTGTTTGGCCAAATGTTGCATGGCATGATCGTTCTTGCCGAAAACCAATAATCCCGACGTGTCTTTATCGATGCGGTGCACCATTCCAGGGCGTTGCGGTTCTTTACCGGTGGCTACGGGCAATTTTTCGAGGTGAAACAGAACGGCCTGAACCAGTGTTCCGTGGTAATTTCCATGGCCGGGATGCACCACCATGCCGGGAGCTTTATTCACGACCAAAACATCATCGTCTTCGTAAACGATATCGATGGGGAGGTCTTCTCCTTTGAGTTCGAAAATGCGGGGAGGGGCCGCCATAACCAGGGCCACGGTATCGCCTGCACGAACTTTGAAATTGGATTTGACCTCTTTCCCGTTGACGTGAATGGAGCCGGCATCGGCGGCCAGTTGGATTCGATTACGGGAGGCATTGGGCAAGCGATCGACCAAAAATTTATCTACCCGAAGCGGTTCTTGTCCGCCATCGGCCACGAAACGGTGGTGTTCGAATAATTCCTGTTCTTCTGCTTCTCCACTCCAAATTCCGTCTTCTTCCAAAAAATCGTCTTGCATACGGCAAAGTTAAGGGGAATTGGGGGGTAACGGAGGGGATGGAGGGGTTGAAATTTTTGGAGGATGCATTTTTAAACGATTACCAACGGATAAATTGGGATAACATCAATCGGTCCTTGAGTCCTACGACTTTCTTGTGGAACCAAGGAAGGTTCGAAAGAATGAATAATCCTTTTGTTGATTGGAAAAAATTGACAGATTATTTTCCGTTTAACTTTTCCAATCCCTTGTTCCAATTGTAAATATTTTGTAGATTTGAAAGAATTGGGACGAAAAACTCCTAAATCTCGGGTTTTTGATGCTTGTGGGCGCTGTTAAGGGAACTAGGATGAAGCAATGAAAAAACAAAAAATAATAATTAAAACACAACCCACCAATGAGTGCAATTGACACATAAAACAATTAAAATCAACGGATTGCAAAGCCAGTGAAATAGAACAACTTCACTCTGCACTCCACAAAAAAGGCTATTCGCAACTGCTATTTGCCACAAGCCCATACAACATTCACGAACCAAATAAAAAATTATGCAGAAACCAATTGATCACAAAAAAGAGGCTGAACGCATAAAAAGTTTAAAGTCATATTTGGTTTTAGATACGGAAGCAGAGGAAGAAATAGACAATCTTACTGAACTAGCCTCTGAAATTTGCGAAACTCCCATTTCTCTCGTTAGCCTGGTCGATGAAAATCGACAGTGGTTTAAATCGAAGGTTGGTCTCGAAGTAAATGAAACGAGTCGCGAATTAGCATTTTGCGCACATGCCATCAATAAAACCAACGAGTTGTTTGTTGTAGAAGATGCAAGAACAGATAAGCGTTTTTTTGATAATCCTTTGGTTACAAGCCATCCAAATGTGATTTTTTATGCCGGGGTTGTATTGAAAAGCGATGAGGATCTCCCTTTGGGAACGCTTTGTGTTATTGATAATGTGCCACGAAAATTAAGCGACAAACAAATTAGATCGCTTAAAATGATATCAAAGCAGATCATGACCCTGCTTAATTACAAGAAAAGTTTGCGTAAACAGGAAGAACTAAGTGTTCAACTGTTACAGAAGAACCTCGAACTAGATAGTTTTGCTTCCATAGCAGCACATGACCTAAAATCTCCATTGGCCAATATCATTGGTTCCGCCAATTTATTTTCTGAAATATACGCCAAACAAATCGATGAAGAAGGAAGGGTTATTATTGATATCATTGAAAAGTCTGGACAGCATTTAAAATCACTCATCGACGGTTTATTGCAGTTTTCAAAAATTGACGATTTGAGTTTATTGACAAAGACGAAAGTAAATTTGGTTAAACTGGTAAAAGACCTCACGAAGCTAATTGGCAATAAGGATAACTTGAAAATTTCGCTCAACACCCCATTAACAAGCATTGAGACCTATCCAATAATACTTGATCAGATCCTCATCAATTTATTTACGAACTCGCTAAAATACAGCAACAAAAAAATCGCAGAAATCGAACTTAACGTTTCCGAAAATTCAAGCCATTATTTGTTTGTTGTCAAAGACAACGGACCAGGAATCGCAAAAAAGGATCAAAGTGTCATTTTTAATTTATTTCACACCGCCGCCAGCGAAGATCAATATGGAAATAAAGGCAATGGTATAGGATTAGCAACCATAAAGAAAATTATTGAAAAAATTGGTGGCGAAATTCACGTAGTATCTGAAGAAGGGCAAGGGGCTGAGTTTCATTTTTCCATTTTGAAAGGAATTCAGAAGTAACTAATAGGCTCCACTGCATATCCTACCCCGTTTGAGCACCGTTCAAAAAGACCATATTCACTCCTTCATCTCCAATTCGGGTGTGTCCAAATCCCTAAAATTTCGACCAGCCTTCCACTCCACTCCACCACCATCACTCCGTCTTTTTCCAGCCCGTAAATCCCTTTGGTTGGCAAAAAGTCGCTCACTTTTTTGTGTTTCCCCACCGTGTATTCCAAACGGTCACCGGGTTTCCAATTCCGAACCACCACGCTTTCTCCCAGCTCCAAGTTTGCAGAAATTTTAGGCGAAAACTGCTCATTCCATTCCTTCAACGTTCCTTCGAATTCGACCTTTTTACTGGGAAATTCCCCCAATTGAAGGATTTGATCCACCACCACCACTTGCCAATTTTTGGAGTGCCAACGCATGTTTTTCTGCCCGATGTGCGCCAGAACGTCGGCGCATTGTTCAAACGAAAATCCGTACCGGCGCAATACCATGAACAACAACATGGATGCATTATTGATGGTTTGAAGTCCACTCAAATCGATGATAAACCCAAACGATGTTGGTATGAGTGGCAACTTTTCATCCACCAACTCGTTCATCAGCTCGTTTTGAAGCCCCATGAACCACGCATTCCGAGCAATCGTTTCCGAAGCATGGGGAGCAACGTCCTCCAAAATCGGGATAACCTGATGGCGAATTTTATTCCGAAAAAATTGAACATCATCATTCGATTCGTCATCCATCCAAGAAATGGCATGGGTTTGAGCAAATTGAATCAAAGAAGATTTGGGGAACGAAATCAGCGGTCGAACATAAGGCCCTCGAATGGAGGGAATTCCTTTCATGCCCGAAAGCCCAGTCCCTCGAAGCTGATTCATGAGCACCGTTTCTACCACATCGTCGCGGTGATGGCCCAACAACACTTTCTCGTACTGAAATTCTTGCATTAACCGCTCAAAAATGGCATACCGCAAATTCCTGGCTTCCAACTCCCAACTTCCTTGAAAATTTTCCCAATGCGTTGGCGGGATAGTTTCGGCATGAAATGGAACGTGAAATTCCTCGCAGACTTGCCGAACATGTTCCAATTCTTGATCGGCCTTTTTCCTCCATCCGTGATGAATGTAAACGACTCCAATTTTCGGGAAAAATTGTGCAGCGCAATGCAAAAGCACCATGGAATCAACGCCCCCACTGCATCCGATGAGCACCTTTTGCTGGGGGTGCAAACCTACTTTTTCCCATGAAATTTTCAAGTCAATTTTTTTCACAAAGATGCAAAAATCCATTCCAAGTATTCCATAACTCTATGGTTTTTTGTACATTTGAAACGAACTAACGGTATGAAAAATTTAATTTGGGGCAGTGTGTTCTGCCTGTTTGCAACAGGGGCTTTCGCCCAAAGTAACCTTTCCCCTTTGTATTTCCAATCGGGAACGGTACAACCTACGGGTTTCAGCACTTGGAATAACCCTTGGAACAAGGGAGAAATCCTATCGGGCAAAGGGGTAAGAATCATCCAATTTGCTGAAATACCCAGTCAAAAACAAATCGAAATAATCCAATCTTTCGGAATTGAGTTACTCGATTACATGCCCGAAAAGGCTTATTTTGCTTCTATTCCAACTTCTGTTTCTGTTGAAACTCTGAAGCAAAACGGAGTGGTTGCCATCTTAACCGTTAGCAATTCCATGAAACAGAGTAAGGAATTATTTTCTGCTCAATATCCGGTTTGGGCTTTGAATGGAAAGCAGATTAAACTTTCCATTTCGGCTTATAAAAACGCATCTGTTGATGACGTGGAAAAAGCGATGGAGGCTCTTGGATTTCATATTTTTGAAAATCAACGGCAGTACCAACATTGGTTGGTTGAAGGACCCATTTCAAAAATCGATGACCTCACTCAAATCAATGCCCTTCAATTTTTGGAGTGCGTATCCAAACCCGGGGAAAAAGAAGATACCGAGGCACGAGCCCTACACCGTTCTTCCCCTATCAACAATAAATTCAATCCTGTTGCCCGTAAATTTAACGGGAGCGGGGTAACTGTGGCGTTGGGCGATGATGGAATTGTTGGACCCCACATCGACTTTACTGGTCGATTGACCAACGTGGCGACGAACAATACCGGAACGCATGCCGACATGTGCGCTGGCATCATTGGGGGTGCAGGAAACCTCGACTCCCGCGCAGCTGGCATGGCCGATGGCGCCCAAATCATCAATTATTCCATCAATGGATATGCTCAAGTGGTGAATGCCCCTCAAAACTTCACCACCACCGGACAGGTTATTTCCACCACTTCGTATTCCCAAACCTGCAACGGAGGTTACACCGCCGATGCTCGAACCATTGATTTGCAAATGGGAGCCAACCAGCAACTCATGCACGTTTTTTCTGGGGGTAACCAAGGCCAAAACAACTGCAATTACGGAGCTGGAACCGGTTGGGGAACCATTACCGGCGGATACAAAGCATCCAAACACGTGATGGCCGCAGGGAACACCACTTACTTGGGTGTAATTGATCCCACCTCCTCCCGCGGCCCTTCGGCCGACGGTCGCATCAAGCCCGATATTTGCGCCAACGGAACCAACCAAATCAGTACCGATCCCAATAACACCTATGCTCCTGGTGGCGGAACCTCGGCGGCTTCTCCAGGGATTGCTGGAATTACCGCTCAATTGTACCAAGCTTACCGCGAATTCAACGGAGGTCGAAATGCCCATGGAGCTCTTTTGAAAGCAGTTCTCTTGAATACAGCCGAAGACTTGGGCAACCGTGGCCCCGATTACACGTACGGATTTGGACGCGTTAACGCTTATCGCGCCTTAAAAGCCTTGGAGCAACGTACCTACATCGATTCATTTTTGGTTCAAGGAGATTCCATCAACCACAGCATTGTAGTTCCTGCTGGAACAAGACAAGTCAAATTGATGTGTTATTGGCCCGATACTGCAGGCGTAGGTAACGCAACAAAAGCCTTGGTAAACGACATCGATTTCAAGGCGGTGAACAATGGCATCACTCACCTACCCTTGGTGTTAACTCCGGCTCGCAATGCTTCCGTTTTAAACAGTTTGGCTGTTCCCGGAAGAGATTCATTGAATAACGTAGAACAGATTGTGATTGATAATCCTTTTGCAGGTCCCATTCAACTTCAAATCAAAGGATCTTCTATTCCCATGGGACCTCAGCGCTACATCCTGGTTTACACCTTTTTAACGGAGGATGTTAAGTTCATGGCACCATTCGGAAGAGAAGGATTATCGGCAGGACAACGGGAAGTGATTCATTGGGATGCTGTTGGAAACAGCGGAACTTTTGATTTGGCTTATTCGGTAGATAGTGGATTGAATTGGTCGACCATCGCCACCAACATTGCAGCTACCGTTCGCCATTACGAATGGACGGTGCCCTCTGTTCCTGCAACCGGAAACGGGATGCTCCGCATCGGCAGAAACGGGCAGTACTTTTACCCAGATACGACCGTTTCGTTCATCAATCGCCCAACTGGATTGCGTTTAGATTGGCAGTGCGCCGATTCGTTGCGGTTAATTTGG
Source organism: Bacteroidota bacterium (assembly GCA_947501265.1). Taxonomy (GTDB): domain Bacteria; phylum Bacteroidota; class Bacteroidia; order UBA7662; family CANHCV01; genus CANHCV01. Next base: position 227,355 of record CANMVY010000001.1, read on the forward strand.
AATGCCGTTCCCGGCGCAACAAGTTACCGCATTCACGAATTGGGCGCTCGGTACATGGATTCCATTGGAACTTCTAATTCTTCATCATTTATCGTTCGAAGGACTGGAGTTTCAACCGCAAATACCTGGTTTGCCATTACTGCTTTTGGAGCTCAAGGAGCAGTTTCTGAACGCGGATTGGCATTCAATAAAAACGCAACGGCCTTAAATTGTCCGGTAACCATTGATGCCGAAGCTTTGGGGGTCATTTCTCCGGCTGCGGGTAGAATTCCAGCTTGCCACGGAAATGCTCAAACTGCCGTTACGGTGGTCATTCGCAACGATGGCACTCAATCTATATCCAATGTTCCCGTAAGTTATTCCATCACGGGTGCGATTACCGCTTCGGGAGCGGATACCTTGCGTAGGTCCATCGACCCGTTCGACACAGCTTGGTTCACTTTCCCAACGTTTATTTCTACCACGAGTGCGGGAGTTTATACGGTTAATTTCCAAGTTGGACTTGCGGGTGATTTGGTTGCTGCCAACAACTCCATCAACAGTGTTTCTACCTTTACGGCTTCAAACTTGATCAATTTGCCGTATTCTGAAAATTTCGATCAACTAACCACCTGTGCAACAACCGCCAATTGTGGAACGGGAACATGTGCATTGGGATCGGCCAACGGAGGAATTTCCAACGAGCCCAACGGCTCGGCCGACGATATTGATTTCCGCAATACCAATGTTGCAACTCCATCGGCCGGAACAGGACCTGATGTAGACCACACCAGCGGAACCGGCCGTTTTGTATTTTTGGAAGCATCCAATTGTTTTTCCAAAGTTGCTAAAATGAATACCCCTTGCATCAGCTTATCGGGAGTTCAGTTGCCCATGTTGGAGTTTTGGTACCACATGTACGGAGCGGATATGGGTTCTCTTTCGGTTGATATTTTAGCCAACGGTGAATTGTTTTCCAATGTCTTTCAAGAGAATGGTGACAAGGGAAATGCTTGGAGAATGGGGCAGGTTAATTTGAATGCTTTCATCGGCAAAAACATTACCATCATTTTCAAAGGTATTACCGGCGGAAATTTTGCTTCGGATTTGGCGATCGATGATATTCGGGTTTACAGCGCAGCGGTTTCTCCAACTGCTCAATTCACCACCAGTAAATCTCAAGATTGCGTTGGAAAATCCATCATCCTTTCCGATCGCAGCTTGAACAATCCCACCTCTCGCCGCTGGACCATCACGCCGAATACGTTTACTTTCGTTCAAGGAAACGACACCTCGGCAAATCCAATTGTTGCGTTTCAAGCGTTGGGAACTTACCAAATTAAACTTTGGGTATCGAATGCGTTTGGAGTGGATAGCATGATCATGGGCAATGCCGTTCGAATCATTTCCGGCCTTCCGTTGCCCATGATCGAAAACTTCCAATTGGGTAATTTGCCTACGACCAACATTTCTGTTGAAAATCCAGATAACAGCAATACGTGGGCGTTGGAAAACGTTACCGGAGCAGGAGGAACAAGCAGTTCCGCCATTCGCGTTGATAATTTCAATTACAACGCTGCTGGAGAAAAGGACTTTTTATTGACACAACCCCTGATTGTTCCATCTTCTAAAACGACCTACCTTACTTTTTATCGTGCGCACGCTCCGTACAATGCAACTACAAACGACAGCTTGTTGGTTGAGGTAAGTACCGATTGCGGAAGCACTTTCTCATCCGTTGTTTATCAAAAAGGTGGAAGTAGCTTGGCTTCAACCGCCATTTCTAATCGCATTTTCCGTCCAACAGCTGCGAATCAATGGGCCAAAGACACCGTTAACCTCAGCAATTTCGGCGGACAAAATATCGTCATTCGTTTTACCAATGTTACGGCCTACGGTAACAATACCTATTTGGATTCCATTCAAATCGATACGGCTGCACCTGTGGTACAAACGGTTGTTGATGGAAATGTTGCAAGAATCATTGGATTAAACGGCATCATCAATGCACCTACGAACCTATCGGGTGTTTTGAAAAATGTGGGAACGGCCTCAATAAGCAATCAAACCCTCACGTACACCGTAAATGGAGGAAATGCCGTTGTTTCATCGGCATCGGGAACCATCAATCCGGGCGACTCGGCCACCCTGACGTTTGCAACACCATTTTCACCAACGACCGGTGGCAGCTACCGCATTTGCATCTTCCCCACTAACCTGGCCAACGATATCAACCGTACCAACGACACGATTTGCCAGGTTGTGACCAGCTCTTTGGGCGTAACAAATCCTTCATCCAATCTTGTCATTTATCCCAATCCAACCACCGAAGCTGGATTTTGGATTGAAACTTCCACTCCACAAGAAATTCGATTGTTCAACAGCCTTGGTCAGTTGGTTCGAAAAGAGTGGATTTCAACCCGTGTTTTTGTTCAAGGGATTCCATCCGGAATCTATTTCATGGAATGGAAAAACGGAAAAGAGAAATTGATTGTTCATTAATCTCTTTAAACCCAACAAAAAAGCCCCGAAGAATTTCGGGGCTTTTTTGTTATCGGTCTAAATCTTTTAAATCGTGAATTTTCCAATCGGGATCGAACTTCAATCCGCCAAATAAATGAAGCATTAAAGTGCGGCTGTAGCGCAAACTCCAAGGACTTGCCAAAACCACCACGGGAACAATGAAGGACATGTACACCAAAACACTGGGGTTATTTAGGAAATAGTACACCAAAAACGCGGTGATCATGGTAAACCCAACGCTGAAAGCATAACTAAAATACATGGCTCCCCAAAAGAATCCGGGTTCGGGTTCGAAGGCGACTCCACAAACCGGACATAGGACCGGCATTTCGGTGAATTTTTTCGAAAGGGCTGGATTTTTAAACATTTCGCCTTCGCGGCATCGCGGACATTTGCACTGGGCCAGTGCGGAAAAATTGGAGGAAGCGGACATCTTTTTTAGGGGGAAAGCGAAAGGGTGAAATAAAGTTCCTACAACCTTCTGGAAATGTTTTTGGGAAATTTCATTTTGTAGGAAACGTTGATGTTGCCCGTTGAAATTAAATCCAATTTTTTCTTCAACAAGTTTCTCTTGAACGGACTTAGGTGATCGACGAATAAGATTCCTTCGATGTGATCGTATTCGTGTTGAATGACCCGAGCCAAAAAATCGTCGAACCACTCGGTATGTTCCACAAAATTTTCATCGAAGTAACGCATTTGAATTTTTTCGGGACGGGCTACTTGTGCTCGAATTTTGGGAATGCTTAAGCACCCTTCTTCCACCAAACTGGTCTCTTCGCTTTCATTGATGATGTGAGCATTAATAAATGCTTTTCGGTATCCCTTGTATTTAACCTCATCAACAATTTCGAGATCTACCACAAACAAGCGGATGGGCAACCCAATTTGTGGCGCAGCCAAACCAACACCGTCGGCCACATCCATGGTTTCGAACAGGTTGGCCAACAATTCTTTCAATTGGGGATAATCGGGGGTGATGTCTTCGGCTACTTTTCGTAAAACCGGGTCACCAAAAGCAACAACAGGTAAAATCATGGGTGAAACTCTAAGTATTCTTGCAACAAAATTACGGCACTCATCCCATCGATCAATCCTTTTTCTTGTCGCTTCTTTTTGGGGACTCCCGCCTGAATCATGGATTGGACGGCCATTTTGGAAGTAAATCGCTCATCGATCCAATGGATGTTCAGGTTGGGAAAAAAATTTGCCACCGTTTCGGAAAATTTCTTGACCGGAACGGTGGCATGGGTATCGGATCCATCCAGCCTTAAAGGAAGGCCTAGAATGAGATCTGTAACTTTTTCGTCTTTAAAATATTGCTTCAACCAATCGAAAATCTCCTCGGTGGGAACGGTAGGAAGTCGTCCTGCCACCAACCGATTGGGGTCGGTTACGGCGATGCCGCAACGTTTTGTCCCGTAATCGATGGCCAAAGCCCGCATTAAAACTGCTCTAAAGCCGAGAAAAAGAAGCTTCCTTCGATGGCAGCATTCTCATTAGAATCTGAACCATGAACGGCATTTTCACCGATAGAACGCGCATATTTTTTACGGATGGTTCCATCTTCAGCATTTGCTGGATTGGTAGCGCCGATCAATTTGCGAAAATCTTCAACAGCATTATCTTTTTCTAAAATGGCAGCAACGATAGGACCGCTGCTCATGAAGGATACCAATTCTCCGTAGAAAGGACGCTCTTGGTGAACTTCGTAAAACTTTCCAGCTTGTTCAGCAGAAAGTTTGGTGTATTTCATAGCTACAATGCGAAAACCTGCAGCGTTGATATCGTTTAAAATTGCTCCAATGTGGCCATCTTCCACCGCATCGGGTTTGATCATGGTAAACGTACGATTTGTCATAAGATATTTTTTTGTCGGCGCAAAGATAAATAAACAAAAGCAAGCCTCCGAATGCGTCCTTTTTATTTGTCATTTTTAACGCAAATCAGTATCACCGTGTCATCTCAATTTTTCCTCGTTGTTCATAGAGAATGCTGCTCTTCCTCCGTTGAATCAATCGGCCCGATGGAGGAAGAACGATTTTACAATTCCGAACAATCAAAACCGAGCGACGACCCAAAATCAAATCACCCCTCAAGAAACGATTTCCGGAAACAAGCAGCGTATCTCCCGGCGAAATGAACACATCCAAAGAGTCGTAGATTTGAAGGTAATCTGGAACTAAAAAATCGCGGGGAATTCCTGGATTGGACAAAGCGAGATGAACCTTCCCAACTTGGCAAGGAGTCCACGCATTTTCGTTGGCATTGTAATCCATCACATTGTTCGAAGGAATCTTACATGGCCCCTCCTCGGCAACGTTCCAACAATTTTCATTCATGGGAGTATCATCGCAACCATCGTTTTCGTTCCACGTGTGGAACAACCCCAAAGAATGTCCAATTTCATGATTGAAGAGTCCGGCACCGAACCATGCCCACCGTTGGTAATTTTTGAAATGGTAAAACAACCCTCCCACCTTTGCCCAATCACTGGCTCCGATTCCTCCGGTTTTTCCACTTCCGTCGGTATTTTCAAAGAGGAAAACGTTCAACACCTTTCCTTTTTGCTTTCCGTATTTTTCAAAAATGGAAGGATCGAAAATGGTGGAAATATCGGAACGATTGAAGCGATAATCGGAATCGGAACGGATGAAATAAATTCCGTCGGGTGCAGCAGAATCGCCAGACAGCTCGTACCGAATTTGGATGGGAACCACGGGAGTTTGGTTGCCTTTCGGCAAATTCATGGGTTGGTTGTTGGCCAATAATCCGTTGGCTGCAGCCACCAAATCTCGGGCAAATTTCCGGCCCGTTTCTTCATCAAAATTTCCAGAACCATCGCTTTTGCTAACAAAATGAATGTTGATGCGCACGGTTTTCACGGGCATCCATTCCAACGAAGAAGGAGTTGGAACATAATCCCTCCAGTTTTGTTGGTAAAGCTGCCCAATTCCCAAGGAAGGAAAAAGAAATAAACCCATCAAAACTACCAAAAATTTCGTCATTTCACCCACATTTTTACGACGGTGGCATGCGGATTGGTGCAAAAGGCTTTCGCATTTCCAACGGTAATTTGGGTGGTTCCCAAATCTTCGATGCTTATCCCGCACGAGGTTTTACTCCCTAAAACTTGCGCTTTTGTTACATGGAACGGCACTTCTATGGTTTGGGAATTGGGGGTATTCAGAAGAATGGCATAAATTACATTTCCTTTTTGGGTGAATACCATTCCTTCCTTTTCGTAGGGTGCTATCGGCTGAGTTCCATAAATGGCTTCTCCGTGCACCTTCATCCAATCTCCTATTTCTTTCAATCGGGCCAAAGCGGTGTCGGGCAATTTTCCATTCGGATCGGGCCCGATGTTCAACAACAAATTACCACCCCGACTTACGATTTTAGATAAGGTTTGCACAATTTGGGTGGTGGTTTTGTACCGATCATTGGGAACATAACTCCAAGAATTGGCCATGGTTAAACAGGTTTCCCAAGGATGATTGATCGTTTGGTGGGGCACTTCTTGTTCAGGGGTGGTATAATTTTCCAATGCCCCGCCCACAGAACGATCCACCACCAACATTTCGGGATTGTTCTTTTTCAGTTCGGGAAGCATGTCCCCCAACCGAATGTCTTGTTCGTAGGGAATGGTTTTTTGCCACGAAACCGAGGTATCGATGCTGGCGTAAGGACGAACCCATCCTCCATCCAACCAAAGAATATCAATTTTTCCATATTCCCCTCCGGTTAATTCTTTCAATTGCTCGAAGGTAAAATTGCGAAAAGCCTCCCAACGTTGGGGGTACTTCTTGGGATCGTAATTGGAATTTCGGTCTTTGGGAGGAAAATAGCTCCACCAATAATCTTTGGCATGCCAATCGGGTTTAGAAAAATACGCACCGATGAGAAATCCCCGCTTGCGAAACGAAGAGAAAATCTCCTTGGCAATGTTGGAGCGGGGATTGGACGCAAACGGATAATCGGGATTGGTGATTTTATAATCGGTTTGCTTGGTATCGAACATGCAAAATCCATCGTGGTGCTTGGTGGTAAAAACCACGTACTTCATCCCTGCGTACTTTGCCGCATCGGCCCATGCTTCGGGATTGAATTGCACCGGGTTGAAAACCCTGGGAAGGGCCTCATATTGCGCCTTGTAGGTTTGATAATCGGCCGAATAGGGGCCGCATCGAACGGTCCATCCTTCGTCTTCCGGACAAAGGGACCAAGATTCTACGATTCCCAATTGGGAATACGTTCCCCAATGCATCAATAATCCAAATTTCTGATCCTGCCAGTTCTTCAATCCGCGAAGGGTAGAGGAATCGGTTGGGCTTACGTACGGCCATTGCGCTTGAGCAAAAAGAGAGTAAAAAAGAGCGATAAAAAAGAGGTTCCACTTCATGACACCAAGTTACCAAAATTGAGGAGGGTTTCCGTTCAAAATGGGAAAAATGGAGCTCTTTTTTTCATGTGGATAAGCCTGAAAGAAGAAACAAAAAGATACTAATGAACAACATACCCAATATTCTGACACTCCATGACACCATTTTTTTAAAAACATAATCACTTGCTTTACTTTGTTTTAAGTCATTTTTTTTTGATTTTTTGAGAAGTTTTGCACGTAGAAAAAGCTGTGGATAAATAAATAGACAAAAAAAGTGGGAGGAAGTGTCAGGAATTGGGAAGATGTGTTACCTTAGCAAAACGAAATCGACCTATCATGGCGCACTTTTTAGGAGAACATAACGGCAAACTGGACCCGAAGAATCGGGTGGTATTGCCGTCTGCTTTATTGAAGCAGATGTCTCCGGATGCGATGAACCAAGTGGTCTTGAAAAAAGGGTTGGGAAAATTCTTAGTGGTGTACCCGCTGAATGTGTGGTTAAAGACCATCGATGAAATTTCCAAAATCAACCAATTTAATCCTCAGGCATCTGAATTCCGCCGTCGCTTTTTAATGGGCGCATCATCCCCAATGGATTTGGATTCAGCCAGCCGATTCTTAGTACCAAAAAATATGTTGGAGCACGCTGGGTTAAAGAAAGACGTTGTGCTCTTGGGAGATATCGATAAAATTGAATTGTGGGATCGTGAAGAATACGAGCGATACCTCCAAAATCCCGACATTGATGAGGCGGCATTGGCTGCTCAAGTACTAGGAAAGGAGGTTTCCGGTGGCCACCTTTGATCTTCCTTATCACATTCCCGTATTGGCCCAGGCCTGCATCGAGGGGTTGAACATCCGCCCCAACGGCACCTATGTAGATGTTACTTTCGGCGGGGGCGGACACTCCCGTTTAATTCTTGACCAATTGGATGAAAACGGACGTTTGTTCGCTTTCGACCAGGATCCAGATGCGCATGAAAATGCATTGAATGATCCTCGTTTTACCCTCATTCCTGCGAATTTCGCGCATTTAAAGCGATTCTTGAAGTTGTACGGAGCCACCGAAATCGATGGCCTGTTGGGTGACCTCGGCGTTTCATCCCACCAATTTGATGTTCCCGAACGAGGATTCACTTTTCGTGCAGCCCAATCTCCTTTGGACATGCGCATGAATCCGGCCGATGATCGCACAGCTGCAGACCTGCTCAATAGCTACGAACTGCGCGCATTAACCACCCTTTTCCGCGAGTTTGCCGAATTAAGCAATGCCTTTCAAGTGGCCAACTCCATCGTTTATCAAAGGGAGATCAAACCCTTTGAAACTGCTGGCGATTTGGTTAACGCATTAGAGAAACAAGCTCCTCGCGACAAACACAATCAGTTTTTTGCACGGGTTTTTCAGGCTTTGCGCATGGAAGTCAATCAAGAGCTGGAAGTACTCAAAAATTTATTATTGCAATCAACCGATGTATTAGCTAAAAATGGTCGATTGGTTATTATTTCTTACCATTCTTTGGAGGATCGATTGGTAAAAAACTTTTTTAGGGCTGGAAATTTTGAAGGCAAAGTGGAAAAAGATTTCTTCGGAAACGATCTACGCCCGCTTCGTCCCCTGCACGCTAAAGCCCTTGTTCCATCCGATGAGGAATTGATCCAGAATCCTCGTTCCCGAAGTGCCAAGTTACGTATTGCCGAAAAATAATGGGTTTAGAAAACGAATTCTTCGACGATGTTCAAAAGACTGCGCCTTCAACAACGGTGCAAGAGCCAACTCCCGTTGCGGAAGCGGAAGATGCATCGGCAGAAGCAGCACCGAAGAAAAAATCCAAACGTATTCTCGATCCTGAAAATTACATACAGTTGGACTGGATCCTTCGCCACGGCAAATTCATGATCTTTCTGTTTTTCATCATCATTCTTTACATCTTCAATAGCCATTATTCTGTAAAAACCCAGTTTTCCATCAAAAAACTCGATGAGGAAATCAAGGAATTGAACAGCGAATACATCATCCTAAAATCGGAGATCATGAACTTAAGCAAACAGTCGGAAGTTGCCAAAATGGTAGAAGCCGACAGTTTGAAAATCATTACCACTCCACCTACTCCCTTGGCGCCCTTTCAAACCGAACAACCATGAGTACAAGGGATACGAGGAAAGAGATTGTTGTTCGGGCAAAAGTTTTATTCATTGCCTTTGCCTTGATCGGAATTGTTTTGGTTGGCCGCACCTTCCAACTGCAATTTATTCAAGGAGATAAGTACCGGGAAATGGGTGAAAAACACGGTACCAAAACCATGGAAATTGAAGCCAGCCGCGGAAACATCTTAGCGGAGGACGGACGTTTGCTGGCTACATCCGTCCCTATTTACGATCTTCATTTCGATTTCGTGGCCATGAACGAAACGTTATTCAAGGATTCTTTGGAATCCCTTGCAAAAGGATTGGCCGCTGTTTTCCCAGAAAAATCAACTTCCGATTTTCGCTCCTTTATTGTATCGGGAAAAAATAAAAACAAAAGATTCGCTCTATTGAAGCGTGGGGTTACCTACCAGCAATTGCAAAAAATTAAGGTTCTCCCCATCATCAACAAAGGAAGAAACAAAAGCGGATTGGTGGTAGAAACCAGATACCGAAGGGAAATGCCTTTTCGAATGTTGGCCAAACGAACCATTGGCTACATCATTCCAGGTGTAAAACCCGTAGGCATTGAAGGCGCGTTCAACAAATCCTTATCGGGTGCGAGTGGAAAAAGATTGATGCAACGGGTAGCAGGCGGCCAATTGTGGATCCCCATTGATGTTGCATCCGATGTAGATCCCATGCACGGGAAAGATATCGTTACCACCATTCGGGTAGATGTTCAAGATGTGGCCGAAAGCACCCTTGAAAAAGCCCTCATCAAGCAAAACGCCAAGCACGGATGTGCCATCGTTATGGAAACCAAAACGGGCAAAATCATCGCCATCGCTAATTTGGGGAAAGACGAAAAAACAGGAACGTATACCGAGGATTTGAATTACGCCATCGGCGAATCGGTTGAACCCGGATCAACCTTCAAAGTAGCTTCATTGTGTGTTGGATTTGAAAACGGCGATTTTGATCTTCAAACCAAAATCAACATGCACGGCGGAGCTTTCTCCATCCTTGGACGCCCTATCAAAGACAGTCACAAAGGCGAATACGAAGGAACAGTTAAAAAAGCATTGGCCGTTTCTTCCAATGCCGCCATCACCGAATTGGTGTACAATACCTACAAAAACAAGAAAAATCAATTCTACAAAACCATTGAACAATTTCGATTGACTCAACCGTTGGGCCTTGAAATTGCAGGCGAACCTAAGCCAAGCTTTCCCAATCCGAATGGTTCTTATTTCCACCCCCAGAGCTTGGTTTCCAATGCATTTGGATACGAGATGAAAATTACTCCCCTTCAATTGCTGGCGTTCTACAACTGCATCGCCAATCGGGGCAAATACATGAAACCCTACTTGGTCAGTGAAATTCAGCAATTTGGAAAATCCATCCAAAAGTTCGAACCTGTAGTATTGGCAGAAAAAGTGATGAAGCCCAGCACGGTAGAAATGGCTTTTGAAATGATGCGGGCCGTGGTTGATAGCACTTTTGGTACAGCGACCAAAGAACTCAAAAATCCGTATTACTCCGTAGCCGGAAAAACAGGAACCGCGGTGATTTACGATGGAACCTCTACCGATGCACCCCGTAAGTATCGTGCTTCCTTCGCAGGATTCTTCCCGGCTGACACCCCCTTGTACTCTTGCATCGTGGTTATTACCGAACCTTCCAATGGAGCCTATTACGCCAGTGCAGTTGCAGCACCCGTTTTCCGAGAAATTGCCGACGTTTTGATGGCTTGGGAAAAAAGTCGTCCGCAACCCTCCAAAATGGTTCAATACCCTTCCAATCGATATAACTTATTGAGCGGTAGCACCAAAGCCATGAACTCCACCTTGGAAGCATTCGGATTCCATGCCCAATTCGATGAAACGTCCAATTGGTCGTCCGACTATTGGGATTCGGTAGGCAAGGTTCACCAATTGAAACCCATTCCTCAACAAAATGGGTTGGTTCCCAATGTCGTTGGAATGGGATTAACCGATGCCATTTTCCTGTTAGAATCACGAGGTTACCAAGTTATTCCAAAGGGAAAAGGAAAAGTAGTTGCGCAAAGTGCAAGGCCCAATACCCGACTCCCCCTTCGTTCAACCGTTCAAATCGACTTAAAATGAAATCGCTCATTTCGTTATTGAATCACGTTGGAGCCCGTTGGAGCGGAAACGATGGAACCGTTCGTGGAATCACCACCGATTCCCGCAAAGCCGAACCCGGAATGCTGTTTGTAGCCATTTGCGGCACCCAAACAGACGCCCACCAATTTATTCCTCAAGTTCTTGAAAAAGGAGCATGGGTATTGGCTCAAGAAGGAAAAACCGATCTTACCGATGGACTAGCTTTCGTTTCGAATCCGCAACAAGTTTTAGGAGATTTGGCTTCGGCCTTTTACGATTTCCCATCCAAACACCTCAGGATGGTTGGGGTAACCGGCACAAACGGAAAAACAACGGTTGCCACGGTTTTATTCCAAGCTTGCATGTCCATGGGTTACCCTTGTGGATTGATCTCTACTGTTGAAAATCGCATAGGAAATCAAATCATTCCCAGCACCCACACTACACCCGATCCCATTTCCTTGCAAGCCCTTCTGGCCGAAATGAGAGATGCGGGAGTTAGTTATGTTTTCATGGAAGTATCCAGCCACGCCATTCACCAAAATCGCATTGGCGGAATTGCATTTGAAGTGGCTTTGTTCACCAATTTAACCCACGACCATTTGGATTATCACGGCACTTTTGCCCATTATCGAGATGCTAAAAAGTTGTGGTTTGATCATTTAACGAAATCGGCCACTGCGATTGTAAACAAGGACGATAAAAACAGCATGGTGATGGTTCAGAATACCAAAGCCAACATTCAAACGTACTCGCTTCACAGCATGGCCGATTACAAAGGGCGGCTTAAAAGCATTGGATTAGAAGGAATGGAATTAGAAATCAATGGTATTTCGGCATTTTACCGATTAACCGGCGCCTTCAATGCCTCCAACCTACTCGCCATTTTTGGCGCCGGAAAAGTGTTGGGATTCGATTCAGAAGAATGGATTCAATCGCTTTCGGCTACACCGGCTGCTCGAGGAAGAATGGAAACCGTGGTTTCTACCAACGATAAAATCATTGGCATTGTTGATTATGCCCACACGCCCGACGCACTTAAAAATGTGTTGGAGACCATTCAACAAATGCGTCACCCCAACCAACGAATTCATTGTTTGGTGGGCTGCGGAGGAAATCGCGATGCCGAAAAACGCCCCATCATGGGAGCCATTGCAGCAGAACTTTCAGATCGCGTGATTCTCACTTCCGACAATCCGCGGAACGAGGACCCCCAATCCATCTTAGAGCAAATGTGGGCCGGAATTGGATTGCATCTGCAATCCAAGGTGCTGCGATTGGCAGATCGAAAAGAGGCAATCCGCCTGGCAGTTTCCACGGCTTCGGCGGGAGACATCATTTTGGTAGCGGGAAAAGGGCACGAAACCTACCAAGAAATTCAAGGGGTAAAATTCGATTTCGATGATTTATCACAGTTACAAATCAGTTTTAAAGAAATGAATCGATAATTCCCATGCTTTATTACCTATTCAAAACCCTCGACCAAATGGATGTTGCCGGAGCAGGAGCTTTCAAATACATCTCTTTCCGTGCAAGCATGGCCGCTATTGTAGCATTGCTCATCAGTTTGTTCATTGGCAAGCGGATCATTCAAAAATTGCAACAAAAGCAAATCGGCGAAATCGTTCGGGACTTGGGTCTGGAAGGTCAACTCGCCAAAAAAGGCACCCCAACCATGGGAGGCATCATCATCCTCATTTCGATCCTTGTACCAACCCTCCTGTTCGCCCGATTGGACGATGTTTACGTGCTTTTGTTGATGGTTGCCACAGCGTGGATGGGCGGAATTGGCCTTTTGGATGACTACATCAAGGTTTTCAAAAAAGACAAAGAAGGGTTGAAGGGATGGTTCAAAGTATTGGGCCAAGTGGTTTTAGGCGTACTCATTGCGGTAGTGATCGATTACCACCACGCCCAACACGGCATTCCATTGAACACCAATCTTCCTTTCTCGAAAATTGCTTTGGAATACGGCGGCATTCTTCCCTGGAAAGGATTCGCTTGGATCATCTTCGTTCCGGTTATCATGTTCATTGTTACAGCAGTGAGCAACGCCGTTAACTTAACCGATGGAATCGATGGATTAGCGGCCGGAACAACGGCCATTGTAGGTGGTGGTTTAGCGGTTATTGCTTACATGGCCGGAAACTTCAATTTCGCCGAATATTTGCACATCATCTATGTGCCGGATAGCGGTGAGGTGGTTGTGTTTTTAGCCGCCTTGATTGGTGCTTGCATTGGATTTTTGTGGTACAACACCTACCCGGCCCAAGTTTTCATGGGGGATACTGGGAGTTTAGCGTTGGGCGGTGCCGTGGCGGCGGTGGCCATCATCGTAAAAATGGAATTGCTGATTCCCATTCTTTGCGGGGTATATTTCGCTGAAAGCTTGAGTGTTATCCTTCAAGTTACCTATTTCAAATACACCAAAAAGAAGTACGGAGAAGGTCGTCGAATTTTCTTGATGTCGCCCCTTCACCATCATTTTCAAAAGAAAAACATTCCTGAATCGAAAATTACCATGCGATTCATGATTGTAACCCTGCTTTTGGTTCTTGTTTCCATTGCCATTTTAAAATTACGATGAAAAGGGTTTTGATACTTGGCGGAGGCGAAAGCGGCGTTGGTTCAGCAGTGCTGGCTCAGAAATTGGGCTATAAAGTGCTGGTGTCTGATGCAGGAATCTTGAAAGAGGAACGCCAAAAAGAATTGGAGGCACGTGGTATTCCCTATGAAATGGGCGGACACGTTCAGGCCTTGGAGTTTGGAGCTAGCAGAGTGATTAAGAGTCCGGGAATTTCTCCAAAAGCGGCCATTGTAAAAGAATTGGAAGCCAAAGGCGGAAAAATGATTGGGGAGATGGAGTTTGCCGCACCGCATACCTCGGCGAAACTGATTGGCATTACCGGTTCAAATGGAAAAACCACTACCACCTCTTTGGTTTATCACATTTTGAAACAAGCGGGCCTGAACGTGGGTTTGGGTGGCAACATCGGAAAGTCGTTTGCCCGACAGGTTGCCGAAGAACAACACGACGTGTATGTGTTGGAGTTGAGCAGCTTTCAGTTGGACGATATGTTTTCGGTACGATTGGATGTAGCGGTACTCACCAACATTACTCCCGACCATTTGGATCGCTACAATTACGAGTTGAAAAATTACATGGGATCCAAAATGCGGATTACCCAAAATCAAACGGAGGCAGATTATTTCATCTACTGTGCCGATGATCCGATTACGCAAGACGCATTGAATCTGGTTGAATGGAAAGCCCAAGCGCTTCCGTTCTCCCTTGAAAAAAAACTACACCACGGCGCTTGGGCCGAAAACCAAGAAATCATCTGGAAAATAAACGAAGAAACCAACCATATGTATCGCACTGAACTAGCATTACGCGGAAAACACAACGAGTACAACTCCATGGCCGCCGGACTGGTGGCGAAGATTTTCGATATCCGCCAAGAAAATCTCCGCGAAAGCCTTTCTCACTTCGAAGGAATTGAGCACCGCTTGGAACCCGTTGCCACGGTAAAAGGAGTGGATTACATCAACGACTCCAAAGCAACCAACGTGAATTCCACTTGGTATGCCTTGGAAACCATGGACAAACCCGTGGTTTGGATTGTTGGAGGAGTGGATAAAGGCAACGATTACGAACCATTGATTCCATTGGTTAAGGACAAGGTAAAAGCCATTGTTTGTTTGGGAGAAGATGTTTTGAAAATTCACGAAGCCTTCCGCGGTTGCGTTGAAACCATCATCAACACCGGCAGCATGCAGGAAGCTGTAACCATGTCGAGCCATTTCTCGAGCCGCGGTGATGTGGTTTTGCTATCGCCTTGCTGCGCTAGCTTCGATTTGTTCCAGAACTACGAAGACCGCGGTCGTCAATTCAAATTCCACGTTAGAAATCTATAAGACCATGTTGGAATCGTTCATTCATCGCTTTAAGGGAGATCGTTATCTTTGGTTATTCACCATCGTGTTAACGTTTTTCTCGCTTATGGTGGTATATTCCTCAACCGAGTCCTTGGCTTTCCGAGAAAAGGCATCATTGGAATACTACCTCATTAAGCATGCCGCTTTTGCTGGAATGGGCGTCGCCATCATGTTTATTTTTCACCTGTTTAATTATCGAGTTTACCGAAAGATGGCCACCTTGGTTTTCTTTTTGGCCATCCCTTTATTGATTTATACACTGGTAGCCGGAACATCCATCAACGATGCCAATCGGTGGATTACGATTCCTGGAATTGGGTTAAGTTTCCAGTCATCCGATTTAGCTAAAATTGCCTTAATTCTATTCCTTGCTCGTTTACTATCCGACAAAACGGTGGATTTCTCGAGTTGGGCTTTGTTTCGCAAATGCATGTTTCCGATCACAGCGATCTTCATTCTCATTGTTCCTACCAATTTGTCTACGGCAGCCATGTTGTTCGGAACCGGAATGGTCATCATGTTCATGGGGCGTTTTTCAACCAGCAAACTCATTTTGGCTGGGATGATCATGATCGCTTTGATTGGATTAACCATTTCTACCGGCTTACTTGGAAGGGCAGATACTTGGAAGGCGCGAATTGAACGATTCACCCAAAGCGACCACGAGGGAGGGGAAGAAAACATTCAAACAAAACACTCCAAAATTGCTGTTGCCAGCGGTGGTTTCTTTGGAGAAGGACCCGGAAACGGCAAACAAAAAAACTATTTGCCCCACGCTTATTCGGATTTTGTGTATGCGATCATCATTGAAGAGTACGGGTTAATTGGCGGGGCAGCCGTTTTCTTGCTTTACTTGTTTATTTTTCAACGCGGACTCGCTATAGCAAGAAAAGCACAATCGCCTTTTGGCGCACTCATTGCAGTTGGAATAACGTTTCAATTCCTGCTGCAAGCCATCATCAACATGGCGGTTTCTTTGGATTTATTTCCAGTAACCGGCCAAACCCTACCGCTATTGAGTTTAGGCGGATCATCTCAAATCATCACTTTTTCGGCCTTAGGAATTGTGCAGAGCGTTGCTCGCGACTCCGGAGAGGCCGAAGCCATGAAACAACCTGAAAATGTCGTACTCACCTAAAACATATCGTTTCATTCTCAGCGGAGGTGGCACGGGTGGACACATCTATCCGGCCATCGCCATTGCCCAGGAATTGGAATCCCAATTCCCTCACTGCGAAATCCTTTTCGTGGGTGCTGAAAACAAAATGGAAATGCGTTTGGTTCCGGAATCGGGTTACCAAATCAAAGGTTTGCCCATTGTTGGATTCAACAGAAAAAGTCTGCTTTCCAACATTTTTCTTCCCTTTAAACTGTGGAGGTCGCTTTCTAAAGCCAAACAAATCCTCCAAAATTTCCAACCCGATGCCGTAATCGGTACAGGTGGATTTGCGTCAGGGCCACTTCTGAAACAAGCGCAGAAGCTGGGAATTCCAACTTTTATTCAAGAACAAAATGCCTTCGCAGGTGTCACAAACAAGCTTCTTGCAAAAAATGCGGTAAAAATCTTTACGGCATTCGAAGGAATGGAAAAGTGGTTTCCAGCAAATAAAATTGTCATCACTGGAAATCCGGTTCGCCGTTTGAATCAGTTAACCATTTCTCAGTCAGAAGCCAAAGAACAACTCGGATTTGAGGCCGATTATCCGTTGGTATTCGTTACCGGTGGAAGTTTAGGAGCTGCAGTGATCAACCGAGCCATCGGTGCTGCCACGCCCTATTTCGTTAAAAATCAGGTGCAACTGTTGTGGCAGTGCGGAAAAAATAACTACAAACACCTCAAAGGCACGTTCGGAGAAGCCGGAATGAATTGGAAACTTCAAGACTTCGTTTCTCGAATGGATTTGGCTTTCCATGCGGCTGATTTGGTGGTTTCCCGAGCGGGCGCAAGCACCATTTCGGAATTGGCCTTGGTTGGAAAACCAGCCATCCTCATCCCCTCTCCCAATGTTGCGGAGGACCATCAAACTTATAACGCTAAAGCCGTTGAAAAAGCGGGTGGTGCCCTGTTTTTGGCCGATGAAGACGTGGCTCAAGATCTCCATAAACTCATTTTCAAAATCGTTGAAAACACCCCACTTCTTCACCAATTAAGCAACGGAATGTTGAAGTTTAGCCAGCCGTTTGCCACTCAAAAGATTGTTGAATCCATCCAAAATCATTTAGATAAATGAACGAACGGAAGCACGTATTTTATCTTGGAATCGGCGGAATTGGCATGAGTGCCCTCGCCCGGTACCACCGTGCGTGCGGATGGAACGTGGCAGGCTACGACAAAACCCCATCGAGCATTACCGAAAGTTTGCAATTGGAAGGAATTGAAGTCGTATTCGATGATAATGTAACAGCACTTCCGAACGGATTTGACCAAGAAAATACCTTGATCATTTTCACCCCTGCTGTTCCTCAAACCTCGAAATTGTTTCAGCATTTCTCCAGTCCTGAATTTAGAATGATCAAACGTGCGCAAGCACTTGGAGAAATCACTCAAAATTCTACCCTTCTCGCCATTGGAGGAACCCACGGAAAAACCACGACCAGTTGCCTGGTAAGTCAATTGTTGGACGCGCAAGGAATTTCTTTCACGGCTTTCTTGGGCGGAATTGCCTCCAATTTCGAAACCAATTACATCGCTGGGAATCCAAATTTGGTGGTGGTTGAGGCCGATGAATTCGACCGATCTTTCCTTCACCTTCACCCAACTCACGCCGTTATCACGTCCACCGATGCCGACCACTTGGATATTTACGGTGACAAAGAATCGGTGGTCGCTTCATTCCAAGAATTTGCCAGCCTCGTTCCCCAGCAAGGGAAGGTTTGGTTGTTTGATGACGCTCAAAAAATAAACGGTGGGAATATTTTAACCTATGGAAATTCAGGGGATGCGAAAGCCAAAAACATTCGCATTGAAAACCGGAAATTCACTTTCGATTTTGAAATGGGAGAAATTTCATGGAAAAATTTAAGTTTGGGTATTCCCGGATTTCACAACGTGTGGAATGCCACGGCAGCTCTGGCCATTCTGTTGGGAGCAAACTTGCCCGTGCATGAAGAGGAAATGAGAAAAGGGTTGGCCCAATTTAAAGGCGTAGCCAGACGGTTTGACCAACGTTTTGCCAATGATCAAGTGGTTTACATCGATGATTACGCTCACCACCCTACCGAAATTGACTCATTGATTTCCTCTGTTCGAGCGCTTTATCCAGGTAAAAAGATTACGGGAATTTTTCAACCCCATTTATTCAGCCGAACCCGCGATTTTATGTCGGGTTTTGCCGAATCCCTTGCCCATTTGGATCGCTTGATTTTAATGGATATTTACCCTGCAAGGGAACTACCTATCGCCGGAATTACCTCCGAGAAGTTGTTGAACATGGTACATCTTGACCAAAAATCGTTAGCCTCCAAGGATGAAGTATTGGGAATGCTCAACAATACCGACGAAGTGATTTTAACCATTGGAGCCGGAGACATTGACCGTTTGGTTCCTGTTCTTGAACAAAAATTGAGAGGAGGATGGTTATGAAGCGCTGGAAAAAATGGTTGATCCTCGGATCCTTCTTGCTTTTGGTGATTGGAATATTTGCTGGAATTCAAATCAAAAAATCTTCAGAAATCATCAATGAATTCCGGTTGGTGATCGATGAATACTTCAAAACCGAACAGTTTTTTGTAGATGAAACGATTTTGAGAACGCGATTGGAAGAAGCGGGAATGCGGGAAATCAAAGGGAAAAAAGTTGGAGAGATTGATCTTCTTCAACTGGAAAAAGCGCTGGAGCAAGTGGAATACGTGGCCGATGCCAAAGCTTACTTCACCATGCAGAAAGAACTGGTGGTGGAGGTTGCACAACGGGTTCCGGTGCTGCGGGTTTTCAATCGCTTGGGTCAGAGTTTTTACGTGGACCAAAAAGGTAAATTGATGGCCACTTCTCCCCATTTCTCTGCCTATTGCTTAACGGCAACGGGAGATATTGGCACGCTTTACCGGAAAAATTCAACCGATACTGGTTTGGTTTCTCAATTGGCTCTCATGGCTTATGAATTGGGAAAACAAGAATCAACTTCCAGTTTGTTTACCCAAGTTTCGGTAGAAGGCGATGCGATTTGGTTGATTTCCCGAATTGAAGGCTTCCCATGTCGGGTTGATTTGAAAGAGCCCATTCAACCTCAGGTGATGAAATGGTTGGCGTTTGTTTCCGGTGCCGATTCAACAGGAGGATGGCGGAACAAATACGAAGCCGTTGATTTGCGCTTTTCGAACCAGGTTATTGCTCTTCAGCGTGGGCGCAAAATTCGATATGGAGAAATGCCCATTGCCGATTCCGTTCTGAAACCGGTAGAAGAACCCATCACCATCGATACTCAACCTCAAATTTCTTCCAAAAAAACAGAGGAAAAAGAGAAAGAGCAACCCAAAAAGAAGAAAGAAAAAGAGCAGCCCAAGAAGGAAAAAGAGAAAAAACCTACCAAAAAAGATTCTAAAAAAGAATCCAAAAAAGGAAAAAAAGATTCATCCAAAAAAGGAAAAGAATCCACCAAAAAGAACGATAAAAAGAAATCAAAAAATAAAAATCAAAAAAAATAAACCTATGAAAAACAAAAGCGAATTGGTTGTAGGCCTTGACATTGGTACCACCAAAATTCTTTGCTTGGTGGGACGTGAAAACGAACACGGCAAACTGGAAATTTTAGGAGTAGGAAAAGCAGAATCACTTGGCGTTAAACGCGGAGAGGTACAAAACATCAAAGACACTGTGGAATCCATCAAGAAGGCCGTTGCCATGGCTTCTGAAGAATCCAAAGTGAACATCAAAAAAGTAAACGTTGGCATTGCAGGGATTCACATTCGTTCCATGCAACAACACGGCATGGCCATTCGTGCAGAATACACCAAAGAAATCGACGAGACCGATGTGAATGGCCTCATCGAAAAGATGAAGAAAATGCAAATGCAACCCGGATACGAAATCATCCACTGCCTTCCACAAGAATTCATCGTTGACGAGCGTATTGGGGTAAAAGATCCAATTGGCATGTTTGGATCGAAGTTGGAAGCCAATTTCCACGTTATTACCGGACACATTTCTGCGGCTCAGGTGATTTATCATTGCATTGAGCGGGCGGGTTTGAGCATTCAAGATTTGATTCTTGAGCCGCTTGCCTCTTCCGATGCGGTTTTAACCGAGGAGGAAAAAGAAGCCGGTGTTGTATTGGTAGATATTGGTGGTGGAACAACCGATATTGCCATTTTCCACGATGGAATCATTCGCCATACAGCCGTATTGCCATTTGGAGGAAACATCATTACCGACGACATCCGCATGGGTTGCAATGTGCTTCAGCGCAATGCAGAAAAATTGAAAGAAAACCACGGAAATGCTTTGGCCAGCATGGTAAAAGACAACACCTTTGTTTCCATTCCAGGTTTGAAAAACCGTCAGCCCAAAGAAATCGCATTGAAAAACTTGGCGTTGATCATTCAAGCGAGAATGAAAGAAATCATTCAAATGGTGAATTCTGAAATCCGCGCATCCGGTTACGAAAAGAAATTAATTGGAGGAATCGTTTTAACTGGCGGTGGTGCCATGTTGAAAAACCTAAAAGCCCTTTTTGAATTGGAAACCGGATTCGACGTTCGCATCGGATCACCAGCCGAATTCCTCGCCAAAAACGACCGTTCGCTTCAACATCCCATGCACGCCACCGGCGTTGGCTTGGTTCTTCAAGGAATTCGAAACAAGCGAACCGTTCTTACGGCACAGGTTGAAGATGAGGGCGTTACAGGTCAACCCATTTCTGTAACCCAGAAGAACGATCCTCCACGCGGTCCATTCTATCAAAAGATTCTTGCCGGATTCAAAAAAATCCAAGGAATGTTGGGAGAAGATGAGGAAGACTACAACGATCGTTAATGCAAATTGTTGAAAAAATATGCATAATCAACCTGTTGGTTACCTTTTGAAATCGACGTTCTATCTCGATTTTTGTAGAGGTCGCAACAGGTCCACCACTTAACACTTTAACAACTTGGAAAACAATAACTTTATGTTTGATTTACCCACTTCTCGCCCCAAAATTATCAAAGTCATTGGTGTTGGTGGCGGTGGAAGTAATGCTGTTTCGGCCATGTTTCAACAAGGAATCAAAGATGTTGACTTTTTGGTTTGCAATACCGATGCTCAACACTTGGACGCTTGCCCGATACCTCAGAAGTTAATTCTGGGCCCAAGTTTAACCGAGGGAATGGGCGCAGGTTCCATCCCCGCGGTTGGAGAACAAGCGGCTTTGGAAACGTTGAACGACATCAATTCGATGATTGGCACGGAAACCAAAATGGTTTTCATTGCAGCCGGAATGGGCGGAGGTACCGGAACAGGTGCTGCTCCGATCATTGCCGAAGAATGCCAAAAAGCTGGAATTCTCACCGTAGGAATTGTAACCATGCCCTTCAAATTTGAAGGACCACGTCGAAGAAAACAAGCAGAAGAAGGTTTAAAGTCTTTGGCCAAACATTTGGATTGTTTGATCGTGGTTTCCAACGACCGTGTGATGGAAATTTATGGAGAGTTGTCCTACTCCAACGCTTTTGCCAACGCTGATTTGGTTTTAACCAATGCAGCAAAATCCATTGCAGAAATCATTACCGTTCGAGGAATCATCAACGTGGATTTCAAAGATGTTGAAACGGTGATGCGCAACAGTGGAAAGGCTGTCATGGGAACCGGTTCGGCAGAAGGAAACGATCGCGCTATTCGTGCTACCGAAGCTGCATTGCGTTCTCCTTTGTTGAACGACACCGATATTTCCGACGCTCGTTACGTATTGTTGAACATTACATCCGGTGGAAAAGAAATCACCATGAATGAAATCAGCGAAGTTACCGATTACATTCAAGATTATGCTGGAAACAATGCAGATTTGATTTGGGGAACCTGCGTAGATCCAAACATGGGCGATAAAGTACAAATCACTGTCATTGCTACCGGCTTTAGCGGAGAAAAAGGAAATATGTTGGCCGATCACATCAACGAACCCGTAAAAAAGGAAGTGATTGATTTGAATGGAGGTCGTGTGCAACAAGTAACGGTGAATCCGGTTGTTGCAACAGTATTCGAAGCTCCCAAAACCATTCAACCGGAATCCTTTTCTTCTCCTGAAAACAAAGTTGTGGTTCCTCTTGAAAAACAAGAACCAATTTCTGTTCAGGAAAATGAAAATACCATCGTTTTTGAATTTTCACCCTCAGTTTCAGCACCTGAACCCATCACTCCAGAACAATTCTTTCATCCAGAAGCTGCCTCAGTAGATTTACCTCAAGCTGAATCATCCCCAATCTTGGCTTCCGAAATGGGAGGTATTAATCATTCCGAAGAATTTCAAGAAGAAGATCATGGCTGGAAAGTTTACGAAAAACAAGCATCAGATACCATTAGTGTGATGGGCACCCGTTCCGTACATCCCGGAAACGACGCAACATCTTCCCCAAATCAACACCGGGCCGATACCCTACGTGGGTTATCCATGATGCAACATTTCGATTTAAAACAAGTGATTGAAATGGAAAATACCCCGGCCTACCAAAGAACCGGACTTGAATTGGATCCGACACCACATTCTTCGGAAAGTGCTGCTTCACGCTTTACTGTGAATGCTCAAGGCGAAGGAATTACTATCCGTCCTCATAATCCATTCTTACACGATAATGTGGATTAATTTATAAAGATGAAACCCAATAAAAAAGCCCCGACGATGTCGGGGCTTTTTTATTGGTGCCCAGAACAAGACTCGAACTTGCACATCCGTAAGGAAACCACCCCCTCAAAGTGGCGTGTCTACCAATTTCACCATCTGGGCAACGGGAGCGCAAATATACAAAGACGTTTTGAAAAAGAAAGAAGGAAATCAGCGAATAAATAAAAACCAAATGATGCACACCAAGGTGTAAAAAATGATCATGAAAATGAAAAATTTAGACTTAAAGAATCTAAACATGTTGATTAGTTAATTACAAAGTCAAAAGTAACCAAAATTGCGTTATTTTTGATTTATTATCAACTCAAAATGAAAAAAATTCTGACATTCCTTTTTGGATTGCTTTTTATTCATCTCGGTGCTCAAAACTTTTCAGGTAGTGGAGGAGCCATTACCGATAACCAACAGCCATCTTTTTTCCCTCTTACCATTCAAGGAATTGCAAATCGGATTGATTCTTCGTTCGGAATACAGCAACTTTGCTTCAACATCACCCATGCTCGAGCCAACGATTTGGAAATAAAATTAGAATCCCCAGATGGCTCGATCATCACCTTAGCATCTCGTTTGGGAAACCCAACTTCTCAAAACTTTTCATCAACGTGCTTTCGTGGAAGCTCTCCCAATAGCATTCGTACCGCAATCGCTCCATTCACAGGCACATTTCGCCCGTTCGAAATGCTGGGAGCTTTTAATAACGGACAAAATCCGAACGGAACATGGAAACTTTGGGTGACCGATTTGGTTACCGGGGTCACTGGTAGCGTATCCAGTTGGACGTTGTCCTTTTCAGGGACGTCACCAGCCATTCCCGAATTACCCTATTCCAACCTTCCGATCATTAAAATCAATACGGGCGGGCAAACCATTGTAGACGAGCCCAAAAGACGCGTAGCCATGGAATACGTGATGGATTCGGCAGGAGGAAACACCTATCCGTACCGCTCTGCTTCCAAATTCAAAGGAACCATTGGTATCGAATTCCGGGGCTCATCTTCCCAAGGATTTCCCAAGAAAAGCTATGGATTTGAAACATGGGATGTAACATTGAACGATTCCGATGTTGCTTTCCCAGGTTTTCCAGCCGAATCCGACTGGATCCTCAATGCCAACTATACCGATAAGTCGTTGTTGCGAAATGTTTTTACGTACGACATGGCCAGAAAGATGGGTTGGTATGCACCAAGAACCCAATTCGTTGAGTTGATCATCGATGACAAATACCAAGGGATTTACATTTTGATGGAGAAAATCAAGAAAAACAACGACCGGGTCGATATTGCCACCATGAAAGCAACCGACACCTCGGCCATTGAAATCACGGGAGGATACATTTTCAAAATTGATAAAACAACCGGAAGCGGTTCCGGAAACGGGTGGAATTCTAACTTCCGGTCACCGAGCAGCAATAAAGTCATTTCCTTTCAACCGGAATACCCCGATGCCGATTCCATCACCCCGCTTCAGAAACAATACCTCATTCGGTACGTCGATTCTTTTGAACGTGCCTTGGCCGGCCCCAACTTCATGGATTCGGCTTTGGGATGGAGAAAATTCGCCGACGAGGCATCGTTTATCGATTATTTTCTACTCAATGAATTGGCGAAAAACGTAGATGGCCTCCGAATTTCTACCTATTTACACAAACATAAAATCACGAATAAAAAGGGGAAATTGGTCATGGGGCCGGTTTGGGATTACGACATTGCCTACCGAAATGCCGATTATTGCGACGGCGACAATTTAACGGGTTGGGCCTACAATTTCAATTTGGTTTGTGGCACTGATGGCATGCAAGTTCCGTTTTGGTGGTCGAGATTGGTGCAAGACACCGCATTCACGACCCATTTGCGTTGCCGATATGATCGCTTAAGATCTGGCTATTGGAGCAACGCATCCCTTAACCGTTGGGTAGATTCGATGGCAACCGTTTTGAGCCCAAGCAAAACCCGTAATTTCAACAAGTGGCCCATCCTTGGAGTTTATGTGTGGCCCAATCCAAGTCCCATTCCATCCACCTATGCCGGTGAAATTGCCAATTTTAAAAGCAATCTTTCCTCTCGCTTGAATTGGTTGGATGCCAATATTCCCGGACAATGCTGGGGAATTCCTTTGACCAATGAAGAAGAAAAGGTTGGGCCCGCTCAAATTTATCCCAATCCTGCCAACAACCAAGTCTTGGTAGTCCTTTCAAAATCCGTAAATCAGTTGGAATGGTTCAACTTGGCCGGTCAAAAAATCATGGCTATTCCTACCCAAGGAGTTTTGCAATTGTCGGTTTCTACCGCGCAACTGCCGAACGGGATCTATTGGTTGAAAATGGGAAATGAGGTTCGAAAAGTGGTTATTCAACATTAAACAAAAAGCCCCGAATTTCTTCGGGGCTTTTTGTTATTTCATCATCATCCTTTGCAAATACTTTCCAAGGATATCAAATTCCAAATTAACCGAATCGCCCACTTTTAACGAGTGAAAATTGGTATGTTCGTAGGTATAGGGAATAATAGCCACTGAAAATCCATGAAGGGTTGAATCAACCACGGTCAAACTAACTCCATTCACGGTAATGCTGCCTTTGGGAACTGTCATCATTTCGGGCTTGTTCTCGTGCTCGAATCGAAAACGCCAACTGCCGCCGTCATCGTTTACCTCAACACATTTACCCAATCCATCCACGTGCCCTTGAACCCAATGCCCGTCTAACCGATCGCCCATTTTCAAACAACGTTCCAAATTAACCATCGTTCCAACGGCCCAATCGCCCAAGTTGGTCTTCAACAAGGTTTCACGAATGGCCGTTACCCGGTGCGCACTTCCCTTTACCTCCACCACGGTGAGGCAAGCTCCGTTGTGCGCAACCGATTGGTCGATTTTTAACTCGGATGAAAAGGATGATTCAATCCAAAAATCGACATTCTGTTCGTTTTCCATGCGGCCCACAACGGTGCCCATGGCTTCCACAATCCCTGTAAACATGGTGGTAATTTTCTGCAAAAGTAGGGAATAACCCGCTCAACCGTTTGTATTTTTGTTGAATGAAATTGTATCCCATTTCTACCGGAACCTTCAAGTTAGACGGTGGAGCCATGTTTGGTGTAGTGCCAAAAACGCTCTGGAACCGCCACAACCCTGCCGATGAAAACAATTTGTGCACTTGGGCCATGCGTTGTTTACTCATTGAAAACGGAAATCGATTGATGTTGGTAGATACCGGATTGGGAAGCAAACAAACCGAGAAATTTTTCAGTTATTACCAGCCCAACCGCGAGGAAAACCTTGAAAATTCGCTGAAGCAAC
Organism: Bacteroidota bacterium; assembly: GCA_947501265.1. Taxonomy (GTDB): domain Bacteria; phylum Bacteroidota; class Bacteroidia; order UBA7662; family CANHCV01; genus CANHCV01. The sequence goes on from CANMVY010000001.1 coordinate 253,541, forward strand.
TCGGGTTCCACCCTTCCGATATTACCGATGTGCTGCTTACCCATTTGCATTTCGACCATTGCGGAGGAGCCGTTAATCTGGAAAAAGATGGCACCCATTCCATTGCCTTCTCCCAAGCACAATATTGGGTTTCAAAAGGGCAATGGGAAACATCTCACCAACCCAACCCCAGAGAAAAAGCTTCCTTTTTAGCCGAAAATTTCGATCCCATCCAAGCCTCAGGCCAACTTAACCTCATTGAAAATGCTTCTTCTTTGAATTTTGATGGGGTTGATTTTATCACCGTGAACGGACATACCGAGCAAATGATTCTTCCTTTGGTAGAAATGAACGGACGCAAAGTTGTTTACCTAGCAGATCTGATGCCGTCCATCGACCACATCAATCCTTCTTGGGTAATGGCTTACGATATTCGTCCGCTCGACACGATGAAAGAGCGCCAATCGCTCATTGATAAAGCGATTAAAGAAGATTGGATCTTTTTTTTCGAACATGATGCTATAAACGAAGCCGCACTCCTTTCTACCAATGAAAACGGAAAGACCGTTTCTACCGCCACTACCCTATCTGAAATATTCGGATGAAACGGATCATCATTGCCCTCGATGGATTTAGCGCTTGCGGGAAAAGTACCCTTGCCAAAGATTTAGCCAAGAAGTTGCATTACAGTTATGTAGATTCTGGTGCCATGTACCGTGCTGTTACGCTCTATTTCATCGAAAACGGAATTTCCTTGGAAGACCCGATTGCCATTGAATCGGCTTTGAAAAACATCCACGTAGAATTTCACCGAAATCCAGAGACCAAAGCCAACGAAACCTGGTTAAATGGAGAAAACGTAGAACAACCCATTCGTAAAATGGAAATTTCTAATTTGGTAAGTGAAGTGGCCGCCCTCAAATCAGTGCGACGTGAGATGGTAGCTCTTCAACGGAAAGCGGGAAAAAAACGCGGAATTGTAATGGATGGCCGAGACATCGGAAGCAACGTTTTTCCCGATGCCGAATTGAAAATTTTTCTCACCGCTCGTCCAGAGATTCGTGCCCAACGCCGTTACGACGAATTGGTGGAAAAAGGAACGCCCGAAAGCATGGAAACAGTCGTCGAAAATTTGGCTCATCGCGATCATATCGACTCTACCCGGGAAGAGAATCCGTTGATTCAATGCCACGATGCCCGGGTACTCGATAATTCAGATCTTTCCAAAGCCGAACAATTGGAAACCGTATTCCGCTGGGCCACCGAACTCAAAGAAACGATTTCTCTCCTACCTTAGTTTTCCATCCGTGAAAACACTCCTCTATTTCTGCCAATATTTTCCCTTTGGTCAACGTGAACCACTAGCCCAAACCGAAATATTTCAGCTCGCACCCCACTTTGAAAAAATCCTCATCATCCCATTTTTTCGAGAAGAAGGAGAAAGGCCCATTCCCGAAAACGCCGAAGTTCATTGGTTTGAAAAATCTACCCGATCTTGGAATACACCCAAAACCTGCAACACCCATCAAGCATCCCAAAACATTCTGAAAAGAATTCCAGAAATTGGACCAATTGATCAATGGAATCTGGAATTTGCTCGAAAATGGAGAGCAGCTAGAATTCATGCCGAACGGTTGATGTTCGATTTGGACATTTCATCGGAAACCATCCTATATTCCCCGTGGATGAACCCTTGGGGGCCAACTTTATCCATCGTAAAAGAATACCTGCAGGAATTGAAGGTATTTCCACCGTTGTTTTTCCGTGCAAATGGAGCCGATTTGTACCGCGAACGCATGACGGACGTTCAACGGAAATTTCAAGCGGTAACCTTGGAGCTCGCTACCCGAGTTTTCCCGGTTTCCAACCACGGAAGCGAGCATTTGAAACATCATTATCCAAGGTATTCTTGGAAAATTGAAACGTCTTACCACGGGAATATCCCGCTGCAATTGTTTTATTCACCCGGAAACGAGAAACGCTGGCTAACGGTTTCTACCCTGCAACCTGTGAAACGGTTGGAACGAATTTTGGAATTGCTTTCGAAAGTAACCGAACCAACCGTTTGGACGCATCTTGGAGGTGAAGGAAAAGCGTTGGCAGCGTTGAAAAAACGCTGCGAAGCGTTGCCGCCTCACGTTAGCGTTGATTTTCGAGGACGAATGCGGCAAGGTGAAATTCTGGATGTTCTTCAAAACGAGCACTTCGATTTATTCCTAAACGTAAGCGATTCGGAAGGACTGCCCCTTTCGGCCGTTGAGGCCGCCCAAGCCGGCATTCCACTGCTCCTCAGCGATGTGGGCGGCTCCAAAGAAATTCCGCATGCCCAAGTGCTACCCGTATCTCCATTTCTACCCGAGGTTTGGCTTTCGAAGATTCACGAATTGCAAAACCAACCTTTGCAAGATCGTCAATTGATTCAATCGGGTGCGCAACAACGATTTGGATTGAAGAATTACAGCGAGTTTGCTCAAAAAATGCTCTTCGATGTTCAAGGAACGGTAGTGATCATGGACGATAATTTACCGGGATATTCCATCGCCAAAGCCCTCATCGATGCCGGAGTTGCACCATCAAAAATAACGGTTATTCGGAAACGCGTAGGAAGAATGGAACAACTTTCCATTGCCGATTTCGATGCATCGATTGCCCCCAAACCGTGGATTTTATTCCCGCTCAATGAAGGCCATTGGGAGGAAGCAAAAAAATGGAAAGAACGTGAACCTGATTCCATTCGATTAACGTTTGACCCAATAACGCGGAACGATTCTTTGCAGAAACACCTACAAAGAGAAAAAGTACAAAGGGCGGGAATTCCCACCGTTCCATTTCAATTGGTTGCCGAATTCAACATGGAACATTTCTCGTTTCCGTTGGTGGTTAAGCCTTCCAATAAAATGGAGGTAGACCGGAAGGCTGAGCGCTTGGTATTGATTGATTCGTTGAAAGATTGGGAAGAACAACGTCATCAATTCCAACCCACTGATTTGGTAGAATCGTGGAAAAAAGGAGCTAAAGTAGCGGCCGTGGTAGGTTTCAGGGGCGAAGGTGCGGTAGAACAATTTTCGGCTTTTCGCCGGCGGTGCTACCCCGATGATTATACGGTTTTTTCAACGGTAGAAGTTTTGGAAAACGAGGAACTTCTACAATTATCTTCTCAAATTTTGGAACAAATACCGGTGAAAGGATTGTTAGAAATTGAATTTTTAGAAACGGAGAACGGTTTTGAATTTTTGGAATTGAATAACCGCGCTACCACCTGGATCGAAGCATGGCGATGGGCGGGCAAAAACGTAATTTTTCAAACCATTTTGTGGTCGCTTGGCAAACCAATCAACGTAACCTCAGAAAAAATGGGCAGCGGATGGTTGGTTCATCGAAAGCACGAATGGCTCAATTTAAAGCACAAACCCGACCAAGTTCGGTGGTTGGTGAGCCTTTACCTCAAAGGGAAAAAGGCAATGTGGATTTAAACGAAATTGGGGATTTGAATGGTGAATCGGGTCCAGCGACCTTCTTCCGATTCAACCTGAATACTTCCCTGAAGGAAACGAATCGTTTCCGAAACGATAAATAAACCGATGCCAGTTCCCGGTAAATCGGGATGTGCGCGGTAAAACATTTGAAATACTTTGTTCAAGTGTTCAGAAGAAATGCCTTTGCCGTTATCTTCAAAAATTAACGTTGTTTCTTTATCGGTCACTTTCCAGGTGATGTTCAACCGAGGGATATGATTGGTATTTCTATTCCGGTATTTGATGGCATTGCTGATGAGGTTATTGAATACGATTTCCATTCTACGTCTATCGGTTACCAAAGGCACTTCAGAAAGGTCAACAAATTCAAGTTGAAAATTTTCAACATCAACAGGAAGGACCATTTTATATACATTTTCTGCCATTTCCTGAACCGAAATTTTCTCAAGTTCCAAAGCCAAGCGTCGATTGCGGGAATAATTGGTAAGATCTTGAATGAACCGCTCCAATTTGTGAAGGGAGATCGACATGAATCTGAGGTATTCCTGTATGGTTTCAATGTTTTGCTCGAGCTGGGAAAGCTCGATCAATCCCATAACGGTAGCAATGGGAGCACGTAAATCGTGAGATGCCCCGTACACCATGCGATCTAATTCTTCATTCAATGATTTGAGCTCTTCATTTTGATCAGAAAGTTTACGTTCACTTTCCCGAATATCGGTAATATCCGTACCAAAACCCACTACATAAATTAGTTTACCCCCATCCAAAACGGGAACAAAGTTTCTCCAAAGGTTTCGTTTCTCCCCTTTTCCATTAACAAATTCCTCAAAATATTCAACCGTTTTTAAGGTAGAGACACACTCGTTGAATCGCTCTTCCCGATTTCTACCTAATTCCAATTGTGAATTCCTGCGAATAAAATAATCCAAATTGCTTTTTCCAATGATCCATTTTCTCAGTTCTTCATCTTTCATGGCAAATTTAGATAAGTAAAGGAATTTACCTTCCAAATCAAACAAGACCACGTCCATGGGAATTCGGTCAAAAACATTATGAAAAAGCTGAACCGTTTGGTCGCGCTGCTTTTCGGATAGCCCTTTTTCTTCTTCGGTTTTACGAAGTGCGATGACGTAGAAATAGGCCACAAAAAAGGAAATCAGCAAACATGAAATGGTGTTGGTGGTCGCCATTTGTTTTATTTCCATCTCCGTTGTTGGTAAAATACCGTTTTGAGGCAATTGGAAATACAACAGGTACAAACTCACCAATGGAATGATGATGATGAATAGGCGCTGAATAAAACTCAATTCCCTCATCACCAAAACAATCACAAAAGCAATGGGAATGTAGTAAACCTGGTAATTCGCGTCGGTTCCGTACAAATAAACCGAAACTCCGTTGGTGATGTTAACAAGAAGGATAAAATAATTTAAGGAAAGAGCGTGCCATTTTACCGCATTAAAAACAAGGGGAAGTAGGTATAAAACAAACAGGCCAATGGAGGCCAATTTAATCGCAGGTTCAGTTTCTTTGAAGAGAATACTTACAAGAACACCAGCGGAAAACAATAAAGAAAGCGATCCTAACTGATTTACCTTTTTTATATTTTCAATCTTATTCGAAGAATAGCCCTCTCCTAAACCGATTTCGAAAGTCCATTTCAGAAAGCTCTTCATACATTAAATTTACGATGCGAAAATAAAAAAAGAGGTCGCTTTTCAGCGACCTCTTTTAAAATAAAATCTCGAATTATTTTCTAACGCTCAATTTTTGAACGAAGTTTTCACCTCCAACGTTCATCTTCAAAAGATAAACCCCTTCAGCTAAGTCTTGAGTTCCAATGGTTTCCTGGAAACGACCAGCACCTTGAATACCCAAATTCTTTTGGATCACTATTTGACCCAACTGATTCACCAATTGGTAAGAAACGGTAGTTCCTTGTGTAATTTCATAAGCAACGGTAGTGGATTCCTTCGCAGGATTTGGGAAAACCGCTTTAATTCCGGCTGTACCATCTACCATGTTCGCTGCAAGTCCATAAGAAACTGCTTCATTACTCTGAAATACTTCCCTTGTGATGATGTCTTGAATCCAAGAAACCACCATCAAATCGCTCATTTGCTCGGGAACACGACCAGCTGGGAACGTGTGAGCCAAATTGAAGGTGCGAGGAGTACCGGCTGTTAAAGCTCCCACGGTATTTCCGTTTCCATTAGGAAGCATTTTGTGAACCACATGATTGAATTGTGTTTCACCATTTGAAGCAACATTTCCTGTAGTCAATTTCTCAGCAACGGCAACGAACAAACGCAAGTTGGTGTTATTTACGTTGATCGTTGGATTGATGGTAACATCAACATTCACATCGCGATTGGTTACCCAAAAACGGCTGCTCATAGCGTAGGAAGACAAACGATCGGAAGTTGTATCGTAATCGAACTGATTCCAAGAACGAGGATCAAAAACAACACCATCTACTCTCCAGTAAGGAATGGAATTGAAGTTGTAAAGCGTACGGCGGTTTCCGTTATCAGCATTGTAATAAGGATCTCCAGAACCAGGCCAGTTCATTTGGAATTTCAAGTATTCGTGATCACCGGTTGGGTTGGCATCAAAAATACCTTTCATGTTTACGTTGGCGGATACACATGGTCCACAAGTGGATGAAGAATATCCTTCGTACATGATCTTTTTAACGATTCCGTTATCTACCACGTTGGTGGTGTGGGTTAAGGTATCGTTGGCGTTATTTCCATCGTTGTTGGTTCCGTTCAAATTGGTTGCAAACATTTTGATGGAAGCAGAACCGGAAGTAGCTGGTGCATAACCAGTTGGGAAGTTAAAAGAATAGGTTCCGTTAAATGGAGCTACGTTTACCCCAGTAACGTTGTAAGAAACAGGAGTACCGCCATTCACTGAATAATTCATGGTGAAAGAGGTAATTGCTGCAGATCCAACGTTTTTCACAACACCTTTGATGTTCATGGCACCTAAGTTACGAGCCCAATTCTTACGAGTAGAAGAAGCCGTTACGCTCATATCAAAAGCATTTTGAACGGTTACATTGTGAACCAATGCATTGTTCGCCGCCATGATGTCGGCTGCACCGTTTGGATTGATGGCAGAAACCGTCAAAGCGTAATTTCCAACTGCTGTAGGGTTCCAAGGAGTAGAACAAGTGAAGTTGTAATTAGCTCCAGGCAAAACGTTCAAACCGGTTAGGGTATCAGAAAACGTAGTTCCTGTTCCAACTTGGTAAGAAACAACAATGGAACGAACTGTATCCAAACCAATGTTAGCGAAGTTACCTGTAACACTGTAAGCACCGGAAGTTAATCCCCAGTTGGTTGCAGAAGTTACCGCGTTCATGCCCACTTCCGTGCGAGAAGTACCAGTGTAAACGGTGTAAGAAATCGCACCGGTGAACTGACGTGGAGTAAAGGTTGGATTCGGAATCGGTCCGCCGAAACCAGCTCCAGTTCCCAATTTCATGGAAATGTCGCCGTTCGCAGCAGAATCAGAAGTACCCGCTGCCCAGTTGGTATAAATGGTACCGCAAGCACCATCAACGTTACCAATGTAGAAACCGTAGTTCTGACCCGCCCACAAAATCATCTTTCCTGTTGTTGGCAAAGGTGAAAGCGTGGTAGTACCGGTTGCTGTTTGTTGAGCTGTCATCATTCCAGATGCTGCTTTTTTCCAAGTTGGACCAGCAATGGTAGGAGCAGAAGTAAGGAAACCGTTTCGGGTCCAAACCTCAAACATTCCTTGATCACCAACTGCTGCTCCGTATACCGGATTCCAGATGGTATCAATGATTACAGTTCGGTAAGCACGAAGGTTGAAAGTCACCCCCGCCTGTCCGTTAGCTCCAGCGCGGCCGGTAGCTAAGTACTGGGCATCAGCGCCGAATGCCGCAAGGGCCAACGCCAATCCAAAGTAAAGTTTTTTCATAAAATTTGATTGATTAGTTTTCTTTCCTAAAAGTACAAAGAATCCGTTAACTTCCAAATTATTGCAACTGTTTCAAAGCATTTTGCAACGATGAAATTTTGGATTCTGCATCGGCCATTTTTTTCCGCTCGTTGGCTACCACCGCTTCCGGTGCTCCAGCCACAAATTTTTCATTGCTCAATTTCGCATTTATCGACTTCAAAAACCCTTCTTGATACGCAATTTCCTGCATAATCTTCTGAATTTCTTCTTCTTTATTGATGTTTTCACTCAAGGCAATGTACGCCTCGTTGGTTCCTACCACCAGCGTCAATTGGCCATCAATCGGCGCATCCATCATGGACAAAGCAGAAGTGTTTCCCAATTTAACAATCATGCTTTCCATGCGCTTCCATGACTTTGAATGGTTCGAAATCCCCACTTCCAAACTTTCCTTGGGCGATAACCCCTTCTGCTGACGAAGATTTCTCAATTCCGAAACCAACGCAATGGCGGCTTCTACATCGGTCAAAATTTGGTGGTCAACCGATTGGGGAGTTGGCATTTTTGAAATGGCCAAAAACGATTTGGAGATGCCCAAGTGGCTCCACAATTCTTCCGTAATGAACGGCATGAACGGGTGCAGAAGTGCCAATACATCGCCCATCAAAGCGATGGTTGCTTCATACGTTTCCCGATCGATGGGCGCACCGAAAGATGGTTTAATCCATTCCAAATACCAGGAACAGAAATCATCCCAAACCAATTTGTACACCTTCATCAAGGCCTCGCTCAAGCGGAATTTTGCATAATCGTCCTCCAACTCGGCCATCACCTGGTTCAAACGGTTGCGGAACCAATCCACGGCCACACGGTTTTCTTCCACGGCTCCATCCACCACTTCCCATCCTTGAATCAAGCGGAAAGCATTCCACAGTTTATTGCTGAAGTTCCTACCTTGCTCGCACAACCTCTCGTCAAATGGCAAATCGTTCCCCGCTGGCGAGCACAACAACATGCCCACCCGAACTCCATCGGCCCCGAATTGAGCAATCAAGTCCAACGGATCGGGTGAATTGCCCAAACTTTTACTCATTTTCCGACCCTGTTTGTCGCGAACGATACCGGTTAGGTACACATTTTTGAACGGGGCCTTTCCGGTATAATGCTTGCCGGCCATGATCATTCTCGCCACCCAGAAAAACAAAATCTCGGGAGCAGTCACCAAATCGCTGGTCGGATAAAATTGCTTGAAATCTGGATTCTCGGGATGTGTCAAACCGTCGAAAACCGAAATGGGCCACAACCAACTCGAAGCCCAGGTATCCAAAACGTCTTCATCTTGGCGTAAATCGGCCAAGGTTAATTGAGCGTTCCCGGTTTTTGATTTGGCCTTTTCCAAAGCTTCTTCGGCCGTTGGTGCAACCACAAAATCGTTGGTTTCTCCCAAGTAATACGCCGGAATGCGATGTCCCCACCACAACTGTCGACTCAAACACCAATCGCGAACGTTTTCCATCCAGTGTTTGTAGGTATTCACAAATTTATTGGGGATGAGATTGACTTCTCCATCTAGAACAGCATCTAAGGCAGGTTTTGAAAACTCTTGCATCTTCAAAAACCATTGCATGCTCAAGCGGGGTTCAATCACCGCATTGGTACGTTCGGAAACGCCTACTTGGTTGGTGTAATCTTTCAACTGATCCAACAAACCGGCTTCTTCCAACGCTTTGATCATTTTTTTACGAACGATGAAGCGATCTTCGCCAATGAATAAACCTGCCGCTTCGCTCATCGTCCCGTCGGGATTGAATACATCGATCACCGGAAGCTGGTGACGCAAGCCGATTTCGTAATCGACCAAATCGTGGGCAGGGGTGACTTTCAAACAACCCGTTCCAAATTCCATATCCAACGCTGCATCGGCAATGATGGGAATCATGCGATTAACCAAAGGAACTTGAACTTTTTTACCAACGAGATGGCGGTAGCGCTCATCGTCGGGGTGTACCGCAATGGCCACGTCGCCCATGATGGTTTCCGGACGCGTTGTGGCTACCACTAAATGTCCTGATCCATCTTCCAGGGCATATTTTACGTAACAAAGTTTGCCGTGGCTCTCTTTGTACAACACTTCTTCATCCGAAACCGCGGTTTGCGCTTGCGGATCCCAATTCACCATGCGAACACCGCGGTAAATGTATCCTTGTTCGTACAAATCGCAGAACACCCGAATTACATCGCGGTAATAATCTGCATCCATGGTAAAATGGGTTCTATCCCAATCGCAGGAGGCGCCCAATTTGAGCAATTGCTTTAAGATAATCCCACCGTATTTTTCTTTCCATTCGAAAGCATGGCTTAAGAATTCATCTCGAGAAAGGTCTTGTTTCTTGATGCCTTGATCGGCCAAAAGTTTTACCACTTTGGCTTCGGTAGCAATGGAAGCGTGATCGGTTCCAGGAACCCAACAAGCATTTTTACCCTGCATTCTTGCCCGACGCACCAAAACATCTTGAATGGTATTGTTGAGCATGTGCCCCATGTGTAAAACACCAGTAACGTTGGGCGGTGGAATGACCACGGTGTACGGCTCTTTCGACGGATCGGGAGTTGCTGTAAAGCAATTCGCATCGATCCATGCTTTGGTCCATTTTTCTTCAAAAAGTTCGGGTTGCCAGGTTTTAGAAAGCGACATAATTTGGAAAATAAAAAACAAAAATACGGAAAAAAAACGGCTTATAAACCGATGAAATCCATGGAACCGCCTAAGAGTTGTTGACTGCGTTCCTGCTGGGTATCGGTAATGAAGAGTTGGGCAAACGGTTGCCCCTGCACCCATTCCAGCAAACGTTTCAATCGCTGCTGATCGAGTTTTTCAAAAAGGTCGTCGAAAAGCAGCGTTGGAGGAGCGGTATTTTCCTGGGACAAGCGTTGAATTTGGGCCAATTTAATAGCAAAAACCAAGCTTTTCTGCTGCCCTTGGCTCGCAAATTTCTTCACCGAAAATCCATCCAACTTCCATTCGATTTCATCGGCTTGTGGCCCCACCAAATTTCTTCCTGATGCTTTTTCTTGAGGTGTTGCGGGGCAAAATTCCGAGGGTTGGTACTCCATGCTGGGAAATTCTTTGCCTCCGCTGATGCTTTTGTAAATCCCTTCCAATTCAGGCGCCAAGGCGTCGGCAAACGTTTTACGTCGATGTTGGATCAAGGTAGCGAGCGGCCCCATTTTCAACTCGGTAAACTCCAGTAAAAAAGGATCAACGGGACTGTTTTCGGAAATTTGTTTGAGGATGGCCGAACGTTGCTTCAGCCATTTCTGGTATTCGGTTAGGGACGCAAGGTACTCGGCGTCTACCTGACACAAAAAGCGGTCCATCATCTTCCTTCGTTCTTCGCTACCGCCCAAAATGAGTCCGGTGTCCGAAGGAGCCACCATCACCACAGGGCGTTTTCCAATTAGAGCTTTGGCCGTTTGGTTGGATCCGTTTTCGCGAATAACTTTTCCTCTCCCCTCTTCCCATCCCATGAACACTTGCCCGTTATCGAACATTCCTTCCAAGGTAAAAAGAGCACATCCGAACTTCACATTGTGCTGTTCCATTGATTTGAAATAGCTCTTGGTGAGGCAAAGTTGATGCACCGAATCCATCAAATTGGTTTTACCCAATCCGTTTAATCCGTGAATAACCACCACTTTTTCTTCAAAATGGCAAGTCATTTCGGGGAGGTTTCGGTACTGAAATAATTTAAGTTGATGGAGCAATGTTGGGGATTGAATGGTTTGTTGTATTTTTACGCGCTATTTAAAAAGCACGGAAAAGCATGGCAAAAATAAACATCACCAAGGAAACCTACTTAAAATGGTTTGAAAGTATGGTGTTGATGCGCAAATTTGAAGAAAAATGTGCTCAAGTTTATGGAAATCAGAAGATCAAAGGATTTCTTCACCTCTACAACGGACAAGAAGCCGTTGTGGCAGGCACCTATTCGGTGATTAACAAAAACGACCGTGTGATTACGGCTTACCGCGATCACGCCCATGCTCTTGCTGCAGGAATTACTCCCAATGCTTGCATGGCCGAAATGTACGGACGCAGTACCGGCTGCTCCAAAGGAAAAGGTGGTTCCATGCACTTCTTCTCCAAAGAACACAACTTTTTTGGCGGCCACGGAATCGTAGGCGGACAAATTCCCCTCGGTGCAGGTTTGGCTTTTGCAGATAAATACCTGGAAACCGGTTCGGTAACCGTAGCTTATATGGGCGATGGTGCTGTTCGCCAGGGTGGGGTTCACGAAGCGTTTAATATGGCCATGAACTGGAAATTGCCCGTGGTTTTTGTTTGCGAAAACAACGGATATGCCATGGGAACCTCGGTAGAGCGCACAGCCAATAGCGAAGATATTTACAAATTAGGATTAGCCTACGACATGCCTTGCATGCCGGTAGATGGCATGAGTTGCGAAGCGGTTCACAAAGCCATGGACGAAGCTGTTGACCGTGCTCGCCGCGGCGATGGTCCTACTTTCTTAGAAATTAGAACGTACCGTTTCCGCGGACACTCCATGTCGGATCCTCAGAAATACCGCTCCAAAGAAGAAGTGGAAGAATTCAAAAAGCAAGACCCCATAGAGGTTGTTCGCGATATCATCCTTAAGAAAAAATGGGCTAAAACAACGGAATTAGAAGCCATTGAAGCCCAAATGAAAAAAGTGGTGGAGGAAGCCGAACAGTTTGCCGAAAACTCTCCTTGGCCCGAATTATCGGAACTTTACACCGATAATTACACCCAGGCCGACTACCCATTTATCATGGATTAAAAATTCAACCCTTTTTGTTAACTTTGCAATTCAATTCGTAAAACATGTCACAACAAAACGAAGAAAACGTTTTCAATTTAGAAAACATCAACGTTGAAGAAACCCTAGGAAAAGCGGAATTGTTCATCCGCAAAAACCGAAATATTTTAATTGGCGTTGCCATAGGTTTATTGGCCATTATCGGTGGTTTGTACTACTACAATAGCGTTTACCTTCCAGAAATGATCATGGAAGGCAACGACGCTTCCTTGGAAGCGCGTTCCTATTTGAAACAAAACGATTTTGACAAAGCCTTGAAAGGCGATGGAAAAAACATGGGCTTTTTGGCGTTGGCCGATGAATACAGTGGAACACCGGTTGGAGATCGCGCCAATTACTACGCTGCTACCATTCTGATGGCTCAGGGAAAATTCCAAGACGCTATCGAACATTTGGAATCTTACCACCCTGGCGATTTGATCACCGAGTCGTTGGCAATGGGTTTAATTGGAGATTGCCAAGTTGAATTGAATAAAAAAGAGGATGCTTTAACGCAATACGAAAAAGCAGCCGGCAACAACCCTAATAATTTGACCTCTCCTTTGTTCCTTTTCAAAGCCGGAATGTTGGCAGAAGAATTGAACAAATCCGATAAAGCCATCGAATTGTACAAAAAAATCAAAGCCGATTACCGCAGCTCTGATCAAGGAATGGACATCGATAAATACATCGCAAGAGCAGAAGCTAAAACTGGAAAATAATGGCTACAGCAATTTCGGCAATCCCGAATTTCGATGTAACCCAGCTTCAAAATCCACAAAATATTCGAGTAGGAATCGTTACTGCTCAATGGAATAACGACATTACAGGGCCCTTGGAACAAGGGGCCCTTGGTGTTTTAGAAAAGGCTGGTCTTATCCCCGAAAATATTCGGGCAGCTTCCGTTCCTGGAAGTTATGAATTACCCGTTGCTGCCCGTTGGATGCTGGAATCTGGATGCGACGCCGTGGTTTGTATCGGTTGTTTGATCAAAGGCGACACCCCACATTTTGAGTTCATTTCTGAATCGGTTGCAAAAGGATTGATGGATTTGAATCTTCAGTTCGGCAAACCCGTTATTTTCGCGGTCATCACCACCTTAACCCATGAACAAGCCCTCGATCGAGCAGGCGGAAAATTGGGAAACAAAGGAGCAGAAGGAGCAGAAGCTGCTTTGCACATGGTTCAGTTAAAGCAACAACTCCTTTCCTGAAATGACTTCAGAATTAGGCACCTTGTTTTTAGTCCCTTGCCACTTATCGGAGGACAATAAATCGAATATCCTTCCCGAATACACCGTGAATGTTGCCAAGGAATTGGTGCATTGGGTAGCAGAAAGCGAAAAAACAGCGCGCAGATTCCTTCGCGATATGGGTACCCAAATCCCTTTGAACGACCTTCAATTTTCCCTGCTCACCAAAGACACCAAACCCGAGTTGGTGAAACACCTTTTAGCCCCAGCGCTCAACGGCCACTCCATAGGAATGATGAGCGAAGCGGGATGTCCGGCCGTGGCCGACCCCGGGAATCTATTAGTAGCAGCCGCCCATCAATTGGGAATTCGGGTGGTACCCTTGGTAGGTCCTTCGTCCATTTTGATGGCGCTAATGGCGAGCGGTATGAGTGGACAGCAATTCGCTTTTCATGGTTATTTGCCCATTGATCGGGAGCAGCGAAAAAAAGCCCTTCAAGAATTGGAATTAAATTCAAAGAAGCGCAAACAAACTCAAATATTCATGGAAACCCCTTTCAGGAACGATGGGCTGGTAGAAGAAGCATTGAAATGCCTACAACCTTCTACTCGTTTCAGTATTTCGGTTGATTTAACGGGTACTACTGAATGGAATTTTTCGGGAACCGTGGCCCAGTGGAAGAAAATGGAAGTTCCTTCCTTTCATAAGCGATTGGCCGTTTTTTGTTTATTAGGATGAGTAATAAATTACCACTTCACAAACGAATATCTCTATCGGCCGGTTATGCGTTGGGATCTTTCGGGCTGTTGTTTTTGTTGTACTATCCGGTTATATGGTTCTTTTTATTGCGTCCGAAAACATATCGAACGGCTTTAATTGCCCGAACTGCTTTTGCTCGAATGTTTTTGCGATTTGCAGGAATCCGATGGAAGGTGGAAGGAGCCGAGAACATTCCAAGTAGCGGAAAAATTATTTTAGCGGCCAACCACGATAGTTACTTAGACATACCTGTTTTGATGATGCTATCGAAAGAACCGGTGTTTTTCGTTGCAAAAGCAGAATTGCTAAAAATACCCTTGTTTGGGGATTTTTTCAGAACCGTAGATGTACCTGTTGATCGAGAAAATGCTGAAGACGGTCGGCGAGCGTTCAAAGCGGCCATGGAAAAAATGAAAGAAGGGTACCATTTGGCCATTTTCCCAGAAGGAGGCGTGAAAAAAGGAAAACACGTTTTATCGCCTTTAAAATCGGGGGTATTTCGCATGGCCGAAGCCACGGGTGCCACCATCGTTCCGGTGTACATTCACGGCACCGCCGATCGGATTTTCGATGATGGGGAAAAAACGTTTTACCGCCCTGGACGGGTAACCATTCGAGTTGGTAAGCCACTGGAAGCCGATACGGTTGCCGGCCAAAAGGGTGAGTTCAAGGACCGAATTTTCGAATTGGCCGGGGTAAAACGGTCGTAACGGTTATTGCCAGAATCCCGAAAGATCTCGGGGTCGAAGGGCTTATTTCCGACTCGTATAAATCAACTGACAAACCTTATCCATGGCCTTAAACAAAGGCACATCTACCTCGGTTTGTTTCGAAATTTTCGCAAGAAGAGTCACGGCATTAAAGAGCATCTCATCCTCGGCTGAAGGAATTCGCTCAATCTCGGTTATTTTAAAACTCCCTTTGGCCGATTCCGAGACCAAAATTTCGCTGCTTGCAGCGACGATGGCAAATAAATAAGTGGATTTCATGGTGTTTATTTTTTATTGGTGATGATGGCAACGAGCATTGGAATTGGTGGTTCGGTTGCGGCAACGTTCCCCCTTCTTGGTGGTTCCGGTGCATTGTTGACTGGAAGACTGGGAAGAAGATCGTTGAGTTGAACTTCCTCCATCGCAGCAATTGGTTCCAACCCGCCTTTGGTGAATTTTGCAAACACAACTGTTGGATTTACTGCGGTTGCACTTCTGACATAGCAGTTGAATATTGGAAGCATCGCTGCTTCCACCGCAGGAAAACGGTGTAATGTGATCAAACTCCAAATTCAATGAACTTCCACAACATTGGCAAATACCTCCATCTCTGGAATAAACCATTTGCTTGGTGGTAGTAGAAATGTACCGACTTTGAGAAAATCCGAGGCTTCCCAAAAGTAAAAAAGCCCACAAAAGAATAACCTTTTTCATAATGCTAATTTGATGATGAATCTTCCTTAGCAGGAACTAGAATTCAAAAATAAGTTTTTTTTATTTAGGGATAATATTATTTTAACTTTTTCATCCCTTTTTTCCAAATGCCTCTATTAAAGTTCAGCGAACAAAACGCATCCATTTCATTCATTCAAAGGTTTTTATTCGATCCACAAAAAAAGAAAAAAACGGGTTCCTCCTATTGCCTTCCATCATGCTTGGGCACTAAACTTGCTCCATAATAAAAAACATCATCTTCTTTCAAGAACATTAATTGAATTGTGGACATTCTTTCGCATTAAACTTTTAAACCATTTAAAATTAAACCTTGTTTTATGATGTAAAAAACCCTAATTTGGCGAAAAATTCGACAAGATATGCTGAAGTACATTTTACCAATTTTTGTTTTATTCCTATTTTCTTGTTCATCGCCAGTCGTTGAAAAAGTTTCCAGCCCAGAGCTGGTTCTTGAAATGGAAGGCCCCATTTATGAAGGGGCAAATACAGCCCTTGGCGTTTGGAAAAATCCACTCGAAGCTTGGTTGAAATCCAAAAACATCGACAAAGAAAAAATCAAAAACATCAAAATCATTTCGGTTAAGTTTCAACCGAATTCGCCTTTAAGCGAAAAAGATCTTCAGGAAATCACCTTGCAGCTCACCGCCAAATCGGCTGATATGCAAAAAATTGCATTTTTGAATCCTTATCCGGCAAAAAGTGGCAGTGCAGATTTAAAAGTAGCCGAGGAACAAAATCACATCTTAGAGCTGTTTTTGTCCCCAGAGCTTACCGTCGTTGCCGATGTGAACATCAATAAAGATTTTGAAGAAAATTTGAGTTCAAAAATCATTTTGGAATTTGAAATTAGTTATCAACCATAAAATAAAAATCATGAAAAAGTTTTTTTACTTCTTTACCGCATTTTGTTTGTTCGCTTTTGCCCCTCAAAGCAATGAAGCAGATAAATTAATTGGCGTTTGGGAACCAAGCCATGGAAAAGCTCGGGTTAAAATCGATAAAATTGCCGACAAATTTTACGGAAAAATTGTTTGGTTAAGAGAACCGAACGATCCTGCATCCGGACTTCCCAAATTAGATAAAAACAATCCCGACGAATCGATGAAAAAGGTACCACTTAAAGGTTACCGAATTCTAAAAGATTTCGTTTATTCCGGTAATAAAGAATGGACCGAAGGCACCATTTATGATCCCGAGAACGGTAGTACTTACAGTTGTGTTATTAAGTTAAAGGACGACAACACCCTTGATATTCGGGGTTATGTAGGCATCAAAACTTTTGGAAGAACCGACATTTGGAAAAGGGTACAACTTAAAAAATAATGGGCATGAAGCACTATTTCATCCTTGCATTTTCGGCCTGTTTCTTTTTACATACTCAAGCGCAAGATTCCACAAAAACATCCAAAGAAGAAGAAGAAGATTATAGTCAATACGGGGATGTAGAATATGTTGGCAGCGAAACAAAAACTTATGCCAATGCTAAAATTAACGGACTCGCTCCTCAGCGATTTGCTTCCATTTCTTGGGATGCCCAAGGAGCGCATACGCTGAAATTTTCGGACATTGGAAGTTATGCTCCTGAATCAACTTGGACCGCAAGCGAAGAAGGCAAGGTAAATTACCTTGGGGGATTACGTCTTTATGCAAACATCCCGGTTGTTTCCAGCAACAAATTACTGTGGCAATTGGGATTTAACTACGCAGCAAGCAACTACCAAATCACCGGCATTAGTCCTTCATCTAAGATTATTTCGGTTTTGGACGAAAAAGGGCTAAAAACAACGGGGTTGTTCTCGACTTTGTACAAGCCGTTGGATGCCAAACAATTTATCTTGGTTCAGGCACAAGCCGATGTTAGTGGAGATTACAGTTTATCGAACCCACAATCGCTTCGTTATTCCCGATATTCAGCTGCTGCACTTTGGGGGAAAAGACCACACGATCGATTTCAATGGGGGGTTGGATTATCCCAAACCTACCGAGCTGGAGCTCTCAATTACATCCCCGTTATTCTTTACAACAAAACCTCTAAAAGCGGGAAATGGGGGACAGAAATTTTATTCCCGGCTCGTGCTCATGCCCGCTACCGATTTTCTACCAACAGCCTTTTGTTGGTTGGTTATGAATTGGAAGGAAACAGTTACCGCCTGGAAGATTTTTCAAACTCTGCAAATAGTTTCGAACTACGCAGATCCGAACTCAGACCTCGATTGGAATTTCAAAAGAAATTAACCGGCTTTTTCTGGGTTTCTGCCCAAGCTGGAGTTCGTTTGAATTATTCCTTTGATGGAGATAACTTGCCCAACGGCAAAGACTTTTTTCGAGGATTTACGGGTCAACAACCCTTTGCAGCTTTCAGTTCAATGACTCCTGCACCTTACCTCAATTTCGGAATTCACTTTGTAAGTCCGTAATTCGTTAAAAATTAGGAATACTTCTAACGATCAAATAAGAAAAAGGGGAAACAAATTTTTGTTTTCCCTTTTTTTATGCTCTACTCGATTGGAAATCTTGGATTAAAGGGCTTAAAAACTATCGAGTAAAAAATCATTTACCCCTAGAAAAACAAGGAAGTCCTAAGAAAAACTTGATGTTCGTAAAAGAGCTAAAAACATTCTTTATCAACCATTTAATAAATTCAGATCCTCCTTCGATGAAAATCAGGGACCACCTTCAAGCTTGGTCAAAAATGGGGTGCTTTTTCCCGCTATCCGTTTATAAACGTTTCAAAACGGATAAGTCGGTCCTGCGATTTACCTTTGTACCATGAACTCCATCACCAAAGAATTTCTCCGCACCGGATACGAATCTTTACTTCAATTTCCCATTTCCTCGTTGAATGATTTTCAAACCTGGTTGAGAGAACGCGCCACTTTCGAAGCTCAAATTGAGGAAGAATCGGGGTGGCGCTACATCAAAACCACTACTCATACCAACGACGAACAAGCCCAACAGGCATTCGAAGAATTTTCCACCGAATGGTACCCCATCATCGCCGAAAAAGCCCACGAACTCAATCAAAAAATGCTTGAATGTTCGTTCATCGAACAATTGAACGAACCCGGGTTTCATCGCTACCTCAACGATATCCAAAAACAAGTTCAGCTTTTTCGGGAAGAAAACATTCCCATTGAAACCGAGTTGAGGATGCTGGGAAATGAATACGGGAACATCATGGGAACCCTGCAAGTGGAACACCAAGGACAAACCCTCACCTTGCAGCAAGCTGCCAAATTATTGAAGGAAAACAATCGGGCCCTACGTGAATCCATCTACCGAAAAATTGGAGCCGCCCGACTTGAAAAACGCGACCAATTGAATCAGCTACTCAGCAAAATGATTCAACTACGTCACCAAATGGCCCTCAATGCCGGTTTCCCCAACTACCTCGAATACAAGTTTGTGGAACTTGGTCGTACCGATTATACCCCGGCCGATTGCCTTCAATTCCACCAAGCTGTTGAGGTTGCAATCGTTCCCATCAATCGAAGTTTCATTCAAATTAGAAAAGACCAACTTAAATTGGAGTCCCTCAAACCATGGGACCTCAAAGTTGATCCTTTCGGGAGAACCCCTTTGTCGCCGTTCAAAACCGCAACAGAACTCATCGAAAAGTCGAAGCAACTCTTCCGTCGCCTCGACTCTTCCATGGCCGACTGGCTTCAAACCATGGAAAATCAACATCGCCTCGATTTGGAAAGTCGAGCCAACAAAGCCCCAGGCGGATATCAATATCCACTCCCCCATTCCGGAATTCCGTTTATTTTCATGAACGCCACCGGAACCATGGCCGATCTATCCACCATGGTGCACGAAATGGGACACGCCGTTCATACCCAATTGGCCAATCCACTTCCTACCATTTACCAGAATCCACCCATGGAAGTAGCCGAGCTCGCCTCCATGAGCATGGAATTGGTTACCATGGATTTATGGGATGAGTTTTTTGGTACGGAAGATTTACTTCGGGCTAAAGAAGATCAATTGCAAGATGCCATAGGCATGTTGCCGTGGATCGCTCAAGTGGATGCTTTCCAACATTGGTTGTACCTCAATCCGGAACACACCTCGGAAGAAAGAGAAGCCCATTGGCAATCGTTGAATGAGCGTTTTGGCACCGGAATGGTGGATTATACTGGATTTGAAATTCTTCAAAAAATATCTTGGCAAGGTCAATTGCATATTTACGAGGTGCCATTTTACTACATTGAATACGGTTTTGCACAATTGGGAGCCATCGCACTTTGGAGAAATTATCTTTCCAACCCAACTCAATGTTTAGAAAATTATAAAAAAGCACTAGCTTTAGGAAACACCGAAAGCATTCCGAACGTTTACGAAATAGCAGGCATCTCTTTCAATTTTTCACCCGAGTACTTGGAGGAATTGGCCAGCTTCGTTTCTCAAGAATTCAAAAAAATACATGCATGAAGCATTCTGAAGACATTCACCAATTACTGGCAACCAAAAGTTCGTTGAAACAACGCACCCACCGAAACACCATCGAGGTTTTTCAAAGGATGAAAAAAATTTTGGAATCCATTGCCAAAGAACAACACGATAAAATCAAAGGAGTTGACGCCTACGTTCCCGTAAGTTATCAATCTAGGAGCCAGTTCGAAGCCCAAATTCAGTTTTCAGGAGATGTGCTTTTGCTGCAGCAACACACCAATACCTTCACGTTTCCTTCTGATCATCCCATCCACCACAATTCGTATGTAAAAACAAACTCCGATCATGCCTACGTTGGAGTTATTCGCATTTACAACTTTTTGGCAGATTCGTTCAAATTCGCCCGAATGAATGACATGGGGTACTGCATCGGCCGCATTTTTGTGAATGCCGAAAATCAGTTTTTCATGGACGGATTGAGGCCATTTTCCTTTCTTTATGAAGAATACGGTAAGAAAGAACTGACCGAAGACGTGATCAAGGAAATTTTGGAAATGGCCATGAAAGGTGCCATTTATGATGAATTAACCGTACCGCCTTTTGAACAAGAACAGTACATTTCTATTGGAGCCAAAATTTCCCAAGACGGAAATATTCTGATCGCCACCTCCAAAAGGGTTGGCTTTCCTTATACCGATGCCACCGATTGATCAATTATTATTATCTTGAGGGCATGAAATGGTTTTTCGTTTTCTGCTCCATCTTCCTCTTTCAAACCGTTGGATTCGCTCAAGTTTCCGACGCTTTTACCGACAATGATTTCACCGCAAACCCTTCGTGGAGTGGTGAATCATCCAAATTCCAAGTCATCAATCAACGGTTGCAACTCAATGGCCTTCCGGCCAACGACACGGCTTATTTATCAACGTCCAACGCTCTGTTCCGGAATACCGAATGGAGCTTTGTTGCCCAGCTGAATTTCGCTCCTTCCGATAATAATTTATTGAGGGTGTATTTGATGTCCAACACGGCTGACTTAAAGAGTTCAACTTTGCAGGGCTATTACCTCAAAATTGGGGAAAATGGAAATGCTGATGCACTGGAATTGTACCGCCAAAACGGCTCAACCCACACCTTGGTTACCCGGGGAACGAACGGCCGTTTCGCTACCCCTAAAACCATGCGCATCAAAGTCCTTCGCGACTCCATTGGCAATTGGGAACTCTACACCGATTCTACCCTTACCTCGGCTTACAACTTGGAAATCACCGGATTCGATTCCACTTATCAATTCACCCAATCCGTTGGATTTTGGTGCAAATACACCACGTCCAACAAATCCAATTTTTGGTTCGATGCCGTTTATGTGGGTCCCGAACAAAGAGACACGGTTCCGCCACGAGTGGTTGGCCTCACCATCGGCTCCCCAACCAGCATCACGGTGTTTTTGGACGAAACCATAACTCCAGCCACGGGAGAAACAACCACCAACTATTTTATTGATCAGGGTATAGGATTTCCCACATCGGCTACGCTCTCGGCCTCGGCCACCGAGGTAACGTTAACCCTGCCTTCGGCCCTTCCGAATGCAACCCTTTGCTCGCTTACGGTGGGCCGACTGTCTGACATAAAAGGCAACCTAAAACCCATCAGCTACCATCCCTTCTCGTTGATCATTCCTCAATCGGGAGACATCGTAATATCTGAACTTATGCCTGACCCTGAACCTCCGTTGGGACTTCCGAATACCGAATACGTTGAACTCACCAATCGCCTTACATCGTCGATAGATTTGGCGGGATGGACCTTGGATGATGGAGGCACCCCGGTTGTTTTGCCCAACCTAACCATCCCCGCGGGAGGTTCGTTGGCATTAGCACCCATTGCACAAGCGGGTAATTTTGTTGGTTTTCGAAATGTAATTGGCGTTCCGTCTCTTCCTTCTTTGAATAATACGGGAGATATCATTTCCTTGAAAAACGCCCAAGGGAAAATCATTCATCAAGTGGCGTATTCCGATTCTTGGCATCAAAACTCGGTGAAAAAAGGCGGGGGTTGGTCTTTGGAAATGGTGGACCTTTCGGTGGCCTGCGTGGGACAAGGAAATTGGAGCAGCAGCAACGACCCGCGCGGTGGAACTCCAGGAGAACCCAACTCGGTGCGCGGAACTTTCCAAGATACACTCCCCCTCCAAGTTTCTGGAATTCGAGTGGTTCATCCCGACACCCTTGAAATTCGGTTTAACCTTCCATTGGCGCCTCCTCAAAAATCATGGTTCTCTTCTCCTTTGTTGGTGATTGATACTTTGATTTCGAACGGCAGCCAATCGGTTCTAATAAAATTGAATTCCAGTTTGGTGGCCGGCTCCTCCTATTGGTTATATTGGAAGAGCGTAGGTACGTGTTACGGTTCTTTGGGTGGACAAGATTCCGCATTAATCGGTTTACCGGTGAACCCTCAACCCGGAGATTGGATCATTTCGGAAGTGCTTTTTGATCCCAAAACCGGAGGAGTAGATTATGTGGAGTTATTCCACAACGGGAAGAAAATGTTGGACTTGAAAGATCTCCTTTTTTCAACGGAAGATGCCAATGGCAACCCCATCGATTTTGCAACAGTTCCCTCTGGAAGATTGGCTGTACCTGGAGATTACTACGTCCTTACGTCGAATCCCAACATCGTTCAAAATCAATATTTTTGCCCAAACCCGAAAAATTTGGTCAGCCTTTCGCTTCCTTCTTTGGGATTGAGCGATACGCGAATTACGCTGAGAACCCTTTCATTGAATCTGTTAGACAGTTTGCAGTATTCGGAAAAATGGCACAGCCCCATCATTAAGGATACGAAAGGGGTTGCGTTGGAGCGGTTGAATTCCAACGAGCCTTCCACCCAACCCCAAAATTGGTACAGCGCCTCCTCCCGTGTTGGTTATGGCACCCCAACCGGTCCTAATTCTCAATGGAAGGGCCTGTTACCCGATGAAATTTCCTGGAGTTCCGACATCCTTACACCCAATGGCGACGGCGATCGGGATTTATTGTTCTTCCAAATTCCGAATGATGCGTTGGGCACCACCCTCTCGGTTCGCATTTTCGATACCCAAGGTTTCCTTTGGGCCAATCCTTACGAACGAATTTTAGCTGGAAGCTCCAACGAATTGCGGTGGGATGGGACTGGATTGAACGGAAGTACGGTTCCTCAGGGTCTCTACATCATATGGGTTCAACTCATGGGGTTGGATGGAAAATCGCAAATCATTAAAAAAACCATAACCGTAGTCCCTTAAAATGCGCAGCTTCGTTCTCGTTCTCGTTTCTATTTTATTTTTTGTTTTGGGATTCCCTCCCTATTCCGTATTGCCCTTAATGATGTTGGCCTGGGTTCCCCTTCTCTGGCTTTGGAAAGAAAAAAAATCAATTTGGTGGTGCATTGCAGCATTTATTGGATGGAACGTTGGATCAATCGGTTGGTTGATGGAGGTTCAAATGAATCAAATCATGGCCTTTGTCCCAGCCTTAGTGGTGAACACGAGTTTGTTTGCATTGGCTTGGTTTCTAGTCCGAAGAACGTGGATTCGTTTGCCTAAAACTTGGTCGTGGTTGGCTTTGCCCATCGCATGGATTCCAGTAGAATGGATTCATTTCTATTGGGATTTGGATTTCCCCTGGCTTACAGTGGGGAATGCCTTGGCCGAATGGCCCATTTTTGCCCAAGGCTACGAAATTGCCGGAACTGCGTTGGGCAGTTTGTGGATTTTAGGAATCAATGGACTCGTTTTTTCACTTTTGAAGAAGGAAATAAATTGGAATAGAAAAGCAGGAATTGCTGTAGCGATTTGGACCACGTTTCCGTTGTTTTTTCTTCCTTTAGGTTGGAGAGATCAAGAAGAAAAATCAGCAGTGGTATCGGTGGTTCAACCGAACATTGAAACCTACCAAGAAAAGTACGATTGGGGAAGATACGCGGATCAATTCCATTCCATGGCCTTGCTTTCTGAAAAAGAGGGAAATGGAGATTGGATCATTTGGCCGGAAACGGCTGTTCCTGGAAACTTCCCCATTCGATTTCCGGCCGGATTCGACCGTAAATCGATACAGATTTGGCAATGGGATAGCTTGGAAAACCTTTCGGTTCGATTAAAAAATAAAAACCTCTTGGTAGGCGCTTCCTGTTACGGGGTGTTTTCAGATTCTTTGGCGCCCAATGGTCAACGGGTTGAAACCTACAATGCAGCACTTTGGTTCCGAAACGGCACTTTGAAAGGCATTTACCAAAAATCGAAAATGGTAGCAGGAGTGGAGAAAATACCGTTCATCAACCTTCTTCCCGGTTTAAAATCGCTTTCGCTTGACTTTGGTGGAACCACCGAAAGCCTATCGGGCCAGGATACCTTGTCGATTTTTAGCGATGGAACCTCCTCGGTTTGTCCGCTCATTTGTTTTGAACAGGACTTTGGTCGACATGCCTCCAAAGGGAATCGAGCAGATTTTTTGGCCATTGGAACCAACGATGGATGGTGGAACAACAGCAATGGCCACCTTCAGCATTTTGAAATCGCTCGCCTTCGCGCTATTGAAAACCGCAAATGGGTGGCAAGAGCGGCCAACACGGGCAAATCGGGATTCATCCAACCCAATGGAGACGTTGTAGGTTCGCTATTGAACTGGAATGAGAAGGGAGTCATAACCCAGAGAATCTCCCTAGAAAGCAGAACCACTTGGTATGCGCTGTTCGGAGATTATTTGGTAATGATTCTTTTGTTGGGATTGATCGGAATTCAATTCCGGAAACCCAAAGGAAATTAAATGTTGTTGTTTTCTTCTTTGGCCACCAACATCCACTTGCCATTGGTACGCTTGAAGTAGTAGTTTTTGTTGCCTTCAATGAAACTCAACACGCTAATCACCATGGAATCTGACTCGTGCGGCTTCATGTCGAAATTATCATACGTTTCAACGCGATAAGTATTTCCTTGTCCGTCGTGATCGCCAACAATGGCAACGGGATTGAAGTTTTCGGCTTTGGTGTAAATGGTATCCCGGGCATTATCATCGGCGTAACCGATATCGATCAATGGGAACTGGGTACGTTCTTTTTGGAACTGAGGATCGTCAAAAAACTGAAGGCGGAACTGTTCGAAGGATTCACCTACTTGGGTTGAATCGGTGGTAGAAACGGATGCTTTATCAGAAGCTTTATCTCCTGATCCAATGAAATAACCTAGAGCTGCGGCAGCGATTCCTACTCCGGCCACCCAAATCCAAAGGGTGTTTTGAGATCTATTTTGTTCCATACATCAAAGATAAGGTAAATGCCGTACAAAAACCCAATATCTTTGCAGGAAGCATTGGCATTATGAAAATTAAAACTGCAAAATTTGGCTATTTGGCGTCGTACGCCTTTTTGTTCGCCTACCATTTGGTTTGGTTGTATTTGAACATCACTGTTGGGGGCAAAAAGGAGTTTTTGAACATTCTAACGATTCCCATTTTGCCCATTGGTTACTACTCGTTGATCTTTATTTTCTTTGAGATCATTGCCTTGCTTTATTTAGCTTGGTACATTGTTCGGGTGGAATACCGGGATTACGACTTTCATTTTTCGGACGTTGTTTTTTACCTGAGTATCATTTTTTACGCCGCTTCGGTTGGCTTCCAAGTCATTTATGCCGCAGCTCAGGGAGCGAATACCTACATCAATGGGTAGTGTTGATCAATCGGTCGTTTGGATCACCGGTGCCTCATCGGGCATCGGTACAGAATTGGCTTTGGCATTTGCTCGCCGGAAATGCAAATTGGTGCTTTCTGGGAGAAAAGTAGATGCGCTCCAAACGGTGGCCGATCAAGCTCAACTCTTGGGAGCGCCCCACGTTTGGGTCAAACCCTTTGATGGTACCGATTTTTCGGTTATTCCATCTTTAGGGGCTCAAATTTGGGAAGAAACGGGAGGAGTGGATATCCTCATCAACAATGCTGGAATTTCGCAACGAAGTTTAACGGCAGAAACCGATTTATCGGTGGATCAATCCATCATGAACATCAATTATTTTGCTGCCGTAGCCCTCACAAAATCCATTCTCCATCAGATGATCGAAAAAGGAAACGGACACGTTGTTATGATGAGTTCGGTGGTTGGTTATTTCGGATATTACCAGCGTTCCGCTTACGCCGCATCAAAACATGCCTTGCATGGATTTACCGATTCACTCTGGGCAGAGTGTTCCAATCAGGGCATCAAAACCCTTTTGGTAACTCCTGGGGGCGTTCGAACCAATATTTCATTGAATGCCTTGAACGGCAAGGGGGAGCAATTTGGAAAATTGGATAACTTACAAGCCAAAGGTATGGAGCCCGATTGGGTGGCCAATAAAGTTATTCAAGCCATTGAATCCAATAAAAGAGAATTGCTTCTCGCCCAAAAAGAAAGGATACTGGTTGTATTACGTCGTTTTTTTCCAACAATCTATTTTTGGATCATCCCAAAGGTTCGTCGGTAATAATAATTCCTTATTTTTGATAAATTTGAAAACAGTATGGCCGATTTAATCAGTGGAATTCAACAAGTTGGCATAGGAGTAACGAATGCTGACGAAGCCTGGAAATGGTACATTCGCCACTTTGGAATGGATATCAAAGTATTTGCCGATGAGGCTCGAGCCGAGTTGATGAAGCCGTACACGGGTGGAGAGGGCCACGATCGCTATGCGATATTGGCATTGAACATGCGTGGAGGTGGCGGATTCGAAGTTTGGGAATACAAAAGTCGGAAATCGGCACCGCCCATTCGCCCATTCCTCTTGGGAGATTTGGGATTCAACATTTGTAAAATAAACTCAGTTTCCGTAAAAGATGTTTGCGAGTTTTTGCAACCCTTAAATCCACCATCTTTTACCGGTTTAATGAACAATTCCCTCGGTAAAACCAATGCTTTTTTGCAGGATCCCTACGGGAATTGGTTTGAGATCATTACCGCCAGAAGCAAATTTATGGAAACCAACCATCCCTGCGGTGGAGTTGGAGGAGTTACCATTGGTGTTTCAAACATGGATAAATCCATTGTATTTTATGCGGGTGTTCTGGGGTACGATATCATCAAGCACGACGAAACGGGTGTCTTTGAAGATTTTAAATCGTTACCCGGTGGAAATCAAACGTTTCGAAGGGTAGTTATGATTGCAGGAAAAACCCGAAAGGGGCCTTTTTCCGATCTTTTAGGCAGAACAGAAATAGAATTGATTCAAGTTTTAGATCGAAAACCTGAAAAAATTTACGAAGGACGATATTGGGGAGACCAAGGTTTCATCCATTTGTGTTACGACGTGAATGACATGAAGGGATTGAAGAAACATTGCTCTAACCTTGGGTCTGAATTTACGGCAGATAGTTCCAACAGTTTCGACATGGGTCAGGCTGCTGGACATTTTGCCTACATTGAAGACCCCGACGGGGCACTCATTGAATTCGTGGAAACCCATCGTGTTCCTGTTATCAAAAAAATCGGCTGGTATTTCCGTTTAAAAGGTAGAAATCCCAAACCACTTCCAAAATGGATGGTGTGGGCGCTCAGCTTCAATCGTGTAAAAGCATAATGGCAAAAGCAAAAACAGCTTGGTTTTGCTCGAGTTGCGGACAACAATCTTCGGCTTGGGTGGGAAAATGCCATTCTTGTGGCTCATGGAATTCCTTTGTGGAAGAACTCGTTGAACCGGCATCAACCTCGAAAACAGGACCTCGAAAGAAAATCAACGTACTTCCACAGACCATTCAATCGGTCGAGCGCAAAGAGGAAGCCAGAATGGTTACTCCCGACTCGGAATTGAATCGGGTTTTAGGGGGTGGAATTGTTCCCGGAGCATTGATGCTCTTGGGAGGAGAACCCGGCATTGGAAAAAGTACGCTGCTTCTTCAATTGGCCATGCAAATGCCGGGAGTAAAAGTTTTGTACGTTTCCGGAGAAGAAAGTCCAACCCAAATCAAACTCAGGGCAGAACGCATTGAAGGTGGGAACGAAGAAGTGTATTTGTTTCCAGAAACCGATACCCACCTGATTGCCGAGCAAATGGATGAATTGGAACCCGATTGGGTAGTCATCGATTCCATCCAAACCATTCACTCTCCTACCCTTGATTCAGGGCCCGGTTCGGTGGGGCAAATCCGCCAAACTGCAACCGAATTGATGAAGTTAGCCAAAGAAAGAAACATCCCCATTTTCCTCATTGGTCACATCACGAAAGATGGAAGCATTGCAGGACCAAAAGTGTTGGAACATTTGGTAGACACCGTCCTTCAATTTGAAGGTGATCGACACTATTCGTACCGCTTGTTGCGAACCATGAAAAACCGATTTGGCTCAACTTCCGAACTCGGTTTGTATGAAATGCAAGGCAGCGGACTTCGTTCCGTGGAGAATCCTTCGGAATTATTGCTTTCTACCCGTGACGAACCCACTGCAGGCATCGCCATTGGTGTTCTTTTGGAGGGAAGTCGACCCCTGCTGATCGAAGTTCAAGCCTTGGTTACTCCCACGGCCTACGGCATGCCCCAAAGAAGTTGTACCGGATTCGATCCGAGAAGATTGAACATGCTGCTCGCCGTTTTGGAAAAACGAATGGGTTTCCGATTGGGCCAAATGGATGTATTTCTGAACATGGCAGGAGGGATTAAAGTTGAAGATCCGGCCTTGGATTTAGCAGTTTGTGCGGCCATTGCCAGCAGTGTTAGAGATACACCGCTACCCGAATTAACCGTATTTTGTGGAGAGGTGGGATTGAGCGGAGAAATTCGCCCGGTTCACCGTTTGGAACAACGAACCAATGAAGCTTCTCGTTTGGGATTCACTCAGGTTTTCTGCGGCCCAGGAAACACCGAAGACAAGGGAAAAGGAACTTTAAAAGTGGTGCAGAAAAATCGACTTTTCGAAGTGCTACAATCCATTCTATGACTTATTTTTGAAGTTGTGGGTTACCTTTTTAAGAAGAATAGAATTAAGTACGAACCGATATGTCGCTGAACGACTTAGATGGTTTGAGATCGGGTGACCGATTTATTACCGGAAAAATTTACGCCGAGCATTATTCTCTCATCGAGCGGATGATTGTTGCCCAAAAGGGCGACTCCGACGATGCGAAGGATATTTATCAAGAAGCGTTTATCATCTTTCTGGATAATATTCAAAATCCGAGTTTTGAACTTACTGTCAAAATCAGCACTTATCTGTATGCGATTGCCAAAAACTTATGGTATAAACGTTTGAAAGTAATTGGGCAACAGGGCTTTGTGATTGACGATCGCTTCGCCGATGAATTGCCCGACGTAACGGAAAACGTGGATCGATTTTTGGAAGAAGAGCAGAAGTACGACGATTTGTATTCGGGTTTGGACCAATTGGGAGAGCCTTGCAAATCGGTTCTTACCGACTTCTTCTTTCAAAAACTAAGCATGGAGGCGATTGCAAATAAGCACGGTTATACCAATGCCGATAATGCCAAAACACAGAAATATAAGTGTTTGATGCGGTTAAAAAAATTGGTAGCGGTTGGACAAAAAAGAAGAAACGGATGAACCCATTCAGCGAAGAAATGAACGAGCTATTTGAAAAAATGGCGTCTGGAGAAGGAAGTAGAGCGGAGCGAACCCTCTTTTTTCAAGAATTAGAGTCCAACCCCACCCTAAAGAATTTGTACGAATCTCATTTGAGTTTTCGGAAGGGCATTGAAGTAGTTACAAGAAGAACAGCACTTCGAAGTGAAATTTCAGGTTACCACCAACAGGTCAAAACAACTAAAAGAAAATCTTCCAATCCCATTTCCATTTCTCGTTGGGCTATTGCGGCTTCCGTTTCTGCCTTAATTGCCGTTGGAGCTTGGTTTGGATACGATTGGGAGCAACGGCAAAAAGCAAATGGCGAGCAATTATTGGCTCGCTCAACCCCTAAATCTCGGCATTCTAATCATCCCATAAGAACCATCGAGTCGGGAGAAGAAGTGGTTTCAGGAACCGCTTTCGCGGTAAATGCAGAGGGTTATTTCCTTACTTCTTCCCACGTGATTGGAAATAAATCCGAAGTTGAATTGGAAAATCCGGAAGACGGTAGTATTTATGCCGCTCGAGTTGTTGCGAGAGATACCAAGTACGATTTGGTTTTGGTGAAAATCGACGACGAGAGTTTCATAGGATTATCGAGAATTCCTTACCCCATCAAATCATCCAAAGTTAATCTAGCTCAAGATGTTTTTACATTGGGGTTCCCCAAAGAGGACATCGTTTTTGGGGAAGGAAGCGTGAGTTCCTTGAACGGTTATAACGGTGATACCTTAAAATATCAAGTTTCGGTACCGGTAAATCCTGGACAATCTGGATCTCCCTTGTTCGACGAACAAGGAAATGTCATTGGAGTTATTTCAGCAAAAAATGGAAGTGCAGATGGGGTTTCCTATGCCGTTAAATCTTCCCACATGATTCACTTTTTTGAAAATGCCTTGGAAGATCCCATCCAACTACCGAAATCCAACAGTGTTTCTGGGCTATCAAAAACAAAGAAGATTCAGAAGATTAAGTCTTTTATTTTTATTGTTCGCGCTTAACTGATTGAAAGTAGCTTTTTATACATGATTTCATGCTTTTCTACCTCAATTGCTAAGGAAAATTGTTCGCGAATGATTTTCAACTGTTGATCGATTACCTGTTTCATTTCATCCTGCGTTAGTTGAATCGCCAATTCCAATTTGTGTTTTAATTCTTCATGATCTCCAACCTGAAATAACTGCTGAGGGAGTTCCTTCAATTGATCCTTCAATCCTGGAATGTTACTTCCTAAAGAATAAGTCCCAGAGGCCATCGCTTCCAAGAAACTTACCGGAGAGGCTTCCTTAAAAGAAGGAAAAACAAAAAAATCAGCAAGGGATAAAAAAGCGGCAACGTCCATTCGCTTGCCTGTAAAAACCACAGGAATGGGCAACCTCTTTGCATGACTTTTCAATTCATGACCGTATTCAGTGGTATCATCTCCAACAATAAATATCCTAAAATCGCTACCTGAGGGAAAAGTCATGGTTTCAACAGCTTTAAACAGCACTTCAATCCCCTTCAATGGAACCAAATTAGCAACATTCACGATCACTTTGGTTTCAGGAGTCAAGTTGAACTCTTTCATTAAATCCTCGCTTGGTGGCTTGGGATAAAATTCATTCAAATCTACACCACTGCTGCAATACATCACCTTGGAGGCTTTATTAAAAAAGTCTTCGTAAATATTTAAGTTTTGAGCAAAGATTCCGTTCGCAAGTAAAGATCGAAGCTTCCAACCATTTCCACCCCAGTTCATGTTTTTCTTGTGATAAACCCATTTTACTCCGGCCATTCTAACGCTCAAAGCCTCGGAATAATCGTCGGAATAATGATACGAGTGAACCAAGTCGAAATGATGTTCTCGGTAAAATTTCCTCATTTTCCAACACGTCTTCACCCCATTCAACTTGTTTTTCATGGACGTTGTTGTTGGCATGATGTGCACTGGAATACCCGAATCCTTCACAACCTTAAAAAATGCACCGCGATCATGATTGCAAGCAATATGAGGTTCGAACAAATTTTTATCCAGTCGTTGAATAATTTTTAACATGGCCTTACCCGAACCAGCGGTATCGAAATTGGGAATGGTGAACAGAATTTTCTTTCTCTTGTTAGGCATACCTCAAAAATAAAAAGGGGGACTCAATGAGTCCCCCTTTTTAATAAAAATGTTTGAATTATTTTTTGTTCATTTTGATGTTGTAGTTCACGTTAGTGGTTTCTGTTCCATCAACATTAATTTGATTGAATTTCCACTCTTGTGCAGACTTCTCACTTGAAACAATGGTAAAAGCAGTGTTTTGTGTTGTACCTGTTTTATCCTTGATGGTCATGGATACATCTTTATCGGAATTGTTCCACAAAGTAATGTCTCCAGCAAGGGTATCTTTGAAAGTGAAGGTGGTACCGCCGAAAGGAACATCAATATCATAGATTACATTGATTTTACCGGTTGCTGTTTCGCGATCCAAAGACATGTCTCCAGTACCGTTTTTAAGCGTTAATGTTTCGGTTTGGCCTTGATCTGTAATAGCAACAGTACCGTTCAAAGAAGCAACTGTCCAATCACCGTTCAAAATCTTTTCGGTCTTTTCTTCTTTGTTGCAAGAAGCCAAGCTTACTGATAGTGCAACAGCACCAAATAAAAATACTTTTTTCATAATTATGGTTTTTTAGTTAGTTCAAATTTTGTAACACGCCAAGAGGCAGATTCCCCTAAAACAGACGCAGACACGTTGCTGGAGGTTGCCCAACTTTGAAATTCTTTTTGATTAACATTCACGTCCCAATTCCAAGTTATTTGTGCAGCACCCGCAGCCGATGTTTTCATGGTTACTTTAACACCTTCAGCATTGGACCAAGAAGTGATGGTTGCATCCATGGTATCGCGAACTGGAATTCCAGCGTAACGGAAGATGGTGTACAATTTAAAAGATCCTTTTCCGGTTGTTGCATCGAATTTTACTTCGCCTCCATCCGAACCTAAATCTACCGAATCGGTACCAAATTGATTGGTAATGATGGCTTTCCCTTCGAATTTGTCGATATTCCAGTTACCATCTAATCGTTTGTTCAAAGAATTTTCTTTGGAACAACCAACGAAAGCCAAACCCATCGTAAGTGCTAAACCCGTTGTAAATAATAATTTTGTCATTGATAAAATTTTTGCGAACTCAATTTAGGAAAAAAAACCTTAACCTTTTAATACTTCTCGTGAAATGACAATTTTTTGCACTTCTGAGGTACCTTCATAAATCTGCGTAATCTTCGCGTCGCGCATCATGCGTTCCACATGGTATTCCTTTACGTAGCCGTAACCACCGTGAATTTGAACCGCTTCATTGGTTACTCGCTGAGCAATTTCAGAAGCATACAATTTTGCTTGAGCAGAAATCAAATTGTAATCCAACCCTTGGTCTTTGGTCCAAGCTGCTTTCAAACACAACAAACGGGCAGCTTCTACCTCAGTAGCCATGTCGGCCAATTTAAACTGAATAGCTTGGTGATTCTTGATTTCTGTACCGAATGCTTTTCGCTGTTTTGAATACGCCAATGCCAATTCCAAAGCACCGGAGGCAATGCCTAATGCTTGTGCTGCAATACCAATTCGACCACCGGCTAAGGTTTGCATGGCAAACTTGAAACCGAATCCATCTTCTCCAACGCGGTTCGCTTTGGGAACTTTTACATCATTGAACAACAAGGTATGGGTATCACTTCCGCGAATGCCCATTTTATCTTCTTTCGTTCCTACCACAAAACCTGGCATATCGCGTTCAACGATCAAACAGTTGATCCCGCGGTGTCCCAACTCAGGGTTGGTTTGTGCGATCACCAAATAAACCGATGCAGAAGAACCGTTGGTAATCCAGTTCTTCGTTCCATTTAACAGGTAATAATCGCCTTTGTCTTCAGCAGTTGTTTTCTGGCTAGTTGCATCGGAACCGGCTTCGGGCTCAGACAAGCAAAAAGCGCCGATTTTTTCGCCACGAGCAAGTGGTTTTAAG
Source organism: Bacteroidota bacterium (assembly GCA_947501265.1). GTDB lineage: Bacteria > Bacteroidota > Bacteroidia > UBA7662 > CANHCV01 > CANHCV01. Next base: position 287,141 of record CANMVY010000001.1, read on the forward strand.
TATTTTTCTTTTTGCTCTTCCGATCCAAATTTCTCCAAACCGTAGCAAACCAAAGAGTTATTCACCGACACACACACCGAAGTTGAAGCGTCTACTTTCGACAACTCTTCCATCGCCAAAACGTAGGAAATCGTATCCATTCCTGCTCCATCGTACTTGGGGTCAACCATCAATCCCATGATGCCCAACTCACCCAATTTTTTGATTTGTTCAGCTGGAAATTTCTGATGTGTATCGCGTTCAATGACTCCAGCCAATAACTCTGTTTGCGCGAAATCGCGCATGGCTTGTTGAATCATTTTTTGTTCTTCGGTCAATTGAAAAAGCATAGTAAAAAGATTTTTGCAAAAGTAACGTCTAACGCCCTAAGAAACAACAAAATTAAACGCTGTTGTTTTCTTAGAAAACCTTATCGTTTTCCTTCTAAATAGTAACTCAATTTCATATCAAAGGTTTCACCCGTTTTTTTTCCTTTTAGTAGAAAAGGGATTTCAACGAAGCCTTTGTTTTCCAACTTTTTCGACTTCACTTCCAACCACAACACATTAACTTGCTGCTCTTTAACCCATTTTCTTTTCAATCGAAAGCCTTTAGGAAGATACAACACTTCCACTTTTTCCTTTTTTCTTCCCTCTAATCCCAACGTTATTTTTGCCTTTGCCGCCTCTTTTCCTGAAACGTTTCCGAAAACTACCAAAGGCGTTAACAACAACAAATGCTTATTCTTATAAGGAAATCTCTCACGATAAGCAGGTTGAGGGGGTTGAACTTCCCCGTGCAACAGAAGCGTATCTGAAAAATTCAATTCATTTGCCTCGTACTCCACCACCAATAACTTATGCAGATGTCCCACTTGCCCCGCAGAAAGAAAACGAAAGGCAAAACTGTCTACCGATTGCGGGGCAATTGCCCTCCCTTCCACAAAATTGGTAGAAGTGCACCCGCAGGTGGTTTGAAGTTTCTTCAAGATGACCGAACGATTTGAAACATTCTGAAATTGAAAAAAACCGGAAACGGAATCGCCTTCGGTTAAAACACCTAGTTCCAATTGGGTTTCTCTCCACCGAATGGAACGTTCTTGGGCAAAAGAACCCAAACAAAAAAAGAGCCCTAAACCGAAGATTAGGACTCTTTTTTTGAAATTATTTGATGAATTACGCATTAGATTTTTGCGCAGCTTGGGTGTCTACCGTGAACTGAATGGCATTTACCGCCGGTTTAGTTCTAAGGTAATACATGCCTGTTTTCAATCCCTTTTTCCAAGCATAGAAGTGCATGGAACTGAGCTTAGAGAAGGTAGGTTCGGCCATGAATACGTTCATGGATTGACTCTGACAAATGAATGCTCCTCGATCGGCGGCCATATCTAAGATGGACTTTTGTTTGATTTCCCAAGCGGTTTTGAAAACTTCACGAATTTCTTCGGGTATTTCATCGATTTGTTGAACGGAACCGTTGGCCGCCATGATTCGATTTTTCATGTCGTCGTTCCACATGTCCAAGCGCACCAATTCATTCAACAAGTGTTTGTTAACGATAGCGAATTCTCCGGAAAGAACGCCTCGGCTGTACACGTTGGAGGTGTAAGGTTCAAAACACTCGTTGTTTCCTAAAATTTGGGAGGTCGAGGCGGTTGGCATCGGGGCAACCAATAACGAATTTCTGGCTCCAAACTCCATTACTTCTTTGCGAAGTACATCCCAATTCCATCGGCCTGACAAACGGGGCGCTTCCCAGAAATCGAATTGGAACATGCCCTTGCTGAGGGGTGAACCTGGGAAAGATTCGTAATATCCTTCTTTTTTGGCTAAATCTACCGAGGATTGCATGGCCGCGAAATAGATGGTTTCAAATATTTCAGCGTTCAGTTGCGCGGCTCCATCAGATTCAAAAGGTAATCCCATGAGAATAAAGGCATCGGCCAATCCTTGCACACCTAAGCCGATAGGACGGTGGCGAAAGTTGGAGTTTTGGGCTTCAATAACCGGATAATAATTCACATCGATAACCTTGTTCAGGTTTTTGGTAACGGTGTAGGTAATGTCGTACAACTTTTGGTGGTCAAATTGACGATCAGCCGTCACGAAACGAGGGAGGGCCAAGGATGCGAGGTTACAAACGGCTACCTCGTCTTTGGAAGTATATTCCAAAATTTCGGTGCACAAATTGGAGGAACGGATGGTTCCTAAGTTTTGTTGATTGGATTTGCGGTTCGCAGCATCTTTGTAAAGCATGTACGGGGTGCCGGTTTCGATTTGAGATTCGAGAACGGCAAACCACAATTCTTGGGCGTTGATGGTTTTTACCGCCTTGCCTTCGCTTTCGTACCTCAGGTAATGCTGTTCAAATTCTTCGCCCCAGGTATTGAACAATTCAGGGGTAACATTGGGATCGAACAACGACCATTTCTCGTTTGCCTCTACCCGCTGCATGAACAAATCAGAAATCCAAAGGGCGTAAAACAAATCACGGGCACGCATTTCTTCGGCTCCGTGGTTTTTCTTCAAATCCAAAAACGAAAAAATATCGGCATGCCATGGTTCGAGGTAGATAGCAAAGGAGCCTTTTCGCTTTCCACCGCCTTGATCAACGTAACGGGCCGTATCGTTGAAAACGCGAAGCATAGGAACAATTCCATTGGAGGTGCCGTTGGTTCCTTTGATGTAAGAACCCGTAGCACGAATGTTGTGGATGCTCAATCCAATACCACCTGCACTTTGAGAAATTTTTGCGCACTGTTTCAAGGTGTCATAAATTCCATCGATGCTATCTTCTTGCATGGTTAACAAAAAGCAACTGGAGAGTTGTGGCTTGGGGGTTCCAGCATTAAACAACGTGGGTGTAGCGTGAGTAAACCAACGTTCACTCATCAAATTATACGTTTCAAGAACAGAATCGATATCGGTTTTGTGAATCCCAACTGCAACACGCATGATCATGTGCTGAGGGCGCTCAACCACGCGACCGTTGGTGCGTAGGAGATAGGAGCGCTCCAACGTTTTGAATCCAAAATAATCGTAATCGTAGTCGCGGTGATAGATGATGGCAGAATCGAGCTGCTCGCTGTGTTTTTCAATGATTTCCATCACGTCGCTCGCAATAAGAGAGGCCGATTCTCCGGTGTGGGGATCGACGTACTCGTACAAGTCGCGCATGGTTTCGGTGAAGGACTTTTTCGTTTCTTTATGAAGGTTAGAAACTGCAATTCTTGCCGCTAGAACGGCATAATCAGGATGTTTGGTTGTTAAGGATGCGGCGGTTTCGGCAGCAAGATTATCCAATTCAATGGTGGTAACCCCATCGAATAAGCCGTTGATGACTTTTTTTGCTACCTCAGCCGGGTCAACAAACCGCTCATGAAGGTTGTAACAAAGCTTGCTGATTCGAGCGGTAATTTTATCGAATTGTACGGGCTCTTTGCGACCGTCGCGTTTAACTACAAACATGGCTTTGAATTAAAAATCTTCGTTAAGGGTGATGGTTCTTTCGGCAGGAGCTTGTCCTACACCGGCTTTTTTGTATTCAGCTACTCGCTTTTCGAAGAAGTTGGTTTTGCGCTCCAAAGAAATAAATTCCATAAAATCGAACGGATTCACGGCGTTGTATACTTTGTTGCATCCCAATGAAACCAACAAACGATCGGCAACGAATTCGATGTATTGACACATCAATTCGGAGTTCATTCCGATCAAACGAACTGGAAGCGCATCGGAAACGAATTCTTTTTCAATTTCAACCGCTTCGGTAATGATGGAAGTAACAACTTCTTGGCTTGGACGGCTTTGCAAGTGGTTCGTGAACAAATGACACGCAAAATCGCAATGCAAACCTTCGTCTCTGGAAATCAATTCATTTGAAAAACTTAAACCGGGCATCAACCCGCGCTTCTTCAACCAGAAAATGGAGCAGAAAGAACCAGAGAAGAAAATTCCTTCCACTGCAGCAAATGCGATCAAGCGCTCGGCAAAAGAAGCTTTCTTGATCCACTTCAAGGCCCAATCGGCTTTTTTGCTCACGCAATCCAAGGTTTCGATGGCCTTGAACAACTTGTTTTTCTCCTGGGTATCTTTGATGTAAGTATCGATCAACAACGAATACGTTTCGGAGTGAATGTTCTCCATCATGATTTGGAAACCATAGAAAAATTTGGCTTCGGTGTATTGCACCTCGCGCACAAAGTTTTCGGCCAAGTTCTCGTTCACAATCCCGTCGGAAGCTGCGAAGAAGGCAAGAACGTGCTTGATGAAGTGGCGCTCGTTATCGTTCAATCGCGTATTCCAATCAACCAAGTCTTGATTCAAATCAATTTCCTCGGCAGTCCAAAAACTCGCTTCCGATTTTTTGTAGTATTGCCAAATATCATGATGCTGAATTGGAAACAATACAAATCGATCTGGATTTTCAACGAGAATGGGTTCGGTGGTGTGAGACATAGCTATGATTTTTGTGTGATTTTTTTCCTTTCGGGATAACAAAGATGGTGGATGAAGTTTTTCTGAAATCCACAATCCGATTCGAGTTATTCACACTTCCAAAAAATAATCTTATATAAACCATATCAGCATCTTACAAAATTGTTTTTTATATCATTCATATCTTTCAATTTTTCACCACCTTTCCAAAAAGAAATCAAAAAACGTCTAAAAAACAGGATGTTTTTATCCCTTCTTACCTCAATTTTCACGAAACTTTCGTTATTTGCAAAGCCAAATATTTTTTCCACCTCATGAATCGAATTTTCTTTTTTCTTCTTTTTTTCACGCTCACCTCCGTTACAAAAGCAGGGCCTTCCAAAGTGCTTCAAGAATTCATCTCCTGGTACTCGGGAACATTCACCAATACCTCCCAATGGAAGTCAGATACCACCTTGCCCCACTACCAACTGGAAGTGAAAGAGATTTGGAAAACCCAGAAAGAAGAAGGCATTACTTGGCTGTTTGAACAAATAACTTACGTGAACAAACCCGATGTGGTATTTTCTCAGTTCTTCTTAAAGTTGAGCGAAAGTGGTAAAGGCCGATACGAAATGGAAATTTTCACCATCAATTCCTTGTTCGATGCCGACAAAATGAGGAAGCCGGATGGCTTCGACGGGCTATCTCCAGACGATTTGGAACCCCTTGGTGAATGCGTCATGGCCGGTAAAAAAGCCGATGTAAACAAATTTAACTTCGCAACACCCAACAGTCAAAACTGCAAAATTTCTGACTTCCAGGGCAGTTACCACCTCATCGATTTGTCGGTGTACAAAGAGGGGAAGATTTTTCGCAAATTCGACGGTTACAACGACGATGGCGAACGTGTCTTAGGAATAAAAGACGACCGAGGCGTCATGTTCCTTAAAAAGCAACCGGCCAAGAAATGAAGAAACCGCTTCTTCCAATCCTACCTACTTGGCGGTGGATCCTCCTTTTATCAGCCATCTTGGGATTGTTGTCGTTTTTCAATTTAGACTCCACCCAAATGCAGGGGTTGATTCCCAATTACATCGATTTTGCTCATTTCTTCCGCAGCGGTTTTGATTTGAATTCACCTTTTAGAACGGGGCAAACCACCTTTCCGATGTGGGGTTACGGGATGATTTTAGCAACGGCTTGGCCGAAGTGGTTGATCATTCTTCTACAACAAGCGGCCAACCTCTTGTTTTTGGTTTGGCTCGACAAGCAGTGGTTGGCCTTGGGTTACTCCACAAAAGCCAGAAATACCTTTCGTTGGCTCACCTTTTTCGCTTGGCCGTGGCACCTGATGCATGCCGTTATGTGGCCGTATTCGATCGGTGCCATCGGCATTTCTGTTGCCGTTTTCTCGCTTTTCCGCTTTTTAAAGGACGGCCATTGGAAATTTGCCATCGCTGCGGGGGTTGCGTTTGGAATTACCCTTCATTTCCGCAGCGACTACACGATCTTCTTCCTCCTTGTTTCTTCGGGGATTGCCGTTTATTCGTGGTGGAAAACCAAGCGATGGATCGGTTTCAGCATTCCAGCCATCGGCCTATTTCTTCTACTCCCGTGGATGCAATACACCCAGCAGCGAACCGGACATCGTTTACTAACTTCTACCAACGCCGGACACACTTTTTTCTGCGGATTGGGGCAATTGAACAACAACGTTTGGGGAATTACCCCATTCGACGAGGACTCCACCATGCAAGCCATTGCACGTCCGTTTGGAGGAACGCTTTCCTATGCCGGCGATTCGATTTTAAAAAAAGCATGGAAAGATTCCGTGTTGGCCCATCCTTTTGAATTCGTTAGAAAAATGGGAAGCGTAGCCGTGTTTCGATTAGCGCCTAGGCCGTTCAACGCCGGCGGAATGATGGATCCCGTTTTGGAACAAGCTGCACTACCGAAAAATCCAACGAGCTACGGGATTCGGTTCTTTTTAACCGTTTTAACCGTTGTTTTTGGGTTCTGTTGGTTTGCTATTGGTTTGATTGCCATCGTGTTTTGGATTTTTCGAATCCGCAAAAAAGATTGGGAATGGTTGGGCCTCGGTCTCATTGCTTTTCAAATTGCGTTGGTGCTGGGTGCCATCTTTATGCCGCCCTACCACACCAACATTTTTTGGTTCTACGCTTTATTTTTTCTTCATCCTTCGGTAAATTTTTCATTTAAGAATCGAAGAAGAAATTAAACTTGAGGAATGTTGAATCAATTCGGCGTTCACAACCATCTACTTAAAATTGCCCCATCTTCATTGCTGTTATCATTGTTGGAGAAGCGGCAAAGAATTACTTCATCGAAAAGGATTGAAAAACAAAGTCCTCACCTTAATTTTACCTATTGGATTGAACATTTCGCGGCCTCTCACGGCCAACGAAATGCGGAACATCAAGAATACAAAGCGTGAGTAGTCTTAAAAAATTAGCCCAGCAAACTGCACTTTATGGCATCAGCAATGTTGTTGGAAGGCTGTTGAATTTTCTGCTTGTACCTCTTTACGTTCGCCTTTTCGCGCCAGAAGATTATGGAATTGTTACGGAATTATACAGCTATGTAGCCCTTTTGAACGTGATTTATACTTACGGAACCGAAACGTCTTTTTTCCGATTTTCACACGAATCTCCCGAAGTTTCCAAGAGCGTTTATCCTACCCTTTTTGCCAGCCTTTTCGTTTCCAGTTGTTTGTTTAGTGGTGTACTTTGGCTGGCATCCGATGTGCTATCCAACTGGATGAATTATCCCGACAAAGGTCATTACATTCGTTGGTTTTCGCTCATTTTGGCGTTTGATGCGTTGGCCAGCATTCCTTTTTCCCAACTTCGGCAGCTTCAAAAGCCCTTGCTTTTCGCGGGGCTAAAACTCTTGAACATCGGCATGGTCATCGGTTTGAATTTATTCTTGTTGGTTTATGCCCCCAAAAACGGCATTTCTATGTCGGCCTCCTTCCAAGGCGTTGATGCCGTTTTCTTCAGCAACCTCATTGCCAATGGCATCACCCTGCTTCTGCTTCTGCCTTGGTTTCCCAAAATGTGGAACCTTTTGAATTGGGAGTTATGGAAAAAAATGATGCAGTATTCTTGGCCATTGCTCTTCGTTGGATTGGCGTTTGTGGTGAACGAAGCCATGGACCGCATGCTCCTCAAATACTGGATCCATGCCGAAAATCCGGAGCGGGAATTGGGCATTTACGGGGCCGTTTATAAACTTGCCATGTTCATGACGTTGTACACCCAAAGTTTTCGAATGGGCGCTGAGCCGTTTTTCCACCAACGATTTCGGAAGGAAGGAAATACCGAAATTTTCGGACACATTGGCTATGCATTTTTGCTCGTTGGCCTCGGCTTTTTTCTTGTTGTGGTTGGGTTTCGAGAAGAAATCGGACGTGCTTTTTTAGGAAAAACCCATCCCGAATATTTGGAAGGTCTTACCGTTGTTCCGCTTTTATTTCTCGCAAATTTGTGCCTCGGCATGTACTACAATTTTAGCGTTTGGTACCGCCTTGCCGACCAAAATCGAAAAGGAATGTGGATGAGCATCGGCGGTGCCGGTATCACCATCCTTGGAAATGCGCTTTTGATTCCCATTTTTGGGTACGTTGGTGCTGGAATGACCACCCTTCTGTGTTACGGAAGCATGATGCTGGGCAGTTATTGGTGGGGGCAGCGCATTTTTCCCATTCATTACCCCATTCAAAAAATGATCATGGCTGCAGCGGTGGTTTTATGCATTTGGGGATTCATGGAATTAAATCCGCAAATCTGGGTACGCATTTCTGGAATAGGAATCGCCTTGGTTTACCTGGGTTGGAACCTTAAAAAATCTCTCCAAAGTTCATAAAGATGGATTTCATCCAAACCATTCGCATGGAATTGGCCCCGGAAGGGCGATTGTATCCATCGGCCGAATGGATGGAAAAACAACAACCCAAACAATCGGCCGTGGCCATCATTCTAGCTCCTATTGAGCAACATCCTACCATTTTGTTAACCCGAAGAGTGGAATACGGCGGGGTTCACAGCGGCCAAATGAGTTTTCCAGGCGGCCGGCTGGAACAGCATGAACAACCTCTGCAGGCCGCCATTCGAGAAACCCAAGAAGAAGTAGGGATTAACCTTTCGCCCTCCGCCCTTATTTCTGAACTTCACCCCCTCTACATTCCCCCTTCCAACTTTTTGGTTTACCCTTTTGTATTTCAGCTGAATAACCTCCCCGAGCTCCAACCCAACGAAGAGGTAGCCTACTCGAGGTGGATTGGTTGGAATAATTTGGTTGAAGCAAGCATCCATCATCAAGAAATGAGTGAAAAAAGATCGGTTCCCGGATTTTTATTCGATAATGATTTTGTTTGGGGGGCAACGGGAATGCTGCTCAACGAAATCAGAAAAACGTTGTTTACTCCTTAAATTCCATTCATGGCCCATTTGAAAATTGATAAAAAAACGAAGCTTCTGATGTTTTTATCGGCATTTTTCGTTAGCAACGCCCTCATTGCGGAAACCATTGGCACGAAAATTTTTTCTTTGGAAGCCTTGTTGGGCTGGTCCGTTTCAGACTTTTCCCTGTTTGGAGAAGACCACCTGAGTTTCAACCTTACCGTAGGCGTATTGCTGTGGCCGTTGGAATTTGTGATGACGGATATTGTGAACGAATATTTCGGTTTTCGCATCGTTCGACGCATCTCCTACATTGCTGTTGGTCTCATTTGCTATGCGTTTCTGATGTTTTACTTAGGCATTCACGTTCCGGCACCGAGTTGGTGGATTTTCGGGAAAGTAGATCAAGGAGTTCCCAACATGCAAGACGCGTTTTCATCCATTTTTGGTCAGGGAATGTGGATCATTGTGGGAAGCATTTGTGCCTTCTTGTTCAGTCAATTTGTTGATGCTTTTATTTTCCAGAAGATCAAAAAATTAACCAATGGAAAGTACGTTTGGCTTCGAGCAACGGGCAGTACGCTTTTCAGTCAGATGGTGGATAGTTTCATCGTTTTGTACATCGCCTTTGGAATTGGTGCGGGATGGCCATGGCAAAAAGTATTGGCCATCGGCTTGGTAAATTACACCTACAAATTCACCATGGCGTGGGTGTTAACGCCTGTCATTTTATTGGCTGAAAAGCTCATTGACCGGTATTTGGGAAAAGAAGAAGCCGAGCACATGAAAAGGCTATCGATTTCGGAAGAAGAGGAAGAAGTCGAACCCATTGCCAATTTGTAATTGGGAAAAGTAAAAAGAAAACGGGAAGAACTTCGAAGAATAAAACCTGTTTTCATTCCGGCCCAAGTCGTTGTACCTTTGTGGGAAGATGCGTTTTCTCCTCCTTTTTTCTTTCTTTCTCCTTTCCATTTTTTCCTCTGCCCAAATTTGGAAGCGGAAATCACCCGATGTGATTGGGGTGATGAATGGGCCGAACGCATGGGCCGATTCGGTTTTTAGAACCTTAACGGTGGAGCAACGTTTGGGGCAATTGTTCATGGTTGCCGCCTACTCCAATTCCAAGGAAACCACCGAAGCCCGCATCGACTCCCTCATTAAAATCTACAACATCGGCGGGCTGATCTTCATGCAGGGAACACCCGAGAAACAAGGCACCCAAACCAATTATTACCAATCCATCGCTCCAACCCCACTCATGATTGCCATGGACGCCGAATGGGGACTTGGCATGCGCCTAACCGGCATCAAAGACTTGCCCCGCAGCATGACGTTGGGCGCCACCGGAGACGAACGATGGGCCTACGAATTAGGAAAAACCATGGGCCGCCAATGCAAACTCATGGGCGTGCACATCAATTTCGCACCGGTGATGGATATCAACAACAATCCCGATAATCCGGTCATTAATTTCCGATCTTTTGGAGAAGACAAAGAAAATGTTACCAGAAAGGCATTAGCGGTTGCTCGTGGTTTACAAGAGGAACGTGTCATGGCTTGTTCCAAACATTTTCCCGGACACGGAGACACCAATACCGATTCCCACGAAGATTTACCAACCATTTCAGCATCCCTTTCCCGTATAGATTCCCTGGAATTGTTTCCGTTTCGAGAAGCGGTTAAAAAAGGTATTGGGGCAACCATGGTTGCGCATTTGAACGTACCCGCATTGGGCGATTCAGCACGAATTCCGACCACCTTATCTGCCAAAGCGATCCAAGAATTGTTGCAAGATGATCTCAAATTTAGAGGTCTTACATTTACCGATGCGTTGAACATGAGAGGAATTTCCAAATACTACGATCCAGGAGAATTGGAAGTTCGAGCATTGGAGGCCGGAAACGATGTTTTACTTTTCGCACAAGATGTTCCTTTGGCCATCGAAGAGATTAAAAAAGCCCTGCTTTCCGGACGTTTGGATGAAAAGGAAATTGACCGAAAGGTGAAGAAAATTCTTCGTTCCAAATACTGGATGGGATTATCCTCTTTCACGCCCATTGATACTACCCGATTAACCGGGCGGCTTCAGCCCGAGGAGAATTGGGAACTTTCTCGAACCATTTATGAAGAAGCCATCACCTTGGTAAAAAACGATTCGTTGTTTTTGCCCTTGGTTCCATCAGAAACGGAAGAAGTGACGTGCATTGTGGTTGGGAACAACAAAAATCAAGAAATCATTTCCGAAAACATTCGGCTTTCCGGAAGATCAACCCTTATTCATGTCGATTGGAAAGCCGACTCTTCCACCCTTCTTCACCTTTTCGATTCGGTAGCAACGCCAAAAAAGCTTCAGTTTTTCCTTCAAATTCCCACCGTTTATCCGAAGAAAAAATTCGGTATGCCGGATTCCTTTTTAGGTTGGATGGATAGCGTTGCCCAACGAATTCCAAGTGGAGTAATGATTCTTGGCAACGCCTATGCTTGCAGGTATTTCGACTCGGTGTACCGCTCGGTAAGTGTGGTGTATGAAAATACGCCAATGGCCCAACTAACCGCCGTTCAAGCTGTTTTTGGAGCCATTCCTTTCAAAGGAGCCTTGCCTGTAACGGCCGGAAATTATTCCCACTGCTCGGGCATTTGCATGGCACCGCTCACTCTTCCTGCCGTTGGAAAACCCATCGCATGGACCAGAGAATACCAATGGCTTTCTCAAAAAATAGACTCCATTGCTCAAATTGGACTTTCACAAAATGCCTATCCGGGCTGCCAAGTAATCGTCATTCACCGCGATCGCATCGTACATCGAAAAAATTACGGCTACCTCGATTATTCCAAATCTCAACCGGTGCAATCCCAAACGATTTACGATTTAGCATCGGTCACCAAAGTGGCATCCACCACCAATTTATTGATGATGGCCCGAGAAGATGGAAAGTTTAAACCCACGGACACCCTTGGAAAACTAGAACCCAATTGGCAATTCACCAACAAAGCGTCCATTTCTATGGCCGAATGGATGACCCACCAAGCAGGTCTTCCGGCGTTCATTCCGTTTTACCAAAAATGGGATCTCAGAAATCCCGATCGACCCTTAGTTTCCGATACGCCTCATCCAGATTTTCGATTGGAAATCGCCAAAAATCTTTGGGGAAACAACGATTTACCAGCATTGGTATTCGATAGTGTTCTTAAAGCTCCGCTACAAGGGCGAGGCATGTACAAATACAGCGATTTGGGCTTTGGGTTTGGTCAGTATTTGTTGGAATTGTGGTACCGAAAGCCCATTAACATGCAATTCGAAGAGAAAATTGCTGCACCATTAGGATTAAACACCGCCACGTTTCTTCCCCTCAAGAAATTCCCACTAAATCAGATTGCCCCAACCGAGGACGATAAAACTTTTCGGAAGCAAGTTGTTCGCGGCTACGTGCACGACCAAACGGCAGCCATGAAAGGTGGAGTAGCCGGACATGCTGGGCTTTTCTCCAACGCCACTGATCTCAGTAAAATTGGTTATTTATGGATGCGAGACGGGGTTTATGGGGATGAAACCCTCCTTTCCGATTGGGTGATTTCAACGTTTACTCAACCTTACAATAATAGCAATCGCAAAGAAAGCCTCCTTTCCGATCGGGTGATTTCAACGTTTACTCAACCTTACTTTATGAGCAATCGCAGAGGTTTGTGTTTCGACAAACCCGCCGTGGGCCAAGGTGGGAGTCCATGCAGCAAGAGTACACCGGCCACGGCCTTTGGTCATACCGGATTTACGGGAACGTGCATTTGGGTAGATCCTGAAAACGAATGGGTTTTTGTGTTTCTGTCCAACCGTGTTCATCCATTTGCCGAAGTGAACAAATTGGCTTCGCTTAATATTCGAACCCTTATTCAAGAAGAATTGTACCAATTTAAAACCGAAGACGGTGGCGAAAAAATGGGAAAATTACCGAAAGAAGGTTTGGATTAAGATTCATCCAACTCGTCCAAATCAACCTTGAGTCGGTGGAGGAATCGGTGAAAGATGGGAGCGAAAAAAACAGCAAAGATGGATAAAAAAGCCACGCCGCTGTACAGGGCGTAGAAGCTGGAAAACAGTTTTGCGGCGTCATTCGGCATTTTATCAACCGGTCCCATGCCGGTTAAAATCATGCTTGCGTTCAACAGGGAATCTACCCAATTCAATTTTCCCAATTCATGGTAGCCGACCATTCCCAAACCCACAGAAAACGAAATCAATCCAAAAGAGAACAGCAAACTCCGTCTGATTTTCTTTTGAAAATCGTGAACGGGATGCAAACCTTTTTTCTTGGTCGACGGTAGAAATCGAATCATTCAAATATTTTCTTGAGCACCTCGATGGTGTAATCTACCTCTTCCAAGGTATTGTGTTTACCAAACGAGAATCGAACGGCTGGAGCATCCATGTCCCGGTCCATTTCGGCCAAAACGTGACTCCCTTTTGTGGCTCCACTGCTGCAGGCCGAACCTCCGGAACAACTGATTCCGTTTAAATCCAATTGAAACAACAACATGTCGGGACGATCTACTTTTGGGAAGTTTACGTTGAGAACGGTGTACAAGCTTTTCTCCAAATCACCACTCGTGCCGTTGAAAGAAATCCCCGGAATTTCTTGGGTTAATCGTTGAATGAAATGCTGTTTTACGGCTTCAATTTTCTTGCGTTTCTCAGGCATGATCGAATAGGCCAATTCCAACGCTTTGGCCAAACCAACCATACCGTAAACGTTTTCGGTTCCACCTCGCATGCTGCGTTCTTGTCCACCACCGGTGATGAACGGGTGCAATTTTAGTCTCTTATTGATGTACAAGAATCCCGTTCCTTTGGGTCCGTTAAATTTATGCGCAGCTGCCGTGATAAAATCAACCGGAAGCACCGACAAATCGTGCTCGAAATGTCCTATGGTTTGAACCGTATCGGAATGAAAAATCCCATCGTACTTGCGAACCAAATTCCCGATGGCCACCAAATCAATCATGGTTCCCACTTCATTGTTGGCATGCATCAAACTCACAAACGAGCGAGCGTTGTTTTGCAGTAACTCTTCTAAATCCTTCAAATCCACTTCTCCCTGCCCATTCATTTTCACGAAGGAAAGTTTGATTTTACCCTTTTCAGCCAATTCTTCCAAGGTATGAAGAACGGCATGGTGTTCAATTTTAGTGGTGATGCAATGGGTAATGCCAAGGTCTTCCACCGAATTTCGAATGGCCATGTTATCGGCCTCGGTGCCGCCCGAAGTGAAAACTATTTCTCCTGTGGTACACCGCAGCAATTGGGCTACTTTCTTGCGCGCCAACTCAATCTGCACCTTCACTTTTCGTCCATGCTCGTGGGTGCTGGAAGGATTTCCAAAATGATCGCGAAGCATGGGCGCCATTACCTCAAAAACCTGGGGATCGAGGGGCGTAGTAGCGGCATTATCGAAATAAATACGCATTAGATGAAGGATTTAATTTGATGAATGATTTCTTGGGCCAATTGATCGGCACGTTCAGGGGTTTCGCTTTCGGAATAAATGCGAATGATGGGTTCGGTGTTCGATTTGCGCAAGTGAACCCATTCGGTTGGAAAATCAATTTTCACCCCATCGATGGTGGAAATGTTTTGGTGGGAATGGTGCGCAGCCATTTTCGCTAAAATTCCATCCACATCGATTCCGGGAGTAAGTTCTATTTTATTCTTCGACATGAATTTGGCCGGATATGAAGCCCGAAGTGCTTTGCACGACATTCCGGTTTCGGCCAAATGCGACAAAAACAGGGCGATACCCACCAGGGCGTCGCGGCCGTAGTGCAACTCGGGGTAAATGATTCCTCCGTTGCCTTCTCCACCGATGATGGCACCGATCTCTTTCATTTTTTCAACCACGTTAACTTCTCCAACTGCTGCGGCCTCGTAACGTTGGCCATGGGCTTGGGTTACATCGCGCAAGGCACGGGTGCTGCTGAGGTTGCTCACGGTTGCACCGGGAGTGTGCTTCAGAACGTAATCGGCAACGGCAACGAGGGTGTACTCTTCACCAAACATGCTGCCGTCTTCGTTCAAGATGGCCAAACGATCAACATCTGGATCAACCACAAATCCAACATCGGCTTTTTCGCGAGCAATCAAATCCGATAAATCGGTTAGGTGCTCGGGAAGTGGCTCGGGATTGTGCGGGAAATGTCCGTTCGGTTCGGTATACAGTTCCAATACGTTTTCAACGCCCAAGGCTTTCAATAGGCGAGGAAGTGCAATGCCGCCGGTGCTGTTCACCGCATCGATGGCTACTTTGAAATTTTTTGACCGAATAGCGGAAACATTCACCAAGGGCAAAGCCAAAATTTGTTGAATGTGCTCATCGATGTAATCCAATTCACGGTAAGATCCCAAAAGATCTACCTCGGCAAAAGTGAAATTTCCGCTTTCTCCAAGTGCCAATACCGCTTGACCTTCTGAGGCGGAAATGAATTCGCCTTTTTCGTTCAAAAGCTTCAGGGCATTCCATTGTTTGGGATTGTGGCTGGCCGTTAGAATGATTCCGCCATGGGCTTTCAAAGCCGGAACGGCCATTTCAACCGTTGGCGTGGTGCTCAATCCCAAATCGATGACGTGAATGCCTTGCATCCGCAAGGTATTCACCACCAAAGCCGAAACCATGGGCCCGGAAATGCGGGCATCCCGCCCGATGACCAAAGTTGGATGCTCTTTCCCGCGGGTTAAAATGGAAGCGAAAGCCGCCGAAAACTTTACAATATCAATGGGGGTAAGGCCTTCTCCTGGAAATCCTCCCATCGTTCCTCGAATTCCAGAAATGGATTTTATAAGTGTCAAAATTGCTTTCCTTTCTTATTGAAACAAACTAAAATGGTCTTCAAAGGTCGGTTTTTTCAGGGAGAAAAGCAATGAAAAAATGACAATTGGAGTAACAAAACAAATAGGTTGGTGGAATTTTGCTATTTTTGAGGCATGATTCAAAAAATCAATGCTTTGTTGGCCGAAGTGGCCCAAGCGAAAGCCAAGAATGCGGAAGAAGTAGAACAATTCCGTTTGAAGTTTTTAGGGAAAAAAGGAGCGATGAACGACTTGTTCGAGGCGTTTAAATCGGTTCCAGGCCCAGAAAAAAAGGATGTTGGACAAGCGTTGAACCAATTGAAGGTGGCTGCTGCTGCTAAATTGGAAGAATTTCAACAAGCCTTGGAAGAAACCGCGAACGATCAAGTTGCTTACGATCCATTTCTTCCACCTGCGCCTTACCCCATTGGCTCTTTGCATCCCATTACCATCATCAAAAATCAGATTACTGATATTTTCGAGCGGATGGGATTCAACATTTCGGAAGGGCCTGAAGTGGTCGATGATTTCCACAATTTCGAAGCCCTTAATTTCGCAGCAGATCATCCAGCTCGCGACATGCAAGACACGTTTTTTGTCCAAACCAACCCCGATATTTTACTCCGCACCCATACTTCATCGGTTCAAGTAAAAGTGATGCGGGAAGGAAATTTGCCCATTCGTACCATTTCACCAGGAAGAGTGTACCGAAACGAAGCCATTTCTGCCCGTTCGCATTGTTTCTTCCACCAAATTGAAGGACTTTATATCGATGAAAAAGCGTCTTTTGCCGATTTAAAGCAAACCCTTTTCAAATTCGTTCAAGAGTTTTTTGGGGAAGGCGTGAAAATTCGTTTTCGTCCAAGCTTCTTCCCCTTCACCGAACCCTCAGCCGAAATGGACATCTACTGGGGTTTGGAAACCGAAGTGGATCATCGCATCACCAAAGGAACCGGATGGTTGGAAATTTTGGGTTGCGGCATGGTCGATCCTCAAGTTTTAGAGAACTGCGGAATTGATTCCAAACAGTACTGCGGATTTGCTTTCGGTTTAGGAATCGAGCGCATTGCCATGTTGAAGTACCAAATTGGCGATTTGCGCATGTTCAGCGAAAACGATTTGCGCTTTTTGAAACAATTTGTTGGAGAAACCGCCTAATCGATCATGGCACACTCCATCGAAAAAATTGCAGTTATTGGTGCCGGCACCATGGGCAGCGGAATTGCTCAGGTAGCCGCTGTTGCCGGATTTCAAGTTCAACTTTTTGACCTCAATCCAGAGGTTTTGAAAAAAGGAATGACTGGAATTCAGAAAAACCTTTTGAAAGCCGTAGAATTGGGGAAGTTATCGGCAGAAAATGCTGAGGCCACCCTGGCTCGCATTGCTCCAGCCGACGACCTTCGACAATTGGTTTGCGACGTGGTGATCGAGGCCATCATTGAAAAAACGGAAGCCAAGCAAAACGTTTTTCAATCCCTCGCTCAAATCAATCCCCCCACCACCATTTTTGCTTCCAACACTTCTTCCATTCCCATTACCCGAATTGCCCGTGGCATTCCTCACCCCGAACGCGTGGTTGGTATGCACTTTTTCAATCCAGCACATTTGATGAAGTTGGTGGAGGTTATTTCCGGTGAGGCAACCTCGGCTGAAGTAGCACAAACCGTTGCCGAACTGAGCACCCAAATGGGAAAAACTCCGGTTATGGCGGCCGACGCTCCTGGATTTATTGTGAATCGCGTAGCCCGCCACTTCTACCTTGAAAGTTTAAAATGCTTGGAAGAACGCGTGGCCGATTTTGCCACCATCGATGCATTGATGGAGAATTCCGGATTTAAAATGGGTCCTTTCAAGTTGCAGGATTTAATTGGAATGGACATTAATTTCTCGGTAACTTCGAGCATGTTCGATAGTTTTCATGGGGAATCGCGTTTTCGCCCAAGTCGTTTGCAAGAAATGAAAGTGGAAGGTGGATTTTTAGGAAAGAAAACCGGAAAAGGCTGGTATTCTTACGAATAATTCCATGAATGCCCATTCTTTGTTGCGCAAATCGGTTGGAGCGAAATTCTCCAAAATCGCTGGTTTTTTAGCCGTAACGGGAGTTGGATTGGGCACCATGGTGATTCTGATTACCATGGCCATTGTTCAGGGCTACCAACAAGAGGTTCCCAAATTACTTCAAACCTTTTCGGGAGAAGCACAAATTTTACCGGCTCGCATTAGCCAATCCACCGAAAGTGGCTCGATGGTTCTTCCCAAAGAACAACGGAAAGCCCTTCAAGCCAACGAAAACATCCAATCGTTTTTTCCGTTTGCACTCAAAGCAGGCATTACCCAAACCGAAACCGAATTTGAGGGCATCGTTCTTCAAGGGGTAGGCGAAGGTTTCCCCGCCGAAAAACTCAAAAACGTTTTGTTGAAAGGCCGCACACCTTCGTTTCAAAATGGAAGTAAAGAATGTGCCATTCCCGAACCTCTTGCTAAAAAATTAGGACTGAAAATCGGGGCAACACTACCGGTTATTTTTGTTCAACAACCGCCCCGAACCAGGGCTTTTACCGTGGTAGGGATTTTCAAAAATCCGATGGAACACCAAACCGGCCGGCCCGTTGTTTTGGTTCCCCTCCATCATGTTCAGGCCGTGAATGGCTGGGATTCGGCCACCGTTGGCGGATACCAACTCCATTTCAAACAAGGAACCAACATCCAAAAAGAAGTCGATCAAATCCATAACAGCCTACCGATGACGCTTGAAGCGTTTTCTTTGGGCGAATTGTTCCCTCAACTTTTTCAATGGCTTGCGCTTTTCGACACCAATCAAAGCATCATTTTGGTGATCATGTTGGCGGTTGCGGGGTTAAACATGATGAGTGCCCTGGTGCTCTTGGTACTCGAGAAAAAGAAGGAAGTTGGATTGATGAGAGCCTTAGGTCTTCCCACCGCTGCCGTGAGCCAGTTGTTTCGGTGGTGGTCGTTGCGGTTGGTGGGACGAGGACTTCTCTTCGGGAATCTTTTGGCTGGAAGCATTTTGTTAAGTCAGCATTATTTCCATTGGCTTTCATTGGATGAAAAATTGTATTACCTTTCGTACGCTCCGGTTGCACTGGATGGGCTTTCTTGGGCCATCACCAACCTGGGAATTGCTTTGTTTTGCTGGCTGAGCATGATGGTCCCATCTCGGGTAGTCGCAAAATTGGACATCATTGAATCATTAAAAAATTAATCGATGAAAAACGTTATTTCGGTTCTCGCCTTAGGGGTTTCACTGGTTTTTCTTTCTGCTTGCAATAAAGAGAAACCGCCGAAAGTGGATACGCGGGAAGTCACAGAAATCACCATGCAATCGGCCAAATGCGGCGGAAACGTTAGCAGCATTGGAAGTTCGGGAATTACCAGCCGTGGGGTGTGTTGGAATACTTCAGGAACTCCCACCACGGCCGATGCGTTCACCATCGATGGAGCCGACGTGGGCGATTATTCTTCTATGCTTACCCAACTCCAACCCAACACCGAATATTTCGTTCGAGCTTATGCCAAAAATGTTTTTGGAATGGCGTATGGCAAAGAGAAATCCTTTAAAACCCTTCCCGGAGTGGTGGATCCAAGAGCTGCTGTAATTGGTTACTACTATGGTCAAGATACGGTTCAATATATTACACCACCACAATCAACGCCAACCACCAGTCAGATTTCATTTTCAGTCACCACCGAAGGAACGGTAAAAGACACCATTTATATCGCTTCCATTGGCCCACAAAACAGCGTTTTGATGGCGTACTGGAACGGGACCAAATGGGTTATGCCAAATCAATTCCACAGCCAAACCGGATTCGACGGATTTTCCATCATTACTCAAGGCAATTATTTCTATGCTGGAGGATACATCGACAACGGTCCATCGCGTTTGTATTACTCGTTTTTCGGGAATAAATAAGGTTTTTTAAACTTTCTGAATCAAGCCAAAGGCTATCTTTGCGTTTCATGAAAACGTGGGCGTTGCTTTTATTCTGGATCTTCGGAACCACCTTGGTTTGGGGACAGAAAAATAAATCGGGAAAAATTTCTTTAAAAGTAGTTGAGATCAACAGCCAAAAGCCCGTTCCTTTGGCTTCGGTTGGCGTGAGCTTAGGCACCCAAGTTTTTGGTGGATTTACGAACGAGGAAGGATTCATTCAAATTTCGAACCTCCCCTTGGGTTGCTATGAAGTAAAAATCTCAGCCATCGGATTTGAGACTCCGGAATTGAAAAAAACGTGTTTAACGGAAGAAAAACCCGTTCAATTGCTCGGCACCTACTCCATTCAAGCCAATCCCAAAGTACTGCAAGGTGCCGATATTCAAGGATCACGTACCGCTTTCGAAATTCAACTCGACAAAAAAGTCTTCAACGTAGGCAGCAACGCAACCGTTCAGGGTGGAACAGCGCTTCAGGTTCTGGAAAACGTTCCTTCCGTAAGCGTTGATCAAGAAGGGAAGGTTTCCCTCCGCGGAACCGGAAATGCCAATATCTTCATCGATGGGAAACCTTCCAACCTTTCTCTTCAACAAATCCCTGCCTCTTCCATCGATAACATCGAACTCATCACCAACCCTTCCGCCAAATACGACCCCGATGGAATGTCGGGTATCATCAACATCGTTCTCAAAAAGAATAAAGCGAACGGATTGAATGGAGTAGCAACGGCCGTGGTGGGCTACGGTGGAAAATATTCTTCCGGATTCAACATCAACTACAAAAAAGGAGCGTGGAATTTCTTCGCCAATGCCAATTACCGGGATTGGGAATTGTACAAGAAGAATAGCGCCAATCGCATCAATTACTTGTCGGATTCTTTGCCCTGGATCATTCAATTCTCTAGCGGATTTCAACGTACCCAAACCACCAATACCAAAGCAGGAGCCGAATATTCTTGGAAAAGAAATACCCTCAGCACCTCGTTTGGTTTTACCCCGAACCGGGAAACCTCGGAAGACATTTATCGCTACCAAATTTTGTCCTTGGACACCGTTGAAAAATTCCAATACAGCGGAGCTCAAACGGGAAAAATCCCTGGATATACGGCTGAATTCAACGCCCTCTACAACAAAAAATTTGAGAACAAGAAAGAAGACCTCACTGTTTCTTACCAGTTCAGCAAGAATTTAACCGATCAGTTCAACGATTTGCGTCAAGATGTTTGGACGTGGCAACCCCTGAAACAAACCAATGCAAATTTGGGAATCATTGGCACCCACACACTTCAACTCGATCGAATCAAAATGGTGCAACACGGTGCCAAGTGGGAGTTTGGAGGAAAGGTGATCCTTCGGAATACCGATCGCGATTTACGCTTTGATCGGTTGGATACGGCCCTGCAATCGTACTTCAACGACGCTTCGGTAACCAACCGATTCGTTTACGACGAGAAAATTTACGCCGTTTACAGCACCTACACCCGAACATTCGGAAAGTGGAACACCACCGGCGGTTTGCGCATCGAGCAAACGAATACCCAAAGCGATCAGCTCACCCAAGGCAGTCGGTTTTTGTTCAACTACGGAATAAGAGGAAGCGGAGACACCTTGGGAATTTGGCCAGGCTTGTTTCCCAGCTTTGCTGTTTCGCGCAAGGTGGCCAAAAATTGGGACGCGAGTTTGTCTTATTCCCGACGTTTAACCCGTCCCAACGGCGGACAAGTTAATCCGTTTCGGAATCTGCAAGACCCTTTGAATATTTTCATCGGAAATCCCTATTTGAGGCCCGAATACATTCATTCGTTCGATTTCAATCTGATTTATCGTTCTCCCAAATTCACCTTTACCCCAGCCTTGTACTTCCGTCAGAGTTCAGGAGAAATGTGGCGTTTCCGCACGGTCGATTCCAAGGGCATCAGCACAACGACCTTCATCAATTTTAATCAAAGCAACAACTATGGAAGTGAATTCACCTTGGTGGGCGACCTTTTTCCCTGGTGGAATTTGAATGCCAACGTGAACGTGTTTTATTATCAGGTTGATGCTACCAATTTGATTGGCGGATTGGTGAACCGAGGATTGACTTACAATGCCAAAGCAATTCAGAGTTTTAAAATTAAAAAAGGATGGAATGCTCAGGTGGTGTACAACTACCGTGGAAAATTGAAACGTGCCATTGGGGTCATCGATCCCATTCCGGCCTTCGATTTCAGCCTTCGAAAAGACGTGATGAAAGGCAAAGGAAATCTAACTTTTGCCGTGAACGATGCCTTTAACCAGCGTTACTTCCGCATTAACATTGCCGATCAAGGTCAGGGTTTCGCCCAGGAAATGCGTTGGAAAACCGAGAGCCGAATCTTTACGCTGGCGTTTAACTACTACTTCGGAAGAGCTGAAGGAGGAAAGAAACCCGCCAAAGTGGAAACCGGACCAGTGGGCGGCGAAGGCGGAGGCGGTTTTTAACGTTACAATCCCAATCGTTTCTGCACCGTTCCCGAAACCATTTCGAAAAATTGAAGCGGACGTAGCGTTCGCCAGGCCGTAGCATCCAAACTTCCGCCGTGGATGAAATACCGATCGATGCCGAATTGATGAAAATCTTCACGCACGTGATCCAAAAAATTAATCGCGGCAATCCACCCTTCTTCCACTTCATCAAACCATTCTTCGTAGTAACTATCATCGCTGGGGTGAAAGACCATCACGTTTTCACCGATGAGAATGAAATGGATGATTCCACGATGGATGAGCGGATCAATGACTTGGCGCTTTAACAGGGCGATGTCGTTGTGCAAACAGTCGTTCCATTCGCCAATAAACTCCAAAATGGCGACTTGTTGGCGGTCGTCAACAAAGAGAATTTTGCAATACAGGGTTTCGGAACCAAACTCATCCCATTGAGGATGAATGACGTAATTGTATACTTGATTAACGAATTCGAATTCGTGGTATTCCCTTCCAAAAAACGGGGATTTTTCATCCTCGGCAGCGTCGTAAATTCCGCGCCACCGATCGTACGGTTCGATGCTATGCATGGGGCAAAAGTAGTTTTTTTCGGCGTATCTTTACCGGCTCATGCGAAGAATAATTTTTGCTTTTGTTTTGTTGATTTGCGGATCGGTTCAAGCCCAAATTCTCCCTTCTTTTGGAGGATCACGGTCGGGCACAACGGGCATGCAGTTTTTAAAATTGGGCGTCGATGCCCGTTCTTCGGGAATGAGTGGAAACGTGGTGGCTTCTACCAACGATGTTGCTTCATTGTGGTGGAACCCGGCTGGAATTGCCCAGCTCGACTCTTCTCGATTGCACGTTTTAGCTGCCCATACCCAATATTTTGCAGATGTTCCAGTGAACGCACTAGGAATTGTGAAGCAACGCAAAGGTACCTACTTCGGCCTTTCTCTATTTTCCCTCAATACCGGTCAAATGCCGTTAACCACCGAGTTCCAACCTTTTGGAACGGGGCAAACGTTTTCGGTGAACGATTTCGTGGCGGGATTAACCTTCGCAAAATCATTAACCCGCCAATTCAATTTTGGAATGACGGCGAAATATGCCCGAGAGAACATTGCTGGATTGACCAATCAGAACTTTTTGGTTGATTTGGGATTTCAGTACGACATCGGTTGGCAGAATACCCGTTTTGCGGTAACCATTTCCAATTTCGGGGTCAACAATCAGCCAACGGGAACGTGGACTTCCACTTCGTTAAATGGACCGTTAACTCAAAAGGATTTCGAAGAAATGGGTGTACCCGCCGTTTTCCGTTTTGGAATTGCTTGGGATGCCATTCGCACAGATCAACAGGTGCTTACCGCTACGGCCCAATTGAATCACCCAACCGATAACAAAGAAACGTTTGGACTGGGTGCCGAATACCGCTTCAATCAAGTGCTTTATGCACGCACTGGTTACGAATTCGGCATGGATGAAGCGTTTGTTCCATCGTTTGGAGCAGGAATATTGATTCCTCGTTCCTTCGGAAAAATACGGTTTGATTACGGTTACCAATCCAAATCTCGTTTAGGAAATGTGCATCGCATCACCCTACAAATGAATATTTTATGAAGAAGTACTGGTGGATTTCTTGGATGTTTTTCGCGATGTTCCTCACCTCGTGCGATTTCCTTTTTGGCCGAAAAGACGATGATACCGTAAAAGATATCATTACCCAAGGAGCCATCGATCCCAACTTGGTTCCCAATACGGTAGGTTATGTTCCTGTTCTTCCCACTTGGGGAGGCTTTGTACAGCCGCACGACGTGTTTGTGGGCTACGACGAAATGGTGTACATTGCCGATGATCGGGGCGTTCATATTTTGGATCAAAAAGGGACTTTGCACCGCAGCATTCCGTTTTCGGGCGCTACCAAAGTAAGTCAAGATCGACGGATGAACACCTACGTTTGCGCCCGAATTGCCTACAACAACAACGGCACAACCTACCAACTTCCAGCAGTTTTTGTACTGCGAAACGGAAGCGGCACCAATCCCGAATTCATCGACACCCTCATTCATCCATTCTGCGATAATTCGCGGAATAACACCAACTTCCGAGGCGTGCTTGACGAACAAGTGGAATTTGCAGGGGTTTCGTTTATGCACGATAACACCTTTTATTTGGCACGTCGCGGGCCCACCAATAGCTTAACGTCCTCTGCTCGCCCCGACAACTGCGTGTTGTCTTTCGATGCTTTCCGCAACAATTCCGGTTACGCACAAGGGCTTTCTCCCGTGGGAACCAGTTTAAAAAGTTGCCTCTCACCCACGGGCATTACCACTTTTGCCTCGCCACCTCAAGTGGCTTTTGGAATGAGCCAAAGCACCGATTTCCTACTGCTCCAAGGCGATCCTGCAGCCGAGTACAAAACCCTGTGGATTAAGAAATTTGAAGACCCCGATTTGGGGATTCAATACACCGAAAATCCTGGCATGTTGAATTTTGACACCAGCAAAAGCAGTCGTTTCCTTTACGATTCTTATCGATTTGGGAAACCCATGGATGTTTGTTTTGCTCCCGATGAAACCCAGTATTTATTTGTGGTTGATGCCGCGAAAGATTCGGTTTTTCAATTTACTTTCCGCGGCTTTGAAGGGGTGAATGCTCCTCCAACGTTTACCGACAAAAAGCAAATCATCGCCAGTTTTGGAGGAACAGGAAGTGGCCCAGCCCAATTTAGAAATCCGGAAGGCGTCGCCTATTTCAAGCGAGTGTTGTATGTGGCCGATACCGGCAATGGCCGCATCGTTCGTTTCAAACTTTCAACCGATTTGGAGCGATGATTCCGAAGTTTTTCAAAGGCATTACCCATTTGAGCGACGCCCGATTTGCGGCTGCGCAAGGGTTCGATTACATGGGATTGAATTTGGATTCCCAAAGCGGCGGAATTTCTTTGGCCGATGCCCAAGAAATATTGGGATGGTGTTCGGGTCCGTTGTTGGTGGGCGATTTTGGCCATTCTCCAAAAGCTGCAGTGGAAGATGGCATTCAACACCTTCAATTGGATGCGGCGATTGGTACGAATATCCCTGCTGAATTCCCCGTTTTCACCGAACGTGAAGGGCATTGGATTTCTCCTGAGGGTTTAACCTTCATGGTTTTTTCCGGAAAAGCCGATGAGCTTTCCACCTGGATCGCCGAAAATCAGCCCGAAGGAATCATTTTAGAAAGCTTGCAAGAAGAAAAAGTAGGACTTCGGGATTTCAACGATTTGATTGAAATTTTAGAAGTGTTGGAGGGTTAACGAATGTAGAAATGAACATGGTGGAGGGTAATTGAAACAGGTTTAATGAGGTAATCAACTCCATCTGCCGAAAAACTTATTGTTTCCCTTATCACTTTTTCAACTTCCACACCTTCTCTACCCCATCAACATTCACCTTCAATACATAAATTCCAGCAAGCAAATCTGCTTTGGAAATATTCATGTTCGTTGAAAAAACCGTCTTTTGAATCATCATCCGACCTTGAATATCGTAAAGAGAAACAGATACTTTACCAGAAGGTAGATCGATGATTTCCCAAGCATCTTCAAGGTTAAGAAGTTGCGTTTGATAAAAATTTGCTTGAGTACTCAAACTCGAAAACAACTGAATCACCAATCGATCCCCCGCAGCTTTATTCGTAGGAATGACAATGGAATCGGTTCCGCCGCTCCAGAAAAAGGCAAGGCTACTGGTACTGTTTGGAGGAATAACAGTGGTTCCCGGACTCATCCATAAAAACCCATTAGCGGGCGAATACGACCCAGATCCACCTAAAATCAAGGTGTCGGTGCCGGTGTTGTAAATGGAAATCCGGTGTTCATCGCTTGGTGTTGAACTGAAGGTTCGTTGTGCACTTACCCAATAACTTTTGCTGCGAGGAAGGTCGGAATTGGTAGATAACATGCCCATCCGATTCAACAATTGCGGATAATCCACCAACGGATTTCGATTCCCTTGGGCACGTGCGATGTCGTTGTTTCTGCGAACATCAACAGCATTGGGTGGAAACTGATTGGTCCACGATTTCAACGTGGATTCTTGAGAAGTTAAATAGTTGATTTGTACCGTAGAATTACCCCCGTACATGATCCCAAAATACAACATGGCCCTAGCAACGGCGCCTTTGTGAACATCCCGCGGTTCAAAAACTCCGCCACCTAGTTTGCTTCCTCCTTGACTCCATGTTGGCGCACCCAAAACCACTCCGAAAGGAGTATTGGCCCGCTGGTTGTTGGCGTTGTTATCGGTTGGAAAAAGATGATGCATATCGGAAAGCATGGGCGATGCCGAGCTGAAAAAACCTTGCGGAAAAGTGTGCTCGCAGTTGAAATCGTTCGGGGTATTTTGAACTTGAGTTCGGGAATTAAAACCAGAAATTTGACGGCCGGTGTAAACGCATTCCAAGGTATTGGTAGCTGCTCCGCGACCATTCGTTGCCCAGTTATCAAACCTCAAATACATGCTGTCGCGGGCTTCGTTGTACGAAAGCACCCGAAGTCCTTGGTTCATTTTGGTGCGCAATGCTTGCTTCAACGCCTCACCGCTTAAATTGGTTGACGTTGCGTAGTAAGCATTGGTGTAAACGCCGTTTCCGGAAAGAAAAACCGGACGAGAAAAAGCCCACCCTGCACCAACCGTGGTTTGAACCATCATGGCCGTTTCATAACGAACATTGTGCTTGGGAGCAAAACGAACGTGAACGGTACGAGAACCGCCTTGAGGAATCGTAAAATCTGACGGAGAAACCGAAAAGGCGGTATCTTGAAAAATTCCAAAAAATTGAAGCTGAATGCGAATCGAACCATTGAAATCATTGGTGATGGTCACCGGCAAGCTATCGCGAGAATTTTCGTTTAACGTTGCGAAATTGAGTTGGTTCACCGATAAACGAAAAGGCACATTGCCCAAAACCGAAATCGACATTAAAATCAAAAAAAGTGCGAAAATGTTTTTCATTGCATTAATGAGTTAAAATGGAAGATTTGGTTGCTATCTAAAATCGTAAAATTCTCTTCGGCGGGTCAGTTTTAGGTCGCTCAACAAGGCCGACTTTGGTTTGAAAGTAACCATGTAACTCTTGTTGAATCCAAAAGGAACCACACTCAAAGAAAGATCCCAACAGTGCAAATCTCGGTACAAAGTAAAGACCGAAGAAGTCATTTTTTTCACGGTGAAATCGTAGCCCGAATTGAAACCCAACTTGAACTTCGGGGTAATGGCCACGTCTCCATTCACCACCACCGTTTGGCTAACCGTTCCTTTCAATGCGGGTTGAAATCCTTCTTGAAACCTGAGCACATAATTGAAGTTAACGCTATAGGGAACCGAGAAATCCAGGTAGGCAAATCGGTTGCGTTCCACCATTTGCTTCTCCTCTTCGCTACCTTCAGAAGATTTCTTCTCCTTCCCTTTTCCAGCGAATCCGCCGCTGAACGTTAGCCCAGCATTTTGCATTCTCGCCAAGCGGCCATCTTGCTGAAATTGGTATTTCTGAATGCGAACACCGCGCTCGTTCCTCTGGTAAACGTCCCAATTGGCATCGTACTGAACACTGAAATTTTTGCTGAAATTGGTGCGGCCGTTCAACGAAAAATTTCTCCATTGCAAACTATCGGCCGCAAAATTGTACCCGCCATTCACCCCCAAAAAGTCGATGACTTTGATTTTCTTTTCGTGCTTTACCGTATCTGCCTTCGAAAAAACCTTGGCTTCCACCACATTCCCCAACGAAAAGTTCAAACTACCGTCTCTTCCTGCCGATGGACCACCCTTCAAACTCTGCTCAAAGATGGAATACATTCGGGTGGTTCCCGCCGTATCGGTTTGTACCGACTTGAAGTATCCGTAGGAAGCCGCCGAAAAATCGGGACGGTACGAGTAAAAAATGCTCGGAGTAACAACATGACGAATCGCTTTTAGCTTTCCACCAAAATTATACATGCCGTAAATCATGGTGGTTAACGAAGTTTGAAAACTGTAATCGCGGTTGGCAAAAAAACCTTCCAAGGTATCTGTTGCAACTTTTTGTCCGTCCCAACTTTTCGAAATAGCCTGTCGGTTCCAGCGTTCATTGAACGACAAAGCAGGCGAAAGGGTGAAAAACCGAAGCGGATTTTTTGACGTACTTTTCCCCATTTTTATGCTGGTACTTATGGGAATGGAATGCGTTATTCCGCTCCTCATTTCCGATAAAATATTGGGCTGCAGCAGAGCGGAATCGAACGTATTGAGCTGATTGCTCAAGTTCATGTTGTAGCTCACCCCAATTTGTTCGTACCACTTTGCTTCACCCACTTGCACCTTCTGCTTGAAGGGAAAAAAACGATTCACGTTGAAATTCGCTTCAGGTAGAAATATATCAAATTGCTTGGTTTGGGTATTTTGACTATGTCCGCCACTCAAACTCAGGTTTCCAAAAGCGCCGAACGACTTGGAATACTGAATGCGGGAATTGAGGGAGTTTTGTTGAAATTGGTTGGTACCGAACGAGTTGTTTCGCAAAAAACCGGAAGTTCCCGCCTCAACGTGTGCGCCAAACGTTGTTCCCGGATTGGCTTTTGCATCTTGTTGGTGATCCCAGGTAATACGAAAATCGGGCTGCACCCGAAAATCGGGACCCTCGGGATCGCCGAAGCGAAAACGAGAATAATTCAAACTGAGATTTCCTTGGTAACGATAACGTTTTACGTAGGTAGAACTCAAACCAACTCGATAAGACCCCGTGGTGTACAA
The DNA here is from genome assembly GCA_947501265.1 of Bacteroidota bacterium. Taxonomy (GTDB): domain Bacteria; phylum Bacteroidota; class Bacteroidia; order UBA7662; family CANHCV01; genus CANHCV01. The sequence goes on from CANMVY010000001.1 coordinate 315,963, forward strand.
ATCGCCTTTCAAACTCAAATTGAAATACGGACTTCCTCCGTAATAAAATCCGCCATTCCGCAAAAAGTACCCTTGACTGGGACTGAATCCGGGTTCGGGCGGAAGAAGTCCGCTTCGGTTTCCTTTCTTTTGTGGGAAAATCCCAAATGGAACTCCCACAGGGGTTTTCACACCCAAAACCACCAAATTTGCCGGACCAAAAACCACCAGATTGTTGCGCATGACCTTTGCCTTTCCGATGTTGAAATAAAAGTGCGGATGATCGGCATTGCAGGTGGTGAGTTTCATGTTTTGAGCGAAGTAGGTGGAATCGTTTTCCATTTTCGCCACTTTCGCATGCAGATAGGCTTCCCCGTCGTGGGCTTTGCTGTTCCAAACCTTGGCTTTTTTAGTTTCAAACTGATACAGAATTTTATCGGCATCCATGGTTTGATCGTCGGAAACGAAATGGGGGAATTCAATTTTTTTCCCGAGCGAATCGAAGGGCTCGGCCAACAGGGTTTTCTTTTTTCGATCGAGCACAATGTGGCCGGCCTGAAGTTGAATGGTTTGGTACTTCACTTCTGCTTTTTTCCACAAATGAATGGATTCCTCGGCTTGATTCATCACCACAGAATCGGCCGAAGTACCCAAAACCGGTTCATTGAAATCGGTTCCCAAAGTAAATGTATCCAGCGGCGGTACAGAAAATCGAATGGAGTCAGGAAGGGTTTTAGGTTGCACAGTTGGAATCGCGGTTGTAGAAACTGCTTTTTTTCTTCCTTTTTTGGTTTGATTTTTGTTGGGTTGCCCAGAAATGTGAACAACACACAGAAAAAAAACGAAAATGGTGCAAAAGAAATGATGAAAACGAATCACCCGAAACGACTTACCCTTTTATTTTTGTACAAAATAACGGCATTTTCTTGGTTTAAGCGTGAAAAGACGATGAAAAAATCCATCTTTTTGATTTTCGGTATCATTGCATTGAGTTTGATGGGGTTCAGAGCTACCAATCAATCCATTCGTAAAGTACGAACGGTCGTGATCGATGCCGGCCACGGTGGCCACGATGCTGGTTGCAAAAGTGTATCTGGGAAGTACGAAAAAAATGTAGCCTTGGATGTGGCTTTGTTGGTAGGAGAATACCTCGAGAAAAATTTCCCGGATTTAAAAGTGATTTATACCCGCAAGACCGACACCTTCATTGCGTTGTACCAACGAGCGAACGTTGCAAATCGGGCAAATGCAGACGTTTTCATTTCCATCCATTGCAATTCGGGGAAAAGTGCCAAAGGAACCGAAACCTTCGCCCTCGGAGTGCACCGTTACGAAGAAAATTTAGAAGTGGCGAAACGCGAAAACGGCGTTATTCTCCTCGAAAAAGATTACCAAAAACACTACGACGGGTTCGATCCAAAAGAACCGGAAACCATGATTTTCCTCGCTTCTCAACAGCAACAATTCCAAAGTGAATCGCTTTTGTTGGCCGATTTCATCCAAAAACAATACATCGAACACGCGAAACGCGGCAGCCGGGGCGTTAAACAACAAGGCCTTGCCGTTCTCGCAGGCAGCAACATGCCCAGTGTTCTTACAGAAATAGGATTTTTAACACACCCCGACGAAGAGAAATTCTTAACTTCGCCTGAAGGAAAGCAATACGTGGCCGGATCCATTTATCGCGCCTTCAAAAACTTCAAACAATCCATCGATTCTAAAAAATGAATTTTAAAAACCATAAAGAAGTTCTCATCGGCGCTTTTGCGGTCATTATTCTTGCTTGCCTCTTCTTCGGATTTTCTTATTTGCAAGGAAGAAGACTCTTCTCCTCTTCCAACCAATTCGTGGTTATTTATTCGAATGCTCAAGGACTAAAAACCTCCAATCCCGTAATGAAAAACGGATTGCAAATCGGATCCGTTATCGATATTAAACTCAATCCCAAAAATCCAGAACAAATCATTGCGTTGATCGATGTACAAAGAAGCGTAGATGTTCCAAAAAATACAGAAGCAACCATCATTTCAGCCGATTTATTGGGTGCGAAAGCCATTGAATTGAATTGGACTCCGTCTTCATCGGTGGCCGAATCGGGCGACACACTTCTTGGTAAGATTGAAAATTCCCTTTCCGATAAAGTTTCAAAAGAAATCCTTCCGGTCAAATTGAAAACCGAGAAAATGTTGGGATCCCTGGATACTCTCATTCTCAACATGCAGCACCTGTTTTCTGATGAAGCCATGAGCGGAGGAATGGGAAGTGTTCAAAAAACCCTCATCAATTTGGAAAAATCTTCCGAAACACTGAAAGACCTTTTGTTGGCCGAATCGGGTGCTCTGAAAAAAACCATTTCCAACTTGGAATCGGTTACCACCAATCTTCAAAAATCGAATCAAAACATCACTTCTATCACGGCCAACACCGCAGCAGCTACCGAAAAATTGGCGAAATCCGATATTGATGGAACGGTTAAAGAACTGAAAGCGGCCTCTCACGCCTTGAACCAAATGCTCGGTCAAATCAATTCCGGACAAGGTTCGTTGGGAGCTTTGGTGAAAAACAAAGATTTGTACGACAACCTCAATAAAACTATTTCCGACCTTAATCGGGTCGTGGCCGATTTGTATAAAAATCCGAAAATTTACCTCGGCCCGCTCGGAAAATCGGGCAAGAAAGCCGATCGCATGCGCAAGTAATGCAGCCCCACCTCCATCTTCTGGTTCCACAAATCACCGAAAGAGCACGGCTTACCTTCAAGCATCTTTTTACCGATTACTTGGGATGGACATTCAGCATGGAGGTTACTCAACAACCTCATTACCAACATCCAACCGTAAGTTGTTTACCGGAACCCTTGGATGGCATTCCCAATTTGCCCAGCGGATCCATCCTGTTTTCCAAAAGTATTCAGGCAAATCTTGAATTTCCAAGCCAATCGATATCCACTGATTCGTTTCATTTTCCATTCGATTTGCCCTCGATTGCGTTTTTCCTGCTGTCGAACATGCAAGAAAGAGCCGACTCCACCCGAGATGCTTGGAATCGCCTTCCCGCATCAGCCAGGGTCGCCCAGCTGTATGGAATTTACCATCAAAACATCATCGGTCGCTGGGCTCAACAATTGGGACAGTGGCTTCAACAACATTTTCCTGAGTTAACGCCATCCAAATTACCTATCCGCGAGCAAATCACCGTGGATGTTGACCACTTGTTTCAGGAATTCGGAAAACCCCTGCTCCCGTTTTTGCGCGGAGCGGTAGGATGCGCTCGCAGGGGTCATCTGCAAGAATTAAAATCGCGCTATCAATGGTGGAAAGGCACAAAACCCGACCCCTTCGACCATTTTGAACGCTATCCCCAATCATCTATCTTGTTTATTCAAATGGGAAATCGTGGAGGAATCGACAAATCGATGGGTGCCCAAAATCCCTTCTTCCGAAAAAAAATCAAGGAACTTTCCGAAACATTTTCCATCGGTTTGCACCCTTCTTCCCGAGCGGCGATTTCTTTGAGTGATCTTCAAAAAGAAAAAGAGCAATTGGAAGAAATCATCCAAAAACCAGTTACTCAATCCCGTCAGCATTACCTACTTACCTCTCCTTCGCTTTGGAAAAATTTGCAGGCTATTGGAATCAAGGAAGATTTTACGGCGCTTTCGGCCGACCAAAACGGATTTCAGTTGGGAACAGCCTTGCCTGTAAATCATTACGACTTCGACTGCGAAAAAATAAGTGATTTGATTCGTGTTCCCAGTGCATGGATGGACGCTACCGGTTACCATTACCAGCATTGGAATGATGCGAAAATGCAAGAAAACCACCAAAAAATGAAGGAGGAAAGCCTGAAATTCGGCGGTTGCTGGTGTCCGGTTTACCACAACAACTACTCCCTATTTTTGGATGAGGTGAATTGAAGCAAATCGGCCTTCTGTTTCGTATTTTTACCCCATGAAGCCATTGTTCTCGACCAAGTCATTAACCCGAATGGCGCTTATTTTCGGGTTACTCACCAGTATTTTTCACATCATCGGTCCGTGGCAGGGCTGGGTTAATTTAGCACCATCGGTTTTGGAATCATCCCGTTGGATTACCCTCATCGTTCTTTTTGCGTTGGGAATCAAACGGAAATCGCTCACGTTTTGGATCTTTTTTTCCATGTTGTTGGGTGCCGAAGTGGGCGTTCAATTCCCAGATATCGCTAAAAACCTGAAGGTTTTATCGAAGATCTTCCTTCATTTGATCAAATCCATCATTGCCCCGCTCTTGTTTGGAACCTTGGTCGTGGGCATTGCGGGGCATTCCGACCTCAAACAAGTAGGACGAATGGGATGGAAATCCCTGCTCTATTTTGAAGTAGTAACTACGTTAGCCTTGGTGATTGGCTTATTGGCCATCAACCTTTCAGGCATCGGTTGGGGTGTGAATTTAGCTCCCGACACGGTAGATGCCGATTTGCTTTCTAAAACCCAAAATCCACAAACGTGGGACGAAATCATCCTCCATACCTTTCCCGAAAACATCGCTAAATCGGTAGCCGATGGACAAATCTTGCAAATTGTGGTGTTCAGCGTATTATTTGGGATTGGTTTAGCAATGGTAAAAGACGAAAAGAAAAAGAAACCCATTTTAGATTTTGCCGAAGGACTGAGCGAAGTGATGTTCAAGTTCACCAATTTGGTGATGTACGTTGCACCACTCGCCGTGGGCGGTGCGATTGCTTACACCGTTTCCAAAATGGGATTGGACGTTTTGGCCAATTTGTTCAAGCTGGTTGCTTTGTTGTATGTAACCTTGGCCGTTTTCATTTTTGTCATTTTACTGCCCATTGCGTTGTTGGTAAAAGTTCCGATCAAGAAATTCATGGAGGCCGTAAGCGAGCCGGTTTCCATTGCCTTTGCCACGGCCTCTTCCGAAGCAGCCCTTCCTAAAGCCCTCGAAAAAATGGAAGCCATGGGGGTTCCCCGAAAAATTGTGAGTTTTGTATTGCCTACAGGTTACAGCTTCAACCTCGATGGAACCACCCTCTATTTGTCGCTCGCAGCCGTTTTCATTGCTCAAGCGAGCGGAATCGACCTCACCATTTCCCAAGAAATCATCATGTGCTTCACCCTGATGCTTACCTCCAAAGGAGTAGCAGGAATTCGAGGCGCCTCGTTCCTCATTCTTGTTGCCACCGTTGAATCGCTCGGATTAGATCCACAAAAAGCCTTTGCCCTTTTAGCCGTGGATGCGTTGATGGACATGGGTCGTACCAGCGTGAACGTGATTGGAAACTGTTTGGCGACCGTGGTGGTGGCCAAATGGGAAAAGGAGATGTAATCCATGGCGAAATTCACCTTTTTAGGCACAGGTACTTCAACGGGAATCCCACTTTTGGGATGCCAATGCCATACCTGTTCCAGCCCAGATCCTCGGGATCAACGATTAAGAAGCAGTGCATTACTCGAAATTGATCACCGCCTCTACACCATCGATTGCGGACCCGATTTTCGGCAGCAGTTGTTGCGTGCCGGAGTTTCGAACTTGAGCGGCATTTTATTTACCCACGGCCATCGGGATCATACGGCAGGGTTGGATGATATTCGAGCCATCAATTTCATCCATGATAAAGCGCTACCCATTTATTTAACCGAAGAGCTTTTGGAACAATTGAAATTCGACTTTCGGTACATGTTCGATGAAAACAACAAATACCCCGGAGTTGGAGAAGTTGAGATCCACCATTTTGATGATAAGCCCTTTTTTCTGCCGGAAGATGTAACGGTACAACCGATTCCGGTTTGGCACGGACATTTGCCGGTGCACGGATTTCGAATCGGGAACTTGGCGTACATTACCGATGCCTCCATCATTCCTGAAAAAACCTGGCCCCTCTTAGAAGGCATTGAAATATTGATCATCAATGCTCTACGCGATGCACCACACCACTCGCATTTTACGGTAGCTCAAGCCATCGAAATTAGCGAGCAACTTGGAAATCCTAACACGTATTTCACCCACATTGCTCACCAATTCGGAAGGTATGCCGAACGAAATCCGCAATTTCCATCGCACATCCAAATGGCATACGATGGGTTGACGATTGAATTCGATCCATCATGGACTTAACGCAATCCTACTTTTTGGTTCGCCAGTTCGCGCGGGAAATTCAACCGTTCTTGGAAGGCGGAAGGTTGTTGGAATGTTTCAGCAATTCTCCCCAACAATTTACCATTTGGGTGGAAGTATCGGGGAAAGTGTGCAGTTTGGCCTTCGATTTTACCCCTAACGCGCTTTATTACCGCTTTTTTGAAGACGAAATTGCCAAAGCAAAAACATGGAATCCCCAGTTTCGAGATGCCCAACAGCTTCCTATTTTGGAGGTGATGCCCCACCTATCCGATCGCAGTTTTTCCATTCGAACGCACGGTGGGGCCTTGGTATTTTTGGCGTATGGAGCGGCATCCAATATTTTATGGATTCCCACCGAAGGAGAAACCGATGCATTTCGAAAAAATAGATCCAACGATCTCAAAGCCAAGTTGAACCATTGGATGCAGGATGAACCCGAAATTCCTACTTCTTTTTGGGAAAGTGCTGTGGGGAAAAAATGGACCAAAAACTGGACTTCCGAGGAACTTCTCACAGCGTCAAAACAAAGTACTTGGCATTGGGAGAAGGACGAAAACGGATTCTTAACGCTTCAAACAGGAGGAAAACCCCATTCCCTGTTGGAAACGTTGAGGCAAGGAATTGGGAAAGTACTTGCCATCAACAAAAAACAATTGGCGTTTCTATCTGCCAAAAAAACAATCGAAAGCCAATGGGTTCAAGCTAAAGGTAGGAAAGAAAAGGTAGAAACTCGATGGTTAGAATTGGCCGAATCAGGCAAATACGAACATTGGGGTCACGTATTGATGGCCCATTTGCCGAAAATTCAAGAGGGCAGTAAATCGGCAGAGTTGATCGATTATTTGACGCAAAAACCCATTAAAATCCCGTTAAAGTCGGATCTTTCTCCCCTCAAAAATGCGGAGCGTTACTTCCGCAAAGCCAAGAATGAAAAGTTAGAAGAATCGTTTGTGGCCGCAGATTTAGAGCGGGTTACGCAACGATTGGCAGAATTAAATGAGCAAAAAGAAAAGCTAGATAGAGGAAGTTTTTCCGAAAGCGATTGGAAAACGTGGGGCCAAGAAAATCGGAAGAAGGAGCAAAACGAATCCCTACCCTTTTTGCGGTTCGAGCATGCAGGATGTGAAATTTGGGTGGGGAAAAATGCAGGAAACAACGATGAATTGCTGCGGGCTGCAAAACCGAACGACCATTGGTTGCACGCTTACGGAAGCGGCGGAAGTCACGTCATCATCAAAAATCCTCAGAAAAAAACGCCGAATCTGGCGGCTGTTCAATTCGCTGCGGCCTTGGCTGCCAAATACTCCAAACAGCGGGGCAGCGAAAGTGTGCCCGTTCAATTTACCCAACGCAAGTTTGTGAGGAAACGAAAAGGAAGCGCTCCTGGCCTCGTGGCTGTGGATCGATTTGAAACGATTTTTGTGGATTGGCGAGAGGTTTTAGAAACCAATTGAAGCCGTATTTCCCTATTTTTGTTGAATGACTCCCCGCCAACTTTTTTGGAAACGATTTTTGAGTCACCGTCCAGCGGTGTTCAGCTTGGGGATCATCCTTCTCTTTACCGTCACCGCATTTTTGGGGTACCTTATCATTCCCGACACTTCCACCACCGTTAACCAGCAATGCTTACCCCTCACGGCGGCGAAAATGGGACAACCGGTGACCTACCTCTACGAGTCGCCGCCTCAACGGTTTCAATCGTGGAGCCAAGCATTTACCGGAAACCCTTCGCCCGTTATTCGGCATGCGATTGAACCCACATCGGCGGTGGTTAAGCAGCAACGATGGGAGGCAACGATGTTGGGCACCGACCGAAAAGTTTCGGTTCCCTACGTCAACGAAAACCAAATCCAACGAACCCATTATTTTTTAGGTAGCGACGGATTTGGTCGGGATTTGTGGAGCCGCTTGGTCATCGGACTGCGGGTTTCTTTGTCGGTAGGGTTGGTGGCTGTTTTCATCAGTTTATTGGTTGGCATTGTTTTGGGTTCCATGGCAGGATATTTCGGCGGTTGGATCGACACCCTTATTCTTTGGCTCATTCAAGTATTTTGGTCAATTCCTGGATTGTTATTGGTGATGGCCATTTCCATTGGATTGGGGAAAGGGATTCAAACGGTTTTTTTAGCGGTGGGATTGGGCATGTGGGTTGAAGTGGCTCGGGTGGTTCGTGCCGAAATTCGCTCGTTGAAGGAAAGAGAATACGTCCTCGCAGCCAAATTGATGGGATTTTCGGCCCCAAGAATCATTTTTGTTCACATCATGCCTGCACTTTGGGGGCCGCTCATCATCCTGTCTTCGGCCAACTTCGCCAATGCCATTTTGGTTGAAAGCGGATTGAGCTTTTTGGGATTGGGTGTTCAGCCGCCCATGCCATCGTTGGGCAGTTTAATTCGAGAAAATTATCCGTATTTGATGTTGGATGCCCTCCATCTTTTGGCGATTCCCGCCACCGTAGTGGTGGTTTTGGTGATGGCTTTCAACTGGTTGGGTAACGGGTTGAACGATGCGTTTCGCGTAAAACAATCCAATCAACGATGAAAAAAGTTACGGAAGAGCAGTTGTTGGAAATGTTGGATGCGCTTCAACAGATGACGCAGTCGGTAAGTAACAATTTCAGTTCAAAATCGCTCATCGATATTTTTTATTATCTGATTCAAACCCACATTGGGGCCGAAAAAATGACGTTGTTCCTTTTGGGAGATGCGGTTCCGGTGATCAAAACCAAGGGCTGCAATTTTGCCGAACAAATTCCGCCCATGGAGTTATTGGAGCGGGAAACCATTGGCACGTTGGGTGCCGAATTGTACCAGGGATTCGATTTGGTGGTGCCGGTTTTACACAAAACGAAAACGTTGGGATTGGTGTTGATTGGTCGGCGAGAGCCCTCGCAATATTTAGGATCGCCGGAACTTTCTTTTCTTCAAACCTTATGCAACATCATCGTTTATGCGCATGAGAATAAATCGCTATTTCGCGATAAAGTAAATCAGGAGAAGGTGAAGCAAGAGTTGAAAATGGCGGCGGCGATTCAAGAAAAACTCATTCCTAAGGAGCTTCCGGAGCTTCCGCCCTTTTCGTTTTCGGGATTTTACAAGCCGTTTACCGAGGTGGGCGGCGATTATTTCGACGTGGTGAAAATGGCCGATGGCCGTTATTTGGTCATTGTAGCCGATGTTTCCGGCAAGGGATTGCCGGCAGCCTTACTCATGAGCAACATACAGGCGGCCACCCGCACCTTGATTCGTTACGAAACCGATCTTCGGAAAATTGTGGACGCCCTCAATCATTTGGTTTGGGATCACGCTCAGGGCGATCATTTCGTGGTGGCTTTTATGGGTGCGTTGAATTTAACGACCCGTAGTTTGGAGTACGTGAATGCCGGACAAGTTGCTCCGTTTTTTGTGGAGAATGGAAACATGTCGAGGTTGAAGGCGCAAGTTCATCCGTTAGGGGTGCTTAGCCCCATGAAACCGTATTCCATGCATGAGTTGATTTTCAAAGAAAAGAGCGCTTTGTTTTTGTTTACCGACGGGCTGAGCGATTCGGTTTCCTTGGAGGTGGATCATTTCGATTTGCGGTTGGCCACCTTTTCCGAGGAGGGAGAAAGGGCCCCAGCGTGGGAGTCGAAATTCTTGGATCATTTGGGGCTGGGGCCCCACCGCGACGATTTGAGTTTGCTCACGGTCGCGTTTTTACCGTGATGGATGGGGGAACGGTGTCTTCGAGAGCCTCAGACACCGGAAAATCCGCTCCCTGAGGGCCTCGAAGTTGATCTCTTCAACCCCTAAATACCGCTCGCAACGCTTGCTTTTCCTCCTCCCGAATCGAATTCCACGGCCGATCCTGCAAACCCATCTCCAGCGAATAAACAATCGACCAATGAAAAGGAACACCTACCGCCGATAACCGCTGCATGATTTCCGGGTAACTGCACTCCAACAAATCTGACTCCGACTCAAAACCTGCAGCCGTAAACCAAGCCACCATCTTGGGTCCAAAATTCTTGATCTCACTAATTTTTCGCATTCCCCTGCAAAGGTGCAAAGCATCCAACAAAAAAGTGTAATTTTCCTCTTGAAATGAACCCCAACGAATACCAAGGAAATACATATCCGCCTTCTCAGCCAAATTGGAATTCAGAACCTCCCGCAAAACCAAAACGAAAAAACGGATGCGGCTTCTGGCTATGGATGCTCCTGCTCGGGAACATCATCGCCTTTCCCATAGGTTGGGCCGTCGATCATTTTCTAGGGCTAGAAAATCCACACAGCCGTTTTCTCAAAGGTGAATCGCCTTCTTTCCGTTCCAACGGTAGAAGTTCCAATGACGAAACCCACTCCAGCGAATCCAACGAATACGGCTCCTATGTAGCTCCCCACATCACCCGCAGCGGCCGATTCGTAAAAGGACATTTTCGGAAGCGGGTTTCTACCAGCCCCAATGCCCTCAAAAACCGAATGCGGTCTCGTTATTACTACCAAACCCACAAATACCGCTACAAAAAACACCGAAAATGAAAGCAATCTCCCTCCTCATCCTGCTCGCTTTTGCCTTTTCCTGCAACCCTAATCGGAATCAAAAATCTGAAAAATTATCCCAAAACGATTCCACTCAAACCGACTCCAACCTTGTTGAACCCCCAGCACAAGACATCGTCGACGAAGAAATGCAAACGGCATTCATGGTCATCCTCGATTCCAGCACCGACTACCACGCTCTTCGTTCCTTGGCCGAAAAAACCGCAACCGATTTTCAATTGGAATTCGACACTCTTGAGAAACAGTACTATCCCGATAAAAACCTCTGGGGCGTTGCGCTATGGTCGGAAGACGAAATCTACCGAGGCGAATATTATCCTCGAAGATCCGATGACGAAAAGCATCCGCTTTCGTTGGAATACCAACAATGGTACGACGATCGAAGTCGTGAAAAAAACTTGGTGTTAATGGCCGGAATTTTCTCGTTTTCCCTCGAAGCCGAAGAATACCTCAACAAATTCAGGGAGAAATTTCCCCATGCCTACATCCTTCAAAAGGAAATCTACATGGGCTGTATGCACTAAGAGGGAAACGGATCCTTTTCGAATCCGATCACTTGGCTATTCTGCACATCCCATCAATACAGTAAACCAATACAATAGAGCAGATCTTAATGCAGGATGTTTATTTAATTCCCAACACTTCCATATCGATGATGAGGGGCATTTGGGAAGGAATTTCCGACATCTCTGATTTTTGATACGTTTGTTTTCCCGAAACTCGAACGCGGAATTTCCCGCCCTTTCCGCATTTCGTTAGGACTTCCTCCACTCCGGGCGGGAACTGCCCAATACCAACTTGCCAAGCTGCTGGCCGCCCATCCGTGTAACTCGTGCGCAGCAATACGCTGTCTTTCGCCCGGTAAATGGCAAAGTGCGACAAGACCGTATTCCCAGGCCGGGCGTAGGGAGACATGCCTTCCTTCACCTTCCAAACCTCCAATCCCGGTTGCAAATCCTCTTTTTTTGCCGTAGAAAAATCCCATTTGGGCGGCGATTGCGGACGGTACACCTCACGCAACCAAAGGTGAAACAACAAATCGGAATTGGGAGGAATCGCTCCAATGCCCATGCTTCCAAATCCCATCGATGCCGGCACTTCCAACCACACTTCATCCCCAGGAACCAACACCTCCAACGCCGATTCTACGCCTTGGCAAACGGTGCCTTCCCCCACGGGGTAAATCATTTCTTTTTTCTGCTGAAGGCTGGAACGGAAAATGGAAGAATCTTTTTTCAGCATGCCTTCCAAATCCATCTGAACAAATTCCCCCGGAATGGCAGCCGTACCGCTTCCTTTGTGAACGTAATGAATCACCACCCCGTTTTTCAACGTACGCGTTTCTTCTTTTTTTTCAGCGTTTTCAGGCACCGAAGAAGTGCAACCGAACAGCATCAGCGCGCCGCACATTCCTAGAAAAAAAGTCTTCATTGTAAGTCGAGAATTTCAAATTCGTAGATGACCGAGGTGAATGGAGGAACTCCGTAAAAAGGTTCACCCTTCGGTCCAAACATCAAATAACTGGGAAAATACACCTGCACCCGATCGCCCTTCCGCAATAGTGGAAACAATCGATTCCAGCCGGGCGGGTAATTTTTGTTCCCCACCTCCAACTCGATGGGACCGTACTCGATGGCCGGATTAAAAATGCCACCATCTTTGGCAATAACGGCATCGGTAGTAGAGAACAACGTTCCATCCAACATGCTTCCCACTTGCTTCACTTTGATTTTATTGCCCATTTTTGCAAATGGACCACTTCCTTTTTTCAAATAAACCACGTAAAACCCTTGGGGATCCATGGCTACATCCGGATGCCGAAGTTTCATGGTATCGGCCAACAATTGGTCCTCGTTGTAAATGCGGTGAATCACAACTTCGTTTCGAATGAAGGTTTTGGGTTTAAACAGTTTTGAAAGGCCAGCTTTTCGGTATTTCTCCGAGTTAAGCAATGAATCTACCGGAACCAAAATGCTGGCACTATCGCCCTCTTTCAAACCCAACAGGGCCTGAAACAAATCCCCATGAAATTCGGGATTAGTCATCTGAATGGTTAATTCTTCGTTTGCATTTCGCATCACCGAATCTTGGTAACTCTGCTTCCAAACCAACTGAATTAAATCTCCCACTTGGGGCGATTTCCCATTTCCTTTTCGATGAATCTTGATTTTATATCCACTTTCATCGGCTCGAAATCCATCGTCCTTTGGACTTGCTGATTCCGTTTTCGAGCCGCAACTTCCCAAGAAAAGGGCTCCGATAAGCCACCAAATGTTAATGCTTTTCATCACGAATGATTTGAGGGTAAAAGTTTTCCAATGCTTCTAAAAAACGCCTTTCAGTCACTTCTAAGGATTCAGAACTTTGCCCGCCAGCAGCGTTTAAATGTCCGCCCCCTTTAAAATGCATGGCCGAAAATTCATTCGCGGGAACCGTTCCTTTACTTCGGAAACTAATCTTCACCATAACGGTACGATCCACCATCAGAGCCGCAAATTTCACTCCTTCAATGCTCAACGCATAATTCACCAACCCTTCGGTATCTCCCGTCTGAACATCATAGTCCAACAATTCCTGGGCAGTAATGGTAATGTAGGCCGTTTTCTTTTCAGGAAGATATTGGAGTTTATTCGCCAAAACGTACCCCATAAATTGTAATCTGCGGAAACTCCAACTGTCGTTAATGGCTTCGTGAATTTTCACATGATCTACCCCAGATTCCTTCAAAAATGCAATGGTTCGATGAATTTCCGCCGAAGTAGAAGCAAATCGGAAGGAGCCGGTATCGGTCATGATTCCGGTGTACAAACACGTTCCAATTTCGGCATCCATCAGGTGCAAATCGCCCATCAACACCATCAATTGAAAAATCAATTCCGCCGTAGCGGCCGCCTTGGAGTCGTGCAATTGAAATTGCGCAAAATCTTCCGGCTCCAAATGGTGATCAATCATGATTTTCGGTTGCTGCGCGGCACGAACGGCATCGCCCAATTCATTGATTCTCGAAAGCCGATTAAAATCCAAACAGAAGATGTAATCGCAATCCTTCAAGGCCGAAAAAGCCTGCTGAGGATCGGATTCGTACTGGATAACGGATTTTTCACCGGGAAGGAAAAAGAGAAAGGATCCGTAATCGTTGGGGGTAACCACCGTGGGCTGATGCCCCAATTTCTTTAAATAATGGTACAAACCCAAAGAAGAACCCATGGCATCGCCGTCGGGTTTGTGGTGGGTGGTGATGAAAAATTTTTTCGAAGGGCCGTGCAAAACGGGCTTTAAATCCAAGATGTTATTCACGCGGCAAAGATAACTTCGAACGATGTTCACCCGTACGAATTCCTTTCCAATTTACCACAGGAAGATCGGTCCATTTTTTCAATGCAGTCCGTTCAAAATCGGTTAATTCCTCGAAATGATTCAATAATTCTTGTGCGATGAGGTACTGAGGAAGCATTTTTCCATCGTCGATTTTTATGCAGGCTCCCCAATTTTTACGTCGAAATCCCAGGCAGAAAATGCCTTCTGCTCCCACCTTTCCCACCACCCGATCGCCCAACAACTGCATCATTTCGGTGTCGTAGCGATCGGTTCCTGCCACCATTTCCGGATGGGCCGAAACGGCCTCCAACAACACACGGCAGGCTTTCCCGGTAGCATGCTCGAACCCACTTTGGTGCACCAACTGAGCGTAACCTACGGCTTGCTCGTAAACGCTCAACCCCCAAATCGGTGCAGAACATCCATCGATAGCAACGGGGGGAACCTCGCTGATGGTGCAAAATTCCATGACTTTTTTCAAGATCTTTTGTTGGAGCGGATGTTCGGGATCTAAATAGTTTTCAAGGGGATAACCGAGGAAAATGCAAGCGGCCAAAAATCCGGCGTGTTTGCCCGAGCAATTGTTGAACAGTTGATTGGCCGTTCGATTCTGTCGGAAAAACCGCTCGGCCTCGGCTGGCCAAAACGGAGGATGAGCGCCGCATTGAAAATGCGATTCGCCCAAACCAATTTTTTGAAGGATGGATTGAGCTGTTTCTAGATGATGGGATTCTCCGTTATGGGAACCGGCCATCAAGGCTATTTCTGCCAGGGTAAACTGAAAATGTTCGGCCGCTCCGCTCTCCAAAAGCACCAAGTGCTGCAAGAATTTCAAGGCCGAGCGGGGATACGTTTTTTGGTGGATGTGTCCCGTTGAAAACACCACGTTTCCCTCGGCATCCGCCACACAAACGGCCCCTCGGTGAAGGGTTTCAACCAAATTCCCCCTCCACTGCTCCACCAAAACCGGATTCATTAATCGCCAATCGTATCGCAGTGGTACAATCGCTTTTCCTTCACCACGGGTTTGGAAGTGGGTTTTCCTCCTTTTTTCGCCTCAAGCATTTTCAATATCAATCGCTGACGTTCGGCTTGCATTCTCGTTTGATTTTTGGCATCTTCCTGCTTGTTAAACGCCATTTTCCCATCCACCAACGTCATCTCAACTTTCGTATCGATGCTCAAAGGATTGTGGCTCCAAAGAACCAAATCGGCATCTTTGCCCACTTCAATGCTTCCTACTTTTCCATCGATATGCAATGCTTTAGCTGGATTAAGGGTTACGGTGGCCAAGGCCTGAACGGGAGTTAACCCGCCGTACTTGATGGTCTTCGCTGCTTCTTGGTTCAATCGGCGGGCCATTTCAGCATCGTCGGAATTGATGCACGTCACCACGCCTGCTTGGGTTAACAAGGCAGCGTTATGCGGAATGGCATCCACCACTTCGTACTTGTACGCCCACCAATCGGAAAACGTGGAAGCGTAGGCGCCGTGGGCTTTCAATTCTTTGGCAACTTTGTAGCCCTCCAACACGTGGGTGAAGGTATTTACTTTAAATCCGATCGAATCAGCCACGTGCATCAGCATATTGATTTCGCTTTGAACGTAGGAGTGGCAGGTGATGAATTCTTTGTTATTGAGGATTCGAACCAAGGTTTCGAGGGTGTAATCGGGTCGAGGCTCCAATTCTTTTTTACTTCCACTAGCCATCCATTTCTTGCGGGCAGCTTCGTATTCTTTGGCGCGAGAAAAAGCATCAAAATACACTTGTTCTACGCCCATTCGACTTTGAGGGTACCTGGTTTTTGGACTCATTCCCCAGTTGCTTTGCTTCACGTTTTCTCCCAGAGCAAACTTGATGAAGGGATCGGCGCCTTGAAAACGCAATTCAAAGGGAGATGTAGCCCCCCAACGCAGCTTGATCAACGCGGTTTGACCTCCAATGGGGTTGGCCGAACCGTGCAACAAATGGGAAGTGGTTACCCCGCCCGACAATTGGCGGTAAATGTTGATGTCGGAACAATCCAAGGCATCGTCGATGTCGCATTCCGAAGTTACGTTTCTTGTTCCTTCGTTAACGCCCCGGGTAATGGCAATGTGGCTATGTTCGTCGATCAACCCAGGAGTGAGGTGTTTTCCGGTTCCATCGATCACCATTTCAACATCTTCCACATCACCCAATCGACCTACTCGAACAATTTTACCTTGGCGAATCAGGACATCGCCTACAAAAACCGAATCTTTTCCCATGCTCCAAATGGTCACATTGTTGATTCTTACGGTGAGTTGCGGCTGCTCCGACCAAGGCTTGGTGGCACCCCATCCCATTTGTGGGAAAAACGAAGGGGATGCGTCTTTGAATGACACCAAAGATTTTCGAGTTTTGGTGGAAGTATCGGAGGATGAGGCTTCTTTCCATACCAAAGAAAACGGGATTTCAGATCCATCCTCGGCGGTGGCTTTCCCTTCCAAACCGTTGTTCTTCAACCAGCCGTACAATCGAAACGATTTTTTCTGAAGCGTAACGCTTCCGTTGACGTTTCCTTGAAAATGTTGCCAAGAAAAATCGGTTGAGGTGGAATCCATCCAAATTTTCCCCGATAACGATGTGCCGGAATTGATCTCGGCTTTGTACGATTTACTTCCCCAATTTAGGGTGTATTTACCCTTTGGAAGCAAAGAATCGATGGTATTTAAAGAAAACGATTTTCCATTGACCCACAGTTCTTGAATTTTCGAATTCTCTAAGAAAAGAGAATCGGTAACAACCATGAAACTAGCAATTTTTCCTTTTTCCAACGTTCCGATGCTGGATTGTAACCCCAAGATAGATGCAGGAACGGTGGTCCAAGCCGAAAGGGCCGACTCGTAAGAAAGTCCGTATTGAAGGGCCAAACGAACCGCTGCAAAAACATCTTCTCCGGGTTTTAAACCGGCGGTGGTGAATGCGAACGGAATTTGATTTTTAGCGAAGGCGGCCGGATTGGACGGTGCCAACTCCCAATGTTTCATTTCGCTAAGCGTAACGTTCTGAGCATCTAAAGGATGCTCAACATCTTTTGCATCGGGAAAGGTTAATGGAAGGATGTAGGTATTTCCCGGGTAATTTTTCAAACTCGTCATGAATTGATATTCATTCCCTTGAGCTTTGATCACGGCTGGTCTTTTCCATTCTTTGGCCAATTCAGCTAAACGCAAAGCATCGTATTCTCCGCGGGTTTCAAAAAAATCGGTCAAATTTTCGGTGGCAATCCATGCCTCCAAGGCCAAATCGCGGAAGGCGGGTTTGGTATTTTGGTACCACAAAGCATCGGCACGGGTTTGGCGCAACAACGCGATTTGTCCCATGAGCGATTCGGGGTAATCTTCCTTGGAGGAACCTTTGTTGAGGGAAAAATGTCGACCAACGGAAGGATGAAAAAGCAATTGGGTTTCTTCTCCATTTCCGGTAAAAACTGCAGCCGAAGTTCCGCGAGCAATTCCATCTTCCACAAACGTTGCGGTTAATCCAATACCCATTTTTCGAAAGCGCTCGGCTTTATCGGATTGAAATCGAAACAAATCAGCCGCTTTTTGATCGGTACGAATGGCATCGTTTACGGCGAAAGCGCCGGGTCGCTCGGGCGCAAGTTGTTGGCCGCGCCCACGGGAAGCGCCTCCTGAAGGAACTTCAACGCCATAGGTGCTCCACGCATCGATGAAAGCGGGATAAACCATCGCACCGGCCACATCTTTAATAACGACACCAGCGGGAAGTTTAATTTCTTTTCCCACTTCAACAATTTTCCCATCTCGAATCAACAAGGTGGCATCCTTGATTTGAACTTTAGGCGAAACCTGAAGGGTAGCATGGGTAATGGCAAACCAGGTAGAACGATCGTCGCGCGGACCGTTGTTCCAACGATTTGGTTGTGCATTTAAAATGAAAATTCCGATGGAAAACAGCGTAGAAAACCAAAATTTCTTCATGGGGGAAAATTAGCAAAGAAATCTGAAATTGTAGTCGACCTTCCAACATCAAAGCAAAAAAAAGCCGCCTCGAATGGAGGCGGCTCAAAACCTGAATCTGCAGGTTTTTTTTCATGGTTAGTTAGAACCTTAAATAGGTTATCGGAAATTGTCTACCGCGTCAACTTTTGATTTTTGAACATTGAAACCCCAACTAACTCCAAATTGGGTGCTTGATTTGGAAGGGCGAACCCAAGCATTTACCGGCATGTTCATTCTTCCCTTTTTGAAGGTTTTCCCTACCCCAATGATAAAACTGGGATTGAGGCGAGTTGTTCCTCGGGAATCCAAACGGTCTTCCAATTTGTATGGAGTTGGAGCTGCGAACGAGAATTTCCAGTTGCCGGTAGAATCGAAATAACCCTCGGCCACCTTGCTAAAAGAGAACGATGGACCGAAAGCGATTTCTAATCCACTTTTTTGGCTTCTAAAACCGTTCAATAAAGAGAAAGATGGGATAAATTGGCCCTGATCGGCTCCGGTAATCATAGGAATAAACTCCAACAATCCTTGAAAATTCCCTTCATTCAAGTACTGCTTCTCAAATTGATATCCAAATTGAAACATCACTGGAATTCCTTCTAAACCTCCATCAACTTTCGGACGTTGAATGTACTCTGCTGCTTTTCCTGTAAACCCGGTAAACCCAAATCGAGGTCCGGAAGTTTTAAGGATGATGGACTCTGGGTTATTACTTCCCCCGGGCAAGTAGGTGGGATCGATTAAACTTTTCATTTCAACGGGATCTACGGTTTTTCCGTACATGCTGTTGAAAGAAACCCGAAAAATGCGGTTCATTTCGGAAGGCAAGTACAAAAATTCCTCAACGTAGGTGCGGGTAATTTTGTCTTCATTAACGGAAATCTCACGAAGATTCACTGAAATTTTATTGCCCAACCGTTCAACAGTACCCGTTAACATCATTTGCGCTCCTAAAATTTTTCCTTGGGCCACCAAGCACGTTTTGCTGTAGCAAGGATCTTTGGTTGTGCTCTTCTGTCGAAGGATCTCCTCAATATCGTAACGATCCATCATTTCATAGGAAACGATTTTCGAGGCCTCTGTTCTAGCAATTTGAGCTATCATACTGGAATCTAAAGCTCCCATTCCTCTTAAATCGATGGACACCAAGGCGGCTCGTTGAGCCATTGCCACTTGAGTGGTTCCGAGTAAGACCATTCCCCAAATGGCCATACCTTTTGTTAGTGATTGAATTGTTTTCATGATTTAAAAATTTATATTGCAAAGGTGGATCAGTCTTCTGTAGTAAAAAAACGGACTTGTCTGGGAGGAAGAGCAATACTTCGGAAAAAAAGAAAAAACAGGGATGATTCCCCCTTTCTTCAGTGAAATTCAATTATTCATGATCCATTTCGTCTTCCCATTTTGCGAATACCGCCAGAAATAAAATTGCAAATTGCAAAAAATGCAAAAAATAAGTTAGATTTGGTCATGGATGTTCGATTTGCCAAACAATTTCAGTTTGTAGAAAAACTAAAGTTAGCTACCCCCACCAATCAGAAATTGGTGGATGTTTTATCTGATTTATTGGAAGTTAGCAACGACAGTGCTTACCGACGCCTTCG
Organism: Bacteroidota bacterium; assembly: GCA_947501265.1. GTDB lineage: Bacteria > Bacteroidota > Bacteroidia > UBA7662 > CANHCV01 > CANHCV01. The sequence continues at coordinate 335,508 of CANMVY010000001.1, forward strand.
TTGTGAAACCGCTATTTCCATGGATGAGTACGTGAAAATTTGCGAACACTTCCGCATCCCGCTTGACATTTCAGGGCCAGAAACTACTTCCCAAGCTGTATTCCACTTCACCTTGCTCTCGGAAGAAGAGAACAATACGGAGGAATACCTCAAAAATGTATTGGGTGCGCTTCAAGCAATTCATCAAAGCAAAGGGAAAATATTTTACGCTACCGAAGACATCCCCCTGTTCTACTATTTCATGTTTCCTGAATTAACCGAGTTCAAACTTTTCTTTTGGAAAAAATCCATTTTGGATGATGCTCGATTTCAAGAGAAAAACTTCATGCCCGGTTTGGTCAAAAAAGAATTGGTTGAAACCTGCCGAAAGATCTTTGAGATTTATTGCCAAATCAATTGCATAGAAGTTTACCCAGAAGACACCTTTACTTCTACTTTGAGGCAAATTGAATACTATTGGGAAAGCGATATGTTAGAATCACAATTTGGGGTTCAATTGTGCGATCAATTGCTAGAAACCGTACAATTTCTAAAATCTTGTGCCGGCAAAAACTCGAAATCTGCCGACCAACAACCCAATTTAGAAATGTATTTGAGTGATTTGATGATCAATACCAATACCATTTTGGTCGACATGCACACCACGCAGATGGTTTTTAAAAGCGTGAATACGTTCAATTCCATCAGCACCTCCCACCGAAAATTTTACGAAGAAACAAAACGATGGATGGATGGTTTAATTCGCAAGTCAACCATGATCAGTGGGGTATCTGAGCGGCATCGAAACAAGTTGTTCAAACGGGCGACCGATCAAATTATGGCATTAAAAGAAAAAATGAACAAGGGATGATGCAAAGCATGGAATATTGGATTGAGAAACTGGATTTACTTCCGCATCCAGAAGGCGGGTATTACCGAGAAATGTATCGATCTGAAGGTGGAATACCCGCTGAAGATTTGGGCCTTACCACCGGTGGTATTCGTTCCTTCGCCACTTCCATTTATTTTTTACTCGAACACGGAAACCCATCCAAATTCCACCGCATCGCTTTCGATGAGTTATGGTTTTTTCACGCAGGTTCGCCCATCACCGTTCACTCCCTTCACCAAGAAAACGGACATCAAACCCTGGTTTTGGGTGGGAATCATGCCTATCAAGGTTGGGTAGAAGCTAATACCGTTTTCGGCTCCGAAGTGGAAGAGCCGGGAGGCTGGGCCTTGGTAAGCTGCGTAGTAGCGCCGGGCTTCGACTTTAAAGACTTTGAAATCCTTGAACAAACCGATTTATTGGAAGCCTTTCCCGAACATGCTTCCATCATCAAAAAATTAAATCCTTAACTATGGCAACCTCTACCATTTTTTACCCCGGACAATTGCGAACCGTGATGACCCATCTCCAAAGTGGAAATGAAGTCATTACCGATGCTCCAACCGACAACCACGGAAAAGGAGAAGCGTTTTCTCCGACCGATTTGTTGGCGACGGGATTGGGTTCTTGCATGCTTACCGTTATGGGCATCAAAGCAGATTCCTTAGGCATTTCCATGGATGGCACTCAACTCACGGTGACCAAACACATGGGCACGGCTCCTCGAAGAATTGTTCAAATTGATGTAGCTGTGGAATTACCGGCTTCTATTGCGGAGGAGCATCGCTCCATTCTTGAACTCATCGGAACAACGTGTCCGGTGGCAAAAAGCCTTCATCCCGAATTGATTCAAAACATCACTTTTCAATACCAATGATATGAAACTGAAGGAATATCAAAAAATTTTATTGGGAATTCTAACCATTTTTGGAAGTTTAGGATTACTCTCGTATCTCTATTTATTGACCGATAGCATTCTCTTGGTTTGTGCTGGGGTAGCTGTTTTAGGTGTTTTGTTTTACAACATCGTAAAAGGCGATGGAAGTCACCGAAGAGCTGGAAAATAAATGTATCTTTGCACAAATTTGTAAAAAGTCATGGCACTTGAAATGAAAATTCCCGCCTTGGGAGAGTCAATTTCCGAGGTACGCATCGCTACTTGGTTGAAGAAAGACGGTGAATTTGTAAACATGGACGACGCGTTGTGCGAAGTGGAAACCGACAAGGCGACCATGGAGCTCAATGCCGAAAAATCGGGCATTTTGCACATTGTTGCTGAAGAAGGCGCCGACCTTAACATTGGCGATTTGTTTTGCACCATTGAAGAAGGCACCGCTCCCGCAGCTTCGGCTGCTCCAGCGCCGGTAGCTGAAAAAGCTCCAGAAGCCGTTGTTGCGGCTCCTGCTGCCGCTTCCGACAGTTACGCCAAAGGTTCGCCCTCCCCCGCAGCCTCCAAAATTCTAGCTGAAAAAGGAATGGATGCTTCCGCCGTTTCCGGCTCCGGACGCGATGGCCGCATCACCAAAGAAGATGCCATGAAGGCCCAACCGGCCCCCGCAGCGGCCGCTCCAAAAGCAGAAGCAGCACCTGCCGCTTCTGGCGAGCGCACCACCCGCGACGAGAAGATGAGCAAATTGCGTCAAACCATTGCCAAGCGATTGGTAGCCGTGAAAAACGAAACGGCCATGCTCACCACCTTTAACGAGGTAGACATGAAGCCTTTGATGGATTTGCGCTCTAAATACAAAGATGCATTCAAAGAAAAGCACCAAATTGGATTGGGATTCATGAGCTTTTTCACCAAAGCCGTTTGCATGGCCTTGCAGGAATTCCCAGCCGTGAATGCTCAGATCAATGGAGATGAAGTTCGGTACCACAGCTATTGCGATGTAAGCATTGCGGTAAGTACGGAAAAAGGATTGATGGTTCCCGTCATCCGCAATGCCGAAGATCTTTCCTTGGATGGAATCGAAAAAGAAATCAAGCGTTTGGCGCTTCGCGCCCGCGACGGAAAATTGAGTATGGACGAAATGAGCGGTGGAACGTTCTCCATCACCAACGGAGGAGTTTTCGGTTCCATGTTGTCTACGCCCATCATCAACCCTCCTCAAAGTGCTATTTTGGGCATGCACAACATCGTTGACCGCCCGGTGGCCATCAACGGAAACGTTGAAATTCGCCCCATCATGTACGTGGCCTTGAGTTACGATCACCGCATCATCGACGGAAAAGAAAGCGTGAGCTTCTTGGTACGCGTGAAGGAGCTTTTGGAAGATCCCGCACGCATGCTGTTGATGGTATAACGATTCAGATCAAAACCTAACAAAAAAGCCCCGACGAATGTCGGGGCTTTTTTGTTGTCTGTTGGGTTCAACCTACGTGTTGAACCCAACAGAGGTTAAACCCACCCATCAATAGGGCTCCGACCACCATTCATTCAAAACCTTTTCCCAAATTCCACTTTTCCTCCTTTCCTTTGAGAACCATTTCCCCCCAACCATCGTTCCTCAAAAAAACACCATGACCATCTACCCCATTTCAGGAATGACCTGCATGACTTGCGTGAACGACATCTACAATGCGTTGGCACCAAAACTGGGGAAGGATAACGTTCAAGTCTCCCTCATGCCTCCCGTGCTGGGAATTATCCATGACCAAGTTTCCCATGAACAACTGAATCAATGGATTCCTTCCAAATTCAAAATCCACCCACCATTAGGTTCCGGTGAAATCAGCAACACCTCTAAAAGTTTTGAAACCGAAGAAAAACCTTCCACCTCTTTTTGGCCGCTCATCCTCATTACCCTATTCCTTCTGGTTTTCACCGCACTCCTTCCCTGGCTTCGATGGGGAAAAAGTGGAATGGAAGTGATGGGGTACTTCATGGGCGGATTTTTCATCGTTTTCTCCTTTTTTAAATTTCTAAATTTACCTGGGTTCGTTCGCAGCTTCGCTATGTACGACCCCTTAGCCCGCTCCATTCCCGGTTGGGCGTGGATCTATCCGTTCTTGGAGCTGGGCCTCGGCATGACCTACTTATTCGATTTCTTCCCCCATCACGTTTCCGGTTTGGCCTGGTTACCCCACGCCCTTACGTTGCTCATCATGGGTACCGGCTTGATTGGCGTGGTGCAATCGGTGATGAACAAAAAGAAAATCGTTTGTGCCTGCTTGGGTACCGTATTCAATCTTCCCATGACCAAAGTCACCATCATCGAGGATTCCATCATGGTTGCAATGGCAGCATTCATGCTTTGGTTGTAATGTCACTTTCCACATTCGTTGAAAAGTCAATGATATCCTGCCCTTGGTGGTGGGATTTTTTTTGTACTTTTGACGTTCAATTCCAGATGCATGTCTGAATCGGTAAAAGATACCGTTAAAAAGATTTTCACCCAATATTTAGAGGAAAACGGGCACCGAAAAACTCCCGAACGCTTTGCTATACTCGATGAAATTTATTCGTTGAAGGAACATTTCGATGTAGAAGGCTTGTACGAGAAAATGAAGGCCCGAAATTATCGGGTTTCCCGAGCTACTGTTTACAACACTTTGGATTTGTTGCTTGCTTGTGATTTGCTTACCAAACATCAATTTGGTAAAAATATGGCGCAGTTCGAAGGATCCTATGGTTTTAAGCAACACGACCACTTGATTTGTTTGGATTGTAGTCGGGTAACCGAATTTTGCGACCCTCGCATCCAAGAAACCAGAAACGATATGGGCGAACTCTTTGGAATGGAAGTGAAACACCATAGCTTAAACCTATACGCCAGTTGCCAAGCATTTCAGAATTCGGGCATTTGCGATCATTACGATAAAAATAAATCAAACCAGGGAATTGAACCCCTGAACTCATAATTTCATGAAAAAAGTAGACGTACTTCTCGGGTTGCAATGGGGCGACGAAGGAAAAGGAAAAATTGTTGACGTTATTACGCCCAATTACAAAATTGTTTCTCGCTTTCAGGGAGGGCCCAATGCCGGACACACCCTGGAATTCAATCAACAAAAATACGTTTTACACACCATTCCAAGCGGAATTTTCAGGGATAACACCTTAAACATTATCGGGAATGGCGTGGTGATCGATCCCATCATTCTTCAAAAAGAAATCAACCAACTGGAAGCCTCCGGTGTAGATGTTCGCTCCAAACTTCGCATCTCCCGCAGCGCTCATTTGATTTTACCTACCCACCGTTTGCTGGATGCTGCTTCAGAACATGCAAAAGGGAAAGATAAAATTGGCTCTACGCTGAAAGGCATTGGCCCAACTTACATGGACAAAACGGGGCGCAATGGATTGCGTTTTGGAGATTTGTTTCAACCCGATGCGCAGGAGCGCTACGATCGATTGAAGCAAAAACACCACGATTTTTTGCAGGCGTTCAACGAAATTCCAAGCATCGAATTGAACGAAAACGCCTGGTGGGATGCCGTTCATTTTTTGAAGCAATTCCCCGTGGTCGACTCCTCCTTGGAAATCGACACCGCACTGAAAAACAACGAGTCGGTTTTGGCTGAAGGAGCTCAAGGCACCATGCTAGACATCGACTTTGGGACCTACCCTTTTGTAACCTCTTCCAATACCGTTACCGCAGGTGCTTGCACCGGTTTGGGTGTTGCTCCCAATCGGATTGGGGAAGTCATGGGCATTTTCAAAGCTTATTGCACCCGAGTGGGCAGCGGTCCATTCCCTACCGAATTGAACGACGAGGTAGGCGAGGCCATGCGAAAAGAAGGTCGTGAATTTGGATCAACCACCGGCCGAGCACGCCGTTGTGGTTGGCTAGATCTTCCAGCTCTCAAGTATGCCATTCGCATCAACGGAGTGACCCAACTCATCATGATGAAGGCCGATGTTTTGAGCATTTTTGAGGACATCTTGGTTTGTACCGGATACCAAGTTGGGGAATTAACCACCAACGAAATCCCATTGTATTTGGAGGATGCAAAACCCGTTTACACCAAACTATCCGGTTGGAAAAGCGACCTCACCACCATCCGAAAAGAGTCGGATTTCCCTAAAGAACTCACCGATTACATTCGTTTTATAGAAGCAGAAACGGGGGTTCCCATTTCCATCGTTTCTGTAGGACCCGATCGGGAACAAACCATCCTTCGATAATTGCCCATGGAAATTCGGAAAAACGATTGGTTGGCCTTTGAAATTCAAGCAAAAGAATTCCCCTACCAATCGTTTTTTTTATCTTCCGAATCTTCCTTCCCCCAACCTATCGATTACCATTCCCAAGATTGGCTTTTTTTAGCGGGGAATTCTCCAATAAATACCAGCATTCAAAAAGCGGTAACAGAAAATCCCGATTGGTATTTCGGACATTTGTGTTACGACCTCAAGAACAATTTTCACGGATTAACAACTCAATTTCCTTCTCCCAACTACCCTCTTCAGCAATGGATCAAAGCAGAATGGGTAGTGCAGAAGAAAGAGGGCATCATTCAAGTGCTTAAAGGGAAATCATTACAAGAACAACCGTGGAAATCGACCGATTATTCCCAAGATTGGCTTTCGCTTTCTCCTGCAGTTTCGAAAGAAAATTACTTGAACGATCTTCGAAGAATTCAAGAATTCATACGGAATGGCGCTTGTTACGAATTGAATTATTGTTTTCCTTTTCAGGGGCAAGTTCAAAAGGATTTCAATCCTTGGTCGTTTTTTTATGCCTTGCACGAAAGAAGCTTCATGCCTTTTGCCAATTTCTACCAAACGCCTGAGATTTGGGCTTTGGGCGCAAGTCCAGAAAGGTATTTGCAAAAAAAAGGCAGCCAAGTGATTTCTCAACCTATCAAAGGAACACGTCGGAGGTGTGAAACTTCCGATGTAGAATTGGTAGCCGAGCTAAAGGGAAGTGAAAAAGAAAACGCCGAACACATCATGATTGTGGATTTGATGCGGAACGATTTGGCCAAGTTTTGCCAGCCTGGTTCGGTAGAAGTTCCTCAACTTAAAGAAGTGTACACCTTCCCAAGGGTTCATCAAATGATCAGTACGGTCAAAGGCATTTTATTGGATGAAAACAAAGGATTGGATTTGTTGCTCGATGCTTTTCCAATGGGAAGCATGACCGGTGCACCCAAAAGAAGGGTGATGGAAATCATTGATGAAGTAGAACATTTTTCGAGAGGATTGTACAGCGGAAGCATTGGTTACATCCAGCCCAACGGTGATTTCGATTTCAATGTTGTTATTCGAAGTTTGGTCGTAGAAAGAGCAACCGGAAAAGCGAGCATGGGCGTAGGCGGTGCCATTACCTATTTGAGTCATGCCGATGAAGAGTATGAAGAATGCTGGATAAAGGCAGCGCCCATTTTGCAGCTTTCGAAACCGGCATAAACACAAAAAATTGATTATTGTGCGTTTCGAACAGCTTTTTACTACTCGTTGAATCGGTAACCAACGCCCCGAACGGAATGAAAAAATTGGGGCTCTCTGGGATTTTCTTCAAAGTATTTCCGGAAACTTAGAATGAAATTATCGATGGTACGCGTACTCGGAAAAACATCGTATCCCCAAACTTTTTCCAAAATTTCTTCTCGAGATACCACTTGATTTTTCTTATCTATCAGCAATTGAAGTAATCTCGATTCCCGTTTGGTGAGTTGAATAGGGCCATTGGAAGTTTGGGCTTCCATCGTTTGAAAATTCACAAAATTAGATCCGAAGTGAAATTCGTGGATTTCGGCTTTTTTCTCTTGTCCTTGAAGGGAAGTACGAACCAAAATTCCAACACGAAGGAGAAGTTCTTCCAAATTGAAGGGTTTGGCTAAATAATCGTTACCGCCAGCTTTCAATCCTTTTACCCGATCCTCAGCAGTGCCTTTTGCAGATAGAAATAAGATGGGGATTTCCCTGTTTTCAAGTCGTATTTTTTCACTTAAATCCAATCCGCTCATTCCCGGCATCATCACATCCAGAATAATGAGATTGAATCGTTCCTCTTGAAAACACTGAAACGCCTCCGCGGCGTTGGCTGCCGCTCGAACCACGTACCCTTCCAATTCAAGGTTAAGTTTTATGGTTTCGCGTAGCGTGGTTTCGTCTTCAACTAATAAAATTCGGGTGCGCATCGATCAGACTTTAGGGAGTCGTATCTCAAAGATGCTTCCTTTTGGTGAATTGTTGCGTACTTCGACAGAACCTCCTAAAAATTTTACCAAACGATGAACGAGGTACAAGCCCAAACCGGTGCCCTGAGTAGACCTAGTTTCCTCAGAACCAATTCGATAAAACATTTGAAACAACTTAACTTTTTCTTCTTCCGAAATACCAATTCCTTCATCAAAAATCTTCAACAAGCAATGATCTCCCATGGTTTCCAGCGAAATTCCAACAAATTTTTTCTCACCACTGTATTTCATGGCATTATCAAGGAGATTAGAAAGAATGGATCGAATAGCCATTTCATTCCCAAAAATGAAAATTCCTGATTGAATCTTTTTCTCCATTTCGAATTCTCCTTCTGCAAACCTTTCCGAGAAACCTTCAAGGGTTTCAGCCACAATGGTGCTTAAATTGATTCGCTCTTTTTCCAATTGAAAGGAAGCATCCAAGCGCGCAGCTTCCAAAACCTGATCAATTAAAGTAGAAAGTCGAGCCACTTCATGGTTCGATTTGAGGAGCAATTCGCGCTGAAGATCGGGTTGTAATTCCCTTTTTAACAGGGTTTGATTGAGAAGTTTAATTCCCGCAAGTGGGGTTTTGAATTCATGAGTAACACTCAGTAAAAAATTATTTTGCCTTCTTTTGAGGGCTATGCTTTGTACGAAACTGTTGGCGAGGTGAAAAATTCCCCACAACAAAAATCCGAGGAAAACCACTCCTTCGGTGATGAACATGATGGTTCTACGTATTCTCCGTTCCTCTATTTCCACTTCTTTTTCCTTCCACAGAAGGGGAGATGGATGATTTCCATTTTCTATTTCGAACTTCCACTGCAACTGAAGTTGCTCTTTTTGAAGTTCAAACATCATTTCATTGGAACGCAAATGCTCGAACGTCCACCACAACAAAGAAGAAATGAGGTAAATCACGAGAAACCAGAAAACGGTCTTCACCGAAATCCGTTCCATCAAAAAGAAATTTGGGATTGTTTGAACGGTTCAACCCATTTTCGATCACCCTCGGGGATTTCTTCCAATGGAATATTCAAATGGAAGAAGATTTCAAGCAAGGAATTGAATTTTCCCTCGATGGGCAAAAATTTGTTCACCACAACCACTTTGGATTGATGGATGATGCAGTAGCCCGATTGAAAGGTACCTTTTTCGTACCGAACTTTCAATCCGCAATGCTGCAACAAATCCTCAGCCTTTTTGAGTGATTGTGGTGAAACCTTCATCAATTGATGTTTTTGAAACGAGATTTTTTAGATTCTCCCATTCTCTCTTTGGCCGATTCTTCGTAATCGGAATAGTTTCCTTCAAAGAAAACAACTTGCCCGTCGCCTTCGTAGGCCAAAATGTGAGTTGCGATGCGGTCGATGAACCATCGATCGTGGGAAATAACGACAACGCAACCGGCGAAGTTTTCAATTCCTTCTTCCAAAGCACGAAGCGTATTCACGTCAATATCGTTGGTGGGCTCATCCAGCAACAACACATTCCCTCCTTCTTTAAGCGTCATGGCAAGGTGCAAACGATTCCGCTCACCGCCTGATAGTACGCCAACCTTTTTACTTTGGTCGTTCCCCGAGAAGTTAAAACGCCCCAAATAGGCGCGAGAGTTCATCACGAAATTTCCAACGGTTACGTTATCGAGTCCTTGGCTTACCACATCGTAAACCGATTTTTCGGTATCCAAATCTTTATGTGATTGATCTACGTAGGAAATGGAAACGGTATCTCCGCGAGTAATATCTCCTGAATCAGGATTTTCCAAATCCATGATCATTTTGAAAAGGGTTGTTTTCCCCATTCCATTGGGGCCGACCACTCCCACAATTGCTCCTTTAGGAATATTGAAGTTGAGGTTTTCAAACAAAACACGATCGCCGTACTTCTTTGAAACTCCATCAAATTGCAAAACTACATCGCCCAAGCGTGGACCCGGTGGAATATACAATTCCAATTTTTGTTCTTTTTCGCGTGACTCTTCTGAGGCCATTTTATCGTAGGCCGACAAACGGGCTTTGGATTTGGCTTGACGGGCTTTGGGTGCCATTCTTACCCACTCCAATTCTCGCTCAAGAGCTTTTTGGCGTTTTGATTCTTGTTTTTCTTCTTGAGCCAAACGCTTCATTTTTTGTTCCAACCAAGATGTGTAATTCCCTTGATAAGGAATTCCTTCACCGCGGTCCAACTCCAAGATCCAGCCTGCAACGTTATCCAAAAAGTAACGATCGTGGGTAACTGCAATAACGGTTCCGGGGAAACTAGCCAAAAACTGCTCCAACCAATGCACGCTCTCTGCATCCAAGTGGTTGGTAGGCTCATCCAGCAACAAGATATCGGGATTACTTAAAAGAAGGCGACAAAGCGCTACACGGCGGCGTTCTCCACCCGATAGGATTGCAATGGGTGTTTCTGGTGCTGGGCAACGAAGAGCATCCATGGCTTTTTCCAAACGGTTATCCAACTCCCACAGGTTATTTCCATCAATAACGTCTTGAAGTTCTCCTTGGCGGCGAAGCAATTGATCCATTTTGTCTCCATCCTCATAATATTCAGGCAAACCAAATTTTTCATTGATTTCATCGTATTCGGTTAAGGTATCAACAAAATGTTGAACACCTTCTTTCACGATTTCCATGACGGTTTTCGACTCATCAAGTTTGGGTTCTTGATGAAGGTAACCGATTTTAAAATTTTGATTAAAAACCACATCTCCGGAGTAATTTTTGTCTTCCCCAGCGATGATTTTTAGAAGGGTGGATTTTCCCGAACCGTTTAGTCCGAGTACTCCAATTTTTGCACCGTAGTAAAACGATAAATAGATGTCTTTTAAAATGGTTTTTCCGGTACTTAATGTTTTGGAAACACCGGTCATTGAAAAAATAATTTGGCGGTCTGTCATGCTGCAAAGTTACGCTACTTTTCCGAAAAAAACAGGTGTTAACCACTCCAAAATTTAGAATATATTCAGCTAAAAAAAGCAAAATCAATAAAAAGTTAAACATTACCCAAAATTTTATTTGTTACTTTGTGTCGACGAAAATCATACTCACATGGCACGATTAATTTTAGGATGTTTTCTTATGATAATAACGGGCTTTCTTTCTCATGCCCAAACCACCGTTTTTCAGGAAAATTTCTCTTCCCCAGCTTCAAGTGGGTCTTTTTCTACAAGCAGCCCTATTGCCGCTGGCAGTGTTTGGAAAATAAACCGTTCGGGGGTTGATTTTGGTGCACGAATCAACGGTGGATTTTTGGATGTTACGAACGATGCCTCTGGTTCTGGGAATGCGAGTGGCTGGGCCTTTTCGTTTGTGAATTCCACGACCGATTTTTCGGGGAACACCTACAAAAACACCATCTCTCAAAATACGGGTCCGGTGGAGTGGGTTTTCAATTTTCGTCAAATCCGATCCGACCCATCAGGTTTCGGGAGTGGTTCATATGGTGTAGCATTCATCTTAGGTTGTGACACCACCAACCCTACCCTTTCTACCGCTAAAGGTTATGCGGTAATTTTGGGACAATCTGGCTCAACGGATAGCGTAAAACTGGTTCGTTTCACCAGCGGGTTGGTGAACTTTACTCCCATCATTGTTGCCAATGGCGATTTTGGTGCCGATTACTTATCTACCAAAGTAACTTACAACCCTACCACGCAGCAGTGGGAATTGTTTTTGCGGAACGACGGCTCCACCGGGTTTAAAAACCCCGATTCGGTTGCGTTGACGAGTCAGGGTACAGCCACTAATTCCACTCATACTTCGGTTGCACTACCTTATGTAGGTGGATATTGGCAAGGTTCTTCAGCAGGAACACAAAATGCATTGTTTGATCAGGTTACCGTTCGTGTTACCTCGGCTTGTTCTGCCCCAACAACAAATGCTAGTAATGCCACCGGAACATCTATTTCAACCGCTTCAGCAAATCTTGCTTGGTCGCGCGGAAATGGAAGTTCGAATATCGCAGTATTGTCCACGGTTGGACAAACGGCACTTGCGCCTTCCAATGGAAACGCTTATTCAGGCAATGCGAATTATGGCTCAGGAGATTTATTGGGAAGCGGGAATTATGTGGTGTTGAGTGGCAGTGGAAATTCTGTTTCAGCAACTGGATTATCCCCCCAAACATCCTATCAGTTAAGGGTTTATGAGAATAATGGGACTTGTTATCAACTAAATAATCCAGCATCACTTAATTTTACGACCCTCGCCTTGGAGCCTGGGGGTTATCCCACCACTTTTTCAGCAACCGCTTCTTCTTTTAATTCCATTCAATTGTCTTTTTCTTCATTGAGTTCTTTAAGCAATGCGAATGGATATTTAATCCTCAGAAAAGCAGGAAGTCTGCCAACATTTATTCCAACCGATGGCCAAGCCTACACCGTTGGACAAACGGTTGGAGACGCCATCGTTGCTGCTTTGATAACCAATACCACGGCAACGTCGGTTACAATTTCGGGATTAGCCGATCAAACCACGCATCATTTTATTTTGGTTCCTTTCAATGGAAACGGTACAGCAAGTACCAATAATTACCGAACTGCTTCACCCATTCCTTCGAGTAGCGCAACCACTCCGATGGCGCCAAGTTCCACTTCGGATTTGATTAGTACAAGTACTTTTACCTATTCCTCAGATATTGATGCGTTGCAGTATCAAGCCAACACCTTCACAAATACTTCTGGAAGCATTGCCGTTTACAGGGTTACCCTTCGCGATGGCGGAAGTTCGAGCGATGCCGATGCCAATCCTACCACGATTCAGCAATTGGTTTTTCGGGGGAACAACTTCAATCAATTGAGAGGCGCCGTTTTGTCGAACGGGAACTCCATTATTTCGGGTGCGGGCGTGGTTGATTCAACGGGGAATACCATCACCTTTTCGTCGTTGAATATTTCCGCTGCCGACAATGGTTCCTACGACATTACCCTTCGGGTTTCGTTTTGGAACAAAGTGATCGATAATGTTCAACTTGGATTTAGTTTGTCGGCCAACGACGTGTTGGTTTCTTCAGCGGGATCGCAGTTGGCCGCTTTCACTCAGGTTTCAAGCAGTACTTTGAATAACCGAAATCGAATTGAGGTTACCGCTACACAGTTGGCCTGGACACAACAGCCTCTGGGGGCGGGAATCAATGTAGCCATGACTCCTCAACCCAAAGTTTCTACCATGGATGTAGAGGGGAATCTTGATTTGGATGGCCTCGGCATCGTTTCGATTTCGTCTACCGGCACCATGGATTCCAGTTCAAAATCTAGGAATTTAATTGCTGGAACGGCAACCTTTGAAAACATCCGATTTACGGCGAGTCAATCAAATATTACCATAACAGCTACCATGTCGGGGTATGGTTCAGTCGTTTCTAATTCCTTTCAAGTTTCAACCTTTCCAACCAATTCTTACCGAACTTCCAATTCGGGAAGCAGTAGTTTTCCTTCGGGAAGTGGTTGGGAGCAGTTCAACGGTAGTGCTTGGGTAAGTACAACAGCCCCTTCGGCCAGCACCAGCCAAACCATTTATGTTCGTAACACCCTTTCGACATCGGCTTCTTTTGGAAATTCCGTAAAATTTATTGTTGAAAAGGGAGGCATTTTAAACGTAAACCACAATAGTACTTCTTCTGAAATGACAGTTCAAGCAGGTGGAAAAATCAATGTTAATGCCTCGGCTTCAGCCCGGAAAATAGTTATTGATTCTGCCGGATCCCTTGAAGTTCTTTCGGCTTCCTTTGGTCCCACCAACGCTACCGACACCTTATTGATTTCTTCAGGTGGAAAAATGATCATCAACGATGCCAATGCTTTGAATACCTCCAACATTTGGAGAGGGGTGGAACAATTTCAAACCGGTTCTGAAGTCATTGTTTCCAATTGGAATTACGGCGGAAGTGGATCTTCAAAGCGATTGATTGAAAATCCCTCGCAAATTTCACTTAATTCAGATGGAACATACTTTGGTCATTTAACCTTCAATGGACAACCCAGTTCCATTTTTTCTGTATTTGCTGGGGGAACCGGAGTGCTTAAGGTTACCTCTGGAAACTTAACCTCCAATACCCAATCTGGTGGAAATAATTTCTGCCTAGCCAATTCAAACTTAACGGTGGAAATTGGTGGAAATTTGATCGCTAATTCTGGTCAATTCAGTGCCTTTGCTTCAACGAATGGCGGATTTCCTAAACTTACCATCAAAGGGAATTTAGTTCTTCAAGGCGGCACATTTAATCTCAATCAAGGAAGTGCATCCGCTTGTTTACCAACCCTAGAGGTTCAAGGAAACATCATTGGAACTTCTGGTGCATTAACTTCTACCGATGGCGGATCGAAGATTACCTTCAGCGGTTCCAATCTCCACGAAATCAATATGTCTATTCCTGTAGGTAACAATTACCGCATCGAAGTTCCGAATGGGCAAACCGTAAAATTGGTTGGAAATGCTCTTTCATTTTCAATCAGCAGCGATACCTTGGATATTCAAGACGGTGGTGTTTTCAATTTTAACAACCAAAACCTCACCGGTTCTGGAACCTTCTTGTTGAAAACTGGCGGAAGTGCGAAAATCACTTCTTTGGATGGCATCAACACCTCTGGATCAACCGGAAATGTTCAAGTAAGTGTGCGCAGCATTCAATCTGCAGCTCGGTTAATTTATTCCGGAAATGCTTCTCCTCAATTTACAGGAAATGGGGTTTCAGGTGGAAATAAAAAGATCATCGTTGATAAAGATTCCGTTTCCCAAACGGTTCAACTGTCAGCATCATTGAATCAAACCGACTCCTTTTTCATCAAACAAGGGACTTTTGTTGAAACCCAAGGTTCTACCCTTTCAGGATCTGGAACATTAACCATGACCGGTGGAGTTTTCTCTTCATCTTTCATTGATACAGCTTTGCGAATCCCTCAACTTTCTGGCAATTATTCAATGAATGGCGGTACCGTGGAGCTATTGGGAAATGGGCCTCAGGTATTGCGTGGTGGTCGCGATTATTTCAACGTAGCTATTTCTGGAAGCAACTCCCTAGGAATCGATCGGAAAACCATTAGCAGCGCCATCGTGGTCAATTCCAATTTGTCCATTTCTGGAGGCGCCATTTTAGATATTGAAAACATGGGCATCACCGGCCCGGGTGGGCTAACCATGG
This sequence comes from Bacteroidota bacterium, assembly GCA_947501265.1. Classification (GTDB taxonomy): domain Bacteria; phylum Bacteroidota; class Bacteroidia; order UBA7662; family CANHCV01; genus CANHCV01. The sequence continues at coordinate 350,650 of CANMVY010000001.1, forward strand.
TGAGCGGGCGTTTGCGTATCTCCAAATTAAGCGGAACAACCACGCCCGAACTAACCGCCACCGCTTCGGGAGCAGCCTACCTTCTCACCGGCGGAACCATTGAATGGTACGGCAGCAACGCTACGGGCACCGAACAAAAAATTCGTGGGAAAGACGGTCAAAATCGCACCATCAATTATTTCAACATTGAACTGAATGCCAATGGCCAAAACCCCGATGGAAACGTTTGGGTAAACGGTTCATTTGGATTGAATGGAACCCTTAGCGTTTCTCCTCAAGTGCGATTCAAAATGGATGCGTTTGAAATCATTTCTGGAAACGGTTCCGTGAACTTCATGAATGGCTCCACCTTCCGATTTGCACATACCAACGGATTGTCGGCAACCGGACAAATTCAGGTCACTGGGGTTAAAAATTACGGAAATTCCGTGAATTTCGTTTACGAAACCAATGCCAATAACGCTCAATTGGGGAATGAATTTCCCGATACTGTGGCTTCATTAACTACCTTGGTGCAAGGAAAAACCACCACTTCCTCCAAGAATTTGTTTGTTCGTGATTCTCTGATCCTCAGCGGTAACGTCGAACAATCTACCAACACCATTACGCTTGGGAATTTGGGCAAATTTGAATCAACAGGTGGATCTTATTTTACAAACGGTTGGTTTAAGAAAATTGGGAATAGTGCCTTTACTTTCCCCATAGGATCTTTCGCAACCGGTACTAAATACCTCAGCATTTCGGCCCCCGATCACCAAAACGATGCTTTTCGGGTGAGTTACGAAAAAAATAGCTTTCCAACCGTTATTCCATTTGCTTCCATGCAAACGCCATTAACTTCGGTTAATCCTTGCGAAAGTTGGAACATCGATGAAACCGATGATTTCGGAAATGCAACGGCGGTACAAATTACATTGCGTTGGGACAGCAGCAGCCTTTGTAATTTAGGTCCGGAATTCATTCAAAATCCTTCTAATTTGCGGGTTGCCCACTTTAATGGTGCAATTTGGGAAGACAAAGGGAATACTCAATTTTCCTCTACCGGATCGGAAGGATGGATTATTTCCGATACCGTTTCCCAATTTAGCCCGTTTCGCTTGGGCAGCATCGGAGGGAATTCCCTTCCGGTGAAATTAATTCAATTTTCGGCCAAAGAATCGGGAGAAACCCATTTCCTATCCTGGGAATCGGCCGATGAAACAAACTTCCACCGGTATGAAGTAGAACAATCGGCCAATGGGGTTGACTTTCATGTTGTGGGAGTTGTAACAGGAAAAGGGAAGGCATCTAACTATTCTACCACGGTTCCATCAACCCATTGGGAAACCACATTTTACCGCTTAAAGATGGTTGATTTTGATGGATCATTCTCTTTCAGCCCAATTCAACGCATTGTTTCCAACGATTTGGGAATTTCGATGATTTGGAACACGAGCAATGGAAGTGGATCTGTACAACTGAACGCTACACAACCATCAACGCTAAAGGTGAGCATATTGGGGATGAGCGGTCAGATGATTCATCAGGAACTTCTTTTTCTCAAAGGAAACCAAACATCAGAATGGGAAATTCCCTCGGTTATTCCGAATGGAATTTTCTTGATCACTTTGGAAACCGATGGGAAGAAATGGGTGAAAAAGGTGGCGATTCAACGATAAAAAGGGTTGGAAAATTTTGTTGAAGATTTAGCCAAATTTTTTGATAAATTTGTACTCCAATAAGAAAAGCAAACCATGAATTTTGTAGTCTCTAGCACCGCATTACTGAAACACCTTCAATCCGTTTCAGGCGTAATCAACACCAATGCAGTTCTTCCTATTTTGGAAAACTTCTTGTTCGAGGTAAAAGGTGGGAAATTAACCATTTCTACGACCGATTTAAACACTTCGATGACCACCTCTTTGGCTGTTGAAGGCAAGGAAGACGGTGTTGTTGCTGTTCCTTCAAAAATTTTGTTGGAAACTTTAAAAACCACTCCAGAGCAACCCATCCGCTTTCAAGTGAATACCGAAAATTTCGCCATTGAACTATCTACTGACAAAGGCAAATACAAACTTTCAGGCGAAAATGGTGATGATTTTCCGAAGATTCCTGAAGTATCTCAACCGATTGTTTTCACCGTACCCGCCGAGCGGTTGTTGAAAGCTCTCGCCACTTCCCTATTTGCTGTTGGAAACGACGAACTACGATTGGCGATGACCGGTTTGTTTGTGGAACTTCACGAAACCGGCATGAATGTGGTTGGTACCGATGCTCACAAATTGGTTCTTCACAAAATTAAAAACCTCGCAATTCCAGAAGCTGGTTCGTTTATCGTTCCTAAAAAAGCAGTTAATTTGTTGAAATCTGCTCTTCCTTCCAACAATACCGAAGTAAAAGTGGAATACAACAAAACCAATGTGTTTTTTAGTTTCGACGAAACGACGTTGATCTGCCGTTTAATCGACCAGAAATATCCCGATTATAACGCGGTTATCCCAACCAACAATCCCAATAAACTTCGCGCGAATCGCACCGAATTTTTGAACGCCTTGCGTCGTAGCTCCATTTATTCCAACAAAACCACCTATCAGGTACGTTTAAAACTCACTGGAAATAAATTGGTTATTTCGGCAGAAGATTACGATTTCAACAATGCCGCTGTGGAAGAAATGCTGGTGGAATACGATGGTCAAGATATGGAAATCGGTTTCAATGCAAAATTCCTGATCGACATGTTGAATAACATCGATAGCACGGATATTTCTTTCGAATTGAGCATGCCCAGCCGTCCAGGTTTGATGTTTCCAGGAGAAAGCAATAACGACGAAGAAACGCTGATGTTGATCATGCCCGTAATGATTGCGGCCAACTAATCTAAATCATTGAAATTTGGTAGGTTTCAAAAAAATATTTTGAAGCCGCGCCATTAAAAACTATTTTTGCCTTTTACAAATTAAACTCGCTATGTCGATTATTACCAAGATTCGAAATCGTGCAGGGATCCTAGTCGGAATCATTGCCCTTGCGATCATTTCATTTTTGTTCATGGATGTCTTTGCCGGTTCCAACGGATTGTTTGGAAATCGTAGAGGAAACACCGTTGGAGAAGTTAATGGAGAAGCCATTTCCATTGATTACTTCAGTTCACGTTTGAGCGAAAGCGAAGAAAATTACAAAGCCAATACTCGCCAAAATGAATTGGATGAGATGGCACGTGGACAGGTTAACGACCAAACCTGGAACGACATTATTAAGGAAAAACTTTTCCAAGAGCAATACGATCTTTTGGGCATTTCTCTCGGACAAAAAGAAAAATGGGATTTAATTCAAGGTAAAAATGTGCATCCCATGATTGCACAAAACTTCACCGACCCTAAAACTGGTAAACTTCAGGTGGTAGATTTCTTGAAAAACTTAGATAAGCAAACTCCTGAAGTAAAAAATCAGTGGTCATCTTTCGAGAAATACATTTACAAGAGTGCTGAAGAAGAAATGTACAACGACTTGGTTTCTCGTGGACTTTACGCTACCACCGTTCATGTGAAAAGAAACATGGCTGAAACCAATCGTCGAGCCAACACCCGCATGGTGTTTTTGGACTTCAACAGCATCAACGACTCTTCGGTAAAAGTTACCGATGCCGATTATGAGAAATATTACAACGAACACAAAAACGAATTTGAAGTAAAAGAGCCTGCTCGTAAAATCAAGTACGTTGTGTTTGGTGTTGCCCCATCTGTTGAAGACGAACAAGCCACTGTAGCGGCCATTCAAGATGCAGCAGCAGGTTTTGCGTCTTCGGATGACGATTCTTTGTACATCCTTACCAAAGGAAGCGAAGAGCCATTTTTCAACATCTTCACCCCGTTGGACAAAGTGAATCCAATGATCAAGGATACCGTAACCAAAGTTGCTTTGAAAACGGTTATTGGGCCTTATAAAGATGGAAACATTTGGAAAGTATCCAAAGTTCTTGCACGTAGCTCTCGCCCCGATTCAGTAGGTGCACGTCACATTTTGATTCCTTTCGCAGGCGCACAAAATGCTGATCCTTCCATCAAGCGTGACCGCGATCAAGCAAAAGCACTGGCTGATTCTGTTCTCGGAGTAGTTAAGGGCGATACCACAAAATTTGCTGCAATGGCAGCTCAATTCAGCGCCGATGGTTCGAAAGATCGCGGTGGAGATTTGGGTAAATTCACCGAAGGAACCATGGTTCCAACCTTCAACGACTATTGCTTCAGCAATTCCAAAGGATCAGTTGGTTTGGTTGAGTCTCCATTCGGATGGCACATCATTCAAGTTACCAGTGTTGGAAACATGGTACCATCCGTTAAGGTTGGAACCATTGCTCTTACCGTGGTTGCTTCCGACAAAACTCGTGACGAAGCTTACACCAAAGCAGACCAATTCCAATCCAAGAATAAATCTTTGGAAGCGTTTGAAAAAGCCATCGAAAAAGATGGACTTGCTCCACGCGAAATGGAATTGCGCATCAACGATCGCACCATTTCTGGCTTCCCCGACACCCGCAAAGGTGTACGCGATGCGTTTGAAGCCGAAAAAGGAGAAGTTCTTCCTGTTATTGAATCCAAAGACAACTACCTTGTTGCTGCAGTTATTACTGTAAAAGAAAAAGGAACTCCTGCTTTGGAAGACATCAAGAAAGAATTGGAACCTTTCGTTATCCGCATGAAAAAAGGAGAAATCCTTTCTGAAAAAATGAACAAAGCCTTAGCTTCCAACAAACACAACATCGATGGCTTGGCCATGGCCTTAGCAACAGATGTGAAGCAGGTGAACGACATTGTTTTCGTAAATGCATTTTTGCCTACCATTGGTGCTCGTGAGCTAACCTTGGTTGGGAAAATTTTCGGTAGCAAAGCCAACACTTTCCTCGGCCCTGTTATTGGCGAAAGCGGTGTTTACTACACCAAAGTTGAAAGCTTTATCGATGGCCCAGAGCAAGATCTTAAAATGGCGCGTGAGTCGTTGAACGGAGTTTTACAAGGTCAAGCGAAGAATCGAGTGCTTGAAACTTTGAAAGAAGGAAAAGTAGAAGACAACCGCTACAAATTCTATTGATCGAATAAAGGATACAATCAAGAGCCGGTTTCAGCCGGCTCTTTTTATTTTTGGCTTATGATACTTGTTGATGACGTTTTAGTTTCTGACGATGTAATTGAAAAAGCATTTGTATGCGATTTGAATAAATGCAAAGGCGCTTGCTGCGAAGAAGGCGATTACGGGGCACCATTAGAAGCAGAAGAAGTTGATTTCTACCAAAATCATCTTGAACAAATTAAACCCTACATGTCAGAAGCTGGTTTGGCAGTATTGGAAAAGGATGGATTCTGGGAAGAGGATATTGACCTGGAACCGGTAACCACCACGGTCAACGGGAAAGATTGCGTTTTCGTGAAAAGAGATGAAGATGGAACGTTAAAGTGTGCCATTGAACATGCCTACAAAGACGGAGCTATTGCCTACAACAAACCCATTTCATGCCATTTGTACCCCATTCGAATTACCAAAACCAAAATGGGTGATGCCTTGAATTATCATCGTTGGGACATTTGTTCTGCAGCTTGTACTTTGGGAGAATCGCTTCAAGTACCCGTTTATCAATTCCTCAAAGATCCCTTGATCCGCAAATACGGAACAGAATGGTACGAAGCGCTCGATCAAGGTGTTCGTGAATAATTTTTTTACTTGCAACCTTAAAAGAGATTGTTTAGTTTTACGATTACAAAACAAAAAATTATGAAAAAGGTATTCGCTATTGCTGCTCTTGCGATGTTTTTCGCTGCTGGCACAACTACTGCTTCAACATTGGTTGATAAAGTAAAAACTGAAAAGAAAGACGCTAAGAAAAAATCTTGCTGCAAAGAAACTGAAAAAGCTTCTTGCAATAAGGCAAAAGAAGGCGAAAAATCTTGCTGCAAAAAGAAATAATCTTCTTAAAAGATTGATGAGCCATCCGGTACCGGATGGCTTTTTTATTGATGAAAATCGTTGGCTTCCTTTTTCTATTGATCTGTTTTCCCCTCTTTTTAGGGGCTCAACAGGTTCATGCCTCTAAAAAAAAATACCCAGCTCGCGGATTTGATGTTTCGGCCCATTCTGGAAGCATTCAATGGGAAAAAGCCAGCAAAGGATTTCACTTCGCTTTCGTTAAAGCAACTGAAGGAAGTTGGTACATCGACCCCAAATTCAATCGAAATTGGGAGAAAGGTAAAAAAACTAAACTCCGAATGGGTGCCTACCATTTTTTTAAATTCCATATTTCCGGAGTAAAACAAGCCGAAAATTTTATCGAAAATGTTCGGCTAACGAACAAAGATTTTCCTCCAGTGGTGGATGTTGAAGAATGGGGAAATTACTACGCGAAAACCCTCCCCACCAAATCCATCAAAAGGGAACTCAAAGCCATGATTGTTCGACTAAAAAAACATTACGGCAGAAATCCCATCATTTATTCCAACATCAGTACCTACAATCGAATCATCAAAGGAGATTTTAAAGAGAATCCGATTTGGATTGTTGCATTTACTTCCCAACCTCGTTTATCCGATGGACGAAAATGGGTTATTTGGCAACATAGCCACATAGCACGAATTCCTGGGATTCCACATTTAGCCGATTTGAATGTTTTCAATGGTTCTGTGGCTCAAATGAAGGCCTTTGGAAGGTAGATTTATTCATCCTTATGCTTAGGAATGAATTTCAAAGCCCCTGAATTGAGGCAAAAACGCAAACCCGTTGGAGGCGGTCCATCGTTGAAAACGTGCCCCAAATGTCCATCGCAACGAGCACAACGAATTTCAGTTCTAGGGTATCCCAATTCGAAATCGTTCAAATAACGAATTCGGGTTGAATCGATGGCTTGGAAGAAACTGGGCCACCCGCATCCGGCGTCGAACTTGGTGTTGCTGTAAAACAAAGGCAACCCGCAACCCAAACATTGATAAACCCCTTTGTCCCACAACTGATCGTAAGTTCCCGTGTGGGGTCGCTCGGTGGCCCGTTGGCGCAATATGGCATAGGCTTCTGGCGACAACGTTTTGCGCCAATACGCATCAGAAGAATCCATCTTTCCAACCGAAGAAGGAACTTTTGAACTTTTATCAGTACTCTTTTGCGGTTGGGCATCGCAAGCAACAAGCCAAAAAAAGGATAGGCAAAAAATAATCGTTTTCATGTTAAATGGGGTTAAGGAACTGCAAAGAAACGCACCAAGAAAACAAAGGTTCGTTTGTACATTTACACCAACGGAAAATCCCATGAAACCGAAGTATTTGTTGCTGTTTTTTTTATTGATTTTCACCACCATTGCTTTCTCACAATCGGTGAAACTCAATGCATCTTCCTTCGATTTTGGAAAAATTCAACAATGGGAAAACCAACCCGCTCAATTTCTATTTAAAAACACCGGAAAAAATTCGTTCTTCTTCCTTCCTACTTTTGCCCAAGAAGACCTGTTGATGCGGTTCGAGCAAGAAGAAATTGCTCCCGGTGAAACAGGAACCTTGCTCGTTTATTACTACACCCAAAAACCCGGGAAATTCAAACGCGATTTTCAAATTTATTTATCAACCCAATCCAAACCGTTTTCGCTTACCATTCAAGGAGAAATTGAAAATTTAGGACAGAATGCCCTCATGCAATGCCCCGAATTTTCCCAACCTCCCATGGAAAATCTTACCCCAAAAACCATCACTTTTTCATTCTACGACAGTTTAACTAAAAATCCGGTAGCCCAAGTTTCAGGAGAAATTAACCATGGTCCCAAAGGAAAAACTCCCTTTCAAACCAATCAGGGAAAATTTCGGAAGGACTTGAGTTTGGGCGCCCATGGACTATCTGTTCAAGCCAATGGCTACCACCCACGAAATGGGCGCATTTGGGTTACCAAAACAGGCAAAACCGAATATGCTATCGCTTTGCTCCCAACCTCTCAAAAAAATTCCGATACCACCGAAACGGTTCTTAATACCGAATGGACTTCCACCACAACCAATTCCATTCAGGTAGAAACGCCCAAAGCAACACCCCAAAGCATTCAACCTCAACTTCAACAGGGAAAACGTCCGGTGAAATTTCAAGCCATTGTGGTAGATGCCAAGACGAAGCTCCCTCTGAAAGACGCCAAGATTGTTCTTCAGAATGAAAAAAATAGGTACGCCTTTTTACGTACCCCTCAAAATGGAACCGTTTCTCAAACCGTTTATGCGGGCAATTACCGCATGCAGGTTGAAAGAGATGGGTATTCGGGCTACGAAATTCCACAAGAAGTCTCGGAAAAAGCCGAACTCATCACCATTCAATTGATGAAAGATGAGCCCATCAATACCTTACCCCTAACTCCTGAAACGGCAACTCCCCTTTCCTCCTCAACCATCAAACCCCTTTCCGTAAAAATAAAAGTGGTTGAAACCCTCAGCCGTTGGCCCATTGAAATGGCCAAAATTACCGTGGAAGGAGAAGGATATGCGCTTAAAATTTTGGAAACCAACAAAAAAGGAAGCAGTGTTACAGAAATGCTTCCGGAAACGTACCAATGGAAAGTCGAAAAAGAAGGTTACGAATCTTCCTACAAAACCAAAACCATTGGTCCTGGAAACGATACGGTGCTTTTCGAGTTAACGAAAATATTACCCGAAAGCACCCCGATAACAACAACTCAACCCAAACCCGTCCAAAAACAACTTCCACTTGTTTCAAAAAAGGACACAGGTGTGCTATCAACCGAGAAATTTGTTCCCAACAACATTGTTTTCTTGCTTGATGTTTCGGCCTCCATGGGTTCCAACCACAAGCTTCCGGTGATGAAAAAAGCCATGCATCGGTTGTTCGATGTGCTGCGCGACGTGGATAACATTTCGGTGATCGTTTATTCAACTTCCGTTGGGGTTTTGGTTCCACCTACGCCTGCCAATTTAAAAGATTCCATCTTGAAGCACATCGATTCGTTGGGATGCAGCGGCCGAACCTACGGACAACAAGCGTTGGAAACGGCCTATCGCTACGCCGAGTCGAAATACATCCAAGGTGGAAACAACCAAATCATCCTCGCAACCGACGGTATTTTCAACAACCCGGATCTTTCCGAAGAACAAATCTACCAAATGGTTGCTCAGAAAGCCGAAAGTGGGATTCCTCTCTCGGTCGTTGCGTTTGGGACCGATGCCGAAGCCGTTGAATTTCTTCGTAAACTTGCGAAAAAAGGAGGCGGTAATTTCTGGAACATCAAAAGCAACGAAGCCTCGGTAGATTACCTCATCAAGGAGGTGAAAAAGAACTCAAAAAAGAAGTAATGGTTGTACCTTTGCACCATGAATCCGTCTGATTTTCAAGCCCCCAAGAAAATAGAAGACAACCCCGTTCTGGTGAGTCTAAAAAAAGATCTCGATTATTACAACGATTACCTCATCGGTTTTTCAAGAGAAGTGCTCGATGCGGGCATTTCAAAATACCCCATTTTCGTCGCTTACCAGTTTGGAGGCATCAAACTCGGAAGTCAGGTTTTGGATCACAAAACCTTGTACACCCAATGGTCCATCAACATTTCTGCTTTAGAAGAATTCGTAAAAAAAGGAATTGTTGCCCGTTCCAAATTGGATGAATTTAAGGGGCAATTTAAGGACCCAGAAACGCATATTTGCGTGTTTGTAGTGGTGAACAACGATGCCGGATTTGTTTATTATCCCTACAAAAATCTTTAAGATGAAAAGAACCCCTCTCCTTTTACTATCCCTATTATCCTTCTTTCCAGCCTGGACACAAACCAATGTTTCATGGGCCGAAGCCTTGAAAACGAAAACTGCACGGGTTGATGTGGCCTACCTTTCCAATCCACCGTTTTTCTACCAAAATGAAGAGGGGAAATTGGCTGGTTTAGAGTACGATTTGTTGCAAGCTTTTGCTGAGTGGGCCAAAAAGGAAAAGGGAGTCACCATTGAATACCGTTACTTCGACCTTCCAAGTTTTGATTTGGTATTCAACCGAATTACTGGTGGGAAGAATGGAGCTATTGGAGCTGCAACGGTTTCCATCAATGAAAAAAGAAGCAAATTTGTGAATTTTTCTGCTCCCTATCTTCGCAATCGTTCCATGCTCATCACCTCAGGAGAAATTCCTTCCTTGGTTTATTCCACTGAAATCAAAGCCACTTTCGCTAACCTTCAAGCGGTAACCATTCAAGGTTCCTTACACGAAAAGGCCCTCGAAGCACTCAAAAAAGAAACCCTGAAAGATCTTCGAGTAACTTACCTCAACAATCCTGATGATATTCTCAAAGTGATTTCTTCGGATCCTACCTTCTTCGGTTATGTAGATGCTGTAACGTACTGGAATTACCTTCAGAAAAACAAAGATGCTTTCTTGAAGATTCAACGTACAGGCGAAATGGGTGAAGAGTTTTTTGGATTTATCTTCCCCAAAAAGAGCGATTGGAATTTGGCATTTAGCGCATTTTTCGACAGTGGTTTTGGATTTACCGCCACCAAGAGTTACTTGAAAATTTTGGAATCGCATTTGGGACCAGAAATTATTGAAACCGTGCGCATCAAAGGCACTGAATAAGCCGTAAAAACCTATCTTTGCACTGAAATGAAATACAAACGCGTTCTCGTTAAACTCTCTGGCGAAGCCCTGATGGGCGACAAACAATTCGGAATTGATTCCAATCGTATCGCCCAATATGCCGAAGATATCAAAGAAATTACCCAACTGGGTTGCGAAGTTGCCATCGTTATCGGCGGCGGAAACATCTTCCGTGGGGTGCAAGCCGAAGCCGGTGGAATGGACCGCGCCCAAGGCGATTACATGGGCATGTTAGCCACCATGATCAATTCAATGGCGCTTCAAGCTGCGTTGGAAAAAGCCGGGGTTTACTCTCGTTTGCAATCGGCCATTAAAATGGAAGAAATTGCAGAACCGTTCATTCGCCGCCGTGCCATCCGCCACTTGGAAAAAGGCCGAGTAGTGATCTTCGGAGCCGGAACAGGTAACCCCTATTTCACCACCGATACCGCCGCTTCCCTTCGTGCCATCGAAATCCAAGCCGAGGTTATTTTAAAAGGAACCCGAGTGGATGGTATCTACACCGCCGATCCCGAGAAAGATCCTTCTGCTACCAAGTACGAAACCCTCAGCTTCACCGAAGCTTACGAAAAGAAATTGAACGTGATGGACATGACCGCCTTTACCCTGTGTCAGGAAAACCAACTCCCCATCATTGTTTTCGATATGAATAGCCCCAAAAATTTACTGAAAGTGGTTCAAGGGGAAAACATTGGAACCCTCGTAAAATAATTCAACATGAACGAAGAAGTACAGATTTATTTGGATGAAACCAAGGAGAGCATGGAAAAAGCCTTGGCTCACTTGAGTTATGAATTGGGAAAAATTCGCGCCGGAAAAGCATCCACTGCGATGTTGGAAGGCGTAATGGTAGACTACTACGGTGCTCCTACCCCCCTGAATCAGGTTGCCAACGTGAATACACCCGATGCTCGAACCATCATCATCCAACCTTGGGAAAAATCGGTGATTTCGGCCATTGAACGTGGAATTATTAATGCCAACCTAGGCCTTGCTCCCACCAACGATGGAATCATCATTCGTCTTACCGTCCCGCCATTGACCGAAGAACGCCGCCGCGAGTTGGTGAAGAAAACCAAAGGCGAAGGCGAAAATGCCAAAGTTTCCATTCGCAACATTCGCCGAGATGTGAATGCTGGAATCAAAGACCTCCAAAAAGATGGTTTGCCTGAAGACATGGCCAAAGATGCCGAAACCAAAGTGCAAAACATCACCGATAAACACATCACACGCGTGGATGAATTATTGGTAGAAAAGGAAAAAGACATCATGACGGTTTAACCGCATGCTTTTTTACAACGACATTCCTGCTGCCAACGGTTCATCTGAAACGTTGGTGATTCTCCACGGTTTGTTTGGAACCGGCGATAATTGGATCACACTTGCTCGTCATTGGAGTCAGCACTACCGCATCATTCTTCCCGATGCCCGAAACCATGGCCACAGTTTTCAATCGGATACCTTCGATTATCCAGCCATGGCCATCGATCTCAAGGAATTGGTGGATCATTTGGGATTAACCCATTTCCATTTGATGGGACACTCCATGGGAGCGAAAACCAGCATGTACTATGCCCTCCAATACGGAAATTCGCTCCAATCGCTTGCATTGATCGACATGTCGATTTTCCGAAATCAGCTCGACCACCAAAAAGTGTATTTACGCGCCATGGCCGACCTCGATTTGGAGAGCATGAATAGTAGAACGGACGTTGATCAAGCTCTTTCAACCGCCATCCCCGATTTTGGGATTCGTCAGTTTTTATTGAAAAGCCTTACCCGAAACGAGCACAAACAATTTGCTTGGAGATTGAATTTGCCTGTTTTTTTAACAACGGTTGATTCCATCGGGGAAGGAATTCCTGCCGAGGGGACCTTCGATGGCCCAACCTTGTTTTTGCGAGGCGGAAAAAGCGATTACGTGAAAGATTCCGACTGGCCGCTCATTCTGGAGCGTTTCCCCCAAGCGGAATTGAAAACCATTCCTCAGGCTGGCCACTGGGTTCATGCCGATGCACCTCAAGAATTTTCATCCCTATTTTTACCCTTCATCCAAAAACATTCGCTGTGAGAAGATCCCGCAAAACCCATCCGCCCATCCAAAATTTGGAAATCATTGATGCTGCGAGCGATGGGCGCGGCGTTGGTCGTTCCGAAGGTCAAGTAGTTTTCGTACCCTACACCGCCCCAGGAGATGTAGTGAATGTGCGAATTGTAGGAGTAAAGAAAAAAATGCTGGAAGGTAAGGTTACCGAATTGGTTACACCTTCACCCAACCGCACCACTCCGGTGTGCCAACATTTCGGAGTTTGCGGCGGATGCAAATGGCAGCACATGGACTATTCGGCCCAAAAGGCTGCCAAAGAAAAACAAGTTAACGACGTTTTAACCCGAATTTCGGGGCTCACTCTTCCCACGTCGAATCCGTTAATGGGTCCAGAACACGTGTGGAATTACCGCAACAAAATGGTGTACACCTTTGCCCCTGGACGTTGGCTAACAGACGATATGTTGAAAGAGATCAAGTCTGGTTTTTCAGGAGAAGAAGATCAAAGCGATGCTGTTCAGCAAGCGATTTATTTGGCCAAAAGCGCTCCTTCCGTAGGTTTCCACGTTCCTGGTCGATTTGATTCGGTGGTACACATTGAAAAATGTCATTTGCAAGATGCCTTTGCTGATGAGATTCGTTTGTTTCTGCACAACTTTGCTCAGGAGAACGAACTAACGTATCACGATATTCGTGCCCATCAGGGCTTTTTACGAAATGTGATGATTCGCAATACCCGATTGGGTGAATGGATGGTGATGGTGGTCTTTGGTGAAAATCAACCCGAGAACATTGAGAAAGTCATGAAGGCTCTTGAATCTAAATTTCCAAAAATTGATTCGTTGTTGTACATCATCAATGAAAAGATGAACGACAGTTACGACGATCAACCGGTGCAGGTTTATGCTGGGAAAGATTACATTGAAGAAACATTGGGAGATTTTCGATTTCGGATTAGTCCGAAAAGTTTCTTCCAAACGAATACCAGCCAAGCGGAAGTGCTGTATGAAGTGGTAAAACGGATGGCGGGATTAACGGGGAAAGAGGTGATTTATGACCTTTATGGAGGAACGGGATCGATTGGGATTTTCTTGAGCAAGGAAGCGAAGCGGTTCGTTGGGGTTGAATACGTTCAAGATGCCGTTGACGATGCATGGAAAAATGCTGCATTGAACGGCATCGAGCACGGCAGTTTTTTCGCTGGTGACATGAAAGACGTTTTGAACGACGAATTTCTTGCTACCCACGGAAAGCCCGATGTTTTGATTACCGATCCACCGAGAACGGGCATGCACGTGGACGTGGTTAACAAGATCCTTGAAATCGAAGCCGAAAAAGTGGTTTATGTGAGTTGTAATCCTGCTACCCAGGCCCGAGATTTGGAACTTTTGGCTCAAAAATATGAGGTCGTTGAATTGCAACCGGTGGATTTATTCCCTCATACCCACCACGTTGAGAACGTTGCATTATTAATTTTAAAGAAATAGTGCAATTATTCGGTTTTGGGTGTACCTTTGACACGAATAGAAGAGGGAAATTAAATTAGTTCTTTCTCAGACCTACTCAATAATTATTTTTTTAATGAAAACAGGTACAGTAAAGTTTTTTAATCATTCCAAGGGATTTGGATTTATTAAAGAAGACAACGGCCCAGAAGTGTTTGTACACGTTTCTGGCTGCAAGGAAGAAATTCAAGACAATGACTTGGTAACCTTCGAGGTCCAAGATGGTCGAAAAGGCTTAAATGCCGTGAATGTTCGACGAGCAGACTAAAAAAAAATCCCGCCAAGTGGCGGGATTTTTTTTTATATCATTTTTCCTAACGTAGCTGCTTTCATTTCCGTTTCCCGATATTCGGCCTCGGCGTCGGAATCCGACAAAATACCGCAGCCAACGTGCAATCGACATTTCTTTTCTTGAACTTCCATGCATCGAAGGTTAACGAACAACTCCGATTCTGCCATGGGATCCATCCAACCAAAAAATCCGCTGTAATACCTCCTGAAAGACTTCTCTTGTTGCTCTAAAAAAGCGTGCGCTTCCTTAGAAGGATAGCCGCAAACGGCTGGAGTAGGATGAAGCGCCTGAATCATTTCCAAGGTTGAACCATCGGTTTTTCCGAGTAACGTTGTTTTGAGGTGCTCAATGTTTCCGGCATTATCGGTCACGGGGCCAAAAACTTCCATTTCTTTGGCTTGCAATCGGGTAAGTCGGTCCAGCAAATAGGCCGTTACCAAATGTTGTTCTTTCAATTCTTTGGCTCCCCAATTTCCTTGAGTTCCGGCTACTCGGGTTCCCGCCAACGCCATGGTTTCGAAACGAATGCCTCGGCGGTGCAGCAGTAATTCGGGAGAAGCTGTAACCCAACTTCCTGAAATTTTACTTTGGAACCAACACACGTTGGCTCGCGGATATTGCTCGCACAACCGGTCAAACAAACCAATTTCGGGAACTTTGTTCATTTCTACCACCCGAGAGACCACCAATTTTTGAAATTTCCCATTCGAACACATTTCCTTGATCGACTCCACCCTTTCAACAAAATCGGACATGGATTCAATTCCTCCTTGGCTTTGTGCATTCCCCTGAATTTCTGCTTGCTGAGGAGCCATGGGAACTAGGTTTTTGGAGGAAATCCAAATGATGGGGCAGCCTTCACTCGGTTCAAACGGTGCATAAACAAACCCAGGATCTTGGGGAATATCTTCCCACCGATTCAACCGCAGTTCGGCCCCATCTGGCCACGTGTACCATTGGGAACGCTGTCCGTGGGGGCGATATCCGAGGAAATTTTTCATTTTGTTTCGATGATGGCTACGGTAAAACGGGAAATGCACACCAGCTGTTGTTCTTCGTCGTGAATTTTAATTTCCCAAATGTGGGTGATTCGCCCACGATGCAGTAAAATTCCGGTTCCAGTAACCCATCCACTACGAGCAGCTCGAATGTGGTTGGCGTTGATTTCTAATCCGACGGCCAATTTACCTTCGTCTTTCACCAACAAATAAGAACCCAAAGATCCGATGGTTTCGGCCAACGCCATGGATGCGCCTCCGTGCAAACGACCGAACGGCTGCATGGTTCGATGATCAACGGGCATGCGGGCTACGATGAAGCCGGGGGTTAAATCCAAATATTCGATGCCCAAATGGCCAACCAACGAATTTTCGCCCCGCAATTGGGCCTCGGTTATGTCTTTTTTATCCATGATCAATGCAAAATTACAACAACTCCTCTACCCACTTCATGCGTTCTCCGTACCAACTGAATTTTTCTCCATCCACCAACTCGACCTTCGACCAAGGAAACATGGCCTCCACTTCGGCAAAGTGTTTTTCTGAAAACGGATAAGGTTCACTGGAAAGAAAAACGCGTTTCGGGAAGATTTTTCCCATAAAATCGATGGAGATTTCGGGATAACGATCCCAATCTTGAAGAACGTTGGAATACCCTAAACGATTTAACACCGAGCTGATGTACGTGTCGCCTCCGGCGCCCATCCATGGTTTCTTCCAGATGAGGTACAACACCGATTCTCCATTACCGGGCTTCGACAGTTGCTCCCAAAGGGATTCGAGTTCGTTGGCCCGGACTTCCGATTTCTCAAAAAATTGGGCTAAACGACGCATTTCCGAGAACGCTTCTTCCACCGATGATATTTCAGTGACGAACACTTTGGAGAACTCAGAAATCGCTTTGGCATCCTCTTCCCGATTTTCTTCTTTGTTCATGATCACCACCGTAGAATTCAAGGATCGAATTCGGTCGATGTTCGGGTTTTTCGTTCCTCCTACCTTGATTTTTTCTTGAAGTAACGAAGGAGGATGCACACAAAATGTGGTGATTCCCACCAACTCTTCCTCCAAACCCAGAGCCACCAACCATTCGGTGAGGGAAGGAACCAATGAAACGATGCGGTGTTTCACCGAATTACTTACGGATGGAAGCGATTAAATCTTGCTTAGTAATGATGTGGAGCTTTCCATGATGGTCTGACATCAATACCGCTGGTGCCGATTTCATTTTTTCTGCCACTTCTTCTACCGTAGCATTTCCTTCTACTTGAGGAAGGGCCGCGCCCATCACTTCATCCACCCTTTTTAAGGTCGTTGAAGTATCGGCAATGATGGAAGAAAACAACGAAGCTTCATCCAAAACTCCCACGCAGCGATCGTTCTCCATCACCGGGATTTGAGAAATGCCGTGCTTGGTCATGTTGTTCAAGGCCGTGCTGAGGCGATCGTGAGGATGCGCTGTTACCAACGGCAAATTCAAATGTCCTTCGATCAAATTGATCGCACGGGTTGGCGTTAAAAATCCACGCTCGCGCATCCAATCATCGTTGTACACTTTTCCAACGTAACGACTTCCGTGATCGTGGAAAAGAACCACCACGACATCGTCCTTGGTCAATTGATCTTTCATTTGACGGAGACCTTGAAAGGCAGAACCGCAAGAATATCCAAGGAACAAACCTTCTTTCTTGGCGATTTCGCGGGTCATGAGTGCGCCGTCTTTATCGGTTACTTTCTCGAAATGATCAATTGTATCGAAATCAACGTTGGCTGGAAGAATATCTTCTCCAATGCCTTCGGTGATGTAACTGTAAATTTCATTTTCATCGAAAATTCCTGTTTCCTTGTACTTTTTGAATACGGAACCATAGGTATCGATGCCCCAAATTTTGATGTTCGGATTTTTTTCTTTCAGGTACTTACCTACCCCACTGATGGTTCCACCCGTTCCAACGCCAACCACAAAATGGGTAATTTTCCCTTCGGTTTGTTCCCAAATTTCAGGGCCGGTAGTTTCGTAATGGGCTTTCCAATTGGATAAGTTATCGTACTGATTGGGATAATAGGAATTAGGAATTTCTTTGTTGAGGCGTTTGGCTACAGAGTAATAAGAATCGGGATGCTCTGGACCAACGTTGGTTGGACAAACGATCACCTCGGCTCCTACGGCACGAAGAATGTCCATTTTTTCCTTGGATTGTTTGTCGTTCATCGTACAAATCAATCGATATCCTTTTACGATGGCAGCGAGGGCCAAACCCATTCCTGTATTTCCGGAAGTTCCTTCGATGATGGTACTACCTGGTTTCAACAAGCCGGCGGCCTCGGCATCCTCGATCATTTTCAACGCCATGCGATCTTTCACCGATTGACCGGGATTGAAGTATTCGACCTTGGCTAAAACGGTTGCTGGGATATCTTCAACCACTTTATTCAGTTGAATCATGGGAGTGTTGCCAATGGCTTCAAGGATATTTTTGTACCACATAGTTGTAAAAGTTATTGCAAAAATAGGGAGAATTTAGGGAGAAACCGTTGGAAAAGTAAAACGGAACGGCGGATTATTGCAGGGTCTTCCACTTTTTCCATCCGCTGAAAGCGAGAAGGGTAAAAATAGCAAACTGGATGGCCACGAAAGGAGCTCCTTTGTAGGCGTAAAGGGGAATAGAAATCAAGTCCAGTGCGATCCACCAAATCCATTGCTCGGTCGCTTTTTTGGCCATCAGGACCATTGCACTAACGGAAGCCGCCGAAACCAAGGCATCAGCCAGTGGAACGGTGCTGGTGGTGAACCGTTGAAGGATGACATAGAAAAGGATGAAAAATCCGAAAAATAAACCCCATGAAAGTTGCTTTTCTTTCAGAGTCCAGGAATGGATGGAAACTTCTTTTTCGGGTTTTCCCCACATCCACCATCCCCAAATGCTCATGAGTGCGAAGTAGATGTTGATGCTGCCATCGGCAAACAGTCCCCAATCGGCAAAGCAGAGGTAGGCTTGGATGGATACGCCCAGGAATCCGGTGGGGTACGCCCAAATGTTGGCTTTCCGGGCGAAAAAAACCGATGCCAGGTTGAGCAGAACCGAAATGATTTCGAGGAATCCGGGCATCAAGCTTCGTCCAGAAATTTTTCTACAGCAATTCCTCGGGAGCCTTTGAACAGCATCCAGCCGCCGGTGTAATCGGTTAATTTTTTGGAAGAGCGCAGGGCGGCCACGTTTTCAAATCCGAACATATTCGGGCCAAAGTTGGGTTGTTGTTTCAGCATAGCAGGACCCACAAGCCACACCTCGGAAAAATTCATGCGTTTCACTTTTTCAACGATGGAGTAGTGTTCGGCTTCTTCGTGCGGCCCCAACTCCAACATATCGCCCAAAACAACAATTTTCAGGTCGGATTGGATGTTTTTCTCGAAGTTATCAAGGGCGAGTTCCATGCTGGAAGGATTGGCATTGTAGGCGTCAAGCAGCAAATGAACGCCCTCTTTTTCGAGGTATTGACTTCGGTTATTGGAAGGAGAATATCCCGAGAGTGCCTTTTCCATCATTCCAAAATTCACTCCGTAATATTTGCCAACCGTTGCAGCCGCCAAAAGGTTGTAAAAATTGTAATGGCCGATGAGTTGGGAAATAACTTCTGGATCGTTGGGATCGGGAGGGAGGGAGAAATTCCATCGGAATCGCACGGTAGGATCGGCGGCAATGAATTCACCAATAACGTCGCAATCCTCGGAAGTTCCATAAAAAAATGCGTTGGAATCGTTCCCGGAACGCCCGGCGAGCAGGGCATCATCTTTCAAAACAAACTTGGTTCCTTGGTGCACATTGAGGTAATCGAACAAAGCTCCTTCCTCTTCTACCACGGCTTCAAACGAACCGAATCCTTCGAGGTGTTCTTTCCCGAGGGAAGTGAGGAGTCCGGAAGTTGGGCGTCCGATTTCGCAGAGAACTTGAAGTTCACCGGGATGGTTGGAGCCCATTTCGAGCACCAAAATTTCGGTTTGAGGAGGTGTTGAGAGGATGGTTAGCGGCAAGCCGATGTGGTTATTGAAATTGCCGGGAGTGGAATGAACGCGGAAACGCTGTTGAAGAACGGCCGTTACGAGTTCTTTGGTGGTGGTTTTTCCGTTGGATCCCGCGATGCCGACCACGGGAATGTTCAGGTGTTGGCGATGTTCGCGGGCAAGGTCTTGGAGGGCGATGGTGGTATCGGCCACCCATACGCATTGGGGATGATTTTTGAGATCTTCGCGGGAGGTGAGGGCCATTCCGGCGCCTTGTTGAAGAACATCGAGAACAAATGCATTGGCATCAAATCGCTCTCCCTGAAGGGCCACGAAAAGGGCGCCGGGGATGGGGTTTCGACTATCGGTAAATACGCGTTGGTTGCAATGGAGATAGGCCTGGTACATGTTCATGCATCAAAGGTAAAAAGAATGAAAAAAGAATGGGTGTGTTTGCAACATTTTACACCCTTCAGTTGTCTATACAACAATCGATGTCCAGCTTGGAATTCATTCTTGATTTATGTTGGTCGTAGTTGTGTGTTTTTCAAGGTCCCACTTCGGTGGGACTTTGTGTTTTGAGATGAATTGGGGACCAAAAAAAATTGCAGAAAATAGAATTTAACGGGGATCAACATCATGGCTGAGTTTTAGATTCTGCAGGAATCCGAAAGGTTGCTGAATGGCAAACCATTCATTAAGCCTTGTTTCCAAAGTTGATTCAAAAAAATGAAAACTTTGATTATTTGAACTTCACTATTCTAAAATCCCCACTCACAGAATCATCTCCAACAAACCTTTCCCCAATACCAACCACAAAATCCCCTTGATTAAAAAGAAGAAAAACCCAACCCAGCCCAATCGCTTAAGCCATCCTCGAAATCCTTTCTTACCTGGTTGCTCTTCCATGACATCACAAAACTAAACAACTACCGCCACCTTCAAAAGTTTTCCGCCCCTGCATTCATCCCTTTACCTTATTTTTACAAAATGAAGAACTTTATCCTTTTCATCGCGCTCCTCCTCGGCGCATCCTTGCACGCCCAAGAACAACTCAGTATCCGCGACGCCGTTCTCGGCCTGCGCGACAAATACCGGCCCGATAACCTGCGCAACTTGCAGTGGATCAAAGGAATGGACGCTTTCTCCCAAACCGAAAAAACCGACTCCGGCTGGATCATCACCCTCACCGAAGTTCCTTCTTTCAAAAAGAACTTGGTAACCACCCTCAAAAAAATCAACGAAGCCGGAAAATTCACCGGGAAAGATGCCCTCGCCTCCATTCCTCCCATCACCTGGATTAATGCTGACGCCTTCGAATTTTCCAAAGGCCTTCAACGTTACCAATTCACCCGCATCAACAACAACGTTTTGCTGGTCGCCTCCACTCCAGCCGATGCGGAACACCTTGAAACCGCTTCCAACGGATCCATCGCCTACGTGAAAGACAAAATCGTTCACATCGAAACCAAAGCTGGCCAGAAATGGACCGTGGGAAATCCGCAAATGACCAACGGACAATCCGTTCACCGAAATGAATTCGGAATCGAAAAAGGATTGTTCTGGTCGCCAAACGGGCGATTTCTCGCTTATTATTCCATGGACGAGTCGCCTGTGGCCGATTATCCCGTTCCCAATTGGAGCACCACCCCCGCTACCGTTCAACAGGTGAAATACCCCATGGCCGGTCAGCCTTCCCACCGCGTTTCCCTCCTGGTTGTAGATGCTTCAACCGGAAAAGAAATCCGGGTGCAAACGGGCAATCCCGACGAGCATTACCTCACCAACATCAGCTGGGATCCTTCCGAAAAATTCGTGTACATCTTCAAACTTAATCGCGAACAAAATCACCAGAAACTGAATCAATACGAAGCGGCTGACGGAAAATTTATCCGCACATTGCTGGAAGAAAAAGATGAAAAATATTCTGAACCTCTGCACGAAATTCATTTCGTGCCCAATGGAAAAGGGCAATTCATTCGATTGAGCCGGCAGGACGGTTACTCCCATTGTTACTTGCACGATGCTGCCGGTCAACTCATCAAGCAACTCACTAAAGGTCCTTGGGAAGTGCTTTCGTTCATCGGATTCGATGCAATGGGCAAACATTTCTACATCACAGATAACCAAGGCGATTACCTCAGCACCTTCGCTCACAAAGTTTCTTTGGATGGAAGGATGTCGGCCACCAAACTCCCTTCTGGAACTCATGCCATCCAATTTTCCCATTCGGGCAAGTACCTCATCGATCAATTCAACTCCATGAAAGATCCCATGGTGGTTTCAGTCCTTGATTTGAATGGAAAGGTCTTGAAAGAACTGTTGCGCAGTGCCGATAAATTAGCCAACATAAAAACGGCCAACGTTCAATTGCTGAAGTTGAAGTCGGCCGACGGAAAGTTTGAACTTCCTGCCAAGTTGATGCTCCCCGCCAATTTCGATTCTGCCAAAAAATACCCAGTCATCGTTTATCTCTACGGAGGGCCGCACTTGCAACTGTTGAAAAACAGCTACCCTGCTTCCGGCAACCTTTGGTACGACTACATGACTCAGCAGGGATTCATTGTTTTTTCCATGGAAAACCGTGGAGCGGCCAATCGAGGAAAAGACTTCGAGCAAGCCACCTTCCGTCAGTTAGGGTCGGCCGAAATGGCCGATCAGCTTCAAGGGGTGGCTTACCTCAAATCCCTTCCGTACATCGATACCACCAAAATGGGCGTGCACGGATGGAGTTTCGGCGGATTCATGACGACCGGCTTGATGACCCGTTTCCCGGGTACGTTCCAGGTGGGCGTTGCCGGTGGACCGGTGATCAATTGGGAATGGTACGAAGTGATGTACACCGAGCGTTACATGGATAGCCCCAAGGAAAATCCGGAAGGATACAAATCCAACAACTTGATCAATTACGTGAAAAATCTTCAAGGAGATTTATTGATGATCCACGGAACCCAAGACGATGTGGTGGTTTGGCAGCACAGTTTGAACTACTTGAAAAAATCGGTTGAAGAAGGAAAACAGGTCGATTATTACGTTTATCCGGGGCATGCCCACAACGTAACGGGACCTGATCGGGTGCACTTGATGGATAAGATTTCGAGGTACTTTATCGAGAAATTGAAGTGAGTTTCGCCCCTTCCGAAAAAATTTTGAATGAGGATGGGAGCATTTACCACCTTCATCTTCACCCGCACCAAGTTCCCGATACCATTTTATTGGTAGGAGATCCGGAGCGGGTTCCCAAGGTTAGTGCCTTATTCGATCAGGTTTCCGATCGCATCCACGCACGTGAGTTTCATACCCACCTCGGCCGCATTGGCACTACCGATTTAGCCGTTGTTTCCACCGGCATCGGCACCGATAACATCGATATCGTTTTGAACGAATTGGATGTCTTGGTGAATGAGGAGCGGGCTCAGCGCAAATCGCTTCGCATCATTCGGTTGGGAACCAGCGGAAGCGTGAACGAGACGTTGCCGGTGGGCACCTTGGTGTTTTCCGAATTTGCCATTGGCACCGAAGGGTTGATGAATTTTTACGATTGGGAGGCCGATGTTCAAGAAGAATCGTTGGCGGCGGCCTTTTCAATTCAGGTCGATAGCTTAAGCGGTGTGGCCTTGCCTTATGCGGTGGAAGCATCGTTAAATCATGAAAATTGGAGAAATCTGGCAGATGTTACCGGCATTACGGTCACCTGCAATGGATTTTACGCGCCTCAAGGCCGGCAAATGATGGCGCCAACGCGAACCAAAAACTTCCTGCAAGAGATGGCGCAATTCAGCTGGAACGACCGAAGAATTACCAATTTTGAAATGGAAACATCTGGAATTCTAGGACTTTCCAAATTGATGGGTCATCGAGCAGCGAGTTTCAGTGCCATTTTAGCCAATCGGCAATTGGGAACGTTTCATCCCAACCCCGAAAACGTTGTGCGAAGCATGATTGAACGGGTGTTGGGTGAATTGGGATAATCTCCCACCATTTACCCAAATTCCCCTCTTCCCGAACCCGATTTTCGTACTATCTTTGCAAAACTTTTTTTTCATGCCAAAAGATCTCTCGATCAAATCGGTCCTCATCATTGGTTCCGGTCCCATCATCATCGGACAAGCCTGCGAATTCGATTATTCCGGCTCTCAAGCCGCTCGCTCCCTTAAAGAAGAAGGAATTGAAGTATCCCTTATCAATTCCAATCCAGCTACCATCATGACCGATCCGGTAACCGCCGATCACGTATACCTCCTTCCCCTCAATGTTGAATCCCTTCGAAGCATTCTCGAAGATCGACAAATCGATGCTGTACTTCCCACCATGGGCGGACAAACCGCCTTGAACCTCGCCATCGAAGCCCAAGAAATTGGACTTTGGGAAGAGTTTGGAGTGCGCATGATTGGGGTAGATGTAGAGGCCATCGAAACCACCGAAAATCGAGAAAAATTCCGCCAACTCATGATCGACATGGGCATTGGCGTAGCGAAATCGGAAATTGCCAACTCCTTTTTGGAAGGAAAAGAAGCCGCCGAAAAAATTGGATATCCCCTTGTTATCCGTCCTTCGTTCACACTAGGCGGCACCGGCGGCGGATTCGTTCACCGAAAAGAAGAATTTGAAGCCGCCTTGCAACGCGGTCTCGACGCTTCTCCAACCCACGAAGTTTTGGTCGAACAAGCCGTTTTGGGATGGAAAGAATACGAATTAGAGCTTCTTCGCGACAATAAAAACAACGTTTGCATCATTTGTACCATTGAGAACTTCGATCCAATGGGCATTCACACCGGCGACTCCATTACCGTTGCTCCGGCCATGACGCTATCCGATACCGCTTTCCAAAAAATGCGGGATCTCTCCATCCAAATGATGCGCGGCATTGGAAACTTCGCCGGAGGTTGTAACGTTCAGTTCGCCATGAATCCCGAAAACGAGGAACTCATCGCCATCGAAATCAATCCTCGAGTGAGCCGTTCTTCGGCCTTGGCTTCCAAAGCAACCGGCTATCCGATTGCGAAAATTGCAGCCAAATTGGCCATCGGGTACAATTTGGATGAATTGAGAAACCAAATCACCAAAACCACTTCCGCCTTCTTCGAACCCACCCTCGATTACGTTATCGTTAAAATCCCAAAATGGAATTTCGACAAATTTGTGGGAGCTGATCGCACCTTAGGATTACAAATGAAATCGGTTGGCGAGGTGATGGGCATCGGAAGAAGCTTCAATGAAGCCCTTCAAAAAGCTGTTCAATCGCTTGAAATAAAACGAAGCGGACTTGGAGCCGACGGACATTCCATCTCCAAATTGGAAGTGATCATGGAATCCCTTCAAAACCCAAGTTGGGATCGCCTTTTCCACATCAAAGATGCCATCGATTTGGGGGTTCCTACGAAATCCATCTTCAAAGCAACCTTAATCGATCCTTGGTTCCTGAAGCAGATCAAAAACTTGCACGATTTGGAACAAGAAGTGCGCCGATATCCTTTGGGAGCTGTGCCCTACGATTTGATGCTGGAGATGAAACGCAACGGATTTTCTGACGTTCAACTGGCCTATTTATTGGGTCCTGAAGTAACGGAAGAACAAGTTCGTGCTCGCAGAAAAGAATTGGGATTGAACCGCGTTTGGAAAATGGTAGATACGTGCGCTGGCGAGTTCGAAGCGAAAACGCCTTACTTCTACAGCACGTACGACCACGAAAACGAGAGCATTTCATCGGATAAAAAGAAAATCATCGTTTTGGGTTCAGGTCCCAACCGAATTGGCCAAGGAATTGAGTTCGATTACAGCTGTGTTCACGGACTCTTGGCTGCTCGAGAAGTGGGATACGAAGCCATCATGGTGAATTGCAATCCCGAAACCGTTTCCACCGATTTCGATATGGCCGATAAACTGTATTTCGAACCCGTTTTTTGGGAGCATTTGTTGGACATCATTGAACACGAAAAACCGGAAGGCGTCATCGTACAATTGGGCGGACAAACCGCTTTGAAATTGTCTGAAAAATTGCGCGATTACGGTATCAATATCATTGGTACTTCTTACGAAAACATGGATTTAGCCGAGGACCGTGGTCGATTTTCTGATTTGTTGAAAGAGTTGGAAATTCCCTACCCGAAATACGGTGTAGCAAATACCGCCGACGAAGCGTTGGAAATTGCAAACGAAGTAGTATACCCCGTTTTGGTACGCCCCAGCTACGTTTTGGGCGGGCAAGGCATGAGCATTGTTATTACCGATGAGGAATTGGAAAAAGCTGTTTTGAAGATTTTCAGAACTATGCCCGACAACCGTGTGTTAATTGATCATTTCTTGGATCGGGCCATGGAAGCCGAAGCCGATTGCATTTGCGATGGGGAAAACGTGCACATCTGTGGCATCATGGAGCACATTGAACCGGCAGGAATTCACTCCGGAGATTCCCACTCGGTTTTGCCGGTTTACGGTCTCAGTCAATTTGTGGTTGATCAAATTGCAGATTACACCAAAAAACTTGCTCGAGCCTTGAACATTCGCGGCTTGATGAACGTACAATTTGCCATCAAAAATGAAATCGTTTATGTGATTGAGGCGAATCCTCGAGCATCGAGAACCGTTCCATTCATTGCGAAAGCTTACGATGTTCCTTACGTAAATATTGCAACGAAAGTAATGTTAGGTACGCACAAATTAACCGACTTCACCATTACTCCCAAGCAAAAGGGCTTCGCCATCAAGGAACCTGTTTTCTCGTTCAATAAATTCCAAAACGTAAACAAAGAGTTAGGCCCTGAAATGAAATCGACCGGCGAAGCCATCCGTTTCATCAAGGATTTGAAAGATCCCTACTTCCGCGATTTGTACAAACGCCGAAGCATGTACCTCAGCAAATGATGTATCTTTGAGCAAAAACCCATCGGTTGAAGGCCAAGATTAAATCCATCACTCAGCTCGATTTCTTTCGGAACGTGGTTCACACCGTGGTTTCGAAAATCCTTTTCATTGGCATTGGTGTTGCGACCAGCATCATCATTATGCGAACGTTGGGGCCCGAATTGCGTGGTGTTTATGCCAAAGCTTTGGCCATTTCCAGTTTTGCAGTTCAGTTTGGAACGTTGGGATTTCATGCTTCCAACACTTATTTCACTGCGAAAAGCAAAAATCAAATGGGAAGCATTGCGGCCAATTCGGCCTACATCAGTGCGCTCATTGGAGCCCTCTCCCTTTTGGGATTATGGGGTGCAAAAGTTCTATTTCCCAACGTCATTCAATTTTCTTACCTCGAAATTTTCCTCATTGTGTTGACCATTCCTACCCAACTTTTAGGGATGCTTTGGAAAGCCGTGGCTCAAGGCATGGAGTGGTTCAAACTCATCAACGTAACCGAGGTGGCTCTTCGATTGGTGTACTTCGTTGTAATGATGGGACTTTGGCTGGGAAAAGTGGTAAACATCAACACCTTGCTCGTTGCCGTTTCCATTGAACAACTCGGCAGTTTATGGTGGATGTTCCGAAAAATGAAGGCCGAACAGCATGGTCGTTGGAGCTTCTCATTTGATTTACTTAAAGAACAATCGGGATATAGTTTCAGGGCCTACCTCAGCGCCTTTTTTGCCTTCATGGTGATCAAGGCCGATGTATTTATGGTAGATTATTATGCCGGAAAAGAACAACTGGGTTATTACAGCACAGCAACGTTATTGGTTGATTATGCTGGATTTGTGGGCGTGGCCATCGCAGCCATTTTGATGCCCCGGCTGAGCGGCACCGAAAACCTCGCCGAAATCTTTCGATTGAACTGGCGTGTACTCAAAAATACCGCCTTCCTCATGTCGTTCGTTGTTCTTGGCACCTGGTTCCTTGGCGGGTGGGGAATTGAAATCTTGTTCGGAAAAGCTTTTGTTCCCGCCGAGGAACCGTTGAAAATACTGATCCTAAGTCGTTATTTACTTTGGCTTCAAATTGTGGTGGTGCAGGTGTTTAACGCCACCGGACTACCGTGGAGAATCATTGGTTACTGGGTGGTGGCGGTAATCGTTAATATTGTAGCCAATGCAGTTTGGATTCCGCAGTATGGCATTGTTGGAGCTTCTTGGGCCAGCGTTTTGGCCCATGGGGTTGATTTACTATTGGTAGGAATTGATGCCTTTCTGTTTTACAGGAATCGGGTAAAGAAGGGCCTAGCAACCTCCTAACATCAGGAG
The DNA here is from genome assembly GCA_947501265.1 of Bacteroidota bacterium. Classification (GTDB taxonomy): domain Bacteria; phylum Bacteroidota; class Bacteroidia; order UBA7662; family CANHCV01; genus CANHCV01. Next base: position 378,256 of record CANMVY010000001.1, read on the forward strand.
ATCGTTCCGATCTATTTTGAAGGATTTGAAGCTCTTCGATAGACTAAAAGAACTTGGGACTACGTCCACCCCTCCCCAGAAGTAAAGTTAAGGGGTAGAGTCGTTTCAATCGTTTCCAATTTTCATATCAAGGGAAACAGAGTCACTTGGGCTAACCTAAGGGACTTTTTCTTTCAACTAGCGGTTCCGGTATTCAAGTTACCCGTTTGTAAACGTTTATAAACGTCTCATTTACGACTAAAACAAAAAAAAGCTATAAATTGCCCTTGGGTAGGGGGCGTTAGCCCCCGTTTGCTTGATGTTCAATTTCTTATCGTGCGATCAACGAATTTACCAAAGAGCTCGATGATCGGCATCTCGAACCTTTTCTCACGATGTTCGAAAAATAGTCTCCGAGTTTATCGAAGGGCGGTCCCTGAGCAAAGACGAAGGGCGGTCCCTGAGGTGAAATTTATTTTTTTGTGGGAGGTTTTGGTTGGGTTATTGGATGAACACGGGTATGGATCAACCTGCGTGTTGATCCTACCCGTGTTCATCCCTACCCGTGTTGATCTGTTCAGAAACAAAAATCAAACAATCTTTTATACCGAAAGAATTCCCTTGGCCGCTGCCAAGTTTTTCAAAAAGTCCTCCAATTCTTGCGGCCTTTGCGTGCCAATCAACATCCTCGATCCATCCTTCATCACCAACTGCAATCCAAAACTTCCAGATACGTTGAGCGCCCGGTTTTTGCCAAAACCCCGAACTCCCCATCCTCCATATTCGGCCAACGGACGGTATTCCCGCACTTTTACTTCTGCCAAATCACTCCAATCGTATTTCTTCTCTTTCCAAATGAACGGTGTGAACCGAACAACAATGCCTTGTTCATCAATTTTCGTCGTTAACCCACCGGCAAACATCCCCAAATTCACGATGGTAATGAGAACCACCGGAAAGAGTAGACCCATGTCGCTCAACGGTTTGTCTCCAAATGGAACTCCCGTTATCCACTGAGAAACTGATCCATAATACACCATGGCCGACACTCCACCCATCAACAAAATCATCCACCACTGATTGAACCGTTGTTTTTCCTGGTATTCCATGTTATCCTCCTAATCGAAATCCTAAAGTAAGCCCTTTCATCCAATTTCCTTGGTTGTTGCGTGCAAGAACAAAATCGGCTCGTCCCAATTTTCCCAATCCACTAATTCCTAAATTTAACTCCATAAAATTCCCTCGGTCGGAGGTTTGGAGGTAGTGAATACCGGCTACTTCTCTCCAGCTGGTTTTGCGCATCAAAGGAATTTTGTTGAAGAGGAACCGTTGAAAATAGTGTTCGTAGTGCGCAGCCCAGTAGGTTCCACCCGTAGAAAAGGTGTAATACGGCAACAATCGCCACGAATCGGGATCACCCGAGCTGAGCAACGTTTGGTTGCCTTCAAAGTGACGGAACAAGGGCAAGGGTAAATTTTTAGATCTCAAAAATGTTCCGCCCTCCACAATCCACGTACCGCTTCCGAATAACCTCAAATTCCAAGTATCCCTCAATCGAACCTGAGCAAATTGATAATCGGCCGAAGCCCCAGCCACCGGAACCGCCCACTGAAACTTGTAACGAAGGCTGGGGTATTTCGATGATAGACGTACTTTTTCGTTCGGACGTGAATAGTACTTCTGTCCGATCACAACACGACCTTCAATTCCCAACGTTAATGCCGAAAACGGCGACCATTGGGGAAGATTAAACGACTCGAACGGATTGTTCGAAGAGATCCAGGGATCTTTGGATAGGTTCCAAGTGGTGGTATTTTCCAAGGGTTGATAACGGGTATACGAGGCTGAAAGATTGCTGTACAACCCGTTGACCCACTCGCGGTTGTACCCTACTCCAACACCGTCGGCCAATAAAAACTTGGCATAATTTCGCCCAGCGAGAACGGTATACAAAGAATTCACCAAGGGCGAAATAGGCGCTGTTCCATTGATTTGCCGAATCTCTCTTCCAATACTGCCCGACCATCGCTCATCGGTGGGTTGATTGCGTAAGTAATTTACAGATCCCTTCGCCGTCCAAAGGTGATTGGAAAAACCGTAACGGGTGGTTAGTGCGCCTTCCAATTCCCGGTTTTTGGAATACTCTTTGCGCACCTCGCTTTGGAATCCCAACGACACTCCCTGAACCGTATTGTACTGAATACTTTGAGGAATTCCATCGAACTTAACGGATAGATTGGATTTCCTGTCGCGCCATTGGTACCCCAAAAGAGCTTTCTTCCAGGTAAACTTGTTCGAAATTTTATCGATGGAATCTTGGTAAGGCTTGCTGCTCCGAATTCTTTCTAAACTGTCCTTTTTCCGGTAATCGTCCATCTCTTCTTGCGTGAGCGGAATGGGGCGATTCGTTTCCCAGTAGGTTGAATCTTTCTTGTTCGCCCCATCTTCAACCTTTAATACTTCCCCTTTAAAAAACTTCCTCGGATATTCTCGATTGGGTTGGTACTGATTAAAAACGCTATTGAAATAACCATCGCCCTTGAATCCGAAAGCACTGAACACAAAACTGAAATTCAAAGAAGAAGGCATCCAAAGGGTATCGTTAACTGGCGTAAACGTTTGTTTGATGGCCAAAGAATCAACGAAATCGATCTTGGCTTCTTTCCCCAACAACACATCCATGGCGTAAATGCGGAAGGACCCGTCTTGAAGATACATCGTTCCTGAAAAACAAGGATCCAATTTGCGCTTGGGTTTTACTTTGATCTTATAAATGGTGGCACCCTCTTCAACAAAAGTTCCCAGCAATTCGTATTTGTAGTAGAAAAGAGCATTGTTGGCGATGGGAGAAATGAATGGGCGGTCCGATAAATTGCCCAAATCCAATTGATTCTTGTAGAAATCTACAATGATATCCGAAGCTTGGTTGTAACTAAAAGCCTGGTTATTTCCGCTTACCTTAGAAGAATACATCACTTCTTTTTGGTAATCGGGTTGTTTGAAATGGTACTCGGTTTCCGATTCACTGAGGTACAAAACGCCAAGCAGGTTTGAATCGGCCATGGCGCCATTCACCGAGAGTTTTAAGATTTTTGAAAGATTATCGGGGGTAGAACGCAAGCGTTGAAGCCCTTTGATGTACACCTTCGAGGAAAAAGCGTTGAGTTGGGTTTGATAGTATTCCCTTTTTTGGATGGCTTGACGAACGATGGGGTAAGCAGGATCTTCCTTGGAAGAGATGGAAACTCCTTTCATTTCCAATTTTTCGGGTTGAAGAAGAATTTGGAAATTTTGATCGGCTTGGAGATTCACATCCTTCACCGATTTCGAAAAGCCGATATACTGAAACGTTAACTTGTAATTGCCCGCCGGGGCACGCAGGGAAAATCGACCCATTTTGTTGGTATTCGTTCCCGTTTGAAAAACCTCACCAGCCGAAGTAGTGCCTTTAATCATGACCGACGCAAACGGAAGCGGCTGCTTTTGGGTATCGCCCACCGAACCCGTTAGTTCAAAACTTTGAGAAAAAACCGCCAAAGGCAAAAGGAAAATCCACGTAAAAAGTGCTTTCATTTTTCAAAGATGCAAAAAGGTTTTCGGTGGTTGTTTCCAACTTTTTTTCTTTTACCCAAAATTGGGCAAATGCTCATTGAAAAATCTGCTTCCAAAAAAAATAAAAAAGTGAATTCGTTGCGCAATTCTTGCACGACCCTTTCGTTTCTATTTCACTTTTTTGAGCAATTATCCGAAGGATTTCAGCAAAAATTGATCTTTTCCTCACTCGGTACCCAACCGGAATTTGTTGAGCAAGAGTTGAATTTTCCCTGCCTTTACTTTGTGAATGTCGGGGACAGGCCCGATAAGCAAACAAAAAAGTTTTTTCATGGTTGGTTTTTTAAGTGGCTCCCCCTGTTAGGAGTCACTTTTTTTTTGTTCCTGCGGTCTTTCTACTTTTTTTCAAACATCTTTCCCTAATATTGCAGTCGGAATAGTATGGCAAAGAATCTGGTAATTGTAGAGTCCCCCGCGAAAGCAAAAACCATCGAAGGTTTTCTAGGGAAAGATTTCAAGGTGAAATCGTCGATGGGGCACGTTCGCGACCTCACCAAAGAAAAGAATGGAGTTGATATTGAAAACAATTTCAAACCCATGTACGAAGTATCCCCTGAGAAAAAAGAGGTGGTGAAGGAACTCAAAAAATTAGCCGACGAATCGGAAATGGTTTGGTTAGCATCGGACGAGGACCGGGAAGGAGAAGCCATTTCTTGGCACCTGAAAGAGGTTTTAAAATTGAAACCCGAGAAAACCAAACGCATTGTATTTCACGAAATTACCAAGCCTGCCATTCTCAAAGCCATCGAAAACCCCCGCAGCATCGATGAACATTTGGTGGATGCCCAACAAGCCCGCCGCATCCTCGACCGTTTGGTGGGTTTTGAACTTTCCCCCATCCTTTGGAAAAAAGTAAAACCATCTTTGTCGGCCGGTCGCGTTCAATCGGTATCGGTTCGTCTCATCGTGGAACGGGAACGCGAAATCAAAGAATTCTCCTCGGAGTCCTTTTACAAAATTGCCGGAATTTTCGAGGCAACCGTGAACGGAAAAAAACAATCCTTCAAGGCCGAGTTGCCCGAACGATTCTCCAACGAAGAAACTGCTCTGAGTACCCTGGAAAAACTTATTCCTGCCCAATTTTCGGTAGCATCCTTGGAGAAAAAACCGCTTCAAAAAAATCCAGCTCCTCCTTTTACAACCTCAACGTTGCAACAAGAAGCCAGTAAAAAATTGCGCTTCCCTGTGGCTCGAACCATGAGCCTCGCTCAGAAGTTGTACGAAGGCGGACATATTACCTACATGCGTACCGATTCCACCAACCTGTCGGATTTGGCACTGCAAACCGCAAAAGACGAAATCACATCGGCTTTTGGTGCCGAATTCTCTAAAACCAGGCAGTTCAAAACCAAAAGCGCATCGGCTCAAGAAGCCCACGAAGCCATTCGCCCCACCTATTTCAGCAACCATACCGTAAAAGGTTCGGCCGACGAAGTTGCCTTGTATCAACTCATTTGGAAACGCGCCATCGCTTCCCAAATGTCTCCCGCCGAAATTGAAAAAACCATCATCAAAATCAATACTTCCACCCTTTCTAACGATCAACTCTTCGTTGCTGAAGGAGAAGTGATTCGATTTGAAGGATTTTTAAAAGTTTACCTTGAAACCTCCGATGATGAAGAAGATGACCAAAAAGAAGGCGGCGGTTTGTTGCCAGCGGTCGTTCAAGGCGATGCCTTGGAATTGCTCTCTGCAACCGGAAAACAAGGATTCACACGTCCACCTGCCCGATACAATGAGGCTACTTTGGTGAAGAAAATGGAAGAACTCGGCATCGGCCGTCCATCTACCTATGCTCCTACCATCTCCACCATTCAACAACGTGGTTATGTAGAACGAAGCGAACTTTCTGGAACGCCAAGAACCATCACCACTTTAACCCTTCAGCAAGGCGACATCAAAAAATCGATCAAAGAGGAAAATACCGGGGCCGATAAAGGGAAACTCATTCCTACCGACATTGGTGTTTTGGTGAATGACTTCTTGATTCGCTACTTCGATAAAATTTTAGATTTCAAATTCACTGCCAAAGTGGAGGAACAATTCGACCAAATTGCTGAAGGCAAATTAGAATACAATAAAATGCTTTCTGCTTTCTATGGCCCTTTCCACCAAAACGTTTCCGAAACCTTGGACCACAGCGAACGAGTTACCGGAGAACGTATTTTGGGCTTTAATGCAGAAGGCAAACAAGTTTCGGTACGCATGAGTCGATTCGGCCCGGTAGCCCAATTAACCGACTTGAAAGACGAAGAAGCAAAGCCTCAATATGCCAACCTACCCAAAGGCCTTTCTTTGGAAGAAGTTAATTTAGACCAAGCGATTACCCTTTTCGGTTTACCCAAAGAATTGGGCGAGTACGAAGGAAAACCCATGATGGTGAACAATGGTCGATACGGCCCCTACGTAAAGTTTGGGGAAGAATTCGTTTCGCTTCCAAATGGGGCCGATCCGTATTCATTTACCCGAGAAGATGCCATCGCATTGCTTACCGATACCAACAAATTACCCCGAGAAATCGGCCAATTGGACGGCGAAAAATTGATCGTAAACAAAGGCCGATTTGGCCCCTACGTGAAATACAAATCCAGTTTTGTTTCCCTTAAAAAAGGAATGGACCCACTTACCATTACCGAAAGCGAAGCCATTACTTTGATTAAGGAAAAAATGGAAGCTCAGGCCAATGCCCTGATTGCCGAATTTGCCGATGGCATTCAAATTTTGATTGGCCGATATGGTCCGTACATCAAAAAAGGCAAAGAGAACATTAAAATACCCAAAGGTGTAGAAGCAAAAGATTTAACCGAGAAAGAAGTCTTGGAAATTGTTGCTGCTTCTTCCAAACCTGCGCCCAAGAAAAAAGCTACCGCCAAGAAATGAACTTTTCCGATAGCGAATTGAAAGCCATGATGTCGCTGCTCGACGACCCGGATGAGGCGGTTCGGAAAGCGGTGCTTAAAAACTTGCTCGAGATTCCGCCTAATGAAGTGGTTCGCTTAGAACGGGTGATTAATGAGGTGGAAGACCCTGCTACCAAAGCAAAAGTATTGGACCTCATTCATCGGATTCAGTTTCAAGAGGTGTACCACGGATTAAAAGCTTGGGTCGAATCTGGTGCTACCGACTTATTGGATGGCATCGTTTGGATTGCCCGATACCGATATCCGCACCTTAATCGGGATGAAATCCTGATTGAAATTGAAAATATGCGCACGGATGTTTGGTTACTTTTAGATGAAAGTGCTTCAGCCTTGGACCAAGTACGTGCCATTAATCATGTATTTTACGAAAAGTACGGCTACCGGGGCGATGATCAAAACTACCATTTGCCCGAGAATTCCTACCTCAATGAGGTCATTCGTCAACGAAAAGGAAATCCCATTTCGCTGGCTACCTTGTATTTGTTGGTTGCTCATCGATTAAATTTACCCATTTACGGGGTGAATCTTCCCAAACATTTCGTTTTGGTTTTCGTGGAGAATGCAGGGCAATACCAACACGTTGATCCCGCCGAACGACCTGTTTTGTTTTACATCAATGCCTTCAATAAGGGAGCAATTTTCACCAAGCAAGATGTAGAACAATTTTTGATGTTGCTAAAATTACCCGTAAAACCAGAGTTTTTCTGTCCGTGTACCAACGAAGATATCCTTATTCGTTACATCAACAATTTGATTTCGTATTTCAACGACCACGATCAGAGTCGTTTGAACGAGTTGATGATGTTACGGGGGTTATTCCCTGAAGATTAAGCGAAACGGCGGTAAATGAGCTGAAGGAACGTTTGCACGTGTGGATTTTGAAGATCCCATTTCCCTGTTTGAATAAATTGTTTGTCTAGCACATTTTCAGCCTGTTGGATGTGGGAAAAATCGTTGAGTTGCGCAATGGTATTGGCAAAATTGATGTGATCGTTTCCGAACAACTCCCGGATGTACAAGAATTTTTCATTCAAACCAATTCCCGTTTTTAAGCTTTCAATGGGTTTGAGGTTGAGTTGATTTTTTAAGGATACTTGTCCAGCGAGTTGAAGGGTTCCTACGATAGAAAACGAAGATGTTTGCGTGGGTTCTGCCTCTTGAACGGGTTGAGAAACTGGCGTTTCTACCGCTTCTATTTCTTGTATAAACTCTTGACTTTCGGTTGTTTCTTCTGTTGTTGGCGAATCGAATTCTGGAGTTGCTGTTTCGGTACGGCCGCCAACAAACGGATTCATGATGGCTACTCTGGGTTTGGTGGTTTCCGATTCTTCGTTCCCCCATTCGTCGTCCATCACCTTGCGTTCCAAGGTAAAGTAACTGGGACGTTCTTCCGGCGCAGGTGTCGTCAATCCTAAATCGAAGGTCACTTCGGTGGATTGGGGAGAATTTTCGGGTTCTGCTGAATGTTCCGGTTTTTCGAATTCGGCCGGTTCAACGGTTTCTTCTACATCGGGAATGGGTGAAACGGCCGCTTCAGGAGCTTGCCCCCATCCTCGGAGTTCCGCCAATAGTTTCTCCAATTTTGAAACCGGATTGTCGGATTTTGGCGTCTCTTCAGCACTGGAATTTTCGGCAAGGGATTCTTCAGAAGGGCTATTTTCGGGAGTATTTTCGGGAATCACTTCATTTGATTCCTCCACATATTCCGTTTCAGCTTGTTCGAACAACGATTCTGAAGATGATGGAGTAAAGAGTTCTTGCTCGTTTCCAACTTCCAATTGATGATGCACCGGAATTTGAGCAAGAAGTTCGTACAATTCCCGCACTTGAGCGAGGAAAATATCCTTCTCAATTTTGTACAAAAACGACTTATCTGACAGATATTCTTCGTTTTGAGCGAGTAACTTGTTCAATAATTCGTTAATCTTTTTCCGTTGATCCATAGCCTAAAAATAGAAAGAAAAGCAGTTGTTCCCAAACATTTCTTGTAGAAAAGGTGGGGAGGAATAAATATCTTTGTTACTGCATTTTTACCATGTTTATTGAGCCACGACATACAGGAAGAAACGGTTGGATCGAAGTCATTTGTGGCTCGATGTTCTCGGGAAAAACGGAGGAATTAATTCGCCGTATTCGTCGTGCACAATTTGCCCAAATGGAGGTGGAAATTTTCAAACCCGCTTTGGATGTTCGTTACCACGTTTCAGAGGTGGTCTCCCACAATCAAAACACGCTTTCTTCAACCCCGGTTGACAGTTCTGCCAATATTTTATTGTTGGCGGGATCTGCCCGAGTGATTGGCATTGATGAAGGGCAATTTTTCGACGAAGGATTGCTGGAAGTGTGCGAGCGGTTGGCCAACCAGGGAAAACGGGTCATCGTTGCAGGACTTGACATGGATTTTCAAGGTAAACCATTCGGGCCCATGCCCGCTCTCTTGGCGAAAGCCGAATTTGTTACGAAAGTTCATGCCATTTGCGTTCGCTGCGGAAATCCAGCTTTGTACAGCTTTCGTACATCTCAACAAAAAAATCAGGTTTTGTTGGGAGAAAAAGACCAATATGAACCGCTTTGCAGACCTTGTTATCATGAAGCATCTCTTTAATTTCTTTTTTATTTTGATGGGGTTATCGGTTTGGGCTCAGGAAGACCTCAACCCGGCTGCGCCCATTCGAAAACCCAATGCCACCGAAGATGCCGTCCCTTTGCCGAATAGCGTGGTTCATCTTCCATTGGTTTTTAAATTCGCATCCCTCGAAAAAACCATCAATGCTCTCTACAACGGCGTTTTGTACGAAGACACCAGTTTCAACAACAATGGAGGTGACAACGTGAAGATTCGCGTAACCAAAATTGCCCCCATCACCCTAAAACCCTACGGAGATAGTTTGGGAATCACCTGCCCCATTCACATCAACCTCGTTTATCGCTATCAAAATAACAGTTTAAGCGAAACCTTTTCTACCGACCTTTTATCCATTTCTGCCACCAAATCTGCCGATTTTTACATGGACGCCATCTTGGGAACCAAGTTATTCATTGGGGGCGAGTGGACGGTTAAAACGAAAACAATCGGATCCTACAAGTGGAGAAAACCTCCCTATATTGAAGTTGCGGGGATCAACATCCCGGTAGAAAAACTGGTTCATTCCCAAATTCAAACGCAAATTAATGATGTCGCCAAACTCATCGACGAGACGTTTGTGAAGGAATACCCGATCAAAGACATGATGACCAAGTTGTGGTATCAGATTCAAAATCCGTACAAGGTGGACGATTCGTTGAACCTTTGGTTGACTTTAAGCCCCCAAACCGTTTCGTATGTTCATCCATTCGTGAAAGGGGCTCAATTGGAATCGGGCGTAAAGATCACCGCAAAAGTGGAAGCCAACGTAGGTCAGTTTTCAGGAAAGCAGAACATTACCCAACTCCCTTCCTTGAAACGGATGGCCAAACCCGCATCTGGAATGGAAATTTGGCTGAAAAGTGGCGCTACCTACAATGAAATTTCCCGATTATCCCGCGCCATGTTGGTCGATAGCGTGTACAAAGACGAAGAATCGAAAAGCGAAATCACCATCAAGGATGTAGCCGTTTACGGAAACCGGGATGTTTTGGAATTTAAAATTCAGGTTGATGGATTTACCAAAAAATTATTGGTGAAGAAGAACATCAAAGGCGTTGTTTATTTGAGGGCCGTTCCAGTATTGGATTCTCTGAAACAAGAAATAAAACTCACGCAGGTTGACTACGATTTGAACAGCAAGGACCTCTTTTTGAAGGCCACATCAGCTGTATTGGCCAATGCCGTTAAAAAAGCAGTTGAAAAAAATGTGGTGGTCGATTTAAAGCCTTATTTGAAAGATGCTAAGGTTTCTATCAATACTACGTTGAAGCAATTTGATACGGAATACATCCGGTTCAACGGACAAGTATCGAACATCAGCATCAACAAAATTTACCTAACCGATGAGGGAATTCGATTTCTCATCTTTTTAAAAGGAAATCTGCAAGGATCCTACCGTTAATATGAGCAAGCCCCAAAAAACCAACGCACAAAAGGCCTTTTCGGCAATTATTTCTTTGGTTTTTCGCAAATCATGGTCCATTTTATTGAATCTATGGGTTGTAGGAGTTTTGAGTCGAATGCTTACAAAAGAAGACTTCGGCTTGGTTGCTGTTTCCTTGGCGCTGACGGCTTTTGTAACCAATGCAGCAACGGGAGGAATTGGAGATTTTTTTATTGTTTATAAAGGAAAAGAAGACAAGGAAGAAATTTTCAACTCCTGTTATTGGTTCAATTTTGTGATGGGTGTGGGTGCCGTGGTTGTAATTTTAGGAATGATTCCGTTGTGGTCTTATTTGTACAAAGACCCCCGAATTCCACAAATGATCGGCTGGTTAAGCATCATTGTTTTTGCAGAAATTGGTTCGAGTGTTGTAAAAGCAGGATACAAAAAGCACCTCAACTACTCGAAAATGATCACCATTCAAACCATTTTCAACACCTTGATGAATATTGGGAAAGTTTGGATGGTTACTTCCGATTTGTTTTCGGTAGAGACCAAGGTTTTGTGCATGGTTATCCCTCAGGCCATATCATCCATTTTACTCAATTTCTTTTTGAGGTGGTATTCTCCTTACAAGGTACGATTTGGACACTGGGGCATTTCTCACTGGAAAGAGATCTTCGGGTTCACCAAATTTGTTGCTGGGAATGGATTTTTAAACCGTTTAAACAGCGAGGGCGATTCCCTGGTTGTTGGAAAAATTATGGGTTTGGGAGACTTAGGAATTTACAACATCTCCAGCCAAAACTCCAATTTTTTCACTAAAAATATCCTTCCCATCTTCCAAGAAATTACACTTCCAATCTTTGCTTTGCACAACGATAAACCGGAGGTCGTTCGAGAAAAATTCTTGGGAATGATTACCGTTTTATCTTTCATCAGCATGCCCTTCTGCCTAGGTTTGATGGCCATTTCTGAACGAATTATGCCTATTTATTTAGGTCCAAAAATTGGATTTGACGTGGTCGTTCCTCTTCAAATTCTTTTGATCAACGCTTTAGCAAGAAGCATCAATTCTCCAACTGCGGGCTTATTCAATTCGATGCGGAGACCTGAACTGGGATTCAAATTCAATCTATTTTTTGTACCCATTCATTTGTTAGCATTTTTTCTTATTGGAGACTCTTTTGGCGTTATTGGAGCTTGCTGGTACTTTACGCTCACCCGAATTGGATCACGAATTTATCTTACCAACAAAGCCTTGAACCTCATTCAGTCAAACTTTAAACAGTTGTTTGCTGCAATTAGCCCCATGTTTTTCGCAAGCATTTTTGGCGGCTTATCAACTTGGATCTTTTCTACCCAAATCCTATCCTTACCCATGGATTCGAAAATGGGGTTAGTTTGGGTTTTCACTTTTCTTCTGATCGCATTTTTTATTAGCATTCGATTCATTGGAAAACCTAATCTGGTTTTTATGATCGGGTATGTCAATAAAGCAAAACCAGCGATAGGAAAAGGATTAACGCGATTGTTTTTTCTGAATTAATTCTGATTTTTTTGCCAATTCCATGCATGGAGCATCATGTCATCCAAGCAATAGTTAGATTTCCAATTTAGTTCGCGTTGAATTTTTTCGGTATTGGCATAAACCGCTGTGATATCGCCTTCTCTTCTTGGACCAATGGAAAAAGGAACGGTTAAACCGGTAGTTTTTTCAAAGGAAGAGATGACCTCAAGTACTGTGCTTCCTTTTCCTGTTCCAACGTTAAAAACTTCGGGAGAATGCTCTTTGGAGTTAAAATTTAAGGCTGCAACGTGGGCTTTTGCCAAATCCACAACATGAATGTAATCCCGAATACACGTTCCATCTGAGGTGGGATAATCGTTTCCGAAAACGGTTAATGGTTGACGAATTCCCGCTACGGATTGCGTTAAAAAAGGAACCAAGTTAGCGGGAACCCCCAAAGGCAACTCCCCAATTAAGCCGGAAGGATGGGCACCTACCGGATTAAAGTACCGGAGAATGACGGCAGATAAAAAACCTGTATGGCAAACGTCTTGAATCATTTCTTCATTCATCCTTTTGGTTCGAGCATACGGACTCATTGGATCTTGGAGCGGGGTATTTTCAGAAACTTCCCAATTATCGGTAGGTTGCCCATAAACCGTACAGGAAGAGGAAAAAACAAGTTTTTTAACGTTACTCTCTTGCATTACCTGAAGAAGCTGCGTTAAACCACTAACATTAACATCGAAATACTTTAGCGGCTGTTGCACCGATTCGCTCACTGATTTGAGGGCTGCGAAATGGATCACACCTTCAATTTGATGCTCTGAAAAAATCTGTCTAAGAATTTTACCATCTCTAACATCGCCTAAATAAAAATGAAGCGGTTGTTGAATAATCTCCCCAATTCGGTCTAAAACGTCCACCCTACTGTTTGATAGATTATCGAGAAGTATGGGTTGAAATCCGGCATGGAACAACTCCACTGCGGTATGAGAACCAATGTATCCCAAACCTCCGGTTAATAAAATTTTCTTACCCATTGTTTAATAATTTTACCAAATACTGTCCGTATCCGCTTTTCAAAAAGGGTTGTGCTACTTTCTCTAGTTGAGCTGCATCAATAAAGCCCATTTGATAAGCAATTTCTTCAATACAACCGATTTTTAACCCTTGGCGCTCTTCGATAACTTGAACGTATTGGCCAGCTTGCATCAGGGAAGTAAATGTTCCCGTATCGAGCCAAGCAGTTCCGCGATCCAAAATCCCAACTTTCAACTTTCCGCGTTTCAAATACTCCTTGTTAACGTCGGTAATTTCGTATTCTCCACGAGCACTGGGTTCAAGATTCCGAGCAATCTCAATCACATCATTGTCGTAGAAGTAAAGTCCGGGAACTGCATAGTTACTTTTGGGGTGAAGCGGTTTTTCTTCGATGGAAATGGCCTGATTTTGGGCATTGAACTCCACCACTCCGTATCGCTCGGGATCGTGAACGTGGTAGGCAAAAACTACCCCACCGTCGGGGTCGTTGTTTTCTTGAAGCAAGCCACTCATGCTGCTACCGTAAAAAATATTGTCGCCCAAAATCAAAGCTGCCTTGTCTTTTCCGATGAAATCGGCGCCAATAACGAAGGCTTGGGCCAATCCGTTGGGAACGTGTTGAACGGCATAGGAGAATGAACAACCGAGGTTGGAACCATCTCCCAGCAATTTTTCAAATTTCGGCAAATCTTCAGGAGTAGAGATGATTAGAATTTCACGAATATTTGCCGACATCAAGGTTGAAAGTGGATAATAAATCATGGGCTTATCGTACACCGGCATCAGTTGTTTCGAGTTTGCCAAGGTTAAAGGATACAATCGAGTTCCCGATCCGCCAGCTAATACAATTCCTTTCATCTTTTCAATCTTGAGGTTGATACAAAGTTATTGAAGAATTGAAAAAAATGAAGCATCTTTGAGAAACCAAATTTGTGGCTGAACTTTTAGGTATCATATTGAACGGCGTTGGCTTAGGATTAGCCCTAAGTATTTTGTTGGGGCCTGTCTTTTTTGCACTAATCCATACCTCCATTTCCAAAGGTTTTCGTGAAGGTGTTCTCATGGCCTTCGGAATAGTAGTTTCCGACGGCACGTACCTTACCATCGCGTTTTTTCTCGCTAATTTAGTGGATCAACCCTTTGTTAAAAAATACCTCGGTTATGCCGGCGCGCTTTTGTTGTTGGTTTACGGCATTTATCTTTTGGTTTCCAAATACCACTCTAGCCCATCCAATGATACACCTGGAAAACGCAAAATTTGGAAAGGCCCTTTCTTCAAAGGGTACATGCTTAACCTCATCAACATCAATGTTTTCTTTTTCTGGCTATTCGCCATTAGTACCGTTCAAGGAGCCTACAATGATCCTCACGAAGTGTTTTTCTTTTTCTCTGGAACTTTAGGCGCAGTATTTCTAACCGATATCGGGAAAGCATTCTTGGCAAAACAACTCCAACGTTGGATCACCGAAGCGAGAATCAATGTGCTTAACAAAATTGTTGGCGGCGTTTTAATCGTCTTTGGATTCATCATGATGTACCAAGTATACATCGGAAAAGATGTTTTGGATAACAAAACCTTGGAACAACACATTAATTCCTCTGTTGCGCCTGAAGAATAGGAAATTGTGGACAAAAATGCCTCAAAATCCAAGCAATAAGCAATATTTTTGAGGAAATCTTGACTCACAGTGTCTGAACAACAACCCCACGTTTACAACGAAGATTCCATTCGATCCCTCGATTGGAAAGAACATATTCGCCTCCGTCCCGGAATGTATATCGGGAAGTTGGGCGATGGCGCGGCTCCCGACGATGGAATTTACATTCTCTTCAAAGAAGTTTTCGACAATTCCATCGATGAATTCGTTATGGGTTATGGAAAAAATATCGACGTTTCCCTAACCGATCGAAAGGTGACTATTCGAGATTTCGGACGTGGAATTCCGCTCGGAAAAGTGGTTGAAGTGGTTTCCAAAATCAATACCGGCGGGAAATACGATTCCAAGGCATTCGTTAAATCGGTTGGTCTCAATGGAGTTGGAACGAAGGCTGTAAATGCATTATCCTCTTATTTCAAAGTTCAGAGTTACCGAGATGGAAAAACGGTTTGGGCCGAATTTTCCAAGGGCGAAATCACCTCAGAAACAAAACAAGAACCCACCGACCAACCCAACGGAACCGAAGTATCCTTTTTTGCCGATGAATCCATCTTCAAAAATTACCGGTATAATTTCGATTACGTTGAAGAACAAATCCTTAATTACTCTTACCTCAACGCTGGGTTGGTCATCAACCTCAACGGAAAGAAATACTCCAGCAAAAATGGGCTCTTGGATTTATTGGGTAGAAAAACAGATCAAGAGGCCCTTCGTTACCCCATCATTCATCTCAAAGGGGAAGATATTGAATTGGCATTTACCCATGAAAGTCAATACGGAGAAGAAATTCATTCGTTCGTAAACGGGCAAAATACAACTCAAGGCGGAACCCATGTGGCCGCTTTTCGCGAAGCCATTGTGAAAACCATCCGAGAGTTTTACAAGAAGGAATTTGATGCGACCGATGTTCGCGCATCCATTGTAGCCGCCATTTCCGTTCGTGTTCAAGAACCCGTTTTTGAGTCGCAGACCAAAACCAAATTAGGTTCGGTTCAAATGGCCCCTGATGGACCAACGGTTCGCGGTTTCATCAACGATTTCATCAAGCGCGAGCTCGATAATTTCCTCCATCGTAATCCAACCACAGCTGATGCCTTGCTTAGGCGCATTCAGCAAAGCGAGCGCGAACGAAAGGATTTGGCAGGAATTAAAAAATTGGCCAACGAACGAGCCAAAAAAGCAAGCTTACACAACAAGAAGTTGAGGGATTGTCGCATCCATTTTACCGATCTTAAGAACGAAAAAAGGTACGATACCACGTTATTCATCACCGAGGGAGATAGCGCATCTGGAAGCATTACCAAAAGCAGAAGCGTTGAACTTCAAGCCGTGTTCTCGCTTCGAGGAAAACCCTTGAATTGTTACGGATTGACCAAAAAGGTGGTGTACGAAAACGAAGAATTCAACTTGCTTCAGCATGCTCTCAATATCGAAGAAAGTATTGAGGATTTGCGCTACAACCGAATCGTCATCGCCACCGATGCCGACGTGGACGGAATGCACATTCGCATGTTATTGCTCACGTTCTTTTTACAGTTTTTCCCAGACCTCGTTAAAAACGGACACGTTTACGTTCTTCAAACTCCATTGTTTAGGGTTAGAAATAAAAAGGAAACCATTTATACCTATTCCGAAGAAGAACGAAAAGCTGCCATTCAAAAAATTGGAAAATCAGCCGAAATTACCCGATTCAAAGGATTAGGTGAGATTTCTCCAGAAGAATTCGTCAAATTCATTGGAGAAGATATGCGATTGGAACCAGTGATCCTGCGGGATTCATCCATCCCAAAAGTTTTGGAATACTACATGGGCAAAAATACCATGGAGCGACAAGAATTCATCATTCGAAACCTACGTGTTGAAAAAGACGATTTGGATGAAATTCCAGAAATTGCTTCAGCATTAGAAGATTCATAAAAAAAGCGACCTGCGGGTCGCTTTTTTTTATTCAAGATGAGATTGAATCTCTTTGGCTATCTTTTCCATCTCCTCTTTGGAAACATCCAGATTCTTCCCAAAAACCATATCTCCCACTTCGTTCAGTGGAACCAGATGAATATGAACATGAGGAACTTCTAATCCTACAACGGCCAAACCAACTTTTTTGCAAGGAACTGCTTTTTTAATGGCATCTGCAACTAGCCTTGCAAACAGAAAAAAACGTTGATATTCTTCCGAATCCATATCAAAAAGGTAATCAACTTCATTCTTAGGAACAACCAGAACGTGTCCTTTTTGCATTGGACGAACATCCAAAAATGAAAAAAATTCCTCATTTTCAGCGATACGAAAACAAGGAATTTCTCCGGCAATAATTTTCGAAAAAATCGAATGCATGTTAATCAGCAGTAATTTCGAGAACTTCCAATTGAATAGAACCTGAAGGCACGGTAACATCTACAACGTCGCCAATCTTTTTATTCATCAAACCGGCGCCGATGGGCGAAGTCATGGAAATCTTTCCAAGCTTAACATCGGCTTCTTTTTCAGAAACCATGTTGTATTTCATCACCGCACCCGTTTTACAATTTTTGATTTTCACCCACGTTAAAGGCTGAACCCGAGATGTATTGATTTGGGAAGCTTCAAGAACTTTTGCAGAAGAAAGAAGACCTTCCAATTCATTGATCTTCATTTCCATCAATCCCTGGGCTTCCTTTGCAGCATCGTATTCGGCATTTTCTGAAAGATCACCTTTTTCACGAGCTTCTTGGATCGCCGCAGCCATGTTTTGACGGCCCTTGGTTTTTAATTCATGTAATTCTTGACGAAGCTTTTCATAAGCTTCACGAGATAAAATTGCACTCATGCTTGTAGTATTTTAGAAATAAAAACGCCTCCTGCCGAAGCAGGAGACGTTACAGATACAAAGGTAGAAAAAATTACAGTTTCAACAAAATTCCCAACGCGTGAGTTCCTTGAAAAGGATTACTTGGGCGATAAGAATAGTCAATTGAAAAAGTACGAGTTACATTGCCATCATCGTCCTTAGCGAAAGGAAGATTCAATGAAAGGCCACCTGCCATACCGGTATGAACCTCATTTTCGTCAGCATGACGGTAACCAGCACGAACCATCACCATATTTCTCCAAGCATATTCCAAACCTGCTCCAAAATTATCAGCAGTGAAAGAATTCGAGGTAAAATTGGCAACCATGGTTAATTTCTGAATATCGTTCGTGATCAAGTCATAAGATCCTCCAATATTCATTAAAGAAGGCAACTCGAAACGAGCAGAGCGCTGGTACAAGGTTTGGTCAAACTTTCCATTAGCCACCAATGCACGGTAAGCCAAAGCATCACCAGAATAGGCCATTGGTGTTCCGATGTTTCGAAGTGAAATACCAAATTTGGTACGATCTCTCTCACCTGTTTGGTATTGAATTCCAGCATCCAAAGCGAATCCAGAAGCAGATGCATCAGGTACAGATTGATTGATCAAACGAAATGTTACTCCACCGTAAATGCGATTGGAGAAAACCTTAGCATAAGAAATACCAATGTTCATGAATTGCGGACGGTAAGTACCAATTCCTCCATCTGGGAAATTTTCATTGGTAATTTCAACGTTACCAAAATCAAAATTCATGATGGTTAATCCAAGAACTCCTTTGGAACTCTCTTCTCCACCCAATTTGGTGGCTAACCCAAAAGAATTAATATTAATTCCAGTACCAGACAAATAATTGGTACGTGAAAAACACATGTCGGTACCGGTAACGAATGCTAATCCGGCAACGTTAATTCTTTCCGACTCCAAACCACGAATCGAAGCCGTATTCAGGCTATTGATCCCAGAGCTACGAGCCCATGGATTAAGCAACAATTCCGTTGCTCCATTCTGTCCACGACGGTCTGGGTTACCAGCAAAGGCCGTTACACCAACCATAGCCAGCACAGCTGCTGCAGAAAGTTTACGTGCAATTTTATAAATAGTCATGTTTTCTTTTTTTATGGTTGATTAAAACGTATCCAAATCGATTGGACGCATGATGCAGAACCACTTCAAGGTTTTCGTGCC
>CANMVY010000002.1 GCA_947501265.1 Bacteroidota bacterium
AATTCAGTTTCAACGGAAACTCCAACTCAGAGATTGATTTATCCAATCTTCCCGATGGAATTTATTTCATCTCGATTACTCAAAATCAAACCACTCAGCAGATCCGGGTGGTAAAATCAAATCCTTAAATTAAGGAACACACTTTCTCTTTCTTCAAAGAGTTTGTTTGCACTAAGCCATCCTTCGGGATGGCTTTTTTGTTATTATTAAAATCGCTAATTTTTATTCATCTGTAAGTTTGAATCACCTTCATTTTAAATTCCGTAAACCAAACAATTTAAAATTTGGAACACCTTGGTTTACTCCAATTCTGTTCAAGATCAGATTCATGTTCAAATAGAATCGTTCTAATCTCCATTCTTGAAGATGACTTTGATGGATACTTGGCAAAACATGTTAAGATCATGGATTTATGAAAAAAGGCTATAATTATTCAAATACCACGATTTTCAGGCAAATGGGACGAGTTTCATCCCATTCACAATGTTAATTTTTTCCTACAAATTAAAATTTCCTAAAACATTTAAAAAATTAGATATAAGTTTGTAAGGCAAATAAAAAATAAATTATGCAAAATCAAAATTTACCCGAAAACTCTAAGTTGATCTTTTTCTTGGATAAACAGAAAGTGTCTTTCAAAGAAAAAAAGTTCATGCAACAAAAAAAGTGGTTTAAAACCTTATTGGTTCTATGCAGTTTTCTGTATTTAAACTCCAATTCATCTTTAGCAAATAACCTTATTATTGGATCCCCAACCGTTGTTTCTGGTGACCTTCAGTTTACAATTCAGTGGGACAACAGCTGGAATACAGTTGTTGGTCCAGGCAACCACGATGCCGTTTGGGTTTTTGTAAAAAAACAGGTTTGCGGTGGTAATCAATCCTGGGATCATGCTCCATTATCCAATGTTTCAGGCAACCATTCGGTAACCGGTGGTGTATTACAAGTTGTTGCTGTTAATGATGGTGTTGGCGTCTTTATTCGAAGATCAACAACCGGAAATGGAAACATTTCTTCATCAACAGTAACCCTTGCTTTGCAAACAGCAGCCAATTCTGTAGATAATTTCCAGGTATTCGGCATTGAAATGGTGAATATTCCAACCGGTAACTTTATTCTTGGAGAAGGGGTATCTCAATATTCTTTCAACGGCACCACCATTACTGCAGCCACTCAAGCCGCTGGTTTTGCCAATGCGAATGCTTATCAAAGTAGTGGATATGGTTCTACTTCTGCCTTACCAGCTGCTTTCCCACAAGGATTTAATTCATTTTATTGCATGAAATATGAAGTTAGCCAAGAGCAATATGTTAAATTCCTGAACTCTTTATCATTCAACCAGCAAGTTGGACGTACTAATATCTCTCCAGCTTCTGCAATCGGCTCTTGGCCAATACAAAATGCATCGCCCAATAATGCTCGAAATGGAATTCGTATTATGACTCCAGGTGTAGCTACCACAACTCCAGCTGTTTACGGATGCGATTTAAATGTGAATGGTACTTTTAACGAAGCAGCTGACGGCCAGAATATTGCTTGTAATTGGCTATCATGGCAAGATTTGATGACTTACTTAGATTGGGTAGGTTTGCGCCCAATGACTGAAATGGAATATGAAAAAGTTTGCAGAGGTTCAGGAGTTCCAGCTGTTGCCAATGAATATGCATGGGGATCGACCAATCTTTTACAGGCAACTTCTGGTGCATTAACCAATGGAGGTCAAGGATCCGAAGTTTCAACCGCCTCGGGAAATGGCTTGTGTGCATTTGGTTCTTCAAATTCTACCACCTTTGGGCCGCTTCGTTGTGGTTTTTCTGCTGGGGCTGCCACAAATAGGGTACAAGCTGGCGCTTCATTTTATGGGGTAATGGATATGACTGGTAATGTATTCGAACAATGTGTTGGTGGTTATAATTTTAATTTCAGTAGCTTTAATGGATTAAATGGTGATGGTACAATCTCAGCCAATGGTTTTTTTAATACGGCTAACTGGCCTATCAGTGGCGGTGGTCAATCTGGTGGTATTGCTAGAGGGGGTTCTTTTAATTCAGGAGTAAATGAATTAAAAATCAGCGATCGCGGTACAATGACTAATAATTTCAATCAATCGAAGCAAGCTGTTGTTGGTGGCAGGGGTGTGAGAATCCCATAATACCAAACTAATATGAAAAAAATTATTGGTTTCATTCTCTTAATATGGAGCATCAACAACGTTAATGCACAATATTTAGGAGGAAGCAATGATGGCGCTGCTGATGGATTATTATCTCAATCCAACTGTAGCGACATTACCCCAAACTTCATCTACTTCGGAGGAAACAATGATGGCGCTGCTGATGGATTATTATCTCAATCCAACTGTGGCGACATTACCCCAAACTTCATCTATTTTGGAGGAAACAATGATGGCGCTGCTGTTGGATTATTATCCCAATCCAACTGTGGAGACATCACCCCAAACTTCATTTATTTCGGAGGAAACAATGATGGCGCTGCTGTTGGATTATTATCTCAATCCAACTGTGGCGATATTACACCAAACTTCATCTATTTCGGAGGTCTCAATGATGGAGCTGCTGATGGATTATTATCTCAATCCAACTGTGGCGACATTACCCCAAACTTCATTTATTTCGGAGGAAGCAATGATGGTGCTGCTGATGGATTATTATCTCAATCCAACTGTGGCGACATCACCCCAAAATTCATCTATTTCGGAGGAAGCAATGATGGTGCTGGTTTTGGATTATTATCTCAATCCATATTGACCACCGCAACGGCATCGATTAGCACACCTCAATTATCCATTTGCCCCAATACTTCGGTAACCTTTACTTCTAATGTAACCAATGGAGGACTTAATCCAACCTATTCTTGGAGAGTAAATGGTATAGTTGTTGGTAATAACACCTCTACCTTAGTAACAGATACATTTACTGCTGCAAAAGCCATTTCTTTGGTTTTGTTCCCAAGTATTGATGTTTGCCCTATTAATTCTACCATCGCTTCTAACAGCTTAAACGTTTCCATTCTAACAGGACTAAGTAATGTAACGGCTTCAACCTCATCGCCTCAAATTTGTAGCGGAACTTCGGTGCAATTGAATGCAAGCGCATCAACCACTGCAAGATTTGATACTGCTTTCATTCACGGATTCGAGTCTAACCAAACCAATTGGACTTTGATCAATGGATCCACTGGAGGTAATACAACGACTAGAAACGGAACTAACTTTACCTATCAGATGAGCACCTACAACTACGGTGGAAATAATTACAGCAGTAACAATAATTCCCGTTTTGTATTCGTAAATTCTGAAGGCCATACCGGTGCAACCAACGTTTCCATTATTTCTCCTTCTTTTTCTACCGCTGGATTTTCCAATGCGAACGTTGAATTTTTCCATTACTACAATCATAGAGGAAGTAGCGCTGCCAATGCTTTTATTTCAAACGATGGAATTAATTGGACGCTATTGCAGTCTTTCACCTCTTCTGTTGCAACTCGAACTAATTTTTCGAAAGCTACAATTTCCATTCCCGCTGGTTTTCTTAATCAAAGCACCGTATTTGTTCGCTTTAATTATGTAACGGCAGGTACTGAACGATACTGGGCCATCGATAACGTATTGGTTTCTGGAAGCAAGAACCATGCTCCAACTTTTACATGGGTTGACCAGAATAATTCTACGGTTGGAACCCAAGCAAATATCCCGAACTATTCTCCCAATCAAACAGCGAACTTAACCGTAACCGCTACCAACATTTTTGGATGTCGTTCCAACCAAACCGTGGCCGTTCAAGTTGATCAACCCACCCAATCGGGTCAGGTTTCTGGAGATCAATTGGTTTGTCGTGGAACTAATGCTGGATTATTGCAGGTTTCTAATCAAACCGGAGCTGTTCAAAAATGGCAATGGAGCAACAATGGAAACGTGTGGAACGATGTAACCAACGCGACCGATACCCTTTCATTCTCAAACCTAACAACTCAACGTCAATTCCGTGCCGAATTGAAAAATGGAGTTTGTTCTTCTAATTTCACTCCAAACTTCCCGGTTAATGTGAAAAATAAGAATTGGACCGGCGATTTTGACAACAATTGGTTCGATGCGCGCAACTGGTGCGGCGGTATTCCCGATTCAACCGAAGATGTGGATATTGATCTTGCTTCCCGTAAAAACCCTGTTTTTAGTGGAAACGTAACTGTTCGAAGCTTGAATATTCAAGACACTCTGTTTGTAGGTCAATACCGTTTCCGAGTTTTGGGTGACATTACAGGTAATGGAAAATTGAAAACTACATCTCAATCTGTCATTGATATTGCAGGAAATGGAAACCAAGTGGAATTTGACTTTGTAGATCCTATCAATTCTTTGGCATCGGTAAGCGTTAATCGCGCTAATGGATTAAAATTGAACAAATCCGTTCGAATCCACAACAGCCTTGATTTGATCGACGGAAAAATTGATTTGGGAAATGAAAGTGCTTATTTCGAGAAAAATGCCGTTTTGAACGGAGGCAACTCTAACGCTTATCTACGAACCAATGGAACCGGTCAGGTAACCAAAGATTTCAATTCCAATGAGTCGTTCACCTTTAAAATTGGTAACGCTTCTTACAATCCTACCACGGTTAAGAACAACGATGGTGGAATTATGGGTGCACGGGTTGAAGATCAAATTACCACTTCTTGCAGTGGAGGAAACGCCATCACTCAAGAGTCGGTAAACCGCACTTGGCACATCACGAAAAATGGAGCGAATGTTTCTGGAGTTGACCTAACTTTCCAATGGACAGGAACAGACGAGTTGGCTTTATTCAACAGAAACTTTTGCTACGCTTCACACTGTAATTCGGCCAACAACACCTGGGAAAAACTCAGTTCCGGTTCAAAATCGGCTAATGGAACAGGTCCGTTTTCACTTTCTTACACCAACTACATGGGTACCTTCTCACCCTTTGGAATTGGTAGCGGCAACGGCGCTCTTCCTGTTACCTGGGTTCAAGTAGCCGCTAAAAAGGTGAATGAGTCAACCATGGTAACTTGGTCAACCGCGTCTGAAAAAGGAACGGATCGTTTCGAAATCGAGCGTTCTTTGGATGGTAAAAAGTTTGAGAAAATCGGACAAGTTGCAGCGGTTGGAAATTCCAATACCCTTCAAAATTATTCCTTCCGTGATGCTCAGAACATTCCAGCAACCACCTTCTACCGCATCAAATCGGTTGATTTCGATGGAACAACCGAGTACAGCAAAACCGTTGCCGTTCAATTCAATGCATTGCAAGTTTCTACGTTCCCGAATCCAACAACCGGCAAGGTAAACCTTCAAGGTGTTGAGAAAGCTGAAATTGAAATTGTGAATGCTCTTGGAAAAGTAATGAACAAATTCAGTTTCAACGGAAACTCCAACTCAGAGATTGATTTATCCAATCTTCCCGATGGAATTTATTTCATCTCGATTACTCAAAATCAAACCACTCAGCAGATCCGGGTGGTAAAATCAAATCCTTAAAATTAAGGAACACGCTTTCTCTTCCTTTTGAAGAGTTTGTTTGCACCAAGCCATCCTTCGGGATGGCTTTTTTGTTATTTTTGTTCGGTGAATGCTTTTTTAAAATCAGGAACATCATTTTTTCTAGCTCTCCTATTCTTAAGTTGGGGATGGATTCCTGTTTTAGTTGAACATTCACACCACCACGAACAAGAGTTTTGCAGCAATCAACATTCAACAAATACCGATTCTTGCCACATCTCCATCTTTCACCCATTCTCTAAAATCCAGCATTGCGAACACAAGCAACATTTCTTGCCTCAAAAGTTCCATTGTAAAATCGACTTCCAATTCCATAAAAATCACGCTTGGAGCATTTCTTTCCCAAACGTTCTCATCCATTTTCAACCCACGATTATTTATTCAGATTGCATTCCATTTCCTTCTGAAAAATCCATTCCATCATTTCATAATCATCCATCAAGCAGAGGACCACCTAGCAAGCTCAAATACAGCTTTTGTTAGTTCCTAAATCCTCTCTATGAAAAACAACCTACTTTTTTGGGGATTGTTGCTGCTTTTTCCTTTTTTCTCAAATAGTCAAAATCTACCGCTTTGTAAAAAAAACGTGGTTGTTATGGTTCTCGACCAACATAACCGAGAACCATTGAAGAAGGGAAACATCCGTTACAAAAACCAAGTTTACATGACCCAAAATCAGGGCCAAACTTATCTACCTCTGATTTGCCAAGGTGATACTTTGCAGATTTCGCATCTTGGATGTGAAAGCAAAACGGAAGTCGTATTCGAACTTCATGATACTCTATTTTTCTTCTTGGAACATCATGCCCTTGAATTAAGAGCTGCGGAAATCGTTTTCATGAAAAGAAATTGGGTTCAAAGAAGTGAATTCATGCCCGGAAAAGACCCTGAGAATTTGGGTAAGAATTTTGCGCAAATGTTACAGGAAAATGCGGGAGCATCAACCTTAAAAACTGGCGCAAATATTGAAAAACCCGTTTTACTGGGCCTGACAGGCAACCGAGTGATTTTTGTACAAAATGGAATTCGAATGGAAACTCAGTCTTGGGGAAATGAACACGCCTGGGAAACCGATCCGCTCAACCAACAATCCATGGAAATTCTATTGGGATCAAAAGCCCTGTGGTATGGAACAGATGGAGTAGGAGGGATGATCCAAGCCACGGTTACCCAACCCAAAGAAAATTCCAAAGAATGGTGGTTTGTGCAAGGTCAATCCCAAGGTCGGGGTGGAAATTTAGGTGTGTATCTTCCGTTTTCAACCCGATCTGGGCAATTCTCTATACAAGGCAATTTCAAAAAACTGGGCGATTTTTCCACACCTTCCTACGTTTTAAGAAATACCGGAGTGCAGGAAAATGGCGGTAGTTTTTCCTATTTGAAAGAATTTTCAGGAAAAAATTCTGTCTTTGTTAACTTCCAAATCTTTTCAACTCAAACCGGAATTCTTTCGTGGTCCCACATCGGAAATCTATCCGATTTACGTAGGATGATCGATTCGAACTCCATTCCTCAGGATGAAATCTTTTCCTATTCCATCGATCGTCCACGACAAACCGCTCTACATCAATGGTTGTTTGGACAGTGGAAAAATCCGCGTTTTCAACTTACGATCTCTCGTCAGTACAACTATCGATCGGAATACGACAAACACAATTCGTTTGGTGTATTAAGGGAAAATCCTCAAAATGAATTTGGATTGGCCGTGAATAGCATTGCTTTCGACCGATTGAAGAAATGGCACCACTGGACGATGAGATGGGATGGTCGAAATATTCATCAAGATTACGGAGGAAAGTATTTTGTTCCTAAGTACACCGGAAATATTCTTGGAATGTCGGGTGAACGAGTCTTCCTTGGAACTTTGTGGCGAAAATCGTTGGTGGTTCGATCGGAATACCACGATTACCGTTCTATTGTAACCAATTCGGGTGATCAAGAAAACCGACAAGCCTTTGGTTGGGGATTTGGTTTGAATTTTAAGAATGAGACCTGGAGAAAAACAGATTTAATCGTTTCCTTAGGCAGAAATTGGCGATTTCCGGGAATGAATGAGCTATTTTCCAATGGCCTTCATCATGGGACAGCTTCCATCGAACTGGGGAACGTTAATCTTAAACCTGAAGTGGCTTATTTTGCGGAAGGACTTTTGAAGAGGGAAGTGGGAAAAGTTTCATTTCGGTCTTTTTCGCATGTTAAAACCGCCTTTCATTTCATTAATTTGGAACCAACAGGAACGTATTCACTTTCCGTTCGTGGAGCATTTCCGGTGTTTCATTTCAACAGTTCCAACGTGGTATCGTGGGTTCAGGAATTTTCGATGTTGAGGTCCGACTTTTTGGTTTCGAATTTTGATGTTTTGCTAAAAACTTCAATCACCAGAATTCGGAAATGGGATGAGCGATCCAATTTATTTGGGGTTCCTCCCCTGAATGTTCAGTGTCATTTCTCCTATCAAAAAGAATGGAAGTCGTGGAAGTTAAAACCGTATTTAACGACTCAATACACTTCCTTTCCTTTTTGGGCGCCTCGTGAACTTGAAATTGGAAGAATTGCGGAAGGATATGCATTAGTGGATTTAGGAACTACTTTTTTTTGGAAGGAGTGGAGCGGCTCTTTTCAAATCAACAATGCGCTCAATCAAAATTATTTTAATTACTTGGATCGACTTCGTTATTTTGCTTTGTCGCCAGGTAGAAACTTTTCAGTTAACGTAAAAAGAACCATTCAATGAAAAATTTTGCTATTATCAACTTAGTTTTATTCCTCATCGTTTCACTTTCAAGTTGTGAAAAAATATTAGGAGGAAAAAAAGATGAACAAGAAAATATTACTACCCTTCGATTTATTGCCGTTGACATAACATCGGGTGTTTCAACCAACGATACGTTTGAATTTTCGGATCCAGATGGACCGGGAGGGAATAATCCTACTCATTTTGACACCATTCATTTAGAGAAAGGGCGAAAATATGTGGTTGGCCTTCAGATTTTTGATGAGTCAAAAACTCCTATTGAGGACATGACTCCTGAAATTATTGAAGAGGGTGACGAGCACCAATTTTTTTATCTCTCCAACATCACCGGATTTACGGTTACTTCAACGGATAAGGACGCGAAAGGAAATCCGATTGGATTAAATACGGAATGGAATACGCCTAACAGTGGAATCAACGGAACGCTTCAAGTAATTTTGAAGCATCAACCTCGTTCAAAAACAACAGCTCCAGGCAATATCAATGCAGGAGAAACCGATGTTGATGTTACCTTTCCTGTAATTATTGAATAATGAAGCCAATTGCCATCATCCCCGCTCGATTTGCGAGTACCCGTTTGCCAGGAAAGCCGCTCCTTAACATTGGAGGTATTCCTATGATTGTTAGAGTTATGAATAATGTTGAGCAAAGTCAGCTGTTTTCAAGGGTCATCATCGCAACGGACCATCTCGAAATACAGCAAATCGTTGAGTCGAGTGGGGGTGAGGCAATCATGACATTGGAAAGTCACAAAAACGGGACCGATCGAATTCTTGAAGTTGTTGAAAAATGTGGAATTCACAACGAACACATCGTGAATGTACAAGGAGATGAACCATTTATTTCCCACGATATTTTAAAAGGTGTAGTGGAATTATTGATCAATTCAAAATTCCAAATAACAACATCTGCTGAACCCATTCATGAGAAAGAGATTTATTTGAATTTAAATTCAGTGAAGGTGATTATCGATCAAATGCAACGAGCCATGTATTTTTCCAGATCACCCATTCCATGCTACCGAGACGGTGAAATTCCAGAGAAAAATATTGCATGGAAACACATTGGAATTTACGGATTTAAGCCCATGGTGTTCGATCAATTATCGAAGTTAACTTCAACTAAGTTGGAAGAGATTGAAAAATTGGAACAACTTCGTTGGTTAGAACATGGATTTTCTATTGGTGTAGCAACTCCTCTTCATCCTTTTTCCATTTCAATCGACACCCCTGAGGATATCATCCGAGCAGAACTCCATTGGAGAAGTTTGCATTAATGGTGGAAAAAAAAATCCAGAAAAGCCCATCAAATGGGCTACCTTTGTATCCCGTACAAAATATTTTCATGCAGGCAGTTAAATACGTTTTTGTTACGGGAGGAGTAACTTCTTCTCTAGGGAAAGGCATTATTTCAGCATCTCTAGCGAAATTACTCCAATCAAGAGGTTACCGAGTTACCATTCAAAAATTCGATCCTTACATCAACATTGATCCAGGAACATTAAATCCCTACGAACACGGAGAGTGTTATGTTACCAATGATGGAGCAGAAACAGATCTAGATTTAGGGCATTACGAACGATTTCTCAACGTCCCAACCTCGCAGGCCAACAACGTTACCACCGGAAGAATTTACAAAACCGTCATCGACAAAGAAAGAAACGGTGATTACCTTGGAAAAACCGTACAGGTCATTCCCCATATTACCGATGAAATCAAGGAAAGAATGACTTTTCTTGGCAAATCGGGAGATTTCGACATCATCATTACTGAATTGGGTGGAACGGTTGGGGATATTGAATCTCTTCCCTACATTGAAAGTGTTCGCCAACTTCGATACGAATTGGGCTACAATAATTCCTTGGTGATTCACCTAACGTTGGTGCCGTATTTGGAAGCCGCAGGTGAGTTAAAAACAAAACCAACGCAACATTCGGTAAAAGCATTGTTGGAGTTGGGAGTTCAGCCCGATATTTTGGTTTGTAGAACTTCGCACCATTTGCCCAAAGAATTGAGAAAGAAGATTGCCTTGTTTTGCAATGTTCAACCTAACGCTGTGATTGAGAGCATCGATGCTCCTTCGATTTACGACGTTCCTTTGTTGATGTTGAAAGAAGAATTGGATAAAACCGTACTTTCTAAACTCAAGTTATCGGGAAAAGAAGCTCCAGATTTAACCGAATGGAAAGGTTTTCTTTCTCGACTAAAAAATCCAACCAGTGAGGTTGAAATAGGAATTATTGGCAAATATGTTGAATTAAAAGACGCCTATAAATCTATTGCAGAAGCTTTGATTCATGCTGGTGCAGCAAACGAATGTAAAGTTAACATTCATTGGATTCATTCTGAGCATCTTACGCACGATAATATAAAGCGTCAATTGAGCTCACTGAATGGGATTTTAGTAGCGCCTGGTTTCGGGCATCGGGGAGTTGAGGGTAAATTAGAAGCGGTACGGTATGCTCGAGAAAACAAAATTCCATTTTTAGGTATTTGTTTCGGAATGCAAATGGCCGCTATTGAGTTTGCCAGAAATGTATTAAAATTGGAAGGGGCTAATTCCCAAGAGATCGATCCCAATAGTCCCCATCAAATCATTCATTTGATGGAGGAACAGAAACAAATTACAGCGAAGGGCGGAACTATGCGTTTAGGAAGTTATCCGTGCAAATTGAAGAAAGGAACATTGGTTTACAAAGCTTATCAAGAATCTTCCATTCAAGAACGTCACCGACATCGTTATGAATTCAATAATGCGTTCCTAGAACAATGCGAAGAGCATGGACTCATTGCATCGGGAACAAATCCAAACCTTCATTTGGTTGAAACCATCGAATTAAAGAACCACCCTTGGTTTGTTGGCGTTCAGTATCACCCTGAATACAAAAGCACCGTGATGACTCCTCATCCGCTTTTTGTTTCCTTTGTAAAAGCAACTAAGAAAGATAAATAAACTATGGATCGCAACGTCATTTTTGGACTAATCATCATTGTTACCATCATCTTCACCTTCAATATGATGAATTCTGGTGAAGAAGCAAAAGCGGTTGAAACTCCCAAAAAGGAAGCAACCAAACCAAAAACCTTGGTTGACACTTCATCGAAATTAGCTACTGTTTCATTTCCAACCAGGGATTCTTCTTTTGTTTGGAAGAAAGATCAAATTTCATACACGTTTACAACCATTGGAGGGAAGATCAAATCGGTTGATTTGCATCAATTCAAAACGTATTCTAAGAAACCATTGGTTTTATTTTTCAATCAGAAAATAGGATATGAATTTGATGATAAAGGAGTAAAAACTTCTTCTTCAACGCTACCATTCTCTCCAACAATTGAAAATGAAAAAATCATTTTTACGGCCATGACTCCAAGAGGAACCACCGTGAAACATATTTTTCAAAATTTCAAAAAAGATGGAAGCAATGAATTCATTGTTCAGATTGACGGAAATACCTCGAATAGCGTCGTTTTTTCTGCTGAGATGACAACTCCTCCCCAAGAAAAAGATTTGGAAGAAGAACGATTCAAATCGACCATTCACTATTCAACAACGGAAGGAGATCACGATTACATCAACGAAAGGAAAGAGGATACCGAGAATTTGGAAGAAAAATTGAAGTGGATTTCCTTTAAGCAGAAGTACTTCAATTCAAGTTTTGTATTTTCTGAAGGAATCAACAATGCACAATTAACGACCAAAAATGGCTTGGATTCTTCCTCAGTAAAAACCATGTCGTTCAAAGGAGAAGTTCCTCTGAAAAATGGTCAGGTTTCAATGGTGTTTCATTTTGGCCCAAGTAAATTTTACGACTTGAAAGAAGTGGGTTATGGCCTAGAAAATCAAGTTTATTTGGGATGGAATTTACTTTCGGTGATCAATGAATACGTTATTTTACCCATTTTCACCATCATCAACAAAACGGGATGGAGTTTCGGAATCATTATTCTTATTCTCTCCATCATCATCAAAGCGATATTATTCCCATTAACTTACAAAAGCACCTTGAGTACGGTGAAGATGCGAATCTTAAAACCAGAAATTGATGCCATCAAAGAAAAGATCGGCGAAGACCAAATGAAACTTCAGGCTGAAACCATGAAGTTATACAGCAAAGCAGGAGTAAATCCACTTGGTGGGTGTTTGCCGTTGATTCTTCAAATGCCGTTGTTGTTTGCCATGTTCTACTTTTTCCCAGCTGTTTTTGAATTGCGCGGTGAATCGTTTTTATGGGCTGAAGATTTATCGACCTACGATTCATTGATTCATTGGGAAACAAGCATTCCGGTTTTGGGCACCCATTTGAGTTTATTCACCATTTTAATGACGATTTCAACGTTGATCTACACGAGAATTCAAAATGAAGTCAGTGGAGCAACTGGGCAAATGAAATACATTGGTTACATCATGCCGGTGATTTTCTTGGGTGTTTTGAATAGCTATGCTTCTGGTTTGACCTATTATTATTTGCTGTTAAACCTGATTACGTTTGCTCAGCAAGCCATCTTGAAAAGAAGCATAGACGAAAATAAACTTCATGCTCAAATTGCAGAAAACAAGCAAAAGGGAGGCAAATCAAAAAGCAAATTCCAACAGCGTTTGGAAGAAATGCAAGCAGTTCAAAACAAAAGAAAGAAATAACTTTTGCACAGGTTATTCAACTAACCAACATAACATTTCTTAAATCATTGATAATTAAGGCGAAAAATTAATTTTTTTCGCCTTAATTTTTATACACTCAAAAAAATCTTTTGTTAAAGGGTGCAAATTCCAAGATTGCCTTTATTTTTGGGATGTTTGAAATAAACCAAAACAAACTACTTATGAAAAAAACATTACTGTTAGGTTGTGCAGTTGGTCTGGGACTTGCTGCCTCCGCGCAGTCGAACGGCCAAGGTGCGCTTTCCCGCCCATCTTCAGCCGCTTCAGCTGCTAACGATCAGAGCATGGTAACGAACGTTCCTGCTCGTGGTTTAAAAACCATTACCCCAGTTGCTAAGACCAACGCGGTAACGATCAAAAATCTTGGAACTTCTCGCAACGCTTTTGGTAATGCCTTCGGTGTTCGCCAAATGATTGTTGCTTCCAATGCATCAAATTCTGTTGCTCTAGTTCGTCGTTTCACATTGCCAGGTTCTTCTGGTACCGTAAAGGCTGACGTTTCTATCGACGGTGGTAACACTTGGGTAATTAGCAAAATGGAGACTTGGACAGCTGCAACAGCTACAACTGCTGCTCGTTATCCTCGCGCTGCAATGATCAATCCTCCCGGAAACACCAACGGTGCTAATACAGTGTTGATTTCTTCTCAACCTGTATTGGATGGATCTAATGGTTCATGGGGTGGATTAGGTCTATCTGCTACAACTTTTGGTGGAACTTCATTGGGTAGTCGTGCATTTAGCTCTTCAGCTGCTCGCGATACTATGCACGGAATTCCTTCCTCTGTTGTTGCTGCTGGTTCTAAGATTTTCATCTTGGATCAAAATGGAGATATTGCTGCTACCGATTATTCAGATACCTTGTTGTTGACTACAGGAACATTCGCTGGAACTTCAGTTAGCTGGTCTCGTAACTTCATCCTTTTCGCTACGGGAACAGGTTCTTCAGGTAAAGCAGGTATTGCTGATATGACTATGGCATTTGACAACTCAGGCCAAATTGGTTACATCGTAGCATTAACTCACACCAACTTCACGACAGATACTGCTGAATCATATCTTCCAGTTGTTATGAAAACTACCAATGGTGGTACAACTTGGAGTGCTCCAGTTCAATTAAGCATTTCTAGCGCAGTAAGCACTGCTTTAGGTTTAACAACTCCAATCACTGCAACTACAGGTTTCGAAGTATCTGCAACCGTAGACAATGCTGGTAATTGTCACATTGTTTCTCACGTTGGACGCCAGAGCGGCTCTTTCTCTGTAGTTAGTGCTCCTGGTGAATCAGGTACTTTCCACTTCAAGACCGATGGTGCTACTTTGTTGGCTACTCGCGCAATTGGTGCTCCCGGATCTCTTCGTGGAACTTTCGGTATCGGAACTTCTACCTTATCTCAAGACACTCGTCCTTGTGCTTCTCGCAACGATGCTGGTAACAAGTTGTTCTTCTCTTGGTACGAAACCGATACTACGAACTCTGGTTCAAACGATCAAGCTGATTTAATGACTGTTGGATATGATGTAGCTGCTAACCGTTACACTCAAGCCTTCAACATGACCAAAAACACATTGGCTGAAGGTGCAATGGTATTCGGATCTGTAGCTCCTATCGTTTTCGAACGTCCAGGAACTGGTGGTTCTACCGACTATGAATTGGCTGCTTCTTACTTGGAATTGAACACAACAGGTGACGTAAACGATTCTACATACCACCGTTACATCAAAGGTGCAGTTATCAATTCTGCTTCTTTCGTTGGTGCATCTGATTTGAATGCTTCTAACTTGAACGTATCTAAAGTTTATCCTAACCCATCCAATGGTGTTGCTAACTTCGAAATTTCTTTTGATCGCGCCAGCGACGTAAAAGTTTCTGTTACCAACATGGTAGGTCAGGTTTTAAACACCAAAAACTTCAACAAAATGACTGGCCGTAACATCATCAATCTTGATGTTAACTTCCCATCTGGTATCTACTTCATCAATGTAGAAGCTGCTGGTAAGAAAGTAAGCCAAAAATTGATCGTTGAATAATTATTGATTTCAACTTTAATAAAAAGGCCCCGAAATTCGGGGCCTTTTTTTATATCATTCCTAATTGTTCAAAATGGTGAATGGCGTAAGATCGAATAATTTCCTCTTGCTCACTTAATTTCAAAACAGGAACATTCGTTATGGCGCGATAATGAGGCCAACCGTCTTCATCAAGCCCTACAAACTCGTAATACCCTCCGTAGGTGAGAACCTTACAAATACCAATATGAATTAAGTCTTGCTTTTCCTCCTTATTAAAATCGGTCTTAATTTTACCTAATTCGTCTACTCCAATTAAAAACAACATCCCCTGAAGATCGGGTTTTTTTCCAAATTGGGCCGCTAACTTTTCCCGTAACGATTCCCATTTTAATGTTAATACAGACACGGGGCAAAGATGTTAAAAAAATGTCTTTCTTTCCACTTATTT
This sequence comes from Bacteroidota bacterium, assembly GCA_947501265.1. Lineage (GTDB taxonomy): Bacteria > Bacteroidota > Bacteroidia > UBA7662 > CANHCV01 > CANHCV01. The sequence continues at coordinate 15,414 of CANMVY010000002.1, forward strand.
TCGCAAAATAGTATTGTGAATTATCCATCCAAACACCTCGAAAACGCTGTAGAGCAACTTTCTAAATTTCCCGGAATTGGGAAAAAGTCTGCACTGCGTATGGCCCTCTTTCTTTTAAAGCAAGATCCAGAAAACGTAAAACACCTTGCAAATGCTGTTTCTTCTTTGAAGGAACAAATAAAATACTGTAAGAACTGCCATAATATTAGTGATTCAGACGTTTGCGGAATTTGCTCTAACCCACAAAGAAAACAAGATACCATTTGTGTTGTATCTGATTTCAGGGATGTTCTAGCCATAGAAAATACCGGTTTGTACAACGGCCACTACCATATTCTCGGAGGTTTAATTTCTCCAATGGAAGGAATTGGCCCCGATCATTTAAACATTGCGTCTTTGATAAAAAGAATCGAACCTGAAGCGGTTACAGAAATCATTTTTGCTCTTTCACCCACGGTAGAAGGAGATACCACCACTTATTACCTTCAGCAAAAATTGAAACAACCCTCCATGAAACTAACCACCATTGCCAAAGGAGTTGCCATTGGTGGCGAACTTGAATATGCCGATGAAATTACCTTAGGCCGCTCTATTGTTCAACGCATTCATCTAACCCTGTAATATGTATCAACCTCGCCGTTTCTGGATTCCAGTTGGATTTAGCTTTTTTCTTGCTCTCGGAGTTTGGATAGGATCAACTTATTTTTCAGCCTCATCATCTCCATCAAATTCTTCAAATCTCGATTTGGACGTCATTAAAAACATTATTGATGATCAATATTTTGACTCTTTACCCAAAGATTTTTCATTTGAGGATATTGCAATCAACAAAGCTCTTCAATCTCTTGATCCTTTTTCCACCTACATACCCGCCAAACAAACAGAGGAAATGAATGCTCCTTTGGAAGGTTCTTTCGTTGGAATTGGAGTGTATTTCACCATGATGCACGATACGGTTTATGTGGAAGAGGTTATTTCTGGAGGTCCAGCAGATCAGGTTCAAATGAAGGCCGGCGATCGAATAATTCGTGTTAATGGGAAAAACATCGCAGGCATAGGCATGGCTTCCGATGACGTGGTAAAACTGTTAAAAGGCCAAGACAAAACAAAAGTGAATGTAGATATCATTCGTCGAGGAACATCCCAAAGAACCTTCACCCTAACGCGTGGGAAAGTCCCCATTTTTAGCATTGATGCCGCCTACCTTTTGAATAAATCTACAGGTTATATTCGAATCAATAAATTTTCAGCAACGACCGGCGACGAGTTTTCTACCGCATTAAAAAAATTGGAACAAGAAGGAATGGATCGGCTCATCTTAGATCTTCGAGGAAACGGGGGTGGATTCCTTTCTGCAGCCTTGGAAGTCGCTCAACAATTTTTGCCTGCTGGTGAGTTGGTGACCTATACCAAAGGATTACATTCACAAAAAGAAGAACTCAAAACTTCCAAAGACGGCGATTATCTTAATATTCCTCTAAAAATTCTCATCGACGAAGGTTCAGCATCAGCATCAGAAATCGTTGCAGGTGCTCTTCAAGATTTGGATCGTGCTCAAATTTTTGGCCGTCGTTCCTTTGGAAAAGGGCTCGTTCAAGGACAATTTGATCTTCCTTCAGGAGCACAATTGAGGTTAACCGTGGCGAAGTACTATACTCCTTCCGGAAGATGTATTCAAAAGGATTTTTCGGATATGGATGCTTTTGAAATGGATGTGAACAAACGATTTGAAAACGGTGAAGCCTTTGGAAAATCGCAATCGCCGAAAGGAAAGGCCTTTAAAACCAAAAAAGGACGTACTGTTTACGATGGAGGCGGAATTTCACCCGATATTTTTATCCCACTCGATACGTCAAATTATACCCAATTATGGAGTTCCCTTCTTGAAAAAGGCACCATTGTTGATTTTGCCGATGAATTTGTTAATGCCAACAAAAGTGTTTTGTTAACCAAGTATTCCACTGAAAATTCTTTTGTTAACTCCTTCAACTTGAGGGAAGTTTTTCCAGATTTTAAAAAATACTGTGAAAAAAATAAGATCTCTTGGAATGAAAAGGATTACCAAAAATCAGAGAAAATAATTAACCGTTACCTTTTCTCTCAAATAGGAAAAAAATTATTTGGACAAGAAGCATATATTCGAGTTTCCAATCAATTCGATCCCGTTATCGTAAAAGCATTGAACTAAAAACCATGAACCCAACCCGCTTATTTGATTTATCTGAACATCAATTTCTTCACCGTCCGTTAGAGGTTTCATTGGCCTCCAAAGTAAATGGACAATGGATATCGTATTCTTCGAAAGAATTTTTTGAAACGTCACAAAAGGTAGCATTAGGTCTTCTTGCTGTTGGATTTAAACCTGGTGATCGCATTGCAAACATTTCAAATAATCGTCCTGAATGGAACTTTGCCGACCAAGGAATGCTTTCTATGGGGGCGATTCACGTGCCCATTTATCCAACCATTTCCGACGATGATTACAAGTTTATCTTGAAAGATGCGGGAGTATCGGGAGTTTTTGTGTCAAGTCAAGAGCTATTCAATCGATTACTTCCCATTAAAAACGAAATTAATCCCGAAATAAAAATTTACACCTTCGATCAAATTGAAGGCGCACAGCATTGGTCGTATTTGCTTGAACGGAGTAATGAAAGGGATCTTAATCAGTTACTTGAAATCAAAAAAGGTATTTCTCCCAACGACCTAGCCACGCTCATTTACACTTCTGGAACAACTGGGAATCCCAAAGGAGTTATGCTTTCCCACGACAACATCATGCATGATATGTTATCGAGTATTGAAAGGGTTCCTGTAGGATATCAATCAAAAGCATTGAGCTTCTTACCGCTCTGCCATAGCTTTGAACGAATGATTTCCTACATCTACATGTATCAAGGGATTTCCATTTACTACGCCGAATCTATGGATACGATTGGCGATAATTTAAAAGAAATCAAACCACAGGTTTTTAGTTGTGTTCCTCGATTGTTGGAAAAGGTTTATGGCAAAATCATGGATAAAGCCCTTGCATTAAAAGGAGTTAAAAAGGGATTGTTCTTTTGGGCCCTCAATCTTGGCTTAAAATTCGATTACAATGTTACCGGTAGCTCATGGTACAATGCACAGCTTACGTTAGCCAATAAATTGATTTTCAGCAAATGGCGAGAAGCCTTAGGCGGGGAAGTAAAATGCATTGTTTCCGGTGCTGCTGCGCTACAACCCCGATTGGCCAAGGTCTTTTGGGCGGCACAAATTCCCGTATTGGAAGGATATGGCCTTTCAGAAACTTCACCCGTTATTGCTGTTAATGATTTGCCTGGAAAGAGGGTAGAAGTAGGTGCCGTTGGTCCGCCCATCTCGAACATTGAAGTAAAAATCGCTGCTGATGGCGAAATTCTTACCCGAGGCCGGCATGTCATGCTTGGTTATTACAATAGGCCCGATCTAACCGCTGAAGTCATCGACTCTGAAGGTTGGTTACATACTGGCGACATTGGTGAATTTACGGCCTTAGGGAACATTAAAATTACCGATCGTAAGAAGGAAATGTTCAAAACAAGTGGTGGCAAATACATTGCGCCTCAAGTCCTTGAAAACAAATTCAAAGAATCTCCTTTCATTGAGCAGATTATGGTTATTGGCGAAAATGAAAAGTTCCCTGCGGCGCTCATTTCACCCAATTTTGAAGCGTTAAAAGTCTATGCTCAAAACCACGGATTAGCAGAAAACCCACAAGAATTGATTCAACAAAAAGCCATTCAAGACTTATTCAAGACACAAATTGAAAAATTCAACCAAGGTTTTGGTGATTGGGAAAGAATAAAAAAATGGGAGCTTTGCGAACAATCTTGGTCGCTAGAAACCGGTGAATTAACACCTACGCTTAAACTGAAGCGAAAATTTATTGCGAATAAATTCCAAGGTCTTATTGATAAAATTTACCGCGGTTAATTATTTGGCAAATTTCAACGCTTCTTTAATGACATCTTCTTCATTTTGAGGAAAATTCTTTTGGATCTTTTCCTCAGAAAGTAACCAGTAACGAAATTTCTTCTCCATGGAAGTCCCAATTCCTGAACTGGATGGGATCTTTAGAAAAGCCAAAGCAGCAGCATTGCATTGTTGTTCGTATTGTCCTTTCATGGGAATAACATACAGTTTTTTCCCTAAAAACAACGCCTCTGCCGGAGTTTCAAATCCTGCACCACATAGAACTCCATCGCAAGAAGTTAAGGATTGAATGAATCCTGAAGAGGAAATAGGGAATATACTAGAGTTGTTTTTCTCAACTTGAACATTTGATCGCTTAGAAAAAATATGGAATCGATATTGAGGAAATCGATTGAAAAAAGAGAGCAGAATTTCATCCGAATAGGATGGAAGGTAAACCGTAATGTGTCCATTATTTTCTGGAACAGCGTTTCTTATTTCAGGTCGAATGATGGGCGTTGTTATTCTAGTTGAGTATTTTTCAAAGTGAACCCCCAAATATTTGGTAGAAGACGCGTAATTCTTCAAAATCCATTCGCCCAAGAAATTCATTTTCAAAGGACGGGGTGTTTCATCTTCCCAAAACGCAGCCTGATGGCTGATGGAAAAGACAGGAATATTTCTTTTCTTACCAATTCGAGCAGAAATGGGTTCGAAATCATTGATAATCAAATCAAAATCCTGATAGGGAAAAGAATTAATTTGTTTCCCAATTCCAAAAATTTTTGATTTTCGAAAAGATTCAAACCAATCAATCCCACCATTTCTTCCAAATACAAATACCGGAGCTTGGAAATAAAAATCGATGGGATAGGGAAAATCAATTTCATTTTCTGACCCACAAATGGCAATTTTCACTTCTGCAAACTTCATTAAAACAGGCAACAACACCAATGCTCTGCTAGCATGTCCGTTTCCTGTTCCTTGGAATGCATAAAGGACTTTTTTCATTTGATCAGTTCAAGAAAGTCAGCAATTTCAGAAACTTTTGGTGCTTTACGTTTTATTTCTTCTTCTTCCTCATCGGACTCATGAAAATCGATTTCAGACTCTTGGTACTTCATCAACGTCCATTCCCCTTGGTTGAATTCCAATGCCGTTAAATTTTCTACCCAATCCCCCGAATTCATGTACATCACTCTTCCATTGGAATTGGTATATTCTTTCATCTGAGGCTGGTGAATGTGCCCACAAATAACAACCTCGTATCCTTTTTCAATGGCAATATCACATGCGGTATTTTCGAAATTATCAATGAATTTGATGGCTGATTTTACAGAGTCCTTGATTTTTTTGGACATGGAAAACGGTTTTCTTCCCAATAACTTCAAACACCAATTGATGAACCGATTTAAAAGAATAAGAAAATCATATCCAAACCCACCCAACTTGGCTAAAGGCTTTGAAAATTGCATGCTTACATCGAAAACATCTCCGTGAAAGATCCAAACCTCATTGCCATGAATCTCGAGTAGTAACTTGTTTTTCAATTCGAAACCACCCATTTCAAATCCAACAAATCGCCGAAAGGCTTCGTCGTGGTTTCCAGTAATGTAGGAAACACGTGTACCTTTTTGAATCAATTTCATCAGGTAGCGAATAACCTTCATGTGGTTGGTAGGAAAATACTTCTTAGAAAATTGCCAAACATCGATGATGTCGCCATTCAAAACCAAATGTTGAGGTTCAATGGATTTGAGGTAATGCAGAAGTTCTTTGGCATGGCATCCAAATGTCCCCAAATGAACATCTGAAATGACTACCAATTCTACTTTTCGCTTTTCCTTCATACCAACAAAGGAAACCAATCAAAGAGAAGTAATTGTGGTGTTAATTTGAATAAAAGGTAAATCAATATTCTCCGTAACCGCCTGGTTTGTAAACCAAATCGGTTCGGTCTTTGATGAGGTAGTACCTCAAGTCAAGAGTTAAATAATTCCCTCTAAGTTCAAATTGCTTCTCTGCCTTTTTTGCGAAAGGGGGAAGGTCATTTTGATGGGTAACATACGATTTATACAACCACGAAAAAGGAAGTGAAATACTTGCACCCAAATAGGTTGAATGCCCATTTTTTAACTCTTTTTGCCATCCTATATTTCCCATAACCCCTGGCATGATTCCAAAATGCCGGCTAACGTAATTCTTTAAATATGCTTCAGAAAGGCCGGCAGTTAACGCTGGGTAATTGTAATCTCGATTCGTAATATTGAAATTCAACCCAATTGCTCCTTGCAAAAAATTTGTCTTGTTCAGGTTGACTTGTGTTTGTAGTAAAACTGGAATTTCAAAACTATTAAACCGGAAATCACTTGTTTTATTCATAAATGAATCACTAATGTTCAATTGAAAATTCCTTTGCGACATGAGTAATCCGAATTCCAAAGCCAACCGCTCCTTAAATTGATTTTTCAGGGTAAATCCTAGTGAAAAACCTGGAGTTTGGGTAACCGTAAACCTTGAAAAATTAACCGAATCGGTTTGTGGACCTGTTCGTAAAAAAGAAGAAGCAAGAATGGGTTTTACCTGAAATCCACCTGTAAGCGTGTACGGCTGCGTTGAAGCGACCATTGCCCAAAGGAAAAAAATCAAAGTAAAACCCGTTCTCATGTTAGTTATTGATGGGTAAAGTTTGGTATTGAACCCCCATACGTAACATTTGTTGCAAAAATGTTTCATCGTGTTTGTAGGTTACATCCACCAATTTTCCATTTTTCATCACGGGAATCAATCGAGGTTGAATGAAACCGCTGTAAGGTTTAGAAGGGATTTTTTCAAAACGTTTTTTCACTTCAGCCAGCATATTTTGGTCAATTTTTACACCGTAGGTTTCAACCAACGCCTTCGCTGCCGGATAATCACCCTCGCTTTTGATGCGTTGGATTTCAGATAAGAGTTCTCCAAATAACGTTCTTAAGGCTTCGTAATTACGCACCACAAAAAATGTTTTTCCATCCTTCTTTACTTTTTCAATCACGTTAGAAGTTTTCCCTTTTTCGTAAACCCAAGCAGCCACCAACTGACGGTTGCGCATGTGATCCTCTTCCAAACTTTGTCCCGCTTCCATTCTGCGCAATTGCGTCATCATTCCGTTTCTGATGTAACGATCGTATTCCGATTTTCCACAATCCAAATTTGGCATAACGCCCATTTGAACCAATTTAGGATCAAGTAAATAATACAAAGCTACCAAATCGGCACGGGCTTCCTCCAAGGTTGATGCATAACTACGAAGCGTAGTACTCGGATTGTCAACGCCGTCTTTCAGTTTACCGGAAGCGTGTCCAATCACTTCGTGAAGTGCCGTGTGTAATTTATCGCTTAATTCACCGTATTTCTCGGCTCTTTCCATTTCGGCCGCATCAAAAGCGAACTCTTTCAAGGCACCTAGTCCGGCCGCCCTATCGTAAGCCAAAATAATGTTGTTCAGGGAAACCGATTTAGAGCCGTGTTTCTCACGAATCCAATCGGCATTAGGCAGGTTAATTCCAATGGCAGTAGACGGAGCTGCATCTCCGGCCTCCATGGCCACATTAATCACGTTGTAACTGATTCCAGTTACTTTAGATTTTTTATAGGCAGCGGGAATAGGAGACTGATCTTCAAACCATTGTGCATTTTCAGCGATGTCTTTCATCTTTTTAGTAGCTTCTGGATCTCGGTATTGAATGGCCGATTCAAACGAACCTTTTTTCCCAATGGGATCGATGTAAACTTCAATAAATCCATGAATGAAGTCTACCACAGTTGAGTTATCCGAAACCCATGCAATGTTAAACTCATCGAACTTCTTTAAATCGCCGGTTTGGTAATAATCGATCAGAAGTCCAATGGTCTTAGCTTGGCTTGGATTTTCAGCAACATTTTGAGCTTTTTTGAGGTTCTCAACGCATTTTTCAAGAGCTGCCGAATACATTCCACCCACTTTCCAAACTTTTTCTACCAACACTCCATTTTGTTTGGTTAGTTTGGAATTCAGTCCAAAACTTGGGACTTCTTTTTGTTTGGCTGGATTCATATTCTGGTAGAATTGCTGAGCTTCTTCGGCAGAAACGCCTTCATAAAAATTCATGGAAGAAGCCAAAAGCATATCAACACCCTCTGCTTTATTGGTACGCTTTTGGTATTTGTTTCCAAAAATAACCTCGGTGGTAGGAGGGATTGGATTGTAATCTTTGGAAACCAAAGCTGCATCCGTTAGAACTTTGGCCCAATATTCTTTAGAAAAACCGGGCTCGATCTTTACCTCATTGTAGTGGTGATGAATTCCATTCGAAAAGAAAACCCGTTTGGCGTAAGTTTCCAGTGCTGGGTATTCCCTAACCGACTTATCGATGTTTGGTGATGATAAAATGGCTTCCAAACACTTGCGAACGAGTAAATTTTCCTTGCAATTCTGGTCCCAAATGATGTCTCGTCCGTAATTTGCCGCTTCACTGAGGTAATAAATCAACTCTTTTTGTTTTGGAGTTAACTCAGCCCATCCTGGCAAATCGTATTTCAAAACTTGAATATCGGCAAAGGTATCGATCACCACCGAATTTTGATTTGTTTTTGAAGATGCAGAAATGGTCGAATCTGAACGTGAACAGGATAATGTTGATGCGGCAATAATGCCTAATCCAAGGATGAATGAACTTTTCATGATGGAAGATTTTTCAAGAGTTGAAGAATTTTTTGAGAGAGGGCAGGGGAGGCTTTCATGGCGGGTAGGCGCAAATCAGACCCACAAATTTGAAGGTGCTCGAGCAGCGCCTTAATTCCGGTTGGATTTCCTTCGTCGTAAATGGCGTTGGTGATTTCCAAAACCTCATAGTGGGCTTTTTGAGCGTCTGCCAAATTTCCAGATTTAAAATGATTCCAGATGGAACAAAATTGTTTAGGCAATGCCTGAGCAATCACCGAAATAACTCCTTCTCCTCCAATGCTGTAAATGGGCAGAGAAATAGCATCATCACCAGAAAGTAGAACAAAATCGTTCGGCTTGTGAGCAACAATTTCCATCATTTGATTGAGGTTACCGCTGGCTTCCTTCATGGCAACCACGTTTTCAAATTCATGAGCCAACTTCAAACAAGTTTGAGCCGTAACATTGCTTCCAGTTCTACCTGGAACATTGTAAAGGATAATCGGCAAATGACTGGCCTTTGCTAAAGCTGCATAATGCGAATAAATGCCTTCCTGACTGGGTTTATTGTAATATGGAGAAGCGGAAAGCAATGCATTATAACCCTCAAACGGCTTTTTATCCAAACTCTCAACCAACTTTTTCGTATCGTTTCCTCCATGTCCGGCCACCAATGGAATGCGGCCTTTAACCACGGAAGGAACAAACTTGAAAATTTCATGTTGTTCGTCTTCGGAAAGGGTAGGTGTTTCACCGGTAGTTCCTAATACCACCATAAAATCCAATCCTCCACGAATGCCGTGTTCGATCAAATTCTCCAATCCTTGGAAATCTACTTCTCCATTGGATTTAAATGGAGTTACCAAGGCAACTCCGGTTCCTTTTAATGCTTTCATTTCTGATCAATCAAATTCACATATTCCTCTTCACTCATGATTTGAACACCCAAATCTTGAGCTTTTTTGAGCTTACTTGGACCCATATCTGATCCAGCAAGCAAGATATCAACGTTGCTTGAAACGGAAGAAAGAATTTTTCCTCCATTCAATTCAACACTTTCTTTAATTCCATCCCTGGTGAACTGAGAAAACTTCCCACTCACAACCACTTTTTTTCCGTCCAAAACTGTGCTTTGGGCAAGAGCATTTGTCTGTTTTTCCCACTGAATTCCAATGGATTTAAAAAAATCCAAACGTTTACGATTTTCTTCCTGCGAAAAATAATCAACAACACTTTGGGCAATGGCTTCACCCACTTCATCCCGTTGCAACAAATCTTCCTTGGAAGCCAGAATTAGTTCATCGAGATTTCCAAAGGCTTTGACCAGAGATTTTGCAACGGTTTCTCCAACATGACGAATACCGAGAGCGAAAACAAATCTTTCCAATGGCATTTGTTTGGATTGTTCAATCCCATCCATGATGTTGGACGCCAATTTATCGCCCATTCGATCCAAAGGCAATAAGTCACTTTTAGTTATTCTATAAAGATCATCGCAGGAACGAACCAAACCCGCGTCGAAAAGCTGAGCCACAGTTTCTTTTCCAAGAGCTTGAATATCCATCATTTTCCGGCCAACGAAATGTTCCAATTTCCCAACCAACTGAGGGCGGCAACCAACTTCATTGGGACAATAATGAACTGCGTTTCCTTCGGAACGATGAAGCGGGATATGGCATTCTGGGCAATGGGTTGGGTATTCTACTTTAATTGCGAAAAGATCTCGCTGTTCGGACAACACGGAAGTAATTTTTGGGATGATTTCTCCTCCTTTTTCAACCAATACTTGATCGTTCAAGTACAAATTGAGTCGTTCTATTTCATCGGCATTGTAGAGGCTTGCTCTTTTCACAGTGGTTCCGGCTAGAAAAACGGGTTGAAGCTCTGCCACTGGGGTAATGGCACCAGTTCGGCCAACTTGATACGTAACTCCAAGAAGAGTTGTTTGGGCCGCTTCCGTGGGATATTTATACGCAATGGCCCAACGTGGTACTTTAGCGGTAAAACCAAGTCGTTTCTGTTGGGGAAAATCGTTCACCTTCATCACAACTCCGTCAATATCAAACGGAATGGAATTTCGAATGGATTTGATGTGATCGATGTATTCCGAAATTCGGGAAAAGGGAGCCGGTTTTCCAGTCCACGGACTTATGTTGAAACCCCATGATTTTGCTTTTTCCAAAGAATCATAATGGTTTTGACCAATATCGAAATCGGAAGAGAGGTAATAAAAATAACACTCGAGTTTTCTTTTAGCCACCTCTTTAGGGTCGAGCAATTTCAAACTACCTGAAGCGAAATTTCTCGGATTGGCATAAACGTCTTCTCCATCTTGTATTCGTAAGTCGTTGATGCGTTGGAAGTTTTCTCGGGAACAAAAAATCTCTCCCCGAATTTCGAATTCTTCTGGGTAATCATTTCCTTGTAGGATTAAGGGGATTGAAGAAATAGTTTTTACGTTTTCGGTAACGTCATCTCCTTTTAAACCGTCCCCGCGGGTAACAGCATAAGCTAATTTCCCAGAAATATAGGTGACTGAAATGGCCAAACCATCAATTTTCAATTCCGGAACATAGGTGGGACTTTCACCCAGCAATCCCTTTTCCACTCGTTGATGAAAATCTTCCAATTCAACCAAATCGTAGGTATTTCCCAAAGAGAGCATGGGGAATTTATGATTTCTTGATTGAAAAGAATCGATGGGATTTCCACCTACACGAAGGGTAGGGGAATTGGGATCAGAAAAATCGGGGTATTGGTGTTCTAAATCCTGAAGTTCTTTCAGTTTTTGGTCAAAATCAAAATCTGAAATGCTGGGTTGATCTAAAATGTAGTAGCGGTAATTGTGAAGATGAAGTTCATCTCGAAGCTGCAGAATTCGCTCCTTTGGGATCATTTCTTAGATTTTTCAGCCTCCTCCAACTTCTTTTTCTCGAGCATTTCGATGTAACGCTGCTCAATCATAACCAAGTTACCGATGAATTCATCGGGTTTTTGGTAACCTTGAATGATTCCTAAATATTCCAATCCGGGGCCCAAAACCACAAAAGAGGGAAAAGATGCAGATTGACCGTTGAACAACGAAAGTGCCAATTCATTCATGCGGTACTCCTCTACGTATTTGAATTGATTTCCCATGATTCGAAACGTGTCGGTGGATTCAGCATTGAATTTAACGTTGTAATACCGATTTTTAAAAAACTTAGAAACAGTATCTTCCACAAAGGTGGAGCGATCCATGACTTTGCACCAACCACACCAATCGGTGTACAGGTCAATAAACATGAATCGAGGTTGTTTGGATTGATTTTCAAATGCTTTTTCAATTCCTAACCATTGAATTTTCTCTTGAGAGAAGGCGGAAAAAGAAAGAAAAAAAACGGTAATTACAGCAAATATTCGCAACATGCTAGCTTTTTGCTCAAAGATATTGAATTTCCCATTGAACTGGGCAAACCTTTTTAAGCATTTCGCTCACTCCGCAGTATTTTTCTTGAGACAGCTTAACAGCTTTCTCAATTTTAGGATAATCTTCTTCTTTTGCTTTGAATAGATACGTTAGTCGAATTTCGGAATAAACCTTCGGGTGCTCTTCGGTTAAATCGGCTTCACAATTCATCGTAAACGATTCTACCTCAACCTGCATTTTTTTCAAAAGGGCGGCAACGTCCATTCCTGTACATCCCATGAGCGAGGTGAGCAACAAGGCTTTCGGACGGGGTCCTGCGTTATCTCCACCATCGGATTCGGCAACATCGAGAAAAAATTCGTGTCCGTTTATCTCTGTTTTGAATTTAATTCCACCTTCGTAGGAGCTGAAAACTTGGTGTGTTGTACTCATTTGGATTTCAATATTTGTTGCAAGGAAGTCCAAGAGCCACCGTTGATGGATTGAATTCCATTACTTTTTAACAAAGATGTTGCCGAACCTGAGCGCATGCCTGAGGCGCAGCAGGTGATGATCGGTTTACCTTCTTTTTTCAAGTTAGCAATTTTTCCGTTTAAAACTTGAAGGGGAATGTTTTTCGCACCGGAGATGTGGCCGTTGCTAAACTCGGCCGAAGTGCGAACATCTAGTATAATCGCTCCTTGTTGCATCAATTGATTGATGGCTTCGTGTTTGTTTTTGTTCGAAAACAAATTGGAAAGAAATCCAAACATGATTAAATAAATTTTTTAACGGTTTCTGAAATTTGATGGGCCGACATGGTTCCTGATTTTCTCCAAAGCAACTGACCATTTTTGAAAATCATCAGGGTTGGAATGGATTGAATACGATAGGCTTGGGATACGGCGGGATTTTTATCGACATTGATTTTCAAAACTTTGGCCGTATTTCCTAACAGTTTTGCGGCCTTCTGTACCTCTGGTGATAAAACCCGACAAGGGCCGCACCAATCTGCATAAAAATCAATCAATACTGGAACTTCACTATTGATGATGCTTTTAAACTTACTCATTTCTTCCGATTTATCATTTCAAACACGAATCCGCCAACCAAATAACCCATCATTGCTCCCCAAATGCTAGAGAAATAAATATTACTGGTTAACGGACATCCATCAGGCGTGCATTGAGGATTGTAGACCCAAAAATAACTTCCAACAACGCCTCCAACCAACCCAATTAACTTGTATTTCATCTTTTTAAATGTTCTCTTCTGTGATTTTTTTAAGCGTAACCCGAAGAAATTGAAAATTCAAAAAAAAACAAATTCCGAGGATTACAAGGCTAAAATGGAATTGAATAGAATTGGTTCCAAATGTAAAAATAATTAGGATTACGCCCTTAATTTTTCGAACTTTGCAATCAATTAGGAGGTAAAAATGAAAAGAAAAACGAAAACGTATGCTGGTATTCCAGAAAAATACGGAAGGTTAAAAGATGCAGCAATTGCTTTAATTCCGGCCCCCTTTGATGGAACCTCCACTTGGGGAAAAGGTGCTGATTTAGGTCCTGAGGCGTTTTTAGAAGCGTCTGAAAACATGGAATTGTACGATATTAAAACCGAAACCGAGGTTTATAAAAAAGGAATTTACTTAGCTCCAGCCATCAAAGAAAAAGTAGATCCTGCTAAAATGGTTGAAGAGGTTTTTACCGCAACAAAAAAATACCTTGAATTGGGTAAGTTTACTACCATTTTCGGTGGAGAACACAGCATTTCCATTGGAACTATTCGTGCATTTGCAGAGAAATATGAAAACTTAACCGTGGTTCAACTCGACGCTCATACCGATTTGCGTCCCGAATACCATGGAACTCCTTACAATCACGCATGTGCGTTATTCGAATCATCCCAAAAACACAACCTCATCCAAGTTGGAATTCGCTCCATGGATGCGGAAGAAGTTCAATATTTGAACCGCGAACAAACGTATTTTGCTCATGAAATTTGGGAAGACGACAAGTGGATGAAAAAAGCGGTAAATCAAATGACCGAAAATGTTTTCATCACCATTGATTTGGATGTTTTTGAATCAAGTTTGATGCCTTCAACGGGAACTCCAGAACCGGGAGGTATGCCCTGGTACCAAGTCATGACGTTTATTGAAAAGATCATCAAAAAGAAAAATGTCGTTGGATTTGATATTGTTGAATTGGCTGCCAAAGACACCAATCGGGCTCCAGATTTTCTTGCAGCCAAGTTGTATTACAGAATGTTAAGTGAAATTTTTGCTAAAAAAGACAAGAATAAATGAGCCAAAAACCAATTTCCGATTTCCTTGAAAAATACTACCTGCATTTCAATGCTGCAACCGTTGTAGATGCTGCTAAAGGTTATATCCAACACCTTGAAGAGGGTGGAATAATGATGGTTACCCTTGCAGGTGCCATGAGTACCGCTGAAATGGGTAAAATTTTAGCCGAAATGATTCGTCAGGATAAAATTGCCATCATTTCCTGTACGGGAGCTAACTTGGAAGAAGATATCATGAACCTTGTTGCTCATGATTTTTATGAAAGAATTCCGAATTACCGCGATTTAACGCCACAGCAAGAATGGGATCTGTTGGAACGCGGCCTTAATCGCGTAACCGATACTTGCATTCCAGAGCATGAGGCATTCCGCCGTTTGCAAAAGCATTTGGAAAAACTTTGGAAAGATGCCGAAGCCAATGGAGAACGATTTCTCCCCCACGAATTCATGTACAAGATGTTACTTTCTGGCGAATTAGAGCAATACTATCAAATTGATCCGAAGGACAGTTGGATGATTGCTGCAGCCGAGAAAAACCTTCCTATTGTGGTTCCAGGTTGGGAAGATTCTACCATGGGGAACATTTTTGCGAGTTACGTCATCAAAGGCGAAATCAAAGCTTCAACCATGAAGTCGGGCATTGAGTACATGACTTACTTGGCTGATTACTACACCAAAAATTCGGACGGAAAAGGCATTGGATTTTTCCAAATCGGCGGTGGAATTGCAGGTGATTTCCCTATTTGTGTGGTTCCTATGTTGTACCAAGATATGGAAATGCATGACATTCCGTTTTGGAGTTATTTCTGTCAAATTTCAGATTCTACAACGAGTTATGGATCTTACTCGGGAGCGGTACCAAATGAGAAAATCACTTGGGGTAAATTGGACATTCACACTCCAAAATATGTGATCGAATCGGACGCTACCATTGTAGCACCATTAATTTTCGCCTACATTTTAGGCATGTAATTCATGGAGAAATTGGACATTCTTGCTTTTGGAGCGCATCCCGATGATGTAGAGCTTTCCTGCTCTGGAACAATCATTCGGGAAGTACGACAGGGTAAGCGGGTTGGTGTTATTGACTTAACCATGGGAGAACTTGGCACCAGAGGATCTGCAGAAATTCGAATGAAAGAAGCAGCACTTGCAGCAGAAATCATGGGATTATCCTATCGTAAGAATTTACAGATGAAAGATGGTTTTTTTGAGGAGAACCAAGAAAGCATCACCCAAATCATCCAACAAATTCGATTATGTCAACCCGACATCGTCATTGCAAATGCGGTTCAGGATCGACACCCTGACCATGCGAGAGGGTCAAATTTGGTTTCAAGGGCTTGTTTTTTAGCTGGATTATCGAAAATTGAAACGTTTTTCGACGGAATCCCACAAATCGCTTGGCGACCAAAAGTTGTTTATCACTACGTTCAAGATCGCTTTATTCAACCGGATGTGGTTATTGATATTTCCGACGTGGTTGAAGAAAAAAAGAAGGCAATTTTAGCATATTCAACCCAGTTTTTCAATCCAGAAAGCAAGGAGGCAGAAACTCCTATTTCTTCGCCCGAATTTTTCGAATATATTTTTGCAAAGGACCGTATTTTTGGTCGACAAATTCATGTTACATTTGCTGAGGGATTTACTGCTGAAAGGGCAGTGGGTTCTTCATTTTTAACCCATCTTTTATGAATCAATTTACTGCTGTTGGACGTTTAGTTCAAGTGTTGGAAGAAGTTTCCGGTGTTGGAAAAACTGGAAATTCCTGGAAAAAACAAAGTTTTGTTGTTGAATTGGACGGAAGTTCCACTTATCCTAAGAAGGTTTGTTTAACGGCTTGGGGAGACAAAGTAGATACCTTAAAACGCTTAACCATTGGCGATCGCATTTCTGCGGCGTTTGACGTAGAATCTCGCGAATACCAAGGTCGTTGGTATACCGATTTAAAGGCTTGGAAAATTGATGTTGAAGCCAATCGCTCAACGGGCGGTGGAGTTGATCCATTCGATGGTGTAGATGTTCCGCCAATGGATAACAGTTCTCCTGCATCTTTACCTGACGAAAACGACTTACCATTTTAATTTTTGATCATGAACAAATCGTTCATCCAATGGGGCATCAATATTTTATTAGTGGCGGGAGTTTCTTTCGCCATTTTTAATCAGAATACGTCTGAAAAAACCCCGGCGAAAACCAATTCAGGAAATCCACGTCCGGTGGTTGATTCATCTGCAAAGGTTGTTTACGTGAATTTAGACACGTTGTACGAGCATTACAGTTATTACCAAGACTTGTTGAAGCAATTAACCTCCGATTTCAATTCAAAGAGAAACGGAATCATGGCTAAACAAGAGCAGCTCGCAAAAAAATACGACGATTATCAACGAGCAGCTTACCGAATGACCCAAGATCAAATCAAGGCAGCTGAAACTGATTTGCTGCGGGATGATGAGAATTTGAAACGTCAATTGGCATCGGCAGAAGAGCAATTTGCAAATAACCGCGACAACCTTAACAAAAAGTTATACAACAAGTTAAAGACCTTCTTTGATGAATACCGTAATCAGCATGGTTACGATTACATCTTGGATGGATCCAATGGTGGACCAGTTATTTCGGGTGGAGAAACCCTCAACGTAACTTGGGAGATCATTGATGGTTTAAACAAAAAAGAAAAGGAACAAAAATGAGTCACGTACCTTCCGATATTGAAATTGCACAAGCAGCTAAACTTTCCCATATCAATGAAATTGCTAGCAAAGTTGGTATTTCATCGGACGATTTAGAACATTATGGCAAATTCAAAGCCAAATTACCGCTTCATTTGATCGATGAATCTAAGGTTAAAAATTCGAATTTAATTTTAGTTTCTGCTATCAATCCAACTCCTGCTGGCGAAGGAAAAACAACAACAAGCATTGGATTAACTGAAGGACTTAATAAAATTGGTAAACAAGCTGTTGTAGTTCTTCGAGAGCCTTCACTTGGACCCGTTTTTGGTGTAAAAGGTGGAGCTGCTGGGGGCGGTTATTCTCAGGTGGTTCCCATGGAGGATATCAATTTGCATTTCACCGGTGATTTTTCGGCTGTTGAGAAAGCTAACAATCTTTTGGCTGCTTTGATTGACAATAATGTTCAAAACAAAGCGGAAAACAACTTGAATATCGATCCAAGAACTGTTGTTTGGAAACGGGTGATGGATATGAACGATCGTTCCTTGCGAAATCTCATTGTTGGATTGGGAGGAAAATCGGGCGGTATACCACGAGAAGGAGGATTTAACATTACGGCTGCTTCTGAAATCATGGCCATCCTTTGCCTTTCAAAAGATTTAGAAGATCTCAAAAATCGCTGTGGAAACATTTATGTTGGAAACACTTTTGACGGAAAACCTGTTTTTGCACGTGATTTAAAAGCACAAGGTGCCATGGCTGCCTTGTTGAAAGATGCGGTTAAGCCCAATATGGTACAAACCTTAGAAGGAAATCCAGCCATCATTCATGGAGGACCCTTTGCGAACATTGCGCAAGGAACCAATACGATCAATGCTACCAAATTGGGCATGACTGTTGCGCCTTACGTGGTGACTGAAGCCGGTTTCGGTGCCGATTTAGGTGCTGAGAAATTCCTAAACATTAAATGCGGATTCGCTGGCATTTCACCCAAAGCAGTGGTCATTGTTGCAACCATTCGTGCTTTGAAATACCACGGAGGAATGAAATTGGATGAACTAAAATCCGAAAATTTAGAAGCACTAGCCAACGGATTAGAAAACCTTAAGAAACACATTGAAAACATTAAATCCTTCGGTCTACCACCGGTGGTTTCCATCAATCGATTCGTATCCGACACGGAAGCCGAATTGCAATTGGTTTTTGATGCCGTTAAAGCGTTGGGTGCTAAAGTAGCTGTTGCAGAAGGATGGGCCAAAGGTGGAGAAGGAATGAAAGAGTTGGCTGAACGTGTGGTTGAAGCTATTGAAAGTTGCGAAGGCAACTACATTCCAACGTACGATTGGAACGACACTGTTGAAAATAAAATCAATGCCATTGCACAAAAAATTTATGGCGCTGCTGTTGTTGAATTTTCTTCCAAAGCAAAAACCGATTTGAAGAAGATTTACAAATTGGGAATGGATAAATTGCCCATTTGTATGGCTAAAACCCAATATAGTTTCACCGATGATCCGAAAAAATTAGGTCGTCCCACCGGGTTTACATTAACCATTCGTGAATTTGAATTTGCCGCCGGGGCTGGTTTTATTGTACCCATTGTTGGGGAAATTCTTAGAATGCCCGGATTGCCTCAAATTCCAAGCGCTGAAGCCATTGACGTGGATGCAAATGGTGTCATTTCAGGTTTATTTTAATGCATGGTACAAGATCTTAATCAACTTTTCCAATCTGATCCAGATCGATTTTCAAAATTGACTCTGGAGAATGATTTTTTGTTGGCAGATTTTTCGAAAAATCATATTGAATCACTTCGTTTGCTTCGAGAAGAGCAAATGAAAACCATTGAATTAGTTCGAAAAAACTTTTTTGATGGGGAGAAGATCAATCACACCGAAGAACGTGCTGCCATGCATTTCCGCTTGAGGAGATCAGAAGTTAAGGATGAGATAGATCAGGAAGTCTTTACCGTTCGCGATCAATTTTTGAATTTTGGAGACCTTACATATCATCAAAGAATTGTCGGATTTTCAGGTAGAGCAATCGATACTGTGGTTAACATCGGTATCGGTGGTTCGGATTTGGGTCCGAAATTTCTGTACGATGCATTAAAAGATTACAGAGGTAATACCAAGGTTTATTTTGTTTCCAACATCGATGGACAAGCATTGAACGACGTATTGATGGAAATTAATCCAGAAACTACGTTATTTATCGTATGTTCAAAGACGTTTACGACCCAAGAAACCCTTCAAAATGCTCAATCCGCAAAAAGTTGGATGATTGAGAAAATGGGTAAAAATTGTATTTCAGACCATTTCGTGGCGGTTTCAACCCATGTTCAACTAGCCAAAGAATTTGGCATCGATGAGTCGAGAATTTTCGGTTTTTGGGATTGGGTAGGGGGGAGGTATTCCCTTTGGAGTGCTGTTGGATTATCCTTGGTTTGTGCGATTGGCGCAACCCATTTTCGAGAATTATTGCAGGGAGCCGAATGCGCCGATTTGGCTTTTGAACATGATCCCATTGAAAAGAACCTTCCGGTTATTTTGGCTGGAATTGACCATCATTATTTTCAAAAAAACGGATTTAATTCCAAGGTTGTTGCCGCCTATTCTCACCGCTTAGCTTTGCTTGTTCCTTTCCTTCAACAGTTGGTCATGGAAAGCAATGGCAAAGGAGTTGATGTTGACGGGAAAACAGTTCAACGTTCGGGCGTTGTCTGGTGGGGCGCCCCAGGAACCGATGCTCAACATTCCTTTTTCCAGTTGATTCACCAAGGTACAGAAAAAATACACGTTGAGTTTATCGGAGTCACCCAACAACCTCATTCCCAGCAAGAGCACCAAACAAAGCTGTTATCTAATTTATTTGCTCAATCCAGAGCGTTGATGATTGGTCAAAAATCCACCTCTCCTGAAAAGAACTTCTCGGGAAATCGCCCATCATCAACCCTTCTTCTGAAAGAAATTACGCCACGATCGATGGGCTATTTGGTAGCTACGTATGAACATCGCGTATTGTGCGAAGCTGCCTTGTTCAACATCAATCCTTTCGATCAATTTGGTGTAGAACTAGGGAAAAAGCTTTGCAATGAACTTCTTCCGTTTATTCAAAACGCTTTAAATCCACAGAATTTGGATTCCTCAACGGTTGGTTTGATTCAATATTTTCATAAAAATGGGTAAATTTTTAAAATTTCAGCCCATTTTCTTGCCCAAAATTTGGGGAGGCAATCATATTTCAAAAATGAAAGATTGGAATGCATCCGTCCCTCATAACTGTGGCGAAGTTTGGCTTGTTTCCGATGTTTTGAGTCAGGAAACGCTGATTTTTAATACTCGTCAAACGCTAAGCGAACTCATTCAATCTGATCATCAAAACGAGTATTTTTCCACTTCATTCAGAACCAAATACAACCGTTTTCCTCTTCTCATTAAAATTATTGATGCACGAGAAGACCTTTCCATTCAGGTGCACCCCAACGATGAAATTGCGCTTAAAAAACACGGCTCCTTAGGAAAATCAGAATCATGGATTATTCTGGATCACGAAGAAGATGCTTCTTTATACTTGGGTTGGAAAAGAGCAATGACACCTGAAGAAATTCAAATTGCTAGCCAAGAAGGTTGGATTGACGATGAAATTAACCACATCAAGGTCAAGAAAAATGATCTTTTCTATATTCCTGCAGGTTTGGTACATAGCATCGGAAAAGGAATTGTTCTAGGTGAAATACAGCAATCTTCAGATGTAACTTATCGGTTATTTGACTTTAATCGAACGGATTCAAATGGCAATCTCCGTGACCTCCATTTAGAAGATTCTTTGGAAGCAGTATCATTGGATAAATACACTTCAGATTTTTCAACTTCCTCGAGCATCGTTTCAAATTATTTCTCTTATTCTATCCATACCTTGGAAGCCAATCAATCGCTTTCAATTTCCAACAATCAATTGCTGTGGCTCACTGAAGGACAGGATCTTGTTCTGTCCACTCAGGATGAAACCATGATCGTTCAAAAACATGAACCAATCTGGATTCCCAATTCACTAGAACAAATAACCTTGAAGTCGAATTCTTCTGTTACGTTTTTAACCGTTCAAATTCCATGAGATCAATTGAATTTATTGATCTAGGTATTCGAGATTATAAAGAGGTTTGGGACATCCAAGAGAATTATTTCAAGGAATCCATTGAAATAAAAATTCAGAATAAAAACAATCAAACCAATTTTTTGCCTACAAACAGAGTAATTTTTGTAGAGCATCCTCCTGTTTACACGTTAGGCAAATCAGGAAAAAAAGAAAATCTTCTTCTAAACGAAACCCAACTTAAGGAATTAGGAGCCACTTTTTATCCCATTAATCGAGGTGGCGATATCACATTTCATGGTCCTGGACAATTGGTGGTTTATCCATTGCTCGACTTAGAACAATTTACACCCAGTTTAAATGCTTTCGTTTCTTCCCTGGAAAAATGTGTCATTCATGTTTGCCAACATTACGGCATTGATGCCGAGCCGTACGATGGTTACACGGGAGTTTGGATTGAGCCCGGAATTGTAGGAAAAGAACGAAAAATTTGCGCAATTGGACTCAAATCCAGTCGGTGGTGCACCATGCATGGAATTGCATTTAATATCAATACCCAGCTCGAATTTTTTGATCACATGATTCCATGCGGAATCGATGATAAATCAGTAACCTCTCTTGAAAAAGAACTAGGGGGGAAAGTAGATTTCGCTGAAGTAAAATCCTTGTTTTTAGCTGCTTTTTTCGAAGAATTTAAGGCCCAAATCATTTCGTGAAATACTTTATTACCATCGGGTTTTCCATCCTTCTGCTATTGCTCGTTGCAAGCCAAGCACTGAATAGCAAACTGGAAAATATTTTTAAAGAAGAGCTCAATCAATTGGCCAAGGGAGAACTTCAATATTCTACTTTCTCAACTTCTTTTTTTAAAAACTTCCCAGAAATTTCCATAAAATTTTCTCATGTCATTCTCCTTAATGACACTTCAAAAATTGATACTTTGGTTAAATTGGAAAGCATTCAAGCCAATTTTTCCCCTTTTTCCCTTTTTGAAGAACAAATTCAAATTTCAAAAATCAAATTCAACAACCCAGAAATTTTTTTGGATTATCTTGAAAAATGGAAAATCTTTAGAAGAAATTGGAAATCAGAAAAAATCACTGTTCAGCATGCTCAAATCCAATTTCCTTTTTCAAGTTGGATTTATTACCGGAAAAGAAAAAAAATATCCTATTTTCCTAATCTTCCAACCATCGATTTATCTACCTTAGAATCATCTTCTCGCATACAAACGACTGTTTTAGTAAGAAAATTAAATCAACCAGATCAATCAAGAATAGAATTTATTGCGTTAAATCTCAAGGAAGGAACCTTGATTTTTGAAGATTCTGTTGGCGTTTTCGGTAGGGAAGGATTAAAAAAAATCATGTTTTATGAGCAGTAAACGAATAGCCATTGTAGGCGGTGGCGCTTCAGGATATTTTACAGCTATTCAGGCTGCACAAAATTCAAGTCATTCTAAAATATTCATTTTCGAAAAATCAAAGGATGTCCTTCAAAAAGTGCGCATTTCAGGTGGAGGAAGATGTAATGTTACCCACGCATGTTTTGATCCGAAAGAGTTAACAAAATATTACCCCCGTGGAGAGAAAGAATTATTAGGGCCATTCCATAAATTCTGCACCGGAGATACCATGGATTGGTTTGAAAAAAGAGGAGTAGAACTTAAAATTGAAGATGATCTACGGGTTTTTCCCGTGTCCGATTCAAGTGAAGACATTGCACAAGCCCTTATCCGAGAGGCCAGAAATAATCAGGTCGAAGTATTTACCCAAATGCCCGTGGTTGATATTCGTAAAAAAGACGAAGGATTTGTGATCGAATTTGCAAATGGACAGCAGAGTTACTTTGATCAAGTGGTAATTTCATCAGGATCTTCTGGTAAGATTTGGGAAATTCTTGAAAATTTAGGTCATACCATCGTTCAACCCGTTCCAAGTTTATTTACCTTTAACATCAAAGATACCCGATTGAATAACCTTCAAGGAGTATCGGTTCCATTGGTTCATTCTAAAATTGAAGGAACCCCATTTGAAACAACAGGCCCTCTTTTAATTACACATTGGGGTGTTTCTGGCCCAGGAATTTTGAAATTATCGGCCATTGGAGCTCGGAAGTTAGCAGAAATGAATTACGAGGCTACCATTGTTTTAAACTGGCTTGGTGAGATGGAAGAACGTGATGCCTTTTCTACCTTGGAGGATTGGAAAAATGAAAATCCCAAAAAGCAGATCATCTCAAGTCCCTTTTCTGCAATTTCCAAGAGGTTATGGACGAAACTAATTGAACATGCACATTTGGAGGGAGAAGATACTTGGGCCAACGTGCCGCATGCCTCCCTTCAGCGATTGGCCCATCAACTCACCCATGCAAAATTTTCCATGAAAGGCAAAAGTACCAATAAGGAAGAATTCGTAACCGCTGGAGGTGTTGAATTGAAAGAAATTGATTTTAAGAATTTCCAAAGCAAAATTGTCCCCCATTTATTTTTAGTGGGCGAATGCATCAACATTGATGCCGTAACAGGTGGTTTTAATTTCCAAGCCGCTTGGACCGGTGGATTTTTAGCTGGAAATTATCTTTCACAAAATCCATGAACCCACAAATTCCATTAGCAGAGCGTTTACGTCCGAAAAACCTGGATGATTTCATTGGACAGGATCATTTGGTCGGAAAAGGAAAACCTCTTCGAAATATGATTGAAAGCGGAAGCTTTCCTTCCATTATTTTATGGGGGCCACAAGGAGTAGGAAAAACAACCCTGGCCCAAATTTTGGCCCAATCGGTAAATCGCCCCTTTCATTTTCTCTCTGCCATTGAGGCTGGTGTAAAAGATTTAAGGGAAATTATTCAATCGGCCAAAGGATTGTTTCCTCCCGTTTTGTTTATTGATGAGATTCATCGGTTCAATAAATCACAACAAGATGCTCTGTTAGGTGCTGTAGAAAAAGGACGAATTTCACTCATCGGAGCAACTACAGAAAACCCTTCGTTTGAGATTAATTCCGCCTTACTATCAAGATGTCAAGTCCTTGTTCTCGAACAACATAGCTCTGAACAATTGAATGATCTATTGAACAGAGCTCTTCGAGCCGATGAATGGTTGAAAAATCAAAAAATTACCCTAAAAGAAACGAACGATCTCTTCAAATTTTCGGGTGGCGATGCCCGAAAATTGCTCAATTTATTGGAAGCCGTGGTTTTCTCCATCTTGGCTGAAAAGAAAAAAATCATCACCAATGATCTAGTTCAAAAAGTAGCTGCTAATAATTTTTCCCGATACGACAAATCCGGTGAGCAGCATTACGACATCATCAGCGCATTCATCAAATCCATCCGTGGAAGCGATCCGCAAGCGGCTGTTTATTGGTTAGCGCGAATGATTCATGGAGGGGAAGATGCAAAATTCATTGCGCGAAGAATGCTCATTTTAGCATCGGAAGACATTGGGAATGCCAACCCCACTGCCATGATTTTAGCTAACAATACTTTTCAAGCGGTGCACCAAGTGGGGATGCCCGAATCGCGCATCATTCTTTCTCAATGCGCTATTTATTTGGCGTGCAGTACCAAATCCAATTCCAGTTATTTGGCCATCGATTTAGCTTTGGATGAAGTTCGAAAGAATCCAAATTTGGAAGTTCCTTTACACCTCCGAAATTCACCCACCAAATTGATGAAACAATTGGGATACGGAGAAGGCTATTTGTACGCCCACCATTACGAAAACAATTTTGTTAAGCAATCTTTCTTACCTTCAGAATTGGAAAACCAAGAATTTTTTACACCCGGTAAAAATCCTCGGGAACAAGAAATGCAACAATTCCTAGATAAGCGCTGGGGAAAGGGGCCTAACGGAACAAAGTAACCAAGCCTTGCCAACGGTAGGTTTTGCCATTTTTTCCTACGGCATTCACCAAATATGGATAAACCCCAACCGTGCAAACTTTCCCGTTCAATTTTCCATCCCAAGATACTTTTTCTCCCTCTCCCTTAAAAATTTCTTGTCCCCAACGGTCGAAGATATGCACTTCGATTACCGATAAATTAAATCCTTCAAAAATCAAATTCTCATTAATCCCATCGTTGTTGGGTGAGAATGCATTCGGAATCACCAACTTCACGGAATCGATAAGAATGAATCGGTATTCAAAGGTATCCTTACAAACAGGATTTGCACTTTCCACCAAAAGTTTCGGAATATAAATTCCCTCTTTTTGATAAATGTGGGATGGATTTACTACGTTTTTCAGCAGCGTTCCATCATCAAAATCCCAATCAAAGACAACGGCATTGGAGGAGCTTTTATTAAAAAATTTTACTTCTTGTGGAGCGTATCCCGTATCAATGTTTACGTCGAATTGGGCAGAAATGGAAGACCGGAAAACAGAAACTGAATCGGGTTTACTTCTACACTTCCCTTGATTAACCACTACGGAATACCATTGAATAGAATCATTCACAGCAACAGTAATCGAGGGTGTTTTCTGTCCACTGCTCCACAAAAATCCAGATCCTCCACTGGCAGTTAGTGTAATGGTGGTACCCAAACAACCTATGATATCTGGCCCAGCGTTAGCAACAACCGAGAAGAAGATTTTAACAATCACCGAGTCAAGCAAAGTACAACCATCTTTTGTAGTGTACCTGAAATAGACGGTATCGGTTGAGTTAGGCGAATAATAGGGATAGGCGTTAGAGTCTAAAAATCCCACATGTTTGCTTTCCCAAATCCAAGTAGAGATAAGAGAAGTATCTTGGTTTGCCCACAATCGAATGGAATCTCCGGCACAAATGCTCGTATCTGTTTCAATAATGGGATTTAAAGTGTTAAAAACAATGATTTGAATGGAGTCTTTACTTTTACAGCCGTTTGAATCTGTTCCTAAAACGAAATACTTTCTTGTAAGCGGAGGTCGGGCAACTGGATTAAAAATTGAGGTATCGGATAAGGTTGAGTCTGTATTCCAGGAATATGTGATTCCACCTGACGCGATTAACTGAACCGACTGCCCTTGACACATTTTTGGTGGTCCTGAAATTCGAATTTGAGGCGGCGGAAAAATCGTAACTTCTTTTACAATGGTATCGGTGTTAAAGCAATTCTTGACAAAGAGTTTAACGTAATATTTTCGGGGAATGGAAAACGTGTGTTGTGGATTAAGCTGGGTTGAGGTGGTGCCATCATCAAAATCCCAATAGAGGCTATCTGGACTTCCAGAAAGGCATTGAAATTGAACTTTCACTCCTTGACATGCTTGCAAATTCTGAGAGGATTGAATGGTAAAATTGGCTTGAATTCGAACAAATTGAAAATCCAATTTAAAAATGGCCATGTTACAATTGGATGAATTGTTCGTTCGCGAATAGGCATTTGGAGTCGTTGGAAAATCCGAAAATCCGCCACAACCTGCGCATGCGGCATGGTAAACGATCCCTTGAGGGTCAAATCTCGATGTGCCGCCATCCACGTGCTCGCCACTGATATTTCCACCTAAAAAAGAACCGTACAACAAACTATCTGCATCTTTTTCCAAAACAACCAAGTAATAATCATTCCCGTTGGTGGAATCTTTTAGGGCATCGGGAGTTGTTGGCAATCCAAGAGTATTTCCCTGACTTGGGTTGGTCCCCAAGAGGTTATTCAAATTCCCTCCCCATCCTGATAAATAAATCCTGCCGCAAACATCAACTAAAAAAGCCGTTGGTGAAAAATCTGGTCCGGAATGATTTCCACTTCCAATAATTGTAGAAAGAGTCCTTTGAGATAAATTAGAAGAAAACCTTTGAGCGAAAACCTTACCACCAACATTCCCGTATTTCCCTTGCGAAATAGGAAAACTCCCCTCGGTTTGTCCAGCAACAAAAACATTTCCCAATTGATCGGTTTGAATCAAGAAAACCTGGTCGTAATTCGGTGTTCCAACAAAAGTTCCATGGAGAATTTGAGTTCCGAAGGTATCGATTTCAAAAACAAACCCATCGACCGTATCCACAAAACTTGTTTGAAATCCTCCCGGAAAAGGATTTAAATTCCTGCTCATCGTTCCTCCTCCAACATAAATGCGGTTTTGATCTGAAACGTGAATGGCGTAAGCTGCATCGTAATCGTTTCCTCCCCAATAAGTACTAAATCGTAAACGACGCAAATCAGGACTAAATGAAGAAATCACAGCATCTTGTAATCCTCTCAAAGTATCTTGAATAGCTGGCGAAACAACTGGAAAATTGGACGATTTGGTATTGGAAACCAAGTAAATATTTCCATGTTGATCCAAATTAATTTCTCCCCTGCAATAATCTCCATAGTTATAATTCACGAAATTGCCAGAGTTCCAAATGGTACTACTCGAATTATTAAAGGCATCATCTTCAAATCCTCCTAGGAACGTAGATCCAAGCAAAACGGTACCAGAATCATTAAATTTAGAAATAACGATGTCCCAATTTCCGTTGTGAGTGGTATCAAAACCATTGGAATCAACTGGGAAATCTGCGCTTAAGCTATGACCCAAAACATACAGTTGACCCAGAGAATCGGTAATTAAACTCATGGGTTCATCGTTTTGAATTCCTCCTAAAAAAGTACTGTAAAGAATTTGAGAACCCGAACTATCAAATTTGGTAATAACGATGTCATGATTGGTTGCGGAACCATTGTAACTGGTATCGATGGCACCAAATGAAACCGGATAAAATGCTCCAC
Organism: Bacteroidota bacterium; assembly: GCA_947501265.1. Lineage (GTDB taxonomy): Bacteria > Bacteroidota > Bacteroidia > UBA7662 > CANHCV01 > CANHCV01. Next base: position 43,205 of record CANMVY010000002.1, read on the forward strand.
GAACAATACCTCCAGCATAGGCGTTTCCCCATTTATCGTAAGTGGCCGTAAATCCCCAATTGTCCGATAGTCCGCCTGTAAAAGTACTGAACTGCAAAACTGGATCGATCACAATGGGTGAAGGTGAAATTAAATTTTGAATGAAAAATCCATATTTGCCATCTTTCTTAACGAACCGAGATTTGATGTTTTTTTCATTTTGAAAAGAAACGGGGGGAGATTCTCTGAATTGGGTAAAACCTAGGTCGGCCCAAATTCCCGATTGATCTAAATGGACCTTTTCAAGTCCGTGGTACACCCATTGAATTTGATGGGCTTTTTTTGGATGACTAACGTAGAAATTATGCTTGATTTGTTTGTTTTCAATGAAAATTTCCCAATCAATTCCGGGGTAAAAATTTTTGATCCAGAGTTTCTTGAAGATCGAAACACGTGGAACTGCTTTGGGTGTGAAATAATTGAAATAGTGGGGGAGGGGTGATTCAAATTCGATGGTAGGATTTGGTTCTGTTCCAAGAAACTGTTGCTTAAGGGCAAATCGAGGTAAGCCACCCGTTACTTTTTTTGATAGATGTTCTTCTTCTGTTTTTCGTTGATCAAACAATGAAAAAACCAATCCATCTTTTTCTACAAAAAGAAATCCGTTTTCAAGAGAAACCGCCGCAATGACCTGATTCGGAAATTGACCTTTGTTTTGAATAAAGCCTTCATTTTGAGCATTTAAGTGAATAAAAGTCAAGCCAAAAAGAAAAACAAGTATGGTGGATTTCAACATAAAAAGAAAGCCCTAATTTAGTTAGGGCTTTCTTGATTTTAAAAACTTTTTTTATGCATCAACGCGGGCGTATTTCGCATTTTTTTCGATGAATTCGCGACGAGGTGGAACTTCATCGCCCATGAGCATAGAAAACGTTGAGTCGGCCAAAGCAGCATTGTCAATGGCAATTCTGCGCAAAGTACGGCTTTCTGGATTCATGGTGGTTTCCCACAATTGTTCGGCATTCATCTCTCCCAAACCTTTGTATCGTTGAATAACCACGGAACTATCGTTTCCTTTCCCCAATTCGGCAACCGCTTGTTCGCGATCGATATCGTTCCAACAATAGCGCTGAGAATTTCCTCTACGCACCAAATAGAGTGGGGGAGTTGCAATGTACAAGTGACCTTTATCGATCAAATCGCGCATATAACGGAAGAAGAAAGTCATGATCAACGTGGTGATGTGAGAACCGTCAACGTCGGCATCACACATGATCACAATTTTGTGGTAGCGCAATTTATCCAAATTGAGGGCTTTGTTATCTTCAGCAGTTCCGATGCTTACGCCGAGGGCAGTGAAGATATTTTTGATTTCCTCGTTTTCGTAGATTTTATGCTCCATAGCTTTTTCTACGTTCAATATTTTACCTCGAAGAGGCATGATCGCTTGGGTATTTCGATCGCGGCCTTGTTTGGCTGTTCCACCCGCCGAATCTCCCTCGACCAAGAAGATTTCAGAACGAGCTGGATCTTTTTCTGAGCAATCGGCCAATTTTCCGGGGAGCGACATGCCGCCCATAACGTTTTTCCGCTGTACCATTTCACGCGCTTTTCGGGCGGCGTGACGAGCGGTAGCTGCAAGGATAACTTTATCTACAATTTTTCGAGCCTCTTTTGGATTTTCTTCCAGATAGTTATTGAGCATTTCGCCAACAACAACGTCAACGGCTCCGGTAGCTTCACTGTTCCCTAATTTAGTTTTGGTCTGACCCTCGAATTGAGGTTCTTGTACTTTTACCGAAATAACAGCCGTAAGTCCTTCGCGAAAATCATCCCCAGAAATATCGAATTTCAATTTGGTGGTCAATCCTTCTTTTTCAGCGTAGTTTTTAAGCGTTCGTGTAATCGCCCTTCTAAAACCTGCAACGTGAGTACCTCCTTCAATGGTATTGATGTTATTGACATAGGAGGAAAGGTTTTCAGAATAAGAGGTATTGTATTGCAATGCTACTTCAACGGGAATCTCACCTTTGTTGGTTTCCATGTAGATGGGATTCGGAATAAGTGGCTCTCTGCTTTGATCTAAGAAAGTAACAAACTCACGCAAACCTCCTTCTGAAAAATACAATTCAGATCTATTTTCGTTATTTTCATCTTGTTCTCGCTCATCCGTAAGGGTAATTTTAATTCCTTTATTCAAATAGGCAAGTTCCCGCATACGATTTTGAAGGGTTTCAAATTTGTATTCGGTATGAATGAAAATAGAATCATCCGGTTTGAAATGAACAATGGTACCGGTGCGATTGGTCGTTCCAATTTCTTTCACATCGTAAAGAGGTTTACCAATGTTGTATTCCTGCTGATAAACTTTACCATCACGATGAACAGTAGCGATCAATTGGGTTGATAGAGCGTTTACGCAAGAAACACCAACACCGTGCAAGCCACCGGAAACCTTATACGTGTCCTTATCGAATTTACCGCCAGCGTGTAAAACAGTCATGACTACCTCTAAGGCCGACTTTTTCTCTTTTGGATGTAAATCGGTAGGAATACCACGCCCATTATCCTCAACGGTAATGGAATTATCGGTATGTATGGTGACTTGAATGGTATCGCAATGACCTGCAAGGGCTTCGTCAATGGAGTTATCAACGACCTCGTAAACCAAATGGTGTAAACCTTTGAATCCAATATCGCCAATGTACATGGCTGGCCTTTTACGAACCGCCTCTAATCCTTCCAGTACCTGAATATTACTCGCACCGTAATCACCGGTGTTTTTCTTCATCTCTTCACTCATGCTCCACTTTTTTTCGTGTTCCCAAAGATAGCTTTTAAGGAAAGAAATTGCAAAGGAATTAATAGAGAATATGGAAAATTAAATCCCTGAAATTCAATTCATTAATTCAATTATTGAAAAATTGTGGAAAAGGTAAAATCATCGAAAAAGCCGGAGTGCCTCCAAGGCTGCGAAGGGGCCTAAAGTAACTCCCATTCCATTCATACCGGCAGCAACCACAATTCCATCATCCAATTTCTGAATGATCGGATTTTCATCGGCTGTGAAACCCATCCAACCGTTCCATGAATAGTCCCATTCGGGTAAAAAACCCAATATATTCTCTTTTGTAACCTGATCTATTGCCGATGAAATGACTTCGTTTGTACCAACCTCGAGCGTTTCTTCCGATTTTGTATCCAAATTACGGTAACCACCAATAAGCAAACGATTTCCATCTACTTTTCTGAAATAGGTGTAACCACGATCCAAGTGAAAAGTACCGTTTGGAAACGGGTAGGAGAGGGGGGAAGAAACCTTTACCAAACCTCTTCCCGGAAGTATAGGTTGAACGGTTGGTTTTTCAGAGGCAAAAGCGTTGGTTGCAAAAAGAACCTTTTCAGAAAAAAACTCAAAATTTCTCCCTTGGAGAAGTATTCCATCTGATTTTCGCTCAAAATTCTCAACCTTCAATCCGCCTAAAAATGGAATGTTATATGCCGAGAATTTTTTACGAATTTGACTCAACAAAGATCCTGAATCGAGATTTCCTTCTATTTGAATCGAAATGGAAGATTCATGAAAACGTGGAAACGAACACGCTGAAGAAGCAAACTGGTCTGAAACTTTAGAAACTTTTTTAAACAACTGATTAAGCATTGGAAGTTCTTCCAATGCAGTTTCAGCATCTTCTTTATTTTGAAATACTTCGGCACCGCCTTGCATTTTGGCCTGGATGGCCGAAGCACCGAATGTTTTGAGCAAAATTTGATGTCCGTGCCATTTTTTTCTAAGCTGCGACTCGAGAAAATCCACTCCAAAGTTTTTTTTCGTTTCAAGCAGTTCCGATGGAGACCCAAAACAAATGAACCCTGCATTTTTTGATGTTGCACCTAAACCAAATTGAAATTGATCCACAACCAAAATTCTTTTTCCAGGATTTCTTTTTGCAAAATGAATGGCGGCCGTTGCTCCGGTAATTCCTGAACCAACAACAATGAGATCAAATTTCTTCTTCCAAATTTTCGATTCCCAGTACGATAAATTATTCCATTCCAGCATAAGAACAAAGATAAGTCGGGTTCTTCCTTTCTTTACTTAACATAATATAAATTATCGAATAAAATGGGATTGGTAAAAATCGCCCTTAAACCTTAATTTTGCTGTATGTATTCTATTCTTAAAGCATATCTATTTTCACTTGATCCGGAAAAAGCTCATCATTTTACCGTCAATCTCCTCAAATTTTTTACCTCAAAATCCTATCTGAAATTTTTATTGATTCCCTTTCAAACAAAACTTCAAGAAAAAGATTCGTATAACCTAATGGGAATTTCATTTCCAAGTCGACTTGGATTAGCAGCAGGATTTGATAAAAACGCAGATTTTTATGATGAAATGCTTGAATTAGGATTTGGTTTCGTTGAAATCGGTACAGTTACGCCTTTACCCCAAGATGGGAATCCCAAACCTCGGTTATTCCGTTTGGTTGAAGACCAAGCCATCATCAATCGAATGGGTTTCAACAATGTGGGATTGGATCAGGTTGTAAAGAACTTAAAATCTAAAAAACCGAATCAAATCATTGGAGGGAACATTGGAAAAAATAAAATTACGCCAAATGAAAAAGCCCTGGATGATTACGTCGTTACTTTCAATGGAATCTATGATTTCGTTGATTATTTGGTTGTTAACGTAAGTTCACCCAATACTCCGGGATTACGAGATTTGCAATCGGTTGCTTTTATGGAGAAATTATTGATCGTTTTGGACCAAGAGCGACAAAAAAAATCGACGAAGAAACCAATTCTTTTGAAAATAGCTCCAGATTTAAACGAAACGGATTTTCAAGAACTTTGCGTTTGTGTTAAAAATTCACCCATTGAAGGGATGATCATTTCCAACACCACCATTGGCCGGAAAGGATTAAAAACGAGCAAGGAAATGGTGGAAGACATGGGTGCAGGAGGACTTTCTGGAGCTCCTCTAACCCACTTAAGCACCCAATTGGTTCGAGATGCTCGAAAGATTCTCGGCACAGAAAAAGTGATTATCGGATCCGGCGGAATCATGAATGCAAAAGACGCTCAAGAAAAAATCAATGCTGGAGCTGATTTGATTCAAATTTACTCCGGATTTATTTACCAAGGACCTGCTTTGATTCGTGAAATAACCAAAGCTTTACGATCTCATTAATTCATTTCTTTTACCGAAAACCCTGCACGCTTCAAATCATCCCAATAATGGGGATACGATTTTGAAACCACTTCTGGGTTCTCGATTTCTATGCAATAACCTGCAGCTGCCCAAACCGAAAATGCCATGGCCATCCGATGATCTTCATAGGTTGAAATTCGAATGGGAATAGATTTATCTGGAACATCTCCGTACTGCAATTCATAGAAGCCCGGAGTGGTTTCATTCATTTCTACATTGAACTTTTTCAATTCTTTTTGAAGCGCATCTACTCGATTGGTTTCTTTAATAAAAAGCGTTTGAAGGCCAGAAAAACGAGCTTTAATTCGGTGAGCAGCAGCTAAGCAAACAAAAGTTTGAACCTGATCAGGTTCATCCTTGAAATCGTGTTTAAAGTAATTGGAAACTTGGTGAAAATTGCAGAGTACGACTTTATCCTTTCCAAATCGGGTTTCAATTCCAAAGTTTTTGTACAACTCAACTATTTTTTTATCCCCTTGAAAACTCACCAACCGAAGGGTGCTTAACTCCAATTCAGGAAAACTAAGAAAACTGTTTAAGGCGTACCAATAACCTGCTGCCGACCAATCGCTTTCGACATTGTGGGGCTTGAACTCGTATTGGCAAGGAGGAATGATAATTTTTTTGCCAGAAAACTGGACTTCAACTCCAAAATCCCACAATAAACCAGAAGTCATGGTGATGTAGGGTTGGGAAACAATATCTCCAAAAAGCTCAATGGTTAGTCCGTTTTTCATGTAAGGAGCCACGAGCATGAGAGCAGAGACATATTGAGAACTCAAGGGGTTTTCCAATTGCACTACTCCCCCATCCAAGGGTTTCCCTTTAATTTTCAAAGGAGGATATCCTTCATTTTCGGTGTATTCAATTTCTGCACCCAATTCGCGCAAGCAATCAACCAAACCTTCAATCGGACGTTCGTGCATTCGTTCATCACCTTCAATGATCCACTCTCCTGGGGTAATCGCCAATAATGCGGTTAAAAACCTCATGGCTGTTCCTGCTTTCCCAACATGGATGGTTGTAGAATCAAATTTTAAGGCTTTTTCTAAAATGAAACTATCATCGGATTCGCTGGCATTTTTGAAATCAAGCGATTGTTTCAAAAAGTGCTGAATGATCAACAACCGATTGGTTTCGCTTTTCGAACCAGGAAGTTGAATTTGAAGGTGAGAGATGGGAATTTGCGGCTTCTGAATTTGATAAATCATGACAACAGTGTTTGAACTGTTTGAAGGGATAATTTCATTTCTGGGTTTACTTTTCCAACTCCGCAAAATTCAACAAATCCAATCAAATTTCCTTCATTTTTTTTGTCGTTTTTCAGGTAAGGCAGAACTTGAATCCACGAGATTGGAGTGATTTCTTGAAGTGGGAAGATTTGTTCAATCCATTGATTGAGTTCTGTTTTTTCAGAATTGGACAAGGATCCTAATTTTTCCATGATTTCCATTTCTTTTAACATGCCTAAAACGACGCATTTACCATGAGAAAAAGGTTGTTTCATTTCATTTTGAAATGATTCCAATGCATGTCCCAAAGTATGTCCGAAATTCAGAATTTTTCTCAAATTCAGTTCCATCAAATCCTTTTCTACAATTCCTTTTTTGAATTCAATACTTTTTGATACCAAAAAATCAACGTCTTGAAACCGATTGAGGGTTATTTCATGGTAAAGTTCGGTTGATCCTATGAGCGCATGTTTCACGACCTCTGCCCAGCCGTACTCCAATTCTTCTTGGGCCAACGTTTGAAAAAATTGAGGTTGAACTACTAGAAATTCTGGCTCCTTGATTGCTCCAACAGCATTTTTTGAATTTCCAAAGTCGATTCCACCCTTACCGCCGATGGCTGCATCGGTTGCTGCGAGGAGGGTGGTTGGGACAAGAATATGAGGAATACCTCTTTTATACGTTGCAGCTAGAAAGGTGGTAAGATCTGTAATACTCCCCCCTCCTACTCCAATAAGAAAATCGTGTTTGGTAAAGTGGTTTTCCAAAAGGCTGCTCCACACCTTCTCAACCGTAGATAGGGATTTGGCATTTAGGGATGAACAAAAAAAAACGTGTTCGCTGTGCAAATCATCCAAACATGGATGGCCCTGGAAAAAATCATCAAGAAGAACAAAAACCCTTTTTTCTTTTGAAATCCTGATCAATTCCAACCAATCGATGGTTATCATGGATTTTGATCTTTGAAGGATTCAAAAATTTCCATTTGAACTTGGATAGAAAGCTGGTGAATATTTTGAAGAATTTGTAGCAAGAAATCGCGATCGAGGCCCAATTCATTTCCAGTTTTCAACCGATCGATGACCAAACTTCTCCATCGCTCAAATTGCATGATGGTGAGTTGATTTTGGGCTTTAATGGTTCCAATTTCTTGGGAAAGCCGCATTCGATCGGCCAACAAATGAATCAATTGGTGATCTAAATCATCAATTTTCTGCCTCACTTGCTCCAAATTCTCATTGCTCGAGAGAGACTGTGGGGTGGATCTCAGTTTAATTTGCTTGAGCAATTCAAACAATTGTTGAGGAGTAACTTGCTGTTCAGCATCGCTGAGAGCCGAAGATGGTTGAAAATGGGTCTCGATCATTAACCCATCAAACTCCAAATCCATGGCCTTTTGTGCAATGTTTTGAAGAATGTCTATTCTTCCACAAATGTGAGAGGGATCGTTAATCAGCGGAATATTGGGAGCAAGTCGTTTCAGTTCAATGGGAATTTCCCAACGAGGTTCATTTCTGTAAATCAACCTTTTCCCTGAAGAAAAACCTCGATGAATGGCTGCAAGTTTTGTTATTCCTGCATGATCAATTCGTTCTAGGGCGCCCATCCAAAGTGCTAAATCGGGATTTACCGGATTTTTAATGAACACGGGGACATTAATTCCTTTTAAACAATCGGCGAGTTGTTGAACTGCGAATGGATTTACGGTAGTTCTTGCACCAATCCATATCATATCCACACCTGCGGCCAATGCATTTTCTACGTGAGCTGGGGTTGCCACTTCAACCATACAAGGAATATCAACATTTCGGGAGGCCTGAACCAACCATGGAAGTGCGATTTCACCGAAACCCTCAAATGAATTTGGACGTGTTCTAGGCTTCCAAATGCCTGCTCGAATGGCTGAAATGGAAGATTTTTTGAAATCCTTTACGGTTTCCCAAACCTGCTCTTCAGATTCTGCACTGCAAGGACCAGCAATAATAAATTTCTCTTGACCTAACCAATTGTTGTGCTCCAGGTTAAAGGAGATTCCGCTTCTATTTTCAAACTTCACTGATCACAATTTGATTTTCCTTTTTGAATAAGCGAAAATGAGAAGAAAAGTTTTTCTTCATTCTTTTTTTTGCTTTTCTGTAATTCTTTTTCATTCTTCGAGCAGTTTTTTTGTCCTGTCGATTGGTAGCTTCAAAAAAATTAGGAATCAATGCATTCACTTTAACAATTCCAAGGCGTTGCAAAAATGGTTTCTTGGGTGCTTTGGCAAATTCACTTTCTCCGACCTGAGCTTTATCTCCATTATTCATCTTCTTGTTATAAGCCTTCATTTCCTTTTTCATGCTGCGTGTTGCATGATCTTGAGACCAACCTAAAAAAAAGAAAAAGCAGAAGAATACCGAGAAAATTACCGATTTTTGCATCTGCAATTTTAAGAAGAAATTTCGGAATCGAAAGCAAAGGCATGCAAGAACTTTTTAACCTCTCCCCCATTGATGGCCGTTATCGAGGAAAAACCAAACATTTATCGGCTTTTTTCAGTGAATTTGGCCTCATTAAATATCGAGTAATTATTGAGATCGAATACCTCATAGCATTGAATAACATGCCATTAGGATGGAAATACAACTTCAACGATAGCGACATTTCCACACTGCGCGCTTTGGTTGCAAATTTTTCTGAACAACAAGCCGCGCGCATCAAAGAAATTGAAGCAACAACCAATCACGATGTAAAAGCGGTGGAATATTTCCTGAAGGAAGTTTTGGAAAAGGAAATTCCAGAATTTAATCTCGAATTTATCCATTTTGGATTAACCAGCCAAGACATCAACAATACGGCTATTCCACTTTCATTGAAAGATTATTCGCAACAACATTTTCTACCCCAACTGAAAAATTTGGTTGATATCATTCAACAACATGCCAACGACTATCGATCGATTTCCATGTTGGCCAAAACCCATGGTCAGCCAGCTAGTCCGGTAACTCTAGGAAAAGAATTTGAGGTGTTTGTTGAACGCCTACAACGTCAAATTGAAACACTCGAATTGGTTCCAATCGCTGCCAAATTTGGTGGTGCCACGGGAGGATTCAATGCGCACAAAGTCGCTTATCCCAAGATTCATTGGCCCAGTTTTGGAAACGAATTCGTTGAAAAACAGTTGGGTTTAACTCGATATCAAAAAACAACCCAAATTGAGCACTACGATTATTTAGCTGCTTATTTCGATAATGCAAAACGCATCAATACCATCCTTATTGATTTTTGTCGTGATGTATGGCAATACATTTCCATGGAATATTTCAAGCAACGGGTTATTGCCAACGAGGTTGGATCCAGTGCCATGCCACATAAAGTCAATCCTATCGATTTTGAGAATGCGGAAGGAAATTTGGGAGTAGCAAATGCTCTGCTGGAATTTTTGGCAGCCAAGCTACCCATCTCTCGTTTGCAGCGCGATTTAACCGATTCAACCGTGTTGAGAAACCTAGGAGTTCCTTTTGCTCACATCGAAATCGCATTGGCAAGTATCACCAAAGGAATGAGCAAACTATTGGTCAATCCAACGGCGATTCAGCACGATTTGGATGAAAATTGGGCCATTGTTGCTGAAGGAATTCAAACCATCCTTCGTCGCGAAAATTATCCCAAACCGTATGAAGCCCTGAAGGCCCTAACCCGAGGCGGAGGAAAAATTACCCAAAAAACCATTCTCGATTTCATCGAAGAACTTCACGTTTCTGATGATATTAAAGATGAACTAAAAAACATCACTCCAGCTTCTTACGTTGGTTATTCATGCTAAAAGAAGGAATTGATTATACATTCAATGAAAATGGACTTCTGGTTTTCACCAAAGAGTACCATTTAAAACGCGGCTATTGTTGCGGAAGTGGTTGTAAAAATTGTCCCTATCCAAAAGATCAAAAAAATGGAAAACAAAATCCCCCTATACAACCCATTCGATGAAATGGATTTTCATTTCGGTCAATGTTTTCTTACTGGAGAAAAAGTAGAAAAGGAAAATATTCAAGAAGTTTTTTTCCCATGGATGATACAAAAGTTTGGAATTTCTTCTAAACGCCTATCGTTTCTTTCGGGAGATCAAATGGAGTACCAAAACTTTAAACTTCCCCTGTCTTCCACAGCATTAAGTTCGGGTTGGGCCGATGTTCAAAAACATGCGGAAGATTTACTGCAAGCAGGTACTGCAGCCATCCCATTTATTCAAGAAGATAAGTTGCATGCTTACCTGTGTCAATTGTGGTATAGCGTTTTGTACCACGAATATTTTTTGGCAAAAAACAAATTGAATGACCGAAATCAACAGTTATTCGACGATCGGGTGATTAATCGGGTTCAAATGCTGCACTACGTGTTGCAATCTCACCTGGGGAAAATTAAAATTGAAGGATTTCGTCCATTTTCGGTATTTCTTTTCAAGGTTCACGAGGTAAAGGGCTCGAACGGCTTTGACTTTAGAACCGGTTTAAATGCTTTTACGCTTTCGTTGCGGGTGGGCGATCTAGGGATCATTGTAGCTCTTCTCGACAACGCGGTTCAAAAGAAGTTTTATAGCGACTATTTTAAAATGTTTCAGGAAGTTACTTTGCATCCAATCCAATTCGACGAATTGTATTCCATGGTAACTTACAAATCTTTCTTAATGAACAATTTGTATGAATATGGGATCAGTTTACCCACCCCAGAAATAAATGAAACCGTATTAGGCATGCGAATTCCTGAAAATTTAGCGGAAACGCCGGTTTTTCAAGATTGGGATGAAAGCGTTTATGCCCAAGTTCTTCTCAGTAATTTGAAGCCTTATGGCATGGAAATGAACGACGTTTTCCATCCAGATCATGGAACAGCTACTTTTTTAGAAGATGGAAAAGGAAATGTTTTGGTGATGGATGAAGTTGGTAACCCATTGGATTAACTTTGCAAGATGCGATTTTTCGTTTTTCTAATCTTTTGTTTGATTTCAATCGCTTCATTTTCTCAGGATAAAGCAACCATTATGGGTCGCATTACCGAGAAAACAGATGGTAAACCCATTTCCGGAGTAAGCGTCGTTTGTAAGGGAACCACCTATGGGGCATTCACCGATAACAACGGAAAGTTTATGCTTTTTGTAAAACCGGGAACTTACAACGTTGAAATTGGAATGATTGGATACGAAAAGCTATTGTACACCAACATCGTTTTAAAGGTCGGTGAAAAAAAGGATCTTCAAGTTCAATTGGCTTCATCGGCCATTACGTTGGATCAAAATTTCAGAATTATTGGGGAAAAACCGTTGGTTGATATCGATCAAACCAAAACAGAAACCCGAGTGGACCGATCAACCATTGAAGCCGCACCTACCCGACAAGTACAAGGAATATTAAATACCCAAGCTGGGGTAGTATTAAATCCGGAAGGAATTAGTATTCGTGGAGGAAGAACCTACGAAACGGCTTTTTTAATCGATGGCGTTAACGCTTCTGATCCCATGGCGGGAACTGGATTTGGGATTGATTTAGGTTCAAACTCCATCGATGAAATTAACGTGACTACCGGTGGTGGAGACGTTTCGGTAGGAGACGGAACAGCAGGAATCGTGAAAACGAAAACCCGATCAGGAGGAGATAAATTTGAGGCATCTGCAGGTTTTCGGAAAGACCAATTGGGCTTCAACCGAAATTGGAATTCGGTTTGGAACAATTCCAGTTACGAGTATTCCATGGGAGGTCCGCTAACCAAAAACAAAAAACTCAAGTTCTTTCATACGTTTAAAACAACTTTCGACGATCAATATTTCCGAACACCAGCCAATCAAGTTATTTCCTCCCTCTACCCTACTTCAACTTTCCTAACGCCAACCCAAGATAATCGTTGGGCAACGATGTTGAAATTGGATTATGCTATTTCATCGAAAACCAAACTTTCCTTCAATTATTTAAAAAGCATCACCATCAACCAAGATGAAAACATGCTTCGAATTTTTGGAAATGACGCCGCTTTTTCTCCGGGTTACCAATATAAATTTTCGTTGCAGCCGGATAACGGCAACACCTACACCCACGACACCAATTTGGAGTCGATCAACTTAACCCATACTCCCAATTCTAAAATTTCTTTCAACGTAACAGCTTCAAGGCTTTTTGTAAAACTGCGAGCTGATGCAAATGGCAGACCATGGCGTCCTCAAAACGTTGATACCGAATTGGATCCCAGAGTGATCGTTGATTTCCCTTCCAACCTTTTTAATCCCGATGATTCCGTTGTTTTCGTAATGCCAGGACCAGGATTATTCAACAACAACGGAATTGCAACGTTATGGCACGACCACTATTTAGAGGAATATGCAACCAAGTTTACTGGAAATTACTACTACGGAAAAACAGGTAATAGGCTCACTTTTGGCACCGAATTCAAGCAGCAGGAAATGCAGTGGATCGATATTTCCAGTCCGTGGATTGGGGCTCCAATCCAACTTCCCAATGGAACGTATACCCAAAGTTTTCGTTTAGGTGATTACTCGGATGTGTGGAAAGTCTCTCCTTCAAGAGGATCATTCTTCGTTTCCAATAAGACCAAATACAAAGGATTGGTAGCCGAAATTGGAGGACGAATGGAGTATTGGTTTCCTGGAAAATTTGTCGATGACGCTGTTTCTGCCACCAATACCCCCATTCGCGATGAAGTTCGACAGCAGTATTTGGATCAAACGATGCAAGTTTTCGGGCAGCGGATGAAGATGCGCTTCTTACCGAAAATTTCAGCATCTTTTCCCGTTAAAGACAACCAAATGTTGTTTTTTAACTACAATCACAGCATGAATTTGCCGCACCCTTCTTTCGTTTATGCCGGATTAAATCCATTGTACCAAGATCGTTCTACGGTATCACGTGTTGGAAATCCAAATTTGAATCCAGAATACGACATCTCTTACGAGCTTGGACTTAGAACCCAATTGGACAAAAACGATGCGTTGGGAGTTTCGGCCTATTGGAAAGATAAATACGATTTTATCACTTCAGCTTCGGTTCAGATTAAAGATATTACCGGTCGCGAAATAGCTCGAACCATTCGAATCAACTCCGACTATGCCCGCGTGAGGGGATTGGAAATTACGTATACCAAAAAAGCGGGCAAATGGTTTTACGGCCAAGCAAGTGCCAGTTATATGGTAGCTAGCGGTCAAAGCTCTTCGGCAAATGAAGCGTTGAAAGATATTCTGAACAACGGTAACCGAGAAAATACAAAAGAAAGGCCAATGGCTTGGGATTCTCCTTTGGATCTTAAGGCTTTCGGAACATTTACTTTGGATCAGAAAGAAGGTTTGTTTGGAACAAAGGCCTTGAATAAATTTCAATTTTACGTTGAGGGAATATACCGTACAGGGCGCCGGTACACGCCATACGTTTTCATAGGCAACGACCCAATAACCGGGCGCCCACTGTTCGATGTTGATCCAGATCCGGATGCCGTTTATTCTAAAATTGGACAAGCCAATTATTGGGTTGATTGCAATTTAAAACGATGGTGGAACATTAAAAAAGGAATGAAAGTTGAATTGGTTTTTCAACTCACCAATGTTTTCAACCAATTGAATACCATTATTCCAAATCCAGTTACTGGAGTAGCTTATCAATTGGGAGATGATGTGCCATTATCATGGAGAGATCCACGATTTGAAGATCCAAGAAGCGGAACTTCTTTCGGAACTCCCCCGTTCGATCCCAGTCGTTACCGACCTCCACGCCACATGATGTTGGGGGTAAACCTTAAGTTCTAAACATTCCTGAATTCCCCCTCAAGAATTCTCCAATTTCCATTTTGCGCTTTCCTTCCACCTGAATTTCAAGAATTTCCAAGGAACCATCCAAACAACCAATCAATAATTTTTGATCTGTTTCCTTGATTTCTCCAGGTTGAAGATTTGTAGGGCTTATTTTTGAAGCGAACAACTTAACGGTTTTCCCTTGGAATAAAAAATAAGCGCCAGGAAAATAAGCCAAACCCCGAATTTTATTGTAGACGATTTCAGTTGATTGACTCCAATCGATCAGGCAAGTTTCTTTGAATAACTTCGGAGCCAATGAAACTTCTTCTTCTCGTTGTGGAAGATAATTAATTTCTTGATTTTCAATCATCTTAGCCGACTCAGCTAAAGCTTCAGCTCCAATCAACATCATTCGATCGTGAACTTCTGAAGTGGTTTCAGTACGTCCAATTGAAATGGTTTTTCGAAGAATGATATCACCGGTATCGATTTCGTGTTTGAGCTTGAAAACGGTCACTCCCGTTTCTAAATCGCCATTCATTACTGCCCAATGAATGGGAGCTGCACCACGGTATTTTGGAAGAAGAGATCCATGAAGGTTATAAGTCCCTAAAGGAGGCATGTTCCAAACCACTTCGGGCAACATACGAAAAGCAACAACAAATTGGAGATCAGCCTGAAATGAGGCTAACTCCTGAATAAAGTCGGGATCTTTGAGTTTGATGGGTTGCAATACGGGGATCCCATGTTTTTCAGCACATGTTTTTACGGGTGATGGCGTAAGTTTCAATCCCCTACCCGATGGTTTATCCGGTGCAGTAACCACTGCTACCACATTGAATTGATGTTCAATAAGTGCCTCCAAAGAGGCAACAGCAAATTCTGGAGTTCCTAGAAATACTATTCTCATGGCGCAAAGTTAGGCAAAGGTGGAATGAAGGCTTTATTTTCATTCAGAGATTTCCATTTTCCCACGTTCTCCGAGTTCAATGGCCTGAAGATTTGAAATTTTTCCAGAATCGATCGTAAACCGAAGAACCGTTAATACTTTATGAAATCCGTGAATTCCTGCGGCCCCAGGGTTCATGTGCAATAGACCGGGGCGAGCTGGATCGGGCATCACTTTCAAAATATGGGAATGACCGCAAATGAACAACGTTGGCTTTTCACGATCGATAAATTGACGAGCATGGGGTGAATAACGACCGGGATAGCCTCCAATGTGGGTGATCAAAACTTTAATTCCCTCCAAGGTAAAGATCAAATGTTCAGAGGTTTCCTGCCGAATTTCGTGTCCATCGATGTTTCCATAAACCGCTCTCGTTGGTCGAAAATTTCTCAATGATTCCAACACTTCGATATTCCCAATATCTCCAGCATGCCAAATTTCGTCGCACTCTTCAAAGTACTTGAAAACCGAGGTCGGAAAATGACCGTGAGTATCCGAAATCAGTCCAATTCGAATCATCGGCGTTGGCGGATAGCTTCATACAACAATACAGCTGTACAGGTACTAACATTCAACGAGTCGGCAATTCCACGCATGGGGACAAAAATTTTGTGGGTATTGTTCTTCACCCAGAATTCAGAAATTCCGAATGCTTCTCCTCCCATTACAAATGCGGTCCCTAACCGATAATTGGGGACAAAAGCATCGATAGCGTCTTCGAAATACGTGGAGAATATCTGAATGTTTCTTTCGGAAAGAAATTGAAAAACATCATCTTCAGTACCACAGGCAATTTGTTGCGAAAAGAAACATCCCAAACTTGAACGAATGAGATTGGGATTAAACAAATCGGTTTGAGGGCGAGTAATGAGAACCGCATCAGCACCTGCAGCGTCGCAAGACCTTAGTATGGCGCCTAAATTTCCCGGTTTCTCTAAACCATCTAGTACAATAACCAATGGATTTTCAGGCAATGAAATTTCTTGAATGCTTTTTTGTTCAATCTGAAAAGCAGCAACAGCGTTTACCGCTTCATCACGGTAGGCCAATAGTTTAAACAAAGGTTGAGATAAAGAATAACATTGGGCTGAAGTTAATCTTGAAATAATTCCTATGGCATCATCCCCTTTTTCGGTGTCGGCAACAGTCCAATGATCAAGGTGATAACCGGAAGCTAATGCCCGTTCAATTTCTCGAATCCCTTCAACAAGAAACAATCCGGTTCTTTTTCTCCCCTTAGATTCCATTAAACTCAAAAGAGTCTTAAATTTTGGGTTGTCTTTGGAGGATATTTTTAATGGAAGTACTTCCGACATGGAAAAAGGCTTTTCTTTGCACAAAGAACGGAAAGATTTTTTGATGATTCAGGCAATTTCTACTCCACCTTGGCCCGATTACGAGATCATTGATTCGGGGGAAGGAGAAAAATTGGAGCGATTTGGTTCGTATGTAACCGCTCGTCCAGAGCCCCAAGCTGTTTGGAAAAAATCGCTATCGGATGAAATTTGGAGAAAAAAAGCGGATGCCTATTTCGAAAAAGGAAACGTCCAATCCTCCGAAGAAAGGGGAACTTGGCATTTGAAAAAAGGGGTCCCAGATGTATGGGAAATGAATTTTCCGGGCGACCAATTTAGAATAAAATTTAAAATTGCTCTTACTTCTTTCAAACACGTTGGAATATTTCCGGAACAAGCCGACAATTGGAATTGGTTATTCGATCAAGTGAAGCGGTTAGGAAGGGATGCGAAAGTATTGAATTTATTTGCCTATACCGGACTCGCTTCTTTAGCTGTAAAAGCCGCAAAGGCCGATGTAACCCATGTTGATTCGGTAAAACAAGTCATTTCTTGGTCGCGAACCAACATGGAAATGAGTTCTTTGGACAACATTCGTTGGGTTGTGGAAGATGCTTTCAAATTCACCAAAAATGAATGGAAACGAGGAAAAAAATACAAAGGAATCATTCTTGATCCCCCGGCTTACGGTCGAGGACCCGACGGTGAAAAATGGTTGTTAACCCAACAAATTGATGAGTTGTTGCAACTCACATCCGAAATTTTGGATCAAGAAAGTGGTTTTCTTCTCTTAAATTTATATTCCATGGGTTTTTCTCCATTGATTAGCGAAACTTTGGTTCGGGTACATTTTCCTTTCGTTAAAGATCTTGAAATGGGAGAATTGTATGTTGAAGACCAATTTAATAAAAAATTACCTTTGGGAACATTTTGTAGAGCATCATGGTGAGTTTAAAAGAATGGATTGCGAGAAAGTGGGCTAAAAGGGTTCATGAAAATACCCTTCAATGGTCCTCAAAAGCTGAAGAAATTCAGAAAAACACCCTCTCCTTTTTGATTAAAAAAGCATCATCCACCCAATTCGGAAAAAATCATCATTTCAGTACAATTGATAATTACGAGGATTTCAAAAATAATGTTCCTATTCGCGATTACGAAGGCTTAAAAGGGTACATTGAAAAAATCAAATCCGGGGAATTGGATGTTTTGTGGCCGGGTAAACCTCTTTACTTTGCCAAAACCAGTGGAACAACTTCCGGAACGAAGTACATTCCCATCAGTAAGGAATCTATTTCAAATCATATCGGAAGTGCGAAAAATGCAATTCTACAATACATACACAACACCCAAGATGCCTCTTTTCTAAAGGGAAAACTGATTTTTTTAAGCGGTAGTCCCGTATTGGAAAAGATTTCAGGGATTCATACCGGCCGTCTTAGTGGAATAAGCAACCATCATGTTCCAGGTTATCTTCGAACCTACCAACTTCCTTCCTTTTCTACCAATTGCATGGAAGACTGGGAAGCAAAGGTTCATAAAATTGCAGATGAAACCTTGAACGAAAACATGACCCTGATCAGTGGAATTCCACCCTGGGTTCAAATGTATTTCGATGTATTAAGCGAAAGAAGCGGTAAAAAAATCAACGAACTATTCCCCAATTTCAACCTTTTCATTTATGGGGGAGTAAATTTTGAACCGTATCGAAAAAAATTGGAAGATTCGATTGGTAAAAAGGTGAATTCCATCGAGTTGTTCCCCGCTTCGGAAGGATTTTTCGCTTATCAAGATCAACTTGAAAACCAAGGATTATTGCTTTTATGCAATGAAAACATTTTTTACGAATTCATTCCCTTGGAAGAAATTGGAAAAGAAAATCCACAACGATTCATGCTAGAAGAGGTTGAATTGGATAAAAACTATGCCTTAATCATCAACTCCAACGCTGGATTATGGGGCTATAACATCGGCGACACGGTAAAATTTGTATCAAAAAATCCGTACCGAATCAAAGTGACGGGACGGGTGAAACATTACATCAGTGCCTTTGGCGAACATGTCATTGGAGAAGAGGTCGAATATGCAATGCATGAAGGATTAAAAAACATCAATTCCCAGCTCATTGAATTCCATGTTGCTCCGCGAGTTAACCCGAATGCTGGGCTCCCATATCATGAATGGTTTGTTGAGATAAGCACTACGGAATCGCTTGATATCAATGACTTATCTAAAAAGATAGATGAGGCTCTTCAAACTAAAAATATTTACTACAAAGATTTACGGGTTGGAGGAATTTTGCAGGAAGCGAAAATTCGTCTATTAAAGCCACAATCTTTCATTCAATACATGCAAAGTGAGGGCAAATTGGGTGGTCAAAATAAGGTTCCACGATTGTCCAATGATCGAAAGATCGCAGATTGGATGCATCAAAATCAAACATTTTGAAACGCCTTCTTCCTTTTTTATTTTCATTTTTCACTGTTACCATTTGGGCACAAGCTCCCAAGTATTCGAACGATTTTTTATCGTTAGGGGTTCATTCGCGGGGTTTAGCTTTGGGAGGAGCCATGGTTGCCCAAACCAACGATGTGAGCAGTGGCTTTTGGAATCCAGCGGGCTTGGCAAGAATGGAAAATTACCGCCAGATTTCTTTGATGCATGCTGAATATTTCTCTGGAATTGCCAATTACGACTATTTGGGATTTGGATTTAAGGTGAACGAACAATCGGGAGCCAGCGTCAACCTCATTCGATTGGGAATAGATAACATTCCCAATACGCTTGCCTTGATTGAACCTTCTGGAAATGTGAATTACAACAACATTACTTCATTTTCGGCCACCGATTTTGCACTTCTGCTAGGCTATGGTGCAAAGAGTTACCGGGGCGATTGGAGTTTTGGCGGGAATGCAAAAATTATTCGAAGAAGAGTTGGGAATTTTGGAGGAGCATGGGGATTTGGCGCTGACGTTGGTGCTCAATACCAAGATAAGGATGGTAGAAAATTTGGCGTGAGCATGAAAGACGTTGGCTCAACGGTTAATTTTTGGAGGTATAAAAATCAGGATTCCTTGGCATTTATTTTCACCACAACGGGCAATGCGATTCCAAAATCGAGCACCGAAATTACGCTTCCTCGTTTAATCGTTGGTGGAGGTTACCGTTGGGAAGCCAATGATTATCTTGGAGTTACGGGTGAATTAGATTTGGTGGTTACCACCGATGGGAAAAGAAACACGTTGATTTCTGGGAGTCGTTTTGGGGTAGATCCCATGGCCGGCCTGGAAGTAGATTACCAAAGTACCGTTTTCTTAAGGGCCGGTATCAATCAATTCCAAAGAAACGCTTTATTGAATGTGTCTGCTTTGGCGCCTTCCACCACTTTTTCTCCTAATATTGGCGTGGGCATTAAAACAAGAATTTTCCAGTTGGATTATGCCTTGACCAATGCTGGGAATCAAAACTCGTTCTTTAGTCATATTATTTCCTTGAGCGTCGGCTTAGACCCTGAATAATTTCAATTTTCAACTTTCTGTAATTACTTTCGTAGTCATAAACTATTTACTATGGAAATGCTCAAACATGCACATTCCGGACTCCGTTGGGTAGTTCTTGGATTGTTGATTTATGCTGTATTCAATGCCATCTCTAAAAAAGGCAAAGGCACTTTTTCAGCTCAAGACGCAAAAGTTAATTCGCTTACCACCATGTTTTGCCACATTCAATTGCTCTTGGGATTTGCGTTGTATTTCACCTCTCCCAAAGTGGTTTTCTCTGAGGCTTGGATGAAAAATGCTTCTCAACGATTCTATGGCATGGAGCATTTATTGTTGATGCTTTTGGCCATTGTTTTGATTACCATTGGATCTGCGAAAGCCAAAAGAGCCTCATCCGATGAAAAGAAATTCAAAACGACCTATTTGTTTTTCACCCTAGGCTTGGTTTTAATTTTAGCTGGAATTCCTTGGCCCTTTCGCGAAGCATTAGGAGGAGGCTGGTTCTAATGAAATTTTTTACTTTTCTTTTCCTATTCTTTGTTTCCCTTTTTTCATTTGCTCAGGTAAAACCAGCTTTCTCTGAAAAGTTAAACAAGAAATACAAATTCATTCAATTCAATGGTGCAATTGGTGATAAAATTGTTTTTAACCACGCCAACAGCATAAAAGCTAGTCGCACGAAATTGGGAGTTTTCGATCAAAAAACCTTCAATGTTATCAAGGATGAAGTTAGCTTGCTCAATTCAGGAAACCCTGTTGATGACGAGATTGATTTTGCTCGAACATATGTGGTGAAAAACGGAATCATTGCGCTGGGAACTTCCTACAATTCAAGAAAAAACGTTAGGGATTTCTACATAAAAAAACTCAATTCAACTCTTGAGGTCGAGAAAGATTGGACCAAGATTCATAGCATTGAGGGAAAAGGTTCGAAAAATTCCAGCTGGAGAATGTTAAACCAGCCCGGTTCGGATGACCTTCCTTTGGTGATTGAATTGGAAGCAAGAAATGAAACAGAACAACGAATTCAGGTGATTTTCCTAGGAATTGATGGAAGTAAAATTTCAAACCAAGAAATCTCCCTACCGTATTCTCCAAGGAACCTGGATGTACAACGTGTTTTTCGATTCCCGAATCAAAAAATCGCTTTGGTAACCGAATACCGTGGAAGGAACAAATCTGAGAACAAGGACCAAGACCAATCCACCAACGACCAATTGCTCACCTTTGAGTTTGATCCGAAAGATGGGAGCATTACTGAACATCGAATCAAATCGGAAGATTACAAAGTTATGGGCCATTTTCCCGTTGCAAACGACAATCAATTGGATTTGATTACGCTATTAACCAAAAAATCAAAATTCACAGGAATTGGAACCTCTTCCCTGAATACAGATAACAAGGTTATGACTCCCTTACAACCATCCCTTTTTAGTAAAGAGATGATTTCAAAGTTGGAGGATGCATCACGTACGCGATTGGCGAAAAGGGGGAAAGAAAGTCTTTCTTCAAAATTCTACATTTTCAAGGTCTTGAATAACCCGCAAACCAAGGAAAATTACATCATTTGTCAATACTACTATTCCTACCAGCAGTGCACAACCACTTCTGGCGGTGTTACCAATTGCAGAACTTATTACGTTTATAAAGACATTTTAGTTATTGCAACTAATCCAAAAGGAGAAATCAATTGGGTTAATCTAATCCCCCACTCCTTCACTTCAAGTAACTATTTGTCTCAAGGAGATTTAGGAATACCTTTCTTTAAGGATGGAACGCTGAATTTCTTTTTCGACCGAGAAATGATTGATCCTACAAAAAAATCAAAACGGAATAACTTCGGCCCAACGCTTATTTCTATGAATGGATCGGATACACCAAAAAGGAATCCAATCGATCTTACCAATAAAAGTCGGGTTTACATTTCAGATGCAACCGGAATTTTGGTCAACGAATCCCTATTCTTAATCGGATTTGAAAAACGAAGTAAGCTGTTCATTCGTTTAGATCTTTAATTCATCAATCCCCATCATGAACCCATTCAATTTATTTAAAAAATTGAAGGCCGTTTTTCGATGGGGATTTTTATTTTTTTCGGCAGGTGTTGTTGCACAGGAATTGCCATCATTTCCTTTTCAAGCAGGGAGTATTCTCAAAAGTGCAAAAAATACACCAGTTCCCGTTTTTTGTAACGATTCTACTGTTTTCGTTACGTACAAAACCCGATTCAAACGAGCGAGCAGGAGCGAAATGGGTTTCGCTAAATTTCATTTACCAACCTTAGACATTATTCAGGAAAATTTAATCATTCCTAAAAGTTCTGATGGAGAATCATTTACTAAAATTACTCCATTTAAGAAATTCTATTACCAAGAAGGAATCATAGAAATTGGAGGGGCTTATGATTCGCGAAAAATTGAAAAATCATTCTATTGGAGGAAAATTTCTTGGAAGGAAATGAAATCGACCAACTGGTCATCCATTTGGAGTATTAAAGACAAGCTGTACAAAAATTACGTTCCCAACTTTCGTTTCTCCCACGATTCTACCGCGTTGTTGGGAATTTTTGAAATGGAAACAAGTAAAGATTCCTACCAGCTTGACATTCTTCGAATCGATTTGAAAACAGAAGAAATCTTTTCAAAAACAATTCCCACCGTTTATTCATCCAAAGAATTCACGTTTGAAGGTTTCGTTGATTTTCCGAATGGAAAAATTGGATTGGTGGGGTTAAGAAAATCAAGTTATGACCAAACCCAAAAGGAGTTGTGGCTCTTCGATCCCATTCCAAACAGCTTAAAATTGTTCCTCATTCCATTAATCCTTCAGAATTCAGAATTGAAAATCATTAAACAGGGCAATAAACTACTGCTGAATGCCCTTGTTTACCCTCAGAACAGTTCGATTTTCAATCAGATTCAAAGTTGGGAGTTCAACGCAAATTCCGAAAGCATTATTTCAACGCGAAGCATTTCATTAACTGAACCCCAACTAAAAATGGTGAATCAGAGTTTTCACCGGCTTTCTGGACATTGGCTGGGTTCTCGTCGAAATGATCAACGAAACTTTAAAATTTTCAATTATTTAGCATCAGAAAAAGAAGAATGGTTAGTGGTACAAGCCATTGATCAAGTTGAAAAATGTTCGCAAGTCACTCGCGGAATTTCTCAATGCAATTGGATTTATTCCTATGGTGATGTGCTTCTTTTTCAACTATTCAAAGACTCTACCCAATGCCAAATTCATGCATTACCGAGGTATCGAGAATACGATGTACAACTTCTACAGGGTGATGCTGGATTCCCATTTCTTCTCCAAGGCCAAATTAAGTTACTATTTGGGGATGAATATCCTTCAAAAACCAAAAGAAGACCAAACGCTCAATCAACGGTCATTTTTACTCCTATTTCTCAAGAACCCATGAAACGAGAGTTGATTTTCATTAATAAAAAGGAAAAACTTTTTCTTGATGAAACAACAGGGGTGCATGCTGGAGAAAATCAGCTTATTTTTGGCGGATTGAAAAACAAAAAAAGTACCATCATCAAAATCAACCTAGAATGAAAAACAAGCTTATTTGGATGGGATTATTAGGAAGTTTTTTCCTGGTTTCCCAAGCCCAAGACAAGAAAAAAGACAAGAAAAAAGGCGATGAGAAGCCTGCTGTCGCAGCAACCGACACCGTAAAAAAAGCTCCACCGTCCAAGTACAAAAAGTATTCAGAGGTCATTACCAAAGAAGCAAAAACTTCAAAAGGGATTGTTACTTCCCACCAAGTTGGTGAAAAGTTGTACTTTGAAATTCCATTCAGCACCTACAAGAAGGAATTTTTGCTCGTGTCTCGCATGGAAGAAACTCCCGGAATCGCTTATGGTGGCACGCAAGTTGGTGAAGCCGTTTTGGTTTGGGAACGAGCCTACGGCAAAGTTTTACTTCGCAGCATCGCTTACGATAACGTTGCTTCCGATTCCCTTCCCATTTACAAAGCGGTGAAGAACTCCAATCTAACGCCCATCGTTGGCGCATTCGATATCGTTTCCTTCAATGGTGAAGGTGATTCTGCTAGCGCTGTCATCGACGTGACCGATTTATTCACCGGGGATGTTGCTCCATTTGGATTGCCATCTGCTTTCAAAACCCAATACCAAATGATGGGAGTTGATCGAAAACGTTCGTTCATTGACTTCAATAAGTCGTTCCCGAAAAATGTTGAAATCAAAGCTGTATTAACCTACAATTCAAAAAAACCAGCTCAGCAAGAAGATGTTCAAGCGTTAACTGTGAAAATGCACCATTCCATGGTTCTTCTTCCCGAAAACCCAATGCGTCCACGTTTGAACGATAACCGTGTTGGATATTTCAGCGTTACTCAAAACGAATTCGGAGAAACCCACCAAGTTGATGCAAAAACATACGTTACTCGTTGGAGATTGGAAGTAAAGCCCGAAGATGTTGCCCGTTATAAAAAAGGAGAATTGGTTAATCCGGTGAAACCCATCGTTTATTACATCGATCCTGCAACTCCGGAAAAATGGCGCTCGGCCTTGAAAAAAGGTGTTGAGGATTGGAACGTGGCTTTTGAAGCTGCTGGTTTTAAAAATGCCATTCAGTGCAAATACCCACCAACCAAGGAAGAGGATCCTGATTTCAGTCCAGAAGATGCACGTTATTCTGTGATTCGTTACTTCGCTTCCGATATTAAAAATGCGTATGGTCCTCACGTTCACGATCCACGAACCGGTGAAATTTTAGAAAGCGATATCGGTTGGTACCACAACGTAATGAACTTGTTGAGAAACTGGTACTTCGTTCAAACCGCGGCGGTTGATCCTATCGCTCAAAAACTGCCACTTCCCGACGCGTTGATGTCTGAATTGATTCGTTTTGTGGCAGCTCACGAGGTTGGACATACCCTTGGATTGCAACACAACATGAAAGCGTCTCACGCCTACCCTACCGATTCTTTGCGTTCAGCTGAATTTACCCGCAAGTTCGGAACCGCTCCTTCCATCATGGATTATGCTCGTTTCAATTACGTAGCTCAACCCGGAGATAACGCGGCATTGTTTCCCAAAATCGGACCTTACGACATTCACGCGATCAAGTGGGCTTATCAGGCTTTTCCCGATGCTAAATCTACCGATGAGGAACAAAAAATTCTCGACACCTATTTGAAGTCCGCGTTGAAAGATTCTACCCGTCATTTCGGTCGTCAGCAATTCATGATTACCGATCCTTATGCTCAAACAGAGGATTTAGGTCGTGATGCCATCAAATCAACTGCTTATGGTATTAAAAACTTGGAGCGCATCACCAATTATTTGATTGAAGCGACCAAATCTGCCGAAGACGATCACGATTTACTTCGTGAAATGTATGGAGAAGTTTTGGGACAATGGAATCGCGAAATGATGCACGTGGCTAACTATGTTGGTGGTGTAGAAACCATTGAGAAGCAAAGCGATGATGCAGGTGTTCAATACTTCCCCATTTCAAAAGATCAACAATTGGCCGCAATCAGATTTATTGCTGAAAATGGATTGAAGGTTCCTTCTTTCATGATTAAAAACGAAATCCTAAAGCGAATTGAACCAAGTGGATCAACCGAACGCATCATGCAGATGCAAAGTCGATTGATGAGCACCATGATCTCCAATGATAAACTAGGTCGCTTGTTGGATTTAGAAGGAAGCAACAGCACAACGTTGAAAGCTGCCGATGCAGTATCGGAAGTTTATTCTGCCGTTTTCGGATCTTTGTCAGCAACAGGTTCTCCCAGTCTTTACCAACGTCAGTTACAGCGCGAAATGGTCAACAATTTAGAGTCTAAATTGAACCAGAAAAACGAAATTCGCGCCATTGCCGTAAGTCATTTGCGCAAAGCTCAGCGCGCTGCACGTGCTGCCATGGCTTCTGCCGACGGTAGCGTTCGCGCGCACGCCGAAGATTTGGATTACCGCATTTCCCTCATCTTGGAAAATATGCCTGCGCAACCCGCTGCAAACATGATGATGATGGGTCGTTAATTCATCAAAACAGCTTAACTTAGTCCCGCCGAAAGCGGGACTTTTTTTTGCTATGGATTACGACAAAATATTTGCGTTGGGAGGTTTGGAATTGCTGGCCAAACAAGTTGTGGAAGGCTTCATTACCGGTTTACATAAAAGTCCGTTTCACGGATTTTCAGTTGAGTTTTCTGAACACCGCTTATACAATCCGGGCGAATCGGTTAAAGATATCGATTGGAAACTTTTCGCCCGAACTGACAAGTTGTTTGTCAAACAATACGAAGAAGAAACCAACCTCCGTTGCCAATTGGTAATTGATGGCTCTTCTTCCATGTTTTTTCCCAGAAAGGATTTCAATAAATTCCGATACTCGGTTTTCGCTTCAGCGGCACTGATTCATTTACTCCGTCAGCAAAGAGATGCTTTTGGATTAACGGTTATTGCCAATGAAATTGAGCAGCATCTTCCCGCAAAATCTTCCTTGGCTCAGCAGAAAATTTTGATGGGCAAGTTGGAAGATCAAATTCTCCATCCGCCTCAACTTCAACCTTCTCAATTGATTCAGCGTTTGCATGATTTAGCTGAGATGCTTCCCAAGCGATCCTTAATTGTTCTTTTTAGTGACTTTTTAGACGATTGTTCCATGGATGAGATTCAATCGGCATGGCAGCACTTGAAATTCAAAAAACATGAGGTTGTTATTTTTCAGGTTTTGGAGGAAAAGCATGAATTTGAATTTGAGTATTCCGATCGGCCACACGTGTTTGTGGATATGGAATCGGGGGAAAAAATTAAATTACAACCCAAGGAATTCGAGAAGTCTTTTAGGGAAGAAATGCTTCAAAAAAGAAAAGATTTAGAGGAAATTGCCCTTGGATTGAAAATAGATTTTGTGAATTTTGACATCAACCAAGGATTTGACTCGGTGTTGATGACCTATTTAAACAAAAGATCGAAGATGTTGCGCTAACCTTTTTGGCGTTCTGTGGTTATTTTTGCATCAAACTTTACCTATGAACGCCCAGGAACTTCAATTTAATAAAAACGAAGACGCTTACAAACAACTATTATTTAAGGTTCAAACAAAAGCAAAAAAAATCATGTTGGGTGGTGGTGAAAAAGCCATTGCCAATCAACACGACAAGGGAAAGTTAACGGCCCGTGAGCGCATTGATTATTTGATTGATTCCGATACTGATTTTCTTGAAATTGGATTATTTGCGGGAGAAGGCATGTACGTGGAGCATGGTGGATGTCCAGCCGGTGGTGTGGTAGAGGGATTGGGTTATGTATCTGGTAAATTATGCGTCATTGTTGCCAATGATGCTACTGTAAAAGCCGGGGCATGGTTTCCGATTACAGGGAAGAAAAACCTAAGAGCCCAGGAAATTGCGATGGAAAATCGTTTGCCCATCATTTATTTGGTCGATTCTGCGGGCGTTTATTTGCCCATGCAAGATGAAATTTTCCCAGATAAAGAGCATTTCGGTAGAATTTTCAGAAATAACGCTCAACTTTCGTCCATGGGCATCATTCAAATTGCTGCCGTAATGGGATCATGTGTCGCCGGTGGCGCTTATTTGCCAATCATGAGCGACCAAGCCATGATTGTTGATAAAACCGGAAGTATTTTCTTAGCAGGAAGTTATTTGGTGAAAGCGGCCATTGGAGAAGATATTGATAATGAATCTTTAGGAGGATCGGTTACTCAAACCGAAATTTCGGGAGTAACAGATAATCGATTTCCGAACGACCAAGCTTGTTTGGATCACATTCGTTCCATCATGGATAAGATTGGGGATTCTGAAAAAGCAGGATTCAATCGAAAATCTGCAATTGCTCCAAAATTAGATCCCAAAACATTGTATGGTGTGCTTCCAGATTCAACGGCGAAACCGTACGACATCATGGAAGTTATTCATCGATTGGTGGATGATTCGGAATTTGACGAGTACAAACCCGCATATGGAAAAACCATCGTTTGTGGGTATGCCAGAATTGATGGATGGGCTGTGGGAATTGTTGCCAACCAACGAAAAGTAGTGAAAAGTAAAAAGGGTGAAATGCAGTTTGGTGGGGTTATTTATTCCGACTCTGCTGACAAAGCTGCCCGATTTATCATGAATTGCAATCAGGCTAAAATCCCGTTGGTTTTCCTTCAAGATGTAACGGGTTTCATGGTTGGAAGTCGTTCTGAACAAGGAGGAATCATTAAAGACGGAGCGAAAATGGTGAATGCCGTTTCCAACTCGGTTGTTCCTAAATTCACCATTGTCATGGGAAATAGTTTTGGTGCGGGGAATTATGCCATGTGCGGAAAAGCTTACGATCCACGACTTATTGTGGCTTGGCCGATGGCCAAAATGGCGGTGATGGGTGGTGAACAAGCCGCTAAAGTATTGCTTCAAATTGAAGTCGCTTCCCTCAAGAAAAAAGGAGAAGAGATTACTCCAGAGAGAGAACAGGAACTTCTGGAAAAGATGATTGCTCGTTACGAAAATCAGACCACGGCAGAATATGCTGCTGCACGCTTATGGGTTGATGCCATTATTGATCCGTTAAAAACACGGGATTGGATTTCTAGAGGAATTGAAGCGGCGAATAATGCCCCAATAACCAAGGCATTCAATGTCGGAATTATCCAAACTTAATTCCCAAGTTCGGGGAACATTTCAGTAACAACGCGATGGTTGTACCTTTCGTAAGTAAACAACTGAGGAATTTCCATGGCTGATTGGGCATGATTCTCCAGCATTTCCCGATTTTCCAAGTAGGATTTCAGGAAATTACCGATTTCCTCTGATGTGAGTTGCTCACAAACGAAGCCATGTTTTTGATGATGAACATATTGAGCAACACTGGAAACACTGCTTACCAATAAGGCATTTTTGAACGCAGCAGCTTCAGCAATAACTTTTGGAAACCCTTCGCTGGCATTGCTTGGAAGACAAAATACATGCGATTCAGCATATGCAAGATTCAAGGCATCTCGCTTTAATGAACCTAGGAATTGGTAAGGAACCTTCAAGTTATTTTGAGCTTCGTTCATTAACTTTTCCAAATCTCGTCCTTTTCCAATGATGGTTAGCTTTCCAATTTGATTTTGAAGATGTTCAGGAAGAATTTGAATTGCTCGAATGATTCTTCCAATTCCTTTTTCTTCTTCTACTCTTCCAACGAACAAAAGATTGATTTTTTCGTCAAACTTTTTTCCTTCTGAGTGTATTCGAGCTTCTTTCAATTCCAATTCTGAAAAACAAGGATTCTCAAAGGCATGGATATGACTGGGCATGTTTGGCCATTTCCCATTTACTGCAATTTTTCCGTGTTGAAATTTGAGCATCCATTTCTTTTGTATTCCATAAGAAAATGGAGGGTTGGGATCAACCCAATTTCCTGCAAATTTGTGCCAAAATCGCTTTCCTTTCATCCACTTCCCCAATCCAATGGCGATCATCGCAGGGGTTGAAGGAGCACGGGTATGAATGAATTGAAACTTCAGCATGGTTTTCCAAATCGTTAAAATTTGGTATGGAAGAAGGAGTATTAATCGACATTTATTTTTCCAACCAGCACCGCCCAACATGGGTAAAATAACAAAATTAATTTTCCCGGTTTCGTCGTTTCTGCCGTTTAATTGGGGTATTTGTGGATCATGAACTCCAATCCAAGTAATGGAATCGAAAATTTGAGTAAGTTTTTCAACTTCTCGTAAGGTAGGTTCAAAAACATATACTTGCCCATCCTTTCGGGCCATTCTAGTTGCAGAAACGATGAGCAAGCTTTTTTTCATGATTGATTACATGTGTTTGATGACTTCCTCACCAAATTCCGAACATTTAAGCAAAGTTGCTCCTTCCATCAATCGTTCAAAATCGTACGTAACACGCTTCGAAGCAATTGCACCATTCAAACCTTTCAGGATCAAATCAGCTGCTTCGGTCCATCCCAAGAAACGGAACATCATTTCACCAGAAAGGATAACGGAACCTGGATTTACTTTATCTAAATCAGCATATTTCGGAGCTGTTCCGTGTGTTGCTTCAAAAATCGCATGACCGGTGATGTAATTGATATTTGCTCCGGGAGCAATTCCAATTCCACCGACTTGAGCAGCCAACGCATCAGAAACATAATCACCGTTCAAATTTAATGTGGCAATCACATCGTAATCGGCTGGACGTAGGAGGATTTGTTGAAGGAATGCATCTGCAATGGAATCTTTGATGATGATTCCATTGGGGAGTTTCATCCATGGTCCGCCATCTATCAATTCAGCACCAAATTCATTTTTAGCCACTTCATAACCCCAATCGCGAAATCCACCTTCGGTAAACTTCATGATGTTTCCTTTGTGTACAATGGTAACATTTTTACGGTTGTTATCGATGGCGTATTGAATTGCTGCTCGAACCAAACGCTGGGTACCTTCTTTGGAAACGGCTTTAATTCCAAATCCAGAAGTTTCGGGGAAACGAATCTTTTTAAAACGATCAGGAAAATTTTCGCTCAATAACTGCTTGAATTTTTGAGCATCTTCTGTTCCCTCTTCAAACTCAATTCCTGCGTAAATGTCCTCTGTATTCTCACGAAAAATGACCATATCGATTAAATGAGGCTCTTTTACTGGAGAAGGAACGCCGGCAAAATACTGAACAGGACGTAAGCAAGTGTATAGATCAAGAATTTGGCGTAGAGCAACGTTCAATGATCGAATTCCACCTCCAACTGGAGTAGTTAGGGGGCCTTTGATAGCTACCAAATGTTCACGAATAACATCTAAGGTTTCGTTGGGTAGCCAATTTCCAGTCTCTTTAAAGGCCTTTTCTCCAGCAAGAACTTCTTTCCATTCAATTTTGCGAGAATCTCCATAAGCAAGTTTTACGGCAGCATCAAAAACCTTTACAGAAGAATGCCAAATATCTGGGCCAGTACCGTCTCCAATAATGAAAGGGATAATGAGTGAATTAGGAACAATTAATTTGCCGTTGCTGATTGAAATTTTATCCGCCATAATTTGAATGTTTTGCGCAAAGATAGGCCAAAAAAAAGGTTTCTACCAGATTGGAAGAAACCTTAAACATTTTTAATGAAAGAAATTATTGTTTTTCCACACCAATTTCTAAGTTAACCGGAACAGGAACCGACTGACCTGCCAAATCTAAGTTTGTTGTCGTAGTCGTTTTCCAAGTCATGGTTGTTTTGTTGTTGGAAAGAATTGCGAAAGTTAGTGTTTGTACGGTATCCGTACGGGTAATCGTTACAGCATTTTCGGTATTGGTAAATGTTCCAGTACCATTGAGGGTAACAGGAATGGCAGGCACGGGAAAAATCCCACCAACTGTTGTAGGTTGAGTAGAAAATGCTACGTTGAAATTGGAAGTTAGAGCTTTTCTATCAAATGAAATGGTTCCTCCAACGCCAGATCCAGTACCGTTGATGGTGGTAGTAAAGCCACCAATATTAGGGGATGCACTGTAAGTCACTGACTTCACATTCCATGTTCCATCCAATGTTCTTGCTAATTGCTTCTCTTTAGAACATGAAACCACAGCAACAGCTGCAGTTACCAACAAAAATAATTTTTTCATAGTTTCAGAATTTATCAAGCAAATATATCAACTTTTAAATTTGATGAGCAACTCTTCCGCATATTTTTTTAAAGAAGTACCTGACTCTTCCCCACCCAACATTTTAACCAAAGCATTTACCCTATTCTCCCCATTTACCATATGAATCATGGTTTTCGTTCTATTTTGAGAAACTTGTTTTTCAACTTGATAGTGAAAAGGTGCTTGGGCTGCAATTTGAGGCAAGTGAGTAATGGCTATTACTTGCCCGAATCCAGAAAGTTTTTTTAATAATTCGCCCACTTTAATGGCGGCCTCCCCAGAAATTCCGGCATCAACTTCATCAAAAACCAAAGTAGGCATTTCCTCTTTTTCTGATATAAGGGACTTAATTACCAAAGTAATTCGACTTAATTCACCTCCGGAAGCAATTTGATCCAACGGTTGAAGCTCCATTCCCGGATTAGCATTGAACCAAAAGCAAACTTGATCTTTGCCCGAAAAATTATCCGAAAAATCAGGCAACGGATCAACCTTCACCTTTAACAAGGCATGAGGTAAATGAACCAACGGAAATAGGCCTTTGATTTTTCTTTCGAATTCATCCTGAATTGAAATTCTTGAATTGGTTAATTCTAGAGCAGATTTTTCTAGTACAATGAAAGCGGAATTCAATTGCTTTTCTAAACTTCCAATTTTCATTTCCAGTTGACCATCTTCCTCTAAATCCGTCATCAATCGATCCCTCTCAGATTGCAACTCTGCTATGGTTTCAACATGATACTTTTTTAGCAATTTGTACAATTGCGACAATCTTTGTTCAACTGCTTCTTGTCGTTTGGGATCAATTTCGAAGTTGGCCAACATACGAGAAGCATCTTCTGCAAGGTCCTTAACCTCCAAAAAAATTCCGTTCAATCTTTCCGATAATTCTGAAAAATCTTTTCCAGATTCTTTAAATCGGTGCCCTTGTTGGTTCAAAGCATAGAGTTGATTGGAAACATCTCCTTGAATTGAATTTTCAAGTTCGTTTAAAAAACGAATGATTTCTGTACTTTGATCAAGTCGTTTGAATTCGGCTTCCAATTCAATCAATTCATTTTCATTTTGAAGCGACGCCATTTCCAATTCCTCAAATCGGAATTGATTGAACTCCTTTTCTTTTGTTCGATGATTGAGTTCGTTTTTCGCTCTTTTTAATTCATTCTCAAGGAGCTTCCAATTTTGGAATGACTGAAGATAAGCGTTTCGTTCGATTTCATTCTGAGCAAACGCATCCAATGCTTCAATTTGAAACTCAGGGCTCAGAAATCGAATATTTTCTTTTTGAAGGTTTAAATGAATAAGTTTAGAACTTAACTCTTTCAACACCTGAAGCGTAACCAATGAATCGTTGATGAACGACCTGGATTTACCATCAGCAGCGACTTCTCTTCGAAGGACAATTTGGTCAGAATCTTCCAATTCAAACCTTGACAAGAAGGTGCGCAACTTTCCATTTCCGTGGAATACTCCTTCAACGCAACATTTTTTGGAGGGATCGCGTAGTACACTTCGATCTGCTCTAGCTCCTAACAAGAGTGAAAGCGCCCCAAGTAAAATCGATTTTCCTGCACCGGTCTCACCTGTAATGACTGAAAATCCGGAATCAAACAAGATTTCAGATTCTTCGATCAGCGCATAATTTTTTATGGAAAGTCGGATTAGCACAGCACAAATTTATTGCACTTTTGACAAAGGACACCGACCTTTGCGAAAAGAATTTTTCATGAAGAAATCAGCCATCATTTTATTGCTTCTTGTGGGAATTGGAGTTTTTGTGGTCATGAGCTCTGTTCAAGATGCTAGTACCTACGAAAGCTTCCAAGTTGCCGCTGAAAATCCAGAAAAGGATTATCACATTGTTGGCAAATTAGTTTTCCCTGAAAGGATGGTTTATGATCCTAAGGTAGATGCGAATTATTTTGAATTTTGGCTTCAAGATCAGAAGGGAGAAGTATCAAAAGTGATCTTGCACGAAGGAAAACCAGTTGATTTCGATCGAAATGCTCAAGCTCAAATCGTTGTTGTTGGAAATATGTCTGACGGTTTTTTTGATGCCGATCAAATGTTAACCAAATGTCCTTCTAAGTACGAGGACGAGAAAAAAGCCAATTTAAAAAAGTAAGTTTTTGAAAGATATTTCATACATCGGAGAACACCTTTGGGCTGGCAATATTGGCCACATCCTCATCATTACAGCGTTTATTTCTGCCATTCTTTCAAGTATTGGGTATTTTCTATCTGCCCAGAACGAAGTGAAAAATCCGGAACAAGCTAAAAACTGGCTTTCTTTTTCTAGAAAATCTTTTTGGATTCATGCTATTTCCGTTCTTGGTGTTTTTGGAATGCTATTCATCATCATTTACTTCCATTTTTTCGAATACAACTACGCTTATTCTCACTCCTCCACTACCCTACCCGTTCAATACATAGTTTCCTCCTTTTGGGAAGGGCAAGAAGGCAGCTTCCTCCTTTGGATGCTATGGCACTCCCTTATTGGCTTGGTATTGATGTACAGCGCAAAAAAATGGGAATCACGAACACTTGCCATTTTATCGCTTATTCAAATCATCCTTGGATCCATGCTCATTGGGGTTTACGTCGGAGATTTAAAAATTGGTTCATCCCCTTTCATTTTGGTTCGTGAAACCATGGCCAACGCTCCCATTTTTCAAAACCCCGATTATCTAAAACTGTACCTAACAAATGGCAACGGGCTGAATCCATTGCTTCAAAACTTTTGGATGACCATCCACCCACCCGTCCTTTTCTTGGGCTTCGCAACTACAGCGGTCCCTTTTTCCTTTGCCCTTGCCTCTTTGTGGAAGAAAGATTATCAATCGTGGATTTACCCAGCTTTACCATGGACCATTTTCAACATTTGTATCCTTGGAATTGGAATCATGATGGGTGGAATGTGGGCATACGAATCCCTTAATTTTGGAGGGTATTGGGCATGGGACCCGGTGGAAAATGCTTCCCTTGTTCCATGGTTGGTGATGGTTGCCGGACTCCACACCTTGATCATTTTCAAAAACACACAAAAAGCACTTTTTTCAACCTATCTTTTGCTGATTAGTGGGTTTTTCCTCATTCTCTACGCCACCTTCCTCACTCGTAGCGGTATTTTGGGAGAATCATCGGTTCACTCGTTTACCGACCTCGGTTTAAGCGGTCAGTTGCTTATTCTCCTGATTGGTTTAGGTTTGGTCGGATACGGAATCTTTTTTCTTCGTCGGAAAGAAATCCCTGCAAAAGGAAAAGTTGATGAACAAATTGCGAGTCGAGAATTTTGGTTGTACACCGGCGCAATGATTTTGTTTGTTTCTGCTTTTCAAATCATTACCTCCACCTCCATCCCCGTCATCAACAAGGTTTTTGGAGGATTGTATGAACTGATAGCTGGCCCCATCGATCCGAAATCCTTCGAATGGGCCGGAGATGGCGTTGGGAATGCTTTGTACAAATTTTTTGGTGGCAAACTAGCTCCACCAAAAGACGTTCATGCCCACTACCATAAATTCCAAATCCCACTCGCCATTTTAATTTTGGCGCTAACCGTTGTTGCTCAAATCATCAAATACAAAAAGGACCAAGGTGGGAAAGTTTTTAAGCGACTTTATACCTGGGCTGCTATTTCCATCATTCCTTCAATTGCGGTATTCTACTTCTCTGAATATCAAGCAAATCAATGGATTTTCTTGCTTTATTTATGGGCTTGTTTTTTCAGTATTTTGGGGAACGGATCGGTGTTTGTAAGCATGTTTAAAAACATCAAAAAACAAGGAGCTTCCATTACTCACATTGGATTTGCGGTGATGCTTTTTGGCGTACTGATTTCTTCGGCAAATAAAAAAGTCATTTCCATCAATAACAAATACACCTACGGCGATAAATTCCAAGAGAAGGATACCCGAGAAAATTTGTATTTGAAGAAAAATGTTTCCGACACCATTGGAAAACATATTGTTACGTATTTGGGCGACACGGTGGCCGAACCCAACCACTATTACAAGATTAAATTTCAGAACGGCTCGGAAAGTTTTATCCTTCAACCCAATGCTCAACTCAATCCGAAAATGGGATTAATTTCTAATCCTGATACCAAGCACTACCTTTATAAAGATATTTTCACCTACGTTTCACAGGTTACTGATAAATCGAAAGTTGACCAAGAAGAAAATCAGCTTCCTCCCAAAGAGTTTTCCATGAATGCGTCAGGTGGCGATACCATTTTGTTAAAGAACAATTTAATTTCATTAACGAAAATTGAACCAGGAATAGCCCACTTGAGCAAGGAAGAACAAAAAGTTCTAGAGAACGCACAGGCTGCACTAACTGCCAATTTTAATTGCACCTCCACCGAAGGAAGATCGTTCAGCATCAAAGCTGTTTACGCGGTAGTTGATAACAAAGAATTCCGTTTCGATGGTTACGATGAAGAATCTGGATTGCGCATTTCCGTAAATCGACTCAATATCGACCCCAACGATCCGACCAAGGCAAGTGCCAACTTCACCGCTTTTGAACGAAAAGAAGCTTTTGTTGATTACATTATCTTGAAAGCCATTGAATTTCCATGGATTCAATTGGTTTGGTGGGGAAGCATGATCATGATGATTGGCTTCTATTTCTCCATTATGCATCGATACCGTGAAACCCTTCGCTTCGAGTCGAAAAATGAATAAAATCGTTTTCATCGGTTGGGGAAATGTTGCACAACAACTTTCTTTTCCATTTCAATCCATTGGCTTCGAAATCGTTCAAGTAGTTACGCATCACTCAATTAGCCCCTTCCCAACGGTTCACGAAATCAGCCAAATCAACCGCTCGGCAGATGTTTATTTCATCGCCGTTACCGATGATCAACTGCCCGAAATTGTTCAAAAATTACCTCAACTTGATGGATTGATTTTGCATTGTTCTGGTTCTTTGGGTGCAAATATCTTGTCGAATCATAAACGGCATGGCGTACTTTATCCGCTGCAAACCTTTCGAAAAGAAACTAAAGTCGATTTGAGAGATGTTCCCTTCTTTCTTGAGTCCAATTCTTCTTTCGATTTAGAAGTAATGAACAAATGGGTAAAAGCGTGGGGAGGAAATTCATACAACGTGAGCCCCGAACAAAAACAAAAAATTCATCTCGCAGCCGTATGGGCAATGAATTTCTCCAATGCTATGTATTTGGTTTCCGAGAAAATTTTAAAAGAAGTCGATATTCCTTTCGAAATTTTAAGTCCCTTACTGAAGCAAGCACAAAAAAATGCGTTTAATTTGGGTCCCAAAAAAGCCCAAACTGGACCTGCCATTCGAAAAGATGAACAACTCATCCAAAAACAAAGTCAGCAAATGACCGAAGAGTTGGAAAAAACCATTTATTTAGCCATCAGTAAACTCATTCAAGAAAACACATGAATCCACTAGAAAAACTTCAAAAGATATCCACTTTTGTATTCGATTTCGATGGTGTTTTGACCAACGGATCACTCATTCTTACCGAAGGTGGTGAAGAACGACGAACCATGAACATTTACGACGGTTATGCCATTCGCCATGCTGCCAACGAAGGATTTAAAATATTCATTATCTCGGGCAGCACCATCCCAGGCGCTCGAACGCGACTATCAAAATTAGGAGCAGTGGAATCATTTTTCGGGATCCACGATAAACACGAAGTTCTCATGGGAATTTTTAAAAAACACGATCTTTCATCGGAAGAAGTTTTGTACATGGGCGATGATGTTCCCGACTTTGAAGCCATGCAGGCCTGTGGCGTTCGCGCATGTCCACCCAATGCCATGCCTGAAATTTTCTCCAATGTCGATCTGATCACTTTGGCCAAAGGAGGCGAAGGGGCGGTTCGGGAAATCATTGAAAAAACGCTACGGATTCAAGACAAATGGAATTCGATTTCCATCCACCAAGCATGAGTATTTTAAAATCACTGCGCCTTCTTAATGCCCTTTTTGTTTCCATGGCCGTATTTGCAGCCTATCAAAAATGGATTTCTAATTCCAATGCATTGGCTGTTCAATTGGCCGTGATTGTGTTTTTTGGCGTTCTCTTTGCCAATGCTTTGAATAATTTTTTAGATTATGAGGTCGATATTGCCAACCAAAAGTTTACCAAAGTAACTCGTAAACAAAGAGGTTGGCTGGCCAGAATTTTGGGAGTTATCTCCTTGCTTATGATTCCCACATTTTCTTCAGGCCACCTCAGCACTGCCCTTTATTTTTTGTGGTTTATCAGCGTGGCCTACAACCTCATTCAAACCAAAAACAAAGGCTGGTGGGGAGGAATCTTAGTTTCCTTCTCTTTGGCCTTTTCCATCATGTTACCGTTTTGGAGTAAGCCCAACTTTTCTCTTTCAGAATTCTTTCAAGAGCTACTTTCACATGAAAAGTCAAAGGTTGAATTCGCGGGATTTTTTTTAATCATCTTCTCCCTTTCCCTCATGAGAGAATATTTAAAAGATATTCAGGATGCTTCCGGCGACCAGCAACATCAAAAGAAAACCTGGGCTCCTTTAGCTTCAAATCAGGTTTTTAAAGGAGTCATTTTTTTATTAATTGTCCTCTTGTGGTTGGGATTTGCTCATTTATTTATCCTTGAAAAATCTTCCCTTTTTAAATTGGTTTGGGTATTTCTCCCAGCCATATCATTCCCTTTGTTATTGAGCAACTTGAAAAACGATCTTCGTAACCAAGCTTCTTTTTATCAGAAATACTTAAAATTTTACCTGTTTATTGGAACAGTCACGCTTTTTTTATGAAGAATTGGAACATTTTATTGGCATCGCAAAGTCCGCGAAGAAAACAATTGTTGGAGATGATCGATCTATCTCCCACCATCATTCGTGTTGATGTTGAAGAGGTATACCCGTCCGAATTGCCTTTCATGGAAGTTCCCGTTTATCTGTCACAACTTAAGGCAAAATTCGCTGAATCTAGCAACGAAAATGATCTTGTTATTACAGCCGACACCGTCGTAATTCTTGAAAATGAATTACTTGGAAAACCTAAAAACATGGAAGATGCGCATTCCATGCTGCAAAAATTGTCGGGAAAAACCCATCAAGTGGTAACCGGTGTAACACTCAAATCTAACTCCAAAACAACCTCATTTTCAGAGGTGACCAAGGTTTCATTTCAAGATTTAACCCATTCTGAAATAGAATATTACCTATCCCAATATCAACCTTTGGATAAAGCGGGAAGTTATGGAATTCAAGAATGGATTGGCGGCGTTGGAATGAAAAAAATTGAGGGATGTTTTTACAATGTGATGGGACTACCCACCTCACGATTGTTTCAGGAGCTCAAGTTGTTTTGATTCTGTTTTTCCCAAAGCTTCACCATCATACTCATTCGTGGATTTTTTCGGAAAGCATCGGCATTTCTTCCAATGAAGTCCCAATATTTCTGATTAAACGGGCAAGCATTAGGCCCAAGTTTTTCTTTGGGATTGTATTTGCAGTGCTGGCAATAGTTGCTCATTTTTTGAATGTAGTTCGCACTGGAGGCATACGGTTTGGTAGCTAATTTACCACCGTCGGCAAATTGGCTCATGCCTCTTGTATTGGGCAATTCCACCCATTCAAATGCATCGATATAAACCCCTAAATACCAGCGATCTACTTCATCGGGATCAATGCCTGAAATGAGCGCATAATTCCCAATAATCATCAGCCGTTGAATGTGATGTGCATAGGCATGATCCAAGCTTTGCCCAATCGATTGAGATAGGCAATTGAGGTCTGTTTTTCCCGTCCAAAAAAAATCGGGTAATGGATTTTTATGATTGAAATGATTGAGTTTAGCGTATTGAGGCATTTCTGCCCAATAAATTCCACGAACGAATTCTCTCCAACCTAAAATTTGCCGAATGAATCCTTCCGCTTGATTGATTTTCACAACACCCTCTTGGTATGCACGCTCAACAGCTTGAATGACCTCCAATGGATGAAGCATTTTAACATTGAGTGCAAATGAAATTCTCGAATGAAACAAGAATCGTTCATTTTGCACCATAGAATCTTGGAAATCTCCAAACAGAGGAAGCAACCACTCCAGGAAATAATGAAACACCTGCAAAGCTTCCGTGCGATTGATGGGCCAAACCGAACACGAAGGGTTGATCTGACCCATGGTTTTCACCTTGGCCAATTCGAGTTCCTCCAACAGCGACCTCGCATCATGGGCAAACTCGAAGGGTGGAGGAACGGCACGCTTGGGATCCCATTTCTTCCGATTATCATGATCAAAATTCCATTTCCCCTCTAAAGGCTGGCCGTTTTCATCCACCAGAACGTTCCACTTCACCCGCATTTTCCGGTAGAAACTCTCCATTAAATACGTTTTTTTTCCAACGAACATTTCTTTTAGATCGGATCGATTCGTTAAAAAATGCTCGGCAGAAACCATCTTCACTTCTAAACCTAAGGATTTCAAAGATTTAAGATCTTCATCCACTCGAAATTCATCGGGCTCCTGGTATTCAATCTGGTGGATTGAATATTCCTTCACGATCTTTTCAATGTTGGAAACGAAGGTCGATTGTTGATTGGAATCGGTAATTTTAAGGTATTCTACACGATGTCCCTTTTCTTTTAAATGCTGAGCGAGATGCCGCATTCCTAAGAAAATTCCAACCACTTTTTGAATGTGGTGAACCACATAATCGGTTTCAGATCGTACTTCTTGGAAAAGGTAAAGCACGTTGCTATCAACTTTTTGAAACCAAGAGTGCTTTTCATTCAATTGATCGCCTAGGACCAAACGAAGAATCATCGTTTCGAAATTTTATTGAAGGAAATGTGCCTTTGTCGAGAACAATGAAAACGATCTATTTCTTCACTTCTGAGGTACTGATGTTTGGTAGCCCTTCCTTTGGTTCGCTTCCTCCACATTTTGAAGGAACTGGGTTTCATCCATGCCCGCATAAGTTTGATAACGCCATCCTGATTGATACCAAACTGATTTTCAATAGCTTCGAAAGGTGTTCGATCTTCCCAAGCCATTTCAATGATCCGATCAATTTGTTCGGCAGTGTATTCAGGATGCTTTATTTCTTCGGCATCGCTCGCTGCAATATTTAACATCATTCCAAACTTTTTCCCATTTTTTTCTCCATGAAAAAGGCCTTCCACAAACCTCACAATTTTTGGTTGGAAGAAAAGGCTTTTTGTGCATGTAATGAAAACATCGTACCTTTCGAATCGTTTTAAGCATGAGAAAATTTTCTTTTCAGGAGTTGGAACACTTCGACAGTATTGATATCGATGTTCCTATCGTTGCGGTTTGCCCACCGTTTAACGAGGTGCGGATGAAAACCATCAAAGCACTAATGTTGGCAAAAAAAGCTGAATTTTTATTTCTAGGCAACGTTTTAGACATTCAGCAATCCTGCCGACAATTCCGGGTGAGTTTGGATTTAGTTTTCGGCGCCTTGGACCCCAACGACAATTTTGAATTGGACAAAATGGTACAACATCTGCAAAAAAGCGAATCGGAGTTAAGTAGGAAAGATGCTGTTCTTCAACTAAAAAACCCCAGCAAAATGGCCGAGGTTTTAGTTGATTGGCATAGAATTGATGGATTATTGGATTAATACTCCTCTCCTACTCCAAAAATAGGTTTCTTGGTTTTCCATTTTCCTCGAGTAAAATCAGGTATTTCAACCATTGCACCTTTCTTTTCAATGGATTTTTCAGAAAGCGGAGTAATGGCGTACCACGTTGCTAAATCGTACACATCTAAGGGGAATTCAGCTTTTCGTTTCACACATTCAATCAAGGAATTCAAAACGTAGAAATCCATGCCGCCATGTCCTGAACCTTGTGCAAGCGCTTCGTATTTTTTCCAAAGAGGATGATCGTATTCATCCAAGTATTTTTTTGAAGGTTCCCAGCGTTCTTCTGGAGAAATGCCTTCCAAATAAATTTGATTGCCGTCGTTCATCCATAACCCTTGAGTGCCTTGAACACGGAAAGCCAACGAATACGGCCGCGGCAAGTTGGTATCATGACTCAGAATTATGGTTTCGCCGTTTTCGGTTTGAATGCTGGTTGTAACCACATCACCTAATTTCCAGGAAATCTTTGCATTCGGATGGTCTTTACCACCTTTGGGGTGATTAACAATATAATTGTGAAGTCCGCGGGCTTTGGTGGCAACCGACGAAAGTCGAAGAAGTCGATTCCCGCGATTCATATCAATCATGGTTCCTACCGGACCCAAGCCGTGGGTGGGATAAAGCTCTCCGTTTCGGTTTAAACTGTGCATGGTTCTCCATTTCGATTCGGATATT
Source organism: Bacteroidota bacterium (assembly GCA_947501265.1). GTDB lineage: Bacteria > Bacteroidota > Bacteroidia > UBA7662 > CANHCV01 > CANHCV01. Next base: position 85,074 of record CANMVY010000002.1, read on the forward strand.
CCTTTATCGCCGAATTCCACTCCATCACCGTAGGCGTCTTTTCCGTCGTTGAATTTTACGCCTCGCAAATCGTGCTGATAACCGCCTTGCAAATGAAGCAATTCGCCGAACATCCCTTTTTTGACCATGTTAAAAATGGCCATCACGTCTCGGCGATAACACACATTTTCCATGGCAAAAACGGGGGTATTGTTCTTTTCAGATGCATTCACAATGTCCCAACATTCCTTGATGTTCATTCCACCCGAAACCTCCATTCCAACGACAATTTTCCGATTCAGAGCTTCCACTCCTTGAGGAATATGCCATTCCCACGGAGTAGAAATGATCACCACATCCATTGGGACCGTTTCAATCATTTTCCGATAATCGTAATCTCCATGGATAAACTCCTGAACGTTTTTCTTACCATTTTTTTCCAGAATTCTTCGCACCCTTGGCAAAGCATACGTTTGATCTGGATCTGCAAAAGCTACTACATCCACATCATTGCGTTTCAACAAATTGGAAAGATGCACTTGTCCTCTCATTCCAACGCCGATAAGGCCAACTTTAACCTTGTTGATTTTTTCTTCGGAGTGTAACCAATGTGGAACAGCAAGAACTCCTGCTGCAAGAGCTGTTTGTTGGATAAATTTTCTTCGATTCATGTTATTCATTCCATTTCCAGGTTTGGATATTGCTTTTTGATTCCAGTTTATGTTCGATTTCTTCTTTAAGCTTAGGATAGAAATTAATCTTTGTAAGGTTTTCCAAAGAGTCGGTGGAAACCACAAAACTTTTGAGGGAGGCCGAAGAGCCTTCGTTGGGCAGAATGAAGGAAATCATTTGCCGATGTTGGGAAGAAGTATCGAGGATCACTTTGTAATAAAATTCTGGCACAGCTACCTCGTTGGGTCCGATACTGGGGAGTTTGGGTCGTAAAATGGGCCCGGTCACAACAAATACTTGATGATATTGAAGGGCCCAGTCCCGAACCTGCTCCTCCAATCGTTTCCAAACACCCCGATTGAACGATGGAGCTTGCGGACTCATATTGCTGTAATAGAACGATTCCACCATGGTTTTTTCCGAAAACCCCATATCGGCCGCAGGGGCAAGGTGTCCGCGATCGTATCCGCTCGATTTGTAGTCGATGCCTTCGGCAGAACCCATTGGAACGAGCGGATCTTCCAAAAATTTATTGGTCCGTTCGTAGTTGCCTTTTACTTCGTTTTCATTCAATTCATACGCAACCCAACGGGCTTGTTCATACCGCTCATCGTAAAGCAACGAATAGCCTACATGTTGGACAAAATGTTTATTCTCATCTTCCTGATAGGCGGGGCATTCCCAAGGTGGATTAAAAGAAAGAAAAGCAGCAAAAAGTGCAAACAAGTACTTCATTAAAACAAATGTAAGTAAACCCGAAAAGTTTTTCGAACTTTGTAGAAAATAAGAACCATGTCCACGCTGCTTTTTTTATCATTGTTTTCATTCGCACCGATGGATTCCATTGGACAGAAAAAGGAAAATGGTCAACTCTTTACCATTCACCAAATCGATAAAGGACAAACATTATCAGGCATTGCAAAACGATACAAGGTTTCATCAGCAAAGATTATTGAGATCAATAAAATTGAACCCGATAAAATCCGAGCCGGTCAAAAACTATTGATTCCTGTAGAAAAACCTGCTTCCACTTCAAATCTTCCAAAACCAAAACCCGAGCCCAAACCCGAGCCCAAACCCGAAATTAATTCAAGTCCTAAACCAGAAATTGGTTCAAGTACAAATCTGCCCAAAGAAACCACAACTGCTGCGAAAACAGCTCCAAAACCCAAACCTACAGCACCAGCCAAATCGGAAGGTAAACTAAAACCAACCACCAAAAAAGGGTTGGTTGGCTTGGGAAAAAGCGATGTTTTGGATCCCATTTCTTTTACTGCTTTACACCCATCGCTACCCATTCAATCGCTTGTTAAGGTGGTAAATACCGAAAATGGTCGATTGGTTTTTGTAAGGATTATTGGTAAAACAACGGGTGAGATGGGCATTTACGATTTGGTTATTTCCCAATCGGCCATGGATCAGTTAAAGGTATTTGGAGAAAAATTACAGGCTGACCTTACTTTTGGGATTGCCGAATGAAAAACATCAGGCACTTGTTTCAATACCTTGCTCCACTTAAAAAAAATGTGGTTTGGGTATTTATCTTCTTTAGCATTTCAACCCTATTCTCCGCGGTTTCCATTTCGTTAATCATTCCTTTTCTAAAAATTCTCTTTTCTGGCGGGGATTTGATTCCTCAAAATCAGGTTGTAACTTCTTCTTTTACCGGAAGATTCAACGGATGGATTAACGATTGGATTAACCAAGTAGGAAAAGAATCGGCATTATTTTGGTTTTGCGGATTATTGGTCATTTTCATCTTTTTGAAAAGCATTTTTCGCTATTTAGGAAACATGAAAATGGCTGAAATTCGTACAAGATTGGTTTTAAATCTTCGAGAAAAAGCCTATCACCGCTGGTTGAATGCTCCCCTATCCTATTTCCGCGGTGAGCAAAAAGGAGATTTACTTTCTCGCATGACCGCGGATGTTTTTCAGGTTGAATTTTCCATGCTTGGCGTTTTGGAAATGATTTTTAGAGATCCTTTTCAAATTCTAATCTACCTAGGAACCATGTTTTTCGTTTCTTGGCAATTAACCCTATTGATTTTTCTGGTTGCTCCCATTGGCGGACTACTCATTGGTAGAATTGGGAAATTTCTAAAAAATGCCTCCCATCAAAGTCAAGAAGAACAAGGGAAATTATTGAGTTGGATGGAGGAAACCCTTAGCGGCATGCGAATTATTCAAGGTTTTTACGTGAAGCAGAAAGCCGCTGAAAAATTCAACGATCAAAACCAGAGGTTACGACAAAAGATGAAAATCGTTTACAGCCGAGAGTATTTGGCCTCCCCTCTGAGCGAATGGATCATCAGCATGATTTTAGTTGCCATTATGGGATATGGAGGATGGATGATCATTCACCAAATAAGCGCTCTCAACGGCGAATTCTTCATTTACTACCTCCTCACCTTCAGCCAAATCATCGCTCCGGCAAAGGCCATTACCGAAAGTTATTTTCGGATGAAAAAAGGAATGGCCTCTTTAGATCGAATTGAAGAAATTTTCAATACCCCCGAACACGTTGGAATGAATTCCGTTCAACCCTTTCAAAAAACGGTTGAACTCGTTGAATTCAAAAATATTTCCTTCAGATATCAAGAGGATTGGGTGCTGAAAAACGTATCATTCTCCATTGCTAAAGGAGAAACCGTTGCTTTGGTTGGAGCATCAGGTTCGGGAAAAAGCACACTTGCCGATTTGCTATTAAGATTCATGGATACCCAAGAAGGTAAAATTCTGATCAATGGAGAAGACCTCAAATCCTTTCAATTGGAACATTGGAGATCGAAGTTAAGTGTCGTAACCCAGGCACCTATCCTATTCAACGACTCCATACGTCAAAATGTTACCCTTTGGAACCAAGGATTTTCAAACTCTGAAATAGAATCCGCATTGCAGAAAGCAAACGCATTGGAGTTTAGCCTTCAAACTTCCATCGGATTGGAAACCGTCATCGGAGAAAACGGTGGAAATTTGAGTGGCGGACAAAAACAACGACTCACCATCGCCAGGGCTTTGATCAATAATCCAGAAATCCTTATTCTCGATGAAGCGACCTCTGCACTTGATTCGGAATCGGAAAGTTTGGTTCAGGAAGCCATCAAAAAAGCCTTGGAAGGCAGAACTGCCTTGGTCATTGCTCATCGATTGAGTACCATTCAAAATGCCGATAAAATCATTGTATTAGACAAAGGAGCGATCGTTGAAATGGGGACTCACCAAAGTCTTTTAGCGTCGAAAGGAGCGTACGCTCGGATGGTTGAACTTCAAACCTTAGGAGATTCATGAAAATAGGCATCATCGGAACAAGGGGAATTCCGAATCATTATGGAGGTTTCGAACAATTTGCCGAATACCTTTCCGTAGGGTTGGTAGAATTGGGACACGAAGTTTCGGTCTATTGTCCTCACAATCACCCGGAAAAATCTGAAATATGGAACGGAGTTCACCGAATCATGGTGAACGACCCCGAAGAAAAGTGGGGAACGGTGGGTCAGTTTATTTACGACTTCAATGGGATTTGGGATGCTCGAAAAAGGAACTTTGACGTCATTCTTCAATTGGGATACACCAGCAGTTCCATCTGGGGACCACTCATGCCTTCGGCAAAAATTTTCACGAACATGGACGGTTTGGAATGGAAACGTTCCAAGTTCTCCAAACCGGTTCAAACTTTTTTGAAATTCGCAGAGCGAATGGCTATTTGGTATTCGGATGAGTGGATTTCGGATTCGATTGGTATTCAAGAATATTTAAAAAAGAAGTACAACAAGGATTCGACCTACATCGCTTACGGTGCTTGGCCATTTAACACTCCCGATTCTTCTGTTTTGCAAAAATATCAGGTTCAAGAAAACCATTATTTCATGTTGGTTGCTCGAATGGAACCCGAAAACAACGTGGAAGTTATTCTTGACGGTTACGTAAAATCGGGGTCTTCTACCCCATTTTTGGTGGTCGGTAATACAGAAAATGCCTTTGGCACCTATTTGGTTGAGAAGTACAAACATCAAAAAGGGATTCGTTTTCAGGGAGGTATTTACAACCTCAACGATTTAAATCAGCTGCGTTACCATTGCAAAGCCTATTTACATGGGCATTCCGTTGGCGGTACCAACCCCAGTTTATTGGAAGCCATGGCTTCACAAGCTACAATCATGGCCCACAACAACATTTTCAACCAAAGTATTCTTGGAGATGACGCGTGGTATTTTAAACAGGATCAAGATGTTGCGGAAATCATTAAGAAAACCGAAGATCCTTCTTTTGATGCCCGAAAAGCAAACGTGATTCAATCCAATTACTCCAAAATCGTAGAGGATTTTTCTTGGGACAAAATCATTCATCAATACGAAAAACTTCTAACAAAGTGAAAATAGCTCTTCAGATTCGTTGGTTTTTATTCCTCGCTTTGGGGGTTGGCTTAGCGTTTCCTGGAGCGTATGGCCTTCAAAATACGAGTGTTTACGGACTAATTGCGGTTACCATTTTTTGTGCCTTTCGTTTAAAAGTTCGACCATCAATACCGGCTATTCTGTTCGTAACGGTGGGTTACTTCATTTATCTGTTGGGTTTTGAAGTCATTGCAGATCAGAATTGGTCGGCTTTTTTAAAGAAAATTCCGCTATTGCTTTCGCTTTTGGTTTTAATTCCACCAACTAAGGATGAAAAGAACGTTTTCTTCAACAGCATTGGGATATCAACGATCGTTTCCTGCATGTACCTATGGGCCCATCATTTCTTGGAATTGGTTCCTGAGGAACGCTGGTTGATGAGTGCATACAGTTACACGTTTTTAACTGAATCGTTGGGCTGGCAACCCATTTATACCGCTATCTCCTACTCCATTGGTGGCCTTTTTTGGATGAATCAGCTTCAGTTTTCTCCACACCGTTGGTGGAAAATTTTGGGCATGATAGGCATTGGAATCCTTTTCATCACGTTAATTTTTCTTTCTGCACGAATGGCGTTCATCGCCTTTATCTTCTCATCCTTTCTGGTTGTTCCCGCCAACCGAAGATGGATTTATGGTGTTGGAATCGGAATAGCCATCGCATTATTTTTCATCAACCCTGTTTTAAAAGAACGGTTAACAAAAGCGGTTTCTGGGAGCGAACGGTACGCAGGCGGCAGCATACGACTTGAGAAATGGAAAGCCGCAAAAGAAGTAAGCCTAAATCATTGGTTATTTGGCGTTTCAAGCGGTAAAACACAACTAAAACTTGAAGAGCAATACCAAAAGCAAGATTTTCAACTTGGAATCCAACAACGTTACCATGCTCATCAACAATGGCTTCAAAACGCCGTGGAAGGTGGAATCTTTGGAATTGCTTTTCTATTGCTTGCGTTTGTTTCTTTTTTTACAAGGCATTTTCATAAAGATGATCAACTCATTTTAGCCGTTGGACTTTTTATTCTGTTGAACACCTTTACCGAAAGCATTTGCGAACGTCAATCAGGGATGATTTGGTTTTGCATAATTTTTTTAACGGGATTTGTCCAAAAATCAGACAATCTCTCATCGGTTGTGCATAAAGAATCATTGTGAATCGCCACTTTGGTGGATAGTTTTGCGTTGTTATAAAAAATAACTATGGATATATTGGTTATGGTTGGGCAAATGATTTTGGCCCTTTCCATTTTGGTAGGATTGCATGAGTGGGGACATTACATTACCGCAAGGATGTTTGGTATTCGGGTCGAGAAATTTTACATTTTTTTCGATGCTTGGGGAAAGAAACTCTGGAGTAAAAAAATTGGGGATACGGAGTATGGAATTGGATGGTTGCCTTTGGGCGGCTATGTAAAAATTGCAGGAATGATCGATGAGAGTTTGGATACCGACCAAATGGCTCAGCCAGCAAAAGAGGATGAATTTCGTTCAAAACCGGCATGGCAACGCCTCATCGTAATGCTCGGTGGAATTATCGTGAATGCTCTTTTGGCGATCGGCATTTTCATGGCCATTTTAATGATTTGGGGAAAATCTTATTTGCCCATTTCGTCGATGAAAAATGGAATTTTTGCTACAGAAATCGGGCAAAAAGCCGGATTAAAGACCGGTGACCAGCTATTAAAAGTGAATGGCGAGCCATTGAATGAGTTTTCACCCATCATTTCAACCGAACTTTTGCTCAACGCAGACGCTAAACTTGAAATTCTTCGCAATGGCGAGCCAATTACCGTTCAGTTCCCCGACTCCATTCGTCAGTTCTTGTTGGAAAACAAGGAATCGTTGGTTGAAGTTCCTCTGCCATCCATCATCCATAAAATTGAAAAAAACATGCCGGCATTCGCTTCGGGAATGCGAGAAGGCGATGAAATCACAGCAATCAATGGAGTAGCCGTTAGCACCTACAATGAAGTGTTTAACATCATTCCAACCGTTCGAGGAAAAGTAATTCCTGTTTCCGTTCTTCGTGACGGACAGGCCATGACGTTCAAGGTTGATTTAACCACCGATCCTCAATTTGGTATTCGAAGCATAACGGCCGATTCCATTTATGAGGTACGATCCGAAAAATTTGGATTTTTCACGAGTATCCCAGAAGCTTTCTCTTTCGCAAGTGAAACGGTTTCCAATCAAATCAAAAGCTTCCAAAAGATTTTCAGTGGCGAGGTTTCTGCTCGAAAAAGCTTGGGCGGTCCCATTGCCATTGCCAAAGATTTGTACGGAGGAACGTGGATTTGGCAAAAATTTTGGTTAACCACGGCTCTGCTTTCGATCGTTTTGGCCTTCATGAATTTACTCCCCATTCCGGCATTGGATGGTGGACACGCATTGTTTACCTTAATTGAAATTATTTTCCGCAGACCACTTTCAACCAAGTTTCTAACGTATGCTCAGTACGCCGGGATGGTCATCATTTTTGGATTAATGATTTTCATCATTGGCAACGATCTTCTAAAACTATTCTTATGAAAAAGATTTTTTTACTAGCCTTTTTATTCATTGGGTTGTTTTCTAAAGGCCAAGACTTAAAATTTCAACGTGATACGACTGGAATGGGTGAAGGATATACCTACGGGAAACGCCTTATTCTGGTTCCCTTCAAACCATACGACTACAAAAGTGATGCGGATGCTGATATCGCCAAGCAAAATGAATTGGAGCCGTCTTATGTAAAGCTTGTTTTCCGTTCATCCTTTGACCAGGTTCTTACAAACGCATTAAAGAATCGCTTTGAAATCATTCGATTAAACTTGGATTCGCCAGCGGAATACAAAGAAGATCTTCAAGCGTTTTATAATTCGACGGGAACCGCTTACGAGCGACCTATTTTAGTTCGCCCTGCCCAAACGGATATCGATAAAGCAAAAAAAACAAAATCGCAATTGTTTATTGACGAGATGGCGAAATTGGCAAATATCGATCGTACACCGAAAACCTATCGAGGAGTAGATGGTGGTGAATTTAAGGCTCCCAATGAATTAACTCGGTACTACAAAACCACCATTTCTAATCCAAATATCATTCCATACATGCAAGATAAGTATCAGAATGACTACTTCCTTTTCATCAATATGATGGAAGTCACTACCCGATACGACCAATGCATTGATTTAGAAAACAAGAATTACAACCGAGAATTTTCTCTTCATTACACCCTTTACGATAAACAAGGAAAGCAAGTTGTAGGAAATGTTATTACACTGCTTTTTCCTTCTAACACCAATAAAATCAACGATATTATTGCCAAAAACTTTGGAGTTATTGCCAAAGAAATCAACAAAAGTTTACCTTAAATAAAAAAAATGTTTGCAAAAATGCTTTTTAGGCCTACTTTTGCATCCACAATAAAAACGCCTGGGTGGCGGAATAGGTAGACGCGCTGGTCTCAAACACCAGTGGGGCGACCCATGCCGGTTCGATCCCGGCCCCAGGTACCAAGTAAAGCTGCGATAAAACCGCAGCTTTTTTTGTAGATGAAACTCGACTGGAAAAAATCGCTTATTGCATCTTTTTTGCTCCTGCTTTTGGAGACGGCCATTCTAAAAATGAATTGGATGAACGATACCGTTGGACGGTACCAGGTTTTTCTCAATCTGATCATTATTGTGGTTTTCCAATTGGTGGCCCTTCGCGATTTCAACCAAAACCATCCTCAAGCCACAAATAAGGATCGGATGTTGTTCATCATCCCCTTCAATTTATTGATCACCATCATCTTTGTACTTGGAAGCGGCCTTCTATTCCAAACGGTTTTCACCCAAGAAGTGGCAGCTGCAATCCGTGAAAAATCCTTACTCCTTGAACAATCTCGCGCAAGCATGGGCGGAAAATCATTGGTTCAACAAAATGAACTGATTGCAAAAGAATTAGACCTCATTAAAAAGACGTTTACTTGGGAAGGGATTTTCATTTTCAAAGGAGCCATCACCCTCTTTCAATCCATGCTTTTGGGCAGTATTTTAGCATTTACCCTGAACGGTAAAAAATTATTCGACTAATCTACCTGCATGAAATATCCTTTCAACGTAAGAATTTACGCCATCATCCAAAATCAAGGAAAGGTACTGGTGTCCGACGAATCCTACGACAATTGGCACATTACTAAATTTCCTGGAGGAGGTTTGGAATTTGGTGAAGGGACCATCGACTGCATAAAGAGAGAATTGTGGGAAGAACTTGGTATTCACATTAATTCTGTTGAACATTTTTACACTACCGACTTCTTTCAGGCTTCTGCCCAAAATCCGAAAGTACAGGTCATTAGCATTTATTATCAGGTTAATTTGGAGAATCCCAATCAAATTGCGGTGAAGGAAAAACCCTTTGATTTTGGGCTAAATTCCATTAAACAATGTTTTCGATGGATTGATATTGCCTCCATTGAAGCCAACACGCTAACCTTACCAGTAGATCAAGTAGTGGCCATGAAATTGAAAAGCGGTTATTTAGAATAAATAAAAACAATTTGGCTTATCTTTGCGTTTCGAAAGCAAAACCGCTTTTTTATGAGCAAAGACCAAGAAATATTAGATTCGATTACTTCGCAGGAATACCAGTGGGGATTCGAAAGTAATATTGACCAAGAAATCGCCGCCATTGGCCTTTCTGAAGATACCATTCGCTTCATTTCAAAAAAGAAAAACGAACCCGAATGGATGTTGGAGTGGAGATTAAAAGCGTTTGAAATTTGGAAATCCATGCCCGAGCCAAACTGGCAAAATTTGGAATACGCACCAGTTGATTTTCAATCCATTTCTTATTACGCAGAACCCAAAAAGAAAACCTTGAACTCGTTGGATGAGCTTGATCCAGAAATTAAAGCCACCTATGACAAACTCGGAATACCTTTGGAGGAACAAAAACTTTTGGCAGGAGTGGCAGTAGATGCCGTTCTCGATTCGGTTTCGGTCGTTACCACCTACAAAGAACGGCTTGCTCAAGATGGCATTATTTTTTGCAGTTTTAGCGAAGCCGTACACGAACATCCAGAATTGGTAAAAAAATACCTCGGTTCGGTTGTTCCTGTAGCAGACAATTATTTCTCGGCTCTCAATTGCGCCGTATTTTCCGATGGTTCTTTTGTTTATATCCCCAAAGGAGTTCGTTGCCCCATGGAATTATCCACCTATTTCCGCATCAATGCGAAAAACACAGGTCAATTTGAACGCACCTTGATTATCGCCGATGATCACAGTTATGTTTCGTATTTGGAAGGTTGCACAGCACCCCAACGCGACGAAAATCAGCTCCACGCAGCAGTAGTTGAATTGGTAGCCATGGAACATGCAGAGATCAAATATTCCACGGTTCAAAACTGGTTTCCAGGTGATAAAGATGGAAAGGGTGGAATTTATAATTTCGTGACCAAACGAGGCGCCTGCTTAGGAAATCACTCCAAAATTTCTTGGACCCAAGTCGAAACTGGCTCGGCTGTTACGTGGAAATACCCTTCTTGTATTTTAAAAGGCGATTACAGCGTAGGAGAATTTTATTCCGTTGCCGTAACCAACAACTTCCAACAAGCCGATACCGGGACAAAAATGATTCATACGGGGAAACACACCCGTTCTCGAATCGTTTCAAAAGGAATTAGCGCAGGAAAAAGTCAGAACAGCTACAGAGGACTGGTTCGTGTAAACAAACGTGCTGAAGGTGCTCGGAACTTCTCCCAATGCGATTCATTGTTGTTGGGCGATCGTTGCGGGGCTCACACTTTCCCCTATTTCGAAATTCTCAACAATTCAGCCAACGTAGAACACGAAGCAACCACCTCCAAAATTGGAGAAGATATTCTTTTCTACTTCCGTCAAAGAGGAATTGGAGAGGAAGATGCCGTTGCTATGATTGTGAACGGATATGCCAAAGAAGTCTTGGATCAACTCCCCATGGAGTTTGCCGTAGAAGCCAAAAAATTATTAGCCATTAGTTTAGAAGGAAGCGTAGGATAATGTTACAAATCAAAAACTTACATGCCCAAATTGAGGGCAAACCCATCTTAAAAGGGATCAATCTCGAAGTTAAAGCTGGAACGGTTCACGCCATCATGGGACCCAATGGTTCGGGCAAAAGTACCCTTTCCTCCGTTATTGCAGGTCGGGAAGAATACGAAGTAACCGAAGGCGAAATTTGGTTCAATGGCGTCAATATCCTTGAATTAGAACCTGAAGAGCGAGCTAGAGAAGGACTGTTTTTGGCGTTTCAATACCCGATTGAAATTCCCGGTGTTTCCAACGCCAATTTCATCAAAATGGCGGTTAACGAAGTAAGAAAACACAAAGGATTGGAATCCCTCTCGGCAACCGATTTCCTAAAATTGATGCGTGAAAAAGCTGCGCTTGTAGGTTTGAAAGACGATTTCTTGAAGCGATCTGTAAACGCAGGATTTTCCGGAGGCGAGAAAAAAAGAAACGAAATCTTCCAATTGGCCATGCTCGATCCAAAATTGAGTATCCTTGATGAAACCGATTCTGGTTTGGATATCGATGCGCTTCGTACCGTGGCTGAAGGCGTAAACGCTCTAAAAAATTCTGAAAACGCTTTTTTGGTTATTACCCACTACCAACGACTATTGGATTACATCGTTCCAGATGTTGTTCACGTTTTGTACGATGGACGCATTGTTGAAACTGGTGATAAAAATCTTGCTCTAAAATTAGAAGACCAAGGATACGATTGGGTGATTGAAAAGCATAAACAGGAGGCGTAAACATGTTTCAAGAACAACTTCCTGCACTTTTTGAAAAATGGGGAAAACCCGAATTGGCACAAATTGCTAAAAATGGTTCATTTCCAAATCGAAAAGTAGAATCTTGGAAATATACTCCCGTTCAGAATATCCAAATTTCAGAAAGCGAGAAAAGCACCCTAAATCTTCCTTTTGAAGGCATTTTGTTGGAACCCAACACCCAAGCCGAAGGAATTCAAATCGGATTTGAAGCAGTAGATTTTCCCCGAAAAGACATTTTCGATGATTTTGCTAACGAATCTTTCCAACTTGTTCTAACGGTAACCATTAGCCGGAAGTTCAAGTCAGAATTACCGCTCATTTGGGTTCATCAACCCACCTCGGTTTCAACCGATTGCATCAAAATTATCGTAGAAGAAGGTGCCACAGCCAATTTTATTGAATTGTATCAAGGAAACCAACAATTGGCCTTGACGTATTCCAACATTTTGGTGGGAGTTAATGCTATCTTCAACCACTTTCAGTTTCAGTTTGATGGATTCAAGGCGGGCATGCCCCAAGTTTTATCCAAAATTTATGCTCAGCAGCATGCCCAATCAACCTACCAACATACGGTCATTACTTTTGATGGCTCTTGGATACGGAATGAATTGAATGTTACTCATTTAGGAGAATACTTGTTCACCGGAATGAACGGACTTTATGTAGCCGATGGAAATCGATTGGTCGACAATCACACCAACTTGGAACATGCAAAACCGAACGGAGAGAGTTCTGAATTCTACAAAGGGATTGCCATGGATCGTGGACAAGCCGTTTTCAACGGGAGAATTCATGTTTTCCAAGATGCTCAGAAAACCAATGCGTTTCAAAATAACCAAAATCTTCTTTTGAGCAATGAAGCGCAGATCAATGCAAAACCACAATTGGAAATTTTTGCAGATGATGTAAAATGTTCCCACGGCGCAACCGTTGGGAAATTGCGTCAAGACGAAATCTTTTATCTCCAATCCCGCGGTCTTTCCAAAGAAACAGCAACTCAGCTCCTCACCAATGCTTTCGGAGCCGAAGTGATAGAAAAGATTGAAAATGAAACCCTTCGTAGCTATTGCTTGGAAGCCTGGAACAATAAAATGGGTATTTAATGGAATTCGATGTAAACCTCATTCGTCAACAGTTTCCGATCCTTTCGGAAGCCACCATTCACGGAAAACCTTTGGTTTACTTCGATAATGCAGCAACAACCCAAAAGCCACAATCGGTTATCGATGCAATTTCGCATTATTACCGTACCGAAAATGCTAATGTGCACCGCGGAGTTCACGATTTGAGCCAACGCGCCACCCAGAATTTTGAAAATACCCGAAACGAATTGGCGCGTTACCTTGGAAATATTGATCCTAAAACCATCATTTTTACCAAAGGAACCACCGAATCCATCAATTTGGTGGCCCACTCCTACCCGATGGCTTTCCTCAAACCTGGGGATTCCATTCTCATTACCGAAATGGAACACCATGCCAATATCGTTCCCTGGCAAATGGCTTGCGAAAGGCATGGATTGAATTTAAAAGTATTGCCCATCAACGAAAAAGGCGAATGGGACTTGGAATTCCTTCCGAAACTTTTGGACGAAAACGTCAAATTCATCGCTTGTTCGTGGGTATCCAATACCCTTGGAACCATTAATCCCATTCAAACCATGATCGATGCTGCCAGAAAAATTGGTGCAAAAATTTTGGTCGATGGGGCACAAGCGGTCGGGCACTTCAAGGTTGATTTAAAATCGTTGGACGCCGATTTTTTTGTTTTTTCTGCCCATAAAATGTTTGGTCCAACGGGACTTGGTTTCTTGGTTGGAAAGGAAGAGTTGCTTCAACAAATGCCACCATATCAAACCGGTGGAGAAATGATTCAAGAAGTAACTTTTGAGAAAACCACGTTCAATGGCCTTCCTTTCAAGTTTGAGACGGGTACTCCGGCCATTGCAGAAGTCATTGCTTTCCAAAAGAGTCTTCAATTTCTGAATACGATTTCCCTTGATAAAGCCCATCAACACGAAAGTTTGTTGCTTAAAAGAGCTACAGATGGACTAAATGAAATTCCAGAAATTGTATTTTTTGGAACATCCGATCAAAAAGTTTCCGTTTTATCCTTTAATCTCAACGGAGTTCATCCTTTCGATATAGGAACCATTTTAGATCAACGTGGAATTGCAATTCGCACCGGACATCACTGCACTCAACCCATCATGCAAAAATTCAAGGTACCCGGCATGTGCAGGGCATCTTTCTCCCTTTACAATACCATTGAAGAGGTTGACTTTTTTATTGAATCGGTAAGGAAAGCAGCTAAAATGTTGTGTTCATGAATAAATCCATCGCTCAATTGCAAGATGAACTGATTGAGGTTTTTTCTTTCCTTGATGATTGGGAAGATAAGTATTCAGTCATTATCGATTATGGGAAACAATTATCCGCTTTCCCAGAAGAGTTTAAAAGAGACGAATTCATCGTAAAAGGCTGCCAATCCAGGGTTTGGATAGTTGGTCAAAAAATGGAAAATGGCGAAATTCACTATCATGCCGATAGCGATGCCATCATCACCAAAGGTCTCGTTGCATTGGTTCTTTCCATCTTTAACAACCAAAAACCATCGGAAATTATTCATGCAAATCTGGATTTCTTCGAAAAGATTGGATTGGGATCTCACCTCACTCCTACCCGAGCCAACGGACTATTAGAAATGATCAAAAGGGTAAAAAACATTGCACAAACGTTTGAAAAGTCATGAATAAATCAACGATAGAATTGCAAAACGACGTCATCGAGGTGATCAAAACCTGCCATGACCCAGAAATTCCTGTAAACATTTACGAATTAGGTCTGATTTATGAGGTTAAAGTGAATGCAGACTTTTTCGTAGATGTTCTAATGACCCTGACTTCACCTTCTTGTCCGGTTGCGGGTTCCCTTCCTGGAGAGGTTGAAGATAAAATTAAGGGGATGGAAGGAGTTGAAGGAGCGAAAGTTACGCTTACGTTTGATCCTCCTTGGACCCAAGATTTAATGAGTGAAGCAGCGAAGTTAGAACTAGGGATGTTTTAACCGGATTTTCATTGTACCTTTGCACATATTTTCTTTGAATCATGGCTCAATTTGAACTTTTGATGCCCAAAATGGGCGAATCAATTACCGAGGCAACTATCCTCAAATGGTTAAAAAAAGAAGGCGATTCCATCGCTTTGGATGAAGCAGTGTTAGAAATTGCGACAGATAAAGTCGATTCTGAAGTTCCTTCTCCGGTTGCGGGCGTTTTAACAAAAGTGATGTTCAAAGAGAACGATGTTGTTGCCGTTGGCACTCCACTTGCGATCATTGAAACTGAAGCTTCGGTGGCCGCAGCTCCTGCCGCAACACCAGCTCCGGCTCCTGTTGCTGAAGCAGCCCCTGCTCCAACTCCTGTTGCGGCACCTGTTGCTCCAGCGCAAGTTGCAGCTCCAGTTTCTCAGGGTGATCGTTTTTACTCTCCTTTGGTTCTGAATATTGCCAAACAAGAAGGAATCGGAATGGCTGAATTGGAAACTATTCCCAGTACCGGAGCCGAAGGTCGATTAACGAAAAAAGATATTTTATCTTACGTTTCGCAGCGCGGACAAGCCCCTGCGGCGGCTGATGCTGCTCCCGCTCCGATTGCTGCCCCTGCAGCAGCTGCTCCTGCGCCAACCCCAGCTCCTGCTCCCATTTCCATCAACGGAAGAGAAGAGATCATCGAAATGGATCGCATGCGCAAAATGATTGGAGAAAACATGGTGAAGGCAAAACAGATTGCCCCTCACGTGACCTCTTTCGTTGAAGCCGATGTAACCAACATCGTTAAATGGAGAGATAAAGTAAAAGGTAATTTCGAAAAGAAATACGGCACCAAGCTAACGTTTACGCCCATTTTTATGGAAGCCATCATCAAGGCGATCAAAGATTACCCGATGATCAATGTTTCCGTTCAGGGTGATAAAATCATCAAGAAAAATTACATCAATTTAGGAATGGCAGCTGCATTACCAAGCGGCAACCTAATTGTTCCCGTTATTCACGATGCTGATTTCCTAAATCTACCCGGTTTGGCGGCTAAAGTAAACGATTTAGCGAACCGTGCTCGAACCAACAAATTGAAACCGGAAGAAATTCAGGGAGGTACGTATACATTAACCAACGTTGGTTCTTTTGGCAACTGGATGGGAACGCCCATCATACCTCAGCCTCAAGTTGCCATCTTGGCGGTTGGTGCCATCATTAAAAAACCAGCGGTCATCGAAACTCCTGAAGGTGACATGATTGCTGTTCGTCACAAAATGTTCTTGAGCCATAGTTACGACCACCGTGTTGTTGATGGTGCACTTGGAGGCATGTTTGTTCGACGCGTTGCTGATTACTTGGAACAGTGGGATGTTTCCCGCGATTCGTAATAAAAAAATCCCGCTGATGCGGGATTTTTTGTTGGTTTTAACCTGAATAATATTTTCGAAAAAGCACTTTCATGGCTTCTCGTTTGAGAATCACCATGGCTAAATCTTTTCCTTCCAATTCATTGCCATGAAAAGGCAAATCTTCGGGTTTTAAATCGATTCGATACAGGAGTGAAGCCAATTGTTCTCCGTTGGATTCTCCCAAATGCCCGCAAAGGGAAGAAATGTTTTCCAAAAGTTCACCGGGATTTTGCGCACTCATCTCATAAGGAGCACCGGCTAATGCTAAATCTTTATTGAATTGGGCTACAATCTCCTCAACAAATCCAGGAAAACTGACCCATTCTGAAGGATTGGCGGCAACCAATGGAATTTGTGCAAGTGTGAGCTTCATTAAAGACCTAATTCAACTTTTTTATCGACGATGAGATGAAACCAAACGGTGTATTTTTCTGGATGCACCTCCAAATCAAATTCCAACTCTTTCCAAGAAATCCATTTCCAATCGGACACTTCATCGGGATCAGGCCACGGTTTTCCGTCGAATTCTCCAAAGAAAACGTGATCGTATTCATGTTCGGTAAGCCCATTATCAAACTTTGCTAAATACTTGAATTGAAAAGCTGGCTGAAGTTCTACCTCAATTCCCATTTCTTCTTTCAAGCGACGTTTGGCTGCAGGAAGCGATTCTTCCCCTGGAGATGGATGCGAACAACACGTATTGGTCCAAAGTCCGCCCGAATGGTATTTTGCGGGATTTCGCTGGTGAATAAGCCACTCGCCCTTTTTGTTAAATAAAAGAACAGAAATAGCACGATGTAGGGCTCCTTCTTCGTGAGCGGCCTGTTTGCCCATGCTACCAATGACTTGGTCTTGGTCGTTCACTAAGATAACTTGTGGTTCTTCCATTACATTTTCGTTTGAACAAGTGCAACAATTTCCTGTTCTTTTTGGTTTGCTTTTGTCAATAAATCGTTGGATTTGTTCGTCATTTCCAACTTAAAGTTTTGATCTTCAATACCTGAAAGATTGATGTGTACGTTCATCCAAGCACCGTAAACGGCGGTTCGAGCGCAGAGTGCACCTACTCCTGCATCGGTAACGGAGTTTGGATTTCCAACTTGAACCATGGCTTCGGCTATTTCAAAAACCTCAAAGGCCTTTTCCATGGTTTTGAAAGGGATTTGAACAGCATATTTGGTAGCATCTTGAATGGCTTGCTTTCGAGCAGTCTTTTCCTCTGCAGTATCTTTGGGCAAGCCAAAAGCATTCATGATGGCATCAAACGCGCGGGTATCTTCATCGACTAGAGCCAACAAATCATCTTTCAATTGTTGTCCTTTTACCGCCCAGTTACTAAATTCTTCCAAACGAGCATCCCAACCGCGCTTTTGAGCCGATAAATTGGCAACCATGGTGGCCAAAGAAGCTCCCAATGCGCCCGCATAAGCGGCTATGGAGCCACCACCGGGAGCGGGAGAGTCCGATGCCGTTTCATTGGCAAAAGCTTTTAAACTCATGTTAACCAGCCTTGCTTTTTTCGCATCTCGCAATTGGTACTCGATGATTTTTTTATTTGGATCAAAAGGCGACAACTCATCCAAGCCTAAACTTTTCACAGCCATTTGAATCAATTCTTCTTCTGAAGCTCCGGCTGAAGACCCTTGTTTATGAAGGAAGAATTTCCCTGCATCCAACAGGGCCGAAAGAGGAACCAAGCCTACCAATTCTGAACCCGTAACCCGCAATCCGCGAGCATTCGATGACTTTTCAATTTCGTCGAACACCACGTGAAGCGGTGTTTCACGAATATTGGTCAGGTTCAACGAAACTTGGCAAATACCATATTCTTCGATGTACCAACCGATTCCTTTAACGTGCTTGAGTTTGCCCGGGATGCGAACTTGCTCTCCGTTTTCGTCGAGAACAATTTTCCCGGTGATGGGATCTCCCTCTCGTTTAACGCGCCCGGCTTCACGAACATCGAAAGCTACCGAATTGGCGCGACGGGTATTTTTGGTATTCAAGTTCACATTGTAGGCAATGAGGAAATCACGAGCACCGATGATGGTAGCTCCCGATTTTTCATTGAAAACCGCTTTTCCATAATCGGGTTTCCATTCCGGCTGAAGGATCTTGGTGGCGAGACCTTCGTATTCCCCGCTGCGAACTTCGGCCAAATTCCTGCGTTGAGGCGATGTTGCCGCCGATTCATAATAAAAACCCGAAATAGAGGTTTCATTTGCGAGCTTTTCACCCAATTGATGCGCGCAACGAACGGCATCATCCATGTTTACTCCGGAAATCGGAATGAACGGACACACATCGGTAGCGCCCATGCGAGGGTGTTCACCGCTATGCTTGCTCATATCGATCAATTCGGATGCTTTTACAATGCCACGAAAGGCCGCTTCCACAACAAGATTGGGTTCGCCAACTAAGGTCATAACGGTCCTATTTGTTGCTTTTCCTGGATCAACATCCAACAATTTCACTCCATCGACTGAACGAATAGCATTGGCAATGGATTCAATAACAGCTAAGTCTCGGCCCTCGGAAAAATTGGGCACGCATTCCATAATTTTCATGCCTCAAAAATAGGGATTTGGAGTGGGAATTCGCAAACAAAAACGCCCCGAAATCCTTCGGGACGTCCTTAAATAACAAACACTTCTTTTAAAATCTCAAACGGTAACCCAGGGTGATGTATAAATCGTAGAAAATGAAAATCCTCCTTTATATTTCATGGTTCCATTTTGGGGAACATCACCCCTTTCCCCATCGTCCTCCCGGATAGGATTTCACTCCGTTTTCCATTTCTAAATTCAACAAGCCTGCCTTCACTTCATACAGTCCCAAACCAGAGCGATACACCAATTCGTCGATGTGCAGGGAGCTCACATCATTCAAACATTGCAAAAGCATGCTTTCCAGGGGCCCCCAAGTGTGATTTTGGTTCCACAGCGTTTCATTTTTTGGGGTTCCCATCCATTGCATCCACGAAATCATATCATTTCCCGATTGAACCATCACCGCTTTTCCTTGCTGGATTAGCCGATTGCATCCCGCCGAAAACTCGTCGCCCACACGTCCAGGATAGGCAAAAACCTCCCGATGGTAGCCGGCCGCCAATTCTGCGGTGATTAAGGCACCTCCCTTTTCTCCCGCCTCAACCACCACCAACGCATCCACCATGCCGGCAACGATGCGATTTCGTCGCGGAAAATTTTCCCGATCAGGTTTGGTGCCCGAGGGGAATTCGGAAATGATCCCTCCTCCCCTCTCCAACATTTCTTCGGCCAAACCACGGTGAACATAGGGGTAAATCATATTCATTCCGGTGCCCATCACCCCCAACGTGGGAAGTCCATGCAAACAAGCCGACCGATGGGCCTCTCCATCGATCCCTGCCGCCAATCCACTCACCACCCAAACGCCGGTGTTTTTCAACGAATCTGTGAGCTCTTCCACCAATTCCTTTCCGTATTTGCTGATGTTTCGCGTGCCCACAATTCCTACGGTTCGTTGTTTTTCTGTCGGAACTCGGCCTTTCGAAAACAAAATAAATGGGGCATCCGGACATTGGGCAAGTTTGTAAGGGTAGTGATGATCATCCAAATGAATCACTTCGATGGCTTCTCTTTCAATAAACTGAACTTCCTTTTCAGCTTTTTTAAACGCTGAAACCGGATTTCGAATATTATCTGCTACCTTTTTACTGATGCGGTATACCGATAATATTTGGTGCATTTTTGCATTAAAAACCGCTTCCGCCGATCCAAATTTACTTAACAAGGCATGTGCACCCACGGGACCGAGACCCTCCAATTCCAGGAGCGCCAACCGGGCCAACAATTCTTCTTTTTTCATGGTTTAGCAAAACTAAAACCCAGAGCCGTTTCAAACGTTTCCATTTTTTAGTAAGTTTGAAGCATGAAAGCACCCCTCTTCCTTTTTCTGCTCGGAATGTTGTTTTTTCTACCAGGGAAATCCCAGCCTTGGCGAATTTCAGTGGGATTAAATCGCTCCCAAGTTACTTGGAGTGACTCTGAAAACACCCGTCGTCTGATCGCCCCTGTAACGGGTTTGCATTACCAAAAATCGTACGGGAAGTCTGGATTCGAATTAGGCATGAACCTTTCTTTTCGTGGTGGAGACGATTTAAATACTTCTACCCAATTTAGATCCATACGTTCCGATTTCAGAGGAGTAGGAACGTTTCAATTGAATTCCGAAATTTCCATTTTCGGGGGTTTTCAATACTCTAATGCGATAAGAACCTACCGAATTTTAACGGGAGACACCCTTGCGCCCAGCTCCGATTTTAAACATGTGGCGTTCAACAATCGTTGGGAACCAATTGCGGGTTTGGAAGTTGCTTTTTCTCCCAAAGTGGCCCTACAGGTCCAACACAGTTTCGCCTCACAGATTCCTGGATACACCAATACTCAGTTTTCGTTTTGCATAACTCCCGATTTCCGTCCTAAAAAAGAGAAAATAAAACCATTGCCTACTCCGGATCAAAATATGGCCCAAAAACTTCAATCGGGATTTCTTTTGGTGCGTTTGCCCATGATGAGTTTGCAATTAAATGCCTTGGAGAAATCGGGAAATAAGGCTCAAATCGATACGTTTCTAGCCAGACGTACCCGAACGCACGAAGCCATCAAAAAGGCCTTTACCGATAGTTTTTCATTTTGCCCAACGTTCTTCTTTTTGGGAGACCAAAACGACAACGTTTACCAAGGCAATTTAAACGGAATCATTTTTGGTACCACCGGGGCTCCCGTCCTTACTCGTCCGGATGGTTCTTTCTATCTGATTGCAGATTTTGGCAGCATTGAACCCGATTCGGCTTATAATTTCAGAAAAGGTCGTTACGATTACGCCGGGGTTTTAGATGGAAAAATGGGATTAATGCTTCGTGATTCCAAAGGAAATCAATTGAAAGCTCCTTTCCCGTTTTATGTTTTGCGGGTTTACCAATCGGAAGGCAAGTCACTTTCCAAAGCGTTGGCGAACGAGGAAAGCTCACTTTGGATTGGCGATGATTGGAATTACAATGCCATGGCCAAAAAACTTGCGTACAAATTGAAAATAGAAATGGAATCGGTGAAATGAGAGACGGTCAAATTTTATTTTTAACAGCTGCCATCTTGATAGGGAATATTGTTTTTTCTTATCAGGGATTCAAGAATTTATCTTTTCAAGAGAAGTTTTTATTGCACGTTCGATCGATTGTTGTGAACAAAGAATACCACCGATATTTTACGGCTGGATTCCTTCACGCCGATTGGACCCATTTGATTTTCAACATGATGTCGTTTTGGTTTTTCGCCAATAACGTAGGCATGTCGTTTGGGCCTTTTCCTTTTATGGCCATTTATGTAGGTTCGTTGTTGGTAGGAAATTTATTGGCCGTTCAATTGAACAAAAGCAATTTCAATTACCGAGCCTTGGGAGCCAGCGGTGCCGTTGCGGGTATTATTTTTTCATCCATTTTGGTGAATCCGTACCAAACCATTCTAATTTTCTTCATTCCGATGCCAGCGTGGTTGTTTGCCATTGGGTACGTTTTGTTCTCCATTTATGGAATTAAGAAACAAAATGATCGCATCGGACACGAAGCGCATTTGGGAGGTGCCATTACTGGAGTTTTGCTTTCCGTATTGTTTCAACCGGAAATCATGATTCAACACACTTGGTTGTTTTTAGCCTTAATTTTACCCACGACTTTTTTTCTTTTTTCCATGCAACTAGGATGGAAATGGAAGTCAATAAGCAGTAAAACTGTTTCCAAGAAGAAGTTAGAAGAATTCCGGAAGGAAGATTTCAGCATCGAAAGTGAAATCAATTATTTGCTAGATAAAATCAGCGATAAAGGATACAACAGCTTAACTGAAGCAGAAAAAAAGAGATTAGACCAATTATCGAAAAAAAATAAACAATGAAAAAACACTTCCTCGCAGCTTGGATAGGTTTAGGCATTTGCTCCACACTAGCCGCCGAACCTGTTCGTCTTATCACCGGCACGGTAGATCCAGCAGGCCGTTACGAAATGAAGGATAACACCGAAGGCAATTCGGGAAAAATTTTCCGAATCATTCAAGTTTCCCATTTTTTAAATACCGCTGAAATGGAGCGATTGCTCGCTTCAGGAATTGAAATTCAGCAGTACGTTCCAGAAAAATCATACTTTGCATGGGTTCCCGAAGGATTCAATGCTTCTACGTTGCGTTCGTTGAACATTTCTGGAATGATCAAACTGGCCGCAGAGCTTAAAATTCATCCTTCTTTCAAAGAATTACCTTATCCTTCTTGGATGATTTTCGGCGACAAAATTGAAGTAAAAATTTCTTTGGAAAGAAAAGAAAGCGTTTCAACCTACGTTAGTCAATTAAATCAAGCCGGATTTGAGGTCAATCGCACCTACGATTTTTCCAACTTGGCCTATGTTCGATTGGCTTCAAAAGATTTAACCCGATTGGCTAATCTTGAATTTGTAACGTTTGTAGAACCTACTGATGGTCCCGTTTTTACTGAAAATCAGGTAGGACGCTCTAACCACCGCTCCAACACGATGACAACCGAATACATTTCCAACCGCCGTTACAACGGAAATGGAGTGAATGTAGCCATTGGAGACGATGGAGTTATTGGTCCGCACATTGATTACCAAGGACGCATGGTTAACCGCGCTACTGCCACCAATTCCACTATCAATCACGCAGGACACTGTGCAGGAACCATGATGGGAGCTGGTAATCTTAATCAAAGCACTCGCGGAATGGGTTGGGGACTAAAAATTCACGTTTACGATTATTATGGAGCTCTTACTGCTGCGCCAAATACGTACACGGCAGATTCTATGCGCGTTAACAGTTTTTCATTGGGTGAAACGTGCAATGCAGGTTATACCGGAAATGCCGTAACTGCCGATCGTCAAATGCGTCAATTGCCCTTGATGATGCACGTATTCTCTGCTGGAAACTCAGGCGGAACCAACTGCAACTGGGGAGCTGGAACAGCTTGGGGGCAAATTACCGGTGGATACAAAATGGGGAAAAACGTATTCACGGTGGGTAACCTCGACTATTTGGATGGTATTGCGCCTTCTTCATCTCGTGGTCCCGCTTCCGATGGTCGTTTGAAACCAGAAATTACGGCTGTTGGAACCGACGTTAACTCCACTCTTCGAAACAACCAATACCAATTGATGACCGGAACTTCCATGGCGTGTCCTGCAATTACCGGAATTTTCGGCCAAATGATTCACGCCTATCGAGTATTGAATAATAATCAAGAACCAGAGGCGGCGCTCATCAAAGCTGCCATGATGGTTGGTGCTGATGATTTAGGGACCAAGGGTCCGGATTACAATTACGGTTACGGACGAGTAAATGGAAACAACGCTGTAAAGGTTTTGGAAGAGCGCACCTATTTCAGTGATACTGTTACCCAAAACGGGGATGAGACATTCACGATTACCATTCCGGCCTCGTGTGCCAATGCCAAAGTTTTGGTGTATTATACCGATTACGAAGCAGCTGCAGGTGCAACAAAGGCATTGATTAATGATTTAACCTTATCGGTAACCGACGCCAATAGCAATACTTATTTACCTTGGGCATTATTGAAATCTGGTAGAACAGCAGCATCGGTTTCAGCTCCTGCCATCAAAGGAGTAGATAGTTTGAACAACCACGAAATGGTTGAAATCGACACTCCAACAGCTGGAACTTATACCATTCGTATTGCAGGAACTGCGGTTCCTCAAGGCCCTGTTAAGTTCTATGTTGTCTACCAAACCAAGTTAGCCGATCAAATTTTATTGACTTACCCCATGGGTGGTGAAAGTTTTGTTCCTGGTACTACAGAAACCGTTCGTTGGGATGATGTTCCAAACAACACCTCTCCATACACCTTAGAATACTCCTTGGATGGTGGAACAACGTGGTCTACACTTTCAAACGCTATTGCAGCGAATCGTCGTTACTACAACTGGAATATCCCCGCAAATTTGAATAGCGGAAATATGACGATGCGCATTTCCCGTGCTGGTGCTAGCGACGTTTGTAATGCACCGATGGCGCTCTATCCTTTGCCTTCCAATTTACAAGTTGTGCGTTTGTGTGCCGATTCCATGGAAATCAGCTGGAATGGAGTAACTGGGGCCACTTCTTACGAAGTTTCTTTATTGGGAAGTCGTTATATGGATTCGGTTGGAACAACCACCGGAGGTGTTACTCGATTTGCTTTTGCTGGTACGTTTTCTGGAACTCAAGAGTATTGGTACAGCGTTCGTGCCGTTTCTCCATTAGCCAAAGGAAGAAGAGCCAATGCTATTCGCAAAGCCCCAGGTTTTATAAATTGTACGCTTGCTACCGACATGGGAGTTACCAAGGTAGTTTCGCCAGCAAGCGGTTCAGTTCCGATGTGCTCCGGTTCTTTTACAGATTCCGTTCGAATTTGGGTTAAAAACTTCTCAAATCAACCCAAAAACAACATTCCGGTGCATTATCGTGTAAACAACGGCACCATTATTACAGAAACCTTAACGACCACCATTCCCGTTTTAGATTCGGCCCTTCACACGTTTAGAACCTCTATTTCTCAATCAACAGCGGGTACCTTGCGAGTAGCAACATGGGCAACACTAAGCGGCGATTTGAATCGTTTCAACGATACAGGATATGTCACTTTGAATTTGATCGGAGGAACCCCTCAAACCATCGGAAATTTATACAACTTCGATTCGGGCACTCGTGCACCGGGAACCACCAACTGCGAGGCAACATCTTCAACGCTTCCCGGTGGCTACATCAATGAGGCAAATAATATTGTTGATAACATCGATTGGAGATTGTTTGGAGGAGCTACGGCTTCAGCAACAACGGGTCCTGACTTCGATCATACCACGGGAACGGCTACAGGAAATTATGTTTATTTAGAGGCTTCCGCTTGCTTTAGCAAAACAGCCTTAATGCTTACGCCTTGCTTTAGCATTCCAACCGGTGGAATTCACGCTCTTCGTTTTTGGTACCACATGTTCGGCTCTTCCATGGGAGAATTGCGTGTTGACATCTTTGCAAATGGACAGTGGACCAATGATATCATGCCTGTTATTCGTGGTGATCAAGGAAATGCATGGAGAAGTCGAGATATTTCTCTTGCAGCATATGCTGGTCAAAACGTATTGTTCCGTTTTCGTGGAATTACAGGAACCAACTTTTATTCCGACATGGCTTTGGATGATATTGGCGTAGTTCAAACGAATGGAGTTGGTGCCATCAACGTTTCTTCTGATTTGGTTTCCATTTACCCAAATCCTGCTAAAGATGAAATCATGATTCAAGGAACAACCAATCAAATCACTTATCAATTGGTGGATGTTTCTGGAAAAATTTGTTTGAAAGGTGCGACATCAAATTCGAAAATTGACGTTAAATCCATCCCCAATGGCATTTACTTCATTGAAATTCAAACCATTGAAGGGTCTTTCCGCAAAAAACTCATCATTCAGAGAAACTAATTCAAATTTGAAAAATTAGCCTTAATTTTGCGAGCAAATATCGATTATGAATCTTCACGAATATCAATCCAAAGAAATCCTTTCTAGATATGGCGTTGCCATACAAAGAGGACTTATTGCCAACACTACAGAAGAAGCTGTTGCAGCTGCTAAAACCCTTTCCGAACAAACCGGAACCGGTTGGTGGGTCATTAAAGCACAAATCCACGCAGGTGGACGAGGCAAAGGCGGTGGTGTAAAATTGGCGAAATCTTTGGATGAGGTTCAAAGTCGTTCCAATGACATCATTGGTATGCAATTGATCACGCCACAAACTGGTCCTGAAGGAAAAAAGGTTCATCATGTGTTGGTCGCTGAAGATGTATATTACCCTGGAGCATCCGAAACAAAGGAATTCTACGTGTCGGTTCTATTGGATCGTTCAACCGGAAAAAACACCATCATGTATTCTACTGAAGGTGGAATGGATATTGAGGAAGTTGCTCACAATACCCCACATTTGATTTTCAAGGAAGAAATCGATCCATTAGTGGGTTTACAGCCTTTCCAAGCTCGTAAAATTGCTTTCAATTTGGGCGTTTCTGGAGATGCTTTCAAAAACATGGTGAAGTTTGTTCATTCCTTGTACAACGCTTATACAGATATCGATGCTGCTTTGTTCGAAATTAACCCAGTTCTGAAAACATCTGATGATAAAATCATTGCTGTTGATGCGAAGGTTAATTTGGATGAGAATGCATTGTACCGCCACAAAGATTTGGCAGCTTTGCGCGATTTGAAAGAAGAAGATCCAACCGAAGTTGAAGCAGGACAATTCAATTTGAACTACGTTAAATTGGATGGAAACGTAGGTTGTATGGTAAACGGAGCCGGTTTGGCGATGGCCACCATGGACATCATCAAATTAAGCGGTGGTGAACCAGCCAACTTCTTGGATGTGGGCGGAACAGCATCAGCTGAAACGGTAAAAAATGCGTTTCACATCATTTTGAAAGATCCCAATGTTAAGGCCATCCTAATCAATATTTTCGGTGGAATTGTTCGTTGCGATCGTGTTGCAAATGGTGTCGTAGAAGCTTATCAATCGATTGGTGATATTCCTATTCCTATCATTGTTCGTTTACAAGGCACCAATGCAGTTGAAGCCAAAAAAATCATCGATGATTCTGGCTTGAATGTTCACTCAGCCATTACGCTTCAAGAAGCAGCCGATTTAGTTCGTCAAGTATTACACTAAAATTTCAAAGCCCTCGGAAATCGGGGGCTTTTTTTTGCTTATGATTATTCGAATCTTTCCAGAAAACCCCAATGAAAAACATGTTCGTCAAGTAGCTAACGCTTTACGAAATGGAGAGATTGTGGTACTACCCACCGATACTGTTTATGCATTTTGCGCCAGTGTGGAAAATCGAAAGGCCACCGAAATGATCGCTCGAATTAATCCGAAACACAACGACCCAACCACTTTTTCACTGCTTTGTTCGGACTTATCGCACTTGAGCGATTATTGCGCTCAAATTCCCAATCATCATTTCCGCATGATGAAGGCCCATTTACCTGGCCCATTTACCTTTATCCTCGACGCTAGTGCTTTGGTTCCTAAAATTATTCACCGCAAGAAAAAAACGGTAGGGATTCGAGTACCCGATCATGCGGTAACTCGTGAGATTATTCGCGAATTAGGTATGCCGTTGCTTTGCTCCAGTTTAAAAGATGAAGACGACGTTTTGGAATACACTACCGATCCGGAATTGATCCATGAACGTTATGAAAATAGCGTTTTTATGGTGGTTGATGGAGGAAATGGAGATATCATTCCTTCTACGGTAGTCGATTTAACCGATAGCGAAGCGATTGTTCTTCGTCAAGGAAAAGGAATTTTAAATTGAAATACTTATAAGTTCGAATTTGGGGTTGAAGTTGAATCTACTTTAAATGGATTTTTTTCATTTGGATTATACACTTCAACTTTCACTTCCACAATTCCGGCAGCAATTATTCCAATTTTTTTAGCTGCACCAAAAGAGAGATCAATAATTCTACCTTTTACAAAAGGCCCACGGTCATTTACTTTTACAATAACCTCTTCTCCATTGCGAAGATTTGTAACCTTTAATAGTGTTCCAAATGGATAAGATTTGTGCGCACAAACCATGGAATCGGAGTAGTGACGTTCTCCTGAGGCTGTTAAATGGCGATTAGCGCTTTTGCTGTAATAGGATGCTTTGCCGAAGGCAACTTTTACACCATCGTTTGCCCCAGCTAGAGTGCAAAATGATACAATTGAAAATACGATAAAGAATGAAAAGAATTTTAAAATACTCATAGTCTTCATTTGTTTTATTCAACAAAAGTAGACACTTTCGTATGAAACGCCTGAAAATCAGCACAATTACAGGATTTGGTTCAGAGACTTTAACGGCTTAGCCGTTTCATTAAGATTCCATTAACACTCGGTTACGGAAAAATTTGTTACCAACCGTCTTCACCAAGAAGGGGAACAAATCGAAAGTCTTGCAATTCCTCGCGTTGGAACTCTTGATCGGAAACGCGTGTAATTCGGATCATTTTCTGGGTTTGCTTGTCTCCTACAGGAATGACCATAAGTCCACCGATGGCCAGTTGTTCCATAAGAGCCTGCGGAATGTTGGGTCCTCCAGCGGTAACAATGATTTTATCGAAGGGGGCAAATTGAGGCAACCCTAATGTTCCATCACCCAAAAAGGTATTGAACTGAAAACCAGCTAGGCTTAAGAACTTTTTGGTTTTAGAATAGAGAACTTTATTTCGTTCAATGGAATAAACTTTGGCACCTAATTTTGAGAGCACTGCTCCTTGATAGCCTGAACCGGTTCCAATTTCCAATACCTTTTCTCGTCTCTTGATTTCCAATAAAGAAGTCATGAAAGCCACCGTAAACGGGTGGGAAATGGTTTGATCTTCTCCGATGGGAAAAGCGACATCTTCGTAGGCTTTTTCAAGGAAAACCGTATCCAAGAACCAATGACGAGGAACAGCTTTCATCGCTTCAAGTACGGCATCGGAGGTGATTCCTTTTTGTTTAAGGGTTTCAATGAGTTGATTGCGTAAACCTTGTTGCCGAAAATTATCCTCTAATGTCATAAAACAAAGGTAACCGCACATCTCCACTCTTTGTTGAGTGTTGAAAAATGGAAGAAGGATGTACAAAGTCGAAAAATTTCAAAAAATGTGGAAAGTTGATGAATAGGAAATCCCATCACTAGGGAATTTGAGCCAATAAAATCCTTAAATTTGAGTTTTCCATGCTCATGAAGAAACTGAAGTTTGTTTTTTTCTTTCTGGTTGTTCTGCAAAGTTGTTCGGTCATCGATCCGGTTGAAAAAACTCCTGCCTACCTCTACCTTCAACCTTTCGAAGTATTGGATTCTTCATTTGCTTACCATGGAAGCATTCGGCACCGGATTAAAGACGGTTGGGTATACATCAACGATGAGTACTTAGGTGCTTTTGAATTACCAGCAAAAATTCCTGTGATCGCTGAAGGTCCCACCAAAATCGTGGTTTCTCCCGGTATTCTTAGCAACGGAATCGCTGGAACTCGTTCCATTTATCCGGGCTATCGCCCTTTTGCTAAAACTATTTCTTTATCTCCCTTAAAAACAGATTCCCTTTCGCTGAAAACCTTTTACAATTCCTACCTAAAATTTGTGGTATTAGAAGATTTTGAGTTGAGCAATACCTTCGAAAATATGTTCAATGCAGATACCACTTTTTACATCGATACCATCAATCCGTATGAAGGAAGGCGGTCGCTGGCATGGTCCCTGGAGGATTCCTTTCCAACCGTGAATTTCAGAACGAAAAATGATTTAATCATTCAGGGTGGAGGACGCCCCGCATTTATGGAATTGGATTATCGATGCAATAATCCGTTTACCATTTACTTGGATGTTTACAGCTCTGGAGGATTGGTTCAATACCCGTTTTTCATTGTTAATCCTAAAGAAACCTGGAACAAGTTGTACATCAACCTCACTCCAGCCATTGCAGAACTTCCCCAGAACTCCAAAATTCGTTTGCGGTTTTATTCTTTGTTCCAAAGCTCATCCACCAAAAAAGGTTGGGGAGAAATTGATAATGTGAAGGTGTTTTACACCGACAATTGAACTGAATGAAAAAGAGGATCGACACCCTTGCTTTTGCGTTCTTGGACCTCCTTTCGGTGGTGTCGGGTTGGTACATTTTTAACCTTTACCGAAAATCCTTTTTCCCAAAGGAAGATTTGGAAATCCTACCTTTAAATTCCCTCGAATTTTTTGAAAAATCCTCCATCATTGTCGCTTTTTGGATCATTCTTTTTCTCATCGGAGGATCTTACCGAGATGTTTACCGAAAAAGCCGATTAACCGAAGTTGGGAAAACCTTGGTTCAAACGTTTATTGGAACCATGATCATCTTTTTTGCGGTTTTGTTGAACGACCCCGTTGATCATTATCAAACGTTTTATTTATACTTTTTCGGCTTATTGATCATTCAGTTTTTGTTAACTTCCATTTTGCGTTCCATCTTTTTAACTCGAATTTTTCGCCGCCTCCGAAGTGGGAAACTTTACTTTAAAACGCTATTGATTGGAGGCGGGAAAAGAGCCAAAAACCTTATTCGGGAAATGGAAGGCCCGAAGGGAATGCCCGGATACCGATTTGTAGGCTTTATTGATCCAAAGCTCAACGGAGCACCCATAATTGAAAATCAGGTACCTTTGGTAGGAGAAGGGATCGAAGCCATTGCGAAAGCTATTCTAGAATTTGAACCCGAGGAAGTATTCATTGCTTTAGAAAAAACCGAACACGAAAAATTTCGTGAAATCATTCAAATTCTTAAAAATCATCGGGTAATCATTCGAATTGTTCCCGATATGTACGACATCATGTTGGGCTTGGTGAAAATGCAACAAATTTTTGGTGCCATTCTCATCGAAGCTTCTCCAGAATTATTCCCAGCTTGGCAAGCTCCCATCAAGCGAATTCTAGACATTTTCGTTTCTTTCTTCGCCATTCTCCTCCTATCTCCCATTTACATTTATGTTGCCTTACGCGTAAAATTATCATCTGAGGGATCCATCTTATTCAAACAAGAACGAATTGGAATCAATGGTAAACCCTTCTTTATTTGGAAATTCCGATCCATGGTAGAAAACGCTGAAAAAACAGGTCCCGCCCTTTCTTCTACCGCCGATCAACGCATTACCCCATGGGGAAAAACCATGAGAAAGTATCGCCTGGACGAATTACCCCAATTTTTCAATGTTTTAAAAGGCGATATGTCGCTGGTTGGATATCGACCAGAACGGCAATATTACATAGACCAAATTGTTCAGAAAGCGCCTCATTACCAGCAATTACTCCATATAAAACCCGGAATTACCTCTTGGGGAATGGTGAAATACGGGTATGCTTCAAATGTGGATGAAATGGTGGATCGATTGAAATTCGACTTGTTGTACATCGAAAACATGTCGCTCCTGGTTGATTTTAAAATTTTGATTTATACCAGTTTAATCATCGTAAGAGGTAGAGGAATTTGATATGTTAGTATTTGAAAAAATGGAGTTACCCAATGGTTTACGGGTAATTTTTCACCAGGATTTATCGACGCCCCTGGCAACCGTGAATATTCTCGTAGGCGTTGGGGCGAGGGACGAAAATCCAGATCACACCGGATTTGCCCATTTGTTTGAACATCTGATGTTTGGAGGAACGCCCCTCATTCCCGAATACGACGCCTTTGCCCAATCTATCGGTGCCGAAAACAATGCATTTACCTCCAACGATTTTACCAATTACTACATTACCGTTCCATCCCAAAATTTGGAATCGGCCCTCTACCTCGAAGCCGATCGGATGCGAGAAATAGAACTTTCGGAACGATCGCTTGATGTTCAAAGAAAAGTAGTGATTGAAGAATTTAAACAACGGTATTTAAATCAACCTTACGGCGATGCGTGGCTGGAATTACGTCCCCTCGCCTACTTCAATCACCCCTATCGATGGGCAACCATTGGAAAAGAAATTGAACACATTGAAAAGTCGAAACTCTCCGATGTGAAGCATTTTTTTGAAACGTTTTACGTCCCGCAAAATTCCATCTTATCCATATCAGGAAACTTTCAAATGGATCAAGTCAAAACATGGATTGATCGCTATTTTTCGTTTCAAAAACCAGGGCAGCAGAACCCAAAGGCGTACGCTCAAGATCATCCAAATCGTTCAGGAAAGCGAAAGGATCTCGAACAAGAAGTACCCCAAAATGCGTTTTATTGGGCCTTCCCCATCGTTGGCAGAAACCATCCCGATTATTACGCTACCGATTTAATTAGCGATGTTTTGGGAAGAGGTAAATCTTCCCGATTAAAAGAAAACTGGCTGAAAAATAATCCGCTTTTTTCTCAAATTAATGCCTACGTAACCGGTGATGAAGATCCAGGATTAATGGTCATTCAAGGGAATTTACTTCCCGAAACCACTTGGGAAGAAGCTGAAAAAGCGATTTGGAGTGATTTACATTTGCTTTGCAATGAATTGATTTCGGACTACAATCTCGAAAAAATCAAAAATCAATACCAAACGTCTCAGGCATTTTCCAACATCGATTCATCTTCCATTGCTTTAAACTTGGCTTATTTTGAATGGCTTGGCGATGCAAAACGGATTCATCAAGAAGACGAAAAATACATGAACGTTTCGCCTACCGAGATTCAAAGATTGGCGAAGGAAATTTTCAACGCTTCATCCCTTTCATCCATTTACTACCATCCCAAATCATGAAGGCTCCCGAAATTCAACCTTTAATTTCCATCCCTCATCAGGTTGCAAAAAGTCAAATTTTCTCCAATGGTTGCGGTCTCCATTGGTTAGAAGGCGGATCCCAAGAAGTTGCGAAAATTGAATGGATTTGGGAGCATCAACCCATCGAAGGCATTGCGGCTTGGGAAAAAGACTTGGTTCAAAAAATGCAATTTGAGGGCAGCGAAAGTTATTCTAGAAAGCAAATTTCAGAACTTTTGGATTTTTATGGGATTTATTCTCAATTCGAAGGATGGATGAATTACAGCTCTTTGGTTTGGCACGGATTAACTCGAAATTTGCCATCATTGGTTGATGTTTTGTTCGATGTACAATTGAAACCAACCTTCCCAGAAACGGAGTGGAAAACCTTTCAACAAGCCGAAATTCAATCTTTCCATTTGTCATGCGAGCGAGTAAATAACCTTGCTCGCAGACTATTCAACCAGCATTTGTTTTCCAATCACCCTTACGGATTAACCATCAGTGAAAATGGAATTCGGGAGATGGATACCCAACGATTGCACCACATTCACTCAAAACTTTTTAAAAAACCATTTCACGTTTTTGTTTCAGGCAAAAACATTGGAGAATTGGTTGAGATGATTGGAGAAAAAATGGAAGGTTTATTTCTCGAAAAAAATGATAATAAAGACATCCTACCAATTTCTTACCAAAAAGAACTTTTGTTTCAAGAGAAAATGGGTGCTCAACAAAATTGCATCCGAATTGGTCGCTTAGCCGTTGGAAGAAATCATGAGGACTTTCATGGATTTCAAGTATTAAATACCATCATTGGAGGATATTTTGGTTCTCGTTTGATGAAAAATTTACGAGAGGATAAAGGATTAACCTACGGAATTGGAAGCATGAGCTATCCCTTTTTCGAGCAGAGCATGTTTTTCATCAATGCTGAAGTAAAAGCTACCGAAGCTCAATTGGCTTTGGATGAAATTCAAAAAGAACTGATGACCCTGCAAAAAGAGTTGATCAGTGAAGATGAATTGAACTTGGTCATCAGCACCATGCAAGGACAAATGATCCAAGGATGTGACGGAATTTTTGCTCACATGGATCGAAATAAAAACATCATTTTGAACCAGTTATCCAGCGATTATTACCAATCATTCTTTGAAAAATTGAATGAAATTCGTCCTGATGAAATTCAGGAATTGAGTCAAAAATATTTGAACTGGGACGACCTTTTGAGGGTGAATATTGGATTAAGAAATTAGGACCATATTGAGGATTCCGGCTAAGATTCCTAACGCCACAATGTAATGGGAAGCCATGCGTAAGAACAATTGAGCCAAAACCACGGCTACAACGATGGCGCAATTCAAAAAGACATTTGATTGATCTCCTTGAAAAACAATGCTTTTACAGAAAATTAAGAAAGCCGAAATGATGAGCCCCAATGCTGCAGCATTGAGTCCGAGCAACGATTTTGCAACGCCGCGGCTTCGTTTTATTTGGTTCCAAATGGGAAAGGTGAAGAGAATAAAGAAAATTCCAGGTGCAAAAATTCCGATCATTCCTGCGAGCCCTCCAATAATTAGCCACCAGTTCGATTGGGTTTCATTGTAAAGTGAAACCCCTGAAATAAAACTTGAAAATGAAAAAACAGGACCGGGAACGCCTTGAGCAATACCATAACCCGTTAAAAATTCTGATTCGGAAACATAATGTTTGAAGTGAACAAAATGCTCAAACATGATGGGAATCAACACCTGTCCGCCTCCAAATACCAAAGAACCATATTGATAGTTGTTTTGCAGGATGAGTAAACTGCGTTCACCAAGCAAATTTCCCAACAAGGCCAATAATACAAATAATCCGGCCCAAGCAAATAAATACCTCCAAGAAATTTTAAGGTTAACTATTTTTTCGGTATTCTCCAATTCACGACTAAATGTAAAGGAAATGAACCCAGAAAGAAGAAGTGAAAACGGAATTAAATACGGAGATCTGAACCACACGTTTGCGGTAGCCACAAGGACAGTAATGATGATGGCTAAGGGCGTTTTCCAATTTCCTTTAGCCAAACGAATGGCTGCAACCGCAATAAAACCCGTTGCGATGGGCGATAAAAATTGAAGAAACGAAAGGTCCCAATGCAGCCGCTCTACGTGCACATAAATGAGTGCGATGAGGGTCATGAGAATCGAAGCCGGCAAAACCCAAATGAGCAAGGAGGTTGCCGCCAAAGAAACCCCTCCAATCTTGTAACCGATAGCGGCAACCGTTTGGGTACTCGAAGGTCCCGGCAAAGCCGAACACAACGCATTGATTTCCAAAAACTCTTCCTTGGTCAAGTATTTCCGTCGGCGAACGAACAAATCCAACATTAAGGAAATATGGGCATAAGGACCTCCAAAGGAAAGAAAAGACAACGTAAGAACGTCTCTTAAAAATCGAAATGCCTTATATCGAGAAAACCGCAAAAGTTACTTTTTTAGACCAATTTCCTGAAGTCTTTCATGCAAGTATTCGCCCGCTGAAATGGGTTCAAAATGTTTAGGATTTTGTGTGGTAATGCACGAATCCAAACAATCCAATCGCATTTCGGAACGAGGATGCAAGAAGAATGGAATGGAATAACGAGGGGTTCCCCACATTTCTCGTGGCGGATTAATTACCCGATGCGTGGTTGATTTCAAACGATTATTGGTTAATCGTTGCAACATATCTCCTACGTTGACCACCAGATGATCTGGAAGGGCGGTAACCGAAACCCATTCATTTTGTTTGTTTAAAACCTGCAAACCATCGGCAGATGCTCCCATCAATAAGGTAATGAGATTGATATCCTCGTGCTCGGCAGCGCGAACAGCATCTTTGGGATCATTTACGATGGGTCCGTAAAAAATCGGACGTAAAATGCTGTTACCATGATGGATTTTTTCATCAAAATAGTCTTCATTCAAACCAAGAAAAATAGCGATGGCGCGAAGCATGTATTTACCCGTTTTTTCAAGCAACTGGTAAGCTTCCTTCCCAACAGCGTTAAATTCTGGCAATTCGGAAACGGATACGTTTTCCGGATATTCTTGTTTGATTGGATCAGAATCATCAACATACTGACCAAAGTGCCAAAATTCTTTTAAATCACCCACAGTTCTTCCTTTGGCATGCTCTTTTCCGAAGGAAATGTACCCTCGCTGACCGGCAATTCCAGGAATTTCATACTTCTCTTTGGTCTCAATGGGCAAAGTGAAAAATGCTTTCACCTGTTGGTAAAGGTTTTCCTCAAGAGACTCGCTAAGAAAATGATTTTTTACGGAAACGAACCCAATGTTCTCATAGGCATCGCCCAACTCGTTTACGAATTTGAGTTTACGAGCAGGATCAGTTGACAAAAAATCAGCCAAATCTACCGATGGAATACCTTGTGGAAATGTCATAATGTTCGAATTAAGGAAAACAAATTTATCAAATTATGCCTAATTATCCACAGTTTGTGGATAACTCAAATTTTTAAAAAATTGGAAAAATTTTTGAGGACTTCCAACCTGAACAAATTATCGACGTTTATCCAAAAAACAGGTTTATTATGGTACAAAAAAATTGGTTTATTCTCGTTGCAGCCTTAGCTGGAGGTTTGGTAGGAGCTGCAACCGTATCGTCCTTAACCTCAACTATCGAACAAAACCCGGGATCAACTCCAACTCGATTGGTTACTTCGACGGGGAATTTGGTTGGGACACCTAGTTTTGTTGAAGCATCGGCCAATGTATTACCAACGGTAGTACACATCAAAAACTCTCGTTCTGAGACGTTTGTAGATCCTTTCTATTTCGATCCGTTTGACTTTTTCGGTGGTGGGAATGGACTTCGACAGCAAAAACGCGATGCATCTTCCACCGGATCTGGGGTAATTATTTCCAACGATGGCTACATTGTTACCAATAACCACGTTGTTCAAGGCGCTGAAAAAATAGAAGTAACACTGGATGACAAGCGGGTTCTAGAGGCCCAAGTTGTTGGTACCGATCCCAATACCGATTTAGCCCTCATTAAAGTTTCTGCCAATAATTTGATGGCCTGCCCATGGGGAAATTCCGATGATGTTCAAGTTGGCGAATGGGCACTAGCAGTCGGAAATCCGTTCAACCTCAATTCCACCGTTACCGCAGGCATCATTTCCGCAAAGGGACGCGACATCAATATTCTGAACGGCCAATCGAAAATTGAGTCATTTCTCCAAACCGATGCGGCCGTTAATCCAGGTAACTCAGGCGGGGCACTCGTAAACATGAAAGGCGAACTCATTGGAATCAATACCGCCATTGCGTCAAGAAATGGAGTTTACGAAGGATATGCGTTTGCCGTTCCTGCAAATTTGGTCAAGAAGATCGTTGAAGACCTAAAAGACTTTGGCTCGGTAAAACGAGGATATCTTGGAATAACAGTGGCCGATATCAATGAAAAATTGGCTCAAGATGAAGATTTAAAAGTGCGACAAGGAGCCTATGTTGGTGGGTTTTCCGACAATTCTCCCGCTCGTGATGCCGGAATTAGAAAAGGCGATGTCATCATTAAAATCGATGGGAAAAGTGTAAAAAATCGCCCAACGATGATGGAAATGGTTTCCAGAAAACGTCCGGGCGAAGAAATTAATGTAACGGTAAATCGAGATGGTGAAGAAAAAACCTACTCGGTAAAATTGATGGATGAAAACGGAACCGGTAATTTGGCATCGTCCAACGAAAAAGTGGAAAGTTCCACAGAACTAGGAGCAACGTTTTCGGGAATCAATGCCGATGATAAACAGAAACTTGGCATCAACGGCGGAGTTAAAATTGTTTCGATTACCGGTGGGAAACTGAAAATGTCGGGCATCAAACCGGGCTTCATCATCACCAAAATTCAAAACCAAAAAGTAACCGATATTAAAGACATCGATCGAATTTTGACCAACACCAAATCGGAAACAGCGCTATTGATTGAGGGGGTTTACCCTGATGGTCGACGGGCCTATTACGGCATTGGACGATAAAAAAATAAGGGCGATTTGATCGCCCTTATTTTTTTCTAAACCGATTTACAATGGCCCTATTCAAAACTCTTTTTAACTTCCGTTCTATTTCGGGCATGGATTGATCCAACGTGAATTGATATTTGCAAATCAATTCATTTCCATTGATTTCAATGATGCGCAAAGAGGTGGATCCAAAACGAATCAGTTCAGCTGAATTCTCTATCAAAGTTTGATTTAAGAATTGTTCTACATCTTCGATTTTCTCAAACTCGTCGTACCTCAATACAAATTCAAGAACCGTTTTTCGGTTCTCTAACTTGCTGTAATTAACAATCTCATGCGTAAACAAAATCGTATTGGGAAGAAAAACAACTTCATCTTCATCGGTTAACAATTGAACTGATCCCAGGGTAATATCGGTAATTCGCCCGCGGTGGTGACCGATCTTCACGTAATCATCGATCAATAGCCGATTGGAAAAAGCCAATACCATGCCGTTGATTACGTTGGAAATATAATCCTTAAAAACGATGGCAACGGCAGCAGCAGCCACACTTAAACTGGTTATCAAATCTTTCAAATGGAGGTTGAAAAGCGACAAGAAAACCGCCAAGGCCTGAAACGAATAAACCAAGATTGAAATTTGGCGAAGACCCAAAATGAAATTCTTAGCCTTCTTTACATCGCGTTTTCCACTTCCAAAGGAAACCAACAAAATAAATTGCTTGATAATTTCCATCAATACCACCAATTGCACCATCACTAAGGATAATCGCAAGGTGTAACTCCACTGTTCTTTTACCGAGAATAAGGGTTTGAGCCAGAAAATCCCGACACCAATAGATAAAAAAAGGAGGATGATCCCCATTCTCCTTGTATTGCTTTGTCGTAATGCCATGCTCAAATTTACGTATAACCGAGAATTTTTAACATGGATTTGTACGATTGTTCTTTCGCAAAAAGTTTAGTGAAGTACTCACCGTTCTCATCACAATCAATAATCACATGTTTGGGTGCTGGAGTTAAACAGTGTTGAATACCTCCATATCCACCAATGCTTTCTTGGTATGCGCCTGTATGGAAAAATCCAATGTATTGGGGGCGTTCTTTGTCGTAAGTCGGCAAATAAATGGCATTTTGATGGGCTTCAGCATTGTAAAAATCGTCGCTATCGCACGTTAATCCTCCCAACAAAACCCTTTCGTATTCGCGTTCCCAATTGTTCAACGCCATCATGATAAAACGCTTATTGATGGCCCAAGAATCGGGTAACGTTGTCATAAAAGAAGAATCAATTAAATTCCATTTTTCACGATCGTTCTGCTTTTTCTGATCGATAATCTCGAATAAAACGGCACCGCTTTCACCAACGGTAAACGAACCAAATTCCGTGAAAATATCCGGTTCCTTCACCCCAGAATTGTTGCACATGGACTTCACCTGAGCAATGATTTCTTCTGCCATGTACTCGTAATCGTAATCAAATGTCAACGAATCTTTGATGGGAAATCCACCGCCGATGTTCAGGCTATCCAAAGTTGGACAAATTCGCTTCAATGCACAATAAACGTTCACACACTTGCTCAATTCATTCCAATAATAGGCAGTGTCGCGAATTCCGGTATTGATGAAAAAGTGGAGCATTTTCAGCTCCATTTTTGGGTTATCTTGAAGATTCTTGATGAAAAATGGAACAATATCCTTGTATCCCATTCCCAAACGCGAGGTGTAGAACTCAAATTTCGGCTCTTCTTCCGCTGCAATTCGAATTCCAACTTTCACGGTAGAGTTCGTCATTTCATTCAAAGCAGCCATTTCAGTAGGATTATCCAACACACAAACCAGGTTTTCAAATCCGTTATCGACCATTCGAACAATGTTTTCGATGTACTGCGGACGTTTGTAACCATTGCAAATGATGAACTTGTCTTTGGTAACTTTTCCAGCATTGTACATCTCTTCGATGATATTGATATCAAAGGCAGAAGACGTTTCCAAATGGATATCATTTTTCAAAGCCTCTTCTATAACAAAGCTAAAATGACTTGATTTTGTGCAATAGCAATAGTTGTACTTTCCATCATACAACGACTTCGCCATGGCTACAGCAAAGATCTTTTTGGCCTTTTGAATTTGATGGGAAATCTTTGGAAGGTATGATATCTTTAACGGGGTACCGTATTGTTTAATGACATCCATCATCGGTATATCGTGAAAATAAAGCTCATTATCAATGACTTTAAACTCCTCGGTAGGAAAATCGAACGTTTGTTCAATTAGGTCGATGTACTTATTCCTCATGACTTCAAATTAGGTTTGCAAAAATACACGACTAATTTAAATTATCAAGTTAAAAGAAATCCGCGTCAGTTGGATTACAAAAAATTAACCAAACCAACTTCATCAAATTCACTCTTCTACAAAATCCAAATCCCTACCAAAGGTTTCTTTTAAATACCAAGTACCGGCAATGGCCAAGGCAAAACATACGATCCCAACCAAGTAAGCAGCGTGATAGGAAGTCCAAACATGAGAAAGAGCCACGAAAGACATGGTAATTGGAAGTACACCTCCGCGCACAAAATTGGGAGCAGTAGTGGTAACCGTTGCGCGGATATTTGTTCCAAATTGTTCTGAGGCAAGTGAAACAAATAGGGCCCAATAACCGGTTACAAACCCAAGTGCAAAAGACAACCACTGAAACGCAGCCAATGAAATCCCTTGAACTTCAAGGAAAACAAAACTCAATACTGCACAAGAAATTAAGTAAATGAAGATTACTTTTCGACGGGAGCGCATCCATTGACTCAATAAACCACTAACTAAATCACCTACACTTAACCCAATATAACAGAAAATAACCGCAATGCCTCGTATTTCATTTTGATGGGCAACCTCACCTGGACGAAGAAGAGAATGAAAATCAAGGCTTGAAAATTTAATTAGTATTCCCACAACAAACCAAACTGGAAGTCCAATTAATACGCAAGCAAGGTAGCGGAGTGCTCGTTCTTTGGTTTTAAAGATGAGGAAAAAACTCCCCTTTTTAAGATTATCCTTCTCTTTTACTTGATTGAACATTTCCGAATCGAAGGTGCCAACGCGAAGAAAAAGCAAGGATAATCCTAAAATACCTCCAATTAAATAGGCCTCCTGCCAAGGATGCAGCCCAAAAACATCGAAATGATTCCGACTAACGAGGGCTGCAACAACGGCGCCCAATGCACCCATTGTTGCGATGATCATGGTTCCAATTCCGCGCTTTTCCTTATCGAACGACTCCGAAACCATGGTAATTCCTGCACCTAATTCTCCTGCTAAACCAATGCCTGCCAACAAACGAATCCACTCGTATTGGGTAATGTTCGTAACGAAGGCATTGGCAATATTGGCTAAAGAATACAATAAAATACTCCCAAACAACACCGACTTTCGCCCTTTTTTGTCACCCCAAATCCCCCAAAGCAATCCACCAATTAACATCCCAACCATTTGCCAATTGAACAACGAAACGTCGTACTTCTTCAAAAGAGCCTCATCGGTAATCCCAATGCCTTTTAAACTAGCAGTTGAAATGATATTGAATAATTGGAGATCATAAATATCAACGAAGTAACCCAAGGAAGCTACCAATATGAGCATTCCCTTTCCTTTGAAAATTTGGTTCATCCCCAAATTTAAGCAACAAAATTTTGCTTAGCGAAAAATTCGATAACGTTCTTCTTGTCGTTTTGTAGCAGAGGAATCAAGTCGGTTAGTGATTTAACATCTTGATCATCGCGAATAAATGCATGCATGAAGATTTTAACTTCCTCCCCATAAATTTCTCGATCAAAATCAAAAATATTTACCTCAATGCGCTTCTCAAGTCCGTCCAATCCATTCCGAAAACCAATGTAGAGCATTCCAAAGTACGTTTCTTGTGGATTAATAACCACTTCTACTGCATAAATTCCAACCTTAGGAATCAGCTTTTGAGGATGGTCCAACTGAATATTTGCGGTTGGGAATCCGATGGTTCTACCCCATTGGTTTCCGTGAACCACCGTACCAGTAAGTGGGTAATTTCTGCCCAAAAGGGCATTCGCTTCTTGAATTTTGCCATCGCGAAGAGCCTCTCGAATTCGGGTAGAACTGATCGCGATGGTCTCTTCTTCCAATACCGGAATCTGCAATACTTCAAAACTGGAATGAAACTGCTTCAACAATTGAACATCTCCTCCCCTATTTTTTCCGAATCGATGATCGTAACCGATGCAAACAAATTGCGCATTCAGGTTTTCGATGATCACTTCCTGA
Organism: Bacteroidota bacterium; assembly: GCA_947501265.1. Taxonomy (GTDB): domain Bacteria; phylum Bacteroidota; class Bacteroidia; order UBA7662; family CANHCV01; genus CANHCV01. The sequence continues at coordinate 126,966 of CANMVY010000002.1, forward strand.
ACAAATCGAGACGCTTCAAAATCAAAAATCCCAGGAACTTGATCCAAGTAGTAAACCTCATCTATTCCTACTTCCTCAAAAACATTCAACTTCTCCTTAGCAGTTTGAAGAATTTCTATTCCCTTTGCGGTTGGATTAATCAATAATCGTGGGTGATTTGAAAACGTTAAAATGGCAGACTTCAACCCTCTTTGACGAGCTTTCTCAACAACCTTTTTTAAAATCGACAAATGTCCTTTATGAACTCCATCGAAGGATCCAATGGTCAATGCCAAAGGTTGATCCTTCTTAACTTCCAACCAATTGAAATCAAAGATTTTCATGGGAGGCTTTATCTTTTCGCTCTTCCAAAAGGCTGACCAACTCTTCTAAATTCCAAGCATCATCCACATGAAAGTTGCCGATTTTGGTTCGTCTCAACCCTGCCAACACACCACCACAGCCCAATTCTTGGCCTAAATCGTGGGCCAAACTTCGAATATAGGTTCCTTTACTGCAAACGATTCTAAAGTGTAAATTGGGGAAATCAAAACGAGTAATTTCAAATGTTTCAACCGTAACATTTCGTTTCTTCAGTTCTTGAGCTTCCCCTTTTCGAGCTAAATCATAACTTCTTTTCCCATCTACCTTGATGGCAGAAAAAACGGGAGGAACTTGTTCAATTTCACCCAAAAAATGATTTTCAATGACACTCAGAACTTCGGACTCTTGAATATGCTGGTAATCGCGGTATTCAGAAGGTTCCGTTTCATAATCGTAGGAAGGCGTGATTACGCCCAATTGAATCACACCGGTATATTCTTTGATTTGCCCCATGTAGGACTCAATTTCTTTGGTTTTCTTTCCCGTGCAAATGATTAAAAGTCCGGTAGCTAACGGATCCAACGTACCCGCATGTCCAATTTTCTTAGCCGGTTTGATTCGGTATTTGAGTTTGGCCACCACATTGAAGGACGTCCAATTCAAAGGTTTGTCCACCAGCAAGACCTCACCGGCAGCAAAATCAAAAGTTAATCCACGAAGTTCAGTTGTATTCCCCATTGCAACATGAGCAGAATTGCTGCTCCAATAATAATTCGATAAATCCCAAAAGCTCTGAAACCGTACTTGTTTAATATTCCAATGAAGGTTTTAATAGCAATAAGTCCCACCACAAAGGCAACCGCATTTCCAATCAATAATTCTTGCACATGATCGGTAATGAGTTGGGGAGAAATTTTATAAAGGTCGTACCCTTTTTTGGCTGTGGCACCCAACATGGTTGGAACTGCCAGAAAAAAAGAAAATTCGGCGGCTTGTTTGCGATTGAATGGGCCAATCATTCCTCCAATAATGGTAGCTGCGGAACGTGAAACACCAGGAATCATGGCAATGCATTGAAACAAACCAATCAGAACAGCATGTCCGAATCCCATTTTTTCGGGATTCAATTCCTCTCTGCCTTCCAACTTCCAAGGAAGCATCATTTTATCAAAGAAGAAAAGAATAACTCCTCCAATCACCAAAGCCCAAGCTACCACAGAAACATCTCCGAGCATGGCATCGATGGCATCTCCAAAAATTAAACCGATAACAGCTGCCGGAAAAAATGCGGCAAGTAGTTTCCAATAAAAATTAAACGATTGAAAAAACCGTTTAAAGTAAAGCACAACTACCGAAAGGATGGCTCCTAACTGAATAATGACCATGTAGGCCTTCAAAAAATCAGTACTAGGAATTCCCAACAAATGCTGGGTGATGATCATGTGCCCCGTAGAAGAAACCGGAAGAAACTCCGTTAATCCTTCAACAATTGCAATGACAACCGCCTGAAAATTGGTCATTTAGACTCTTTTTTTCGGTACATGATGGCGAAACCATTCACCACAAAACCCAAAATGAGAAGAATGGGTGCTACAACGGTTTTGGAGGTGCCGTAGATATCTTCTTTTCCACTCATCATAAAAAATCCGATGGCCAAGATGGCACAACCAATGCCCATGATGATGTAGTTCATTTTTCCGAAATAGTGATTCATAGTTTTAATCGTAAAGTTGATCCATTTTTAAACGAAGGTACTTATTCACCGAAATAAAGGTGCTTAAAGTCGTAATGATGATTCCAAAAATAAAGAGAAATGCAAAGAGGAAAAGGGTATTGTTCCAATCTTTGATTTCGTTGAATTCCGGTTTGGTTTTAGGAAGGATAACCATCAATGCTGCCACCAAACCGCAAGCCAAAAGTGCTGCAATGAATCCCTGAATGACGGCGTTTTTCAAAAATGGCTTGCGAATAAAACCATGGGTTGCGCCAACGAGTTGCATGGTTTTGATGTTGAATCGTTGCGCAAACAGAGAGAGCTTAACGGAATTATTAATGAGGATGATGGAAATGATTAAAATAATTCCAGCAAATGCCAATAATGCCAGCCCCAACGTCATGATGTTTTCATTAAATTGCTCCAGGGCTGGTAATTTGTAACTCACCTCATCTACAATGGGGTTAGCGACAATGTTTCGACGAATTTCTGCCAAATGCTCTTGGTCGGCAAAAGGCGCTTTTACGTACAAATCACAACTTCTTAATAGTGGATTATCCCCCAACACCTCGATAAAATCAGACTCCACCTCTACTCCATCCAATCGTTTTGCGGCTTCTTCACGAGAAACGTAATGCAACTTTTTAGTAGAAGGCATGGATTGGATGATGATCATGGCATCTTTAATTTCTTGGGAAGAAGCAGAATTTTTGAAGAAAATATCCATCATAAAATTTTCTTTCAACACCAAAACTGCACTTCGAGCATGAATGGATGCAAAGCCCAAAACTCCAACCAACATCAGTACCAACGCAACCGAAAACAATGCGGTAATACTGGTGCGTTGTGCAAGAGATTGAAAATATCGAATGCTTTTCTGAGCCATGAAGTAAAGTTAATGAAAATTTTTCCAATCTACCTGATCCATCAATTTTTCAGCCATTGCCATGTCCAAATGGATCTCACGATCTTCATCCATGAATGAAATGTGCTCTCTAAATTGAAGGTGCAAATCTTCCAAAGATTGACTGCTTTTTCCACCGGAAATTTCTTTTCGAAGATCAAATGCTTGTGCAGCATTTAGCCACTCAATTGCCAAAACCTTTTTTACCTGGTGAATGATTTCAAAACATTTAACGGCTGCATTCGCTCCCATGGAAACGTGATCCTCTTGTCCATTTGAGCTCACAATGGAATCGGAACTCGAAGGATTGCACCATTGTTTTGTTTTAGAAACAATGCTGGCAGCTGTGTATTGAGGAATCATGAATCCGCTGTTCAAACCGCTATTTTTTACCAAGAATGCAGGTAAATCGCGTTGACCAGAAATGAGTAAATAGGTTCTTCGCTCCGAAATATTTCCCAATTCGTGTACCGCTAGTCCAAGTTGATCGGCCGTTAACGCCAAAACCTGACCGTGGAAATTCCCTCCTGAAAGGATCAAATCGTCTTCCGGAAAAATTAACGGATTATCGGTAACACTCGCAGCTTCGGTTTCGTAAACGGATTTACTTTGTTGCAAAACGGTAAAGGTGGCACCGTGAACCTGCGGAATGCAACGGAAGGAATAAGGGTCCTGAACGGCTTTTCCCAGGTTATTTTGCATGGTACTGCCGGCCAATAGGTTGCGCATGATAGAGGCCGAATTTATCTGGCCGGCATGCGGACGAACGCGATGAATGTGTTCCGTAAACGGCTCTTTGGTACCGTTAAAGCCTTCTAAACTAAGAGCTCCAATGGCGTGAGCAGCATGGTACAATTTTTCCGATTCAATCCAATTGAATATTCCGAAAGCCGACATGAATTGGGTACCATTCAAAAGGGCTAAACCTTCTTTTGCGCTTAACGAAATGGGAGACCATCCCAACTGTTCCAAGGCTATTTTGGCCGGCATTCGTTTTCCTTTCCAAACGACTTCGCCTCGGCCAATGAGCGGTAAACACAAATGCGCCAAAGGCGCTAAATCTCCCGATGCTCCAAGGGAACCTTGTTCAAAAACCACAGGAAGTACATCTTCGTTGTACATCTCAACCAATCGTTGAACAGTTACAAGCTGAACACCTGAATGTCCGTAACTTAAGCTTTGAACTTTCAAAGCCAACATCAACCGAACAATCGAGGGAATTACTTCTTTTCCGGTTCCACAAGCATGGCTCATAACGATGTTTTCCTGCAATTGAGAAAGGTCTTCTTTCGAGATTTTTACATTGCAAAGGGAACCGAACCCGGTGTTTATGCCATAGAATGCTCTATCGTTATCGTTGAGTTTTTGCTGCAAGAAATCGTAACAATTTTGAATTCTTTTTTCAGCAGCTTCCGACAATGATAAGCAGGCATCACTTTTAGAAATGGCTTCAAAATAATTCCAAGGAATCTGTTGATCAATAGAAATATGGTTCATGATAATTGGAATAATTCGCTCCACGAAATGATATTCTGTTCACCAGAAATCATGTTTTTCACACTTATTTTATTTTCTTTCAATTCCGAATCTCCGAGAATGGCTACCCAAGGAATTTGTTTAGAATCGGCGTATTTCATTGCTTTTTTCAGCTTACCAAATTCAGGATACAGTTCCGATGGCACTTGCATCTTCCTGAATGTACTTAGGAATACGCAGCATTGTTCAAAGGTTTCTTCATCGAAAGCGGTGAAGAGTATTTTTGTTTTTGAAGGAGTTAGTTCCATGGGGAAAAGATTCAATTCTTCCATGCAATCTAAAATTCGCTCAGCTCCAAAAGAAACCCCTACGCCCGACATATTTTTCAATCCAAAAACTTCAGTGAGGTTATCGTAACGACCTCCACCACCCAAACTTCCCATTTGAACTTCGTGGGTTACCACTTCGAAAACAGTTCCGGTATAATAATCCAATCCCCTCGCCAAGGAAATATCAAATTTGGCATGGGTCAATCCAACATTTTGCAACAAATAGTTCACCTCTTTCCATCCTTCACTATTTCCCAAAACTTCATCCAAAATATTCCATTGTTCTGAAAAGTCGGCAGAAAGGAGATTCACCAAATCCAATGCCGTTGTAGAAGATAAATCTTCCATTTCTTGCAATTCGGAGGCAAATCCTGAAATTCCAATTTTATCGATCTTATCCATGGAAATGAGGACCGATGAAAACACCGATTCAAATCCCCATGCCTTGGCCAATTCATTCAACACCTTGCGGTTATTAAATCGAATGGTAAAATCTTGAAAACCCAAGCGCGTGAAAACTTCTTCATAAATTTGAATGAGTTCCACTTCGTTGAAGAGGGAATTGGATCCAACGATATCGACATCGCATTGGTAAAACTCTTGATAACGACCTCGTTGCGGGCGATCGCCTCTCCAAACAGGTTGAATTTGGTAACGTTTGAAGGGCATTGGAAGTTTTTCCCAATTCATAGCCACAAAACGAGCCATAGGAACGGTAAGGTCATACCGAAGTCCACGGTCGGAAGAATCGGGAATAAATCCAGTTTGAATATCTTTAAGTGCCTCGGCAACTTGAGGATTGGATTCTTTGAGGGAACGATTGCTTCGAATATGGAAGAGTAGTTTATCGCCCTCATTTCCATATTTTCCAGTAAGGGTAGATAAATTTTCAACCGCAGGAGTTTCCAAGGGTTGGAATCCATATTTCTGAAAAATGTCTTCTATCAATTGAAACAGATACTTCCTTTTTACAACCTCGAGCGGTGCATAATCGCGGGTACCTTTGGACAAAGTAGGTTTAACGGCCATGGTGCGAAGATACGAAAAAGCCCCGACCAAAATTGGATCGGGGCGTATCTAAAATGGTTAAAGAAGAAGAATTACATCATTCCACCCATGCCACCGCCGGGCATAGCAGGCATTGCTTTTTCATCTTCAGGATTGTCGCAAATAGCGCATTCGGTTGTTAGCAACATTCCGGCGGCGGAGGAAGCATTTTCAAGTGCAACACGAGCCACTTTCGTTGGATCGATAACACCGGCTACCAACATGTTTTGGAATTTGTTCAAACGAGCGTTGTAACCAAAGTTGCCAGAGGAGCTCTTCACCTTTTCTACCACGATGGAACCATCAACCCCAGAATTGGAGGCGATTTGGCGCAATGGAGCTTCCAAAGATATTTTGATGATTTCAATTCCGGTTTTCTCATCGAGGTTTTCGGAAGAAACGCGAGCCAACGATTTGATAGCGCGAACGTAAGCAACACCGCCACCGGGAATAACTCCCTCTGCAACGGCAGCGCGAGTGGCGGCCAAAGCATCGTCAATGCGATCTTTCTTTTCTTTCATTTCAACCTCTGTAGCGGCACCAACGTAAAGAACTGCAACGCCACCGGCTAATTTAGCCAAACGCTCTTGCAACTTTTCACGATCGTAATCGGAAGTTGTTGTTTCAATTTGAGATTTAATTTGGTTCACACGAGCTTTGATGTCTTCGCTGTTACCAGCACCATTCACGATGGTTGTATTGTCTTTATCTACCGTTAGTTTTTCAGCACGGCCCAACATGTCGATGGTTGCGTTTTCCAACTTGTAGCCGCGTTCTTCAGAAATCACAGTTCCACCGGTTAAGATGGCGATATCTTCCAACATGGCTTTACGGCGATCACCGAATCCGGGAGCTTTCACTGCACAGATTTTCAAAGAACCACGAATTTTGTTAACGACCAAAGTTGCTAAAGCTTCGCCTTCAACTTCTTCAGAAATGATCATCAACCCACGACCGGTTTGAACCACTTGCTCCAAAACGGGAAGCAATTCTTTCATGGAGCTGATTTTCTTGTCGTAAATCAAAATGTATGGATTGTCCATTTCTGCTTCCATGGAATCGGCATTGGTAACAAAGTAAGGCGATTGGTAGCCACGGTCGAATTGCATTCCTTCTACCACTTCTACATAAGTATCGGTAGATTTTGCTTCTTCTACGGTAATCACGCCTTCTTTGGTAACGCGCTTCATGGCATCGGCAATGAGAGAACCGATGAATTTATCGTTGTTTGCAGAAATGGTAGCGATTTGTTCAATTTTCGTGAAATCATCGCCCATTTCCATGGATTGAGATTTCAACGATTTAACAACTTGAGTAACGGCTTTATCGATTCCGCGCTTCAAATCCATTGGATTTGCTCCGGCAGCCACGTTTTTCAAACCAGCGTTGAAGATAGCTTGAGCCAAAACCGTAGCAGTAGTGGTTCCATCACCAGCGATATCGGCTGTTTTAGAGGCAACGTCTTTAACCAATTGAGCACCCATGTTTTCCACAGGATCTTTCAAATCAACTTCTCTGGCAACGGTAACACCGTCTTTCGTAACATGTGGAGCACCAAATTTTTTATCGATGATTACATTACGACCTTTAGGTCCAAGCGTCACTTTTACAGCATCAGCCAATGCATTTACACCGCGACGCAATCCTTCGCGTGCTTCGGTGTCGAATTTAATAATTTTAGCCATTTTTCTCTCCTAATTTAATTAACCAATGATTGCAAGAATATCGCTTTCACGCATGATAAGGTAATCTTTACCTTCATACTTCAACTCAGTTCCGGCGTATTTGCCATAAAGAACCACATCTCCTACTTTGGTAGTCATGGGCTCGTCTTTCTTTCCAGCACCAACGGAAACGACTGTTCCGCGTTGTGGTTTTTCTTGAGCAGTATCAGGAATGATGATACCTGAACTGGTAACTTGTTCTGCCGCTGCGGGCTCAACCAGAACCCGATCAGCGATGGGAGTGATTTTAACTGACATAATTTAAATGGATTTTTTAATCTTCCTCTTCCATTCAAGCATTATGCCACAAAGAAAAAGGAATGGTATTCTGGAAATTTTGACAAATCCGACCAATTCGTCTGCCAAAAATGCAAACGATTGGAAAAATTTGGCAGAAAAAAAAAAGCGCCTGTCGGCGCTTTTGCTATAATTTAGTAGTGATTTATTGAGCCGGTGCAGGAGCAGGAGTTGCTGCAGGAGCAGGAGCTGCTGGCTGTTGTGTTGCAGGCATGCTTTTCGCCATTTCTGCCGCTTCAGAATTCGTCGTAGTTGTTTGCTCGATACCATCGGCAGCAGCTACCGTACGATCAATACCTAAATTCATTCCTACAGAAAGAACCAATAAAGCGATTACCAATCCCCAAGTGATTTTTTCAACCACATCGGAAGAACGAGCAACACCAATGATTTGGCTTGGGGCAGACATGGATGCTGTTAAACCACCGCCTTTTGGTTTTTGAATCAATACAACCAACACCAAGAGGATGCATACCAAAATGATTAGAGAAAATAAAATTCCTGTCATGACTTTAATTTTTGTTGAATGGTCTCCATTCGATTTGCAAAATAAATGCTTTTTTCGGGGAATTTCAAATTCAATTTTTCATAAACGGCTAAAGCCATCAAAAATTGACCTTGAGCTTCATAAATTCTTGCTAGCGTATCGCTTACTGGCTCTTCAAAAATTTCTTCTTCCGTAAGCAATGGTGCGATGTCGTCAACCGGCGGTATTTCGTTTTTGTGCGGTAGCGGGAAATACGGAACCGCCGCCAACATTTGAGCCTCTAACGGATCAAAATCGGGCTTTTTTACCTGATAATTCTCAGACTTTTCCGGTGAATCGTTGTACCGAATCAGGAAATCTGAAAGGGTAAATAAAGGTCGTTCTACCGGATTTTCGGAAACTATTATCGCTTCTTCATCCGCTTTGATTGGCAATTGAACCTCAATGGATAATTTTTCTTCCGGCGGTTGAACTTGAGTAATTTTTTCTTCTTTTTTCTGCTCCAACACCAACTGGTTTTGAATCAATTCAATGGTGCTGGCTACCTGGGAAATTTGTTTTTTAACCTTTTGCTTCTCATTTTCCAATTCGGGATTGGGCTCCATTTGCTGAAGAAGCCTCTTCAACGCTGAACGGTCGGGAAAATACGGTGCAGAATCGCGCAAAACTTCCAAATAACGATGGTCGTGTTCCAATTTCAGCTTTCCCAACCACGCCCATCGGGCTCCGGTGAACCACGGATAATCGCGAACCAAGTCCTCCAAATCTTTGGCTTCAACCGCTCGAATAAAATCGAGGTTGCCGCTCCAAAGATTAACGAGTTGCTTTTGATTCATATCACCAATTTACGAAAGATTTGTTGAATAAGTCCTCGGCCAATTGTTTTGAAATGTCGTTCACCAAGGTTGACTCCACCGAACCAAGGGGCACCGAGCCCGAAAAATCTGCATAACGCACAAATCGTTGCTGCCACGATTTGGATTTCTCTTTTTTATCGAAAAAGGTAACTTCAATGGAAATAGTCAACCTATTCAGCGCCGCAGATTGGTCGTTCCCAGAAAACCCCGCAGGCGCTACTTCGTATCCCACAATGCTTCCGCGGTAACCAATATCGGCCAAATCCTCGTTGTTGATTACCCGAATGGAGGTTTGACTAACGAATTTATCCCGAAGCTTTTCCGTTAACAGCGGACTCAACGTTGGTGAAGCCAAAGGAGCCTTGTTTTCAAATTGGAGAATGGAAACCGTTTTAATGGAAGGATCTACACTCGCTCCTGTGAAAGAGTAGTTTACCCGACATCCCGACAAAATAAGTAGAAAAAGTAAGCATCCTTTAATCCTCCAAACCATATTCTTTGATTTTTCGGTACAACGTTCTTTCAGAAATACCTAACTCCAATGCAGCATTTTTCCTTCGTCCCCGATGTTTTTGAAGTGATTTTTCAATCATTCGCTTCTCCACTTCCATCAAGGATAAATTTTCTTCAATGTCCTCCACCTCAGAAACCCGAAGGTCCTTCCGAGGGGCAATGTTTTCCGAAATAACGAACGCATTGGTTGGTGATGCGGCCATCCACGAGGAGGAATCTGGTGGAATAATTGAGTCTTGAATGATGCTCATTTCGGAAGGAGTAACCGAATTTGAGGATGGCGTAAAACCACCAGCAACTTTTTTCAATTCGGTAATATCGCGCTTCATTTCGAAAAGTAACTTATACAAAATTTCGCGTTCTGAAAGATCATTTGGATTATTTTGATCGAAAATCACCGGCATGGACTTGGGAGCATGATCTGGCAAATACTTCAAAAATTCTTCTCCTTGAATAAAGCGATTCTTTTCGAGCACATTGACTTGTTCGGCGATGTTTCTTAATTGACGAATATTTCCTGGCCAAGAAAAACGTTTTAATATTTCCTGAGCGGAATCGTCCAACCGAACGGGAGCAATGCCATACTTTTCACTAAAATCTACTGAGAATTTTCGGAATAACAACGGAACATCCTCGGCTCTCTCTCTCAAGGGTGGAATTTCGATGGGAACCGTATTCAATCGGTAGTACAAATCTTCTCGAAACTTCCCTTTTTCGATAGCCCCGTGCAGATTTACGTTGGTAGCAGCGATGACTCTAACATTGGTTTTCTGCACTTTCGAAGATCCCACACGGATGTATTCACCGGTTTCCAATACGCGCAACAATCGAGCTTGGGTGCCGGTGGGCAACTCCCCTACTTCATCTAAAAAAATGGTCCCACCGTCTACCTCTTCGAAATATCCTTTTCTACTTTCCATAGCCCCTGTAAAGGAACCTTTTTCATGTCCGAACAACTCCGAGTCGATGGTTCCTTCAGGAATAGCACCGCAGTTAACGGCTATGAATTTATTGTGTTTCCGAGGACTAAGTTGATGAATGATCTTTGAAAAAACTTCCTTTCCTACTCCACTCTCACCTAAAATTAAAACCGAAAGTTCGGTAGATGCAACCTGGGCTGCAACGGTAATGGCCCGATTCAATCGAGGAGCATCACCAATGATTCCGAACTTGTTTTTTAAGGTTTGTAACTCTTGTGGACTCATAACTTCTCGATGAAAGTTCCGATGAGTGTGGCCTGAGAACAATCTTCCATTTTCACCATAACATAATCGCCAGGTTGAACGTGATCTTGGGTTGGGAAAACCACCATTTTATTCTGGGAGTTTCTTCCGCATTGTTGGTGATTTCCTTTTTTGGCAAATCCTTCTACCAAAATTTTCTGTGTTTGCCCTACCGCTTCCTTGTTTCTTTCTAAGGAATAACCGCTTTGTTTGGCAATGATTTCATCCAAACGGCGGCTCTTTACCTCCTCGGCAATATCATCTTTGTACTTGCGAGCCGCAAATGTTCCTGGGCGTTCGCTGTATTTGAACATGTAAGACATGTCGTACTTCACGAAATCGATCATCGAAAGCGTATCAGCGTGCTCTTCTTCGGTTTCACCGCAAAATCCGGCAATCACGTCCGAAGTGATGGCACATTCTGGAATGATGCGTCGAATAGCTTCCACCCGATTCATGTACCATTCCCGTGAGTATGTTCGGTTCATTCGCTCCAAACATGTGGTAGAACCCGATTGAACGGGCAAGTGAATGCATTTGCAAATGTTTTCGTGGTTCGCCATGGTTTCGAGCACTTCATCTGTAATGTCTTTGGGATGGGAAGTACTGAAACGAACGCGCAACAACGGACTAATCAATGCTACTCGTTCTAGAAGTTGCGCAAAATTCACGTTTTCTTCCTCGTTGGACCAATGGTAGGAATCTACGTTTTGGCCAAGAAGTGTAACTTCTTTGTATCCTTTTTCAAACAAATCCCGGCATTCAGAAATGATGGAATGAGCGTCGCGACTTCTTTCACGTCCGCGGGTAAACGGCACGACACAAAAGGAACACATATTATCGCACCCGCGCATGATGGTTACGAAGGCCAATACTCCGTTTCCGCCCAAACGAACAGGAGTAATATCCGCATAAGTTTCTTCTCTAGAAAGAATAACGTTCACCGCTTTTTGTCCGGATTCAACTTGATCCAAGAGGTTCGGTAGATCTTTGTAGGCATCGGGGCCAATTACCAAATCAACCACTTTTTCTTCATCCAATAATTTGGCTTTCATGCGTTCGGCCATGCAGCCCAAAACGCCGATCACCATTTCCGGTTTTTGCTTTTTAGCCATTCTGAAAACATCCAATCGGCCGCGAACCTTTTGTTCTGCATTTTCACGAATGGAACAAGTATTGATGAAAACTACATCGGCCTCTTGAAGGTTCGGAGTGGATGAATATCCATTTTCGGCCATGATGGAGGCAACAATCTCAGAATCCGAAAAATTCATTTGGCAGCCGTAACTTTCCAAATACATTTTTTTGGTCCCTTGTTCAATCCCTTGCAATACCTCGCCCTGACGGGTTTCATCGGTAACTTTTTCAAATACGTTTCCAGAAAATTGATTCGCCATAATGTTTGTATTCTTCGCAAAAATACAAAAGGAAAATCCCTCTGTGACAAAATGTCATATTATTTCCGTAAAAAATTTAGGAAGGAAATACCCACCGCGATAACTTTGCGCAAAATCGCAAGAAATGTTAGACTTCTCCAACACTCAAATTGCCTTTGCTCACAAAAACACTCCTTCGCTCAACAAAGCGTATTGGCTTTTTAAAACCATGGGGAATCCTGGTTTGGTGAATACCGGAAGTGCATTGGCCAACTGGGCACTCAAAATGAAATTGCCCATCAAAGGCATCATCCGAAATACCCTTTATCAACAATTTGTAGGAGGAGAAGATATTCAACGATGCGAAAAAGCCATCCAAGCGTTGGCGGAAAATGGCGTTGGAACCATCTTAGATTATTCGGTGGAAGGTCTCGAAGGTGAAGCAGCTTTCAATGCTGGTGCTGAAGAAATCGTTCGAACCATTCACAAAGCCAATGGCGACCAACGCATCCCGTTCGCCGTTTTTAAAGTAACCGGTGTAGCTCGATTTGCGCTTTTGGAGAAAGTTAGCATGGAAAAATCTCTTACTTCCGAAGAAGAAAAAGAATGGAACGAAGTGGTTCGACGGGTGAATTGGATTTGTGAAGAAGGATTCAAGGTTCATCAACCTGTTATGATTGATGCGGAAGAAACGTGGATCCAGCCGGCCATCGATCATTTGGCATTTGAAATGATGAAAAAGTACAACCAAAACCAACCTTTGGTTTACAACACGGTTCAATTGTACCGACACGATCGCCTTTCTTACTTAAAGGAACTTTTTGAATCTTGCAAAAATGAATCCATTTATCTAGGTGTTAAACTGGTTCGTGGTGCTTATATGGAAAAAGAAAGGGAACGTGCTCAAACCATGGGTTACCCCTCCCCTATTCAACCTGAAAAATCGGCTACCGATATTGATTTCAACGCAGGTGTTGAGTTTTGTGTGAATCACATCGATCGAATTGGTTTGGTTGCTGGATCTCACAATGAAGAAAGCAATTACCACTTGGCGAAGTTAATGGATGCCAAAGGCCTTCCAAAAAATCATGCCCACGTTACCTTTTCGCAACTTTTAGGCATGAGCGACCACATCAGTTTCAACCTGTCGAATGCCGGTTACAATGTGGCTAAATACGTTCCTTACGGACCCGTAGAAGCTGTTTTTCCTTATCTGATTCGTCGCGCCAGAGAGAACACCTCGGTTGCCGGACAAGTTGGGCGCGAATTGGGTTTAATTCTTAAAGAGAGAAACCGAAGAAAAGGGTCATGAACAAAACGACCCAACCGAAAAAGGGAATGCGCTCCCGCACTCCTTGGAAGGTCAAAATGCTCAAACCTGCCGAACCGCAATTCGTGGAAATGCCCGAAATTTGGGCTAAAAAAATGGGTAACGGCCCACTTCTCATTCCAACACCCAAACGAATTGCCGAAGTGGTGAATGGCATTCACGAAGGCGATGTACTCACGTTGGAACAACTCAGAAGAATCCTTGCCGATGAACATGATGCGGCCCACTCCTGTCCCATGACCACCGGAATTTTCCTGCGCTTTGTGGCCGAAGCCACCGAAGAGCAATGGAAGGAAGGCGGAGCTACCCTCGCACCTTATTGGCGGGTGGTTCAGAACGATTACAAATTAAATCCTAAATTTCCGGGAGGCCCTGAGGTTCAAGCGCAAAGGTTGGAATCGGAAGGTTGGAAAATTAACCGCTCCAAAGCTCCTCATTTATGGAAAATCATCCTTCCCTAACACCGGCCTATCTCAAAAAAATGGGAATCAAAGAAGAAGATCGGGTTTCCATCCTGGATCATTGGGCTCCTGATTTTCCGAACATTTTTCATTCCCTAGTCACAACCCAATTTCCCACTTGGGTATTGATTCCAGTCACGCATCAGCAACACTTGCAAGAAGCCATGGATCAATGGGCTGAAACCCTTAAGAACATTCGCGTTTTCTGGATTGCACATCCCAAAAAGTCAAGTAAGATTGCCAGTGATTTAGGGCGAGACGAATCATGGATGCTGATGGAAGAATACGGTTTTATTCCCAATTTCTCGGTTGCGATTGACGAAAAATGGAGCGGACTTCGATTCAAGTTCGATCCCAATAAACCGAAGTGGATTTCGGAGTATTCTATGAAAAAACGAGACTTAAATAATCGTCCAGAAATTACTCCACCAAAGGAATTAACAGAGGCCTGGAAGGCCTTTCCAGAAGCTCAATCGTTTTATGAATCGCTTTCCTACAGTTGCAGAAAAGAATTCAGCCAATACGTTTCAGAAGCCAAGAAGGAAGAAACTCGCATCACTCGGGCGACTAAGGTTTTAGAAGCCCTATTGCAAAAGCGAAAAAATAGGATTTAACCGTAGAAATTCCCCACCCATTTCCGCTTATTTTTGCGAAGTAAAACATGGAAACTCGGATGGATCATTCCCAACTTTTCTTCAAGCATTTGGCCCCTACCAATCCTTTTCCGGTAGGAATTGAAATTGATTATGCTGAAGGATCGTGGATTTATGGACCGAAAGGAAAATGGTTGGATTTAATTGCTGGCATTGCGGTTTGTTCGGTAGGCCACCGGCATCCCAACGTGGTTGCTGCCATTCACCAACAAGTTGATCGGTACTTGCACACCATGGTTTATGGAGAGTACGTTCAAGATGCAAATACCCGATTGGCACAAAAATTAACTTCCCTCCTTCCTTCCACTTTAGACTGTATTTATTTGGTAAATTCAGGAACCGAAGCCAACGAGGCGGCCATCAAAATGGCTCGAAGAGCAACGGGAAGGAGTCAAATCATTAGCTTTCACAAATCCTACCACGGCAATACGATGGGAAGCCTATCCATTTCCGGGAATGAAACCAAGAAAGCTGCCTTTCGGCCATTGATTCCCGATGTGGATTTCATTCAATTGAATCGATGGGAAGATTTGGATCGAATTACTTCCAACACTGCTGGCGTAATTTTGGAACCTGTTCAAGGTGATGCTGGTGTTCGTACCGCCCACAACGACTATTTAGTCGCTTTGCGAAACAAATGCACGGAAGTGGGCGCATTGCTTATTTTCGATGAGATTCAATGCGGTGTGGGACGTACGGGATCATGGTATTATTTCCAACAAACACCGGTGGTTCCAGATGCTTTTACGACCGCGAAAGGATTTGGTGGTGGACTTCCGATTGGCGCCCTAGTGGCATCGAAGGAATTGCACGCACTTTGGGCGCATGCTCCCATGTTGGGCCACATCACCACGTTTGGAGGCAACCCGGTTTGTTCCGCTTCTGCATTGGCCGTGCTCGAAACCATCGAATCGGAAAAACTGATGGATCAAATCCCTGAAAAGGCGAATTTCATTCGCTCACGACTCAATCATCCGCAAATTCTTGAAATTCGCAACGAAGGATTGATGTTTGCCGTAGATTTAAAATCAGAAGAAGAAGTAGGAAAATTGTTCGATTACTGCCTACAAAACGGAGTGATTATTTACCGATTCTTAAGCAGTCCCAGCAGTTTTCGCATGGCGCCACCCCTCACCATTTCTTTGGAAGAATTGGAATTTGGGATGAAGGTAATTTTGGAAGGATTAAATGTGCTTAAATAAGCGGATCTGCTTCAGGATTTACGAATTTATACCCCACTCCTTTGATCGTGCGGATATAATCTTCACCAATTTTTTCCCGAAGTTTGCGAATTTGCACATCAATATTTCGATCACCAACAATGATATCATCTCCCCAAACTTGGCTCATCATGACATCGCGGTTGAAAACTTTTCCGGGTTTTGAGCTAAGGAGAAGAAGAATTTCAAATTGTTTTTTAGGAAGATGAATGGCTTCACCGCCTTTGAAAATAAGGTGTTGTTCTTTATCGATGATGAGGCCATGCAATTCGATGCTGTTGGGGCTAATGCCCTCTTCTAATCCATCGGCACGGCGAAGCAATGATTTGATTTTGGAAAGCAAAACCCGCGGTTTGATGGGCTTGGTGATGTAATCGTCGGCGCCCGCTTCTAGCCCAGCAATTTGGGAGTAGTCTTCGGCTCGGGCGGTGAGAAAACAAATGATGGCTTTGGAGGTAGCCGGATTTTTTCGAATCTCAATGCAAGATTCAATGCCATCCATAACGGGCATCATTACATCCATGAGAACCAAATCGGGTAAAAATCCCTTTGCCTTCTCTAATCCTTCCGCTCCATTGTTGGCGCGTTGAACTTCGTATCCTTCCATTTCCAAGTTAAAACCCAAAAACTCCAGAATATCCGGTTCATCATCAACAATCAAAATGCGTTGTTTCGAACTCATGCCCTTAAATTTACTTCAAAATTAGATTTGGAATGACTCCATGCACCCGCTTAATCATAGTTTAAAGTTAAATTAAATTTGCGAATTTTTGGAAGGAAAAAATTTTGCCTTGACGATTCCAAAAACGACTGGTACAAAACTGATTCCTACGACAGCCAAAACCACGATTTCAAAATGGCTTTTCACCCATTGATTATTGCCGAAAAGGTAACCTATCCAAGCGATGGAATTCACCCAAATGATTGCTCCTGCAACTCCATAACCCACATATTTTCGGTATTCCATGTTGCTGGCACCGGCTACAAAAGGTGCAACCGTTCGAACGATCGGAATAAATCGAGCTAAAATCACCGTTAAAGGGCCGTGTTTTTCGTAGTATACCTCGGTCTTTTCCAAATGCTCTCGTTTGAGAAAAAGAAAGCGTTCTTTTTTCTTCAACGTTGCTCCCAATTTTTTTCCCATAAAATAGTTGAGCTGATCACCCAACAAAGCAGCTACGATGAGAAGTGGGACTAAAATACCCATGTTCAAACCCGTTTCTGGTCGAGCAGCCAAAGCACCAATGGCAAACAGCAATGAATCGCCCGGTAATAACGGCATCACAACCAAACCAGTTTCCGTGAAGACGATTAAAAAAAGGATGACGTAAGTTAATGTTCCGTATTCATTTAAAAAATCAACCAAATGCTGGTCGATGTGTAAAATAAAATCAATGATTTGCATTCTGTATTTCCTTCATTAAGTTTTGAGCACCTGAAAATTTATCAATCACGAACAAGACGTATCGAATATCGCAACCGATGGATCGCGAATATTTATCGTCCCAAGCAAAATCGTTGATGGTGGCAGTGTAGGCACGATCAAAATTAATCGCTACCAATTCACCTTTGTTGTTCATCACCGGAGAACCGGAATTTCCACCCGAAGTGTCCAAATTGTACAAAATGGCTACCGGCACATCTTTCAACGTGGGATGAATGTAATCGCCAAAATCTTTGGCCTCGTGCAACTCTTTTAATTTGGCAGGATATTCAAAATCTCCTCCATTGGATCCCTTTTCCACAACCCCTTTCAACGTGGTTACCGGTGCTTGGTAAATGGCATCATCGGGCGAATAGCCTTTTACATTTCCAAAGGTTAAACGCAACGTAGCATTGGCATCGGGCAGAAACTGATCTCCCAATACAGCCTGACGTGCTTCCAAATACTCGGGCATCAGGCCCGCAAGAATTCCTTGGCGGGTGTTGTTCTCTTCCATGATTTTGGCACGCAAGACCATTACTTGTTTGGCCCAATCGTACATCGGGTTCTTCATAATCACTTGCCAATCAGCTAATTTCCAAGAACTTACTTTTTCAGGAACAAAATTCCACCAAGCGAAATTCTCGACCATGCCGTTCGTAGCAACCAGCTTGGTGCGATCCCCGCTGCTGGGTTGCCCATCCCCAAAAATCTGGGCTTCTTCTTTCATCATCCATAGTAGAAAATCCTTTTCTAAGGAAGGATGATAATTGGCTAAGATCGATTTCCATTTGGTACTGTTCTCAACAAGAAGTGCCGACAAAGCACTATCGGGGTTCGTTGTTTTATTGGCTTTGGATTGGAGGGATTCAATGGTGGCGACCATGTTCATCCAACCGGAATGGGTCGTGATGTTGTTCACCCATAAATCACGTGGCGCAGCTAACTCCATGGCTGCATACACTTTATTGAGTTCTTCAACGGCATTTTTCCCTCCCGATTTGGCCGACAAATGGGCTTTGATTTTCTCATCCAACGCCGCTTTATCGGCTAAAATGGAGGTGCGACGCAATCCTTGCATCTTTCCTTTGTAGTTTTTGGTAACGTTGGCCAAGCTTTTTGTTTTACCAGCAAACTTCAACATCAAGCGCGGATCCGTTGCTGCCAATGCATTCATGGAACTGATCAAATAATCGTTCACTTTGGTGGTGATGGGCAACAACTGATTTTTCTGGTATTGAAGGTAAGAAGCTGGATAATTTTTGAAGGTACGTCCGGGGTATCCCAAAATGAACACCATTTCGTTCTCGTTCACCCCGTCGAAATCGATCTTCAAAATTCTTTTGGGTTTAAACGCAACATTGTCGGGCGAATACGCGGCCGGTTTTCCATCCTTTGACACGTAGGCACGCACGATAGAAAAGTCGCCGGTGTGACGTGGCCAAACCCAGTTATCGCTTTCTCCACCGAATTCTCCGATGTTTCTGGGTGGAACATATACCAAACGAATGTCTTGAATGGTTTGGTATCGGAATAAATAATAGGTTTTCCCCGTGAACATTTCACTCACTTCGCAAGAAAGTCCGGAGTTCTTTTCGTTTTCGAATTTTTGGATTTCATTAATAGCTTGACGAATGGCTTCGATTTTTTTATTGGGATCGGAAATGGATTTAGCTTTTTCCAAGACCTTAGCCGAAACATCTTCATAAGAAAGGGTAATTTTTACCGTGAGGTCTTTTACCGGAATTTCCTTGATGCGATCGGCCGCATAGTACCCGTTGGTAAGGTAATCGTTGGCCGGGGAAGAGACATTGGCCACACTTCCAAACACGCAATGGTGGTTGGTAATAATGAGTCCTTCGGGAGAAATGAAGGAACCGGTGCATCCGCCAATTCGCACCAATGCATCGATTTGGCTGTTTCCGCCAGGGGTAAACATTTGTGCCTGGGTCATTTTAAAACCCGCTTTTTTGAAGTTGATGCGTTTAATTTCACTCAAAGGGTACATGCCCTCATCGGCCATTGCTCCCAAAAAGGAAAAGGCCATCATCCAAAACAAAAATCCTTTTTTCATGTCCCAAAGGTAGGAAAAAGTGGGCGTAACCTCGACCAAAAAGATTAACTTTGCAACATGTTCGAAAATCTATCCAATCGACTAGAGAGCGCCTTCAAATTATTGAAGGGCCAAGGGCAAATTACCGACGTTAACGTTGCCACCACCATGAAAGAAATCCGTCGCGCCTTGTTGGATGCCGACGTTAGCTTTAAAATTGCCAAAGACTTTACCGATGCAGTAAGGGAAAAAGCCACAGGACAAAACGTGCTGAACAGCATTACTCCGGGGCAATTGCTCACCAAAATCATGCACGATGAATTAACGACATTGATGGGTGGAACGGCCAAGGAAATCAATCTTAGTGGTCGCCCATCGGTGGTATTGATGTCGGGATTGCAAGGTTCGGGGAAAACAACGTTCTCGGGAAAATTGGCACTGCGTTTAAAAGGCAAAGGACAGAAGGTTTTGTTGGCAGCCTGCGACATTTACCGACCGGCGGCCATCGACCAATTGCATACGTTAGGAAGCCAGATTGGGGTAGAAGTTTATTCTGAACCCGGAAATAACAACGCGGTACAGATTGCTCAAAATGCTCTTCAAAAGGCAAAAGCTGAAGGATTTTCGGTACTGATTGTCGATACAGCAGGCCGTTTAGCGGTAGACGAAGCCATGATGGTGGAAATTGCGGCCGTGAAGCAAGCCATTCAACCTACTGAAACGTTGTTCGTGGTGGATTCCATGACGGGGCAAGATGCGGTAAATACCGCAAAAGCATTCCATGATCGTTTGAATTTCGACGGGGTTATTTTAACCAAATTGGATGGAGATACCCGCGGTGGAGCGGCGCTTACGATTTCTTTTACGGTAGGCAAGCCCATCAAATTCGTTGGAACCGGCGAGAAGATGGAAGCGTTGGATGTTTTCCATCCCGACCGAATGGCCAACCGAATTTTGGGAATGGGCGATGTGGTTTCGTTGGTAGAACGGGCGCAAGAAGCTTATTCGGATGAGGAAGCCAAGAAATTGGAAGCCAAATTGCGGAAGAACCAATTCGATTTCAACGACTTTTTTGAACAAATTCAGCAAATCAAAAAGATGGGGAACATCAAGGATTTGATGGGAATGATTCCAGGCGTTGGCAAAGCCATGAAAGATTTACCGGTTGACAACGACGCGTTTAAATCGGTTGAAGCGATCATTCAAAGCATGACTCCGGAAGAACGCCGCAAACCAGAAATTTTGAGTGGAAGTCGCCGCAAGCGCATTGCCCGCGGAAGTGGATATGACATTCAGCGTGTAAATCAATTGATTAAGCAATTTGAAGACATGCAGAAGATGATGAAAATGATGAATAAAATGGGCAAAGGCGGTAAAGGGATGAAAATGCCTTTTGGCTTTTGATAATAAAAATCTTTTCTTACCTTTGCACCTCACTTAAAACAAACCTTTACAATGTCTGTAAAAATTCGTTTACAACGCCACGGCCGGAAAGCTAGTCCTTTCTACTATATCGTGGCTTCCGACGCACGTTCACCACGTGATGGTCGTTTCATCGAGAAAATCGGTTCTTACAATCCGGTTACTGTTCCTGCTACCATTGAATTGAACGTTGATCGTGCAGTTTATTGGTTAGGTGTTGGAGCTCAACCGACCGATTCCGCCCGTGGAATTCTATCCCACAAAGGCGCTATGTACAAAAAGCACTTGTTGCGTGGAGTATCGAAAGGTGCATTCACCATGGAAGTTGCTGAAAAAATGTTCCAAGAGTGGTTGGATTCCAAAGGCACTTCACTTGATCAAGCGAAGAAAGCCAAGGACGACAAAGCTGCGAAGGCGCGTACTGTTCAATTGGCTGCTGAAGCCAAGGTTGCTGCTGAAAAAGCGGCTGCTATTGCTGCGAAAAACGCTCCAGTTGTAGAAGAAGTTGCCGAGGAAGCTGCTGAAGAAGTTGCTGTTGAAGAAACAGTTGCTGAAGCTCCTGCTGTTGCTGAAGAGGCTCCGGCTGCTGAAGAGGCTCCGGCTGCTGAAGAAGCTCCCGCTGCTGAAGAAGCCCCCGCTACTGAAGCTCCTGCTGCTGAAGAGGCTCCTGCTGCTGAAGAAGCTCCCGCAGCTGAAGAGGCTCCTGCTGCTGAAGAAGCTCCCGCAGTTGAAGAAGCTCCCGCTACTGAAGAGGCTCCCGCTACTGAAGAGGCTCCTGCTGCTGAAGCTCCTGCCACAGAAGAAGGCGAAGCTCCTGCTGCTGAGTAATATAAAAAATTCAGAATTAACGAAGCCCCTACCAAATGGTAGGGGCTTTTTCTTTGTATTCCATCAACAGAACTTTTCTTTCGACTAAATTTCAATTTTTCCTATCTTTAACGCATGGGAGAAATCCAAAATCAAGAAAACATCCTTTTAATTTTTCAAAAAATCATCGAGCAAGAGAGCAAAACTTCAACGTATAAGTTTGCCCTTCTACGCGCTGTAATTGATCTCATAACCGCTCAATCGCCCCATATCGAAGATCGCGCTACACATGTGGCTATTCCAGTGCAATTAGTCAGCGATAAATGGTTGTTTTATTATTGGGATTTGATCGCTGAAAATTATTCCCAAATTCATTCTGGGAGAAATTTAGCCTTTGAAGAACAACTTCGGGAATTACAAAAAAACCATTCCATTCAAAACTATTGGGATTTTAAACAAGAGTTTCAGAAACCAAATTATTCAGAAGAATTGAAGGAACGTTTTGTATCCCTGGCAAAGGGTTTAAACGAAACCATCCTAAAAAATCCAGTTAAATATATTGGTACCTCCATGGGGAAAGGGTATAATTCTTTGTTTCAGGTGGAAGCAGGGAAAGCTATTCGAGGAAATAGGATTACTGGTTATTTTGATTTACTTCTAAATTCACCTAAAATTCTACTTGAAAAATCGTATTTCGAAGGACTTAAAGTGTACGGAGGTTTGCTTTCGGGATCCAATTCAATCATCATGAATTGGGTGGATTTCATGCAGAATAAATCCTTAAAAGGGCCTCTAAAATCAAAAAAAGAAGAAACCATTGCTAATGAAGATTTGGCCGTTTATGCTAGAAGATCTCCACTAGATTTATTGTTGCAAAGCGCTTTGGTTGAAAGACAAACTGCATCAATCAGAAATTTTTGGTCGCAAAAAATGAAGAATGGGCATTCCGTTTTCTGCACTTGGTCTGGAGAACCCATTAAAAAAGTTGATGATTTGGCTATTGACCACGCTATCCCGTTTTCGGTGTTGTTCAATAACGATTATTGGAATTTAGTGCCCGCAAAAAACAGTGTCAATTCAAAAAAAAGCGATAAAATACTGTCCAAACAACAGCTTTCCAATTCAAAATCACGCCTTTTATCCATCTGGAAAGAATATCAATCCACAACAGAATTGGCCCCAATTTTTCTTTCTCAATGTCAAATTTCCCTCACGAAGGATACCGAAATCTCCTTGGAAAAACTCTTCGACAAATTCCTGAAAATCAATGAAGGCTTTGTTGATTTAAGAGGGATGGAAAGTTGGAATTTTTCCAAGGAAGCAGAAAATATCAATTGATCGAAAAAATGATCTCCCACAAAAAATCCCGCCGAAGCGGGATTTTTTTTATTACGTCATCTTAATTTCCGAATTGGACTTGCTTGCCCTTGGGGTATTTCACGGAATAAATCAATCGGACTTTTTTCGATTCATTGGCTTTCAACGCTACCGACCAATGAACTTCACCCAAATCTTTATTCAACGTAGCGCCGGTTAATTCACTTTGCTCCACCTCAATTTCGGCATTTCTGGAAATTGGAATCTGATCGAAAAGTTGAACATTCACCGATTCTGAATTATTGTTTCGAAGGGTAATTTCGTAACCATAGGTTTCCTTGATGGTCAATCCTAAGATCTTTTTCTCCTTAAAATCATTCAATTGAATACGATTAACACTCATTTTTTGATCTTTACCCAACGAAATGGCCAAGGTATCGGTTACCGCTGTTGGATCAAAAAAGGTATTGCCAATGTAGCTCCCATCAATGAACAAATTCACCAACCCAGGCGTCAAATTGTATTGACCCCAATCGGTAATTTTAGCCATCAAAAACACCTGGTTTCTAAGTTTTGGAATACTCACGTAATCCATGGTACAAGGTAGCTCATAATCCATCACGGGAACAACGGTAGCTTTTCCACCATGGCGAATCGTTTGAGGCAATGAAATGGTATATTCCGCATTCAATTGATTCTGGCTAACTTCTACTTTATACTCGTACTTCTTATCAGCATCATCCATCACCATGGCCACATCCATTTCAGCCCTTGCAGCAGGAGCAGCATTGAGTCGTTTTACCCGAACATTTTCCAGCATTTCCTTTCCACCGTAAGTTCCATAAACAGGAGGCGTGTAAAAATTGACGAACATGGGTGATAGGATTGGCAACTGATGGTCGGTTTCTCCCAAAGAAGTAGAGATTTTCAGTTGAACATCTTTCCAATCTACCCCAGTGGATTGATCCACCTGAGCACGAAAATTCAATTGAATCTTTCCATCTCGTCCGTCTTTCCTTAAATCGTACACCGGTTGCCAACTGGCTTGCTGCATTCGGAAATTCAAAGTAATATTGGATTTATTCGCCACTTTAGACAAAACCGAAAGAATAACCACGCCCGAAACCTTACTGTGAACGTTATTCCATTCATTAATCTGGTTTTGAAGGTTGTTTTTTCTCAAATTTATTTTATTGATTTGAAGATCAACCTCGTACATCAATCGCTTGATTTCATTTCCTTTAGAACGCGTCACCTCCAACAGTGCTCGCAACTCGGTAGGCGACATTCCATTTTGAGTGGATCCCAGTTTTTGGTTGTTTTTCAACGTTTGTTCTTCCAATTCCAACACGTTTCGCTGGTCGTTCAACTGGCGAATTTGCCAATCTAAACCAACGATGGAATCTTGGTATTGATTGATTTTGGATTCCTTCACCGGCGTAAAGTAATCTTTCTCAAAAGTTACCCCTAATAACGTAGCTCCACCTTCGATTTTGGCTTGAATGGAGTTCTCTGTTATTTCAGCGGGAAGATTGGTAATTCGAATTTCTGACCTCCCCTCGCCTACTTGGGCCGTTGTTTTATAAAACATTTGACACCCAGAACGGAAAACGGTTACAGAGGTTAATTCGGAGGTGACTTTTACGGTGTTTTCTGCTTTACTTAATAAAGAAACAAAAACAGCTGCGGCAATGAGAATGGTGGATTTCATAAATAAACTTTTTACCAAGACGAAGGCGCCTGGGAATTTCCACAAGCGCCTTCCATTTTTTATTTTCCTTTCATGGGATTCATCGGAGAATCGTATTTCATGATCTCGAAATGTTCGGTCTCCAATATTCTCGGAAACGCGTTGTTGTCGGTATCGGTATCGCAGGTTTCCAACAACGGATCGAAAACAAAACGCTTCACCGGTTTTTCGGTTACCAAAACCTTGTTGCATTTGTTTTCGTTTTTCAACCACACCTCCACCGGAAAACGTCGAATTTCCTTGGTTCCATCCTCATACTGCAATTCAACAATCAACGGAGTGACCAATCCTCCAACATTTTCAAACGTAAGTTGGTAGTAATGCATGGATGATTTCAAGAACTTCTTGTCTTCCTCGCTCAGTCCATTCACAAAATTGCTGTACTTCCTTTCATCCTCGGCGGTTACCTTCAATGGGTCGTAGCTGTTGTAAAAATCCAATAATTCGGGCTTCAATTCCACGTACGCTTTTTCGATGTCTTTCTTGTTTCTTTCTTTAGAAATATCGATGGGCTGCCCATCTTTTTCAGACTTTTTAAAGCCTTTCTCGGCAGCCGGACTTTGGTCACTCAAAGCCAAATGCTTCACCGAGGTTAGATCAACATCCACCCGATCGGTGGTATAGAACCAACCGTGCCAAAACCAATCCAAATCAACGGCAGAGGCATCCTCCATGGTACGGAAGAAATCGCTTGGAGATGGATGTTTAAAGGCCCAACGGCGGCAATATTCTTTGAAGGCAAAATCGAACAACTCGCGTCCCATCACCGTTTCACGAAGGATATTCAGGGCCGTTGCCGGTTTGCCGTAAGCGTTGTTTCCAAACTGAAGCAAGCTTTCCGAATTCATCATGATGGGCGACTGCATGTTCTTGGGGCTGCGCATGTAATCGGTTAAGTTGCGGGCGGGGCCTCGGCTACTGGGGTAATTGCGATCCCACTCTTGTTCAGCTAAATACTGAACGAAAGTATTGAGACCTTCGTCCATCCACGTCCATTGGCGCTCATCGCTGTTGATGATCATGGGGAAGAAGTTGTGTCCCACTTCGTGGATGATCACGCTAATTAATCCGTATTTGCGGCGTTCGGAGTACGTTCCATCTTTATCGGGGCGGGCACCGTTGAAGGAAATCATGGGATATTCCATCCCGCCCACCGGACCGTTGGCTGAAATAGCCACCGGATACGGATAATCGATGGTGAATTTGGAGTAAATGCGCACGGTGTGGGCAACGGCTTCGGTGGAGTATTTTCCCCAAAGTGGGTTGGCTTCCGGTGGGTAGGCCGACATGCAAAGTACATTCCGTGAGCCAAGTTTAACGCCCATGCCATCCCAAATGTATCGTCGGGAAGAGGCGAAGGCAAAATCGCGTACATTTTTAGCCTCGAACACCCACGTCTTTTCCGAGGTGGAACGTCCGTCTTGAATATTGGCTTTTGCTTCTTCTTCGGTTACGATCAAGGTTGGGCGATCGGCCACTCGTGCTGCTTCCAATCGTTTTTGTTGGGTGGCGCTAAGGACAGATGATGCATTGCGCAACTCCCCGGTAGCCACTACGATGTGATCGGAAGGAACGGTGATTTCTACTTTGTAATCGCCGAAATTGAGGGTAAACTCACCAGAACCAAGGAATTGCTTGTGCTGCCAACCTACGTTATCGGAATAAACACAAAGGCGTGGGAACCATTGAGCCATTTCGAAAATGTAATTGCTATCGGATTCAAAAAATTCGATGGCACCTCGGCCGCCTGCGAAACGGGCATCATTCAATTTGTGCTTCCAAGCAATTTGAAATGAAAAATCACCTTTTGAAGCTAATCCGCTAGGCAAATCTACCCGCATCATAGTTTCGTTGACGGTATATTTTAGCTTTTTCCCAGAAGCATCGGTTACCGAAAGAATATCGCATCCTCCTTCAAAAGAAGGTTTAGCCATTCTTTTTAAATTCCCAACATCGTTCTTATTATCCAATGTTCCATTCCGCATTTGGGTAGATGTGTTGGCATTTCGGTAGATGTTTTGATCCAACTGCAACCACAAATAGGTTAACCGATCTGGAGAGTTGTTGTGGTAGGTGATGGTTTCCTTCCCTTCCAACATCAGTTGGGCCTCGTTGATTCGAACCTGAATGTGGTAATCCACTTTTTGCTGCCAATAGTTGGCCCCTGGGGCTCCACTGGCGTTTCGGGTGGAGGAAGGAGTGGGCCACTCTTCTTCCAATTGCTTAAATTTTGAGCGTTCTTGCCCAAATACGACGCCTACAAAGGCCATTGCAAAGAAAAATATTTTCTTCATCGGTTAAAATATCAAGTTAAATAAACACATTCCTATTCCTATTCCAGAAACCACCAAAACCAGCTCTCGGTTTTTATTGGGAGCCAACGAGTTGAAAATGGTCGTCAATACCAAGATCGACAGAACACCCACCAATTGAGCTGCTTCTAATCCTATTCCAAAACCAAGCACGCTAAAAAACATCCCATCCTGAGGCAACATGCTTCCTACCTCAGAACCAAAAGCCAAACCGTGCAACAAACCAAAAATCAATGGAAAGATGACTATCCATGCGTTGTTTTTCCCATTCCATTGAAAAATATTTCCAAAGGCTGAAAAAAGTATGGTCAGAATAATTCCCGTCTCAATCCAAGAAAACCGAAAGGAATCCGGAAAAAAAGCACATAAGAAAAGGGTGATGGTGTGACCTAACGTAAACAAGGAAACTGCCAACAGCCATTTCTTCCAATCTTGAAATTCGAAAGGTAGCATTAGGATGATTAAAAACATCCAATGGTCCCACGATGAGAAATTCATCAGGTGATGCCATCCAACGAAAAAGTAAGTTTGAAGGTTTTCCAAGAATTGGTTGATTGGAAGGTGAAAAATAGGAAACAATTTTTGAACTTCGCACCATGTTTTGGACTTTCCTTGTACTCCTTTTTAATTTCCACCCGGTTCATCTCAGCATAGCCGAGTTGAAACCATCGGAAAAATCGATGAAAGGCACCCTCAAAGTGTTTGCCGACGATTGGGAGTCTGCAGTGGGTGCCCAAGAAAAAGATGCCAATTTTAGATCAAAAAGCGAGCTTTACTTGCAAAAAAACTTCTATTTGGCGCATGGGAAAAAGAAAATTGTTCCTGTAGTTCTCGGAAGTAAATCCATCAATACCCAACAATTGGTTTTCTCCATTGAATTTAAAAATGCGAATTCGGTAAAAGGAGAAATCCACAATACCGTGCTTTTGGACCTGTTCGAGGACCAACAGAATTTGGTGCATTGGGGAAAGAAAAGTTTCGGATTTACGCCCGTAAAAACCGTTGAAAAATTATTGCCATGAATCCAAGGGAGACGAACATCAATCGTTGGATAGAGCAAAACCGGGATCGGGAAGATGTTCTCATGGAATGGGTAAAACGAATGCCCAAAGGCGGCGATTTGCATCAGCATTTCGATGGGTCCTTGCTTACCGAAAACCTCATCAGTAGTGCCGTTGAGCAAGGTCTTTGGGTTTGCATGGATGACTTTTCGGTGAGTCGGCAACCCCAGGTTGAAAAGCAATGGAAGCATTTACCCGAATTATTCCAAAGCGCCGATTGGGAAAACATTCTTGAATGCCTCCTTCGGGCGTGGTCGATCAAAGATTTTGATGCAACTCGAAATGCCGCGGATGAGCATTTCTTCGGAATTTTCCCTAAATTTTTCGATGTTATTCCTGGATACACCGAAGATGGCCTGTTAGAAACCAAGAACCGTTGTTTGGAGGAAAAGGTAAACTACCTAGAAACCCACTTTGAAAATTTTCCCGCTCAAATTGAAAATCAATTTCTTGCCGAAATTTCGAAGAATTGGAGCATCATGGCCGCTTGGGAGAATGATTTAACCCACGAATTCGAAGCGGCCTTCCAACAATTGCAAACCACGAACAATCGTTCCCTGGTAGAAAACACCTGCAACAGAATTCAGGAAGTGCACCAACGATTGAACATCGACGATGATCGTTTTACGTTGAGGTATTTGATGTATGTCCTTCGCCTTTTGCCAGAGCATTTGGTCTTCGAGCAAATGTACTTGGCGTTCTTGTCGTGTGAAATTTCTGAACTGCTGGTTGGAATCAACCTCGTTGGAGCCGAAAACCATCCCATTACGCAATCCGACCTGAAGCTGCATCTACAGATGGTTTCGTTTTTCAAGAAAAAATTTCCGAAGGTTTCGGTGGCGCTGCATGCAGGGGAATTGACTCGGGAATTAACGGAACGTTTCCTGCATCCTCATACCATCAGTCAATCGGTGAAGGCAGGGGCCCAACGCATTGGACACGGGGTAGCCATCGAATGGGAATGGAATGAGGAGGAAACGTTGAAGATCATGAGAGAGCAGCGCATTCCATTGGAAATCAATTTGGGGAGCAACGAATTTATTTTAGGGATAAAGCCCGAAGAACATCCTTGGAGACGCTATTTGAAAGCTGGAGTTCCGTTGGTTTTTGGATCGGATGATTTAGGTATTTTGCGATCGGATCGAAATCGGGAAGTAACCCGTTTTTTCAGCCAATACGGTGGAACCTATTCTGAATTTAAGGATATGGCCTTGAACGGTATTTTGTACTCTTTTTTGAAAGACAAGGATTACAAAAACCAAATTTTAAATCGTTTAAAGGCAGATTTTGATACCTTTGAAAAAACTTTTGAAGATGAATGCACGCGTTAAAAACATCTTGGTTTTCGTTGGGGCCTTGATTTTGGGATCCTTGGTAAACGGATTAATCATTCAATACGGTCCACTTTTAATTCCACCTCCAGAAGGATTGGATTTTTCGACGGAAAAGGGATTATTGGAAGGAATGCCTAGGATGGAAGCTCGGCATTTTGTAACACCATTTTTCGCCCATGCCATCGGCACTTTTGTATCTGCCATGTTGATAAAGCGCTTTGCTTTTGAAAATGCCGGTCGCTACACGTATGGAGTTGCTATTTTCAATCTTATGGCTGGCATTTACATGGTTTATTTATTGCCTGCCCCGTTTTGGTTCGAAGCCATTGATCTCATTTTCGCCTACCTTCCCATGGCGTGGTTGGCCAATAAATGGGTTCCGGCTCGGGTTTCGTAACGTTCAAATTTGCTCACTTTTAAACAAAAGGCGGTTGCCCTTGTTAAAAAGACATGAGAACATTATTTATTTCGGTATTAGCCCTTCTCGGGTGTACCTCCAATTCCCAAAACAAATCATTAACGCCTCCCGTAGAATCTATTTTCAACCTTTCTTTCAAGGATATTGATGGAAATGTGGTAAAGATGGAGCAATACAAAGGGAAGCAAATTTTAATCGTGAACACGGCTTCGGAATGCGGTTATACGCCTCAATACCAAGATCTTCAAAAATTACACGAAGCTTACCCGAATTTGGTGATGATCGGTTTTCCATGCAATCAGTTCATGGGACAAGAGCCAGGAGGAAATGCCGAAATCAAATCTTTCTGTCAGAAAAATTACGGTGTAACTTTTTTAATGGCCGAGAAAATTGACGTTAAAGGAAAAAACCAGCACCCCATTTACCAGTGGTTAACCCAGAAAGAAAAGAATGGCGTTGAGAATTCAACCGTTTCATGGAATTTCAACAAATTCCTCATTGGTGCCGACGGCACTTACCTTGGGCACTTTCAATCGGGCACCAAACCCATGTCGAAAGAAATTACCGATTTAATTTCTAAATAAACAAGTATTTTTGAAGGGTGAAATTTCACCCTTCTTTTTTTGACCGTCTTCGAGAAAAGCTCGTTGGAGAATCTGGTCGCTCCATTTACCTCCACGCTCTACCCGGAAAAACGGGTTCGCGCCTGGAGTTGCACGATTTGTACTACGTTCTCAAAGGCGCGGAAAATCGCTTTTTGCAATTGCTCCTATCCGAAGAGGCCTTCTCGTTAGAACTCCCCATCCCTACCTCCCAAATTCCTGCCGATTCCCCATTAAAAACCATCTTCCGCAAACTCCAAAATGCGTCGTTTGAACACGAAAACCTTTTGAAAGAAACGGGTGTTTCTACTTTTTCATTCGGTTATCCCTTGTTGGTTCACCAAAATCAAGATCGCATTTGGGCAAGTCCGTTGTTCATTTGGCAGCTTGATATTCACATGGATCCGCTCAACAACGCCATTGTGATTTCCAGGAATAGAACCAAGCGAAATGGGCGTTGGACGGTTTCATCCATGCACGAGTTTTCCATCAACGAAACGTTAGGACAACATTTCAAACGCATTGGAAAACCTGCATTGCCCGAATTAGAAGGTTTTTTAAACGAAGACGATTTGCTTTCTGTGGATGAAATGCATCGGTTTTTGGTACAATTCGCCCAAGAGCAGGGATATGCTTCCGAAGCTTTCGACCCTCAGCTATTAAAATCGTATTTAGGCGCCTCGGTTTTGCCGCTGCCCAACCGCGATCGAATGGCGCTTGAATTCAAGGAAAAGAAAGAATATCTTTTATTTTCTGGGGTTTTTGGGATTTTCAAACAACGCAAAAGCGCCATCATCAAGGAATTGAATGGTTTAGAGAGTGTAGAATTATTCCCTCCGCTTCCTCCCAAAAAACGAATTCCCTTCTCCCCTATTCCAACCGATCCATCCCAACAATCGGTGCTCATGAATTTAGGAGAAGCCGAGGTTACCGTTATTCAAGGTCCTCCCGGAACGGGAAAAAGCCAAACGTTAACGGCCATCATTACCCAAGCTTTGCTGAATCGAGAAAAAATCCTGGTGGTTTGCGAAAAGAAAACGGCCATGGAAGTATTGGCGCAGAACCTAATAAAAGTGGATCCCAGGTTGGGTCAACACCTCGCTCTGATTGAAGATCCATTTGCCGATCGAGATGAAGTAGTTACCAAGGCAAGAGAAAAAATAGAGAGGAAAGAGACCGAGGAAGGCAATGCCTTTTCAAAGACGGTGCTCACTCAAATGGAGCAATTGGAAAACGATGTGCACCTTTACGAAGAACGATTGAGCAAACTACAATCTCCACTTTTCGATCAGAAAAACTGGATGGAATGGGTGGAATTATTTGATCAACTTGGAGGTCCAATTGAATTGAACGAAGATCTTCCCCACCTCACCTTTTCTTTCGAGGAAAACGAGTACCAATGGGTTATCACCACAGCGAAAACCTTGCACCAATGGGAAGAACAAATTCCTCAATTTACCCAACATTCCTTTTTTGAATACAACTCAACTCAACTTCAAAACAATACCTTTCCTACCCACTTTTCTGAACTGTATCGATCCATCCAAAAGTGGAATCAGATAGAAATTGCCTTACGAACCGGAAGCGAATCCGAAAATTGGAGAACATACCTTCAAACCTGGGAAGATTGGAAAAAAACCGGAATTGCCCTTCATCGTGAATTCAAATCCAACGCTTCCATTTCGTGGAGTGGATTGGGATTAACCTTAAGAAAATGGTTGTCATTATTCTCATCCTCAACGAAGTTGACCTTAGAAAATCGGGAAAAATGGCAAAAAAACTGGGAAAATTGGAAAAAAACCTCATCGTCCCTGGGTGAATTGGATTCTGGAAATCTTATTTTTCTGAACCAGGAATTCACTTTTGGTGAAGTGCCCAAAAACTGGCGAAAAGCAAGCAGCATTTCGTCAAGCCTTCAACAATTATTGCATACGCGGGAGAAAATTTTGGCGGAAGTCCGTCAAAATCCCATCCTTCCAACCTCCATTCCCTTTGAATTCGAAACCCTCTTGAATTGGGTACAATCCTATGAGAAAGAAGTGGCACGAATTGGGTTGTTTCACGAAATCAAACAAGGCTGGGAAAAATTCACGACCGACCAAAAAACCTGGGCGCAGGCCATCCTTGAGCGAAAAATCTCAACAGAAAAGGTTCTACGTTGGTACCTGCATTGGTTTTTTCAATTTAAAAAAGATCTTTCTCTTCCGTCTGACGTTCAAGAACCGCTACAGCTCGCGCACCGATTGCGGCATTTGGCTCCCGCCATGCTCGATTTTATTCAATCGCAGGAGTTGGAACGTACCAATGCTGCGTTGCAGAAGTTCAAGGATAAAGGAATCTCGCCCATTGGTTTGTACAATAAAAGGGGGGCGAAAGGACAAAAACGAAATCCGCTTCGGCAAATCATCGGAACCGACACCGAGTTGTTCACCGATTTATTTCCGGTGGTGATGATGAATCCCGTTACTGCCAGTCAAATTCTTCCTTCCAATGCGGCTCTATTCGATTGGATATTGCTGGACGAAAGCAGTCAGCTGCGGGTGGAGGACACGTTTTGTTGCTTGCGAAAAGCGAATAGAGCTATCATTTCAGGCGATGAGCAACAAATGCCACCGTCGGATTACTTTTCTTCGGATTTTTCGCTCTCTCCCGATGAAGAAGAATCGGGAGAATGGACGGAAAAGGAAGCACAAAAAAGTCTTACCGAGGCAGAATCGCTCTTGGATTTTGCGCTTCAACTACCGCTGTCGAATCAATTACCCCTATCCATCCATTACCGTTCGGAACATCCTTTGCTGATTCAGTTTTCCAACGCAGCTTTTTACCAGAACCAATTGATTCCCATTGCCGCCGACCGCATGGATTCTCCCATTTATTTTCATTCGGTAAATGGAAATTATGAAGATGCGACGAATCCCATGGAAGCCCTTGCTTTGGTCGAGGCCATCAAAAAAATTCAGCCGCTACCTAACGGAAACTGGCCAAGCTTTGGAATTGGAACCCTGAATTTGTACCAACGAAATCTAATTTTAGCCAGCATCGCTCAAAAACAAATGGAAGATGCCGCATTTCGCGATGTTTGGCAGCATTTAGAAAGTTCGGCATTTGTAAAAAACTTGGAGCATATTCAAGGAGACGAACGCGATATTTTATTCATTTCGACCACTTTCGGGCCCGATCGAAACGGAAAATTTAGAAGGAACTTTGGGCCCATCTCTCAAAAAAATGGCTTCCGATTGCTGAACGTTTTGATAACCCGAGCCAAAAAACGAATGGAAATTTTTTGTTCTATTCCCGATTCCGTTTTGCAAGAAACAAGTTCCATATTGCAAGAACAAGGAAAAACAGGTGGATATTACTTCCTAAGTTTTTTGAAATATGCCAAGGCCTGTTCCAATCTTCAATGGGAAAATGCCAATTCGGTATTGAAAGAAGTTAGTGGCAACGGGGTTTCGGCCAATCCGTCTCCTCAACTCTTCGCTGATTGGTCGGCCGAACGCAAAAAAGCGCTCATCAAAGACGGTGGTGTACATTTAAAAAAGGGTACCCGATTCTTGTGGAACGATTGGGGTAAAAGGTTTGCCGAAAGAAAAAACTTCTGGGTTCATCAAACCTTCTCGCTCCGGTGGCTTACCCATTACGATGAGGAAAAGAACAAAATGGAGGATTACCACCAACGCTAAATCACATGGAAATCAGAAACATCGATCACTTATCTTTTGAACCGTTCATTCGGGAAGAAGAAATTCAACTTGCCATTGAACGTTTGGCGAGAGAAATTGCTCCAGACTGGAAAGATAAAAATCCACTGGTTTTGGTCGTTTTGCAAGGAGCATTTGTTTTCGCTGCCGATTTACTGAGGCAGTTCCCCTTTTCGGTGGATATTGAATTCATCCGAGTGAAGAGTTACGAAGGAACAGAAAGTTCAGGAGAAGTTCGTAGTGTCATGGGTTTAGAACTTCCTATTAATGGCCGAAACGTTTTAATTGTAGAAGACATTGTTGACACGGGCAAAACATCAGTTTACTTAAGAGACTTATTGATAGAAAAGGGTGCAAATCATATTTCTATGGCTACCTTTTTGTATAAACCGGCTGCCAATCAAACCGATTTTGAACCTGAATTTGTTGGATTAAAAA
Organism: Bacteroidota bacterium; assembly: GCA_947501265.1. Classification (GTDB taxonomy): domain Bacteria; phylum Bacteroidota; class Bacteroidia; order UBA7662; family CANHCV01; genus CANHCV01. Next base: position 161,518 of record CANMVY010000002.1, read on the forward strand.
TTGATCCCACTTTCGTGGTCGGTTATGGATTGGATTACGAAGGAAAAGGGCGTCATTGGCCCGGTTTGTGGCGGTTGATTTCCGAGAAATAAAAAGAAAATTTTCCGACCTTTGCAAATATGATACAAGCTGTGGTTAAAAAGGGACGTGTTATTGGTGAACGTGTTCCTACTCCTTTGGTTTCAGATGGTTGTTTATTGATTAAAGTGGTGAATTCCTGCATTTCTGCTGGCACTGAAATGGCCGGCGTGAATGAATCGGGCAAATCCATCATTAAACGAGCCATGGAACAACCTGAACAAGTGAAGGAAGTTCTGCAGTTCATGAAAACCAATGGCATTCAACGAACTTTGGCGAAAGTTAAAGGAGCATTGGATGGTGGTAAACCAACGGGATATTCCATTTCTGGGATTGTGATTGGATTAGGAGCCGGCGTTTCTGGATTTTCGGTGGGCGATTCGGTTGCTGCCGCCGGTGCTGGATTGGCCAATCACGCCGAATACGTGGATGTGCCCGTTAACTTGGTCATGAAAATGCCTCAGGGCATGGACCACCAAAAGGCCAGCACCGTTACCTTAGGCGGCATTGCCATGCAAGGCGTACGCAGAGCTGATTTGCGCTTGGGGGAAGTTTGTGTCGTGGTGGGCGCCGGAATTCTTGGATTATTGGCGCAACAAATGCTTCAGCTTTCTGGGGTAAGAACCATTGTTACCGATTTAGATCCCTCCCGATTAGACATTGCTAAAAAATTAGGAGCTGAACGCATCGTTAATCCGGCCAGCGAAGACGTTACGGCTGTGATTAACTCTTTAACGGGTGGACATGGAGCCGATGCGGTTTTGTTTACCGCGGCAACGTATTCGTCGGAACCCCTTTCCACCGCCTTCAAAATGTGCAAGAAGAAAGGACGCGTGGTGTTGGTAGGCGTTTCGGGCATGGAAATCAAACGAGGAGATATTTACGCGAAAGAACTCGACTTCCTTATTTCAACCTCGTATGGTCCCGGACGTTACGACGCCAATTATGAGGAAAAGGGATTGGATTATCCGTTCTCTTACGTTCGTTGGACCGAAAATCGAAACATGACCGAGTATTTGCGTTTGGTTCATGAAAGTAAAATTGATTTATCGTTGCTCATCGATGCGGTTTTTCCGATCGAACAAGTTGAAGAGGCTTTTACGGCTCTCAATTCGGAGGGGAAAAAACCGATCATGACGTTGTTGGATTACGGAAAAGATGGTATTGAATCGTTTCTTACTAAAAATGCAGATGAGAAACGAATTTCCATCAACACTCGGCCAACGAATGCTTCCAAAATTCGGGTTGCGATTGCCGGGGTTGGCGGATTTGCAACGGGGATGCACCTCCCGAACCTAGCAAGCCTTTCCAATCAGTTTGAAATTCGAGCCATTTACAACCGAAGCGGACAAAAGGCAAAAGCCGTTGGAAATCAATATCAAGTAGCTTATGCCACTTCCGACTATCAGGAGTTGTGCAACGATGCCGATTTAGATTTAATCATGATTTGTACCCGCCACGGCAATCACGCCGAATTGGCTTTGCAGGCATTGAAGGCGGGAAAACATGTTTTTGTTGAAAAGCCTTTGGCCATAAATCCTGAGCAACTGGAAGGAATTAAAGATTTCTATGCAGATGGAACGGAAAATAAACCGGTTTTGATGACCGGTTTCAATCGCCGATTTTCTACCTACGCTCAGGAAATGAAAAAAGTAACGTGCAAGAGAAGCAATCCATTGCTCATGCATTACCGCATGAACGCCGGTTTTATCCCGTACGATCACTGGACCCACGATGACGGCGGAAGAATCATTGGAGAAGCTTGCCACATCATCGATTTAATGACCTTCTTCACGGAAAGCAAGGTTGTTTCAGCGCATTTCGAAGGACTTTCTGGAAATGAGCGCGTTCGCAAAACAGATAATGTGAGCATGCTTTTGAAATACGAAGACGGCTCGATTGCTCACATCGATTATTTTGGAACGGGATCGAAACAATTGAGCAAGGAATACTTAGAAATTCACTTCGACGATCAGAGTTTGGTGATGGACGATTACAAATCGTTAAAAGGTTATGGAGTGAAATTGAAGGCGATTCAAAGTTCCATTTCTGAAAAAGGACAAAAAGAGGAACTAAACTTCTTGTACCAGACTTTGAAGGAAGGTGGCCCTTGGCCCATTGCCCTTTGGGACATGATTCAAACCACCGAAATTACCTTTGAAGCAGTAAAAGAATAAACATGGAAATCCTCGGTTACGCCCTCGCCCTTTTGATCGGATTAAGTCTCGGACTCATTGGCGGGGGCGGATCCATTTTAGCTCTTCCTGTTTTGGTTTATATTTTAGGCGTTCCAGAAATGGAGGCTACCTCCTACTCTTTTTTTGTGATTGGATTATCGGCTTGGGTAGGGACGTTTCAAAAAATATTCGAAAAATTAATCCATTACAAATCTGCGATAATCTTTGGAATTCCCTCCATTATCTCGGTTTATTTCTCTCGTTGGTACATTCTTCCTAATATTCCATCCAAGGTTCCCATGCTTGGTTTAGAAATTGAAAAAGAACAATTATTGATGCTATTTTTCTCTTTGATCATGATTTTCGCAGGATTGAGCACCATCAAAAAAAGAAAGAATCACCATCATCATGATGAAGTTGCTCTAAATCACCATCACCACCTTCATCCAAACCGTTGGGCATTACTCTCCGTTTTCGGATTAGGGGAAGGGATTTTAACGGGTATGGTTGGTGCCGGAGGCGGATTTTTAATCATCCCCATTCTCCTTTTAGTTGGGAAATTACATACCAAGAAAGCCATGGCAACCTCCCTTTTTATCATTGCCGTCAAATCAAGTCTGGGATTTTTAGGAGATCTCACCCGCTTTCATCCCAATTGGTGGATTATTCTTCCATTTGCAGGAATATCCATTGTAGGAATTTTTATTGGCGATTATTTTGCCTTAAAAATCAAGGGGAAAATTCTGAAAACCATTTTTTCATTTTTCCTGATTTTACTTGGGATCACTATTTTTGTGATTGAACTTCTTTCTTGATGAAAAAAAGTATTTGGATTTGGTGTTTATTGGCTGTTGGACTTTTTTTCCTTTGGAATTGCAATAACCAAAGCCAAGAAACCTCTTCAAAACCGAACAACTCTTCTCCTTGGTTAAACATTCACGACACCGTTAACTACGTTGGAATGGCCAAATGCGCCATGTGCCACGATACCATTCGCCACACCTTTGTTCATACCGGCATGGGGCAATCCTTTGATACTGCTTCCTTTGAAAAATCCGCCGCCGATTACCATCACCCCATCATTTACGACAAAACCGTAAACTTTTATTACCAAGCCTTCAAATCGAACGGAAGCATTTTCATGCGAGAATTCCGACTTGAAGGACGGGATACCGTTCACAATCGGGTTGAAAAAATTGATTATATCGTAGGTTCTGGCCAACACACCAACAGTCACCTCAGCAGTACTAATGGGTATTTGTACCAAATGCCGATGACGTTTTATACCCAACAGAAAAAATGGGATTTACCCCCCGGATTCGAAAACGGAAACAACAGTCGATTTTCAAGAATTCTAAACTCAGAATGCATTTCCTGCCACAATAGTTTACCCGAAATGGATGGTGGAAGTGAAAACAAATTCACCTTCATGCCCAAAGGCATTTCCTGCGAGCGATGCCACGGCCCCGGAGAACTTCACGTGCATGAAAAATTGAAAGGTGTTTTGGTAGATACCAAAAAAGACACCGATTTCACCATTGTAAATCCGAAAAAATTATCGTTCGATTTGCAAGTTAGCCTTTGTCAACGATGCCATTTGCAAGGAAATGCGGTATTAAAGCCGGGAAAATCCTTTTTCGATTTTCGTCCTGGTATGGCTTTAAGTGATGTGATGAGTGTTTTTCTTCCCCGATACGAAAACGACCCTTCCTTCATCATGGCTTCACATGCCGATCGCATGACGCAGAGCAAGTGCTTTACCAAATCGGGGAAACTTACATGCATTACCTGCCATAACCCGCACGTTAGCGTGAAGGTGACTGGGAAACAAGCCTTCAACGATGCTTGTAATTCCTGCCATACGACTTCCAATAAGCACCTTTGCACCAAGGCAGGAATCACTGCTCAATCGAATTGCGTGAGTTGTCACATGCCCAGAAGCGGAACGAAAGACATTCCCCACGTGACCGTTCACGACCATTACATTCGGAAACCTGAGGCCAAAACAAAAGTTACGGGTGAAAAACGTTTTATTGGCCTGGCTTCGATCAACGAAAAGAATCCTTCGGCTCTCACAATGGCCAAGGCCTACGGTCAATTTTTTGAACGGTTCGACAATGGTAAAATTCAACATTTAGATAGTGCATTCCATTATTTGAAATTGGTGAAAGTGAGAGATTCTGAATATTGGAAAACCAGTGTTTATTTGAATTTCATGAAAGGTAATTTTTCTGAAGTTTTGGAAGCTGGCAATCGATTAGGAGTGGGGAATTGGGATGCATGGACTGCTTACAGAATGGGAGAAACTCAACATGAAATGGGCATGCTTTCCGAGGCAGTTGGGTCGTTGAAAATGGCCGTAAAACGGCAGCCGAGGAATTTAGAATTTCAGAATAAACTTGCAGCCTATTTAATGGAGAGTCAGGATTTTGCATCCGCAAGGAAAACCTTGGAATGGATTATTCAGGAAAACCCAAAGGAGGTTCAGGCATGGAATAATCTCGGGTTTTTACTTCTCCAAAGCGGTAACGGAGCAAAGGCCGGAGACTGTTATCGAAAAGCTTTGGCTTTGGATCCCGATTACGAGCCGTTGTTGATGAATTGGGCTGGATACTGTTTGTATCAGGGGAATATACCAGAGGCGAAAAAGTTCATTTCGAAAATTCTGAAAAGGAATCCTCAAAATGAACAAGCAAAATCGGTTCTGGAGCAATTAAAATCCTAAGCACTCACCAAAAAATTTAGAATTCTTCCTTATTTTTGGCAAAAGAATCCACCTTTTTGAAACACCGTCATCCCAAATATCAGATTCTCTTTTTCATCGTTGCCTTATTGTTTGGCTTAAGCGTTCGAAATTCGGAGCCGCATCTGCCCTACTATTTAAGTTTAATAGGGCCCGATATGATATGGGCTGGTATGGTGTTTTTGGGATTTGGCATTTTATTCCCCAAAACAAATACATTAACCATCGGAATTTATTCCCTCTTATTTGCTTTCGGTATTGAATTAAGTCAGCTTTATCAAGCTCCTTGGATTCAAGACATTAGGTCCTACAAATGGGGTGGATTAATTCTTGGTCATGGTTTTCTGTGGAGCGATTTATTGGCCTATTCGATGGGGATTGCTCTCCTTGCATTTTTAGATGATCGATTCATCTACCGCGTCAAGAAATAATTGCCTATTTCATTTTTTTATTTTAGATTTGGTCATTATCATCAACCATGAAAAAGATATTTCAACCCATGGCATCCGGGAAAAAGCCATTTATTGGTCATTTCTTAGCTTTTCGTAAAAATCCATTTGCCTTTTTTCAACAACATACTACCGAACAAAAAGATCTTTTTTGGTTCGATTTATTGAGCAGAAAAATTCTGGTTCTTAATCATCCAGAAGCTGTAAAACATGTCTTGATTAACAAAGCAAAAATCTATTCGCGAAAACCGACTTACCATTTTTTGGTGGAATTATTGGGCGAAGGATTGCTGACCACCGAAGGCGATATTTGGAAACAAAAGCGACGTTTAGCCCAACCGTTTTTCACCAAAGAACAAATGGATGGATTATTCGGTATCATGGAACATTCTGCGAAGACTTTTTGGGATGATTTTCAACTTCACCAAACGTTTAATTTGGAAGAGGAAATGAATCACCTCGCCTTGGTCATGCTCACCGATTCCATTTTGCAGGCGGAAATGGATTTCCATTTCCATGACATTAAGGAACACTTGCACATTGCGTTGGAATACCTTACCAAAAACCGATTCAATGCTTTTAAATGGCAAAAAAAGCTTCCTTCAAAAATCAAAACCAAAGGAAGAAACAGCATTTCAGAATTGAAAAAAATCGTTGGACAAATCATCGAACATCGAAAAGAATCAACCCATGAGCACCATGATTTATTGGCCATGTACATGTCCACTTCAGATGCAGAAACGGGAAAAACGCTTCAAGCCGATGAAATCCTCGATGAAGTAATGACCATGTTTGTAGCGGGGCACGATACCACCTCGGTGGTCTTAACATGGACCCTTGTATTATTGCACCAACATCCAGAATCACTTCAAAAAGTTCGACAAGAGATCGATGAAAACTATCACGGCCAACCCGTGAACAATGAAGAATTAAAGAAATTCTCGTATTTAAAAATGTGCATCAACGAATCCATGCGTTTGTATCCGCCCGTTTGGAGTTATGGTCGCAAATCGATGGAAGAAGGTGAAATCATGGGAATCCCTATTCCCGAAGGTAGCAATGTGAATATCCCCGTTTTATTCCTCCATCGAAATCCCAGTTATTGGGAAAAACCAACGGAGTTCTATCCAGAACATTTCGAAGATGAAGCCGTAAAACAACGGGATAAATTGGCCTATATTCCGTTTAGTGCAGGCCAACACCGATGCATTGGCGAATACTTCGCCTTGGTGGAAGTTCAGATGGCATTGATTCACCTCATCAAAAATTATGATTTTCGGATCACTTTACCCCCAAAAATTGAATTGGATTTATTGGTAACCATCAAACCCAAATATCCCATTTCCTTTGAACTTTCCCCAAAAACAACGGCATGAGTTATACCGAAAAACCTTGGCTCCCCTACCGCGATAGCATTGTCGATTTCCTCAAATTAGGAGGGGAACGAAACATGGCTCACGCTAATTTTGAAGTAGAAATCAGCAAAATGACCGAGGCGATTGCCCAAAAGAAATTAAAGGTGCATTCGGGCATTTCACAATTGGCTTACTTGCTCTGGTGTTATGGTCAGGCCGTAAAAAAACACCCGGAGATGCAGGGAATAAAAAAAGGGAAAAAACTCATCATTTTCGACGATGTGGATCTTTCAATGATTTTTGAAAAGGAAACACCTACGGGAATCAAGGTTCCGGTGCCTTACATTTTCAGAGCTATTCAAAACAAATCTTTCGATGAAATCTTGGAAGAGTTTAAAAAAGCAGAAGGGATGTCGTTGGAGCAGCTAAACATTCGTAAAAAAAGCAAGTTTTTTCAAATGCTTCCTTCTGGTTTACGGCAATGGATTTTAAAACGTGCCCTTTCGAATCCGCATAAATGGAAAGAAGCGTTGGGCACGGTAGCATTTACAACGCTCGGACTCCTCATCCGAAATCGAAAATTTTGGCCCATACCCATTGGTCCGTACGGACTCATGATGGCGGCGGGCAGTTCCTATTCCGTTCAAGATATTAACGGGAAACGGACTTATTTGTGCATGGTGGTTCATTTCGATCACAACTTGGTGGATGGTGCTCCCGCCGTTCGCTTTGGAAAAACATTCATGAACCTTATTGAAAGCGCTGAAGGATTAACGTCATGAAAAACGAAAACATAAAAGCGCTCTTATCGTGGGGACTTTACCCCATCACCTTTTTGGGTGCAGCATTTCTATTCGTTTTCCTCTTCAATCTCAATCCCAAATACCTTGAATTTGCCACCACCCTTCCAGTCCTATTATCCATCTTGATCATCCATTGGGGAGAAAAATTTCTTCCTTTTCGAAACGAGTGGATGCCCAAAAAAGAAGACTATCAAACCGATGGATGGTATTTGATTTTGGTGCAAACCATTCTTCCCAAGGTTTTTACTTTTTTACTGGCAAGCGTTTTTCTCAAATTCATACCCGAATTAACACCCCAATCCATTTGGCCACATCATTGGAACATATGGGCACAAGTTCTTTTAGTGACCCTCATTTCCGATTTTCTCAGGTATTGGCTTCACCGATTAAGTCATACCGTTCCATTCTTTTGGCGATTCCATGCCGTTCACCATTCGGTTGAAAAACTATATTGGCTCAATACCAGTCGTTTTCATCCCGTTGAAAAACTATTTCAATTTATTTTAGATGTTCTTCCCTTCCTCTTGTTGGGGGTTTCTAAAGAAGTGCTTGCCTTTCATTTGGTGTTGTACGGCGTTAACGGATTCTTCCAACACTGCAACATTCAGTTGAAGTTTGGTTGGCTGAATTACCTGATTTCGAGTTCCGATCTTCATCGCTGGCACCACGCCCGAGAGATTCATGAATCGAACAACAATTATGGAAATAACATCATTCTTTGGGATCTTCTTTTTGGTTCTTATTACAATCCTCAAAAACCCATCAATGAAATTGGCCTCTTTAATCGCAACTATCCACAAGCATTCGATGGCCAATTAACGGCTCCATTCGTGAAACAACTCGATAAAAAACCCAAATTTCATCTCGGCCTACTGGACCTATTGATCAACAGAATCATGGATTTGAAGGTAAACCGATTAAAGAAAAATCTGCATCCTCCCTTTTTCGAACATTGCAAAAATCCCGATGTAGAGCAATGGAAGGTTCTTCAAAAATTCCTGAAACAAAATGCTTCTACGGAGCTTGGAAAAAAATATCAATATCAAAATATTCATTCCATTGAAGATTTTCAAAAAGCCGTACCGGTTCATGATTATGAGGCATTTCGAGAACTGATTTTACAGCAAATACATGAGCCAGAAAATCAGGTTTTTGTCGCTGAAAAGCTAATCCTTCTAAACAAAACCAGTGGAAGCACCAACACCCCCAAACTCATTCCAGTAACCCAATCGGTTTTGGATGGTCTCAAATACAGTCAAAATTTATCCTTAAGTTTTCAGTACAATCTGGAACGAAAAGGATATTCCGGTAAAATTTTAGGTATCGTTAGTCCGGCGCAGGAACCGATTTCAGATTTACCTGTTCCCATCGGATCTGCGTCCGGGCATTTTTACAAGAACATGCCGAGAATGGTAAAAAACAAATACGTTGTTCCCCATTCTGTCTTTGAAATAGAAAACTTTGAGGACAAATACTACATCATCCTTCTCCTTGGTATTCAACATCAACATGTAACCTACATTGGTACCGCAAATCCATCTACCGTATTGAAATTGAACCAAATTTTAAACCTTAGAAAAAAGGATTTATTGCATGATTTGAAATCAAAAACCATTTCAACTTCGTCAGATATTCCAGCTAACATCCGTGCAAAAGTTCAAAAGAACCTAAAACCAACTTTAAGCCGATTAGAGGAGTTAGAAATGATTTTCCAACAAGATTCCATTTCTTTTTCGGATATCTGGCCCTACCTGAGGTTGCTCAACACGTGGACTGGCGGTAGTTGTGGAATTGCACTCCATGCAGCAAAGGCCCTCATTCCGTCTGAAACAACGATTATTGATCCCGGATACCTTTCTAGTGAATTTCGAGGAAGCGTTACTTTGGATTTAAAAACCCAAGGAGGTGTTCCCACCTATTTTTTAAACTTCTTCGAATTTGTTGAGGAAGAGCTTTTTGAAAATGGGAAGATGGATTTCCTAACACTTGGGAAATTAGAAATTCACAAAAAGTATTATGTTTTTGTTACCACCCCATCGGGTTTGGTTCGCTACGCCATGAACGATATCGTTAAGGTGGTAGGATTTATCGATAAAATGCCATTGATTGTTTTTGTTCAAAAAGGAAATGGAATCACCAATATTACAGGAGAAAAATTGCATGAAGGACAGGTATTAACCGCTTTAAATCAGCTTCAGCTATCCTTGGCATTTGCTCAAGTTTTGGCCAATGAAGAAAAATCCCAATACGAAGCATACCTGGAATTTGAAAATCCGCCGCATGATTTGAAACAACTTGCCAATCAATTGGACGAGGCCATCGCCCGCAACAACTCCGAATATGCCGAGAAACGCAATAGCGGGCGACTTCATCCATTAATCATCTTTCCATTGAAAAATGGCACCTATGACCAAATAAAAAAAATGGGCGTGAAAGCGGGGCAAAATGAATCTCAATTCAAAACCATCCTACTACAATACGCGTCGAAGTACACCATCCCCTTGCGAAATTATTTGGCATGATTACGAATTATTTGGTAGAAAACCTCGAAATCCCATTTCGAGTAGCCTTTAAACATCATTCGGCAACCCGTTCGGTAAGTCAAACCATTTTGGTTCGATTGGTTGGCGATGATTGGGATGGATGGGGCGAAAGTTGCCCTCGTGCTTACGTTTCTGGAGAATCGTGTGAATCGGCAACCCAACAAATTCATGCATGGTTAAAGCCGGGAATTCCTTTTTTCGATTTAGCTTCATGGAATGCTTTTTGCCAAGCGCACAAGGCGAGTATTGAAAATTATCCGGCAGCGTTTTGTGCGCTTGAATTGGCTTTTTTTGACGGCTACAGCAAAAAATTACAAAGCCCGGTGTCCACCATTTTGGGATGGAAATCCCTAACCAATACCTTTAAATTTACTGCGGTTCTCGGCGATGGTTCCTTGGCTACCTTTCAATCCCTTGCCAAAGCCCACTTGGATTGGGGATTTACTTCGTTCAAGGTAAAAATATCTGGAAATCAAGATGCAGATTTCGAAAAACTCCGTTGGCTCATCGATCAAAATTCTAATTTATCCATTCGATTGGATGCAAACAATGGATTTTCATCCGTTGAGCAAGTCGTCGATTACCTAGGTCGAATTCCAATTCGAATTGAGGCCTTGGAAGAACCATTGGAATCGAAATCACCCGATGATTTAATACAACTCATTCAACAAATTGACCAAGCAGTTATCCTGGATGAAATGGCCATTCATGAACAAGATTTGGACAAATATTCGAGTGTTTCTCCCCAAATTTGGATCAATCTAAGGGTTTCAAAAATGGGTGGTATTCAGTCAACCTATCGAATATTGAAGAAAGCAGAAAAACTCGGATACGGAATTGTGGTTGGTTCACAAGTGGGCGAGACTTCACTTTTGGGTCATGCCGGCTTATTGATTGCTCAACAAGTCGAGAATTTAATTGGCTTGGAGGGCGGTTATTCCGACCTTTTTTTACAGCAAGATCCTTTTGCGCCCCAAGTAAAATTTGACTCCCACGGTGAATTCCATGGTGAGCAATTGGCTCAAACGTTGGGTTTCGGAAATCGAATCAGTTTTTAGTGATCTACCGTATGGAACATTCTATTCCAACGAATGCCCATTCCTTTTGAAAAACGATCCATACTCAACCAAATGAAAACAGCTTTTCCAACGACGTGATCTTCAGGAACAAATCCCCAAAATCGAGAGTCCAAAGAATTGTGTCGGTTGTCTCCCATCATCCAATAATAATTCATTTTGAAGGTATAAGTAGTGGTTGGCTTTTCATTCAGTAGAAACTGATTGTTTACCCATTCCAATTTATTTCCTTCGTACACGGTGATGGCTCTTTCGTAAAGTGCTAATGTCTTTTCGTTTAGTGGAATAGTAACACCCGCCTTAGGTATCCAAATAGGTCCGTAAAAGTCAGGATTCCAATTGAATAATTCCGGAGATCCTGGGAAAACCGAAGGATCGGGGAAACCTGCTGTAAACGGATAGGCCAAACGAACCGAATCGATGGATTTCAACTTTTTCAATCCTTCCAATTGAGTTTGATTTAAATCGAATAAATAGATGGTTTCGTGCCCTTCCATCGGACCATTTCCGGAACTAGCATCAATATTCACCAAAAAATCATCGTGCAATTGTTGAATATCCAACGGTTGGTTGGAATAGAGGAAGTATTTGTATTGAAGATTTTCGGGGTGATTGTACCCTTGTGGTTTTCCATTGATAAAAACCTGCTTGTTGCGTACTTCCAACGAATCTCCGGCAATGGCCACGCATCTTTTGATGTAGTTTTCCTTTTTATCAACCGGGTGCCAATCTTCCATAGGATAATTGAAAACCACCGCGTCTCCTCTTTGAACCGCTCCAAATCCTGGCATTCTGCTGTAGGGCAATTGAACCAATTTCAGATAAGATTTGCCATCAACAAAGGGCAATTTATTGTGAACAAATGGAAAAGAAAGTGGGGTATTGGGGACACGAGCACCATAACTCATTTTACTCACAAATAGAAAATCACCCACCAACAACGAATTTTCCATGGATGATGTTGGAATAGTGTATGCTTCAATGAAAAAAGTACGGATGAACGTCGCTGCAACCACGGCAAAGGAAATCGTATCAACCCAATCGCGAACTTTTGTTTTTGGAATGTCGTTGCGAATGGTAACGTAATACCAGAAGTTAAATCCTTGCAATACCACCAATAAAATCAGCGGATTAACCAATCCGGCTCCAGCAATGGTGGTTAACAAGATAAAACTTATAACATTGAAAAGGGTGATTCCAATGAACCATTTTCTCTGGCGCTCGGTTAAACGATCCATGAATGGGAAAATCCGATGAAACCATTTGGCCAAAGGCGATAATTGATCAACGGGAGTCGGTTCAAATTTATTTAATTCCATGTTTTTATCATTATGCTCCTAATCCGAGCAAGTCTTTCATTCCAAAAATTCCTTTTTTTCCTACCAACCATTCCGCAGCATCTATCGCTCCATTGGCAAATCCATCTCTAGAAAACGCCTCGTGAGTCATTCGAATTTCATCCACGCCACTCGTAAAAGCCAAGGTATGTGTTCCAGGAACATGATCGATTCGATCGTGGGTAACCGGCAAAGTTTTGGCCTCTGAAGATGGTCCATGAATCCACTTTTCCAAGTAAGAATGCTGGAGAACAACTTCGGCAGTTGTAATGGCCGTACCACTGGGTGCATCCAACTTTTGCGTGTGGTGAATTTCGTGCAAGGAGGCGCGATATTGGGGATGTTGATCAAATAATTTGGAAAGAAAAGCTGAAGCTTCCCAAAACAAATTTACCCCGATGCTAAAATTAGAGGCAGTAAACAAAGCCCCTTGATTCGAATGGTACCATTCGTCAACCATGGCTTTATGTTGGTACCAACCGGTGGTTCCAACAACAGTAGGAACACCCGCTTCGGATAGCCATTTTAAATTATCCAACACCACATCGGGGCGGGTAAATTCAATGGCTACATCTGCCTGATTTAAATCGCGTGGAGAATCAAGATCAATTTTGGCCACAATATCGTGACCTCTTTCCAAGGCTAAACGCTCAATGGTTTGACCCATTTTTCCGTATCCTACTAATGCTATTTTCATCTGATTCTCAAAGATAAACCCAATTGCGTTGAATTGGTTGCACCATCGAAGTTGAATGTGGGACGAAGGGACAAATCATCAGATACATTAAACTCAAACAAATGGGCATCTACCGTTGCATCGGCAATTTGAAGTCCGTATGCCAAAACCAATAAAATGATCCCAAGGTCTTTTGAATTTTTCAACTTTAATTTCTCGGTCGAAAGGGAACTGAGAGAAGACGAAGGGAATGGATCAATCAATTGCGGCTGAGTTGCCTTATTTTGTTCATAAAACCATTTGGATTGATAATTTAATCGAGCCAAATCGTAATTTTTTTTTTGATCAAAATGATACAACAGGGCTCCTCCCATCAAAGCATAAGCCACTGGAATCTTCCAATATTGCTGGTTGTAGGCTTGACCCAGCCCCGGTAAATAGGTCGATTTAAGAGCGGCTTTTTTGGGACTGTGATGAATAACAGAATCCATGGTTTGGCCCTGAAGAAACAGAGAAACCAACGTAAAAAACAGGGCCAATCCGAACTTCAGCATTACTTTTTAAAGTATTCAAGGATTTTATTCAAGTGGGCAGTGCTAGCGAAAGGAATGGAAATCGAGCCTTTCCCTTTTGCGTTGACTTTAATGGCCACTTTCGCTTCCAAAAGTCCAGAAAGCTGGCCTTCTAATTGCTGATAAACAGGAGGAACACTGGTTTTCTCTACGTTTTTAGGAGCAGACTTCCCTGCCTGACGAACCCATTCTTCCACTTGTCGAACCGACAACCCTTTTTCAAGGATTTGATTGAAAATGAAGAGTTGTTCATCCACATGTTCTACATTGATGATGGCCCTAGCGTGACCCATAGAAATCTTTTTGTCGCGAATCGCCAATTGAATTTCCGGTGGGAGTTTTAATAAACGAACGTAGTTGTTTACGGTTGAGCGCTCTTTCCCTACCCTAGCAGCAAGATCATCCATCAACAGATTGCATTCCTCGATCAATCGTTTGTAGGAGATGGCAATTTCAATGGCATTGAGGTCTTCCCGTTGGATATTCTCGATCAAGGCCATTTCCATCATCCCTTGATCGTCGGTTTCGAGAACGTAAGCGGGAATTTCGGTAAGACCAGCTAGTTGCGAAGCCCTCCAACGGCGTTCCCCGGAGATCAACTGATACGAATAGGCATTCAAACGGCGAACCGTAATTGGCTGAATAACCCCGTGAATTTTAATACTTTCCGCAAGCTCAGTTAAAGCCGTTTTTTCAAATGTTGCTCGGGGTTGAAACGGATTGGTTTCTACCTGCTGAATGGGAATGGTTGACATTCCTGAGGCCGAAGCAGCAGGTTGGGCAAGGATCTCTTTGGCATCGGGCAAGATGGCTCCGATCCCACGTCCGAGTGCAGATTTGGGATTACTCATGATTTAAAGGAAGCATTTTTTTGAAGAATTTCTTGCGCCAAAGCAAGGTATTGTTGTGCGCCGGTAGAAGATGCATCGTGAAGAATAACAGGTTTTCCAAAAGAAGGCGCTTCCGAAAGTCGAACAACTCGGTGGATGATGGTTTCAAAAACCATGTTATTGAAGTGAGTTCTAACTTCATCCACCACTTGTTTAGCTAGTCGAAGACGGCTGTCGAACATGGTTAATAAAAATCCTTCGATTTTCAAATTTGGATTCAAACGGCTTTGAACAATTTTAATGGTATTCAATAGCTGCCCCATTCCTTCTAATGCAAAATACTCGCACTGAATAGGAACGAGAACAGAATCGGAAGCCGTTAATCCATTTACGGTGGTCAAACCCAAAGACGGTGGTAAATCGATGATGATGTAAGCGTACTTTGACTTGATGGGTGCTAAGATTTTCTGAAGCGCTTTTTCACGGTTATCCCGATTAATCAATTCCACCTCCGCTCCAGCCAAGTCGATGTGGGAAGGTAGTAAATCCAAATTAGGGGTTTCTGTTGGAATGATGGACTCTTCTGCAGAAGCGCTTCCCATCAAACATTCGTACAATCCTTTCTTTATCGATTTAGGATCAATGCCTAATCCGCTGGTACAATTGGCCTGAGGATCAGCATCTAACACCAATACTTTTTGCTCCAACACCGCGAGAGATGCTGCTAAATTGATGGCTGTGGTACTTTTTCCGACCCCACCTTTTTGATTTGCAATACAAATAATTTTACCCATATAGTCTACGATCTACCATTCATTCTCACTCCCTCTTTCCTTCCCGAAATGTAAAAAAACTTGATTTTCAGTTGAATGAGCGCTAAGTTTGTTCAACGAATGAGCACTTCAAAAATACAAAAACCCCTCAGTTTTGCCCACGCATTCCTCTTCTTTTTATCCACGATGTGGATAATTGGTGGATGCAACACCCCTCGTTCAAAAAACGAAAATAAGCTGGTTTTTACGATGAATATTTTCTCGGGAATTTCCACGTTAGACCCTGCATTTGCTAAAGATAAATCGGCCATTTGGACCACCCATCAAATTTTCAATGGTTTGGTAAAGTTGGATCAACACCTACAACCGTTGCCCGATTTGGCCGAAAGTTGGGAAATTTCTGCCGACTTAAAGACCTACACCTTTCATCTAAAGAGGGATGTTTATTTTCACGAATCGCCCAAACTAAAATTTAAAAGTAGAGCTTTCAATGCCCATGACTTTTTGTTTAGTTTTCAGAGAGTTATGGATCCGGAAGTAGCATCTTCTGGAGCGTGGATTTTCAACGAAAAAGTAGATTCACTTCACCCGTTCGAGGCGCCCAACGACTCTACCTTTATCATTCGATTGAGGAGACCTTTTGCCCCATTTCTTGGATTATTAAGCATGCCCTACGCTTCGGTAGTTGCTAAAGAAACGGTAAACAACAAAGATTTCGCAACTCACCCGGTTGGCACAGGTCCTTTTCAAGTTTTCGAACACGGGCCGGGTGAAGCATTAATTTTGCACAAAAACCCACGCTACCACGAAACCGATAGCGAAGGAGTTCGACTCCCCTATTTGGATGCCGTGAAAATTACATTTATCCCAGACCGTTCTTCGGAGTTCATTTCTTTTCTTGCGGGCAATTTGGATTTCATCAACGGATTGGATGCTGCCTACAAAGACAAGTTATTGGATAAAAATGGAAACCTTCAACCGGCATTGAGAGGAAAAATCAACCTTTTAAAAAGCTCCTACCTCAACACCGAATATTTAGGATTTTCCATGTCGGAAAAATGCCCCCTTCCCTACAGAAACCCCTTGGTTCGAAAGGCCATGGCTTGCGGATTTGATCGCGGAAACATGTTAAAGTATTTAAGGAACAACATCGGTATTCCGGGAACGGCCAGCATGATTCCTCCAGGGTTACCAGGATTTGACTCTTCGTTGTTGGATGAGAATCGCTTCCAACCCCAACTTGCACTCAAATTGCTGCAAGAAGCAGGATTCCCAAACGGCAAGAATTTACCCAAGATTAAGTTGTGGACCAATCCGACGTATTTGGACTTGTGTTTGTTTCTTCAGGATTCGTGGAAAAAGTTGGGGATTCCTGTTGAAGTTGAAAGCATGCCGCCTGCACAATTAAGGAAAGCCATCAAAAGCGGAGAGGCGGCATTTTTTCGAGCCAGTTGGATTGCCGATTACCCCCATTGCGAAAACTATTTTCAGCTATTCTATTCCAAAAATTTTTCTCCCCAAGGCCCCAATACCACCCATTTTTCAAATTCCATTTACGACCATCACTTTCAAGAATACGCCCAAATTTCCCAGCAACGAGAAAGCGAGGTATTGGCTGCAAAATTGCAACGTTTCATCATCCAAGAATCTCCTGTAATTGTTCTTTATTACGACCAGGTTGTTCGATTTACTCAAAAGAAATGGGAAGGATTAAAACCAAATGCCATCAATCAATTGGAACTTTCGCATGTTAGACCATCTGCCCATTGAAATAAAAGGTTATTATTTGAATCATCCAAAGGAGGTTCAAGAAAGAATGCTCATCATTCGGAAAACAGCCTTAGAAATATTGGGAGATTGTACCGAATGCATTTCTTACGGAATTCCAACATTTAAAAAAAAGAAGAATATTTTCCATTATGGAGCATTTAAAAACCATATTGGCCTTTACCCAGGATCTAAGGGGGTTGAATTTTTCGTTTCGCAATTCCCCCATTATTCCACTTCAAAAGGATGTATTCAGATTCAACACCAAGAAGATTTGAATTTGTTAGCATTAAAATCCTTGCTTACCTTTCTCTTGAAAAACACCTCGAGTGGCGAAAAATAATTGGATAAGCAGAATAATTTGGATGATTACCTTAGGGTGTGTCTTGTCTTTTCCATTTTATTCCCTTGTTTTCCAAAAAAATTCATCCAAAAGAATCATCTCGAACCTTCAAAGTCAAGGCTGGTGGGAGATAAAAAATGCTAATTTCCAGTTCACCTTTGGTCCCTCTGACTTGCAAAAGATCGAATGGGAAGACGAGCAGGAATTTGTTCTCGATGGAGAGTTCTATGATGTTATTGAACAATCTGACTCCTGCGGATATTCCATTTTCAAGGTTTATAAAGATCATCACGACACCCAATGGAAATCGTTAAAAACGCTGGCTAAAAAGCAAAAAAACGAACGAAAATCAAATCATTCCTTTTCATTGATTTGGATTTGTGATTTTTCAAATCCGTTTCCTTTTTTGATTTCTATTGAAGAAAAAAAGAGAACGATTCATAACAAAATCAAACCACTTTTATTTATTTCAACAAATACCCATTCTCCACCTCCAGAAGCTTGATGCATTCCTTTCAGAATTAAAACATCAAAAAAAACATCAAGCTTATGAAAAAAATCATCATGGGGGCATTCTTGGGATGCTCCTTTGCATCATTATGGGGACAAGAAAAATTCGATAGTATTCCCAAAATGACCATTCAAGAGGTAGAAATATCTACCCATTCCTTTTTGAAAAGAAACGTTTCGAGCATCCAGCCTATCCAATCCATTGATGCAAAAAAAATTGAAATGTCCATGTCGGCAACCACAGCCGATGCCCTGCTGCTAAACACCAACGCATTCATCCAAAAAAGTCAGCAGGGTGGCGGTAGCATTACTCTTCGAGGTTTTGAAGCCAGTCGTGTTTTGCTCTACATCGATGGGGTGCGTTTGAATAACCTCATTTACCGATCGGGGCATTTGCAGAACATCATTACATTGGATCCGTTTGCTTTACACGAGATCAATCTCCATCTTGGGGCTTCCTCCAACCTATTTGGCAGCGATGCTCTCGGTGGAGTTGTTTCGGTTACGACCTTGCTGCCGAAATTTTCAATGGAAGAACGCTTCAAATGGACAGGAAAAATTTCTACTTCCTTTCAATCGGTAAACCAAAGCACCCAAAATCACTTTCAAATCTCCCAATTTAATCGAAAATGGTCGTTCAATACAGCCGTAACATGGAGCGATTTCGGTGACTTAAAATCAGGTAGAAATCTCAATCATTTTTACCAACAAGACTACCAATTACGACCATTTTCCATCGTTCGAAATCAGGGTCTTGATTCCATCATTCCAAATGCTAATCCTTATTTACAATCCGGTTCGGCATATTCTCAATTCGATTTTATTGAAAAAATTGCTTTTCGAAAAAACGAGCATATCCTGCATCATCTCAACCTTCAGTTCTCCAATTCTTCCAATATTCCGAGGTATGATCGGCTTACTGAAATGGCCCAAGGAACCCCAAAATTCGCAGAATGGTATTATGGGCCACAAGTACGATCATTATTGGCCTACGATCGAGTAAGAAAAAATGAATCGGCTTATTTTCAAACTACTCATGTTGGATTGAATTTCCAACACGTTGAAGAAAGTCGTTTTCAACGCCGATTTCAATCGAATAACTTGGATCGTAGAAATGAAAACGTTAACGTTTGGGGAACGAAAGCTTGGGCCGAACGAAAAAACGGCAATCAAACCACGGTGGTCGGAGGTGATGTTTATTTGAATTTCTTGGAATCTACCGCCAACCGAACCCAGCTTTCCTCCGGAAATCAAGTTGCCCTCGACACCCGATATCCTAATGGAAAAAATTCCATGCATCAAGCAGGAATTTACCTTGAAAACAAGTACAACTGGTCGCCAAAAGTGCAAAGTCAATGGGGAGGGCGCCTCGGATATTCCATGCTTTCAAGTCAATTGACCGATTCCATATTCTTCAAATTTCCCTTTTCATCCATTCAACAAAACAACCTTACCTATTCTGGAAATGCGGGGTTAGCTTTTTTTTCAAAAGGAATGGAGGAAGTAGAGCAATGGAAAACCACGTTGTTTTCCTCCACGGGATTCCGAGCTCCTAACATTGATGACCTTGGAAAAATATTTGAAACAGCAAAAGGAAATATCATCGTACCCAACGAATCCATAAAACCGGAAAAAACCTGGACTACCGACTTGGGTATTACGAGAATGAGCAAACAGTTGGTCTGGGAAACCCATGCTTACGCAACGTTGTTTTTCGATGCCATTGTAACCAGTCCGTTTCAGTACCAAGGCAAAGATTCCATCGTTTACGATGGTGTTTTAAGTGCGGTTTTCGCCAATCAAAATCAGCGCCGAGCATTTGTTTTGGGCGGAAATAGTCAGTTGTCTTGGAGAATCACCCCTCATTTAACCTGGAACATAGGGGCTAACTATACCCGTGGAAGGATTATTGTTGGAGACACAACCACTCCGCTAGACCATATTCCTCCTTTGCAAATTTCTTCCGATGTCAATTACCATGTTGGAAAAATTGCCATTTGGGGTCAATTTTATTACCAAGGAAAAAAAGACATTCGGGATTATTTATTAAATGGGGAGGATAACGAGCAATATGCACCAGCAGCTGGCATGCCGGCTTGGATGGTCGTTCATTTAAAATGCAGGGTTGCTCTTGTAAAGGGTATTGTTGTTCAAGGTGGTATCGAGAATATTTTTGATACCCAATACCGTGTTTTTGCGAGCGGGATCAACGCAGCAGGTCGAAATTTTCAAATTTCATTGCGAAAGTCCTTTTAAGAAAAAGAGCCAGATTGAAACCTGGCTCTTTTATTTATTTTCCGAATAACGATTCAACAAAAGCTTTTTTATTGAAGATCTGAAGGTCATCGATAGCTTCGCCAACTCCAATGTATTTTACGGGAACTTTAAGTTGATCAGATATTCCGATCACAACTCCTCCTTTTGCAGTTCCATCCAACTTGGTCATCGTTAAGCTATCCACGTCGGTTACTGCGGTAAATTCTTTGGCTTGATTCATGGCGTTTTGCCCCGTTGAGGCATCGAGTACCAGCATAACTTCATCGGGTTTACCATCCATCACCTTGGACATCACCCGTTTAATTTTACCGAGTTCTTGCATGAGATTGGCTTTGTTGTGTAAACGTCCTGCTGTATCAATAATCGCCAAATCATACCCGTTATCTACCGCATACTTAACGGTATCGAAAGCCACTGCAGCGGGATCGGCATTCATTCCTTTGTTCACAAACCCACATCCGGCGCGTTTGGCCCAAACTTCCAACTGATCCACGGCCGCTGCGCGGAAGGTATCTGCAGCACCAATCACCACCTTGTATCCTTTTTGCTGGTAGATGTGAGCCAGTTTTCCAATGGTGGTGGTCTTCCCTACTCCATTCACGCCAACAACCATTAATACGTAAGGGCGATTTCCGGCGGGAATGGTATAATCTTCCCACTCCGTTGTTTCATTTTCAGAAAGCAATTGAGCAATTTCCTCCCGAAGAATTTGTTGCAGCTGATCGCTGCCAACGTACGAATCTCGTTTAACTCGTTCTTCAATACGCTCAATAATTTTTAAAGTTGTTTCAACACCTACATCGGAAGTAATTAAAATCTCTTCCAACTGATCCAACACTTCATCGTCTACGGATGATTTTCCAACCAAAACTTTTGCAATTTTGGTAAAGACATTTTCGCGCGTTTTTTCAAGCCCTTGATCGAGTGCTTCTTTTTTCTTTCCTGAAAAAAAATCCCAAAATCCCATACCGATTAAATTGCTGGTAAAATTTTTGATTTACACTCTCCAAAACCAACCCGAATTCCATCTTTTTCTGCAAATCCTCGCATGATAACGGTATCACCATCTTGAATGGAAGCGCGGGATGATCCATCTTTCAAAGTAATCGGATTTTTTCCGCCCCAAGCCAATTCCAACATTGAGCCAAAGGAATCTGGCGTTGGTCCAGAAATGGTTCCAGAAGCCATCATATCTCCAATCCGAACATTGCACCCGTTAACGGTATGGTGAGCCAATTGCTGAGCCATATTCCAATACATGAACTTAAAATTCGATTTTGAAATCAGTTCTTCGTTACCGTTTTCTGGTTGAAGAAGTACTTCAAGATTCACATCGAAATGCATGTTTTGACGGTATTCAAGGTAAGGCAACACCTTAGGCTCTTGAGTAGGACCGACTACACGGAATGGTGACAAAGCTTCCATGGTTACAATCCAAGGGGAAATAACGCTACCAAAGTTTTTAGCTAAGAAAGGGCCCAAAGGAACATACTCCCAACGTTGAGTGTCTCTTGCCGACCAATCGTTGAAAACAACCAACCCAAAAATGGAATCCTCGGCCTCGTCGGTAGTAATTTGTTCTCCCAATTCGGTATTTCTTGAAACCAAAAAAGCCATTTCCAACTCAAAATCAATCATTTTACTCGGCCCAAAAGATGGAACATCGGAGCCTGCGGGCAGAAACTGAATTTTAGGACGGTGGATGTTGGTTCCTGAAACGACAATGGAACTTGCGCGACCGTGATAACCAACAGGCAAGTGTTTCCAATTGGGCAACAAAGCATTTTCGGGATCTCGAAACATTTTCCCCACGTTTCTAGCGTGATCTTCGGAGCTGTAAAAATCGGTGTAATCCCCAATATGAACGGGAAGATGCAAGTTCGCCGATTCCATGGGACACAAAAGTTCGTCTTTATGAGCGTACAATTCAGAATCGGTATGGGTGAGTTGTTGTTGCAACCAATTTCTCAACCAAACGCGAGATTCCTTTCCACAACCCATAAAATTGTTTAAAATAGGTTCTTCCAAAGTTACGGAAGCAAATGGAGCATGTTGAAACAAGCCCTTTTGTGCACATGATTTCAAATCAACAATGGAATCGCCGATGGCAACACCCAATCTTTGATCAAGGTTAGGGGTTGAAAATGAACCAAATGGCAAGTTATAAATGGAGAAATCTGAATGATCAGAAATGGTTAACCAAGACTTCATGAATTCTATTTTTTTGTGCAAAGGTACGTATTGCAAAATAGAAGAAGGAACATTAGGTTCGGCTGGAACAAAAAACTCGCTTCTTTTTTCAAGAAAATCAAAATGTGTAAAACAAAAAAACGAAATCCTCCGTTATAGAATTGTATCTGAGACATATTTTTTGTAATTTCGAGCCAAAATTAAAGACAGCCATGTCGAACAAAGCAACACTATCCTACAACGAGAAAACTTACGAGTTAAATGTTCATCCCGGAACCATGGGCGACGAAGCCGTAGACATCACCAATTTAATGGGTGAGTCTGAACTAATCACCTTAGATTCGGGTTACAAAAACACCGGAAGCACCAAATCCAAGATCACTTTCATTGACGGAGATAAAGGAATTCTTTTATACCGCGGTTATCCCATTGAACAGTTGGCTGAAAAATCTAACTTTCTAGAAGTTTCTTATTTGTTGATTCACGGTGAACTTCCAACAGATGTGCAAATGGCCGAATTCTCGGGATCCATTTCGAATCATACTCTGGTTCACGAAAATGTGAAGAAGTTTTTAGATGCTTACCCATCCAACACTCACCCCATGGGTGTAATGATGGCAGTCATTTGCTCGCTTTCATCCTTCTATCCCAACAACGCAAATCCAAAGACGTCTCCTGAGGAAGTTGAAGTAACCATTCATCGCCTGATGGCAAAAATGGCGACCATTGCAGCGTGGACTTACAAGAAATCCATGGGTCATCCCTACAACTATCCCAACAACAAGTTGAATTACGTTTCCAATTTCTTACAGATGATGTTTGGATTGCGTACAGATGATTACCATCCAGATCCAATCATTGTTGATGCGTTGGATAAATTATTGATTTTGCACGCCGATCACGAACAGAATTGTTCTGCAAGTACGGTTCGAATGGTTGGTTCATCTCACGTTAATTTGTACGCAGCAATCGCTGCGGGAATCGGCGCTTTGTGGGGACCACTTCACGGCGGTGCTAACCAAGAGGTGATTGAGATGTTGGAAAACATCAAAGCTGCCGGTGGTGACGTAAAAAAATTCATTGAGAAAGCGAAAGACAAGAACGATCCTTTCCGACTTATGGGATTCGGTCACCGTGTTTACAAAAACTTCGATCCTCGTGCGAAAATCATCAAACAATCGTGCGATCAAGTTCTTGCCAAATTAGGCATCAACGATCCAGTTCTTGATATTGCAAAGCAATTGGAAGAAGCCGCATTGAATGATCCTTACTTCATTGAAAGAAAATTGTATCCAAACGTCGATTTCTACTCAGGTATCATTTATCGCGCTATTGGAATTCCTACTGAAATGTTTACTGTGATGTTTGCCTTAGGTAGACTTCCTGGATGGATTGCTCAATGGAAAGAAATGCGTGAAATGGGAGAACCCATTGGACGTCCTCGACAGTTGTACCTAGGAAATGGTCCACGAGATTACATCAATATTCAAAAGCGATAATTTAAAAAGCCCTCCGAAGAATTTCAGAGGGCTTTTTTTTGTGGTGAAAACAATACCTTGAACGTTATACTCCAAACTCCGTTTTCAATTGTTTCACCACTTCTACTAAAACAGAATCAACTTGGTCGATTTTGTCGGAAAGGCTATCCAAATCCATACGATTTCTGGAACACTCTTCAATACTTCGAATTACTTGGGCAATTTCTTGAATCTCCATCAAATCAATGGACGGTTTCAACTGATGGGCCATGCTGTAAATTTGATCATAATCCCCTGTTTGAAGTCCAACATGCATATTTTGAACCAACATAGGGGTATTTTTCACAAAAATGGAAATCATTTTTTCAATAAATTCATCATTGCCTGAAGCAACTTCTTTTATTTTATCCAAGGAGTACGTCACTTTGTTTTCTTTTTTAGGAATTTCGCTTGTCAAGATCGGTTGAGGATCTGCAAGTTCAAGAACTTTTTGAATTTTTTGAATTAAAATCTCGGGTTCAAAAGGCTTAGAAAGGAAATCATTCATTCCTGCCTCATGATACCTTTTTTCATCTCCTGTAAGCGCTTTAGCTGTAAGTGCAATGATTGGTGTTGCTATTTGGTATTCGTTTCTAATTTTTTCAGTAGCCTCAATCCCTCCCATGTAAGGCATTTGAATGTCCATCAAAATCAAGTCAAATTTCTGATTCTTAACGGATTCGATAGCTTCTAAACCATTTCCTGCAGTTTCTACCACAATTCCTTTGCCTTCCAAAATAGTGGTCGCAAGGAATTGATTCAGTTGATTATCTTCAACCACTAAAACACGCAAGCCTTTCAATGAATTGGTAGATATTGGAATGTTATGTTGATCGTGGGGCAAGTCCTTGAATTGTCCAATATTCAGGTTTAATTCGAAAAAGAAAGAAGTACCCATTCCTTTGGTTGATTCTACCCAAATTTTTCCTTGCATCAATTCAACCAATTGTTTTGAAATGGTCAATCCTAATCCTGTACCTCCGTATTTACGAGAAACCGAATCATCTTCCTGAGAGAACGATTCAAAGATTTTGTCGATTTTGGAGGGATCAATTCCGATTCCTGTATCCTTCACTTCAAAACTTATTTTTTGAATGCTTCCTTCTTGTTTGATGACTTTAGCAATCAGTTCTACCTTACCATCTGGAGTAAATTTAATGGCGTTTGAAAGCAAATTAAGGAGAATTTGATTGATTCGAGTTGGGTCGCCTAAAACAACGGGTGCAATTTGAGGATCAATTTTAAAGGAAAGCATGATGGATTTTCCAGCTGCAAGATGATTAACCGATCCAATAACATTCTTGACCATTTTATCTACCGAGAAGCCAATGGTTTCTACATTCAACTTGCCGGCTTCAATTTTAGAAAAGTCTAAAATATCGTTGATGATCGATAAAAGGTTTTTGGATGAAGTACGTATTGCATCCAAATAAACTTTTTGTTTTCCAGAGAGTTCGGTGTTGGAAAGCAAGGATGACATCCCTATGATGGCGTTCATGGGGGTACGAATTTCGTGGCTCATGTGCGCTAAAAACACCTCTTTTGCATGCGAAGATGCCTCAGCTCGTTCTTTAGCCTCAGCCAAAACCTTTTCAGTTTCTTTTTGAGAACTAATGTCCACATGTAGACCAATAGAACCTACCAATTGTCCATTGGGGTCGAAAATTGGCGCTCCAGATATGATCATCGGGATCAATTCTCCCGACTTCTTTTTAACAATGGCTTCATAAACGTTGGAAATCCCTTTTTCTCGCTCTTTTAGTGCTTTATCAAAAATTTCTACTTCTTGGGCAGTTGGAAGAAACAACGCTCGAGCATTTTTCCCTAGAATTTCTTCCACATCAAAACCAACCATTTTACAAAATATTGGATTTGCAACGAGAATGTTTTCTTGATTATCGACCTCTAGGATCCCCATTTCAAGATTTTCAATGATTCCTCGGTATTTTTCCTCGGAATATTGCAACAGCAGTTGGGCATTGTGTTCATCCGTTACATCGTGAAAAAACCAGAAGGACCCTTTCTCACCATGGGTGGTTTTGATCGGGGTATATTCCAAATCAAAAACTCGACCATCCTTCATGAAAAATCGTTTTCTTTCTGAAGTTTTATGCTGCTGAAGATCTTCTTGAATGGCCCTTTCAAATTCCTCAGGATGCACGAGTTCTTTTTTGATGTGATCAAAAATTTGATGAAACGAAATCAGATTATTGACATCCAAAGAATTTATTTGAAACCAATTGAGTAAAAATTCATTGGTTGTTTCAACTCGACCATTTGAATCGGCAAGTAAAACCCCTGATTTAAAATTGCTTAATAAGGTAACAAGTCGATTTTTAAGATTCAATACGGCTTGGTCGGATTCCCGTTTTTCAGTAATATCACGAGCGATAGAGGTAATATGAACAATTCCATTCGATTCAAAAATCATTTGGGTGCTTTGTGCTAACCAAATTTCTTTTCCAGACTTTGAAACAACCGGAAATTCATGATAAGAGACATCCTGTTCACTTTCCAATTGTTGAGCATAGAATTGATAAACCTCGTCTTTATAGTTCGGATGCACAAAATCCAAAAAATGATTCCCAATTAACTCACTATCGGAATAACCTAAAATTTTGGAGGCCATGGGATTCACAAAAATGAACATTCCCGATTGATCTGTTCTAAAAATAATATCGGAAGCATTTTGAACGATCTGTTCAAACTGCCGTTGGCTCTCATCGGCTATTTTTTCTGCTTCTCTTAAACGAGTAATGTCCGTTCCGTAAACGTTGATGTAATTGGCTTCAAAAATGGGACAAATGTTTAAAAGGAAAACTCGCTTTTCGGCCTCAATTTCAATAGAAAATGATTTCTTTTTTATTTGGGCTAAACGAGCAGCTCGTTTCCACTCGCGACCTAAATAACCATGCGTTTTTTTCTGGGCGATGGAATGAATGATTTCTTCGCTTGAGCTATTGGAATACAATAAAAAACCATCAAAAGAAATCCTGAAAACAGGATTAGGATTTTCATTGGGGAACCTCGAAATGAGTTCTACTTCCTTGGTTCGCTTCTCAACCGTAGATTCAAGATTAAGGTTAAGCTGTTTTAATTCTTCGTTAGCGTGATACAAATCCATGCTTCGCTCTTCGAGAATACGCTCTGCCTCTTTTCGTGCACTTCTCTCGCGTTCGAGCAATCGTTTGTAAATTTCTATCTCGTGCTGACTCATGCTAATTCATCTACAAGAAATCGAACCTCTGCTCCATCAGAATTCCATTCTAAAACTTGAATTTTTACTTTTTGCTGAAAATAATGTGCACTTGCATCGATCAATCCTTCTGCAAATGGGAACATTTTTCGCTGAGAACGATAAATCATCTCAATCATGTTATCAGCTTTACGAACTGTTTCAAATTGAGGCAATTCCGCATCAGGATAAAGTTTCATTACCTCAATATGGATGTAAGAATCTACCTCATCAAGCAATTCAAAAACCGTATTCACTCTTTGAAAAAAAGGTAGATACATTTTTGAAAATCTTCCAGCAAGATATTGCCCAAATACCTTTTCTAGGTCGGGAATACTTGCACCAGTGGCTTGGGAAAGATGCCCAAGGATAGACACCAAATCGGAAAAGGGATAAGTACCAACCGAGGTGAAAATACCTTTTGAAACCAATTCTTTAGGTTGAATAATTCGATCAACCATTTCTATTCCGAATCGATCTTCAACCATTTCCATTAATTCTGTAAATACAATCCCTTTCATGCTAATTCTCCATTTTGATACATCCTGTAAATAGTTGACTTTCCAATGTCCAGCTTCTCAGCTACAACGGGAATATTCTGATCATACTTCTGCAAGAAACGTTGAATAATCCGGATGTTATACTCTTTCAACGTTAATTCCTGATTGAATAAATTTTCTTGTTCATTCTCTAAAGTAAGAATGCAATCCGTTTCCTGAATAACTCCAGTATTGGACATGACAGCGGCCATTTCGATAACATTTTTCAATTCGCGGATGTTTCCAGGCCAAGAATAATTGATTAATTTTTTACTAGCTTCTGGTGAGATTTTATATTTCGAAACCTCGTTAGTAACCGCATATTCATCTAAGAAAAAACGAGCAAGCGGCATGATATCTTCCGATCGATCTTTCAATGCCGGTAAATGAATGGGCAATCCCATTAAAGTGTAGTACAAATCTTCTAAAAAATTACCTTTTTTCACTTCCTCAAAAAGGTTCTTCTTCGTTGAAACAATAATTCTAACCGAAAATGGAACGGGTGTATTTCCACCCAAACGATATACCACCTTTTCGCGAAGAATCCGCAATAGCTTCACTTGCGACGAGGAATCAAAACTACATACTTCATCAATAAATAAAGTACCGCCATTTGCCTCTTCAAATTTACCTTTTCTTCTAGCTTGAATCAATGGAAGTGCTCCTTTTTCAGCACCCAACATCTCAAGATCTAGCTCATGCCCTTTGGAACCACCACCCTGCAATACAACAAACGGCTTGTCTTGTCGATCAGAATGGTAATGAATGGCTTTGGCAACAAGCTCTTTCCCCGTTCCTGTTTCACCAATGACCAAAACATTGATGGCAGATTTTGCTGCTTTTTCCATCATGAGATGGGCATTTAAAATAGCTGGAGAATTTCCTTTTAAAATCTGATCAAACCGAAACTTTAAAGTTAATTCTCCTCTTAAATCGGCCAATTGTTTTCTTAAAGAAACCGTTTCAAAATGCTTGGAAACAATATTAAAAAATCGGTTAGGTGCATCATCATTTTTTTCTAAATAGTCGTCAGCACCTTCCTTAAGCAATGAAATTGCCGTAGAAATCTCTTCCTGAGCAGAAACAATCACCACCAAAGAATCAGGAGAATTCGCTTTAATATCTGTCAGAAAATCATCTCCACTCCCATCGGGAAGGGAATGGTCTAAAGAAATCAAATCCGGCTCTAAATGCAAATTTAAAATGCACTCTCTGCCAGAACTGAATCGACTGATGGCCCACTCTGGGTTTTTGGAAACAGCGTTGGAAAGAATTTCACCATAAAACGGATCATCTTCTACAATGAATACTCGAAAAGGATTTTGTGGCATATTTTTGAATGGGTCTTCAAAAATAATTCTCAATTTTGGAAAATCAATGTTTCATTTTGGAAATTTGCCATCTTTACTAAAATAAGTTGCATGAAATCACTTCTACATCCCATTTCTCTGGATCAAGTTCACGAATTGGCAACAATGGCTAAAGAAATTTGGTATGAATATTACCTAAGCATCATCACTCAAGAACAAATTGATTACATGCTTGATCAATTTTATCATCGTGAAAAGCTGGAAAACGAATGGAAAAGCGGCAATCATTTTTTTAATATTGGAGAATCGGAGGAACCAATCGGTTATCTTTCAATTTCAGAAAGTGAAGAAGGCCAATTTTTCATTCATAAATTTTACCTCAAAAAAGAAAATCGAGGCGGCGGAATCGGTTCACGAGTATTTTCAGAAATCCTCAAAAAGTACCCCAATGCCAAAGAAATTCGACTTCAAGTGAATCGAATGAATGTTGCATCCATCAATTTTTATTTCAAAAATGGATTTAAAATTGAGAAATGGGCCGACTTTGAAATTGGAAACGGATATGAGATGAACGATTACATCATGCTGTGGAAACAACCTTAAAAATCGAACATGATCCCGAAAGTGGAAATCATTCTTCCTGTATCTGCATTGATGAGCTTGGTTTGGTACTGCCCATTTCCAGCTAAAACAGGTTGATGGTTGGCATTGCGTTCCAAAATCAGATAGGGAACTGCTGGCAAAGAACTGCGATTGGCATTTGCCAAATCGATGAAAAGGTTCAAACTCTTTTTGTTGAAATGAAAAGTTTTGTCCACCCTTAAATCAAACTGACCATATCCCGGCAATCGAGCCTGATTCAATTGATTGGCGTAATCGAACACCCCTCTTTGATTAATGTCCCAAACGCTCATTTGCGAGGAAAGAGCAATATCGTAAGGCGTATAGGGATTACCACCAGCGTATCCATACCTTAGACCAACTTGCCAATGTTTGGTGAACACTTTTCCAAAAGAAATTGTTGAAAAATACCGATTATCCCAAGCTGATGGCACCCATTTCCCATTCCGATCTGAGAATTCACTCACCACATAGGTGGCATTAAACATCCAAAAATAGTTCTTTTTCAATTGCTGTTTTGCTTGTAGTTCCAAACCATAAGCATGTCCAGAAGATGTTGAATTTGCCAGTTGATTTCCAACTAAAACATAATTGGCATTCGCATTCGAAAAGGAAATGGAATCGAACAGCAAGAATGGAACTTGGCTATACTTTTTATAGAAACCCTCCATTTTAAACTGATAGCCTTGCTCATTTTTATGCTCTATTCCAAGAACAATTTGGCGCGATTTCATGTAATCCAAATTTGGCTGATTCTCCAATCCTTGGTTACCGTACATCATGACTACATAGGCGGGCAATTGGTAATAAATTCCAGCATTTCCATGAATCCACCATTGGGGAGAGAACTGAAAAGACGCCGATAGGCGAGGTGAAAATTGCCGCCAAAATTGACTCATTTTTTCATTGTAGGAATTGGCATCCATGCGAATTCCTCCCGACATGCTGAAGTTTCCCCAAACCCGACCGATGTTAGAAAAGAAACCGTACCTGAACATGTTTAGTTGATTGGAGTAATCAATCGTATCGATTCGTGCATCGCGATGGGTAAAATAGGAAAAGTTAGAAGCTCTAATTTCATCTATTTCACCGTTTACTCCGTAGGCCCACTCCCACTCTCTTTCGTATCCCTTTTGTTCAAGTCGAAATTTATTTTCTGCCTCAATCGTTTGATAGCGCATCAACAAATTCTCAGGTATTGTTACGTTTTCACGGTATTTGTTGGCCTTGTTCAAGGTCCAATTTCGACTAAAAACCACGGAATACACACTTTTGGGAAGGTAATGCTTGTAGTGAATTCCAGCGGTATATTGATAAATATTACCTTCAGGAATGTATCCCACGTTGTACAGAATTGCTTCAGACGAATCGTTATTCGTGCGATTTAGGCGATATTTATCGTAACCGCCCAACGCGACTAAGGTAATTTCATTTTTGTCGTTAGGGCGGTAAACTTGTTTGTACTGAACATCGGAATACGTTGGAATTACCGGTAATCCCAATGCTTCCAATACGTGTTGAACATAACTTTCTCGGGCTGAAAAGAAAAAGGACGATTTTTTTCCCATGGGTCCTTCCAATTGAAATCCCCAATCGGAATAACCGAGGTTGAAACTTCCTCCAAAACGATCTTTGCGCCCTTCTTTCTGAGTCATTTCCAGAACAGAACTCAACGCATTGGGTCGATTGGATGGAAAAGCACCGGTGTGCAATTCTGCACTTTTGAGCATTCGAGCATTTACGATGCTATTTGGACCGCCCGAGGTTCCTTGAACGGTAAAGTGCGTTAGACTTGGAATTTCAATTCCATCCAAGTAAAATCGGTTTTCATTGGATGCTCCTCCACGTATGACAATGTTGTAACCAAAAGAAACCCGGGGCGAAACGCCGGGCAAACTGCGAATGGTTTTAGAAATGTCTAACGCAGAGCCTGGCATCCGTTCTAATTCATAAGCTGAAAGCGATTGAATGGATAATGGACTTTCTTTTGTTCTGGAAAATGCATCCTCGGTAATCAAAACAGCATTCATTTCGTGGCTTTTTGACACCAAAATGAATTCGTAGTAGGTCGGTTTTGCGGAAGTTAATTCAAGTTGATAAACCAATTGTGAAATGTAACCGAGAGCAGAAACTTCCACGTTGTAAATGCCTGGTTTTACTTTTAGCTCAAACTTTCCATTTTCATCGGAAATGCAAGCAGAATTTTGAGTAAGCAATCGAACCGTTGCTCCAACCAATGGTTCTTTTCCTTTATCGCTGAATACGGTTCCTTTAAGAATAGCATTTTGTCCAAGGCCAATTGAGGCTAAAAAGATGATTAAAACGAAACCAAGCAGCGATTTTTTCATGCTGCAAAGTTAATTTCATGCTGCTTGGAGCAACTAAGGGAATTGTCAGTTGTTGGTCAAAGTAGGTGTTATTCGTCCTTGCACAAACCCTCCACCACGTGGAAAGCATCGTGAACTTTGGTGAGCTCTGACATGATCTTTTCATTTTTGGTTGGTTTACTCACCAACTCTTGCACCACTTTCGCTTGTTTCACCAGGTCTTCCAAGGCCTTACGAATGCTTGGGGAATCGTATGAAGCGGGCAACTTTCCGTTTTTCAAGGCTTCGCCTTTCATCACCATTTCTGTTGCCCTTAAACGAATTGGATCGAAATTGCCTTCCTCGGCAGGATGAAAAGTTTGGGCCATCACCTTGTGAAAATCCTTCAATTCAATCCACGCATCCTTTTCAATCACCTTCAAAAATGGATCATTCAACGCTTTTTGGTAATTCTTATCCACCTCAACCCAATTGATCACATTCCAAATAGCACCCAAATAATCGTTTCGCTTGTTTTGGTATTTCAAATAATACGCATGCTCCCAAACATCAATGCCCAAAATGGGAATTCCGCGTTCTTTCATCGCATCCATAATTGGATTATCTTGATTTGCCGAAGAACACACCATCAATTTCTTTTCTGGTGTTACCACCAACCAAACCCATCCCGAACCAAAACGAGTCATCGCTCCCTGATTCATCATTTTCTTCAAAGAATCCAAACTGCCCCATTGCTGAGTGATGGCTTTAGCGACAGGCATTTCAGAATTCCAAGGTTGATTGACCCCTAAAACATTCCAAAACAAGGTGTGATTGTAATGTCCGCCTGCATTATTTCGAATGGCATCCCCAGTTCTTGATGCCACTAACAACATTTCTTCCAATGATTTTTTCTCGTACTTCGATCCGGCCAAAGCCTTGTTCAAATTATTCACGTAAGCTTGGTGGTGTTTGGTATAGTGAATTTCCATGGTGGCCGCATCAATGAACGGTTCCAGGGCATTGTAAGCATACGGCAGAGAACCCAATCTGAAAAAATCGGGATTATTTTGAGTGAATGCAAAGGTTGAAACCATTGCGAAAAGGAGGGTAAAAAGATGCTTCATAGGATTTTTTTTCAAACTTAACGGAAAGAATCAATTTTTTGTTCATTTCAAGGTAATTTCGTTGAATCATGTTGGCCCGCCCCATCCCCATCGTTCGTACCATCGACTCGGTTAAACAACCGGAAATGGATTTATTGGCCGAAGAAGCCCCGCTTGAAATTCGAATCATTTTCGGCCAAAATGACAATCGAAAAGAAAAGTCACTATCGGTAACCATGCGAACACCGGGCGATGATAAGCACCTCGCTCTTGGTTTTTTATTCACCGAAGGGATGATTGATTCCCCATCAGAAGTTTTGGAAATTCGCCATTGCGAACAAACGCCTCTGGAAGCCCGAGGCAACGTCATCAAAGTGTGGATGAATACCGATTGGAGCTGGCCGCAGCATTCCATGGAACGAAATTTCTACACCACCTCCAGCTGCGGAGTATGTGGGAAATCGTCCATCGAATCCATCCATTCTCGTTGCTCCTATTCCATCTCTTCCCTAAAATTCGATGAAGAAATTCTCGGCGAACTTCCTGAAAAATTACGATTAGCTCAAATTGCCTTCAAGCACACCGGTGGAATTCACGCTTCGGCCTTGTTCAATAACCTAGGGGAAATCCAATCGGTAGCCGAAGATGTAGGCAGGCACAATGCATTGGATAAAATCATCGGGAAAGCCTTCATCAACCATCAACTTCCGCTTTCTCAAACCATCCTTTTGGTAAGCGGGCGATTGAGTTTTGAATTGGTCCAAAAAGCAGCAACGGCCGGAATTCCAGTCATCGCCGCCATCGGCGCACCGTCGTCCTTGGCGGTAGAACTTGCAAAAAAAATGAACATCAAATGTTACGGATTCGTAAAAGAAAAACGATGGAACAACTATACCCCAGAATAATTACGCTTCTTACTTTCTTTTCCATCCTTGGAATTTCTAACGCTCAAATTGCAGATACGTTAACCGGTTGGACGTTCAAAGTACCCTCCCACGAATCAACGGCAACACATGCAAACCAATGGCTTCCATGTCAAGTACCTGGAACCATTTACAGTGCTTTGTA
This sequence comes from Bacteroidota bacterium, assembly GCA_947501265.1. Taxonomy (GTDB): domain Bacteria; phylum Bacteroidota; class Bacteroidia; order UBA7662; family CANHCV01; genus CANHCV01. Next base: position 195,719 of record CANMVY010000002.1, read on the forward strand.
TGAGAACCAACTCATCCCCAATCCCCTATTGGGAGACAATGAGAAAAACGTACAATGGATTGAAGAAAGGGATGGTTACTTCAAATGCCTATTCACTCCATCTCCAGAGATTTTCACCAAAACAAACATCGAAATCATTCTCAAGGGGCTAGATACTTATGCTCAAGTTTTTTTGAATGGTAAAGCCATTGCTCAAACCGACAACGCATTTCGAACTTATCGAATTGATGTGAAACCATGGTTAAAACCCGGTAAAAACGAACTGCTTATTTCTTTTGAATCGGCGGTAAAACAAGGGAAATTTTTGGCAAAAAATCATCAACCCTATTTACCAGGGGATGAACGCGTTTTTGTACGCAAACCGCAATACCAATTCGGCTGGGATTGGGGTCCGAGACTTGCAGGATTTGGCATTACCCAGCCGGTTGTTTTGGAAGGATGGGATCAGTTCCGAATTTCAGATCTCCACGTTCAAACCCAACTGAATGAAACCATGGATACAGCTTGGGTGCAAGTGAATGCAGATGTTGTTTCCAACTCTGCGTTGGCTGTTCCTGTTGAATTTTTCTTGCGAGATAACTTGGATTTAGATTTTGGAACAACCCATATTCACCAAAAAACCAATGTGCTATTAAATCCGGGAACCACAACCATTTCTCAAAAACTGGTTCTTCCAAATCCAGAATTATGGTTCCCAAATTCTAACTATGCAAAAACGTACAAAGCAGCTTTTGCCATTCTTCAAGACACCCTAAATCCGATTAGTAGAAGCTGTATTTTTGGAGTCCGTACGATTGAATTAGATACCACCAATGGAGGATTTTCTTTCGTGGTAAACAAGACTCCCGTTTTTGTTACCGGTGCCAATTATATCCCCGAATCGGCTTTTGGGCCCGTTGGATTATTCGATTCGGCCAAGGTAATCAACAACCGATATCAGCGCTTTTTTCAGTTCAACGAAGCCGGCGTAAACATGATTCGAATTTGGGGCGGTGGCCTTTACGCCGACGAAGAGTTGTTGGATTATTGTGACATGGCGGGAATCATGGTTTGGCAAGATTTCCCTTTTGCTTGTGGCATGTATCCGGGGGATAAGTCATTTTTATTTTCGGTACAAGAAGAAGCTACCGAGCAAGTGAAAAGAATACGAAATCACCCCTCTCTTGCACTTTGGTGTGGAAACAACGAAAACGATGAGGGGTGGTTCAATTGGGGATGGCAAAAGCAATACGGTTATTCTCCAAAAGATTCAGCCAAGGTTTATGCCGATTATCAGTTATTGTTCAATAGCCTTTTGCCCGGAATTGTCCAAAATTATCATCCCAGCGCCCCCTACGTGCATTCATCTCCTCGTTACGGCTGGGGGCGCACCAAAAGCATGACCGAAGGCGATAGCCACTACTGGGGAGTTTGGTGGGGAATGGAACCTTTTGAAAAATACACCCAAAAAGTCCCTCGATTCATGTCTGAATTTGGATTTCAAGCCCTACCCCACCTCAGCACCTGGAAAAAAACGGTTTCCGATAGTTCCATGTTTTGGAAATCGCCTGAATTGAAGGCCCATCAAAAACACCCTACCGGGTATGAAACGATTGAAACCTACCTTCTTCGCGACTACCCAAAACCGGAAAAATTGGAGGACTGGATTTATTTAAGTCAACTCAATCAGGCAAGAGGAATCGGAATGGCTCTTTCAGCCCAACGTAAAGCTGCCCCGTATTGCATGGGCTCTCTCTTTTGGCAATGGAACGATTGCTGGCCCGTAAGTAGCTGGAGTGCTGTAGATTATTATGGAAAACCTAAAGCGTTATTTGAACACCTAAAAACTGCATTTAACGATAACTTTTTGGTTGTGGATACCCAAGAAAACCTGGTTAAATTCTTTTGGACTCGGAAAACACCGTTTACAAAAAATACCCTTCAGGATGAACCCAGTTTCGAAATTCAACTCTTTCACCGAGATGGAAAAGTTTTAAAAAGTTGGTCAATCGTTCCCAACCAAGAATGGTTTGAAGGGACTAAAGGCACTGATTTTGTCCTTCCAATCCTTGAGTTTTCCCTGGATACCATCGAAGGATTTCATAAGGAAGAGTGCATTTTGTACTACTCGACCATGTATCCAGGATGTGAGGATATGATCGAATACCCTTCAGAATTCACGTTTGTACGTCCGAAAGATCTTCAGCTTCTTCCAGAAAATATACAATGGAAGGTAAAAAAATGCCGATACGACGATTGCAAAAATCGGTTTAACCTAAGCATTACGTCCCCTTACTTTCAAAAAGATGTTTATTTGTTGGATAAATCAGATCGATTAAATTTCATGAATACCGACCAGATCAACATCTCAAGTTCACTACCTTCTTTTTTTAGCTTTCAAGGAGAAAAAGTGATCTACCACGGGACAAAAAAGGAAATAAGAAAGATTAAAAAAGCCATCGAAGTCCAAACCCTTAACCAATTCTTGGGGAAAAATCCGTAATTTTGCGCCCGTATGACGAACGAGCAATTTGAGGAGGCTAGAACCCGAATCTCCAACTTAAGGGGGTTCCTTTCCATTGAAGAGCGATTGGAGAAAATCAATGAAATTGAGCGCCTTTCGGCCGCTCCCGATTTTTGGGACGATGCGAATAAGGCGCAAGAAACATTGAGATCCATCAAATCCGATAAAATGTGGGTGGGTGAATTCAATGATCTGAAAAGCTCTTTTGATGATCTTGAAGTATTGAAGGAATTCAAAGAAATGGGTGAAACATCGGAATTAGAGCTCGATTCGGCCTACAACTCCACCTTTAAAATGTTGGAGGACTTGGAGTTCAAAAACATGATGAGTGCAGAAGAAGACATTCTCGGTTGCGTTCTGGAAATCAACTCCGGAGCCGGCGGTACCGAATCGCAAGATTGGACCAGCATCATGATGCGCATGTACCTCATGTGGGCAGAAAAACACAGATTTACCGTTCGTGAGTTGGAAATGACACCGGGTGAAGAAGCCGGCGTAAAGTCTGTTTCCTTGGAAATCACCGGGGAATTTCCTTATGGATATTTGAAAGGCGAAAACGGCGTTCACCGTCTCGTGCGAATTTCTCCTTTCGACGCCAACCAACGCCGTCATACTTCTTTCGCTTCGGTCTATGTTTACCCGCTGATCGATGATAACATTGTGATTGAAGTCAAAGACGCCGATGTAGATTTGCACACTTCTCGTTCGGGTGGAGCTGGTGGACAAAACGTAAACAAAGTAGAAACCAAGGTGCAATTAACGCACAAACCAACCGGAATTGTGGTGGTTTGTCAAACCGAACGAACCCAATTGGGCAACCGTGAAAAAGCCATGCAAATGTTGAAATCGCGCTTGTACGAATTGGAAGTAAGACGCAGAAACGAAGAGCGCGATAAAGTTGAAGCCGGAAAACTGAAGATTGAATGGGGATCTCAAATTCGAAACTACGTTCTTCATCCTTATAAATTGGTGAAAGATCTCCGCACCGAATACGAAACCTCCGACGCCTTTGGTGTTTTGGATGGAGAGCTCGATGAATTCATCAAACAATTTTTGTTGGGATACAACGGAAACCGATAATTGGCTCCATTTTTGATGTACAGAAAACATGTTTAAACTCGTTCAAATTTGCTTGATTTCTGTTGGATTATTGCTGGGAAATCCTACATTTGACCCGCTAATTTCATCCATTCAAACCAATCAAATTTCTGAATTAAGTTCTCATTTCGATGAAGAAATTTCAATAACACTCGGCAAAACAAAAGGTTATTATTCCAAGAGCAAAGCCGAGCAATCTGTTCAACAATTTCTTAAGGAACATCCTGTCCAAAAAGCCTTTATTCAATCAACTGGAACTAAAGACGACGATCAATTTGCAATCGGAAAAATGATCGATAAATCAGGCAAATCATTTCGCTTGTATTTGATGGGAAAAGAAAAAAATCACCGATTTGTTTTGCTCGAATTACGCTTTCAAGAATAAAATCCATGAATCCATTTTCACTTTCCGATATCATTCGCAATGCTTTGGCAGAGGACCTGGGCGATGGCGACCACTCGGCCCTTTCTTGTATTCCAGAAAATGCCCGTTCCAAAGCGAAGTTATTGGTGAAAGAACCGGGCATCATTGCAGGCTTGGAGGTTGCAAAAATGGTAGCTCATGAAGTCGATCCGACGCTTTCCATTAACCTTCTTAAAAAAGATGGCGAATGGGTTAACTCAGGAGAAATCGCTTTTTTTATTGAAGGCAACAGTCGATCGCTGCTTTCTGCCGAACGAATCATCCTGAATCTGATGCAGCGAATGTCGGGAATCGCTACCCAAACTCACCGAATCACTCAATTGATATCCCATACCAAATGTCGAGTTTTGGACACGCGAAAAACCGTTCCTGGTTTACGCGCCTTCGACAAATGGGCAGTAAAAATTGGAGGTGGCGTTAATCACCGTTTCGGTTTATTCGACATGATCATGATCAAAGACAATCATGCCGACTATGCGGGAGGGTTGGCCAATGCCATTCAAAATTGCAAGAATTACTTGCAAAAAACGGGGAAAGATTTATTGATTGAAGTGGAAACACGTAATTTGGAAGAAATTGATATTGCGCTTCAAGCAGGAGGAATTCACCGAATCATGTTCGATAATTTTGATTTTGAAACCATGAAAAAAGCCGTTCAACGGGTGAACGGCCTTTGTGAAACGGAGGCATCCGGTGGAATAACGGAAGAAAACGTGGTTCAATACGCTGAAACCGGAGTCGATTTCGTATCCATGGGATGTTTAACCCATACCGTTCGCAACCTCGACCTTAGTTTGAAAGCGGTTTAACGCATAGCGTTTTTCAATACTTGCTGGTAAAATTCCTTTTCCCCGGCAATGATCATGGCCACTTTTTTTACTGGAAGCACCTTTTTAAATTCTTGAAAAGAACGTCGTTCCAATTCGATTTCCTTTTGTCGTAAATCGAGAATATCAACCATGTTTCGTTCTACTTCTGCATCAGACAAGGTTGCAAAATCTTTTTTGGTGTCATTCAATTCGGCCCGCAAAAGTTTTTTTATCGATTTTTTCTCGTCCTCAAATTTGTTATAAACGGGCCAAAAACGGGCCGCCTCATCCGAGGTTAAATTTGCTTTTGAGGTCAAAAAAGCAACTTTCTGTGCTTCCAAATTTTCTTTTCTCGCTTGCATTTCTCCTTTTTTCATTCCTGGGTTTCCAGGTTTTCCACCGCGTGGAGGCTGCGCCATGGTTTTCCATCCAAAGAAAATCAAGGCAAAAAGAAACATCATTTTTTTCATATCAATACATTGTTTTTAATTCATCAATCAATTCATCCTCCATCATACTCGCTTCATTTTCAAAAGAAAGGTTAGCAGAAAGAACTTCTAAATTTTCTTCCGAAGCTTCGAAATGCTCTTGTAAATACACAAATTCTGGATTCTCGTTGGTGGCATGAATGGGAACTTCAACTTTAGAAGGAAACAACCAAACGAGCAACGCAAAAGAAGCGGCTAAAGTCAACATGCTCCAATATGAATGAATCCCTTTCCTGTTATTTAGTTGAAGCAAATTCTTTTCAAGATCAATCAAAAATTGGGGATTGGGTTGAAATCTATTTAAATCTTTCGGGTGTTTCATAGGTAATCAGATGGTTTGGACGCGGAAGGTTTAAATCCTTGTTATTATTTTTTTTATTTTCTCCATGGCATGGTGATAGGATGCCTTTAGTGCACCTACTGAAATTCCGGTTATTTGAGAAATATCATCGTACGTTAATTCATCGAAATAACGAAGTGAAAACACTTGTTTCTGACGCGATGGAAGTTCGTCAATGGCCGATTCAAATTTTTCCCACAATTCATCTGTGGATATTTCAAATGCCTGATTGTCTGTTTTTAATTCTGAACCGTGGTATTCTTGAATTTCCTCCGTCCGAAATCGGTTTTTTCTTTTCAGGAAATTGATGCATTCGTTGGTTGCGATTCGGTACAACCAAGTGGAAATTTTTGATTCTTCTCTAAAAAACTCTAAGCCTTTCCAAGCCTTGGCAAAAACAATTTGAACAACGTCCTCGGTATCGGCTTGGTTTTTGAGCATGGCCGAAACGTGACGATAAATGGGATATTGGTAATGATGAAGGAGCTTTTTTATCGCCAACTCGATTCGATTGTCTCGATAGGCCAATAAAATTTCATGATCTTTTTCCTCCAACATAATTCAATAGAGCAAAGAAATGAAAAAGGTTTAAAGCGTTTAGAAGAATTTTTTCAGTTCTAATAAATGATGAATTTCAAACGGAATATCTTCTGGTTTGGGCTGCTGAAAATGATTGTAATAAATCGCATTCCAACCTGCTGTGATAGGACCACGAACATCGGCATCTAAGTTATCTCCAATCATCCACGCTTTTTCAAGGTTAGCACCTGTTTTTTCTAAGGAAAATTGAAAAATAGACGGATGTGGCTTTTGAACGCCAAATACTTCAGAAACGATAACTTCTTGAAAATAACTGCCCAAGGGGGTCGATTTTAATTTTACTTCAGCTGCATCTTTGAAACCATTGGTAATTAAGTGCAATGGGTATTTAGGGCTGAGGTAATCCAAAATTTCAAGAGCACCCGGCATCAATTGGGTTTTAAAGGGGGCTCGTTTTAGATATTGAACGGACAATTCATCGGCAAGAACAGCATCGGGTTTCTTCAGAGCTTCCAAGGTTAACGCAAAGCGAGAAACCCGCAAAGTGACCTGATCGATATCATTCATGGACCATCGCTTCCACAAGGCGGCATTAATATCTTTGTAAATAGGAAAAAATTCTTCCAATAAAATGCCTTTGGGAGCTAGGTATTCATCGGCCAGTTCCACCAAAGTTGACTTGGAATTTGCTTCGAAATCCCAAAGGGTGTGGTCCAAATCAAAAAAGATGTGGGTCATTATCCAAATGGTTTTCGAATCACCACAGAACCACCAATATCGGGAATGGGAAGGTAGGAAAGTGGATTGCCTTGGGCGTACTCTTCTACGGCTGCTCGAACTCCGGGGTATTGATCATTGTGATAATCGTGCACAAAAATGAAGCCGCCTGGACTTAATCTAGGGTAGAAAAATCGAAGACCTTCAACGATGGGCTCGTACAAATCGGTATCCAAACTCACCAAGCAGAACGATTCATTTTCTAAGCCCATGGCCGTTTGCGGAAAATAACCGGGACGGAATTGGGCTTGATTTGGATAGGGTAATTTCCTCTTCACCAAATCAACCGAAGTTTGGGAAAAATCTTGCATTCCATCTGAAAATCCACGATTCTGATCCGTTATGATGTCTTCTTGGTGAAATCCAGAAAAGGTATCAAACAGATAAATGGTTTTATTGGGAAAAACAAAATTCAAGTCTTTGGCAAAATCTCCTTGGAATACCCCTACTTCGGCCACATTTCCAGAAATTTGATGCCGATGAATTTCTTCGGCAGCAAGATCTAAAGTGGCTCTTCGAACAAAATCCAAGCGATTCCAATCCAATTTTTTGGAACGATGGGTATAGGAATGTGCCTCTACCAAATAGCGATTTTGGCGATTGAGAAATGAGGAGACTTTTTTGAATAAAAACTTTTTCAATTCCTAAAGTTGGAAAACAAAGTTAGCACGGGAATAACAGTTTTCCCGACTTTTCATGGTTTCAATGAAGTTTTCTTTCCCAAGTAAAACCAAGGGGCGATCGGCACTTTGCGACACCCTACTCCACGCCATTTCTGGAGAAAGGTTGATCCAAACTACCGTTCCATTGTTCAGCATCCAGTCCATGTTATCGTGAAACAAGGGTGTCCCTCCACCGCAGGCAACCATTCCTGAAGAAATGGAATGCAGGTATTTTTGTTCAAGCAAGCGAAAGTGATTTTCACCGAAATTTTTGAAGAGATTGGAAATGGATTGGCCTTCATGAATTTCAATCATTTTATCCAAATCGAAGTGGGACAATCCCAAACGGTTGGCCCATTTTTTCGCGAGCGTAGACTTCCCCGAACCTGACGGGCCAATCAAAAAAACCAATCCTCGGTGCTCAATTTCTTCTACTTTGGTTATTCGACGAGGGGCCATGTAATTTCTTATTCAAAAAAGCAATTCGCGAAATATTTCTAATTCTGAAGGCTTGATTCTTTTTGAAACAATCAATCAAGTCACTGAAAGAATCGCTGCAATGGAACAAAGTTACTTCCATCGCTTTGAAAATTCATCCTATGTCAATTGAACTCCCAACCAATGTCCAACTCCGTAGGTAACTGCAGCAGCGGTTAATCCAAAAACAACTTGCCGAAAGCCTGAGAACCAGATGCTTTTACCTGTAAACAATGTTAATGCGGACCCGATTAAAAATAATCCAAGGGCTGAAAAAATACCACCTTGAATGATGGCTGGAAACCCTTCCGTCCAAAAATAGGGCAAAACCGGGAAAATCGCGCCAATAGAAAATAGAACAAAAGAAGATATGGCAGCTACCCAAGCCGAGTCCTTCATTTCTTCTGGATCGATGTTTAGCTCTTCGCGGATCAACACTTCTTTCAGTTTTTCTGGATCTTCGGCAATTTCTGCTACCATTTTTTGAGCAATTTCCTGTGAAAATCCTTTTGATTTAAACAACAACTCCAATTCTCGAAGCTCCTCTTCCGGATGTGCTTCCAGCTCTTCCGCTTCGAGTTCCATTTGGCGTTCGTACATTTCCTGAGCTCCCTTAACCGAAATCCACTCTCCCATGGCCATGGAAATGGAACCGGCCAACAATCCAGCCATGCCCACCACCAATACCTCTCCAGAACCTTGCATTGCACCAGCGACTCCCATCACCAAACTTAGGTTGGAAACCAAACCATCGTTTGCCCCTAAAATGGCTGCACGAATGGCATTTCCGCCCACGGTGCGATGCCGTTTCTCCACCGAAGAAACGCTTCCACCACTCATCGATTGAATCGACTGAAGGATAACGGTATGAATATTTTCCCGACCATCCAATTGAATTCCAGCCGCTTTTTTGCTCTGCCCGGCTGCGTAGCCAATTGACTTTTCGGTTTTTAGCAATTGTGAAATAACCACATCATATCCCATTTTCATTCCAATCCAATTCCAAATTTTCGCCCGAAAAGACGGTTCCGGTGGATGGGTAATTCCCCAATGATCCATCATTTTCTGGGCATGAAATTGTTCAAAATTAGCCATTTGTTGGTAATACTCTGCCAACTCCGGATTTTCTTGGGCCTTGGCAACGCATTGGTACAAATAGGATGAATCGATTTCGACCTGCAATGCGGCCATGGTGTTTTTATTCATGGAATAAAGATAAAAAAAGCCCCGAAGAATCGGGGCTTGTAAACATTAATTTTCTCGGGTACGTGGTCCGCGATCTCCTCGATCTCGGCGATCACCACCACGGTCGCCACGATCGCGACGATCCCCTTCGGGACGAGGCGGACGTGGAGTGGCTGGGCGCTCTACATAACCTTCGGGTTTCTCTTGGAATACCTTCGCGCTAAGACGGAATTTACCGGTTTTTGGATCAATTTCCATCAAACGAACCTTGATCATTTGTCCTTCTTCAAGTACATCTGCCACATTGTCGATGCGGTCCCAGCTCAATTCAGAAACGTGAAGCAAGCCATCACGTCCTGGCATGAACTCAACGAAAGCTCCGTACGCCTGAATGGAACGAACCTTGCCTTCGTAATCGGCACCAATTTCTGGACGACCTGAAATACCTTTGATGCGAGCGATGGCTTTCTCCATTCCCTCTTGATCGATGGAATAAATTTGAACCAATCCAAATTTACCTTCATCTTCAATGCTAATCGTGGTATTGGTTTCACGCTGTAGCTCTTGAATGTGCTTACCACCAGGTCCAATGATGGGCCCAATAAATTCTGCATCTACTCTCAAGGCAACAATACGTGGGGTATGCGATTTGTAATCTTCATTAGGAGCCTGGAGTGTTTCATTCATTTTTCCCAAGATGTGCAAACGACCTTCTTTCGCTTGCAAAAGTGCTGTATTCAATAGGTCGTATGGAAGTCCATCAATTTTGATATCCATTTGAACCGCAGTAATACCGTTGGAAGTACCGGTTACTTTGAAATCCATATCGCCCAAGTGATCTTCATCACCCAAGATATCAGAAAGAATCGCTGCGCGATCGCCTTCTTTGATCAATCCCATGGCAATTCCGGAAACAGGAGCTTTAATTTGAACCCCTGCATCCATAAGCGCTAATGTTCCAGCACAAACGGTAGCCATGGAAGAAGATCCGTTAGATTCCAAAATATCGGAAACAATACGAATGGTATATGGACATTCTTCTTGGTTTGGAAGTACCTTACGCAATGCGCGGGCAGCTAGGTTACCGTGTCCAATTTCGCGACGGCTTTGCCCGCGATTTGGTTTTACCTCACCGGTAGAGAAGCCTGGGAAATTGTAGTGCAACATGAAGCGTTCGTAATAATCGAACATGGCTCCATCCAACAACTTTTCGTCTTTCTTCGCGCCCAACGTAACCGTAGTTAGGGATTGCGTTTCTCCGCGGGTAAACACGGCTGAACCGTGAGCTCCTGGAAGATAATTCACTTCCGACCAAATCGGACGAACGGTGGTGGTATTACGACCATCCAAACGAATACGTTCCGACAAAATCATTTCACGCATGGCTTTGTACTCCACATCGTGAAAATATTTCTTCACCAAAAACATGTTCAAACCAGCTCTTTCCTCGTCAGAATACGTAGAAAGGAACTCTTCTAAAACTGCTTTAAAATCTACTCCTCGGTCTTTTTTACCTTTTCCGCTTTTGGCAACGACGTAAACTTTATCGTAACAAGCTGCTTCAATTTTCTCGCGCAATTCTTCGTCGTTGTTCTCGTGGCAATACTCACGTTTTTGTGTTTTACCCGCCATTTGAGTGAATTCCATCAAGGCTGCACAATGCACTTTAATGGCATCGTGAGCAACTTGAATGGCTTTCAACAAATCTGCTTCTTGTACTTCAGAACCTTCGCCTTCTACCATCACAATGTTGTCCATGGTTGCTGCAACGATGATATCTAAATCGGCCATTTCAATTTGAGAAGTAGTTGGATTCACCAAATATTCTCCGTTTACGCGAGCTACACGTGCTTCTGAAATTGGGCCATTGAATGGGATATCGGATGCTGCGAGGGCTGCGTTGGCGGCCAAACATGCTAGAGCATCGGGTTGCATTTCGGGATCGGCTGAGATCAAGAAAACTTGAACTTGCGTATCAGCGTGAAAATCTTCAGGGAAAAGTGGACGAAGCGCACGGTCTACTAAACGACAGATGAGAATTTCATAGTCGGACGGACGCATTTCGCGGCGGTGGAACGATCCTGGAATTTTACCGTTGGAAGCGAATTTCTCTTGGTAATCAACGGTGAGTGGCATAAAATCCACGTTTTCACCGGCATCAGCTTTTGCACAAACAGTGGCTAAAAGCATGGTGTTTCCCACCTTTAATACGGCGGATCCATCGGCTTGACGGGCAAGTTTGCCGGTTTCGATGGTGGCCATTTGACCGTTTCCTAGGTCAAATGATTTGGTAATAATGTTCATATTCAAGAACGATGCATCGGGAATTGTAAGAAGAGTTGGGTACAACTCCTTTTGCTTTTATGTTATTTCCTCTTCTCGACCGCTTACCTCAGCCGGATTGCTGGGTAAAGGACCGCCTAAAAAAGGCGATTGTGAAACAATCGCCTTTAAAAATTACTTACGTAAACCTAATTTGCTTACGATCGCACGATAGCGAGTAATATCTTTCTTAATCAAGTAGTTCAACAAACTACGACGTTTACCTACCATTTTCACCAACGAAAGTTGAGTGCTGTAATCCTTTTTGTGGATTTTCAAGTGGGCAGTAAGATCGCTGATGTGCTTGGTGAACAATGCGATTTGTGCTTCAGATGACCCGGTGTTCTTTTCAGAACCACCGTGTTCAGCAATAATTGATTTCTTGTCTTGAGCGCTAGTAGCCATTCTTATCTAATTTCGAGGGGCAAAGTTAAAAATTCAATTCTAATATTCCAAACCTTTTTTACATCAACATGCGCAAAATATGAGCAATTTTTGTTTTTAGTTCTTTTCGATGAACAATAAAATCGAGAAATCCGGTTTCTTGAACCATTTCAGCTGTTTGAAACCCTTTCGGCAAATCGCGTTTAATGGTTTCTTTGATGACACGAGGACCAGCAAATCCAATCATGGCTCCTGGCTCTGAAATGTTGAAATCTCCCAACATGGCATAAGATGCTGTAACTCCACCAGTAGTTGGATCGGTCATTAAAGAAATGTAGGGCAACTTTTCTCGTCCTAATTGAGCCAATTTCGCAGACGATTTGGCCATTTGCATCAATGAAAATGCAGCTTCCATCATGCGCGCACCTCCCGATTTGGAAATGATCATCAGGGCCTGTCGGTTTGCAATGCAATGATCTACCGCACGAGCAATTTTCTCTCCCACAACTGCACCCATCGACCCGCCGATGAAGTTGAAATCCATGCAACAAATGGTCATGGGAACTCCATCAACTTTTCCGGTTGCAGTACGCATGGAATCTTTCAATCCGGTTGATTTTTGGGTTGCTTTGATGCGATCAGAATACGGTTTACTATCTACAAACTCCAACGGATTTGCCGCTTCCAAATTCGCATCCAACTCGGTGTATTTGTTATCGAATAAAATTTCGAAATACTCATCAGAACCAATGCGCAAGTGATAATCGCATTTGGGACAAACCCAAGAATTGGCATGTACATCGTCGGTCAGAATGGTTGTTTTACAACTTCCACATTTGAACCAAAGGCCTTCGGGAACTTCCTTTTTCTCTTCAGTTTGGGTAAAAATCCCCTGAGTTTCTCTCTTAAACCATGTCATATTAGCCAAGGGTATTGATGTTGTTTAAATCCTCGAAAGCCTGCTTCAAACGAGCACGGAAAGTATCCTCTCCTTTTCGAAGCCAAACGCGAGGATCGTAGTATTTTTTATTGGGCTTGTCGTCGCCATCCGGATTCCCGATTTGCCCTTGCAAATAGCCTTTCTTGCTTTCAACATAATCACGTACACCTTCTAAATAAGCGTATTGCAAATCGGTATCGATGTTCATTTTGATCACTCCGTAAGAAATGGCTTCGCGAATTTCTTCCAAGGTAGATCCTGAACCTCCGTGAAAAACAAAATCAATAGGTTTGGATTCCGACAATCCAAATTTCTGACGAACATATTCCTGAGAATTATGAAGAATCACCGGAGTGAGCTTTACGTTTCCAGGTTTGTAAACGCCATGAACGTTTCCGAATGCGGCAGCAATGGTGAATTGGTTGCTAACCTTCATCAATTCTTCGTAAGCATAGGCAACTTCATCGGGTTGGGTGTACAACTTCGAAGAATCTACATCGGAGTTATCTACTCCATCTTCCTCTCCTCCAGTAACGCCCAATTCAATTTCCAAGGTCATTCCCATTTTGCTCATGCGTTCCAAGTAACGCTTGCAGGTTTCAATGTTTTCATGGATGGGCTCTTCGCTTAAGTCCAACATGTGCGAACTGTACAACGGCTTTCCAAATTGTTGAAAATGTTTTTCCGAAGCATCCAAAAGTCCATCAACCCATGGCATCAAGTTGCGGGCGCAATGGTCGGTATGAAGAATAACGGGCACACCATAAGCTTCTGCCAATAGATGGATGTGTTGAGCACCAGAAATGGATCCCAAAATGGCAGCACGTTGCTGTTCGTTAGAAAGTCCCTTACCGGCATAAAACACCCCTCCTCCATTGGAAAACTGTATGATTACGGGAGAATTTACCTCTTTCGCGGTTTCTAAAACGGCATTTACGGAATTGGTACCCACCACGTTTACCGCAGGTAAGGCGTACCGATTTTCTTTGGCGTGTGCAAATAATTTTTGAACATCTGCCCCAGTGACAACTCCACTAGCAATTTTCAAAGCCATGTTGATTTCCTTTTTGTTTCTGCAAAAGTAGGCAAGAAGCACCAAAAATTCATCCTAACTTTGTGGAATGTTGTATCAAAGCGTGCGCCTACTCATTGGCTTCTTTTTGAAGATGTATTTCCGAAGAATAAAATTTTCTGGAATGGAAAACATCGATGAATCAAAACCAACTTTATTGTGCGGCAACCACACGAATGCGTTTTTAGAAGGTGTTCTTATTGCCGCCAATTATCCCAATGCCAAACTCTATTTTTTAGCCAGGGCCGATGTTTTTAACCACCCTTTGGCCGCAAAAATTTTAGATAAACTCCACATCATTCCCATCTACCGCATACGGGATGGATACAATGCCTTGGACCGAAACAAAGACACCTTCAACAAGGTTACGCAACTATTAAAAGAAGGAAAACACGTCATTATCTTCTCCGAAGGCGATTGCATTGCCGAAAAACGACTTCGCAGCTTGAAAAAAGGATCGGCTCGATTGGCTTTTCAAGCCGTTGAAGAAGGATTGGAAGATCTTCAAATTATTCCCGTTGGAATTAACTACACCGGATTTGGAAAAGAAGGAGAGGATGCATTGATTCAATTTTCTGAACCTTTCAATGCCAATGATTATTACCCTAAATCGGAAACCGAGAAAGCTTCCTCTCTCAATCAATTCAATAACCGATTAATTGAAGGATTAAAAGAAGCCGTGGTGGATTATCCGGTAGAGGATTATGAAAATATTAACGATTACACCCAACAAAGAAGGATCGCAGCTATTCTGGGACATCGAAACGGAACCGGAAGCGAGCCAGGAATTGCAGAAGAACGTCAGTGGGTAGCCGATTACCCTGAGGGAGTGCCCGCAGCAGCTCCTCAAAAACAACGATTCTTAGAAAAACTTGCCATTGGAGAATCAAACTTGTTGCTTCCCATTTTCTTTATTCCCCACTTTATTGCCAACCGACTTACAAAAAAAGTGGTCAAGTCGCTCGATTTTTTCCAATCCATGGAAGTCGCATTTCGAATGGTCCTGGTTCTCGTTTGGGGATTGGTGTTCACCACTGTTCTCACCATTTTGGTTGGCGGAAAGTTGGGAATTTGGGTTGTACTTTTTCTTCTTTACTTCCTACTTTACCGTTTTCATTGCAACAATCGTCCCCTTCATTGATATGCATTCCTTGATCTTTTACGGTAAACTCAAGACTTTGTGCACTGAAACGGTGCTTCTTCCCTCCCAAATTTCGGTGGAGGATTTGAGGAAATCGCTTAATGAACATTTTCCGCAACTCCATGGGGAGCCCTTTCTTTTGGCTGGCGAAAAGGGCATGCTTCACGATAGCAATTCTTTAAATGGTGACGAGTCCATTTCCATCATGCCGCCTTTCTCTGGAGGATGAATTTCGAGTACTTTCAGCGGCAATTGGCCCTAGCGAACTGGGGAATGCAAGCCCAAACAGCCCTGCTACAAAAAACCGTTGCCCTGGTGGGCGTTGGCGGATTGGGCAGTTGGATGGCCCTTTCCTTGGGCGGTTGCGGAGTTGGTCGCATTCGTTTGATCGATGGAGATCGCATTTCCACTTCCAACTTGCACCGTCAACCGTTGTTCGGCCCCAATGAGGTTGGACAACTGAAAGTAGACGTAGCATTGGGCCGTTGTACCGAACAATTTCCGCATACGAAATGGGAAGGATTTCCCACGTTTTTAACCACCGAAAATCGGCTGGAGCTTTTAACGGGCTGCGATTTAGTTTTGGATGGCACCGACGATTTTTCTGCCCGAGTTGGGATTGACAAAGCGTGCGAAAAGTTGGGAATTCCTTGGATTTTCGCCGGAATTTTTCAATCGGAAATCCAAACGGGGGTTTTCCACCCCAGCCGAGGACGTTCTTTCCGCCAACTTTTTGGAGAATCGGCTGGAGCGGAAGGCGGAAGCTGCCAAATTCAAGGGGTTCTCCCGCCGATTCCAGCATTGGTTGCACAATTGCAAGTAATTCAGGCATTAGAAATTCTAGGCAATGGGAAAGATCCCCTCTCCTACCCGCTTCTCTATGGAAACCTAGCCGATTTTCAATTCCAAAAAATACCTTTATGAGCGCATCTCTCAAAAATATTTTTACGCTTGGCCCCATTACTCCGGCTTTTATTGCCGAAAGCATTGCCAAGCATCAAACAAAAACATCCATTGGTGCCCACGATTTGTTTTTAGGTCAGGTGCGAGCCGACGAAAAAGAAGGTTTGCCCGTTACATCCATTCTTTACACGGCGAATGAGTCCTTGGCCTTAAGCATTTGTCAGGAAATTCGGGAGGAGGCATTTCAGAAATTCCCTATCACGTGTTTGCACATTCACCACAGTTTAGGGGAGATAAAAACCGGTGAAATTTGTTTCTTTGTTTTTGTATCCTCCCCTCACCGGAAAGCATCCTTTGAAGCTTGCGAATGGTTGGTGAACGAAATCAAGGAAAAATGCCCCATTTGGGGAGAAGAGAAAACGGCAGAAAAATCATTTTGGAAAGAAAATCATGGTTGATATTACCCACAAAAACAGCACCCTACGCAAAGCCACAGCGGAAGCATGGATTGAAGTAAGTTCATTGGCTACCATTGAAGCCATCACCGAAGGCAAAGTGCCGAAAGGAAATGTTTTGGAAGTAGCGCGCACTGCCGGCCTTTTTGGCGTAAAGAGAACGTCAGATTTAATTCCCGATTGTCATCCATTACCGGTTGAATTTACCCAAGTGAATTATGAATTTCACGGATTGAAAGTCAGGATTTTGGTGGAAGTGCACACGGTGTACAAAACGGGGGTTGAGGTGGAGGCCATGACGGGAGCTTCCATTGTTGCGCTAACCATGTACGATATGTTGAAGCCAATCGATAAAAATGTGGTAATTGCTTCGATTGGGTTGGTGAGCAAAACGGGCGGAAAAAGCCAGATAAAAAAAGATTTTTCGGAGATTTCCGTTCAAGTGGTGGTTTGTTCCGACCGCATTAATAGTGGGGAAGCAATGGACCAAAGCGGTGCCACTTTGGTACAGAAATTAGGAGGTTTGGGCATGAAAACCGAATCACTTCGCATTATTGCCGATGATTCCCAAGCCATTCGCAATGAAGTGGAACGAGCGCACGATGGTGGAATGCAGGTCATTCTTTTTTCGGGAGGAACGGGCGTAGGGCCCAGGGACTTCACCTACTCCACCTTGGAAGATTTGATGGACGAACATTTACCGGGGATGGTTCAATACGGTCTTCAGTACGGGCAAGCGCGCATACCCACGGCCATGTTGGGAAGGGCTATTGCGGGCATCAGCCGCGGAATGTTGGTTTTAGGCATTCCGGGCTCGTTGGGCGCTGCTAATGATTATTTTCATGCTTGGTTTCCGGCTTGCCTTCATGCCTTGGACATGGTGAAGGGCGAAGGGCATTGAGGGTGGCCTCTCGATACTTTTCTCACGATGTTCGAAAAATGGTTCCTGAGTATATCGAAGGACTCGAGGACCGGCCTCTCGATACTTTTCTCACGATGTTCGAAAAACTCGAGGACCGGTGCGATGGTCGAGTGAAACAACGCGGTGGTCGAGTGAATTCCGACGAATGTCGGGATTTTTATCGAGACCCCGCTTCCTGTGCCGGCCTCTAGATACAATTCTCCCTTCGGTCGAAAAATGGTTCCTGAGTATATCGAAGGACTCGAGGACCGGTCCCTCGGTAAAATTCTCACTTTGTTCGAATCACTCGGGAACCTGTGTGGAGCCTGAGGGCCTCGAAGGCTAGTCCTGGGTACAGCGCGCCGAGAAACCGCCGTACTTAAAGGTGTAGTTTCGGTAGATATCTGAATGGTTATAGAGCAAATTGCGACCGAGCGCAAAGGTACTGGAAGACTCGGAAGACGACCAGAAGAAGGAGTTGGCTCCTATAAGGCCGAATGAGCCATCGGTATAGCGAATACCTCCCGGCAGCGCAGAAAATCCACTGCTGTTCGTGGCTCCGGTGTTTGGAGAAATCCATAATCCACTCGTCGATTTCAAGGCTCCTCCAGCAGTAGTACTGCTGGTTCCAAAAACATTGCAATTCGCTGAAGCATCTAAAAACGTCGTTAACGTGCAATATTCCACATCGCTGGGCAAATGCCAGCCCGTGGGGCAAATGCCTCTTACGTTGCCCGTAAAGGCCGGATTCGGAGAAGTAGAATTACTCGCTCCGTTTTGGTATTGCACCGCTTCCGCCCATTGGTACAAACCGCCGTGCGTGGTGCAATTCGCAGGATCGTTGTTGTAGCAGTATTTCTCCAATGTACTGTTGTTCGTTTGGTCGTTTGCACCTTGAATCATGGTTCCCACGTTCAAGTTCTTTGCAAACCAACATTGCGTACCAATTTGAACGGTGGGGTAACTCTCCCCAGCGTAGGTGACGGCTTGGCCGCAGGCAGTTCCTACCGGGGCAGGGAAACGTAAATTCACGGTATCTCGGCTGCTGCCGCAAGGGCCGGTCATTGTCCATATCAAGGTGTAAGCGCTATCGGTTCCTTTGGTAAACGTAGCAGTAGGGTTGGAATTGTTACTGAAACTCCCTCCACTGCCGGCAAGAATGCTCCAAGTTCCAGTTTCTCTAGAAGTGGCAGAGGGAGCGTTGGCTGCGAGGATGGCCGTAGTTCCTGAAAGGTTCAGTTGATCAGGGCCAGCACTCGCGGGTGTGGTTAATGTGGACAAGATCACCGCAACAGTATCGGAACTGCTGCCGCAGGCATTGGAAATGCTGTAACGAAGCGAATAGGAATTTCCGCGAACGCCCGTAAACGTAGTGGAAGGAGCATTGGCCGTTCCCAAACTTCCGCCAGAACCCGAAAGAATACTCCAACTCGCAGTTCCATTGCTGGGTGTATTGCCCGTAAGGGTTATTGAGCTTGCGCAAAACTTGAGCTGGGCGGGACCGGCATTCGCTGCCGTAACCGGTGGGATGCACGCCCATGTTGGACCGGTCGCCCCAATGCTAAGCGAATACGTTTCACCGTTGTTACCTCGTACGAGGGCACCAATCTGCAATTCTTTAGCCACATCGGCTGTTTTGGCTGTACCCGCCGCCATGGCATAGGGCACGCTCACCAACTGGGTGGTTCCCATCACTTGGTAGTTGGTGCCCCCTTGGGCGTCCATCTCCACCTTCAAAAATTTATCGTTTCCGTTCGCCCAAGGGATGCTGGCAAATGTTCCGGCGGTGGGCGTACCCGTTCCTAAGTAAACCGAGAATTGTCCGCCAGCGTCGGTCGTGGCTGGCTGGGTTTCGGTGTAGAGCACCGTTCCGGTAGCTGCGCTGTCGAGAACGGAGAGCCGCAGGGAAACGGCAGCGTTTTTCAGCGGTTTTCCGTTGCTACCTAAAGCGATGGCCTGGTAGTTGATTTTTTGCGGCTGAGCACCGGTGGCGAAGGCGAGCGCAGCGAGCAGGAGGGCGAAAAGGGTTTTCATTCTATGGATTTTTTACAAATATAGGAAATGGATTTTATTTTTTTGTTGGGGTGTTGGGATGGGTTGTTGGATTGTTGGATCAACACGGGTAGGGATCAACCTGCGTGTTGATCTTACCCGTGTTGATTCCCAATTGGGGATTTATCCCAACTGCCATGATCCCACAAAAAAATCCATCGCGGCCAAGGGTATTTATTAAAAACGGAATTTCAGGGCCGCGAATTAAAGGGAATAATTTCGGGAAAACCGGGGCAAAAATTGTTGGCGGAAATATTCCGAAGTTCGAGCAAACGGGTCTACACTTCAGCAAACGGGGGCTACCCTTCGACTGGCTCAGGGACCGCCGCCCCCTACCCAAGTCAAATTTACGGCATTTCATGATTGTAGTCGTATCGTAAACATTTATAAACGGATAGAAACGTTTTTAAACGTTTAAAAACGTTTCATATACGGATAAAGGAAGTGAGCAATTCGACCTTTGCGATGTGTTATTTGTTTTTGAGCGATTTGATCAGATTGTACCACGCAGCGGGACTCAACAACGCGGTTGGGATGGGCAGGCCGTTCGGCATGGGAATCATACCATTTTGGGTGCCGGCGTAAAAGCCTTGACGCCATTGGTAGTCCTTGAATGCTGCCGCGTTCGTAATGGCCACCATTTGAGGATCGGCATACGTGGGGATGTAAGGATTAAAACTCAGATTCTTTTGAGCACGTGCCAGCATGTCGTCGGGTATTTTTGTTCGAACAAAAAGGTCTTTGAATTCCTCTTTGGTGAATGGATAAATTTGCACCCCTTTCATGGTCACCGGATCGATCTCCAATCGCTGAATCACCGAAATTGCTTCCTCGGAAGAATTAAGAGGAATCACGAAAAGAGCATCTTTGAATCCCAAGGCCGAGAAAACCACGGTATCTCCTGTCATAACCGCCATCGAGAAAAATCCTCGCTGATCGGCAAAGGTACCCGAGCGACGATTTTTAACGTAAACCGTAACAAACGGAAGCTCCGTGAGACTATCCGAAGAGATCACGACCCCTGAAAATTGAACCGGGCGACGTTGACTTTGGGCATTGGTGGTTGGGAAGAATCCCAGCAACAATAAGAGAAAAAAGAAAATCCTTTTCATAGAATAAAGGTAAGACGCAAATTTAACCTAAAGGAAAAGGAATGAAAATAAATCATGAGTCGCAAGATGTCACAACCAGCTAAAAAATTTGCGTTGATAAATAGGTAATAAACTTAAAACCAAACAGTGATGGAAGCAGTTAATTTTGTAAAACCTCAAATAAATATCGATATGGAAGATAAAACCGCGAAGCTCAAAGCTCTAAAGTTAACCATGGACAAGCTCGAAAAATCGTTCGGGAAAGGCGTTGTAATGAAAATGGGCGATGCCAAAGTCGTGGATGTGGATGTCATTCCCACCGGTTCATTGGGCTTGGATATTGCCCTGGGCATTGGGGGTTTACCCAAAGGACGAATCATTGAAATTTACGGGCCAGAATCATCCGGAAAAACAACGATCGCTTTACACGTGATTGCCGAGGCCCAAAAGAAAGGTGGCATGGCTGCCTTTATCGATGCCGAACACGCATTCGACCCTAAATACGCTGAAGCTTTGGGCATCGACACCGAAAACCTTTTAATCTCTCAACCCGATAACGGGGAGCAAGCTTTAGAAATTGCCGACAACCTTATTCGTTCCGGAGCCATCGATGTGATCGTGGTAGATTCCGTTGCGGCTTTGGTTCCGAAATCAGAAATTGAAGGCGAAATGGGCGATAGCACCATGGGTCTTCACGCCCGCTTGATGTCGCAAGCCATGCGAAAGCTAACCGGTTCCATCGCAAAGAGCGGTACCGTTTGCATATTCATCAACCAACTTCGCGATAAAATTGGGGTGATGTTCGGTAACCCTGAAACTACCACCGGAGGGAACGCATTGAAGTTCTACGCTTCCGTACGTTTGGATATCCGACGTATTGGTCAATTGAAAGACGGTATCAATGTTACCGGTAACCGTACAAAGGTAAAAGTGGTAAAAAACAAAGTGGCACCTCCTTTCCGCGTTACCGAGTTTGACATTGTTTATGGAGAAGGCATTTCCAAAGTTGGTGAGATCATTGATTTGGGAACGGAAATGAACATCATTTCCAAAGCGGGCTCTTGGTACAGTTATGGAGACACCCGTTTGGGCCAAGGAAGGGACAGCGTGAAGCAATTGCTTTTGGACAATCCTGAACTTGCCGAGGAAATCGAACAGAAAGTCATGGAAAAAAGCAACGCCCACGACCACAAGATCGAGGAAAATGAATGATAATCATTTTTTCATCATGTGACCAATTATCACTTTTTAAACTTTTAAATGACAAAAAGCCCCGATTTTTCGGGGATTTTTGTTTTTAAATACCAAATCAAACCTACAATAAATGCCAAAAACACACTTTCAATCAAATAAAGATCAAAATAAGCCCCTCATTTAACACATTGAAATCAAATCACCACTTGAAATATTTTAAATAAAATCCGCACTTCTACTTTTGAATTAAGCAAACAAACAAAGACATGAAGTTATTTGATTTTTTAGAAGGACAAGGATTTTGGGTTGGTTTAAACCTGTTCGAATCACCGGAGGATTTTTTGGATTACTATTCCGATTATGAAAAATGGGAAGATGATTCGAAAGACCGTAAAAAGGCAACGGTTAAAGTAAAGAGAAAGTAAGAAAAAAGAGCGGGGCTTAAATCAGGCCCCGCTCTTTTTTTATTTTCTCATAAGCGTCGTTGATTTTAGCGAACTTGAAATTCGCTTCATTCTTTGCAACCTCAGGCATGTTGGCCATCCGATCAGGATGGTACTTCATGGCCAATTTTCGGTATTGCTTTTTCAACTCCTCATCAGAACATTTAGGATCTAATTCGAGCAAAGCGTAATTCTCTTTAGATGATGACGCACCGAAGGACTGAAAACCACCACTGTTTTGGTAAGCATTTTTAAACTGATTCCGAATTTGCTGATAATCGGTAATATTGATGCCCATGTAACGAGCAATTTTTTCGATTAACACTACTTCTACATCGGTCATTTCTCCGTCTGAGCCCGCCATTTGAAATAGGAAACGGAGCAATTGAATGCGGGCTCCATAAGCCAAATTCGCTTCCATAGAACGACAAACCGGCTGCAACGCAATGTCTTGTTTCAAAAACTCTCGCAGCCGCAACAACATTTGCTTGCTTTTTTCTTCACCGAAATTCTGCAATAAAAACTCTTTGGCCACTTCTAATTCAATACGAAGTACTCGCCCATCGGCTTTCATCACCGAAGCCATCAAAACCAATAAACTCGAATCGAAATCGGGAATCCCTTGGTAATATTTACCTCCACTTTTACGCTCCTGCTTGGGTTCATCGTCACCAGTTGCGAAGCTTTCGATCAAATATCCAACAAAATAACCAATTAAGAATCCCGTAAATCCTCTGAAAATTGCGGCACCAATGATTCCAAAAATAAATTTGAGCACAAAAAGAAATTTAGTACAAAGATAGGATTTTACCAGCTTCCTGAAGAACCTCCCCCACCGAAACCACCGCCGCCGAATCCTCCACCAAAACTGTTGTTATCGGAATAACCGGATCCACCGCCCCTGCTTCCAAAGCCACCGCCCCAAAACAAAGGAGCTGCACCCAATCCGCCTCCACGGCCACCTCCACCACCTTTGCCTCTAAAAAACAAACCAATTGCGAAAATGATCAATAGTACAAAGATGAGTACAGGGGAAAATGGTTTTTCCTTTTCAACCCCTTTGTATTCACCTTGTACCACTACAGCAATGGTCTCCAATGCTTTTTGTACTCCTTCGTAGTATTCCTGACGCTTAAAATATGGTGTTAAAATCTCTGTTCGAATGTCATAGGCGGCACCATCTGGGAAGACACCTTCTAGGCCACTTCCAACGATGATCGACATTTTCCGATCCTCCATCGCGAAAAACAACAGAATTCCATTGTCCTTATCTTTTTGACCGATTCCCCAAGTCTTTGCCCATTCGATTGCGGTTTCATAAACATCCCCACCTTCTAAGTTTGGAATACTAACAACCACAATCTGGGTTGAAGTAGAATCGCACAAAAGCTTCATGCTTTTTCCCAGCTGCTGAATTTGTTCTTCCGAAAAAATCTTGGCGTAATCGTTGATAGGCCGGCCGGTAGCTGGAGGAATTTCAATAGCTAAAACCGAATGACCTAGCCAAAAGAAACCTAATAAGAAAACAATTTTCAAGAATTTCATCCGGTAGAAATTGAATTATCCAACTCATCCTTATCGGAATCATCCCAAGGGAAAAATTCTCCAAGGGCTACTCCCAATTGTTCAATGACCTTTTGCATTCCAGAAACGAAATTCCCGTCTTTCAACTGTTCCGATAAAAATTGGGCCTGTTTATCCCAAAAGTCCTGTCCTACGCGCTCATGAATTCCTTGATCTCCCCAAAGAACAAATTTTTTGGATTCAAACGCGAGGTAAATAAGGATGGCATTTCGTTGTTTAGTCTGGGTCATCCCCAACTCCATAAACACCTCCTGGGCCCGATTTTCGGGAATCTCATTCGAGCAAACCGCTTCCAAGTGCAAACGGATTTCACCGGAAGTCGTTTTCTCAGCCTTTTCGATACAGGATTTTAGAAAATCTAAGTCAGATTGTGAGTAAATATTCATTCAAAAGAAACCTCAGGCGCTTTTTCGGAACCAGCAGTTGCTTCAAAAAACTCTTTGGGTTCGAAATCAAACCATGATGCAACCAGGTTTCCTGGGAATTTTTTGGTGGATGAATTGTAGGTTTTAACCACGCGGTTATAATCTTTTCTCGCCTCTTTAATGCGATTTTCAGTTCCTTCAAGTTGATCTTGTAGTTTACCGAAATTTTCAGTACTTCTAATCTGAGGATAAGCCTCCATCACAATGTTGATGGCACGATTAACCTGTGCGCCAGCAGCATCAAGCTGAGCTGGAGATTTTGCATTGGAGATTCCTGAACGAGCAGCTGTTACGTTTTCTAAAATTTCTTTCTCGTTTTTGGCAGCTGCTTTTACAGTTCGAACCAAATTGGGAATCAAATCTGCACGTCGCTGATAATCGGCCTGTACTTGTGCATAGGATTCATCTACGGCTAACTGACTGTCTACCAAACCATTGTAGGAACGCCAAACCCAGATCAACAAAATGGCTACCACACCCAACAGCACCAACATCACTAAAGTATTTCTTTTCATTATTTTGTTTTAGGATTAAACGACAAAGCTAAAACTTCGTTGTAAGAATAATGACTAAAAACTGCATTTTTTTTTTAACTTTATGGTGTGATTAGAAAAATAACTTTTTGGATACTTTTTCTATACTTTGGATCTTTTTCGGTTCACAGCCAACCGAATTATCAATCCATCAATACCGATTTTCAAAAGAAGGTCAACCAAAACTATCAGGTTAACTTCAAAAATTTCGGGAACATTCCTTATTTCAATAACCCTGATCAACGAAAAAGAATTGGGCAACTGGAAAAAGACGGAAAAACATCCGAGTTGACTCGTGAACTTGAGCTTTATGTTCAGCAATTTGGAATTGAGAATTTTAAAAATCAAAAAGAAAGCCTTTGGAAATTGGCCCAACTTTTCGAGAAGCAAGGTGATCTTCAAAAAGCCAAGTACTATTACGGTTTATTGATCAGAAATTCCAATTTAAGCATCGATTCTTTGGTAAAGCAGTATTACGACGAAGTCAATAAAGGCTCTGAAGATCGTTTTGTTCCCATAAAATATTATTACGAACTGGTAGATTACCGTAAAAAAGTTGACACCCTTCGTCCTCCCCGAGGTGTTTTTGAAAACATGGGAGACTCCATTAACACCACTTTTGAGGAATACGGACCGAGCATCAGCGCAGATGATGCAGCCCTGTTTTTTTCTTCGAAACGCGATTACATGGGAAACAGTGGAAATCAAGACATCTACAACGAGGATTTGTACATCTCTCTAAAGGGAGAAGATGGGCAATTTCAACAAGCGGTTAAAATTTGGGGCATCAATAGCATTCATAACGAGGGTTCTCCTTGCTTAAGCCCGGATGGGAATACGCTTCTCTTTGTTCGATGCAATGCCAAAGATGGAATGGGCGAATGCGATATTTATTTAGCTGAGCGAGTGGACGATACCACGTTTGGAAAGGTTAAAAATGTAGGTGCTGCCATTAATTCTGCTTTTTGGGAGAGTCAACCTTGTTTGAGTAGAACGGGAGACACTTTGTTTTTCACCTCGAATAGGCCAGGCGGTTTGGGCGGTACTGATTTGTTTTTTTCGGTAAAAGACAAGCGAGGAAATTGGCTTCCTGCCCGCAACCTTGGGCCTATGATCAATACCATCAACGACGAAATGTCGCCTTTTTTCCATCCAGAATACGATGTCCTTTATTTCAGCTCAACGGGTGAAATTGTCAACTTTGGAGGATTTGATATCTACAAAAGCTATTTGAACAATGGAAAATTCTCGGAACCTAAAAACATTGGCCCGTTGGTGAATGGGGCTGGCGATGAACATTATTTCACCATTGATTCAAAATCGAGAAACCTTTTTTACGCCCGATCCGATGAAAACAAAAACATTGATTTGTTTTCATTTCCACTACCGATGGAAGCTCAACCCATGGCAACGACCGAATTCTCTGGGGTGTTAAAAGATTCGGTAACGGGAAAAAGTTACCAAGGAATTGTATCTGTAATTGATTTGGAAAACGGAATTGAAGTTGCACCCAAATTTGTACGGGAAAATGGTACCTTCTCTTTCGATTTGATTGATAATCAGAAATACCTGTTAATCATCCAAGGCGAGGATTTTTTCAGAATTGAGAAAGAAATCAAACTCCAAGGAGACACGGTATTTGAGGTTAAGGCGCAAGGGATAAAATCGTACCGCATTCAGTTTTCAACCATTGAATTTGCGAACAATAGTTTTGATATTTTAGAAGAAATGAAACCTGATTTGGATAAGTTGGTTGATTATTTGTTGGACAATCCAACGGTTAAATTAACCATTTCTGGGCATACCGATTCCAAAGGAAATCCAGAAAAGAATCAGCAATTATCTCAAAAACGAGCCGAAAGCATTCGGGAGTACCTCATTACCACGGGAGATATTGACCCCGACCGTATTAAAGCTTTGGGATATGGAAGCTCGAAGCCCATTAAAAAAGTTGAAGTTACCGACGAAGATCGAAAACTGAATCGCCGTGTAGAATTTGAAATTGATCGTGGCGAAGAGAGTTCTTCTGATGATTCAATCATTGAAGAACTGAAGGAAGTGAAAAAGGAAGAAGATTAAAGAAGCAATTCAAACAATTCCAATTGATTCATTGCGCGCAAAAGGTTCTGGTTTTCGCTTTCCACTTTAAAATAATGGTCGTTTTCTAAATAATCGGTTAGGAAACGTAATCCGATGAGAAGGGTCATGTACGAACCGGCAAAGGGAAGATGCTTTTTTTCCTCGGAAGTTAATTGATTATTCCAACCCTCAAGGTAACCCGCCATCAACGATTCTAAAATATTCTGCTGAACCACTTGGCGGGAATTCGAGAAATCGCCCTCTGCTTTTTGCGGCACGAATGTTCGGATCAAATCACCCAAATCGAACAGAACACTTCCTGGCATTACGGTGTCTAAATCAATGACAACCGCATCATTCAAATCACCATTTCTGAAAAGTACGTTGGAAACCTTAGCATCGTTATGGGTAATTCTTCGAAAATTGAGAATAGGAACAACTTTTTCCAATCGACTTAATCCATTTTTATAACCCAGAACAACGGTTTCAGCTGCGTCTCTCCTCTGAGGATTTGCATTCTTGATAGCGTTTTCAAATTGAAATTTTCTACTCTCTAAATGATGAAATTGAGGAATTACTTCTTTCCAGTTTAAGGATTCGAAGGAATCAGACAAATATTGAGAAAATTGAGCAAAGGATTTGGCGGCATAAAAAGCCATGGAAGATGAATCAACAGAATGGCCTTCAAACTTCCCAGGTATGTACTCCATTCTCCTCCAAATCACATCGAAATGTTCCTGATGAATCTTCCCATTCACCATATAAAATTGAGGGATTAAGCCAAGAGAATGATGCTTTTGCAGAACAGTTTGAGTCAACAATAAATTCTGCTCAATATTCTTCCACATGGGAAAAACATGTAGGTTCAGCTTTTGAACCACACTCAAGTCTCCATTTTTCTCCTTCACAAAAAAGGAGGCATTGATGTGCCCCCCTTTTAAATTTTGAATGGAATCTACTTGAATTCCAAAAACACGTTGAATTTGACTTGCAATCAAGTCCATAGTTGGGCGGGGTAAATTCCTTTTTCAACCAGATTTAACAAGGATTGTTTAACAACTGGTTTATCTTCTTGGTAGGTTACCCCAAACCAAGGTGCTTGAGTAGGAATAACTTTCAAAACCTGACCAGGAGCTTGAATAAAAGCATCGGCCAATAAAGGAATAAAGAATTCAGATTTTGGATTTTCATGATTTTTTGATGCAAAATCATAAAACATATTTTCGGCCATTTCAAAAACCGAAGGGGTGAATCCCCAGAAATTCATTGAAACTGGATTATGGGAAGGCAATTCCGATTGTCCATTTTCATCTTCAAACACAATTTTCTCATCTTCATTCTTGAAGATTTTTGTTCTTTCGTTGATAGCAACCAGATTTCCATGTTCATCGGTTTGGCAAACGCCACGACTAACGGAACCGTTTTCAGACAAGGTATTGCCAAGCAAGTAGCCAATCATGGAAAACGTAGTAGCATTGGCATCTTTCGAAAGAAATTGTGCCATTTTTTCGAAGGCTTCTTGCCCGTAGAAATCATCGGCATTGATTACGCAGAAGGGTTCATGGATTTGATTTTTGGCACACATCACCGCATGAGCTGTACCCCAAGGTTTGGTTCGATTCAATTTGCCAATTCCTGGAATTTCGGGATCAACGGGTTGAAAAACGTAATCGATTTCAATGCGCCCGTGTAATTTCGAAGCAAAAAGTTTTTCGAAATTTTCCTTGAATTCCTCACGAATAATGAATACCACTTTACCGAAACCTGCGCGAATCGCATCAAAAATAGAATAGTCGATAATGGTTTCGCCATTGGGGCCAAAAGAATCAGTTTGCTTATTGCCTCCGTATCTGCTGGCCATACCAGCTGCAAGGACAAGTAAAGTTGGTTTCATAGTAATTTTTTTACGAAATTAACGGAGAAAGGTTATTTGGAGGTAAATTTTGCAATAATACTTTCGCCACCTACCACTTTTTGTCCAAGTTCTAATGGCACTTCCGTTCCAATAGGAAGATAAACATCCACTCTTGATCCAAACTTAATGAAGCCCATTTCCCCACCTTGTTCTGCACGATCACCTTTTTTAGAGTAGCATACAATTCGTCGTGCTAGTGCACCTGCAATTTGGCGGAACATCACTTGATGATTGTTTGAATCTTGAACCACCACGGTTGTTCTTTCATTTTCGGTTGAGCTTTTGGGATGCCACGCAACCAGGTATTTTCCTGGATGGTACTTTTCAAAAATAACTTCGCCGGAAATGGGATATCGGTTGACGTGAACGTTAAAGGGCGACATGAAAATGCTGACCAATAAGCGTTTCCCTTTAAAAAATTCTGGTTCTTCTACTTCTTCAATGATCACCACTTTTCCGTCGGCCGGAGCAATGACGTGGTTTTCATTTTGGACAGTTGTACGGGACGGATTTCGAAAAAATTGAAGAACAATGACCAATAGTGCAAGGGAAAAAATCCAAAGAATGATTTTTAACCATGAAATTTCAATCCATTTGTAAGCAGAAAATGAAATAAAACCTGTTACAATTAGTGCGATAATAATGCTCGCAATCCCTTCTCGATGTATCATGGTTCGAAAATACAATCAAAAGAGCGATAATGCCAACCAAACGGCGGGAATCGCTAACAAAAAGCTATCGAAACGGTCGAGAATTCCGCCGTGACCCGGAATGAGGTTCCCACTATCTTTTACACCAAACGTTCGTTTTACTACGCTTTGAATCAAATCTCCAAAAGTCCCGAAAAACGAAATAATTCCACCCAAAACTGCCCCTTTTATCCAATCCATCGAAACAAAATAATGCGCGAAAATGGATACCATCATCGCTGCCAAAAGCATCCCTCCAACAGTTCCTTCCCAAGTTTTATTGGGAGAAACATGGGGAATCATTTTATGCTTACCAATCGATTTTCCAACCAAATAAGCCCCGGAATCTGAAGTCCACAGCCCAATAAAAACCAGCAATAAAATCATGGGAAAACGAAGCAAGAAATCTTCCAAAATATCTTTGGCTAGAAAAACCGGTAACCAAATCCAAATCCATCCGAAAAACAGCTTGGCCAATTCTTTGAAACTGTGCTCTTGAAAGGTTAATACGCAACCGATTGATGCTATTACCAATTGAATGGTAAGCAAGGATAACCAATTGGTTTCAAATTTCAGCCAAAGGCCTAGGAGGAAAATGCTGGAATGAAACGCTCCAATCCAACGCAACTTATTTTTTCGAGATTCTGGTTCCCCCATTTTCAGGAGTTCATCCAAGCCAATGGCACCGATCATGGACAACAAGGCGAGACCGGAATAGTAACCGCCCCAGCTTGCAGCCACAATAATTCCTACGATAAAAACCCCAGAAACGGTTCTTTGCCAAAAATTAGTCATCAATTCAATCGTTTTTTAAGGAAAAAGGCTTTAAGGATTTGGGAGCATTCTTCTTGCAAGATGCCGCCCACCACTTCGGTTTTGGGATGGAGAAGATGAATTTTTTGCTTGACTGCGCCGCGTTTTTCGTCGCTTGCCCCGTAAACCACTTTTTTAATCTGTGCCCAATTCAATGCTCCTGCACACATGGTACAAGGCTCTAACGTAACGTACAGGGTACATTCATCGAGGTATTTTCCGCCCAAATAGTTCGCTGAAGCAGTAATGGCCTGCATTTCGGCATGGGCGGTAACGTCGTTCAACAACTCGGTTAAATTGTGCGCTCGAGCAATGATTCTTTGGTTTGCCACAATTACAGCACCAACCGGAACTTCGTCTTTTTCATAAGCATATTGAGCCTCTTTAAGCGCTTCACGCATGAAAAAATCATCCGAAAAAATTGATAATGACATTAGAAATTAAGTCCAGAAGAGAAATAAAATACCCCATTTCCGAGTGCTTTCAAAGAAGGAGTAAAACCAAGTCGAAAAGTGTACGAACGAAAGTTCATGTTCCCCATTCTCAATCCAGCCGAGACCGATGGCCCAAAATTGTTATTGAAGGGAGCATCTAAATTGGAAAAAGATCCTGAAACGCCAATTCCTGCAAAAATGCCAACCAACGCTTCCGCATCTCGATGAGAGAAATGCCCTAAACTTCCTTCTAGAAGCACCGGAACATGCCCCATAACCGTAAAATCTCCAGCATTATTGCTTCCAATTCCAATGTTGATAGGAGCCGCAATGGAAAGTGACGACTGTATTTTCCCGGTAGCAAGGATAAATCTTGGACAATATTCCAAGGTGGTGATTAGCAAACTGTTGCTAAATTGAGTTGGTTCGGTCCATAAAACCAAACCGCCTGAAAGCGTATGATCTACTTCCTTAACTTCAAACGACTTTTTTCGAAGGCTATCTGTTGATGACTTTTTTTTTGTCGTTGTCGTTCTTCCCCGTCCATCTTCGAAATCTTGCGAAAACAAGGATGAAGAAAACAGGAGGAAAAATGCGGTTAGAAGGGAAAATTTAATGCAATTCATACACATCATTTTTTGAAGGAATTTCAATGGATGAAAATCCGATTTCTTTTAAGGACGCAGATAATTGTTCCATGGAGGGCTCTTCACCGTGAACCAGGAAAACTTGTTTTAACTCTTGTGAATTTTGATGTTGAACAAAACGAATCAAATCGGCTTGATCACCGTGTCCTGAAAACAGACTGGTAGAAAGGATTCGAGCGCGAACTTGGTACGTTTTCTTGTCAAAATGAAGCTCTTTCGGTTGTTCGCGCAACTTTGCTCCCAACGTTCCCGGAGAGGCAAAGCCCACCATTAAAATGGTCGCATTCGGGTTTTCGATGTTTTTCCGAATGTGGGTTTGAATTCTTCCACCGTCCAACATCCCCGAGGCCGAAATGATGATGGCTGGCTCGTCGAACTGCGACAAAATTTTGCTTTGTTTTTCGTTTTCGATGTAAAAGAGCTGATCGAAAATAAAAATTTCGCCATCCACTTTTTGTATCTCTCGGGCTTCTTTATTGAGGTAATTGTGCATTTGTTGGTATGCCTTGGTCGACTCTAAGGAAAGGGGGCTATCCACAAAAACCTTGATTTCGGGAATGAGACCCAGGGTAACCATCTTTTTTATTTCAAAAAGTAAGGCCTGGGTTCGTCCAACTGAAAATGCTGGGATGATCAATCGGCCGCCCTTCTCTACACATGTTTCTTTGATGATTTTGGAGAGGTAGCCCGTGTAATCTCTTCCGGGTTCGTGCATGCGGCCTCCGTACGTTGACTCGGTTACGAGGTAATCTACGGCTTCCATGGGTTCTGGATCAACCAGGAGCGGGTAATAATCGCGACCAATATCTCCAGATAATCCGATTCGCGTTTCCGACCCGTCTTCTCGTTTAAGGTACATTACCACGTGTGCGGCTCCCAACAAGTGTCCGGCTGGGATAAACTTGATGGCTACGTTGGGGGCTATTTTATGGCGAACGTTGAAATTTAAAGTTGAAAATTGCTTCATGGTTTGCACCACTTGCGGTTCCAAGTAGAGTGATTCGTAGGCTTGTTTGTTCAAACCTGGCCCCCTCTTCCCTGCTCTCTTCCCTGATAATGAAGCAATTTTCTTTCGATTGATCCCTGCACAATCCATCAAAAGCAAGTGTGTGAGGTAATACGTTGGTACCGTGGAAAAAATCTTTCCTTCAAAGCCCCATCGTTTTAATAGAGGCAAGTTCCCCGAGTGATCGATGTGGGCATGGGTTAAAACAACGGCGTGAATTTCAGAAGGATCGAAAGGAAACTCAACAGGAGACACGTTTTCTTTCTTCCGTTTCTCCATATCCATTCCACAATCTACCAATATTTTTACTCCATCGTTCTCAACCAGAAATAAGGAACCTGTAACTTGTTTTGCAGCACCTAAAAATGAAATTGTTCTCTTCATAAATTTTACGAAAATACAACCATTTTGGCAAGATGTTGTTTGTAATTTTGATGATCATGAATAATCGAATTCACCGCTCGCGTTTTTTCAAGCAATCCTTCCAAAGTTGGAAACAAGCTGGTTTATTTCGAGCCTTGCTTTCCAAAATGGAATTTCGATACGTAAGTTTGTTGGAAGGGAATCCATACGAAATCGTTCATTCCGTTAGAAACGAAGAAATTCAATTTATTTTTGAATTCAACGATGTTTTTGGTCAAGGTGATTTTCTGCTTGAATACCTTTCTGAAATGGTAAAAAAAGAGGGTTTTTCCATTTACCAATCGCATACGTTCAAACAAGCATCCGAAAACTTTGGATTTGAATTGATGGAACGAATGGTTTTAAATCGTTCAAAATGGAAATGGATTCCTTGGATCGCCTTTAAAGATGCCGAAACGTTAATCTTTACGCTTTCAGTTGGACATCAAAATGGACGTTTAAGCATCAAACATCAATCGAAGGTGAAGAATCCTCGATTTAAAAACGCCCTCAATGCGGTGGCTTGGTTGTTGGAAAAACAATCGGCTAAAGCCTCAAAATTTCGTTTTGTAAAATGAAAAAGCCCCCCGAAAAAATTCGGAGGGCTTTTTTTATTATTTAACCTCTTGCATCAGCTTCCTTATGATAGGCGAAATTGCTATTAATACAACTCCAGCAATAATTGCATACAAACCAAATTGTTTATAACCTTCTGTGTAAGTATTCAACTTGTCTAAGTTTGAAGCATTTTGAACATCAGAAACGATACTTGCACCGAATAAACCCGCAACATATTGTCCATAAGCACTGGCTAAGAACCACATGCCCATCATTAATCCTTGTAATTTTTTGGGAGAAAGTTTGGTCATAATTGAAAGACCAATTGGTGACAAACAAAGTTCACCCAACGTTACAATAAAATATGCTAGTGTAAACATATCTAAGGAAGTCATTCCTTGGATATCAGCAAAAAATCGAGTCGCAAAAAAAGTGTAAAAGGAGAGTCCTAAAAACAAAAAAGCGACACCAAATTTCACAACGGTGTTTGGTTCAATTTTCTTCTTCGCCATCGCCAGCCAAATCAACCCAATAATCGGAGCAAAAATGATGACAAATAAAGAATTGGCTGCGTTGTTCACACCGTTAGGATCGAGCGTAAAAGCTCCCAAGAGCTGATCATGAACGTGATTGGCAGCGAAAATACTTAATGATCCACCGGCTTGTTCGAAAATAGCCCAAAAGACCACTGAAAACAAAATAAAACACAAGGCTGCAATGAGCTTTTTATTTTCATTGATGGTAGTAGATCTCATTTCCCACAACAAGTACAGCAAACTGAATGGCCCAATGAAATACATAAACCAATCGGTGTATTCGGTATTGGCAACCATTTTCATGATCAAGGGAATGGCAAGGAGAGACCCAGCGAAAACAGAAATTTCAGCAATTCCCTTCTTCTTGGGTGTTCCATCAGCGTGGGTTCTTACGGGAGGCAAGCCGATGGGTCCTAATGATTTTCTTGTGAAAACAAACGTAATAAGGCTAATAGTCATCAAAACAGACACAACACCGAAAGCCATGTTCCAGCGTAAATCGGCTGGAATGCTGTTTTCCATGAACGTACCTTTTCCGATTGCGATACAAAAATATCCTCCTAAAAGTGCACCAATATTGATTCCTGAATAGAATAAGGAAAAACCGGCATCTCTGCGTTCGTCTCCATCGCGGTACAAAGCACCCACCATGGTAGAAATATTGGGTTTAAAAAATCCAGAACCTACAATATTGAAGCTAATTCCTAGGAAAAAGAATTTTTCCGGATCAATCGCAAGGATAACACTCCCCAATACCATCAAAATTCCACCCCAAAACAGCGACCGTTGAAATCCTAAGATTTTGTCAGCAAAGAGCCCACCAATAAACGTAAAAGCATATACAAACGCCTGAGTAGCACCGTATTGAAGGTTGGCTACTTTATCGTCCATAAACAGCTGGTTGATCATGAAAAAGGTTAACATTCCACGCATTCCATAGAAGCTGAAACGTTCCCACATTTCACTAAAAAACAAGTACCACAATTGCTTGGGGTACTTGCCTTTAAAATTTTGAATATCGGCTAATGCCTGATTTGATTCCACTATTTTGCGATTAGATTATTGAACGTTGTTTTCTTTCATTACGCTATTCAACCACTTCAACATAAAGAACAACAACATTGCAGCGCCCAAAACCAAGCCGAAGTTTAGGTAAAAGAAATCTTTTTTATCATCCATGCCTTCCCACAAACTGGAAAGCATACCGGAAAGTTTATTTCCAACTGAAATAGCTAAGAAATAACCACCCATCATCAAAGCAGTAATACGCGGTGGAGAAAGTTTAGAAACCAAAGAGAGGCCCATTGGAGACAAACAAAGTTCACCAATGGTAATTACACCATACGATGCAATGAGCCACAAAGAACTCGCTTTGGTTGATAAGTCGTGGCTGGCAGAAACCGCACCAACCATTACCAACGCTGAAAGAGCTGTAATGATCAAACCGATTGCAATTTTCGTTGGGGTACTTGGCTCTTTCTTTTTTCGAGCTAACCATCCAAAAATACCCACAACTACCGGAGTCAAGACAACTACCCAAAATGGGTTGATTGATTGATACAATTCTGTAGAATATAATTTCAAATTAGATCCATTGGCAGGGATTTGATCCTTGGGCAAAGTCTCAAAATATTTACGAGATTTTTCCAGTTGGCCTACTTGGTTACTGAATTCGCCTTTTGCTTTAATTTCTTCAACGGAAACGGCTGGCATGACTTCTTCTTGAGCGCGCATTTTTCCAATTTCTGCATCAAAAGTAGCTTGATCAGCAGATACCAAATCATTGTTTACAACCACCTGAGCCATTCCCATTTTGTCGGCAACTTGAGCAACACCTTCCGACATTTTTCGATCGGTATGATCTTCAGCCCAAACGGTTAGGGCGTCTCCATTTTGATGAAAAATAGCGAAGAATAAAATAACGCAAGTAAATACAGCTAGAAGTGCTTTAATGGCACGGCTTTCTTTAACTTCTGATTTGAAAGCCAAATAAATAAAGAAACCGATTACGGGTAAACAACCAATGATAAATGCATCATTGGTATCTGAACCCAAGAAATTTCCTGGAAGAGCATAACCAATGGCACCAAACACAAACATGGGTAAAACGGTCATCATCAAAATACGACCGGTAGACATATCACCATCCTTGGTTGGTTTTACGATATCTACATGTTTGATGTGTTTTGAACCGGAGATAAAAACAAGTACTCCAATAATCATTCCCACACCTGCGGCTGCGAAAGCGAATCCCCATCCGTAGTTGATACGCATGTAGGCAGCAACGAAATTGCAGATAAATGCACCTAGGTTAATTCCCATGTAGAAAATGTTGAAACCCGCGTCTTTTTTATCTTTTAAATCATCGCCACTGTAAAGGTTTCCAACCAAAGTAGAAATATTTGGTTTGAAAAATCCATTTCCCAGAATAATTAACAACAGGGCAATGTAAAAGGTGGTGTTGCTATGAACAGCCAATAAGAAATAACCAGCTGCCATCATCAAACCACCGGAAATAATTGACCTGCGGTAACCCAAAATTCGGTCGGCCAATAATCCGCCAATAAATGGAGTTAAATACACCAAACCGAGATAGGTTCCATAGATGTCAGATTTTTTACCGGGGCTAAATCCCATTCCTCCGTTATTCCATCCATCAAGCATGTACAAGGAGAAAATTCCCAACATCAAATAATAACCGAAACGTTCCCACATTTCCGTTAGAAACAGTACCCATAGTCCTTTGGGGTGCGATTTTGAGTTTGTGTTTACCATAGTTTAGTTTTTCATGATTAAGCAAAATGAATTGCCCGAATTGGTTTTAAAAGTCCAAGATAGTACTTTTTGCGGTTTCTTTAAATCACTGTTTTTCCACCACGGTGTAACCCGCTTCTCGAAGTAAAGCCACTAAACCATGAGAGCCACCGAGATGGCCGGCCCCAACTGCGATGAAAACCGACTTCTTTTTCATCAGGGCCGGAAGCGTTTTCATCCAATTGCGGTTGCGCTGAAACAGCATTTTTTCTAAGTCCATCTTGATTTCATCCGATTGCTCGATGAACTTCGCTATGGAATCAATGTTACCCTGGGCGAAAACCGTTTGCAGTTCATCCCAATCTTGTTGGGCCTTCTTTCTATTCGTTCCCATTTCCCAAAGTGATCGCACAGCTTCCGAATCGGGCATGGAGAACAGAATGTTGGCTTGCTCGGAAGCCGTTTCTAATCCAATAACCCGAATTTTGAGGGAATCGGCAACTTCCATCAAAATGGTTTCCGAGCCTTTGGGTTTGGAACATGGAAGAAGTTTTGCGGCCAATAGCGACGTCGTCATCATGGGATGAAAGCGTTCCAAGGCCGCAACATCCAACTGATACTGTTGTTGAACTTCCTTTTTAAATTCAAAATACCGAGCTCCCATCAATCGATCCAGCGAACGCTCTTTCGGAACAATGGCTTTGGTAGTGATTTTTATTTGTTCCGACACTTTTTTCAAGTTCATCTCCAAAACCAATGCCTCCGTTTTCAACAAATAAGATCTGAAATTAGCCGGCACCAATTTTGATTCCTCGCATCCCAAATGCATGGTTCCCATTAAATAGGATGTCGTTTTTAATCCGTTTCCCGATATTTCAAAAATGGGGGTTTGCGCTTTTCCTAGGAAGGAAACAAAAAGAGCGAAGAATAACTCCTTCGCTCTTTTAAAGAAAATCGATTTCATTAACGGAAAGCGGAAATTCCAGTGATATCCATTCCGGTAATCAACAAGTGAATGTCGTGCGTTCCTTCGTAAGTAACCACCGATTCCAAGTTCATCATATGACGCATAATCGGGTACTCACCGGTAATTCCCATTCCGCCGTGAATTTGGCGAGCTTCGCGAGCGATCCACATGGCTTTTTCCACGTTATTGCGCTTAGCCATGGAAATTTGTGCCGTTGATGCACGGTCATCGTTTTTCAAGGTACCAAGACGCCAAACCAACAATTGCATTTTGGTAATTTCGGTCACCATTTCGGCCAATTTCTTCTGTTGCAATTGGAAAGAAGCAATGGGCTTTCCGAACTGTTCGCGCTGCAAAGAGTATTTCAAAGCGCTATCGTAACAATCCATAGCCGCTCCAACAACGCCCCAAGCGATTCCGAAACGAGCAGAATCCAAGCAGCCCAAAGGACCTTTCAATCCTTCAATGTTGGGCAGAAGATTTTCCTTTGGAACCTTCACGTTATCAAACACCAATTCTCCAGTAGCGGAGGCGCGAAGCGACCATTTGTTGTGGGTTTCTGGCGTTGAAAAGCCTTCCATTCCACGCTCAACAATAATTCCTTTGATGCGACCTTCTTCATTTTTTGCCCAAACTACGGCGATATCTGCAAAAGGTGCGTTTGAAATCCACATTTTAGCACCATTAAGCAAATAATGATCTCCCATGTCTT
This sequence comes from Bacteroidota bacterium, assembly GCA_947501265.1. Lineage (GTDB taxonomy): Bacteria > Bacteroidota > Bacteroidia > UBA7662 > CANHCV01 > CANHCV01. The sequence goes on from CANMVY010000002.1 coordinate 233,974, forward strand.
TGTAGTTGGTGGTCATGCCACCAGGATTTGAACCGTGGTCGGGTTCGGTAAGTCCGAAACAACCCATCCATTCTCCGGAAGCAAGTTTAGGAAGATACTTTTTGCGTTGTTCTTCAGAACCGTATTTGTAGATGGGATACATCACCAAAGAACCTTGAACTGAAGCGGTTGAACGAATGCCGGAGTCGCATCTTTCCAACTCTTGCATGATCAATCCGTAAGTAATTTGATCCATTCCACCGCAACCGTATTCGGCAGGTAGAGCAGGTCCAAATGCACCAATTTCTCCTAATCCCTTGATGATGTGACGAGGAAACTCTGCGCGCTGGGCGTAGTCTTCGATGATGGGAGAAATTTCTTTTTTTACCCAAGCCCGAACAGAATCGCGAATCAACTTATGTTCATCGGTTAACAGTTCGTCCAACAAGTAATAATCGGGTGCTTCGAAATTATCGGTTCTCATAATGAAAAGTTTTTGCAAAAATAAAACGCACAATTGGCTTTTTGGTTCTTAAAAATCAAGAACTTTGAACATGAAAAAAACAGAATCGGTCTTGAGGGTCAAAGGACTTCGTTTTTTTGCCTTTCATGGTTTCTACCCTGAAGAGCAGAAATGTGGTGGATGGTTTGAGGTAGATGTTGATTTTTCTTTACCCATTGCCAACAGCATTAACGACGAATTAACCTCTAGCATCAATTACGAAAGCATTTCTGCGATTACAAAAAGCCACATGGCTGTTCCTAAAAAAACCATTGAGGAAGTGGCTTTTTCCATCAAAAACTCCTATTTATCTCAATTCCTTCTTCTCCCCCAACAAGTTTTCGTAACCGTTCGTAAATTGCGACCAGCCATTCAAGGAATAGTAACAACAACTGAATTTACTGCATGAACCGCAAATCCTTTATCAAACTAGCCGGAATCGCTGGAGCCGGAATCGTTTCCAATTCCATTCCTCTTTTTGGGGAAAACAAAAAAAAGACCTCCAAATCCAATCATTCTTTTCCCATCGTGATTTCCACCTGGAACATGGGATTGGGTGCTAATGAAGGAGCTTGGAAAGTTCTCTCTTCCGGTGGAGATGCGCTTACAGCAGTAGAACAAGGCGTATGGATCCCAGAAGCCGATCCGAAAGAAATGACGGTGGGTTTGGGCGGATTCCCCGATCGGGAAGGCAGAGTTACCTTGGATGCATGTGTCATGCGGGGCGATGGCGCTTGCGGTGCCGTGCTCGCTTTGGAAAATATTGTTCATCCGGTTTCCGTAGCTCGGGCAGTAATGGAGAAAACCCCGCACGTTATTCTTACTGGAGAAGGTGCATTTCAATTTGCTCTTCAACAAGGATTCAAAAAAGAAAACCTTCTTACTCCAGAATCGGAAAAAGCTTGGAAAGATTGGTTGAAAAAAAGCGAGTACAAACCCATCATCAACATTGAAAACCACGATACCATTGGCATGTTGGCCATTGACCAAGCTGGAAAATTGGCAGGCGCTTGTACTACGAGCGGCATGGCCTTCAAAATGAGAGGCCGCATTGGAGACTCGCCCATCATTGGATCCGGTTTATTTGTGGACGAAGAAGTGGGTGGCGCTACAGCAACCGGCCACGGAGAAGAAGTTATCCGCATTGCTGGAAGTCATTTGGTGGTAGAGTTAATGCGGCAAGGGAAATCTCCCGAAGCCGCTTGTAAAGAAGCCGTCGATCGGGTTTACAAACGACAAAAACATCGAATAAAAGACATTCAAGTTGGATTTATTGCCGTGAGTAAAGAAGGAGAATACGGCGCCTATTGCGTACACAAAGGATTTTCTTATGCGGTTAAAACGGCTCAAAAAACCGAACTTATCCCCGGTAAATACCTCATCGACTAATGATTGAGTTAGAAATTTGCTCCAACGGAATTCGAAGTACCCAACAAGCCGCTTTGGGAGGAGCAAATCGGGTGGAATTGTGCGATAATTTGGGGGAAGGTGGAACTACTCCTTCCATTGGAACGGTAGAAATTTGCGCGAAAATTCCAAAAATCGAAATTTGGCCCATTCTACGTCCTAGAGGAGGAGATTTTTTCTACCTATCTGAAGAAAAAGAAAGCATGCTTCGGGATGTTTTCTACCTCAAAAATTTACCCATTCAAGGAATTGTAACCGGTGCTTTGTTGAGCAATGGAGAATTGGACATTGCTTTTTTAAAAGATTTGATGAAAGAAGCAGAACAATTGCCTTGGGCCTTCCACCGCGCCATTGACATGACCAAAAATCCAATGGATGCACTTGAACATTTGGCAAATTTAGGTTTCAAGCGGGTTTTAAGTTCTGGCGGATTCAATAAAGCAGAGGATGGAATCACTCAATTGAAAGAATTTCATGTTCAATTTGGCAAAAGGATTCAAATTATGCCTGGTAGTGGGATTGACGAAACAAATGTTGCTAAAATTCTTAAAGAAACAGGATGCAAGCACATTCATGTTTCCCTACGAACGTCTGAAAAAAGTGAAATGACCTTCCAAAAAGAAGGCGTATTCATGGGAAAACCCGATTTTGGAGGCGAGTATTCTTACCAAAGAACGGATTCCGAACGGGTGAAAAATATTCTATCTTTGACAAAAAATATTTAAACATGAAAAACTGGATTTTAAAAGGCTGTTTCGGTATTGGACTAACAGCGTTATTGGCCTCATGCGGTGGAGGTGGTTATGAAGTAACGATTGAGGCAGCAGGAGCCAAAGAAGGTGATACGGTATTGGTTCAATTGCCAGTAGCAGATTCTTCTAGAATTGATACCGTTCTTGCCGGTGCAGATGGCAAAGTTGTTTTAGAAGGAACGGTAGATGAACCATCTCGTTTTCAAATCATGTTTTTGAGAAAAGACGTTTCTTTCCCTCTATTTGTTGAGAACAGCTCGATAAACGTAAGTGGAAGCTTGGATTCTTTAGAAAAATTATCCGTTTCGGGATCTCCAACTCACGATGTTTATCGCCAATACCAAGAATCGGTGTATAAAATTGAAAATCAAATGCAAGAATTGGGTATGTACTACCAAATGGCCCAAGAAAGCAGCAATTACGGATTGATGGATTCCATTGCTCGCATTGGAGAATCATTGAACAATCAGCGTTTGAACAACATCAAAAGCTTTATCGGGAAAAATAAGAATTCGGTGGTTGCAGCTTTGCTTACCTACGAGAACTTCATGGATGCCACTCCCAAAGAAATGGAACAATACTATGCCGGATTTGGAGAAGATGCTCAAAAGTCTCGATACGGTAAGAAAATTAAAGACTTGATTGATGCGTACAAAAGAACAGAAATAGGCGCTGTGGCACCCGATATTGAATTGCCCAATTCAAAAGGCGAAAAAATCAAGTTGAGTTCTTTGCGTGGGAAATATGTATTGGTAGATTTTTGGGCTTCTTGGTGCGGCCCTTGCCGAAGAGAAAATCCAAACGTTGTTTTGGCTTATTCCATGTACCACGACAAGAATTTTGAAATTTACGGAGTGAGTTTGGACGAAGATAAAGCCGCATGGATGGAAGCCGTTCAACAAGACAACTTGCCTTGGATTCACGTAAGTGATTTGAAGGGTTGGAGATGTGAACCAGCTCGGGTTTATGGGGTAAATTTCATTCCTCAAAACTTCCTTTTGGATCCCAATGGTAAAATCATCGCCAAGAATTTAAGAGGAGACGAAATTGCTAAAGAGTTGGAAAAGCAACTTGAGAAACCAGCGGTTTAATGAAATAAAAAAAGGGGCTGAAAACAGCCCCTTTTTTTTATTTCGTATTCCCCATACCACCGTCCACTTGAAGAACGGTTCCAGTCATCCACAAATTTGGTTGAAGAAGAAATTGAACAGACGCGGCTAAATCACCGCTCTCTCCTACCCGGCCAAGTGGATGCCGTTTAGCAGAAGCTTCCATTTTTTCAGGTGTGCTCAATAAGGAAGAAGCTAGAGGAGTATTGGTTAGTGATGGGGCAATGGCGTTTACTTTGATTTGAGCGGGAGCCCATTCTGCCGCCAAAGAACGCGTCAATCCTTCAACGGCCGATTTGGCGGCTGCAATTGAAGCGTGAAAACCCATTCCCATTTGAGCTGCAACTGAACTAAAAAGAACCACATTGGCTCCGTTGGCTTTCTTTAACTTGGGCAAACAACCTTGCAAGACGTGAACGGCGCCCAAAACATTCACTTGAAAATCATTTTGAAAATCTTCCATGCTAAAGCGATGAAAGGGTTTCAACAAAATGGTTCCGGGAGCATAAACCACCCCGTGTAACTCATCGGGCAACGCAGAAAAATCGAAATTTGGCTGCGAAGCATCAAAGGGAATATGAGGCAATCCTTCTACATTTCTTCGTTGTGCAGTAAAAACCTGGTGTCCTTGGCTCTTTAAAAGATTTGCAACTTCCGCTCCAATTCCACTCGAAGCACCTACCACTAAATAATTCATGTTTCTTTTCTTTCAGAAACAAGAAATGAGCTAGAAATGTTTTACCCTCGAAATTGATCGAGAAGATCGCTAACTTTTTCAGCTTCTTCTGATGTAATATTCTGGTAACCCAACATCAATTCGTTGAAATCAGGTGCGATGATTTCTAAAAGAGAAAGTCCTTCTTCGGTGATGGAAATATCGTGCATTCGCCGATTGAGCTCGTTAATTTTTCGTTCAACCAATCCTTTTTGCAAGAGTTTTTCCATCAATCTGGTGATATTGCTACTTTGGTCCAACATGCGAGACAGAACATCACCTGCGCAAATCGGCTGGGGATATTGTCCGCGAAGAATGCGCAAAACGTTGTATTGCTGCGAGGTAAGGCCGTGTTTTTTGAAAATCCTTTCAAACTTCAACTCAATAAATCGGGCCGTAAACATCACGTTTACCACCATTTTGTGGTAAGCATCTTCAAATTGACTTTGTTTGATTTCCTCTTCGATGCGCATGCCCCTATTGTTGTAGTTACAAATATACGACTATTTCAGGATTTGCTTTAGTTGATGCAGGGTAAACAAAGCATCCATAGGAGTGATGGCATTGGGGTCGATTTGTTCGAGGGCTTTCCGAATTTCTTCCAACTGGGGATCGGAAGTTTGAAAGAGGTTCATTTGCCATTCGGAAGATTTTTTTGAAACGGTCCTTTTCCCATTTTGGCTACGATGGCTTTCTAAATCGCGAAGGATATCTTCGGAACGAGCAACGACTTCGGCAGGAATACCGGCTAATTTGGCAACATGAATCCCGAAACTGTGTTCTGAGCCTCCCTTTTGCAACTTTCGAACAAAAACGATTTGATTACCGACCTCTTTTACGGAAACGTTGTAATTTTTGATTCGTTCAAACTGCCCCTCCATTTCATTCAATTCGTGGTAATGGGTTGCAAACAATGTTTTTGCACGGTGAATGGGTTGTTGATGGAGAAATTCGGCAATGGCCCAAGCAATGGAAATTCCATCATAGGTGGAAGTTCCACGTCCGATTTCATCGAGAAGAATTAAGCTACGCGCCGAGATGTTATTCAGAATAGCGGCTGTTTCATTCATTTCAACCATGAAAGTCGACTCGCCGAAGGCTTGATTATCGCTCGCTCCTACCCTGGTGAAAATTTTATCGATAACACCCAATTTCGCAGAAGTAGCTGGAACGAAACAACCCATTTGGGCCATCATCACAATCAATGCGGTTTGTCGAAGTAAGGCCGACTTTCCGGCCATGTTGGGACCGGTAATGATCATGATTTGTTGAGTTTCATGATCTAAAAAAACATCATTGGGGATGTAGTCTTTGCCGTGGGGTAAAAACCGTTCTATCACCGGGTGTCGCCCACCTTTGATCTCCAAATCATATGACTCATCTACGGAGGGCTGAATGTATTTTCTATCAACCGAAAGCTGGGCAAAACCCAATAATACATCTGCAGTAGCAATCACTTTTGCATTTTGCTGCAAGACTGGAATGAACTGATTGACAAATTGAATCAATTCTTGGAATAAACGGGCCTCCAGGACTTCAATTTTTGATTGTGCTCCCAGAATTTTCTCTTCGTATTCCTTCAATTCAGGGGTTACGTAGCGTTCTGCATTCACCAACGTTTGTTTCCTGATCCACGTTTCAGGCACCTTGTCCTTGTGCGTGTGAGTTACCTCCAAATAATACCCAAAAACGTTGTTAAAGCTAATTTTCAAGCTGGAAATTCCCGTTTGTTGGATTTCTCTTTGTTGAATTTGAATTAAATAATCCTTACCCGAATTGGAAAGACCTCTCAATTCATCCAATTCAGAAGAAATTCCTTTGGCAATGACTCCACCTTTAACCAACTGGGCTGGGGCATCTTCGTTCAACCAGGTTTTCAAATGCTGCAGAAATTCCGTTTGATCTGTAAGTTGACTTCCCAAATTTGCCACCTCTAATCCGTTGATTTCTGAAAGTGACTTTTTAACCCTTGGCAATAATTCAACCGATCTTTTCAATTGAACCAATTCCCGAGGATTGATTCTTCCGGTTGCTGATTTCCCGATTAGTCGTTCCAAATCTCCCATTTCTTGGAGAATTTCGGAAGTTTGTTTGGCCCATTTTTTATGCTGAATGAAAGACGATACAATGGAATGTCGAAATCGTATTTGCTCCAAATCTTTCAGTGGAAACAAGGTCCATTTTCGCAATAATCGTGCTCCCATGGGGGTTTTTGTTGCATCTAAAACCTCCACAAAGGATCGACCTTCCGACTGAGGATTTTCCATCAACTCCAAATTTCGAATGGAGAAACGATCGAGAAAAAGGTAATCGAGGGGATGAATTTTAGAAATCCCTTTGAGGTGAGCTAAATTGGGGTGTCTGGTTTCTTCGAGGTAATACAAAATAATCCCACATGCGATAATGGAAGCTACATCTTCTTCAATTCCAAATCCTTTCAAGGATTGGGTTTGAAAATGGCGAGTGAGTCGCTCGTAAGTAAAATCGGTTCTGAAAGCCCAATCGTCGAGAGGATGGTGGTAAAAGCGATGAGCTTGCAATTGAGCCAATTCGGCCGATTTTGATTTCGGAAAGATGATTTCTGCCGGTTGGTAGGATTGAATGATGGCTTCAATGGTGGAAGGTTTCCCGGAAACGACCATAAATTCGCCGGTTGAAACATCGGCCAAGGCCAATCCAATTTCATTTTCCAAGAATGAAAGTACAGCGAGGTAATTGTTTTTCTTGTAGTGAAGTAGTTGATCGGAGAGCGAAGTTCCCGGCGTTACCAATTCTGTTACTCCACGTTTGACAATGGTTTTGGTTTCTTTAGGATCTTCGAGTTGTTCGCAAACGGCTACGCGTTGGCCCGCACGAACAAGTTTTGGCAAATAAACCTCCAAAGAATGGTGCGGGAATCCGGCTAAAGCAACCTCGGTGGCAGATCCATTTCCACGTTTGGTTAAAACTATTCCGAGAATTTCAGCTGCGAGAACGGCGTCTTCACCAAAGGTTTCGTAAAAATCTCCAACCCGAAATAGCAAAATTGTCCCAGGGTGTTGGGATTTAATTTGCTCGTACTGCTCCATTAGCGGAGTCTTTCCGCTTTTTCCAGGGGATTTTGCCACAGATGATAGATTAAATTGAAGAAATCGTTTAAAACAATTCCTTGATGATTTGGTCGATGGTTAGTCCTTCTGATTCTGCTTTGTAATTGATCACAACGCGATGGCGCAAAATATTTACTGCAACGGCCTGCACATCTTCGATGTCGGGAGAATATTTGCCGTGCAAAATAGCGTGGCATTTGGCTCCAAGCACCAAGTACTGACTTGCACGAGGGCCTGCACCCCAAGAAACGTATTTCTTTACTTTTTCATTAGCGAATTCGCCATTGGGGCGGGTTTTATGAACCAATTTCACTGCATATTCTAAAACTGAATCGTTGATGGGAACTCTTCTCACTAATTCTTGATATTCAAGTATTTCTTGAGCAGAAAGGATATTCTTTAGTTCTGCTTTGTAATTGGAGGTAGTATCGCGAACAACCCTAACCTCATCGTGGAATTGAGGATAATCCAATGAGATGTTCATCATGAATCGATCCAATTGAGCTTCAGGAAGCGGATAAGTTCCTTCTTGCTCGATTGGATTTTGGGTAGCGAGTACGAAGAAAGGACTTGGAAGTGAATAGGATTTCCCAGCTACGGTAACTTTGCGTTCTTGCATCGCTTCGAGCAATGCAGCTTGGGTTTTGGGGGGAGTACGGTTAATCTCATCGGCCAAGACCAAGTTAGAAAACAAGGGCCCTGGAATAAATTTAAAATGTTTTTGCTCGTCAAGAATTTCATTCCCCGTGATATCGGATGGCATCAAATCTGGTGTAAACTGAATTCGAGAGAACGATAAATCCAACACCTTAGAAATGGTTTGAACCAAGAGTGTTTTCGCTAATCCTGGAACACCAACCAATAAACAGTGACCGTTGCACAAAACGGAGGTGATCACCGCATTAACGACTTCTTCTTGTCCGTAAATGGCTTTACCGATTTCTTGTTGAAGTTCGGCGTATTTGATTTTGAGTTGATCGACTTGAGCTACGTCTGAGTTCATATTATTTTTCTACCGTAATTTTTGGTGTACCGTTGTTGTGGCATGAATTGCAAGCTCCATTACCAATGGAAGTCATCATGGCTGCTTTTTTTCCAGTTGGACCCGTAACGACAGGGAAAAGTCCGTTCCCGAAATTGATGCTTTTATTGGTGTAGGCATTCCCTACATCATCTACGGGAAGGGAGATGACTTTGTTTCCGGTTCCGTTAGGTCCGGTAAAAAGTTCGAGGGTAGAACCGGGCAACACCTTGGTGGTTCCGGTTTGATAAACAGTTCCGCCGATGGACCAAATTCCTTCTTTCGCTGCTTCCCTATCGCCACCTTTAATGTGGCAAGACATGCAATTTTTTCCAGCATTGTGGCTTTCATCATCACCAAATTCACTTTGGGTAAGTTCTTTGGCGAACCACCTGTTATTGATGCCTTTATCGGGCACGTGAGAACAGCCGATTGCTAAAAAAAACAGAAGAAAAAGGGGAAGGAAAACCTTGAACATGTTTTTCAATTTTTACAAAAATAAAACGCAAAAGTGGAGTTGCAGTTGCAAAATAAAAAAAGCCCCAAAACGGGGCTTTTTTTTATGATAGTATGCTTTGAATTACTTCACTGCAACCTTCACAGCTGAAGCATTTTCAGCATCGTAATTGTTACCATTCTTTTTCCAAATGATAGCAGCAACTTTCAAATTTTCTTTTTTCCAAGTAGGATCAACATTTACAGTGTAAGTAAACTCTTGCTCTGCATCCATGGCAGTGCTTGTAATTGCTTCACCCCAAGCAGATGAACCAGCATTTCCGCGAATTACACCATCGTGATTAGGATTTGATGAACCTGATTGTGTTTTTTGGATTCCGTTTTCTAGAATAAGTACTCCCAACTGGTAGTTACCTGATCCTGTTGCAAAAAATTTGGTTTTTGCTTTGATATTGATGGTTGAACCTTCGACTGTAGCAGAAACATAAACGTTTGCGTTAGCCGCTTTCGCGTTAATGGTGTTCATGTTGTTCGTAGCCGTTGATTGGTTAGGATAGAAGTTAAGGGTATTACCATTTCCGGTTTGGAACATGTGAGGAATTCCATTTTGTTGGAAACGTGACATCAAATTGTTACCAATCAAATCACCAGCTGGAGAATTTAGACCATCGCTAGATTGAGAAGCAAGACAAACAATTTTATCATCGCCAATAGCTTCCAAGGCACGAAAAACAGGTTTTCCACTAGAACCACATGGACCACACCAAGTAGCGCTTCGAGAAATCAAAACGGTCTTCTGAGACTGAGGAATGGTGATGGTTTCAGAAACAGTTGCTTCTTTTGAACAGCTAGCTGCGAATGCTCCAACAGCCAACAATAGCATGATTTTTTTCATTGTATTTGGGTTTATTGGTGTGCAATTTAGAGAACTGATTTGGGAAAAGCAAAAATTAATTCAAATTTGACGAATTATTTCTCAAAAAATTCAGTTTCATACCCTTCCATAGATCGAACATTCATCACTTTTCCCCCTTCAAACAAAAGGTATTGCGCTTTTATTCCAATTAATTTACCCGAAACCTTGGGCTCTTTTTCAAAATTAGTGGATGTCACTTTAGAAGGGATTAATATTTGGGGATAAGAAATTAAACACGGATTAGTTTCAAGTGGAAAATACGATTGATATGCCTCAGGAAGAACCATTTCAGCCTGGAGAACGGCTTGTTTTATAAGCTCAACATTGGGCCCTTCAGATTGGGTAAGCATTCGCTGCCAATTGGTTTTATCGGTAAAATAATCTTTCAAAAATACTTCTATCTCGCCAGCAAGTTGACGGTAAGGAACCTCGGCTATAACTTGAACGGCTTCTGCACCTTGGTCGATCCAACGGGTTACCCCCTGAGTTGTTCGGGTTACCCCCACTTTCACTTCCGTGGAGTACGCCAAATAAACGTAGTGGGGTTGTACGTGATGGAGTTTTTCCCATTCCGGATCACGCCCCAACCCTTCGTGCCCCCTGCACAACTCGGGATGCAGGATGCATTCGGCATTTTCGGGGGCATTTTGAAAACAAGGATAACAAAATCCCTGACTGAACGACTTATTGGTCTTTTTTCCGCAATTTTTGCAAAAAATTCGACCCGTATATTCAATGGAAATCTCCTTTCCCAAATATTCATTCAAGGAAAACTCACCTTCTGAAGTTCTCCAAAAATACTCCACTCTCCCACCCTCTTCTTGGAAATGAACGGTTCGCATTTTTCGGATGGACCCAATCATGACAAATAACCGGATTTTAAACCATCCAACATCACTTGAACCAATTCATCCATCCCAAATTGATGATTCCAACCCCAGTCCTTCCTTGCTTCCGAATCGTCTATGGAACCGGGCCAAGAGTCGGCAATTTTCTGACGAAAATCGGGGGCATAATCCATTTCAAAGCCAGGAATAGCTTTTTTAATGGCTTCGCCTAATTGTTCGGGAGTAAACGATATGGCAGCGAGATTGTAGCTGGTTCGTTCTTTTATTTGTTCAGATGGAGCCTCCATCAATTCCAATGTTGCGCGAATGGCATCGTCGATGTACATCATGGGAAGCGGCGTTTCCGGCCCTAAAAAACAGGTAAATTTCTCACCTTTCAACGCTTTGTGAAAAATATCGATGGCGTAATCGGTTGTTCCTCCACCCGGAAGGGTTTTGTAACTGATGATACCGGGGTACCTAAGGCTGCGAACATCTAACCCGTATTTTTCGAAATAGTAACGGCACCACAACTCTCCTACCTGTTTGCTCATTCCGTAAACAGTATTAGGATCCATGACTACCTGCTGCGGGGTTTGAACGCGAGGGGTATTTGGCCCAAATGCGGCGATGGAACTCGGCCAATACATGCGATGAATTTTATGCTTCACCGCAGCTTCTAAAACCACCAACAATCCACGCATATTGATGTCCCAAGCCCAGAGCGGGTTTTGTTCGCCACGTGCCGACAAAATAGCAGCAAGGTGATAAATTTGAGAAATCTGATATTTCTCGATGATTCGATCCAATGCTGGTGCATCGGTGGCATCCAAGATTTCGAAGGACCTTTCTTTATCGGGAAATGCATTTCGAATGTCGGAACAAACGACTTGGGCATTTGGATATTTACGAACAAGTGCATCGTACAATTCAGAGCCCAATTGGCCTTCTGATCCAATAATGAGTACATTCATGGATTTCAATGAATAAATTGTTTAACTTTTTCTAGCGATTCTTCCTTGGCCATATCCAAGTCAGCATTCACAATAATGGTATCAAACCGATCTTCAAAAGCCAATTCATGTTTCGCTTTTGACAAACGTAATTGGATTTTTTCTTCCGTTTCAGTATTTCTAAATCTAAGTCTGGCTTCTAAATCCTGCTCAGTTGGAGGTTTTACAAAAACGGCCAAGGCCTCTGAACCAAAATATTCTTTCAAATTCAAACCGCCAACCACATCAACATCAAAAATAACCACTTTTCCTTCTTCAAAAATTTGCTCAACTTCACTTTTCAAGGTTCCATAGTAATGATCAGGATAGACCTCTTCCCATTCTAAAAAATCATTAGAATGGATGTGAGCCCTAAATTGCTCTGGGGAAAGAAAAAAGTAATCTTTTCCATGAATTTCATGGTCTCGTTTTTCACGGCTTGTGGCCGAAACAGAAAACTGCAGTACAGGAAGTTGTTGCATTAAATGGCGAACAAGCGTTGTTTTACCCGCTCCAGATGGAGCTGAAAAAATAATGGCTTTTCTTTTCATAAAATATTGAGCACTTGTTCTTTAATCTTCTCCAGTTCATTCTTCATTTCAACCACTTTTTGTTGAATTCCAAAATGGTTTGCTTTGGAACCTAAAGTATTGATCTCGCGTCCCATTTCTTGAGCAATAAAACCCAGTTTTCGGCCGGCTTGTGCCTCATTCATGCTTTCTTGGAAGAAATTTATATGTTGGTTCAATCGCTGTTTTTCCTCAGAAACATCCAATTTCTCGAGGTAATAAATCAGTTCTTGTTCAAATCGGTCATGGTCAAACGCTGCTTTGGTCATGCGCTCCTTCACCCAAATTTCGAATTTTTCTTTCATCAAGGCGATGCGTTCGGCATCCAATTCTTGAATTTGATTTAAATTGGATTGAATTTCTCGAACACTGTTTGTAATGGCCTTCTGGGTTTCCAATCCTTCTTGGAAACGAAATTGATTCAAGGAATCGCATGCTTGATGAACTGCCAATATGAATTCCCGTTCATCCTCTTCATCGGAAGCGGTTTGCCCAGAAAAAACTTCCGGCATTCGGGAAATGATGCTTAAGTAATCGACCTCCTTCAACGAATGCCCATCAACAAATTCTTTTAACTGATTTAAATAACTGTTTGCCAATTCTTTATTTAACCTCACTTCAAGGTTTGAATCAGATTCAAGATGAATCGAGCAAGTAATTTTTCCACGTTGATTTTTGGCAGAAATGGCTTGCCGAACGTTGGCTTCTACATGAGAAAATTCCTTAGGCAAGCGAATGTTCAAGTCGAGTTGCTTGCTGTTGAGCGCCCTCAACTCAATCGTTACTTTTCCCAATTTCGTTTGGGCGCTCGCAGAACCGAACCCGGTCATGGATTGCATCATAGGTTTTCAGTTTTTGGCGAAAACAATTCTTTCAATTCGGGCGCATCTTCCGGCTTGATTTTCCCAGCAATCAACAAACGAAGTTGCCTTCTTTTCAAAGCGTCTTCAAAACGGTGTTGATCCTCCTCGGTTTCAGGTTGGATGGGTGGCACGGCAATGGGAGTTCCCAGTTGATCTACAGCAACAAAGGTGTAATATGCTTCGTTGCATTTTACCTTTCTTCGGGTGGGGATGTTTTCACAGGTTACGCGAATAAAAACTTCCATAGAAGAAGTAAAAGCTCGAGTTACCCAAGCTTCAAGGGTAACCACATCGCCCAATTTCACGGGCTCTTTAAAAGAAACCGAATCAACCGAAGCGGTAACCACCACTCGACCGGAATGTTTCTGGGCGGCGATGGCAGCACAAATATCCATAAAATGCAACAAACGGCCGCCCATCAAGTTGTTTAACACGTTGGTGTCGTTCGGCAAAATCATTTCGTTCATCACCGTGAATGAATCGTTCGGTTTTTTGGGTGCCAGCATTTTTTTGTATTTTGTGCAAAGTTACCATGAAAAAGACGGAAAAAATCGCTTCCACCGAAACAGGACGTTCGGCGGAGGCATTTGCAGAAAATTACTTGCTGCAAAAAGGACATCTCATCCTTCAAAAAAACTTTCATTACTCTACCATTGCAGAAATTGATCTTGTTTCAAAGGATCAGAACACCTTGGTTTTCACCGAAGTAAAATCGAGAAAACCATGGAAAAACGCCCACCCTGAAAAGGCTGTAAATTCGCTAAAGCAACGCAAAATATCCCAAGCCGCGCGACACTATTTGCGAAAATTTCCTCATCCCGATGAAATTCGTTTTGATGTCATTTCCATCATTACTCATCCTGAAAAAGAGTGGGAATTGGAACATTTTGAACACGCTTTTGTGCCCGTTGAATATTATTGAATATCTTGCACGTTGGTATGGTACTAACGGTAGTCATTGTTAATTACAACGTCAAATTCTTTCTAGAGCAGTGCTTGAGAAGCGTTTTTGCTGCTACCCAAGATTTGGAAGCCGAAGTTTATGTGGTGGATAACAATTCCTCGGATGGATCGGCAGAATGGATTAAGAACCAATTCCCTCAAGTTAAACTCATTGAAAATCAGGAGAACGTAGGATTTTCCAAAGCTAACAATCAAGCCATTCGATTGGCGAAGGGCGATTGGGTGTTATTGCTTAATCCCGATACGATTGTTCCAGAAAATTGTTTCAATGACATTTTAGACTACTGCCAAAATCACCCTAAATTGGGTGGCCTTGGAGTAAAAATGTTGGATGGCTCAGGCGTTTATTTGCCTGAATCCAAGCGTGGACTACCTACGCCCGAGGTTGCAGTCTATAAAATGACAGGACTCTCCAAATTATTTGCAAAAAATCCTCGTTTTGGGGCCTATTACCACGGAAATTTATCGGAAAATGAGCCCCAAAAAGTAGAGGTTTTGGCAGGTGCTTTCATGTGGATGAGAAAATCAGTCCTGGATGAAATAGGTTTATTGGATGAAACCTATTTCATGTACGGTGAAGATATCGATTTGTCGCATCGCATTCGATTAGCGGGTTACGAAAACCACTATTTCCCCTTCGCTCCCATCATTCACTACAAAGGAGAAAGCACTCGGAAAGAGAGTTACAGTTATGTGAAGGCTTTTTATGGCGCCATGATTATTTTCGCTAGGAAGTACTTTACCAAGGGGCAGGCATTCCTTCTTTCAACGTTGCTTTATCCGGCCATCATTGGCAAAGCCGTTTGGGCCTATTTATCGCACCGAATTCAAAAAAGCTTGCTTCCTTTGTTCGATTTTTCACTCCTCTGGACTCTTTTTTATTTATTGGAGGGATATTGGGAGCGAAACATCAAAGAAATGGATGGGGTTCGCTATCCCGATATTTTTCTGTTTGGATTTGTTCCGGCCTACATTTTTGTTTGGTTGCTATCGATGTATCTTTCTGGAGGATACGACCGGCCGTTTAAACCTTGGAAATTGCTTCGAGGATTGGCCCTTGGCACAACCATCACTTTAGCTGCCTACGGCTTATTGGATGAGTCGGTTCGTTTTTCCAGAGGAATGTTATTGGTTGGAGCACTCCTCGGAGGCATTGGCCTGATTGGTTTTCGTTGGATCTTAATCAAAGTTGGTCTAGGCCAATGGAAAAACGATTCTCAAACCGACTTAAGAACCATCATTATTGGCTCAGAAACAGAAGTTGAACGCGTATTAGGGCTGCTTCAAAAAGCCAATTCATCCATTCGATTCTTAGGTTCTATAGATCCATCGTCTGCAAATAAAGGCTTAGGTGATATCCTTGAGCTTCCGAAAATTGCATCAGACTTACAACTGGAGCAAATTATTTTTTGCGGTGCATCCCTTTCCAATACCAGCATCATTCAAAACATGGAACAATTGAAAAGGAAATACTTCTTCAAAATTGTTCCCAAAGAAAGCTCATTTCTCATTGGCTCACAATCTGTTGAAACACCCGGGGTGTTGTACAGCAAAGATTTCAATTTGGCTTATTTCTCGCCTTCAAATCAACGAAATAAACGAATTTTAGACTTATTGATTTGCCTTTTCTTCCTTTTCACTTTCCCTTATTTTCTAATTTCGAAGAGAAGAAACATCATTTTCGCCAACCTGCTTTCCGTTTTCCTTGGGAGGAAAAACTGGGTAGGTGTTCCGATTCCCAATCCAGGAAAAAACAAAAATTACGTTTTCAACTATTCCGAAAGCAATTTTGAAAAAATTGAGGAATCTTTAAAAAACGAGTATTTGAGGCATTGGAATTCAAAAATGGATATCAAAAGACTGGTGCGCTAATTTCAACATTGTTGAAAAGACGTTGTTCAATTGTCCATTTTAGGAGAATTTTAACGTCTACTAACTGATGGCTTATTGGTTAAATGCACGTTGTGCTCGTTCTTGTGGTATGCTTTGTAGATTCTTTTTACTTCTTTGCGCTTTTTGCTTATCTCTATTCAGTTTTGCGGGAGATCCACCTGTTCCGTTGCAACCGGAGACCATTTATTTAAATTCGCTTCAACCCTTCGACTCTGCCACGCATCAAAAAATTGATCAATATTTCAAGCGATTGCACCAGTCGGGGCATTTCAATGGAAGTGTTGTTTTGTTTAATGATGGGCAAGTATTTTGGAATTCTTACGGTGTTCGCGATTGGAGAACGTTGGATTCGTTGAATTTAAACACCTCCTTTCAATTGGCATCGGTGAGTAAAACCATTACTTCTTCGGCAGTGATGATCTTGGTAGAACGTGGGATTATTTCGCTTTCCGATACTTTACCTCAGTTTTTCCCTGGAATCCCCTACCCTAAAGTTACCGTAGAAATGCTTCTCAATCACCGAAGTGGCTTACCTGATTACCTGAATTTCCTTCCGAAAACCTACAACGGAGGCGAGCCGATCACCAACGAACAATTGGTTCAGTACATGGTTGAGAAAAAACCTGCTCCCTATACCAAACCCGGTCAATTTTTCCGATACAACAATACCAATTACGCATTATTGGCTTGCATTGTTGAGCAAGTTACCCAAGCGCCATTTGAAGATTTTGTAGATCAGGAAATTTTTGAGCCCATTGGCATGTACAATTCTTTCATTTTCAGGAATGGATATGCACCGAGGACCGAAAATTCAGCCATCGGATTCAGTGGAAAATATGCCCGAAACGATAAATTGATTGATGGAATTGTTGGAGACAAAGGAATTTATGCATCAGCACTTGATTTGTTGAAATTCCACGTTGCCTTGGAAAACAATTTTTTATTATCGGATTCGATTCAGCGAAAAATGTACTCAGGAAGTCCGGAAATGAAAGGCATAAAAGACTACGGTTTGGGATGGAGACTATTTAAAGATGGCAGTGGGATTGTTTATCACCGCGGATGGTGGAACGGCTTTAAGAATAATTTTCTCCGAATTCCCAAAAGAAATGCCTGCGTTATTGTATTAAGTAACAACGACCAAACTCGCCCCATGGACATGGCCCAAATGTTTCGATTGATGGGTATAGATATTAGCGAACGAGAATTTGATTTTTAATGATTCAGCTTCAACCCGTTTTTCTAACCGAAACCCGAATGGGGAAATACCGAAGATTTCGGGAGATGTTAGGATTTTTGCATTTAGGTGTCAACGCTGAATTGCAGTGGGAAAAAATTGTTCACGAAATTGAAACCAACGCGTTTGCTAAGGATAAATTCCTCGAAATGATGCATTGGTTTTTGGACCATACCGAATTTCAATGGGCATTTGCTCAAAATGGAATTCTGGGATACGAAGGATTTTGGTCGGAATTGAACAAGCGCCTTGGCTCCAAAATTATTGCTCCCGTTTATTCGCCAAATTCCTTGGACGATCACCTTTCGAAACTCATTTTGGCGAAAGATCGTGACGTAATTCGGTACGTTCTCCAACATGGAAATCTCAAAGAGTTGTTTCAAAAACTTGGTTTCTTTGATACTATTCCCGGTGGAACACGACTAAAAATGCGGGGTGAAATTCGCGATGCCATGATCATTTTAACCACTCGATTAGCTTCGGAAGGGCTATTGCCAGAAGTCATCGAGAAATTAAAGATTGAGAATGAAGTCCTATCTCCCATGGTACAATTGCAACACCAAATGCATCATTTTCTAACGGAAGAAGGACGAACCGAGACCAACTATGTATTGGTTTGGGAAAAAATTGCTGAAGTAGAAATTCAACTAAAACAACTTCAACGGCACAAAGACCAGTTTGGAATTTCGTTAAGAATGGCCTTTACTTTGAAGAGAATGGAATTGGAAATTATTCGAATTCGACAGCTACTTCTCATTTACCATCAACCCCAAGATCCCAATTCTCAAGAAGCCATGTTTCTTTTGGTTCAAACGCTATTGAAAAACGAATTTGAAAAGAAACATATTCGACCCATGTTGGAAGATACGTTGAACGTTTTGGCCTACAAAATTGTTGAACAAACCTCTCGAAAGGGTGAGAATTTCATAGCAGTTGGCAGAAAAGCATGGTTTGCCATGCTGAAAGCTGCCATGGGAGGTGGATTTATTGTTTCCATCATGGTTCTAACCAAAACCTTGCTTCATTTTCTTCATGCGCCTCCCCTAATTGAAGCATTGTTATTCAGTTTGAATTATGGACTTGGGTTTACAGTTGTGCAAACTTTTGGATTCACCATTGCCACCAAACAACCTTCCATGACGGCCAGTACCTTGGCAGGTGCCATCCGTAAAAACTCAAATCTTGAAAATATCAAGGTAGATTTCACCCGATTGGTGAAACGAATTTCGAGTACCCAAACGGTTGCCTTGATCGGCAACCTGTTGTTGGTAGGCCCATTTGCTTATTTGTGGGCTTATTTGTGGGAACTTCAAACAGGAAGCTCGTTATTAACCATAGAGGAAGCCGAAAAAACGCTCAAAAGCAACCATCCTTGGGAATCGGGGTTATTTTTCTATGCCATTCTTACTGGCGTTTTTCTCATGCTGTCGGGTTTAATTGCCGGCTTCGTAGAAAATAAAATGAACTACGACCGATTGCCGGCAAGGATCAAAAACAGTTTGGCTTTCAAGCAATTGTTCGGTGTTAAAAGAGCCATTAAGATTTCAAAATACATCGAAAATAACCTAAGCAATTTGGCCGGTAACTTCTCGCTAGGATTTTTCCTTGGAACTGCTTCTTTCTTTGGACTCATCCTCGGTCTTCCCATCGATATTCGACACGTCACCTTCGTTTTTGGAAATACTGGGGTTGCGTTTCAAAGCCTCGAGAACCAATTACCGAACAATTGGCAAATCTGGCATTTTATATTGGGAGTGATCGGTGTTGCTACCATCAATGTGGTTTTTAGCTTTGGATTAAGCATGTTGGTAGCCGTTCGAAGTAGAGGAATCAAGTTCGGAGAAACACCAGGGCTTTTCCGACACGTTCTTTGGACCATGCTTAAAGAGCCTTGGTCGTTCATTCTTCCCAAAAAATAATCGTTACTTCACCAACAAATCCCAATAAAACTTGGGTTTGCGCAATTGCTGACGGAGATTCACATCTTCAAACATGCAAATCAAGGTTTCTTTCAAAAGTGGACTTTTATTGGCTTTCCTCACCACAGCATTGAATAACCAGGGAAAATCCAACGATCGTTGAAGAAAGTCGCTTACCCGTAATTCATCGCCCAAACTCCGGAAAACCCTTTGCTGGTACTTTTGAGGAAGCGATTCCCAAGATCCATTATTCCAACATTCCTGAATTAGCTCGGCGGCCATCCAACCCGACTTCATTCCATTTCCAATTCCTTCCCCGGTAAATGGGTCAATCAAAGCCGCTGCATCCCCCAACAGTAAAAAGCCATCCCCAGCAATGGTTTGTTGCTTAGAGCCCATCGGCAATCCCCATCCTTTGGGCATTTCCAAGGCCTCGGCATGTTGAAAACGTTCTTTGAATTGAGGATGCTCTTCAATAATGCGATCCAATTCTTTTTTCAAATTTACCTTTCCTTGGCTCACCCGATCGGATCGCATTCCCAAACCTACATTGCAGGTGCCATCAGACATGGGGAAAATCCAAAAATAACCAGGGAGTAAATCCTTCAAAAAATGGAGTTCAATGAAATTTTCAGAATGACATTGGGTAACGCCTTTCCAATATTGCCGAATTCCCGCTGAAAAATGTCGGGGCTCCTTTCGATATCCAGCTAGAAACTTTGCAACGAGGGATCTTTCACCTTCAGCTCCGATCACCCAATCTACCTCCAACGTTTCCCGTAATTCATCTTTCTTCAGTTCAAGAAGTACACCGGTTGAACTTTTTTGAATTCCAACCAAGGAAGTATTGGTGCGAATTTGAGCCAGGGGTGATTGCGCTTTCTGAAATAGGTAATGATCAAAATCCAACCTCTTGGAAACGAATCCAACCGGCAAATCATCTTCTTTTTTTTCTTTTTTGAAGGGGATATCGAGTCTTTTCTCATTAGGAGCGGTGAATGAAATTCCCCAAGTATCCGTAAATCCTGCTTTTCCTTGGAGGTTACTCACCGCCTGAGGATCCATTTTTCGAAGAATATGCAATGCTTTCCCGCTGATGGCATCTCCGCATACTTTGTCGCGTGGAAATTCAGCGGCATCGATTAAAACATGGGGAATTTGAAATCGCGAAAGGAAAAACGAACACGTACTACCCGACGGACCAGCACCAATGATGGCTATCCGAGGGTGGGAGTTCATTTGATTTTGGCTTGAATGGCTTGAAGCACTTCGGTTTGTCCTGGACTGCTTCGGTGGACAAACACCACTAACTTTGCGTTTTCGGGTTTCACTTTAGCGGGAAGCTGTTCCTCGTACACTTTGGTAAAAACCCTTCCCGCAACTTGGTCGGGCAGGTTCAAAGGAGTACCTAAAGCGGGTGTAAACATGGTTCGCAATACGTGTTCTTGTTCGTAGGTCGCATTGTAGGTTCCATCGGGCATTTTTTGTTCAGCCTCAATTTTATCTTCTACAACCATTACACTTACATTCAATGCACCAGAAACGAGTTGGGTAAACTTACCTGTTATTGCAAACGTAACCGTTCGATTAGCGGTGTTGTACGAAATTTGACCTAAAGAAAGGTTGATGGGTGTTGGGGTGGTAAGTTGGCTATCGACCAGATTTTTCCAAAAAGGAAGGGCCACCAACAAGTTGGGTTGAGAATCGAATTTACGTCGATTGATCCCCGCGGAGGGCTGTGCTTGAAAACCCAAATAAGTAATGATATCTTCTCCAAACTGGTTTTTTAAGGTATCTTCTCCAGCTTTGTGAGGATTGGCAAGAAAACCGTTATGGATTCCAACTGCAACAATTCTATTTGGATAAATGGAATCAAATAGTTTGATTGCAGCATCGCCTTTAGGACAATTGTTACACTGAACTCCGGTTGATTTTTCGACTAAAATACTTCTCAATTGAGGCGTTTCAACCGAACCAACATAGGTGGTGTCTTTTAAACTACCTTTTGATTGATCATAGGGAAGAGGAATTTCTGTACAAGAAGCAATACTTCCCAAAATAGCGAAACTAAAAAAGAACTTCTTCATGTTAAAACGTTGAGGTTAAGGTAAAACGAAATCCATTGAAGGCAGGTTCAACCCTACAAACGCCGCCGTTGCAAACTACTCCCTGAACTTGTTTAACGTATCCACCTGCTAAACGGTTTTTTCCAAAATTCACGGCACCAAAAATGGTGTAATAGTGAATCCGTTCGTTTGCTTTTGGGTTCCCATAATTCCACATGTCCATAATGGAAAAACTGTATTTTGGTGCAATATTGTACTCCAGCAATCCCCACCACCAAGATCCAAGATCCTGTTGGGTTGACATGTGTGATAGCTCCATGCGAAGTGACTTTTTTCGATCAATTTTGTACGTAACGTCGATGTAAGGAGTAACAGCACGAACTAATTTATCGGTAGTATTTCCGTTGGTTCCTGGTATTTCCTGTTTTTGATAAACCCCAAAATTGTAATTAAGGTATTGAACTCCGTAAACGGCTTTTACTTTCGTTCCAATTTTCGACTTTACCTCGAGGTACAGCTCTCGGTACAAAAGTTCGTTTCGCAAATCTGTGCTTTGAGCGAAGTTAACGGCGACATCATGTTTTTTATTCAATCGTTTTGAAACATCGATTTGAAAGCCTTGCTCACCGATCAATTGGGTTGCAGGTGCGTAACGACTCGGCAATCGGTAAGTATTCATTCGCGCAATGGGAGGTAAAAAGGAAACCAATCCATTGTTTAAAATTTCATTGGGAGAAGTTCGGAAATCGAAATGATCGGTTCGTTTGAATTGAGCGGTAACACCAAGACCCGGCTTGGAATAACTCACCGAACCAAAAAGTACGATGCCGGGTTTGTTCACGAGAATATTTCTCTGCGTATAGCTTACATTCCCAGAGCCATCCACCAAGGTATCAATTTTATTATCGTTCATGGCTTCACGGGTTTTAATGTTTGCCTCCCCCTGAAAACTAAAATTTTTGTAATCGGCTTGAATTCCACCATTGTAAATCCATACGTTTCTTCGAACATCAAATCGTTCCTGAAGCGCTTGTAAATTCACATTATTCAAAATGGTTTGAGCGTCAGAATTATCCATCACCCTGTTTACCACAGAAGTGTAGGCATTGAATCTGAAATTTTCACTGATTTCAAATTCCCTTTCGGTGAATACTCCACTGATGGCCGGCTGATAAGTGCCGAATAAAAACTTCTGCTTTCCAGTAAAGGCTTTCATGCTCCACTTATCTGAAAACTGATATTTTGCCCGCATTCCCATGATAGCATAATCCAAATTTTGACCGCGCTGTTCATACGCTCGAAAGGCAACGCCCGATCCAAACTGTTCATAGAAATACCCAGCGGTAATATCTAAATTATCCGTTTTCTTTTGCACAAACCAATAACCTAAACCCTGTCCGTTGTAAGCCGCTTGGGGATTTCTTAAACCACTGTTTTGAAAAAGATCATACCGAATTCCAAAGGTGTAATCGTCATGACGGTAATTCATGGTGAGCCATCCTTCGGTAGAAGAAAGTTGTTGATAGTACTGAGGTGGAATAACGTTTCCATTGGGAAAAATGGAAGAATCAAGAATGAAAAAGTTTTGGTTAAGTTGTAAATCGCCACTTAACTGAGCTGAAGATGCAAGTCCAAACCAAAGGAATAGGAAAGAGATGACAATTTTTCTCATTAGGAAATAAGATCAAAACCGGTGTATGGAACAAGGCAAGCGGGAATTCGAATTCCTTCCGGCGTTTGGTTGTTTTCTAAAAGGGAAGCCACAATGCGAGGAAGCGCAAGGGCCGAACCATTCAACGTGTGAACCAATCGGGTTTTCCCATCTTCTCCTTTGAATCGGCACTGAAGGCGATTGGCTTGGAACGACTCGAAATTGGAAACAGAACTCACTTCAAGCCAACGCTCTTGGGCCGCAGAATATACTTCCATGTCATAGGTCATGGCCGACGCAAAGCCCATATCTCCACCACACAACAATAGTGTTCGGTAGTGCAATCCCAATTTCTCCAACAATCCAGAGACGTAATTTCTCATTTCCTCCAGCCGTTGGTAGGAATTTTCAGGATGATCCACCACCACAATTTCAACCTTATCAAACTGATGCAAGCGATTCAACCCTCGAACATCTTTTCCATAACTACCTGCTTCACGACGAAAGCAAGGAGTATAGGCGGTAAGTTGAATGGGAAAATCGGCTTCTTTTAAGATGGTATCTCGGTAAATATTGGTCACAGGAACTTCAGCGGTGGGTACCAAGTAAAGGTTGTCCAAACCGATGTAATACATTTGCCCCTCTTTGTCGGGTAACTGACCGGTTCCATATCCCGAATCTTCGTTCACTACAATGGGTGGTTGAACTTCTTGAAATCCTGCCTTTTCAGCTTCATCCAAAAAGAAATTGATCAAGGCACGTTGCAAACGAGCACCTTTCCCTTTGTACAGCGGAAACCCTGCGCCGGCAATTTTCACTCCCGTTTCAAAATCAATCAAATCGTACTTTTTTGCTAAATCCCAGTGTGGAATAGAACCTTCTGGAACGATTGGTAAGCCAGGCATGGCAAAAGCAATTTCATTTTCTTCAGGTGTTTTTCCAGTTGGAACTCGTTCTGCTGGAGCATTCGGAATGGTTAAAAGGATTTGTTTAATTTCCAATTCTTTGGAACTCTTATTTTCTTCAATGTCCTTCGAGGTCAACTTCAACTGAGCAACTTCCTGCTTTGCTGCTTCCGCTTCTTCCTTTTTCCCATCTTTCATCAACGCACCAATGGATTTAGCCAATTCATTTTGTCGGGCGAGATTGGTATCCAATTGCAATTGAATGGCTTTTCGTTGATCATCCAAAGCGATGACTTGATCTAAATCAGCAGAAAAATCTTTGGATCGGCGAGCAAGTCGGGCTGCGATGAGGTCTTTTTGTTCTCGAATGTTGCGAATATCTAACATGGATTCCGGTTATCTTACAAAGTTACTTTTTTGCATGGAATATGCCAAAAAAAAAGTCCTAACCGAAGTTAGGACTTTGTAACTGTTCGTCGGGGTGGCAGGATTCGAACCTACGACCTCCTGCTCCCAAAGCAGGCGCGATACCGGGCTACGCTACACCCCGAACGTTTAGGGTGTGCAAAGATAAAAAAAATTCAGAAAAGTCAACCCTTTTCAACCAATTTTTTTATTCGATCCAAGACCGTAGATGGTTTTAAGTACTGCATGCACGACTTACCTTGGGAGCAAGTTCCTGCATAAAAACAGGTACAATCGTGCTCTGGCTCAACAAGAAACCCATTTCCAAAAAGATCGAATTCGTGCTTATTGAAAATGTTATTCATTAGTACAATTTTTTTCTGCAAACCCAAAGCCAGGTGCATGGACATGCTCACTTGAGTAACTACAACATCGCACTGATCCATCAAATTGATGTATTGCTGAAGCGAAAAGTGTCCCAAATACATGGCTCCGGTTAACTTTTGCAACTCTAAGTTATTTGGATGCTCTTGCTCTCCACCCAAAAGAAGTGGCTGAAAACCTGCATTTTCAATTTCCCGACAAAGTTCCACCCAATTTTCATTGTCCCACAGTCGTGTTGGCCAACGGGCTCCAACTCCAGTGTTCAATCCAACAATGGGTTTCTTCCCATTCAAAGTCGGCCATTCGTAACCTTTGTTGGAATGATTATCGAGCAAATACTTTTCCCCGGCATATTCCAGTCCACAAATGGCAAAAATTTCTTGACAATAACTGAGCGTATTGGCTTTGCTCACATCATCGAACAAACCCGTATGGTATTTGTGGTAAGCTTTGGGATCGATGGGTTGAACTACATTTTTTTCTAAGATGAAACCAAATTTTTGGTCGGATGAAATGCGTTTCAAAAGTGATCCAGCTTCCTTGTCTTTATCCAAATTGATGGCCACATCGAAATGACATCCTTCCAAATAAACGATAGATTTTAGGTCAAAAGGCAAGATTTCTTCAATTTCTGATGCTGGTAAAATGGCGGGACTCAACGTGAGCCAAGTGATTTTACAGCCGGGATACCGTTGACGCATTCTGGTTACCAACGGAGTGGTACGAATTACATCGCCCAATGCTCCGAGTTTAATGATGAGTATGCGTTGGGAAACGGGATCGTAATCGTTACAATTGCCGCAATGAGCTCCTGTTTTTTTATGAGGCTTACAAGGGAGGTCACCGCGCAAGTGTCGGCAATCGGCATGGTAAAAATCGGGCTTATTCACAGTAAATATTTATCAAATTAGGGCTGAACGTACCAAAGAAAGTCGGGTTCTTGTTGTGCCGCCTCCATCCACGAACGAGCTTCTGGATAGTGGAAGGCGGCAATTCCACCGGGTTGAAAAGAAAGAATAGGAGTTTGGGTGCTCAGCATTCCTGCCAAATTAGAAATTCCCGGATTATGGGCAACCACCAACAAATGGTTGGCCTCTGGATTGGCCTCCATGATGCAAAAAAATATTTGATCCGGAGAGGCATTCACCAGTCGTGTTTCGAATTCAATGATTTCATGTTTTAAACCCATTCCATGAACTAAAATTCCAGCCGTTTTTTGGGTGCGCTCGGTTGGTGAACACAGAACCAAATCAAACTGAATGGCCTTTTCTAGAAGCAATTGAGCTTCTTGCGCAATATCTGTCTCCCCTTTCTCCGATAACTTCCGAGAAAAGTCGGTCTGACCCATTTCTGCAGAAAGGGCTTGTCCATGACGCATTAAATAAAGGGTTCTCAAAATTAGGTTTTGAACAAAAGTAAGTACATTTGCTTCAATGCACCAAAAAAGCGTTTCAATTTTCTTGACTGCTTGGTTTGCCTTGTGGTTACTTGCCCTCATTACATGGGGCAACGAGTCCATTTTTCTTTTTTTCAATCACCTCTTCTCCCCTATTCCTTCGTTTTGGAAATGGATTACTTATTTAGGAGAAGGTTGGATGATTGGTATTCTATCCATTCTATTGATGTTTTGGAAAGGCTGGAAACAAGGATTGTTTTTGGGCCTCGCACCTACGGTTGCGGGGTTGGTTGGTCAGTTTTTCAAAAGAGTTATTTTCCCAGAAAGTGATCGTCCAAAATTGTATTTTGAAAAAATACATCAAGTTATTCAATTGCCGAGCGACGTTGAGATGAATTTGCATCATTCCTTTCCATCTGGCCACACCATTGGTGCATTTGCTTTTTTTTATCTTTTAACTTCCCTTGCTCCTTCAAAAACAGCAACTTTCCTTTTGCTTTTTTTAGCTACTATGGTAGGATTTTCTCGCATTTTTCTTGCTCAACACTTTCCATTGGATGTCGTTGTTGGATCGTTCATCGGTGTATTGATTGCCGAAATTTGGAAGCGAATCATTCCCCAGAAGTGGGTTGTGAACAACGCGTGAAAAGGCAAAAAACTTTTCCGCTTACCTTTGCAAAAAATTCCCTTTTTCATGTCGAATTCCATCGATTTTCAAGTGATCAATGAAGTAAAAGGATTGATCATGGACGCCACCCGCAGCGCCAATTCTGGACACCCCGGTGGGGCCTTTTCCTCTGCCGATTTTGTGAGTATCCTCCACATGGATTATTTGCGATTTGCTCCCAAATACCCAAAATGGCATAACCGAGATCGATTTATTCTTTCTGCAGGGCATGAATCCATGCTGCAATATTCCATGCTGCACTTGATGGGATTGTTGGAAATGAAAGAAATTAAAAACTTCCGACAGCTGGGCAGTTTAACTCCAGGACACCCAGAGGTTCACCTTACTCCAGGCGTAGAAGCCACCACTGGGCCATTGGGCCAAGGCATTTCCATGGCTGTTGGTATGGCGATGGCTGAAAAGCATCAAGAAGCGGTTTTAGGAAAAGAAATTCTTAAAAATAAGGTCTACGTTTTGGTGGGAGATGGCGACCTGCAAGAAAGCGTAGCTATCGGAACCGCTGCCATTGCCGGTCACCAAGCGTTGGATAATTTGGTGGTGTTTTACGATAAAAACGACATCCAAATTTCGGGAAAAACATCAAGGTCAGATTCCACCAATTTCGAGTTGCTGTTTCAAGCCATCGGTTGGGAAGTTCGAACCATTGATGGACACGACCATGCAGCCATTCGGGCTTGCTTGGATCATGCTCAAACGCAGCGATCTCAGCCTTTACTCATTATTGGAAATACCACCATTGCGAAGGGAACTGCATCCATGGAAGGATCGCACAAAACCCACGGGGAGCCCCTAAAACCTGAAGAAATTGCAGCAACCAAATCCAAATTAGGATTGGATCCGGATCAATTCTTCCAAGTATCAGAATCGACTTACCAGCGCTTCTCCAGCCACTTCAATGTTTTCAACGAAGAAGCAGAGCGCTGGATCCAAGCCTACCAAAATCACCCAAAAGTTGCTTCCCTTTTCTCGGCAGTACCTGAAATGAAAATGGATTTTCCTGTTGGAGAAAGCATGGCAACCCGCAAAGCGTTTGGAATGGTTTTGGAACTAGCCGCCGATGTTGCCCCCAATTTAATGGGAGGTTCGGCCGATTTAGAACCCTCCAACAACACCGAGGGATTTGCCAAAAAAGTGGGTGAATTCACCAAAGAGAACCGATTGGGCCGAAACATTGCTTTCGGTGTTCGCGAATTTTCAATGGCTTGCATTCAAAACGGAATGTCGCTTTATGGCGGAATGCATTCGTTTGGGGCAACGTTTTTAACCTTTGCTGATTATTCTCGAAATGCAATCCGCATGAGTGGGATTCAAGAAATTCAAACCTTGCACGTTTTTACCCACGATTCGTTTTTTGTTGGTGAAGATGGCCCCACCCACCAACCCATCGAACACCTGATGAGTTTGCGCGCCATCCCTAATTTATTGGTTTTCCGCCCAGCTGATGCGCGCGAAACCTTGGCCTGCATGAACCAATATTTCAAAGAAACCCATCGGCCAAGTTTAATTGCTTTGACTCGTCAAAACGTACCAACTTTAGAAGGTTCTGTTGCCATTGAAAAAGGAGCATTCATTAAGTTTGAAACAAAACCGGGACACAATGCAGATGCCATTGTTTTTTCAACCGGTTCGGAAGTTCACGTTGCCATTGAAGCCGCTCAAAAGTTAGATTTCGCTGGAAATATTCGAGTGGTCTCTATCCCATGTTGGGAGCTTTTCTGGGAACAGAATGAGGTTTACCGCAACGAAATCCTATCTCCAGCCACTTCAAAAAGAATTTCTATTGAAGCAGGTTGCACCTTAGGCTGGCAGAAATTTACAGGCATGAACGGTTTGAACATTGGCCTCGACACGTTCGGAGCCTCTGGACCCGGAAACGTATTGGCTGATTATTTCGGATTTACCCCAGAAAAAGTTGCTCAGAAAATGGCCCAATTTCTCCAAATCGGATGAATCCACTCTTACTAGCCTCGGTTTTAGGAATTTATTTCCTGGTTCTCTTTTGGGTTAGTCTTCGAACGGCCAAAGGGACCGACAATCAGGGCTATTTTGTTGGAAATAAAAATTCATCGTGGTGGTTGGTTGCCTTTGGAATGATTGGCACCTCCCTCAGTGGGGTAACTTTCGTTTCGGTTCCGGGTGGAGTTGCCAAAGGAGGATTCACCTACATGATGGTGGTTTTGGGGTTCTTTTTGGGATATTTTGCAGTGGCCTACATTTTGTTGCCCCTGTATTATCGCTTGAACGTAACCAGCATTTACCATTACCTCAAAGAGCGTTTCGGAACCCTCCCATACCAAACCGGAGCAACGGTTTTTATCATCAGCCGAACTTTGGGAGCGACTGCTCGACTTTATTTGGTTATTGCCATTCTTCAAACATTCATTTTTAACGATTTAGGACTGCATTTTGCGGCAACATCCATCATTATTCTACTCATGATTTTGGCTTACACCTTCAAAGGAGGAGTCAAAACCATTATTTGGACCGATACGCTTCAAACATCGCTTATGCTTCTTGGGTTGGTGGCGTGTACCCTTTTTGTGGGCGGCAAATTGAACAACCCAGCTCCCATTTGGAATCAAATCAAATCAGTTCATTTAGATTTCTGGATTAATACCGATTACCACACTCCTTCATTTTGGGTAAAGCACTTGCTTGGCGGATTCTTTACGACCATTGCTATGACTGGTTTGGACCAAGAAATGATGCAAAAAAACATTTCGGTTAGAACCTTGAAAGACTCCCAAAAGAACATGTTGGTTTTTGCCACTACCCTATTGTTTGTCAATTTCCTTTTTGTTTTTTTAGGTGCTATTTTAACCATTTACGGAACAGAACTGGGGATCAATGCGAGCGGAGATACGCTCTTTCCTACCGTTGCTCTTCAGCATTTGCCACCCATTTTTGGATTGATCTTTTTGGTGGCTTTGGTCTCGGCCTTATTTCCAAGTGCCGATGGCGCCATTACTGCCCTTACCGCTTCCTTTTGCATCGATCTATTGCAATTCAACCATAAAAATTACACAGAAGAACAGAAAACTAAAATTCGCAGATGGGTTCATTTGGGATTCACCGCGTTATTCTTTGTTTGTTTGCTGGCATTTTATCAAATCGACAACAAAACCATCATTGATTTGATCATTAAAATTGCTGGATTTACCTACGGCCCTCTTTTAGGTTTATTCGCTTTTGGAATTTTCACAAAGCGAATTCTCTCGCCTGTTTTCGCACCCATTATGGCCATTTTGAGCCCAGGAATTTGCTATTTTCTCTCTGACATTTTAGCTAAAAAATTAGATCTTTTGAGCGGCTATCAATTTGGTTATGAAATTTTGTTGATCAATGCCGCAATAACCTTCTTGGGATTGTGGATAGGCAGCAAAAAAAGCCTTGCAACCTAACTTTTCTTCCTTATTTTTGTAAAAAAAATACCAATGAAAACTTCAACTCCTTGGATTGTAACCATTATTACGTGCATTACTGTACTAACTTTCATCGTATTATCGGCGATGGATCCTCAGAAGTATTTCCAACAGAGCTATAATGGAAACTACACTTGGCCATTGATTATCATGGTTTTGGGATTTGCAGCTAGCTATTTTATTGCACAAGGCGCATACAAGAGCATCAAAGAAAAAAATAACAAATAATCTGTTAGAAAGAAATTCAAGGCTTCCTCAGTGAGGAAGCTTTTTTTTTGTATGGAAAGACCTTATATCATCGGTATTACAGGATGCAGTGCATCGGGAAAAACTTCCTTTGTGCACCGCTTAAGAGATATTTTCTCAAAAAATGACCTTTCTGTAATTTCTCAAGACAATTATTACAAACCCTTGGATTTCCAGCCTCGGGATTCAGAAGGGCATCCGCATTTCGATTTGCCTGAAAGCATCGACATGGTTCGCTTCCAAAACGACTTGAATTCCATCAAATCTGGACAACAAGTTTCCTATTTGGAATACACATTCAACAATAAAGATGCTGAACCCAAAACCATTGTGGTTAACCCTTCTCCCATCATCATCATGGAAGGATTATTTATTTTTCATAATGAAGAAATCAGGAACAATCTCGACTTGAAAATTTACATCGACTCTACCGAGGAAGTGATGTGGGAACGAAGATTGAAAAGAGATCAAGCCGAACGAGGACTGGAAGCCGATTGGTTGGTGTACCAATGGAACAATCATGTATTACCCAGTTACAAAGAATTCTTAGAACCGTACAAATACGAAGCCGACCTAGTTATACACAACATCAAAAGCTACGACTTGTGCCTTCAAATGGTCATCGACCATCTCACAGCTCATCTAAAACGAGGATAATGGGATTCGATTGGTCGGCCATCACGGTATTGGAAATGGCCAACGTTCTTGCTGGGCCGTCCGTTGGTTCCTTTTTCGCCCAGCTCGGAGCTCGGGTTATCAAGGTAGAAAGTGCCAATGGCGATGTTACCCGAACTTGGAAATTAGCTACCGAAGACCCGAATAACGATCGTCCAAGCTATTTTTCTTGGATCAATGCAGGGAAAGAATCAGTCATTTTTGATTATTCCTCTGATCAGGATAAATCCATTTTACAAAACATCATCGCCCAATCCGACTTAGTTATTTCGTCTTTCAAACCGGGCGATGAAACCAAATTCGGACTTTCTCCGCAAGACATTCAAGCTATTAATCCTAGGGCCATTGTCGCCAACATTTCCGCATACGGAAAAAACGATCCTCGAGTTGGATACGATGCGCTATTGCAGGCCGAAAGTGGATTCATGTACATCAACGGGAATTCTACTGCCGATTTTCACAAAATGCCCGTGGCTTTGATCGATGTTTTGGCAGGCCATCAACTGATCCAAAAAACACTGTTGGCGTTTTTAGATCGAACTACTCATTCCATGGGGAATACCGTAGAAGTTTCCCTTTGGGAGGTTGCCCTTCAATCCCTTACCAACCAAGCATCAGCATGGCTCAATGCAGGCTTCAACCCTCAACCCATGGGGTCGGAACACCCCAACATCGTTCCTTATGGTTCCATTTTCAGAGATTCGAAGCAACAACCTTTTGTTATTGCCATTGGTTCCGATCATCAATTCCAACTTCTGTCTGGTATTCTTGGATTTGCACTTCCCGAGCATTGGATGAAAAACTCAAATCGGGTTAAAAACCGAGATGATATTAATGCTTTGCTTCAAAATGTCTTTGCTGAAAAAAGTAGAGAAGAATGGATCCAATTACTTCAATCTAAAAAATTGCCCATTGCACCAGTATTAACCGTTTCAGAGGCATTTACAGATCCAAAAGTTGCGGAATTCATTCGAAAATCGGGAGATTTTTTTCATTGGAGAGGTCCAATGCAGAAAGAAATTGCGTTGGCGGAACCTCCTAGATTAGGAGAGCATTCTGCACAAATTCGTCAGGAGTTTTCGTCCTGAAATCCGCGTTCTGCTTTCCATAACTCATGAAAAGACATTTCAGCAAAGTGAATGGGGTTCCGTCGATTTCCCCAAACGGATTTGGCGAGGTGGCGAAAAACGAAATTTTTCACCGAGGCAGATCCTTGATTCATCCATGAGCGATTCAACATGGCTTTCTTCCAAATTTTCCAAGTAAGCCGTTCCGTTGAAGTTGAAAACTGATTTTCAACGTATTCTTTCCGATTGGTCAGTAAAATTTTGTGCAATTCGATGTTCACAGGGCAAACTTCCGTGCAGTTTCCGCACAAAGAAGAGGCGTAACTGAGGTGACCTGCTTCTTTCATTCCGTTCAGGTGCGGAGAGATAACGGCACCAATGGGTCCAGCATAGGTGGTGCCATAGGTGTGACCACCGATGTTTTTGTAAACAGGACAGGCATTGAGACATGCACCACATCGAATGCAATACAAAGATTGACGGGCTTCGGGTTTTGCTAAGATTTCCGTTCGACCATTATCGAGAAGAATGACGTACATTTCCTCAGGGCCGTCGGACTCTTTGCTTTGTTTCGGGCCAAAAACGAGCGAATTGTATACGGTAACAAATTGGCCTGTTCCATGAATGCCGAGCATTGGCCAAAACAGATTCAAATCGTTCATGGAGGGAATGATTTTCTCAATTCCCGCAATGGCAATGTGCACTTTAGGATATCCGAACGACAAACGGCCATTGCCTTCATTTTCGGTCATGGCCATGCCACCTTCTTTAGCCAATAGAAAATTCACTCCTGTAATTCCTATGGCCGACTCCAAGTATTTATCGCGCAGAATTTTGCGTGCGAATGCCGCAATTTCTTGTGGTGTCGAATTGATAGGAAGTCCAAATTTTTCATGAAACGTAAGCGCAATATCTTCTTTGGAAAGATGCATGGCCGGGGTAACGATGTGGTAGGGGGCTTCGTTTCTAAGTTGAACGATGAACTCTCCCAAATCGGTTTCAAGAACATCAATTCCATGGTCTTTCATGGCTTTATTGAGGTGAATTTCCTCGGTGACCATGGATTTGGATTTTACAGCCTGTGAAGCTTGATGCTTTTGGAAAATTTTTAAAATTTCCGTGTTTGCTTCATCAGCATTTCTTGCCCAAATAACTTTTCCTCCACGAGCGGTAAAATTCCGTTCAAACTCAAGCAAATAGGCTTCAAGATTTTCGATGGATTTCCACTTGATGTAATTGGTTTTCTTGCGTAAATACGGCAAATCTTTGATGAGGGCTTTCCCAATATCTACCGAATAATCGTATTTCCCAATGTTGAATTGGATTTTCCTTCGGTGTTCAGAATCGAAGGCTTTCCCATCCGATTCTTTTAAAAATTGAGAAACAACACTCATTTATTTCTTGGTTTTTCGAGGTAAATCTTCGGAACGAGAAATGAGTTCGTATGCCGTTTCGTAAACCAAACGACACGCTTTTAGGTAAGAATCTAATTCAATTTTTTCAACCGAATCGGTTGGCTGGTGGTAATCTTCGTGAACTCCTTTGAAGTAAAAAATAACAGGAATCCCTTTTTCAGCAAAATTATAATGATCGCTTCGGTAGTAATACCTGTTCGGATCTTTTTCATCGTTGTAGGTATAATCCAGTTTTAGCTGGCAGCATCGATTGTTCACTTGTTCTGAAATTTCGTGCAATCGTTGGCTAATTCGGTCTGATCCGATCAAATACAAATAATCGGTATTTCCTTGGTGAATCTGATCGTTCCTCCCGATCATGTCAACATTCAAGTTGCAAATGATGTTTTCCTTTTTGATGGTAGGAACGTTGGAAAAAACCTCAGACCCTAAAAGTCCGCTTTCCTCCCCAGTAAACCAAACGAATAGAATTCCATTTTGAAACGGGAAATTGGCCTTCTTTAACTCAATCATATTTTTGGCCATCATCAAAATGGCAGAAGATCCTGAGCCATCATCGTCGGCCCCAGGATAAACTTTTCCTTCGTGGATGCCCAAATGATCCAAATGAGCAGAAACCACCACAGACTTTCCACTTTCACCGGGAATATATCCCACCACATTTGGTTCTTCAATTTTCTCAAGATTCTTTTGAACGGAAAGAGAAACATTCATCAAAACCCCTTGATTTGCCATTGTTTTCAAGGATTGACGTGCTTTGATCATTTTTTTCCAACCAAGGGTTGGAAAAATTTCCATGGCCGAATTTTCCATGATGTAAAAAACCGGCGGACGCGTGGTTGCTTTGGGAGCTGGCTTGGGCTGTTGAGCGGGATCGGCCAACACCATTTCTTGAACTGGCATTAACTTTTCTTCCGGGGCAACATCAAAACGTTGACCTTTCAAAACATCCAAATAGGTGGTATCAAGCTGAATACGAGGCTCTTTCCATCGATTGAGTTGAGATTGAATGGTTGCTTGGTTTTGGGTAACCACCAAAATACAAACTGCTCCTTTTTTGGATAGATTCTCAATTTTGGTTTGTAATCGTCCCCATTTACTCGCTTGCTTGCTTCCACTCAACAAATAATTTCCATTTTTTTGTTGAGGCTCCCCATCCCAAATGATCACGCCCTTACCACGAACATCCGTTTTCGCTTCAAAGTCGGTGTATTTCGCATCTTCAATTCCATATCCAAGGAAAACCCATTCATCAACGGTAAGTTGACTCATCCCATTCGTACGGTATGGAACAAATTGTTCTCCCAACATCACCGCTTTGGTAGAAGATGCAATGTTTGCACTTTTGATGGACTCCTTCCACATGGGAACCATTTGAAAAAATCCGGGTTCTTTTACCAAGGTGTTTGGGTTTGGATTCAATTCTTGAAAACCCCATTCCCTTAAATTTTGGGCAATGTAATCGGCGGCCATGCGGTAACCGGGTTGGCCTACGCCTCTTCCTTGAAACGAAGGGCCGCCAATGGTTTGAATCATTTGTTCCAATTCTTCCCGATTAAAAAACTTTAATCCTTCTTGCGGAACTTGGGAAAACAAAGAAGCGCTTAAAAACGCAAAAAATAGGAATAAAGACTTTCTCATGTTAGCAACATTCAATGGATGATACTCGGGTTTGATGGCGACCGCCTTCAAACGGTTCAGAAACGAAAATTTGAATCATTTCGATGGCTTGTTCAAGGGAGATGAATCGGGCAGGAAGACACATGACATTGGCATCGTTGTGT
Organism: Bacteroidota bacterium; assembly: GCA_947501265.1. Taxonomy (GTDB): domain Bacteria; phylum Bacteroidota; class Bacteroidia; order UBA7662; family CANHCV01; genus CANHCV01. Next base: position 269,287 of record CANMVY010000002.1, read on the forward strand.
TGCCTGCACAAACGGGCAATTTCGGGTTGCCAACAAAGGGCAGCACGCACCTGGGCATGTCGATTGGCCGTGATGCTCACTCCTACTCCACTTCCACAAATCAAAATCCCACGGTCGGCTTTTTTGTGCTCAATCATTTCAGCTAAACGATGAGCATAATCGGCGTAATTCACAGAATCGGTTGATTCCGGACCTAAATCCTGGAATTCTAATTGAGGAAATTGGCGAATGACTTCTTGTTTCAACTCAAATCCTGCATGGTCGGAAGCGATGATCCATTTCATTTATCTAAGGTTTTTTCGGCACGTCGAACAACAAAAATACTAATTTCATACAATCCCCAAAGAGGGATCATCATAAGAACCAAGGAAATTACATCGTAAGTGATTGCCGCTGCAATAACGCTGATCACCACCACCGAATGTTTGCGGTATTTCCGAAGAAACTCCGAAGTTAAAATACTCACTTTGGCTAGGAAAAAACACAAAACCGGAAACTGAAATACCAATCCTGTGGCCAAGGTTAACATGGTTAAAATGGAAATGTAACTATCGATGTTGAAATAGTTTTCAATTTGAGGTGAGAGTTTAAAATTGGCGAAAAAAGCGATGGAAAACGGTGCAATCAAAAAATAGCCGAATAAAACGCCCGTAAAAAACAAGCCCGTAATAATAAAGGTCATCCCGCGAACGGATTGAACTTCTTTTTGCTTCAACGCCGGTTTAACAAACGTCCACAACTGGTAAATAACAAACGGAAATGCCACAATTGCGCCAGCGATTAAACTGCCCGACATGTACCTCATGAATTGGGCATCCATATCGGTAGCAATGAGTTTGAATTCTTTCATTTCAAAACACAAGGCACCCAATGTAGGGTATTTCTGAGCCAACTCACACAACCAACGGTAGGTTAAGAAATCAGAATGGGTTGGGCCAAAAATGATGGTATCAAAAATGAACTCCTGGTTCAATAAGGCAATCAGAAATCCAATACCAATGGCAATAACTGATCTAAAAATGTACTTGCGAAGTTCATCGAGATGTTCTAAAAAGGACATTTCTTTTGGAGATTCTTCTCCTTCCTTAAATTGGTCGGTATAGGCCATGAATGCGATTATTCCCCGGTTTCAGTTTTTGATTTTTTTGACGATTTCTTTTTATTTTCCAAAACAATTTCGCCATCAGAATTTTTAGAAACGGTAATTTTATCGCCCAAATGAAGTTCACCAGACAAGATTTTTTCCGCTAATTTATCTTCGATAACCTTTTGAATGACGCGTTGCAATGGGCGTGCTCCAAAATCTGGGCTATACCCTTTCTCGGCAAGCAAGTCTTTGGCTTCATCCGTTAACTCAACCTCATATCCCAACGTTTCGATGCGACGAATAACGTCTTTCAAGGAAACATCGATGATTTTGTGAATGTCTTCACGAGTAAGTTGATTGAATACGATTACATCATCAATACGGTTCAAAAATTCAGGTGCGAATGCACGTTTTAATGCTTTTTCAATCACCCCACGAGATTCTACATCCTCGGTTTCCTTTTTGGTGGTAGTTGTAAAACCAACACCCGTTCCAAAATCCTTCAATTGACGAGAACCAATGTTGGAAGTCATGATGATGATGGTATTCTTGAAATCCACTTTTCTACCCAATCCATCGGTCAATTGTCCATCATCCAAAACCTGCAACAAAACATTGAAGATATCGGGGTGAGCTTTTTCAATTTCATCCAAAAGAATAACGGAATACGGTTTTCTACGAACCTTTTCGGTCAATTGGCCGCCTTCTTCGTACCCAACGTATCCGGGGGGAGCTCCTACCAAACGAGAAACCGAAAACTTCTCCATGTATTCACTCATGTCGATTCGAATCAAGGAATCTTCGGAATCGAAAAGGAAGCGAGCTAATTCTTTGGCCAACTGAGTTTTACCTACTCCGGTTGGACCTAAAAACACGAAGGAGCCAATGGGCTTTTTAGGATCTTTTAGTCCAACGCGAGTTCGTTGAATGGCTTTGGAAACAGCTTCAATGGCCTTATCTTGACCGATTACCTTGCTTTTTAAGGTATCCTTCATTTTCGCCAATTTATCAGTCTCGCTTTGAGCGATTTTTGTAACTGGAATTCCCGACATCATGGCAACTACTTGGGCAACGTCCTCATCGGAAACGGTATATCGTTTGGCTTTGGCTTCGGTTTCCCACGCGTTTTTTGCGACTGCTAATTCGTTCTCAACCAGTTTTTCTTTGTCGCGCAATTGGGCTGCTTGCTCGTATTTCGATGCCTCAATCACTTTTCTTTTTTCTACTTTGATCTCTTCAATTTGGTTTTCCAAATCTAAAATCGCGGTAGGGACTTGAATGTTGGAAAGGTGTACTCGGGCACCGGCTTCGTCCAATGCATCGATGGCTTTATCTGGCAAAAAGCGATCGGTAATGTATCTTTCCGTAAGGGTAACGCAAGCGGCGATCGCTTCTTCGGTGTATTTAACACGGTGATGATCCTCGTATTTTTCACGGATGTTTCCAATGATTTGGATGGTTTCTTCCGGAGTTGGAGGATCCACCAGAACTTTTTGGAAACGACGATCCAAGGCGCCATCTTTCTCGATGTACTGACGGTATTCGTTCAACGTTGTAGCGCCAATGCATTGAATTTCTCCTCGTGCCAAGGCGGGCTTAAACATGTTCGAAGCATCCAAGCTTCCGCTTGCTCCACCAGCACCAACGATGGTATGAATTTCGTCGATAAAAAGAATGATATCGGAATTTTTCTCCAACTCTCCCATCACCGCTTTCATGCGCTCCTCGAACTGTCCACGGTATTTGGTACCCGCAACGAGAGATGACAAATCCAACGTAATGATTCGCTTGTTGAACAGAATACGAGAGACCTTTTTTTGCAGAATTCGAAGGGCTAAACCTTCGGCAATGGCCGTTTTTCCAACTCCTGGCTCACCAATAAGGATGGGATTATTTTTTTTGCGACGAGATAGAATCTGAGAAACGCGTTCGATTTCCTTTTCCCGACCAATGATGGGGTCCAGCTTGCCTTCATCTGCTAATTTGGACAAATCCCTTCCGAAATTATCCAATACCGGAGTTTTGGATTTGCTGTTGTTTTGTTTTTTGTTGGAATCCGTCCCTTTTGGTTCGTCATCGTCGAAAGAATCGTCATTTCCAAATGGATTGGCTTCATTGGAAGGTTCGTTTCTGGAAAAGAAATTATCGGAAGAACTGGGTTTATTGGAATTTCCGCCTTCTCCCATTTGCTCCATTTTCATCTTAACATTGGAATAATTCACACCGAAACGATTGAGGATTCGAGATGCGAGGCAATCTTCTTCTCGAAGGATTGAAAGCAATAAATGAATGGTCCCAATGGTATCACTTTTGAAAATTTTTGCCTCTAAATAGGTGATTTTCAAAATCTTCTCGGCTTGCTTGGTCATGGGAATTTGCTCAATGGCATTAACTTTTGCAATTTTACCGGAATTCACGGCGTTCTCCATTTGATTTTGGAGCTGATCAATTTCTACATCAAGGGATTTAAGCACTCGAATAGCTTGACCGTCGCCTTCCCGAATCATTCCCAAAAGGAAGTGTTCCGCACCGATATGATCATGGCCCAAACGTATGGCCTCTTCTCGACTTAAATTAATGACATCTTTGACTCTAGGAGAAAATTTCGCATCCATGGAATTACCATTTTAATAGCTTCAAAGGTAAGATTTTCTGCAAGAAAATGTAGAACCAATCCTGCACAACTTATCAGACAATCGGCAATAATTATTCACATTTCTCTGCAAAGATTTGGGATCATTTTCTCAGGAAATCAACATCGATAACCCGGCGAGGCTTCCAACCCAATTCCAGGGTAGCTTTTCGGGAATCGAATGTTAAATCCAAGGTCATTTTTTTGTACCGATGGGAATCCATCGGAAACTTCGGAAGGACATCACCACACAAAGCCAACAAACGAGCTACAAAAGTTGGAATAACGAGAGCATTTGGTTTATTCAACTGCTTCCGAAGGTGCATTTCGATTTCAAAAAAAGAAGGATGATGTTGGTCGGTAAGATTAAAAATTCCCGATTCTTGCCCATGAAGTTGCAGGCAAAATTGAGCCACATCCTCGGCCAAAACCATCGATTTTCGGGCTGAACCTTTACCAAGGCGAGGATACCGATTCTTGGTAATTGCCGCGATCATTTCACCCAAGTTCCCGGGCGGATTTGCTCCGGCCAACAACGGAATTCGGAAAATAATGACCGGTACTCCATGTTCTTTACCCCAAAGCGTCACCAATTCTTCCGCTTCTATTTTCGATTTACCGTAAGGTTCTTCAGACAAAAGCGGATCACTCTCGGAAATGTTGTTCCCATTCCACAACCCGTAAACCGATACTGTGCTGATGAAAACAAATTGTTTCACTTTCACGCCCTGTAAACCTTCCAAAAAATGCTTCAAGCCGGAAACATTCACATCAAAAAAATCTTGTTTTTCCGCTTCCGTTTTGGGCACAAGATGCGCTTTTCCAGCGGCAAATATCACTTTTTCAAACTCCTCCTTTGGAATTTGTGGCACTTCCCTTTTCAAATCGCAAACCACCTGATTGGCCGAAGAACGACCTACGCTCATCATAGAAAAACCAAATTCTTCACAAGCTTTCAAAAGGTATTTTCCTAAAAATCCGGAAGACCCGGTTAACAGCACTTTTCTCATGGCCTTAATTTTTTCATCCATTGAAAATATTCTTCAGCCAATTGATCCCGATTGAACCTGGTTTCTCCAAGCATTTTTGAATGAGCGGCCATTTCATTCCTTTCTTCTTCAGAATCCACCATTCTCTCAATGGCTTTTCCAAATTCTACAGGATTCTCTTGGGGAACATTGATGCCACAAGGAACTTCAAGAAACAAGGTTTTGATCCACCCTTGAGTATTTTGAATGAGAGGAACACCAGCAGCGAAAGCATCAAATAGCTTGTTGGGGGAGCTGGTTTGAAAAACTTCCAAGTTGCGAAAAGTAACCAGTGCAGCATACGCATTTTGCAACCAACCAATCACTTCTACTTTTGGTATTAACCCAAGAAAATCAATGTTTTGAATTTTTAATGTTCGCGCAAGTTCCATGAGTTGAGGCTTTTCTGCTCCTTCCCCAATGATAACAAAACAAACTTCTGGCCGAGGGGCGAACGCTGAAATTCCACGAATCATTTGCTCGCAATTGTCCATGGCTCCCAAAGAACCCGTGTAAACGATGATTTTTTTACCATGGTATTTTTCCGGCAAAACAAACGAGGTTTTCTTTTGAAAAAGCTCAACATCGCTGGCATTGGGAATGGTTCGAACATCCAATTTGGGGAATCGTTTTTGGATATTTTCCGTCATTCCATCCGAACAAGTAATAATAAAGTCCGACGCTTGATAAAAGGTTTTTTCGGCAAAAAGAGCAATTTTTTGAAGTCCCTTTTTTCGAATCATTCCCAACTCAATGGCTCCCAAAGGCCATAAATCACGAACTTCAAAAATCAATTTTTTACGTCGAATCCACTTGGCTACCAAGCCAGGCAGTCCGATGGTAATGGGACCAGAAGAAGCGATAGCGATGTCGTAATTCTCTACCAAAGCGTACCAAAGCGAGAAAAATGAAAATCCGAGAAACGTATAAATTCGCTTCCAAATGGGGTGTTTGTTGGATTGAGGAAGGTTAATGATTTTAACTTTGATGCCTTCAAAATTTTGGGTATCAAAAAACCGCTGAGCTGAAATATCGGATTTGTCGTAAGGACTGGTCACCACCGTGACTTCAGCTCCTTGGGCAACCCACCTTCGGCACATTTCGTAAACCCGGGTGCTCCAACCGCCTTTTGGGGTACCAAAGTATTGGTAAAAAACAATGATTTTCAAGATTTTGATTTTTGGATGGCCGATTCGAACAAACTTTTCCATTGGAATTTCACCACTTCCCAGTCCCATGCTTCAACGGTTTTCCGTCCGTTTTCGGAAAGGGATTCCGCTAACTGATCATTTTTCAAGATGGATAGAATGGCTTTTGCGCCTTCCTGTGGATTTTTAGCTGGATACAGCAATCCGTTTTCTCCATTTTGAATGATGAATGGCACTCCTCCAACGTTGGTGGAAACAACGGGTAAGCCAAGTGCCATGGCCTCAATGACGGAAATGGGAGTATTGTCGATGTTGGTGGTGCTTAAAAAAATGGAAAAGTCTTTGGAATATTCCCTCCATTCTTTTTTCGATTTACCTCCAGTAGTCCAAGCAGCATCATTCAAGCCCAATGTTTTAGCATACGCGTTGAACTCGCCTAAACTACCGTCTTTATCGGGTCCAACCATGGCGAGGGTTGCATCTGGAAATTCCTCCCTTACCAATTTTAAAATATCAAGGGCCATCAAGGGATTGTAAACCTGATTCATGGATCTTACCCATAAAATTTGGGGACTGCAGTGCTTTCTTTTATGAAATTCGTATTCCTGAACTGGAATATTGTTGGGAATCATCTGAAATGAATACCCCTTTTCTTCAAAAGTAGATTTCAAAAATTGACTTACCCCAATATTCATGTAAGAATTAGAAAAGACATGATCACACAATTTTGGAGAACCATTGATTCTTTCTTTCAAATTACCACCTCTTAAAATTGGAAAATAAGGGATCTTGAAGAAATAACACAAGCGAGCTACCAGCCAAGCAAAAAAGAACGCTTTTGAACTATAGGTATCGATCAAAACAATTTGAGCCCAACGGCGAAAGCGAATAATGGCAAAAGCCATATCCAACCAACGCAAAAACTGATTTTTAACCGATGAGGAATACTTCATTTCACAGCCAATATCCTTCAATTGAACCCCTAAAGTTTCAATGGAGGTTGGGTTAATTCCGCCGGTTTTACTTAGCTTATTTCCAATATAAATTACTCGCATTGACACAAAAATACCCATAAAATGAACTGATATGGAAAAATAATCCAAAGAAATGTACTTTTGCAACACATGATTATCACTGCCATCGTCCCTTGTTACCAAGAAAAAAGAACCATTGATTCGGTACTTTTTCAAATGAGCAATCAGGAATGCCCAACTTTTGATTTAGAAATTTTGGTCGTCGATGGAGGTTCAACGGATGGAACCTTGGAAATAATTGCATCATGGGAACAGAAAGATTCTCGCATTCGCCTGATTGCCAATCCGCAAAAAACAGCCAATCACGCCTTCAATTTAGGCATTCATCACTCCAAAGGAAGTCATTTTGCGTTGATCAACGCACATACCTACTATCCACCCCGTTATTTGCAAATTCTCTGGGAAACCATGCAGGCCACTGGGGCAGTTGGAGTTTCGGGAAGAGTACTTCCAATTCTTGAATCGACCGATTTAGAAAGCAGATTGGTTTATTGCATTTCTACCTCATCATTTGGAGTTTCCTCCCAAAGTTATCGCATCGGGAAAAGCGGATTTACCGACTCGGTTAGTTTACCACTTTTCGATAAAAAAGCCGTTGAATCGGTAGGAATGTACCATCCGGATTTAGCTCGAAATCAGGACAACGACATGAATTATAAATTGGTTGAGGCCGGATTCAAACTTTATGTTACCAACGAAATCTCGGCTTCATACCATCCACCAAGATCATTCAGAAAGCTCCTGCACTATGCTTTCAAATCGGGAGTTTGGAATACCAAAACCCTCTTGATGAAATTTCCCTGCATGAAATGGTACCATTTTATCCCCGGACTGTTTTTTGCAGGTCAAGTTTTTGGCGGACTTTCCTTTGGCTTATCCTATTGTTGTTCGGCCTTTTCAATTCCTGGTTTCATTTGGGTATTGGCGAATGTATTGTATTTTGCATTAGCATTTTTTTTCAGCTTTTCCCACCTAAAGGCGAAAGGCATTTTAAGGCTTTTTCTGCCGTTTGGGTTCTTTTTCTTTCACCTGGCTTACGGATTTGGGAATACCATTGGACTCGCATACCAAAGAAAAATTCCTAATTTTTAGACGTTTTCTCAATTTGAAAAACTTTTTCCACACTCTCTTTTTTAAACGTTGGAAATTTGGGTAAAAAGTGAATTTTATAAAGTGAGTTTCATTCCAATTCCTCGAAAGTATTTTCTACTTTTGGGAACGACATGGAAAGATTTATTCTTTCCATATCTTTGAAGAAGCATGAACTACCGTCCACGATTAAGTTTGATATTAAAAGGTTTGACCGAAATCACCGATCAAACAGAAAAACTATCTGAACTTTCCTTGGCGGTGTCTGAAACCATGGGATTTGTTCAAATTGATGTTCAAGATGAGCTTATTCCTTCCGAACATCACTCCCTTCAATTCCAGAAAGAACTGTTCTTTGCTGATGTTGCAAAGCTTTCTCCCCAGCTGTGTTGTTTGGAATTCGATTTCGATGAAAATGCACTGGTGTTCAATTCCTCCCTCGCAAAAATGGCTGGATCGAAATTGAACACCCTTTCGTTTACCTTCGGAAGTTTTCAAAATTCCATTTCATCCAAAGATCGCCCCAAAATTGTAACGGAACTCGTTAAAAACTTCGGAAAAAAAGAGGCATTCAACATCCCGCTTTCCTTAATAACCGGGAAAAAGGAATCTTCTTGGAAATTGCGTTTTCAATACCTCTTTCTTTACGATGAACCGGTTCGATTGATTGGAGCCCTGATTCCCGAAAAACAAAAATTGAAAGATCATTCCATCTTTCAATCCATTTTCGACTCTGCTCCACAACCAACCCTGTTCATCAATCAAAACGGATTCATTCAAGCGCACAACCAAAAAGCTCGTCCTTTTTTCCAACGCGTTTTTGACCAAGAACTCGAAATCAACAAACCGATTACCCAATACCTAAAGGGAGAATTGTATGGAATGTTTGATTCCATCATTCAACAAACCTTGCAAGGAGAGTCCATCAAACAATCCTATCACCTGAAAAGCATACGTGGCAACCACCGCTGGATTGAGGTGAATACGTTTCCCATCTTTCAAAAAAGCAACCTTTCTTTTGAAGGAATTGTAGTGCAGTTTTCCGACATTACCTCAGAAAAATCGAAATCGGAAACGGCCGATCAGTCAACTCAAAAACTGAGCCTCGCGCTCGGCCTTACTGGATCAGGAGTTTGGGAATACGATCTCGAAAACAATCGTTTTTGGTGGTCCAAAGAACACCATCAATTGTTCGGATTAACCGATTCTCTTGAACCATCAGAGTCCAACTTCTTAGCAAGCATTCTCTCGGATGATCGTCCTGCTTTTACCAAGGCCCTTTACCATTCCATTCAAACGAGATCAGATCTCGATCAACAATTTAGAATTGAACATCCGCAACAAGGAATTCGTTGGATTCATTGCAAAGGCCTTTTTCATTTCGACCACGTGGCCGAAACGCACAAACTCATCGCCATAGAAACCGATGTTACCGATCAGCTGGAACAAGAAAAACGCATTGCAAAAGCAGAAAGAACACTGAACGACCTCATCAAGGTTGTTCCTGTTGGTATTTTCAAAACCAACCTCGAAGGACTTTGCAACTTCCTAAACGACCAAGGTGAAAAGATTATCGGAGTTGAAAAAATCGATGCTGAAGGATTCGGTTGGACCAAAAACTTGGATGAAAAAGATCGCATTCGTTTTTTCTCTCGTTGGCAACAATTGATCTCCGGCGTTGATGAACACGAAGTTATTGAAGACAACCTCGCTTTTTCTACCGAAGAAGGAAGCCGACAAGTGATGGTTCACCTCAAAGTAGAAAGAGACCTCGTTGGACAACCGATCGGATTTGTTGGAACTTTAACGGATGTTAGTCAAATCATTCAAAACGAAAAGAAAATCAAACGTTTGAATGAAATACTTGTCACTCAATACAACAAACTAAGAAAATACGCACACATCAATTCCCACGATTTGCGGGGTCCACTTACAACCATCATGTCCATCCTGAATGTTTTGCGTTCCGGAGACACCAAATTGGATCGGGAATATTTGGATGCCCTTTTGAAATCTTCCGACAAAATGGATTCGGTGATCAAAGAGTTGAATGAGTTGTTGAAGGATGTTGAGTTTGAAGATGTGGTGGGCGAGAATTATGAAATTACGCAGTCACTCAACGTGATGTTGATTGATGATGATCCTTTTCAAAATTTGATCAACAGCAAAGTTGTTTCCAATCAAAACTCCAACATTGTGGTTCACGATTTCAATGAGGCTCATCGGGCGTTGGAGTTGTTGATCAACAAAACCATGGAACCCGATTTCATTCTTCTTGATTTATCGATGCCCATCATGAACGGTTGGGAATTTTTAGAAGAAATGGAACGCAATCAATTGGATATTCAGGTTCACATCTTAACGTCATCCATCAATCCCAATGACTTTGTTCGCGCTAAATCTTTCAAAAACGTAAAAGGATTTTTATCCAAACCGTTGAAAGCAGAACTGGTTGATGCTATCCTTTCCAGGTACATTCCGTTGCGTTAACCCAATTTTTTCGGATTGTTCCAAACGGCTGAATTGCCGCGAAGAACGTACTGAAAAAAACCGAGAAACATGGCGGCATTCATCCAGAAAAAATGAGCTGGATACCTAAAAATTCCACTTTTTAATTCAATTTTCCTGAATAACCAATCAAAGGCCAATACCAATCCTACTGCCAATACGCCTAAAATAGTATTCCAAGGGAACAACAAACCAAATCCAAGAGTGGCCAAAATCATCAAAAAGGGGCCATACCACCGCAATACTTTGTAACTAAAAAAATGGTAACCCACCCTACCCTTCCACGGCCAAGACATCGATTGAAAAATAAAATAAGCCATAAAATTCCCTGAACCAATGCGCTTTTTGCGCCTGAATTGCAAGATCGGGTCGCCACTAACGTACAAATCTGAAATCGATTTTTCGGCGAAAACTGTTTTATACCCCTTACTCAAAACAGTCATGAACAAAAAGAAGTCATCAACAATGATGCCGTAGGGTACGGTTTCGTACAGATCTTTTCGAATGGCAAAAATGGAACCAATGGCCCCGATAACGGTACCTTGTTTGCTTTGCCGCATTTTGATGGACATTTCAATCCGATTGAAAAAACTTTCCTGTTGCAAAGCTTCTGTACGATCCAATGGAATGGAATGAAAATTACCTTGAACCCCACCAACGTTAGCATCTTGAAACGGAGAGAGCAGGTGGGAAATTGTTTCTGGTCTAAACAAGGTATCAGCGTCGGTAAACACAATCACCTCTCCCTTTACCCATTGCAACAAATCTTCCATCACCACGGCCTTTCCACGACGCTCTTGAAAAGGAAAAAACGTAATATTCGGATACAATTGAACAAAGCTTTCGATGATTTCATTGGTACCATCATCCGAACAATCTGAACCAATAATAAACTGCAAACGATCCATCGGATAAATGGTCGTTAACATGGATTTCATCTTTTGCTCAATGATGTCTTTTTCATTAAAAACCGCCAATAAAACCGTTGCTTGGGGTTGAAAATCATGGGAATAATGCTGGCTTGACTTCGATTGAAGGAATTGAGACAACGGATAAATGAGGTAAGTATGAAGCAATAAAAAAACCGGAATAATCGCCAAGAAAATTCCAATCCATTCTAGTGTACCGTATCCAATGCTTGCATCCACTTCTCAAAGATAACTCGGTTATCGAAGTGTTGAAGCACAAATTCCCTTCCTTTTTGGGATAGTGAGATGGAAATCTCTGGTTTTGAAAGAACATCTTTAGCAACCTGCAACCACTCTTCTACACGATTAGCCTCCAACAGGTGTTGTTGATGAACCAATCCTAATCCTTCTGCTCCAACCGTTGTGCTGATACAGGGCATACCCATGGCCAATGCTTCAATCAATTTTATTCGCACTCCACTTCCCGACCAAAGCGGAACAATTAAAAATCCGTGTTTGGAAAAATACTCCTTAACCGATTCTACTTCTCCCACGAATTTCACTCCAGGAATATTCCGATTTTTCCAATGTTCTGGCATTCTTCGGCCCGCAACAGAAAGCGTTAACGATGGATGAGCGTGAATCAAAGCGGGCCAAATACATTCCAAAAAAAACTCCAGCCCCTGAACATTTGGCATCCACTCTAAGGAGGCCAAAAAGCACCACTTTTCTGAACTGGAGAAATTCAACAATTGGTAGTGCTGCAACGGAATTCCTGCTTCCAACAGGTGTTGCGGGGTAGAAGAGTTTTGTTTAAACCACGTTGCATCGACGGTAGAAATGGGTAAAATCCAATCCACTTTTTGGACCATTTCCGATTCTTCTTTCGCAATTTTTGGCCATTGACCATTCAAATACCATTTTTTCAACGGATTCTTGGCTTCTTGCGCCAAACGCTTCCAAATAAAATGCTCTACGTTATGTGCGCGAAAAACCAACCTCGCTTTGGAAAGTCGTCGAATTTGCTCCAAATAAGGCAACCAAAATGGCCCATCCAAATGAATCACATCAAATTGGCTGTTGGTTAGTACTTGAGTCATGGACTTCATCAATCCAAGATCGTTCAAACGAAGAGCATGGTAGGAAGAAGATGAAAAAAGTGATTTGGTGGCTCCCCAAACGGTTGGGCGTGTATTCACATCCACTACCGTACATGTTACCCCCGAATAATGAGAAAGATAGGATTGAATTTCTTCGTCGGAAATCCAATGTTTCGGAGTTCGAATGCAGAAGAGGTGAACTTCATTTCCTGTTTCCAAATACCCTTCTAAAATGCGCAACAACCCCAATGCGCCACCATCCTTTGGCGGGAAAGGTAATCGATAAGCAATTTGTAGTACTTTCATTTCTTCCTTTTGAAAAGAGATTTCAATCCACCTGTATCAGTATTTGCGCGAACCATCAGCATTAAACCCACTGGAAGCAGAAGGAAAGTAGCCAACCACATGCCTTGCCACGGTTGAACCTTGCCCGATTCAGCCATTTTCTCACCGATCATGGACGTGACGTGATAAACCAAGAAGAAAAGAATAGAAAACAACATTGGCATGCCAAATCCACCTTTTTTAATGATCGCGCCCAAGGGAGCTCCAATTAGAAATAAAACCAAACAAGCCACGGAAAGGGTAAATTTTTTATGTCTTTCTACCAAATGAGCTGAGATGTTATTTTGTTGGTATTCCAAGTCTCTTAACAACATGGAAGTATACGATTTTACAGACGAAACTCCATTTTTTGCATCTTGAAGCACCAAAAGATGAAAAGAATCGGGAACCATTTTTTCCCATTGAAATGCCGAAATGGCTGTTGGTTTTACCCTTCCTAAATTGGAATCGGCAACGATGGCGTAGTACTTATTTTGGAATCCGGCCACCTCGGCAATGCGGTTCGTTCTTTGAATTTTTAATGAATCGATGTTGGTGGATAACTGCTGTACAGTAAGCATGGTGTAAACATCCTTAAATGTACTTTCTTGGGTTCTTGAAAAACGAAAGGCAGAAAGATCAAAGCCCACCTGCTGTTCTTTGAATTCCATTTTCATAGCAGGAAGAACGGCTTTTTCCCCGGCTTTGGGTTGAATTTCTTGGTATACAAAACCATCGTACAACTTCAAAACAAGGTAATGGTTGTTGGCAACACTTTCCATTTCTCCTCGCTGCGCATAGACGTATTTGGTATTCCCTCTTCGCTCGGAATGATCGTAAATGGTAATTTGTCGAAGGGTTTTTCCATCATCGTCTTTTTTCCCAACATGAATGGAATAACCGTCGATTCCGTTGTAATAAACTCCAGCTTGAATGCTCAATGCCGGACGTTGCTCTCGAATATCGTACAATAAGGTTTGAAACTTGAGATTAACTACCGGCAGAATATTATTGGAAAAGAAAAAAGCAAATACCACCCAAACCAAGGTTAAACCGGTGAGCGGACGCATGAACCTCCACAAAGAAATTCCACCCGATTTGATCGCCGTCAGCTCAAAGAATTCCCCCAAATTTCCGAAGGTCATGAGGGTAGCCAATAAAATGGCCAAGGGTAACGCCATAGGAACAAAGGAAACCGAGGCCAAAGCCATCAATTTCAAAATCAAAATTGTATCAAATCCTTTGCCAACCAAATCATCCACGTACTTCCATAAAAACTGAAGGACCAGAATAAATTCCACAACAAAAAACGTAGCCAGAAAAGGGGCAACGTAGGCTTTCAATAAAAATCGATGGAGAACTTTGGGCTTCAAAACTGCTACAAAGATACGTTTTTATGCCCCAACTGCACGGTGCAATCGTTGAATAGACGTATCCCACAATAACTTCAAATCTTCCTCTTCCCCCACTTCACAAAAGTCCGTAATGAGCAACTCAATTTCTTCTGTTATTGCATCAACCACGATCTGCAATTGAATGTACTCATCTGTTTGGTGGTAATCCAATTCAAACTTTACCGCTGCATTGATTTTTTTATCAACCACCTTCCCTTCTACCACTTCTCCATTCCAATTGAAAGTCCAAAGATCTCCGTGGCTTTCAACCTTATCGGCAAACCACTGACTAAGAAAAACGGGATCGGTTAAATAGGTGTACAACAAGGCTGGCTTGCATTTTACAGGGTATTCAATTTGCGATTTTATGTTTGCCATACCAATTTACATTTACAGGATCTGTTCCAATGGCAAATTATTGAAATTTCCTGAAGACATCAAGAGCAAGGCCGAATTTTCTTGATTTCTTTGCTTTAAATTTTCAAACAATTCATTGGAATCGGTAAAAACCCTAAAATTGGAATGATTGAACTCATGAGCAACTTGTTCAGGTGGAAAAAACGGAAGTTTTTTCAGTTCCAATTGGGCTGGATTGTAGTACACCCAGGCTTCATCTGCGGCCTGCATGGCGTTTTTATACTGAGGTAGGAAGGCCGCATTTAAGGAACTGTACGTAAACAACTCAAATACTGCCAACATTTCACGTTTCGGATATTGCAAACGAACGGCATCAACCGTAGCTTTTAATTTGGACGGACTGTGTGCAAAATCGCGGTAAATCACCTCTGAAACATCGTTCTTCCAGCATTCCATGCGCTTTGCAGCACCTTTGAACGATGAAATACCCCGGTAAAACTCCTCGTCAGACAAACCCAGTTTCTGGCATAACAGGTATGCTCCTTGAATATTTTTTAGATTGTGCTCTCCAAAAACTTCGACTGAAATGGAATTACCATCCTTGTTTAGTAGAAAACACTGCTCGTTTTCAACCCGATAGGGATGGGCTTGGTAACCTACCCTCTTCCCAGGCAATTCGTTTTCATCCATCAAGGCAGAAAGGGCAACATCCGTTTCATCGTAAACCAAAAACCCTTTTTCGGGCAACGTTTTCGCGAAATCACGAAAGGCGTTCACATAACTTTCCCACGTAGGAAATACGTTCATGTGATCCCAAGCAATACCCGAAATCAGTGCCAAATGTGGATGGTACCACAAAAATTTAGGGCGAGGATCCAAAGGAGAGGTCAAGTATTCATCTCCCTCTAAAATGATAAGGGGAGCGTCGGAAATTTGCACCATGGTTTCAAATCCTTCAATTTGAGAACCTACCAAATAGTCGAATTCTCGTCCGGCTGTTTTCAAAACATGCATCAGCATGCTGGTAATGGTAGTTTTACCGTGACTTCCAGCAATCACCAATCGAGTTTTATCCTGAGAATGGTGAGCCACAAATTCTGGAAAAGAAAAAATGCGAATTCCCCATTTCTGGGCTTCGATTAACTCTGGATTATCGCCTCGAGCGTGCATGCCTAAAATAACCGCATCCAAATTGGAGTTGATCTTTTCGGAGAACCAACCCAATTGAGCCGGCAGTAATCCATAATTTTCTAAACGAGTTCGAGACGGCTCAAAAATCTGATCGTCACTTCCGCTAATGGTATGACCCAAATGGTGCAAGGCTAACGCCAAATTGTGCATCACTGCACCGCCAATCGCAATGAAATGGTATCTCATCATTCAAAAATTTCATCTTGCTCTAAGGGTTCTTCTTCAAAAATCACAGGAACGGTATCATTCAATTGAAAACCGTTCATGGCCCTGCCACTCAACCGAACCCGAGGATCAAATCCAATCGTATCTGTATCGGTTAACAACCCACGGGATGCCATTTTTTTGGTAATCACCTCGGAATGACGTACCGCATAAGGCCTTAACTCCCCAAATGCATCAAAAAAACTTCGGTATTGCTTCGGACGAGGAATTAATGTGGCCAAATAAACGCACTCAGGTAATGAAAGCTGGCTCGGTGATTTTCCGAAGTAGAAGTCCGAAGCTTCGCCCAAACCGTACACATTGGGTCCCCACTCAATCATGTTCACGTATACCTCAAACATGCGTTGTTTCGAAGAAATTCGTTGATTTTCAATCAGCCAAACGATCATGGCTTCTTCAATTTTTCGGCTTAAGGTTTTTTTCCTAGAAAGAAATAAATTCTTTACCAATTGCATGGAAATGGTACTTCCGCCCACTTTAAACTGCTTGGTTTTGTAGTTTTTGGCAATGGCATTTTTAAACGCTTCCATCACAAATCCTTTGTGTCCAAAAAAACTGGGATCTTCGCAGGTTAGAATGGCGTTTTTCAGGTAAGATGGGATTTCTGAATACCCTACAAAATAAACGTTTTCAGATCCAATAAAACGGGAACGCATGGGTTGACCGTTCTCAATGGGGGTGTATTCGAAAGGTGAATTAAAAAAATCAAGTTGGGCTTTTCCGTATCCTAATAGTTTGAATCCATCCTGATGAATTCCTGCATCAAATGTAGATTTGAAGGGTTTTTCTCCGTCCAAATGCAGGTCCAAATAAAAATCCATTTTTCCTTCGGCCTTGGTCCCTGCAATGGAGCCAAACATTCCAGCCGGAAGCGCATTGAAAAACGTTTGTGCTTGCACCGGATAGGTTGAAATTTTTAATTGATAATCTGGATGTTCTCCGGTTTGCGCCCGAGCATACACTTTTCCGGGAATTCCGTTGAAATCAATGCTGGTCGAGCTATCAATTTCAGCAAAATCTTCTCCGAAAAGGGTAGAAAAAGATGCATCAGCGTGGGGGATGATGACCATGGAATCGCTAAAGCGAGGGTGAAAGACTCCAAGGTTTTTGGCGGTTCCGTTCCCTCTTACTTCCAATTCTCCTCCGCCAAAATCTACATCTTCCAAACTTAAATTCAATTCAGAAAAAGCAAATTTCAATCCGAATTTCGACTCTAACAACGGCAATTGCACCCAATTTTGACCCTTAGGTTTTAAATTAAGCGTGCCGGTTAAATCCCCCCGATCCACTTCTCCGGCGATGGCCATGAAATGTCGGCCCGATCCTTCATCAAACCAGAAAGTACCTTCTAAATCTTGATCGTCTAAATTGATGCGTTCCAGATAAAAAGTAGTTAATCCATGGTTGTCTAAAAACGTTGTTTGGAAGTTAGAAACCATTAAATCGGAAGGCAAAAGGTCGAATACCTTATCGATGGAGCGGTACAAAAGCCGAGCGATGCTTCTTTTCTGAGATGGGTCTTTGGGTTCTTTCTTACCCTTTAAAAAGGTGCAAAAATTACATCCGATCGAATCGTTTTTCACGAGTTGAATTCGGCCTCCATCCGTTTCTACCGATCCGAAAAGGATTTTTCGTTGCAGCAAAGGAAGCATTCGAACACTTAACTCAAGCTTAGGAAAAAATGCCAAGGTGTCTTTTAAGGGAGAAATCAGGCAAACCTGATTCATTTCAACGGAATTGAAACCCGAAAACTGGTAGGAACCGATGGTTAGCTGAGATTGAAAATCCTGGGCTACTTTCTCTTTTGCCTTTGTGATTGCCCGATCGAGGAACGATTGTCGGAAAGTAAAATACCCACCAATTGCAAGGATAAAAATTGCTAGAAAGGTGAAACCCACAACTTTGGGCCACTTTCTTTTTCGGGAATAGAGGTTTCGAACGTAAACTGCCAAGGATAAGTTTATTTGGAGTATGCAATATTACCCCGAATGATGGTGTATTTCGTGGAAACGTTTGGAATTTTTTCCACAGAAATGCTCATGATGTCCTGATCAAAAACAGTGAAATGGGCCCATTTCCCTTCTTCAATGCTTCCCATTTGATCGTCCATTTGCATAGAATAGGCCGCAAATCGGGTTAATCCCAACAAAGCTTGTTGGCGGGTTAAGGCCTCGTTCATTTGGAAGCCTCCTTGAGGTTTTCCGTCGGTGGTTTTCCGAGCAATGGCTGCATAAAACTGCAAAACCGGACGGATAGACTCCACTGGAAAATCACTTCCCAGCGGCAAAAATCCGTTGCAATCCCAAAGAGTTTTGTACTGATAACCCCGTGTAACGTAGGTACCCAAGCGATCGGGAGCCCAAGCGTGATCGCTGGTTGCATGCGAAGGCTGAACCGAAGGAATGATGGAGTACTGTTTGAAAAGGGGGAAATCGGCAGGATCAACGATTTGGGCATGTTCTATTCTCCACCGTAGCGGGTTCCCCTTTTGAATCAATTGGGAATATATGCGAAGCACATCGCGATTAGCTGAATCGCCGATGGCGTGGGTGCACAATTGAATTCCGTTCTCCTGGCATCGGCGAGCGACTTTTTCCATGGAATCCAGGGATGTTACTCGAATTCCGTAGTAGTCGTGGCGATCGTGGTATTCGTGCTTCAGAAGCGCGCCTCTCGATCCCAATGCTCCATCAGCGTAGAGTTTTACTGATTTTACCAAAAAGCCATCTTCAACAATGGGTGATTTCAAATACTTGTTCAACGTGGTTTCATCGGTTCCATCCATCATCAAATGAAAATCCATTTTTAAATCACCGCTTTTTTTCAATTCATGCATGGCTTCGATGATGTTGGATTTCAATCCGGCATCGTGCAAAGCCACCATGCCTTCGGCCAGACAGTTTTTTTGGGCCGATAGCAAGTATTTTACCATGTCCTCCTTCGAAGGTTGAGGAATGATATTTTGAACCAAATCCACGGCTCCATCGATCAGTAAACCAGTAAACTTTCCGTTTTCTAGTACCACCTCTCCTCCAAGGGCTGAATTGTTTTTCGCATCGACCATATTCCAAGCGACTTCATTCACCAAGGCAGCGTGTCCATCCACCCGAGTAAGGAAAACTGGTTGGGACAATTTTAAACCATTGAGCAGATTAAAATTGGGCATGGATTTGTTGGTCCATAAATTCTGATCCCAACCACGTCCGATGATCCACGGCAAGTTTGGATTTCTCTCAGCAAATTCCTCCACTCGTTGAATCATTTCTACCTCGGAAGAACATCCCCAGAGATTAACCTCGAAAAGGCCTTTGCCGTACCCGTAAAAATGGGCATGGGCATCGATTAGCCCCGGATAAACCGCTTGATTTTGCAGATCTACCGTAGAATCGGCTTTAAAACCGTTTAAAATTTCTTGATTAGACCCGGTGGCGAGAATTTTTCCGTCTTTCACGGCCACAGCTTCCACCACCAAAAAGGAGGAATCGCAAGTGTAAATTTTTCCGTGATGCAGGATGTAATCGGCCTGCGGAAGTGATTGACAAGCAGCGAAGAACATCAAAATAATTGGAAGAAGAAAGGTTTTCATGCTACAAAGTTAGGATGGTTTAATGGGCACTAGGCAAGAAAAAAATCAAAAAAAGTTCGCAAAAAAGTTTGGCAATTCGATAAAAGACCTATCTTTGCGCCACGTTAATAAAAATAACGTTGGATTCCGTAGCTCAGCTGGTAGAGCAATACACTTTTAATGTATGGGTCCTGGGTTCGAGTCCCAGCGGGATCACCAAAACAAGCCGTAACTTATTGATTTTCAATTGTTACGGTTTTTTTGTGAGCATTTTAGCCCACATTTAGCCCACATTTCTCTTTCACATTGTTAGTAACTTTCAAAGTTCAAGAAACAATTTTCCCAATTTTCAATTGACTTAGTTTACTCATTTATGCTAAGCTCTATCATTTGACATACCCATTACTTTGCCCCCAAACGTTTTTTAGCTACTAACCCATAATGCATCCAGTTTAAAAAACAAACTTCACCTTTCTTCAAAATCATTGAGGATTTACCGAGAGCAATAATTCAAGGCAATTACATAGCTTTCAGTTAGCGGAAACCCTAAAGGAAATCCTGCAAGAACAAACTTAACGGACATGAAGCATAATATTAACTACATCAGACAGCATCGGACGACTGACCAACACGCAGACCGACCCAATGTATTTTTATTTTTTGCCCTCCCGCATTTTTTTAAAACAATTTTATTGTCGACACACATTTGGCACATTTGGTTTTGCCCAACAGCACAAGCCGACCCTTCTCAAAACCAAAAGAGCCAAATTTTCCCACGCTTTGTTTGGGTTCTTTGCATCTTGACAAGTTTGATTTCCATTGAAACTTTTTCACAAATTCCAATGCAAGCACCGACCGTCCCTTCACTTTCAGAAACTCGACAGCAACAGCAGTTAAGAATAGAGCAACAAAACAGACAGTTAATGCAGCAATTTGGACACACTCCACCGCCTACACAGGCAGACATTCAAGCTGCACAACAAAGACAATTGCAAGGCAAGCCTTCTGAATTGACACCACGAATGAAAATGGAAAAGGAAATGGTTGACATTTTAAATGAAAGTCAATCCAGCAATTCAGCTAAGAATGAAAAAAGCTACTATAATTCAGCCGAATTTAAAAACGACCTTTCTAACTATATTAAGGCAAAAGACATTATCAAAGCAATGTTGAACAACCAACAAAGTTTATCCATCAAAGACGCTTTTTATTTTTCAGAAGCTGCCTTTGGCAGCTTGCATTTGAATAATCAGGAATATAACAACACAATAAAATCAAACACGGACTTTATTAAGCAGTGGCTGAAAGAAAACGGCTTCAATTTAACCGACCAAGAAGCATTGCATTATGGTATTCAAAAATTCATGTCCGACACTTTATTTATTACGGTTGACGGAAAAAGGCAAGGACACGTTCCTTACTATTATGACTACATAGACGCTTTATCAGGCAAAGACAGGAGAAATTATTTTGTAACCAAAACCATTGCAACAGGAAGCGGACAATGCCATACTTTCCCTATTATCTATTTAATTTTAGCCGAAGCACTTGGAGTTGATGCAAACTTGGCTTACAATCCTATGCACTCGTTTATTCGTTTCAAAAACAATGCTGGAACGGTAATCAACTATGAAACAACAGTTGACAAATTTTTACCTAACTCCTTTTACATCGAATCACTTCCGGTAATGGCAGAAGCACAAAGAAACAGTTTATATGTAACAGAATTAAACAAAAAGCAAGTTGTTGCTTCTGTTTTGTTTGACTTAGCGGTTAATTTCATTAAAGAGCATTTGTTACATGACAAGACTTTTGTTTCTGAATGTATCAGCATTGCCGAACCATTTTTTCCAAATCAAGGCTTTATAAATACGGCAAACAATTACTTGCACAAACGATTGTATGCTGACGACTTTAACAATAAAATTCAAGAAAAAGGCATTAAAGATTTAAACGACATTCAAAAATATCCAGATGTATTTCAAGCATACAAAAATTATTACGGTTACATGGAAAGTGTGAGCAAATTGGGAATACAAGATTTTCCCGAAGCGGAATACTTGCGAATGCTTTCTTATTATGACCAGAAAGGAAAATTACAAACAGCACAGAAAATAAATTCTAAATCAAAAAAATCACTATTCATAAATTAATACTTTTGTTATGATGAAAAATCACATCAAAATATTTATGGCAATATTACTGTTGCTTGGAGCTTGTAAAACACAAAAGCCCGTTGTTCAAAATGATGTTTTACAAGCACCAGTTACAATCATTCAGCCAAAGGCGGACACTTTAAATTACAACTATTCTCCACCACCACGAAATTATAGTGTTCCTAAAAAGATTTTCAAAGAATTAGAAAACTACGAAACGGCTTTTGATGAACTCAAATCCATGTTAGAAGGAACGAAAGAACCAAACTTTGAAAGAGCGGTCTTCATAAGTGAAAATCCTTATAATGACAACAAATTTACTTACGAGCAATTTAGAAGCAACATAGATTTTTATATATTCTTTATTAACAAATTAATTGAAGCCAATGACAAGAGTGATAGCATTGATTTTAATGTAAAGGTCAATCAATATGGCAGATTCAATTTGGATGACATTCGCCACATGCCTGATGAGAAAAAGGCATTGTATAAAAATTCGGTTGCCAACTGGGCAATTTTCACCTACTTAACTGACACAACTAATTTTTATTCAGTTAATCATTTACCTTTTACTTATGCTTCACAAGACCCTTTCGGAATAAAAAACTGGTCAAACTCACAAGTAATAAATTTACTCTATTCACCAGAACAAAAAGGAAATTGTTTTACTCTTACAGCATTCTATAAAATACTTTCCGACAGATTACAATCCGATGCGAGAATTTGCACAGCACCTCAACACATTTACATTCAGCATCGGGACAAAAAGGGCGACTACTATAATGTAGAACTTGCCACCGCAGGACATCCAGGAGACGGGACAATACAAACACTTACACATACAACCACAGAAGCAATAAAAAGTGGCATTGCACTTAGAAGTTTTGATGCAAAACAAAGTATTGGCTTGTGTTTAGTAAACCTTGCAAAAAGCTATGAGCGTAAGTTCGGCTCAAAAGATGATGATTTCTTATTGAAATGTGCTGAATTGGTTTTAAGGCACGACCCATTAAACTTAAATGCTTTGTTGCTAAAACAACAAATTTTAGATGTAAGGGTTACAAACTTCGCTTTAGAGAATAACATTAACGATATCAATAAATTGAAAGCCAGCAATGAAATTTCAGAAACTGTAAATGAATTAGAAAATCATCTTTCTTTGTTATATCGCCTTGGCTACCGCCAAATGCCTTACGACATGCAAGAAATAATAATGACAGGCATTTTTCCTAAAGACTTCAAAGACAAAAACCCAAGCCCCTTTACAACCATTGACCCAAAAGACGAACACCGAAAATCATTTAAAACTCTTTACGGTGGCTTGTTTCAAGAAGTTTTTGAAATAAGAGAATTTGAACCTTACGGGCATTTTACTTTTCAAACAACAACAGGTAAAATCACACTTGTTGACACCACAGCACAAACAGGATTTTTAATTGACCCTGTTGCTTTTGCTTATGACTTTGGAGCAAGAATGTATGATGCAAGGCTTGGGATTTTTACTAGTGTTGACCCTTTGGCTCACAAAATGGCAGGATGGTCTCCTTATGCTGCATTTGCTGATAATCCAATTCTTTACATAGACCCAACTGGAGAAATTCCTTGGCCAGTCATGAAAAAATGGGCTACATCCACTGGAACAACTGTATTAAGAAGAATTGACAGTCAATTTGGAATGAGAACTTTAAATGGAAGAACTCGTCAGCATCAAGGTGTTGATATTAATTTAGGTTCTGGCAGGCAAGATTTAGGAGTTCCTGTTTATGCTACTCACGATGGAGTTGTTGCAATTAATAAGGATAAGTCGGATGGAAATGATGCTGGAAATAGAATTCATATTTTGTCAGAGGATGGAAATTTAAAAACAGTTTACATGCATCTAAAAGACCCATCTGCTTTTGAAGAGGGTTCTAAAATCAAAGAAGGCGACATAATTGGCTATATAGGTGGGACTGCAAAGGGAAAAGATAATAAAGTTGACGAAAGTGGTAAGAGGATAGCTGGAACAGATGTGCATCTGCATTATGAATTACACACAAAAGATAAAAATGGAAATTTAGTTCCTGATAACCCCTTAAATAATGATGGAACATTAAAAGACCCTCAAAAAATGCTCGGACTTCCAACAAATGAAAAATTGCCAGCAGATTTAAAAGATAATAAAACCAACATAAAACCAAAGGAATAATGAGAACAATAACATTTACTAGTTTTTTATTTTGTTGGTTAATCGGTTGCCAACAACCAAATAAGTCTAATGAGAAATCGCAAAAAAACGTATGTGCTGATTCTCTTTTTAATCTTGGATTTAAGTATTTATATGAAGATACTGACACCCCTCAATTTGATAGTGCTAAATACTATTTGGAACAAGCCGCTCTCCAAAATAACAACTTAGCATTACGTGTTTTGGGGAGTGAGTATTTATCAGGCAGCAGACTTGACAGGGATGTACAAAAAGGATTGTCTTATTTAGAAAAGGCAATTGCATTAGGGGATTCTCTCGCATACTACTCTTTAGCAGAATATTATTACCCAAATGACATCCAAAAAGCAACTGAAATGCTTAAAAAAGGTATGATTAGAGGGGATAAATATTCAACTTACGAGTTGTATATGCTATACTATAATGGTTATGCTTTTGGGCGGTCAGAGCATAAGAATGAGAAGATTGTTAATGAGAAAGTGGGACTTGAATATCTGTTTAAAGCAGAGGAAATGGGTAGTTTTGATGCTCAATTATCGCTTGTCTATTTATATATTAACGGGAAAAATGGTATTCTGTATGCTGACAAGAATAAGGCAATTTTTTATTTAAAGAAAGCAGAAAATAATCCTGAATTAAAAGAAATTCCAGCGGCAACAGATGAATTGGAGATGGCAAAAAAGTCTTTAAATTTAGAATGACCTTAGCTCAAAGCACACACATTTACAAACCGCTAAATGCCGACACGCAGACCAAAGTTTGTAAAAGAGTGTGCTTTTTGCCACCCAATAAAAAATTGTTTTTAAAAAATTTCCAACCCTTCAAAAAATAAAAATACGCAACCGCACAACCCACGACAGGCAATGCAACTTAGACACCAAAGACAGAAGGGCATCCGCTAACAGCACCTATAATAAATTGGCGGTTCAGTGATTAAATAAACTTTTGTGCTTCGTATCAAGTTCAGTGGTGGCAGACAGTTTTCGTCTCTGAAATCGCCAACTTCTTGTAGCTGCAAAACGATAACGCACAAAGACTTAAAGAATCACAAAAGGTTCATTACCAAGGCGTACGACGGAAAAATGACTACTATTTAGCACAATTTCGCCTTCTTTGTACCCGTCCTCATCCAAATTATGGAATAAAAAAACACGAAAATAGTATACTTTTTGAGCCCAATCCTTGGTTATTTCACATCGAAATTTGTATTGTTAATTCAAAATTATGGAAGAACAAATAAATGAAACATTGAATGAAATTCTAAAGTGTGTAAAAGAATTAGGTTCCAAAGTAGAAACCATTTCTGACAGATCAGTAAGCTCCAACATGGAGGTGGAGGACAAAGAGTTTTTAACTAAAAAAGAAACTGCTGAGTATCTGTCTTGTGATATCACGACAATCAACAATTGGAGCAATAGTGGAAAGCTAAAAAAATACGGACTAGGGAGAAGGGTCTACTACAAAAGAACTGAAGTGCTTGCGGCGATGAAAAAATTGTAATGAAACCTCAATAATGACCTATGAAACAATGAAGAACCAAGATTATAATAACTTTTTCAAGTTCAAATTAATGATAAAAAAATATTTACTTAAAACACATTTCATCAATGGCTATTGACCCATTTACCCAAAGAGAGTTTATTCCAAAAAGGAAGAATCAAAAATTCGAATCCAAAGAGAATCGCATTGCTTTCAATAACGAAAAAGCCTTGGAATTCAGAAAAAGAAACAAAGACACAATAAGTCCAATTACTCAAAATATTAAAATCATTGAGAGAATAATGTTTGAAAAGACCCAAAAACTGATCCATAAAAAGTACTTGGAGGGAATGGGATTTTCATTTAAACATTTCACCTCAATTCACAATATTGATGGGAAAAACCATTTTCAAATTTCGAATTATGCGATCATCCCCAAAGAGAAAAATTACATTAGCATTGAATTAATAACGCAATAAGATGGAGGATTTTACAAAATTCAATTTAGCTCCCCAAAAATTGAATATCAATAGTTTAATTGAAAAAAATAGAAAACTTGAGGGGACCAATGTGGGTTTAAAAATAGGCTTATACATCCTAATTGGTTTAGTGTGTTTTATTGCGTTCCATCATTTGAATAATGATGTCATGAAAAAAAATAGTTCAGAAAAGGATTAGGTGAACAATTGAATATTTCCCGGCCAAAAGAATAACCACTAACTTGAACTACCGCATCAAAACGTTTAGTATCCATATGAATAGTTAACCAAATTTTGAGGTTAAAGTAGCGGTAAAATCATAAACATCTAACAATAATCGCAATTTCTGATTGTTTTTCTAGTTCTAGTTAAACTAGTTTTTTTTGCAACCCATTTATTGAACCAATTATTACCTTACTTCCACATATAGATAAAAACATAATCCAAGGTTCAAATTATATCTTTTTGTAAATATAATTGCAATTGGGATTTAAACCATCAGGAAAAGTATGCTTTCTTTTAACTTACGTTTTCACTTAAAATAATTTGCCAATCTAAAAGCAGTAGTGTATATTTGATAAAGTGCTGTAATTGTATAAGAACCTAATCAAAAAAATACATTCCTGGTGACAATCAAATTTGCATTTTTTATTCTTTTATTTATTGGAATTAATTCAGCCAATGGTCGTGTAATTAAATTTCATTTGATCGAAAACAATTGGTCAGAAAACAGAGATTCAGTAATTAAAGTAAGAATTGCACAAGAGATCCAAAAAGCAAAATGTCATTTAAACATGGCAGTAGGCTATTTCTATGGAGTGGTTCCTTTTGCTAATGATACAACAAGGCCATCAAGCTACTATAAATCAGAAGGTGTGTTTTCTGCTACGATATTCAAAATACCCCTACAAGCTGTTTTTTCATTCTCTGATATCAATTCTAACTTTGGACTAAACAATTATTTCAGGATAACTTTTGATTACAACAAATACATTAATGATTCGAAGTTGAAATATGCTGAAAAAACTTCCTTGTACAGCGCATCATCCTATGTAAGTGAATTGACAAACAAAGAAACAAGAGAAGCGATTAAACTACAATCGATTAAGTTTAGTCCAAGCTTTATCAATAAAATAAGTGCTGAAAAGGATTCATTGATGTTATTGAAAAGTGTCTGGAACGATGACATTGCCATCGATTCTTTGAACTTGCTATCACTAAAAAATAAAATTATCAGCCTTGAAAATATCAACTCTCGTTGTGTGGCTATTCAAAACACCCTAAATGATGCTGAAAGAAAAAAGAATGATGTATTATTTTTGAAGGCAAAAGCAGACTCTCTGTCCCAAAGTTTTGAATCACTTGGCGGAAAAATTCCAAATGACTTGGCGTTTTCATCGAGTTTTTTAAAGAACCTACAGTTTTTCAAAAAACTCGAAATTGGATTAGTGTATCCTAATTATTCCACATTTACTTTGAATGGTACGCCCATTAATGGATTTAATACGGAATTTCAAAAAGGTTCATTTTATAGTGCGTTTTCATATGGAACCACAGCATTTTATCCACTTCAAGTTTATCCTTCTTTAGACCAACCTTTTGGACTTAGAAACCTGTATAACTATTTTGATTTTTCACCTGCAACCATTAACAGAAAACTTTTAAGTGTTAAAATTGGAAAAGGGCATCGAGAATCAGAACACATTTTTATTGGACTTCTTTATGGTAGCGGGGCGTCATCTACAGCAATAGTTTCCGAAACCAATTCAATACCTCAGCAATCAAAAAATTTAGTATGGGAATTGGACTATAGGCATCAAATAGGAAAATCAAATTTTTTAGAACTGATTTATGGAAATTCCTATTTACAAACTGCTACTACTTTCGCCGATTCTCAATGGATAAACTTCAAACAGATTGCACCATTTTATCAATCCAATGCAGCGCTAATTCGTTGGAATGGTGTAATTTCCTTGTTAAAAACAAAATGGTCAATTACCGGAAGATATGTAGATCCCTTTTTTAAAAGTCTTGGTTTAGGTTTCATTCGATCGGATCATGTTAGAGGTGAATTTAGATTAGAACAATTTATTACAAACAAAATAAACTTTGCAGGATTTTACCGAAGAGACCAAGATAACTTATTGAATTTATTGCCGTATTCGGTTGTACTTCATACCTATGGAGTAACCCTAACCTGGAAACCCAAGAGCAATACCATCATTAAATGGAACTTCAACCCAGTAGCTCAGAATATTAATTCGACTGACTCCTTTTTTTCAAGACATAACCAAAATTATATTCTAGCAACTTCAGCATCGCATTTTGCCAAAAAATCAAATCAACAAATTCGAATGATTTCTTTGGTTTACTCCTTTTATAATCTTGGCAATAACGGAATGGGATATAACATACACAATGCAAATCTCAACACAGTGATCAGTTTACGCAAAATAGGGTCTTTAACCATATCTGGAAATTGTTTTATTAATTCCGTAAGCACTTCGCAACGAATTGTTTTTGCCGAATTAAACTATTCCAATTCAATCAAAAGTAAAGTTATTTACAACATGGCATTTAGAAGTACTAATTCTTTATCGAATGGTTTTAAATACGGCTATCTAGCATCCGCCTTGTATCGATACAATCGTTGGCTTTCAATTGAATTAAAAGCAGAAAAATTACTTATCAGTAATTTTTACAGCCTGTTTAATCAATCACTAATCAATAGATTTCCCTACAGTGGAAACATCCGAATAATTTGTCAATTTTAAAAATATGAGAAAAAAAATCCTGTTTTGCATATGTATTTTTTGTTCGCTTCCATTTTTTGTAAGGGCTCAAATCCAAGTTAATCTTCCAAGGTTTTCGATATACGATCTCACGCCACAATCATTATGTGAGCTTAATATTATCAATACGGCAGGCCCATTAACTGTTTCAATGGAAGTTACCATAGTAAACTTTCAAAATGATCGGTTGATTCAAATAATTACCAATCCATTTACGGTAAGTTCAGGGATTTCAAACCTTCAAGGTTCATCTATTGGTCTTGCATCCGTAAATTTTGGGAACGTTCCATCAGCTACATATCTTAACCTAAATAGATTATTACCTGCAGGAAGTTACACTTATTGCGCTCGTTTTTTCCAAGCTGGTTTACAAGTTGGAGAATATTGTGATCAATTGAATTCTGATGTCTCCAATA
Source organism: Bacteroidota bacterium (assembly GCA_947501265.1). Lineage (GTDB taxonomy): Bacteria > Bacteroidota > Bacteroidia > UBA7662 > CANHCV01 > CANHCV01. Next base: position 298,405 of record CANMVY010000002.1, read on the forward strand.
CTCCATTTTTATTATCGCCTGAAGACAAAGAAGTTGTTATTTCTACGAACCCTGTTTTTGTCTGGAATTTCAATGATGCGGGAATGTTTAATCTACCTACAATTGCAGATGGAAGTTTCCCTAGTGATCAATATCGTTTTTATTTAGTAGAACTGGCAACCAATTATACTCCTCAAGAGGGTATTCAAAGTAACTTACCATTATTCATAAAAAATAATTTACGAACAAATACAGTCCAATACCCAGCAGATGCGCCTCTTTTGCAACTAGGACACCGATATGCTTGGCAAATTCAAAAAGTCTCAGCGGGGCAAATTCTAACAACTTCCGAGGCTTGGGAATTTCGATATGACACCTTGATGACAAAGATCGCACCATTGGATTATATTGTATTAAAACGAAACACGGTTAACGATGAACACTTCGTTCAAAAAAATCTTCGAGTTTGCTATAAAGAAGAATTAGATTCTGCTCAATTAAGAATTGCATTTTACAATACCAAAGGTCAATTGATCTCTGATGGGTTATTATTCAAAAATGTATTGAAAGGTAGCAACTGTTTTGAAATTGATCTTGAAGATGTTGCTCATTTTAAAGTAAGAAAAAGCTATTTGTGTGTTATTCGCAATAGCAAGGGAGAAGCTTTTCAAATAAGATTTATTTATAAACCAAATGAATAATGAAACCATTTCACTTATTTTTTTTATTGATAATGGCCGGATGTAAGGCAGCACTTTCTCCAATGGATTTTGCTAAATACTGTGAAGACCCCCAAAATGGACTTGTAGTTAATCAAACTTGTGGTAATGTGCAATTTGAATTGAAATATATACCAGAGCAATTAATGGCATTGCATGAATTCCATGGAGAGATTGAAAAAAATAATTTTGACACTGTGTTAGAGTCTTACCAAGGAATGAGGTACTTCAATTTGAAGTTAAAACCAGTTGATAAAAAAACAGATGTACTTCTTTTAAATGCTAAAACAAAAGATGAATATTTTCAAAGGATTCAATATTTCAGTTCATTAATAAATGAAGACTTAAAGTTAATTGTAGGATTAGATACGATTCCATGTTCTATTCATCATTACGAACGAACCTACCATTTATCTCCAGTTATTGAATTAATGATTGGATTTGAAGACCACAATAAAGACATTAAAAAAAATCTCACAGTTATTTATCGAGACAAAATTTTTGGCTTGGATACAGTGATAATGAAAATTGAAGGTGAAAAAATAGCCGATTTACCGGCATTAAAATTATAATCCTATGTTAAAGATTTACAGAAAATCTATTGCGACATTATTAGCATTTACAATTTTATCTGAAGCCTTGTTGCCTTTAACAGCATTTGCATTAACGGGTGGTCCATCACAACCTGAAGTTCAAAGCTTTGAACCTGTAGGCACAAGTGAAATGGTGGACTTATTTAGTGGTGATTTTAATTATAATATACCCCTGCTAGATGTTGGTGGATATCCTATTAACATTTCGTACCACTCGGGTATTTCTACTGACCAAGAAGCAAGTTGGGTTGGATTGGGATGGAATATTAATCCTGGAGTAATTAATCGCAACATGCGTGGGTTACCTGATGATTTCAAAGGAGATCCAGTAACCAAAGAATTTAATGTTAAGCCTAATCAAACTTACGGTGGAAGTTTAGGCGTTGGTTTTCAGGTTTTCGGAAAAGAGTTTGATAAAAATAATAAAATGATTTCTTCTAATGATACAAATAGTATCGTTGAAAGAGCAACATCTTTAAAAATTTCAGTCAATTTTGGGATGTACTACAACAACTATAAAGGGGTTGGTTACGAGTTTTCAATCATTCCAAGTTTTGCAGGAAGCATCAAAGGTTTGGGAAGTATGACAGCAGGGTTAGGGCTAAGTGCTAATACGCAATCTGGTATAGATATTAGTCCAAGTTTATCTTTTTCTCGAAATAACTCCTTGAAAACCAATGCCTCTGTTGCAGCAGGCTTCAACTCTAGAGAGGGTGTTAAAGAACTTAATTTAGGTTTGGATATTACCAAGAAAAAATCATTGGGTAAAGTTATTACTAACTATAAAGGTGAAGACATACAGAAAATGTCAATTTCAGGAACAGTAAACCTTGGATCATCAATTTCATTTGCTGGAAGGGTTTATACACCATCTGTTTCTATGCCATATACAAGTTCAGGTGTGTCTGGTTCATTTACATTGGGATCAGAACTAATTGGAGGACACCCAAATGGTAGTATCAAAGGATATTACTCTGAACAAAAATTAGCAACAAATTCACAAACCAATCCATCATATGGTTTTTTTTATGACACTGATCGAACTGAAGATGGCTTGCCCGATCTAAACAGAGAAAAGGATGGGAATTATTCTGTTGAACAAACTTATTTACCTATACCACAACATACTTATGACATTTATAGTGTTTCAGGACAGGGAATTGGAGGAATTTTTAAACCAACTAGAGGAAATATTCCCGTTGTTTCTGATCAGAAAACTGGAACTAACGGAAATAACACATCGATTTCAGGTGAATTTGGAATTGGTAACATTAGCCATTTGGGAATTGATGCAATTTCTTTTTGGACTAGTACTGAAAATGGAGGTTGGAGTAAAAATCGAAATCGCTTTTTATCCAGAGTTTCTAATGTCACGCCAAGTAATTCACCACTATTTGAAGAGGTATACTTTAAATCAGTTGGCGAAAAAACAGTTTCCGACATGGATTTTTTGAATTCATTAAATTTTAATAAACCTGCTCGAATTGTAGTTAGTAACAATCATTCAATTATTTCAGCAGAAGACAGTTTAGAATTTTTCGATTTCAATGGAGAAAATAAACAAGTTTCCAAAATCAATGCTTCAAAGGTTTTTAGAAATGAACGTGACATTCGTAATCAGTCAATCTCCTATTTAACTAATTCAGAAGTTTCACAAATTGGTTTTCAGAAACAAAGATTTACCTACGGAATAAATGAGCCTTTATTCTCATTAAATCCAACAAAAATTTCAATCGCGAATACCATTAAAAAACCACACCATATCGGTGAAATTGTAGCACTAGGTACAGATGGGATGCGGTATGTATACGGGATTGCAGCATACAACAATTCTCAAATTGAAAAAACTTTTGCACTTGATCACAATAAAGTAACACAATCAAATCTATCAAAATCGTTACACTATTATTCCGGAAATGATGCAACAAAACTTAATAACAACGGTGATGATTACTTTTTTGAATCAATTTCTACTCCAGGTTATGCCCATTCTTATTTATTAACCGAAGTTTTATCCCCAGACTATCAAGACCTTACGGGTGACGGAGTTAGTGATGATGACTTAGGTTCCGCAATAAAAATTTCTTACACCCGAGTAAATCCAGCATATAAATGGAGAGTGCCTATAGAATCAAATATGGCTGTTTATAATGAAGGAAATAAGTCAGACAATAGAGATGATAGAGGAACCATAGTTTACGGGGAAAAAGAGTTGTATTACGTTCATTCTATTGAAAACAAAGGCCAAATCGCGATTTTTAGTATTTCACCCAGAGAAGATGGACTTGGCGTTTCAGGAATCGACGGTGGTACATCTACCCAGCAGAGAATGTACAAACTGGACAAAATAACCCTTTACTCCAAAAACGATTATTTACAAAATGGCGTCAATGCCATTCCAATAAAATCAGTATTATTTGAATATGACTACTCATTATGTCCTAATATTCCCAATAATGCTTCCAATAATCAGTTGGGAAAACTTACCCTAAAAAAGATTTATTTTACTTATGGCACATCCAATAAAGGAAAATTAACTCCCTACGAATTCAATTACTCTTCTTTTAACCCAACCTATAATTTAAAAGCATACGATAGATGGGGCAATTATGCTCCTGAAAAATTTGATAGTTTATTTTCCTATGAATATCCATATACCATTCAGAACAAAACTCTAGCTGATCAATATGCACAAGCTTGGACCCTTTCAAAAATTTATTTACCAACAGGAGGTGTTATTAATGTGGAATATGAAGCTGATGATTATGGTTATGTTCAAGATCGGCAGGCAATGGAAATGTTCAAAATTGTTGGAACTTCTCACCTTCCAGGTTCAATTGACACAAGTGGTTCTTTATATTCCAAAGAAGGAAACCTATACAAATCAAATAACTATCTTTATTTTAAATCAAGTCAAAATACTCCAATAAGTTTAATTGATGCCCAAGAATACATCAAAGGAGTAGATGATTTGTTTATTAATGCTTTAGTTGATATAGACAATTCAGGAAATTATGAATATGTGCGCGGTTGGGTAGAAGTTGATCATAGCTTTCCCGTCTCTAAAGCAGAGGTTAACGACGGAACATTTTTCTACATCAAGATCAAGAACGCACCAGTGAGCGACAAAGGAGAAAAAACAGACGGAAATAATGGTGCTAATGCCATTTCAAAAAACACTTGGAATTATTCTCGCATTAATCTTCCTAAGCTGGTTTACCCGGGCTCTTATTCACCGACAGTAACTGATGTAAAAAAGGATATGACTGCTCTTGCTACCATGGCTGATGACTTCAAAAAATTAGTCATGGGTTTTAACCAAGATCTACGATCTAAAAGATTTGCTAGTAAAATGAAACTAGGAAAATCTTGGATGAGATTAAATAACTATGGTAAGAAAAAATTAGGCGGCGGTGTAAGAGTAAAACGTATTTCATTGAATGACAATTGGTCAAACATGGCCACAAAAAACAATCTGGGTGTTTCTAATGCAGAATATGGACAAGAATACGATTATTCCACCATTGAAAATGGTAAAATTATTAGTTCTGGAGTAGCTGCTTACGAACCAATTGCTGGTGGGGAAGAAAATCCTATCAGACAACCCCGTGCAGTATCAATTCAACATAAATTAGCACCAGACACGAAATATTATCAAGAAGATCCTGCGTGTGAATCTTATTTTCCCTCACCGTCAGTTGGTTACAGTAAAGTTACCGTTTCCTCTATCACTAAAGGAAATTATGCCTCGAATACCGGTAAACAAGTTACCGAATTTTACACTGCTAAAGATTTCCCAACTTTAGTATCAGTTACCCCAAAAGAACATGATAGAGATAAACCATGGATACCAAGTATTCTTTACAAATACTCCAAAGAAAGTGTTGTTTTTTCGCAGGGGTATGTGGTAGAACTAAATGATATGCACGGGAAACCTAAAGGCAATTTCTCGTTCAAAGAAGGTGAGAACAAACCATTTGCTGGAACAAAATACATTTACAAAACAAGTCCTACTGATTCTCGAAAATTAGATAACGAAGTACTTACCATTAACCGAAATGGGGTAATTTCAATGAAACAAGTTGGGGTTGACATGGATGTTGTGGTTGATATGAGGGAAGAACGGAGTGAATTGTTTAATGCAGGAATTAATTTCAATATGGAAATCTTTAGTACCGTCATTCCACCTGTAATAAGCATTCCAATTCCATTACCATCAATAACCCAAGATAAAACCCAATTTAATTCTGCAGTAATGGTTAAAGTGATCCATAGATATGGGATAATTGAAAAAATTGAAGCCCAACAAGAAGGTGGAACGATTGCAACCGAAAACATTTTATTCGATGCCCAAACAGGTGCGGTTTTGATGACAAAAACCATAAATGAATTCCGCGATAATTTATTTAATCTCACCTACCCTGCTCATTGGGTTTATGAAGGAATGGGCCAAGCTTACAGAAATATTGGTATGGCTATCAATGATGTTCAATTACTTAAAAACCAAATTATTCTACCTAACGGTTTAAATGCTAATCAATTTTTTGTTCCTGGTGATGAATTGCTTGTCATTTGTAAAGACATCAATGGAACGGAACTTTACGTTAAAAAAGGATGGGTTTATGATGGAGATGGCCAACTTAACGTCATAGATGAAAAAGGTTCTTCTATTTGTAATTCTAATCCTTCAAGCTCAAATCGATTTTATGTAAAGGTTGTTCGATCTGGCAGAAAAAATTTAGCTTCTGTACCAATTGCTTCTTTTTTAACGAGAATAATACCTTTTAACCAATCAAATACAGCTCTTCAAGTAGATACTTCCAAAGAAATTTTTACTGCTTCCGCGATTGAGTATAAAGATCAATGGAGAACAGATCCTTATTATTTGAAAAAATTCGGCATTTGTGATCCAAGAACCCAAGCGCATTTAGATTTTATTGCATTGATTGACAGTTTTATTCACAATAATAGCTATGGCCTTTCGGAAATGACGATCGGAAATTGCAACAACAATCAAGGTGTTTTAAATAATATGTTTTTAGCATCCTCTCTTTATGATGAAGTTTTTCAATCCGATGGCGACTGTTCTTGGAATTTCTTTTCCTTAAACTATCCATCTTTATCCAACACCAATACTTGGTCTATTACTTTAAAAGCCATTGAAAATTCTTACAGTGGAAGTCCAAGCAATTCTTCCTGTACCGCAACCATGGTTTTTCCTAATAATTTATCCATTTATAATTTAAGAAAAGTCGTTTCAAGTAGTGCAAATTGCAATGATTCAACCATTTCCATCCAATTTCAACTAGCAAACGGATCCGTAGTTACAGCACAAACCACATTTAGTTGTCTTCCCTTGTCACCAAACCTTAATCCTTGCAAAGACAATTCAACTTATTCCGTTGTAAACCCTTATGTAGTAGGTTTAAAAGGTAATTGGCATCAATCTAAAGGGTTTGCATATCACGGTGAACGGAAATATACTTCAAATTCCAATAGTACCTTAAAATCGGATGGAGGGTTCAAATCTTTTGTTCCGTTTTATATTAAACCGGCATCCAATGCCATATGGGCTAAAAACACAGCAAATGGATCAGAACGCTGGGTTTGGACCTCTGAATTGACCAATGTTAGCCCTCAAGGTGAAGAAGTGGAAAGCATGGATGCTCTTGGTCATTACTCTTCTGTTTTGTTGGGTCACAATAATTATTTACCTATTGCGGTAGCGGTTAATTCGCGTCGTGTTCAAATGGGATTTGATGGATTTGAAGACTATAATGATAGAAATTTAGTCTGCCTAAATCGACATTTTAACTTTGAAAATCAATTAGGCACCTTTGTTAGACTTTCAACAACTGAATCTCATACAGGATTATTCTCTTTGGAAGTTGATGCAGCAAAAAGTGCAAAAATGGTTCGAGCAATTGAAACCCCTACCCAGAATACACCTGATCAATCTTCCAACTATCAAACTTCAGCCAATGACAATTTAATGCGTTTTGCCCCTACCCCTGGCTCTTATATTATTTCCGGTTGGATAAAGGAAAATCAACCTGTTTCATTCGCTGACACGACCTATTCTAATGCTAGAATTGAGGTTAAATTGAAACTTTCTAATGGTAGTTATCAAACTATTTCGCTTTCTCCAAATGGAAAAATCATCGATGGATGGCAGCGAATTGAAACTAAAATTACAATTCCTAATGGTGTTTCTGAAATATCAATTTTCTTATTGGCTAATGGTTTCAAAACTTGGTTTGATGACCTTAGAGCTTACCCAGAAGCTGGTAATATGGAAAGCTATGTATATGACAATATCAACCATAGACTTTTGGCCAAACTAGATGCAAACAATTTCGCAACTTTCTACGAATACGATAAAGAAGGAAACTTAATACGCGTGAAACGTGAAACAGAAATTGGAATTGTTACCCTGAAAGAGATCCGTCAAAGTACGGTTAAACGTAAACGCAAATCTGATGGCACCTACTAACCTAAATTCTCTTCCTATGAAATGGATTTTCTTTTTATTTGTCCCATTTGTTTTTGTTGCAGCAGTTCAAACCAATGAGCTAATTGTTCGAAAAGAATTAGATGCAATTGCAGCTTCCATGTCTTCTAAAAAAGCATATTCTTGTACCATTACCACTCGTATGTTTGAAAAACCTGGCGGTAACGCTAGTTATTCAGAAACTGTTAACTTAAAGAAAAAGGATAATTGCTATTTATCCTCTTCACCAAATACCATTGCGATTAGAAATAAACAATTTCTGGTAACGGTTTTGCATGATTCTAAAACAGTTATTTTCCAAAAAGCTATTATTGGCCAAGATCCTCTCAAAAAAGGACTTGAAGCAGATATGAAATCATTCTTTCAAAATGTCAGTCAATGTTCAGTTAACCCAACAGACGATATTTACACTTCAATAACCTTAATTTATAAATCAGGGCAATTCAAAAAGCTCGAAATCAAATACCATTCGAAATCAAAAATTATTTCTCGAATGCGCTTTTTCCCTAACCATGAATCTTTTGATGATGCAGGTAATGGCCCTTTAGGCGGGAAACCTTTTGATCATTGGGATATCGTGTATTCTGGATTTGATTTTAAAACAAATCTTTCAGAAAATGACTTCTCTGTTCATGAAATTGTACGTGTAGATAAGCAAAAGTTTACCCTTACCCCTGCGTATTCGCGTTATGTTTTGATTGTTCGATAAAAGAGACCATAGATGTATAGGACAAGGCAAAAAATAATAAGAAGTGTTACGGGCTTGGTAATTTTTCTATTTGTTACTCTGTTGAGTTTTGGAGGGATTGA
>CANMVY010000003.1 GCA_947501265.1 Bacteroidota bacterium
GGCGCTTTTTTTATGATTATTGGTTGGCTAGATCGTCCCGAAATGCTTCGGGAAGGTCATCGGTTCGACTCCGAACTTCTCCACTACAGAAGCGCCTTTTGGCGCTTTTTTTATGATTATTGGTTGGCTAGATCGTCCCGAAATGCTTCGGGAAGGTCATCGGTTCGACTCCGAACTTCTCCACTACAGAAGCGCCTTTTGGCGCTTTTTTTATGATTATTGGTTTGTCCTTTTTAAAAGAGTTGAAACGTTTATAAACGTTTAAAAACGGGTAAGTTGCCAAAATAAAACATTTTTGCCTTAAATCAGTAAGTCACCTGGAATTCAACGAGAAGACTTTAGTTCGAACCCACTCACTGTGAGTGACGAAATGGGGTCTTCAGATTCTCTTTTTTATGTAACATTTGAACAAATTGGTAGATATGGAATGTGCAGTTTATATTTTGTATTCGATTCAAATGGATCAATTCTACGTTGGTTCCAGTTGTAATTTGGAAGATCGATTGAATCGACACAAAAATCATGGAAGTAAGGCAACGAAAAAGGCGACCGATTGGGAATTGGTTTATCTGGAAAAATTTAGTGATCGAACTTTGGCGGTGAGAAGGGAATTAGAAATAAAGAAAAAGAAAAGTAGAAAATACATTGAGTTATTAATTCAAGGAGAAAAGGATTCAGAGGGCCATCGATGAATTTTGTAAATTCTTACCATGGAAAAAATGCAATCCGCTTGTGAACATCTAACGAGTGCTTCTCAAATTATTGCATACTCATTGCTTCCGTTTTATCCTTTACCTTTAGAATCTAAATGCGAAAGATAAATTTTCTGACAAGCCGCATCCATGGCCTTGAAAAGGGGTATATTGATCTCTTTCTCTCGGGAAATTAGGGTTAATCCTGATACGGCATGAAATAAAATGGCATGGTTGTTTTTTGCTATTCGTTCCACTGTTTCAATCTTGAAACTTCTTTTGGAGGAATTTGAAACAACGATTTTTTCGGTTTGGGGATCAATGGCAAAAAGGTAGTTCATAAGGCATTTATTGATGGTGATGGCAGCGTCCGGAGGGATGGGTAGTCATATTTCGGCATCGAGCTCTTTTTTGGGTGGTTCCCATTCACCGAGGTGAGTTGTTTCCGATGAAAAAGAGGGTTAAAAAAAATCTCATGGGGTTACAATGAACAAGTTCCATTCAGAATTACGGAAATCAATTCTCAGATTGTTTTTGAATGCGAAGGTTTCATAAAAATTTTTTATCGGAAATTTCTGATTTTTCTCATCTCCAATGCCATGGCTCTTATGTTAGTTTCTAACGGCCTAACGTTGTTGGTTTGGAAGGAATAAATGTTTAGCCATTCTTAAGGATGAATTTCAAATGTTGCAGTATATTGGAGTGTTGGGTTAAGTCGATAGTGATGAGGTTTGGAAGCGCTGAATGAAGTTCTAAAACCTTGATTTCGGAAGAAAATGGCTGATCTTCCAGCCAAAAGAAATCGGATTTGAAATCGATGGCCTCGGTTTTGAGTGTTTTCCAAACGGTAGGTTGAATCTTGGATAGGTGTTCGATAGTTTGGGAGCCAAAGTGCTTTGAAAGGTATTGAACGGCCGTTTGGGCGTTTCCTTTGCAATGGGTTGTTAACCAAAATACCTGAAACTGAGTCGTGATGTACTCGATGAATTCTTCGGCATGCCGTGCGGGTTTCCCCTGTCGGGTAAGAATCACTCCGTCGATATCGAGGTAGAGGTTTTTCATTAGGAGAGAGGAATGAGCGGGGATGAAGGTTTTGAAATATTAATCACCCACTGAAAAGGGCTTTCTTAAACTTCACTTCTTCAAGATTTCCCATTCATTTAACTTAAAAAAAACTTTTTTGATCCGGTACAGAAATTATTCAAGAAAAAAGACAATGGTGCTAACTACCCTGGCTTTTTGTATGTATGGCTCGGTTGGTGCAGAATTGTCAACACCTCCATCTTCGGTATATTGAAATCTTCCGACGATGGTAATTTGACCTTGAGAGGCGGTTTTTATTTTACCCAATTTCGCTTTTGAATCGTTGGCAAATTGTTCGCCGGCCACACGCGCATTTTTCGTGCTTTCTGCAATCAATTTAGGTTTTACCGAGTTTAATTCTGGGAAGGAATAATTGGTACTTATGGTCGAGGTTAATCCTTTGCTGATCAAATCTAATTTGATCTGAGCTGCTTTGTTTTCAGTTGTTTTGACCTGATTTGTTTCAATAACCAACATTTGATTGGTTCGGTATCGATCAATTTTAGTTTTTACCGGTTTACCGTTTTGCCATTCGTTGATGTAGTAAGTCTCTTTGTCTTCAATGTCAATGCTTTTAGCCTGAATTTCGGTTTTTGAGAATCCAATGCTCGATAAATAGGATAAAATTGCATTCTTTTTTTGTTCAGTTCGTTGATTTAACTCTTGCAAATCATCCCCTGAAAATGAATAAGAAATATAAATGGTGGAAGAATTCGCATTGATGTTCAATTCAGCCAATCCTTTAACGGTTACAATGCGGTCTTTATCACTGAAAGTTTTTAGCCCCTTGAAGATAAAATATCCAAGCGTTGCCATGCCCACTAATAGGGAAATACCTAAAACGTAGGATTTGTTTGATGTTTGATTTTCCATCAGGTTATTTGGGTTTTTTGTTATTGATTGAGGTGGAGATTTGAACGTTGCAATATCCTCATTTATTTATGCTTTTCATTTTTATTCAATAATTTTTTTCTTTTTTAACGTTCGTTGAAAATCAATCCATCGAAAAGCAAGTCTTGAATATTTTGACAGGATGAATGAGGGAAAATGTAAAGACCAGTTTAGGTTGGATGTTAAATATGTTTGTTGATTGTTTTCATCGATTGATTTTGAATTCAAGTCAGTGGTTTGACCATTTTAGGTCACGGGAATGAACCTTAAGTTCAAAGTTTTTTCAAACAGAAATCAACCAATTTCCCAAAAATTCAGTCAAAAATGCTGAAGCATACCTTACCCATTCTTAACTTTGAACAAACAACCCAACATGAAGAAAATTCTGTTCTCCCTAACCGCATTGGCCGCCCTCGCTAGCTGCCAGTCCAACCAAAATGCGGCCAACGAAAAAGTCGAAAAATTCTCCTCCGAATACATCGATTCCTCCGCCAACATCGATAACGATTTCTACCACTATGCCGTAGGAAAGTGGCTGAAAAACAATCCCATCCCCAACGATCAATCCTCCTGGGGTTCGTTCGAAGTTTTGATGGAAGATAACAATGCCCGTATCGAATCCATCCTTGAGGAACTCAGCGCGAAAAGCAACCACACCGCCGGATCCGCTGAACAAATGGTGAACGATTTTTATCGCGCAGCTCTTGACTCAGCAACGCGTACTAAAAACGGACTCAACGCTCTTCAGCCTACCCTTCAATCCTACCAAAAAGCCAATTCCTTTGCCGAATTGCTGCAAGCATGGGTCGAAGCCGAAAAAGCCGGACTCACTTCCCCAGCACCATACAGCATGTACGTGAACGCCGACGATCATCAGGCAACTCAAAACATGCTTTATGTTTTTCAAGGAGGACTTTCGCTTCCTGAAAAAGATTACTACCTCAATCCGGCTCCCGAGATGAAAGCCATTCGGGAGAAATACGTGGATCACATCAATCAAATGTTGAAGTTTGCGGGAACTATTGTTCCGGCAAAGGCCACCGGTAAGGAAATTCTTGAGCTTGAAACCCGCATGGCCAGCATCTCCATGAGCATGAACGATATGCGGGACCCCGATGCCCTTTACAATAAAATGGCCATGGCCGATTATTTCCAATTGGCTCCTTCCTTCCAACTGGCTCAACACGCCGCTGCCTTTGGAATTAAATCCGATTCTCTGGTGGTCAACCAACCTTCTTTCTTGAAAGGGTTGGAAGCATTATCCAAAATTTCTTTAGATACCTGGAAAGCGTATTCCATTTGGCAACAAATTCACAACAACGTAGCTTACTTGTCGCCAGAAATGGAGAAAGTGAATTTCGACTTCTGGGGTAAAACCATGAACGGCCAACCTAGTATGCGCCCCGCTAAAAAACGAGCTATTCGTGCCATTAACGCCAATTTGGGAGAACCCATGGGCAAATTATTCGTGGCTAAATACTTCCCCGAAGAATCGAAAAAATACATCCAAACCATGGTGGAAGACCTTCGCTCGGCTTACAAAACCCACATCCAACAATTGGATTGGATGAGCCCTACCACCAAAACCAAAGCCCTCGAAAAATTGGCGAAGTTCACCTACAAAATCGGATATCCCGATGAATGGAAAGACCTTAGCAGCATTAAAATCAATTCGAACGATTATTTGCTCTCCGTAGCTTCGGTTCGCCAATTTGAAATCAAAGACATGCTTTCGAAAATTGGTCAACCCGTCGATAAAAAAGAATGGGGCATGAACGCACACGAAGTGAATGCCTACTACAATCCGAACGGAAACGAAGTGGTGTTTCCCGCCGGTATTTTGCAGCCTCCGTTCTTCCACATTACCTACGACGATGCCTTGAATTACGGTGGAATTGGAGCGGTAATCGGACACGAATTTACCCACGGTTTCGACGATCAGGGTGCGAAATTCGACGGAGATGGAAATCGCAACGACTGGTGGACTCCCGAAGATTTCAAGAAGTTTACCGAAAAAGGAAATGCCTTGGCCAATCAATATTCATCGTACGAACCCATTCAAGGATTGCACATCAATGGAGCCATGACGTTGGGTGAAAACATTGCCGATTTGGGCGGTTTGTCCATCGCATTTTCCGCATTGAAATCGCACCTCAAAGGAGGAGAACATGATTTGGTTGATGGCATGACCCAAGAGCAGCGTTTCTTCTTCAGCTTTGCTAACGTATGGAAAGGAAACGAGCGGGAAGAAAGCCTTCGTAACCAGATTTTATCCGATTACCATTCTCCCGGTCCTTACCGCGTAAAAGGAACACTGAAGAACATGTCTCCCTTTTACGAGTCGTTCAAGTTGAAACAACCTGCCGATCTATTGAAGATTTGGTAAATGAAAAACCCCGCCAATCGGCGGGGTTTTTTTATGCGTCTTCTTTGGCTGTCAGCCAAAACTGATTAAATCCTTCTCCAAAGACCAAGGCAATTTTCTGCTGTTGCACCAAATCGAGGATGGCTAGAAAATTGAAAATAGCCTCCATCTTTTCTTTGGATTGCTTTAAAACCGATAGGAAATCAATCTTCTTCTTCTTTTTTAATTGACCTAGAAGTTGTTCCTTTTTTTCGTCGATGGAATAGGGGTAAAGGGTGATGGTATGTTTGGGTTTATTCACTTCTTGGAAATGTTTATCCATCACGCCGCGAAAAGCTTTGAGCAGTTTATACAAATCAATCTGACTCAATTCTTCCTGCACTTTATTGCCCTCCTTAAAAGATTTCCATTCTTGCTCCACATTCCCTCGGGGATGCATGAGGATTTGCTGGGCTTCCAATTCTCCCAATTGCAAACTGGCTTCTTTGAATTTTTTGTAAGCGATGAGTCGATCTACCAAATCTTTTCTGGGATCGATTTCTGCGCCTGTTTCATCGAGGTCGGCACGCGGCAGTAGCATTTTAGCTTTGATGCGCATGAGCGTGCTAGCGACCAAAATGAATTCACTGGCCACTTCCAGATTGAGTTCTTCCAGCGATTTCAGAAACTCCAAAAACTCGTTGGTGATGTGAGAAATGGGAATGTCGTAAATATCCAATTCGTCCCTTTCAATAAAGAAGAGCAAAAGGTCGAACGGACCCTCGAATTGGGGAAGTTTAATTTCGTAGCTCACGCGGGTAACATTCCGTTTTTCAACAGGGTTTCGGCAATTTGGATGGCATTGGTAGCAGCTCCTTTGCGAAGGTTATCGCTCACAATCCAGAGGTTGAAACTGTTCGGAAAAGATCGATCGATGCGCACTCGGCCCACAAATACTTCATCGCGTTCGTGCGCATTCAACGGCATCGGATAAATTTGGTTGGAGGGATCGTCTATGACTACGATGCCGGGCATTTCCGACATCCAAATGCGTAAATCGGCTACCGTGCAGGGATGTTCTAGGGAGATGTTCACCGACTCGGAGTGGCCGCCCATCACAGGAATGCGAACGGTCGTGGCCGTCACTTGGATTTGGTTGCTTCCCATGATTTTCTGTGTTTCACGCATCATTTTCAGTTCTTCCTTGGTGTAATCGTCGTCGGAAAAAACATCAATTTGAGGAATAGCATTTTTGAAGATGGGATGGGCGTAGGCCATGGGCCCTTCGATACCCTTGATTTCATTTTCGAGTTGATCGACCGCGGCTTTCCCCGTTCCCGTTACCGATTGGTAGGTGGAAACGACAATGCGGTGGATGGGATTTTTTTGGTGGATGGGATGCAGGGCCAAAACCATTTGGATGGTGCTGCAATTGGGATTGGCGATGATTTTATGCTGTGCTGTTAGCGTGTTTCCATTGACCTCGGGAACAATGAGCGGGATTTCAGGATCCATGCGCCAAGCCGAGGAGTTGTCGATGACGGTGCATCCCGCAGCAGCGAATTTCGGCGCCCAAGCCTTGGAGGTGATTCCTCCCGCCGAAAACAAGGCTACGTGGGGTGCGAGGGCAACTGCCTGTTCGAGGGTGACCACGGTGTACGGTTTCCCTCGAAACACGATGGTTTTCCCCGCCGATTTTTCCGACGCTACCGGAATCAATTCGGTTACGGGAAATTGTCGTTCTTCCAGAATTTGCAACATTTTGCTGCCCACCAATCCGGTGGCTCCAACTACAGCTACTTTCATGCTTTAAAGGTAAGAATTTGTTCGAAATGCTAGGAATAGATTTATGGATGAGGAAAAGTTTTTCATGCTCATTCTTTGATTTAAACCTGCAACCGCTTACCTTGTCTGCTTCACTATGAAACTCCTTTGGGCCTTCTGTTTGTCTTTTTTTGTACTCCTGGCCAAGGCCCAAACCGAGGTGCACGTTTATTTGCTTGAGGCTTGTCCGATGGCTCAATATTACGGACCAACGTTTCGAAAGCTTCAAAGTGATTTTCCTAGCGTTCGTTGGACCTTAGTTTTTCCCAACTCCAACGACTCTCTTGCCGCCGCTCAATACCTTTCTAAATATCAACTTTCCCACGCAGCTATCCTTCTTGAAACCGCCGCTTTGGAGGTTTGGAACGCTGATCAACCTTTTGCTGTTTCGCCTTCGGTGGTGGTTTGGAGGAATCAAGAAATCGTTTACCGAGGCGCCATCGACGATGCGTTTGTTTCCCCCGGAAAGCGGCGCATCATCTTTCAAAACCATTACCTTCAAACCGTCCTCGAAAAATCGTCAACAAAACCCATCAATGAAGTAAAACCCGTGGGTTGTCTTTTATCTTTACCTAAAACCTAATCGTATGAAAAACTTTCTTCTTCTTGTTTTTTCTTTTGCGATGATTGGCCTGCAAGCGCAGCCCGTCACCTTCGCCACCGATGTGGCTCCCCTCGTTTACAGCAATTGTACTCCCTGCCACCGAGCCGGAGAGGTTGGGCCGATGCCCTTCACCAATTACCAACAGGTGGCTCAATATGGAAGCATGATCGCGTACGTTACCCAACAACGGAGCATGCCACCATGGAAACCCGATCGCAATTACTCGCATTTTATCGGCGAGCGTGGATTGAGTGCCGCCGATATTCAAAAATTGCAGGATTGGGTTGCCCAAGGAAAGCCTCGTGGCGATTCTACCCTTGAGCCCCCAGCGCCAACGTTCCCTACAGGTTCTCAACTGGGAACTCCCAATTTGGTTTTATCGATGTCTCAAACCTACACCATCCAAGGAAATAATACAGATGATTACCGCAATTTTGTGATTCCAAGTGGACTTTTGCAAGACCGTCAAATTGCGGCCATTGAATTCCGTCCCGGAAACGGAAAAATTGTTCACCACGCCTTGATTGGCTTCGATACCACAGGAACTGCTCGCCGGAAAGACCAGCAATATGCTGGTTATGGTTACCCCGGCTTCGGCTTCAATGCCGATGTGCAAGACGAATTTACCGGCTATACCCCAGGCTCCCAAGTCCTTCGATATCCTTCGGGAATTGCGAAACGTTTGCCCGCCAATGCCGATATCGTGGTGCAAATCCATTACGCTCCTTCTCCCGTTTCCGACACCGATCGATCTTCCTTGAACATCTTTTTTGCCCAAGGAACGGTAACCCGTCAAGCCATCACCTATGCTGCGAATCCGTACGATTTCCCCAATGGTGCCAATAGTTTCGTGATTCAGCCCAACACCACACCTACGTTCAGAGCCATCCGTCGCGTGCCTTACGACATTTCACTTATGTCGGTCTACCCGCACGCACATCTCCTTGGAAAATCTTGGAAAACCTATGCTGTAACGCCTCGAAACGACACCATACCGCTCATCAAAATAGATGATTGGGATTTCAATTGGCAAGGCTCGTACACTTTTCCAAAATTTGTAAAAATTCCGGCTTTATCCAATATCATCGTTGAAGGTTCTTACGACAATACCACCAATAACCCCTTGAATCCCAGCAATCCACCCCGTTTAGTAACTTGGGGAGAAGGTACCACCGATGAAATGTTTTTGAATTACCTCACCTTTGTTTCCTATGTCACTGGCGATGAAAATCGAGCGTTGGGATCGAAAGAGTTAGGGTCAAATTCAATGACTATTCCCCTCAATTTTTATCCAAACCCGGTCAAAGGCCGAGGGACCATCGAGTTTAATTTGGAAAGCTCTTGCGTGGTGCAGTTTCAATTGGTGGATGTGCAGGGGAAAGTAGTGAAAACGTATCCAAAAGAAGTGTTTTCGGCGGGAATACAGGTAAAAAGTTTGGATTTTTCGGGAATCGCCAAAGGAATGTATTTGATTTCCATGGAAACGGCCGAGGGAAAAGGAATTCAGAAGATTTATGTCGAATAAACCGCTTTTGGTTGTGCTTTCTGGTGCAGGAATTAGCGCCGAAAGCGGTATAAAAACTTTTCGCGACGCCAACGGATTGTGGGATAATCAACGCATTGAAGACGTGGCCTCTCCCCATGGATTTTTGAATAATACGGCTTTGGTTCACGATTTTTACAATCAACGACGAGCCCAAGCCCAAAAGTGCGAACCCAATGCCGGACATTTGGGCTTGGTGGATTTGGAGAAAGAATTTGATGTGGTCGTGGTTACTCAAAATGTGGACGGACTCCACGAGAAAGCGGGCAGTAAAACAGTGATTCATTTGCACGGCGAGCTTTCTAAAGCGAGTTGCTGGGATGAATATTGCGGATATGTGGAAGAAATTGGAGGTGCTCCGATGTTTGGAGATGAATTGTGTCCCTATGGTCACATGAAAAGGCCGTTCATCGTTTGGTTTGGGGAAGATGTTCCAAAATTGCAGGAAGCGGCCGATTGGGTTCGGAAAGCCGAATATGTGGTCATCATCGGTACTTCCTTGCAGGTTTATCCAGCGGCAGGGTTGTTGTACGAGGCACATCCGGATGCCGTAGTGTATTACATCGATCCGAATCCGGCTCCAACGCCTTCTCACATCAAAATCATTCCCGAAGGAGCCGGAAAGGGAGTTGCAATTTTGAAGGAATTTTTGGGAGTTGAATAATGCATGAAAATGATTGCCAAGGATTGGTAAAAGGAATTAGTGTATCACCACCACCATTTCACCTTTGAGTTCTTTCCCTTTGATTCGTTCGGAAACCTCCAAAACCTTTCCGCGAATGGTTTCTTCAAATTTTTTCGAAATCTCCCGTGAAATGGAAATTTCTTTTTCACCACCGCCCAACGCGATCAATTCCTCCACCAGCTTGTGGATGCGGTGGGGCGATTCGTACAAAGCTACTGTTCTCGTTTCTTCCAAAAGTTTTTTGATGGCAGTTTGCCTTCCTTTCTTCTGAGGTAAAAATCCCAAAAAGGCAAACGAATCCGTTGGCAATCCCGATACCACCAAAGCTGGAATGAGGGCCGTAGCACCGGGCAAACACAAAACATCAACTCCGTTTTTCACCGCTTCACGCACCAATAAAAATCCGGGGTCTGAAATGCCTGGAGTTCCCGCATCCGTAACCACGGCGATGGTTTTTCCTTCCACGGCCTGACTCACCCAATAGCCCACGGCCTGATGTTCGTTGTGCATGTGAAACGACTTCAGGGGCGTCCCGATTTCAAAATGTTTCATCAGGTTGCCCGACGTTCGGGTGTCTTCGGCGAGGATAACATCGGCCTCCTTCAGCACCCGAATGGCGCGAAAGGTCATGTCTTCCAAATTCCCAATCGGGGTGGGTACGAAAATGATTTGTCCGCTCATTGAATTAGGGTATGAATGAGATGAAAAATTTGGTGATATCCCTTCCAAAGCACCTTTTCAGGTACGTCATCGGGATGGTGATAGGCTTTCACGCTGGGGCCTTGGGCATACAGGAAAATGGCCCGATATCCGGCTTGAGTAAACGGATAATGATCGGAATTGGGAGCGTTGCTTCGTGCTGCGATTTGAGGTAATCCAACTTCTTTGTTGATTTCCAACATGCGCTGGTAAATTTCTTTTTCTTGAATGGCATTCACCACCGTGATTCCCTCTTCCCCCGTGGCCATCAAATCTAAATTCACCACAAACTTTAGTTTTTGCAAGGAAACGGACGGATTTTTTACGAAGTAGGAAGATCCCAATAATCCTGCTTCTTCTCCTGAAAAAGCACAAAATACATACGTGTAAGATCGGTTTTCCTTGGAAAGATGGTGGAATAAATCCAACATCATGGCTGTTCCCGAAGCGTTATCGTTGGCGCCTGGAAACATCACCGGGCCGCATTGGCCCAAGTGGTCGTAGTGCGCCGAAATTAAAATGATGGAATCTGATTTTCCGGGAAGAACAGCCCAAACATTTTGAAAGGTGTGATTTTTTGTTTTGGAGTGAATGGAAACCTTCACATCTTTTGGAGGTTCTGAAAAATTACCTTTCCAATAAAGGGCGCTCGACCTTGAAAACGAACGTTTTACCGTCCACAACGGCGGCTGATTACCGTAAATCAGCAGTGGTTTTTGATTTTTTTGAGCGAAATTTTGTGCTTTTGTTCGAATGGAAGAAGGCGCCAAGAAAATGCTATTCCCAGCTATCTGGGTTGAATGAGCAAAGAAGGTCGAATCGAGAATTTGTACCTTATAATTTCCAGAAAGAGGTAGAGCATCCGCATCGGGCAACCATTCTGAACCGAGGTTCATCTTCTTTCCATCGATGATTAAGCTGGGATTCTTCTTGAAAACGATGACTTGGTCGTTGAATTCCTGAATTCCGCATTGGGCAGGCTTTTCTTTTTCAAATTCCTTCAGAATCCAATCTGCAGCGCGCTCTTGTCCATGCCGAACATAACCGCGACCGGCGAATTTCTTGCTGCAAAGAATTTCAAGGGTTTTCCTTGCGAAAACAGTGTCTTGGGCCAGAACAGGTAGGGTTCCGGTAAGAAAGAAGAGGGAAACGCTGAAAAAGCGATTCATTTACAGGGCATGAACCGAAATGCGAAATCCTTCCATGATGGGATTCGCCAACAATTTTTCGCAAGCTTCCTTGGCTTGAACCATGGCAGCTGCTTCGTCGTTCGCTTCCAAAGTAAGAGTAATGTGTTTGCCGATGCGAACATCGTTCAAGGCATGGAATCCCAAATTGGTTAATCCAGAATGAACGGCTTTTCCTTGAGGATCCAACAAAGCATCGTGAGGCATTACAGCGATTTCAGCTTTAAATTTCATGTTGTTGAGGTTTTAGCGAGAAATAAATCAATGAAAATAGGAGATGAAAAACCAACGCAAACGGCAAGGCAGAAAGCAATGCCGTAACGGGGGTATTTAAACTTAAACGAATCAGCCAGCCGGTTCCATCGGGATGAGAAAATCCAGGCACTTGGCTCCAATGCAGCATAGCACCGCCAAAGAGAACCACTGCCCAACCGGCAAAAAAGGAAATTTTCCAAATCCTTTCGGGCAGTTGTTTTACGGCAAGAATGGAAACTTCCGCCAACATGAGGATAGATAGAAGCAAGGCTGTTAAAATCAAACCTATCAAAGTAAAGAAATACCCATTGAAAAATCCGGTGGCCTTCACAAACACCTCACCTGTCGAGATTTTCTGATTCATTTCAACAACGGGAAGTCGGTATTTTTTAGGCCCCTGCACCAACAGAATTCCCGAATCGGCCAATTCTTTGATTTCGGCTTTCCAAAACAGATCCGAACTCATCTCGGTTTTTCCGACCGACATGAAGATGCGATCGTTTTTCTTTAATGTTTCGATGGATGAGACTTGTTTGAGGTTTTTTTCATCGTTGGGATCAACGGAGAAAACGAAAATCATGCTTGCAATTCCGGCCACAAACAAGGCCGCCATCGGAGTGGGGATGCCGTAGAAATGTTTTCCCTGTCGGGGATCGTTGTTGAATTTCGCCAATCGAAGGGCGGCCGCAATGGGCAACAGAAGCCCAACGTATTTCCACAGCATCAACGGGTCTTGAAGGGCTTCTGCCCGAGAAAAAGACACCGTAGCTTCGTTGTACAAATTGGCCAAAAGAATTTCTTGGATGTAGTTCATCAACAATAGTCCTGGAAGGACACCGAAACTCACCAAATCGGCCAACGAATCGAGGTCTTTTCCAATCGAAGATGTTTGACCCAGCTTTCGAGCTACCCATCCGTCCAAAACATCCATCACTCCCGCCAAAACGATGAGCATGGAAGCTTCCACGGTACGTTCTTGAATCATCAAAGCGATGCCAAAAACACCGCAAACCAAATTCAGTAAAGTTATGAGATTAGGAACCGTAAACATGCTGCAAAGATAATCGAATTAATGACGGCAGGAACATTTGCTTTGACTTCCGTGATGCAAGGTGCCGCTATCTTGGCAGCCGGGCAATTCCCAGTAGAAAGGAGTGCGTTTTTTACCACTTCCATTCATCTGATCCATGGAATTTGCATCGTAAAGAACGCCGTTGATCATGGTGTGGGTGATGTTTTTCGAAGATCGAATATCCTTCAATACATCACCATCAATCACCACCAAATCGGCCAGTTTGCCGGCTTCAATGGATCCAATTTGATCGCCCATGCCGAGGTAATCGGCCCCGTTTTGGGTGGCGCAACGCAGGGCTTCCAAAGAACTCATGCCTCCTTGCGCCAACATCCACATTTCCCAATGGGCTCCAATTCCTTGGATTTGACCGTGAGCTCC
This sequence comes from Bacteroidota bacterium, assembly GCA_947501265.1. Taxonomy (GTDB): domain Bacteria; phylum Bacteroidota; class Bacteroidia; order UBA7662; family CANHCV01; genus CANHCV01. The sequence continues at coordinate 13,261 of CANMVY010000003.1, forward strand.
TAAATTTACTTTTACTCCCGCATCTGATAACTTTTTGCAATGCTTCGCAATCGCAATATGTCCGTTTTCATATTCCTCTTCTGGAATCATGGTGCGATGGCGAGAACGCGGATCAATCACCGAGCGCGGAGTGAAATTCAACAAACGTTTTTCTTCCCAAACATTGGTGTGTTGGTACCAATAATTTTCACCGTTCATGGCTCCATAAGCAACAATGAGGGTAGGGGTATACTGGGTTTTCGTTTTTGACCAAAGCGATACCACGTCGTTGTACAAAGTTTGAATGGGCACATTGTGCTCAATGCCCGTGTGTCCGTCCATGATTTGCGAAAGGTTGTGGTAGAAGAAGGAGCCGCCTTCTGGAACCACCTGAACTCCAAGTCGGTTGGCGGCTTCAATCACTTGTTGGCGCTGTTCGCGACGGGGTTGGTTGTAACTTTTCACACTGAAAGCGCCAAAGGCTTTGGTGCGGTTCACTGCGAAATACGCATCTTGGTAGTTGTTGATGCTTGCTTTAAAATCGCCGTCGGCTCCGTATAAAATGGTACCCGTGGAGAAAACCCTCGGACCCACCATTCTTCCCGTTTGAACCAACTCCGAAAGTCCGAAAACACGTTCCGAACTCGTCGATGGATCGTGGGTGGTGGTAACACCGTACGACAAATTAGCGTAGTAAGGCCAGTGTTTTTGGGCGTAAAAATTATCGCCAAAATGCCCAACGTGGGCGTGAACATCCACCAAACCCGGAATCACTGTTTTTCCTTTAAGATCGATGCCTTTCACAACATCGGGAATGATGATATCGGAAGATTTACCTACTTGAATAATCTTATTTCCTTCAATCACGATGGTTCCATTTTCAATCACTTCATTTTCTTTCATGGTGATGATGCGAGCATTGGTTAGGTACGTTCTACCGGTTGGAACATACGCTTTTTCCTTCAAACCAATGGAAATTCCAACGGAATCCATGGGAAGAACGGAATCTACTTTTCCCAAATAAGGGAATCGTTTTTCCATTTCAACCGAGAGGTACTTGCTTCCAAGCGTCCAAGAAAGCGTTTTCGAATCGGCCGTCCAATGAAGGTTAACTCCCGCATTGGGTGCCACCAACGAAATCGGTACCTGAGTTAGGTCTCCCGATAAATTGAAAACTTTTCCTGTTTGAGGCATCGCGGCAACATAAACTTTGTACAATTCCTTGAAAGCAATCCATTTTCCATCAGGACTGGGTACAAAAGAATTGGTATAGGTGGAAGTGAAAAGGGATTTTTCTTCCTTGGATTGAATGTGGATGGATTTGAAGAGTTTTCCATCTCCACCGTACGTTTGAAAATAGATTTCTTCGTTATTTTTCCAGAGAAGGTCGAATCCTTCTTCGGTGATGAGTTGAGGTTTGGATCCGGCGGTTAAGGACAAAACGTACATCCCGGGATCATTGGAGTAGGTAATTCCCAAATCTCCATCTGCTCCGTCTTTGCGGTAGCAAATTTTGGATCCGTCGGGTGAAAATTGGGGCTCTCGGAAGATCCCGTCTTTCACCAAGGTGGTTACTTTTTTGCTTCCCAAATCCATAGAAAGAATGCTGCCCATCTTCTCGTCGTTCCAAGAAACGAACACCAACTTTTTACCATCCGCAGAAAGATGTGGTTCAAAAACCAAGGCGTTTTTATCTTCATAAACCAAAATGGGTTGTGCATTGGGAAGTTCTTTTTTCCAGATGCAACTCAACGCTTGGAAATAAATGGATTTTCCATCGGGTGAGCGTTGAACGTTTTTTACCACATTCACTTCCACCTCGGGTTTGAAGGCTTGGTTTTTAAAGTGAAGAGCTTCGCGCACAGGAATTTGTGCATCTACTTGAAAGGGGACCTCGGTAACGTTTTTGGTTGAAAGTTCAATTTTTTTGATTTTTCCACCGGCCCAGAAAAAGAGTGATTTTTGATCGGGGGAAAAGGCCATGTTGGGGTAGGTTCCGAAAATGGTCCACGCTTCCATTTGGTCTTTATCCAGCTGGTTGTAAAGGGTTTGGGTTTGATTGGTCGATAAATCGTACAGGCACAAGACCGATTGGGTACGTACTCGTTTAACGAAGGCAAGGGTTTTTCCATCCTTGGCGATGGTGGGACGGCAAGCCGAACCGGGTCCAGAAAGGATGGTTTTGATTTCTCCTTTTTCTCGGTCGTAGCGTTTTACCACGAAAATCTGGTTGTTTGGGTCTTTGTTGTATTGGAAATAACCGCCGGGATACATGTCTTCGCAGAAGTACACGTAGCGACCATCGGCGGAAACGGAAGGTTCATTCAAGTCTTGTTGGTCGTTTTTTCGTTTGGTGAGCTGCATGCCCGAGCCTCCGGTTTTGTGGTACATCCACAATTCACCCGCTCCTAATGAGCGGCCAGAGGTGAAATGTTTGCGGGCGATGAGGTATTCACCATCGGGAGTCCACACGGCGTTGTTCAGCAATCGAAACGATTCTTTGGTGATTTGTTTGGCGCCAGATCCATCGGAATTCATCATCCAGATATTGTCGCCACCGCCTGCATCGGAAGTGAACGAAATCCATTTTCCATCGGGGGAGAATCGGGGTTGAACTTCGAAAGGAATTCCAATGCGGAGCTGAGTTGCTTTGCCACCGGTTGCGGGTATGGAATAAATATCCCCCAGCAAATCGAAAACGATGGTTTTTCCATCCGGCGATACGTCCAAATTCATCCATGTGCCCTCGGTGGTTGAAAAGGAAACAGGAGTGTAAGCGGTGGGTGGTTGGGCCACGTTCCATTTATCTTGAGCGTTTGCACCCCATGTAAGGGCACAAAAAACAGAGATCCATAGTTTTTTCATGATTCAAAAATACACAAAAAAACGTTGGAAAGGGAAGGCGAGAGGGCGCTAAGTTGGCTGAAGGTGATGAAAAATGGAGGTGGGTTTGAACCGATTTTTACAATAAACCGTCTAAACCGCCACCCATTTGTCCCATCATGCCGCCGGTAGCTTCATCGAGGGCTTGCTTTTTCAGCACCGCAGCTCTTGCTTGCGCTCGAATCAAGGTGTCGGTAAGGTTTTTGGCCAGGGCTTCTGCTTTTTCTGGAAAACAAAAACTTGGATCAATTTTAACTTCCACCATTTTTCCGTTTCCGGTTAGGGTTACCTTAACGCTTTCGTCAGCGCTGCGTTCGCTCACGGTTACTTTTTCGAGCTCTTCAACGGCTTGCTTGGCGTTTTTCTGCAAGGCTTCGGCCTTGGCTTTTAAATTCAAAAAATCCAACATTACTTTTTAATCACAAGTTTAAATCCTACCCCATGGTAGTTGCTAATTTCTACTGAATCGTCTTCATTTAAATACTTTCGCAATTTTGAGATGAAAACATCGAGGCTTCGACCTGCGAAATAATCGTTGGAGCCCCAAATTTTTCGAAGGATATCTTCTTTTTTCACCACTTTTTCTTGTTCCAAACACAGCATTCTCAAAACATCGGCCTCCCGTTGCGTTAATCTTTTCGTATCTCCGGGGCCGATCAATTCCAAGTTGGGATAATCGAATTGGTAACTGTTGATTTTGAAAATCTGTTCGCCAATGGTGGTGGTTCGATCTTTTCCGCTTCGTTTCAAAAATACTTCGATGCGCAATACCAACTCTTCCATGCTGAAAGGTTTGGTGATGTAATCGTCGGCTCCCAATCGAAATCCATGAAGTTTATCTTCTTTCATGTTTTTCGCAGTGAGGAAAATAATGGGAACTTCTTGGTCGATGGCACGAATGTCGGCGGCAAGGGTAAAGCCATCTTTTTTGGGGAGCATTACATCCAACAAGCAAAGGTCGAATTGTTTTTCCTTGAAGATTTTCAAAGCTTTTTCTCCGTCATCCACGTGGGTAACGTCGAAATTACGGTCTTCTAGGTTGTCTTTCACAACAAACCCCAGGTTGATATCGTCTTCAACGAGGAGTAATTTAGGTTTGTTTTCAGTGCTCATTTCCAAGGCAAATATACTTGAAACGTACTACCTTTCTCTGGAGTACTGTCGACCCGAATTTTTCCTTGGTGGGCTCGAACCATGAGGCCAACGTAATGCAGCCCCAAACCGAAACCTTTTACATCGTGAATGTTGCCGGTACTCACGCGGAAAAATTTAAGGAAGATTTTTTTCTGGTGTTGTTTTTCGATGCCCATGCCGTGGTCTTTCACCCAAATTTCAAGGCCTTTCTGTTTTGCATGGGTCGAAATTTCAACCACAACTTCATTGGGACTGTATTTTACGGCATTTTCAACCAAATTATTGAAGATGTTGGTGAGGTGAAGTTTATCTCCAAAGATGGTTGTTTTCTCGCAATCCCAATTCAATGAAATTTGAGCATTCCGCTCTTTATGGGCCACTTGTGCCGCTAATACCAAATCTTCAAGGGTGCTTTTTAGGTTAAATTCTTCTTTGTTCAGGCGAATTTTACTTTCCGAGCGAGCCACCTGCAAAACCCGTTCAATCTGATTTTTGAGTCGGTTTGCTTCTTCCTGAATGATGGTCGCATACATGAAAATCTTTTGTGGATTATCGGTTGCCCCTGGTTTTTTGATCGCTTCCGCCGAAAGGGAAATGGTTGAAACCGGCGTTTTGATTTCATGGGTCATGTTATTGATGAAATCGCGTTGAATTTCCGACAAGCGTTTTTGTTTCAATATTACCAATAAACTGTACGAGAAAAAGACGATGACCAATAAAATGACCACAGTAGAGTACAGCCATAAACTCATTTCAGACAAAATTCGTTTGGCTTTGTGGGGGAAGTAAATGGAAAAGTAGTAATTGTTGTTTTCCCATTTTGGCAGATTAGCGTTGATTTTTGGGTTTTTTACTTGATTTCCACCCACCACGGCACCGTAAACAATGCGCTCATTGGAACAATCGTAAATGGCGTATTCGAAATTTTGTTGGATGTGGTTTTTCCGAAACTCGCGTTGTAGGTAAAATTGAAGAACATTGGCATCGATGCGGTCGTTTACCATAACCACATAATAATCGGAGCTGAGTTGATTAACCGGATCAGAAATAACCATGTTGTTATTGTTGTACCTCAATACGCCTTCAGCCACCGATTTAAGTGCTGAATTAACGGCTAAATCGAAGGCTTTTTCGTTGTTTTCGAAGGCGTTTTTAAACCAGAATCCCTGCAATACGGCAATTCCAACGGTAGAGATCATGGCCATGATCACCAACATGCGGATGTTTATTCGGTACATGCCTCAAAATTAAGGAAAATCATTAACACGTCCTTAACAAGATTTGATGGTGAAAATGTTTGCAATTCTTTTTTTTGGCTTCATATTTGTAAACAGAAAACAAAACCTAAAAAAAATATGAAAAAAGCAATCTTCACTTTGGCCTTCGGCATGATGTTCGCCGGATTAGCCATGGGCCAAACCAAGGCTCAACCTAAGAAACCAACTGCTGCCAAGAAACCAGCTGTTGTTGCTACCCCCGCAACTCCCATGACCGAGACTCCAAGTTTTCAGTGGGAAAAAACCGCTCACAACTTCGGTAAAATTCCTCAAGGAAACCCAGTTACCGTAACGTTTAACTTCAAAAACAACGGTAAGCAGCCTTTGATCGTTACCAATGCTCAAGCTTCTTGCGGTTGCACTACACCCGATTGGACCAAAGAGCCAATTGCTCCAGGGAAATCAGGATACATCAAAGCAACGTACAACGCTGCTAGCGTTGGTCCTTTCAGCAAATCAGTAACGGTTACTTCTAACGTTGGTCCTGAGCCAACCATTTTAACACTTTCTGGTGACGTTGAAGCTCCAGCACCACAACCAGCTGTTCAAAACAACAATTGATTTAAAATCATCTAAATTTTTGATCAAGAGCCACCTCCTTATCGGGGTGGCTCTTTTCTTTGCAACATGATTCGATTTTTTGTTGTTTTGTTTTTCATTTTGATGAGCGCCACTACGTTTGCTCAAAAGAAAAGGAACACGGTGGCGCAACCCGCTCCCATTTTTACCGCCACCCACGACTCTTTGCTAAAACTCATGATGGTTTGGGTGAACGATTCGGATGTTTTTCATCGCATGGAGGCCAACGGAAACTTTGTTAAACTACTCAGCAGAACCCTTAAGCAAGAGCAAGGCTTTCAATTTAATTTGGATACCTTGAAAAATGTGAGCTGCATTTCCGATCCTGAAAACACTTTTCGAATTATTACGTGGATGTTTTTGGGGTACGAAGGAGGCTATCGCCATTTCGGATGCATCCAATTCCAAGAAAACAATCGAATCATTCCATTTTCAGATCGCACCGAATACATTTCGCTTCCAGAAGATACCCTGCTAACGCCACAAAAGTGGTTCGGGGCTACTTATTATCAGTTGGTGCCCAGTGGAAAGAAAAAGTATTTGCTCATCGGTTTTAACAAAACTGAACCGTTCATGAACCAGAAGGTTTTGGAGGTGCTCGATTTATCCAACCCCCAACAACCCGTTTTTGGGTCACCCATTTTTTCTACCGATTCAGCCCAGAAAATTTTCAAATACCGAAAAGTTTTTCAATACAGTGTGATGGCATCGATGATTATGAGGTACGAGGAGAAAGAAAAGAAAATTATTTTAGATCACTTGGTTCCGGTAGAGGAAAGGTTTAAAGGGATGTATTTCAATTACATTCCTGATGGAAGTTTGGATGCTTTCCGGTTTAAAAAGGGAAAGTGGATTTTTAGCGATAATGTAGTGTTTGGGAAGTAAGTCCGTAACACAAGATTCCCGCAGCTACGGCTACGTTTAACGATTCGGTGTTTCCGCCGCCGGGAATACTAACGATGTTTTGACATCGATTTTCGATTTCAGCAGACATTCCTTGGGCCTCGCTGCCCATCACCAAAACGAGCTTTTCCGGTATTTCAAAATGCTGAAGCATGGTTCCTTTCATGTCGGTTCCAATCCATGAGGTTTCAGCAGGTAATTCCTTATCAAGGTTTTCGTGGGTCCTTTCTTGAGGTTGCACCCGAAAAATCGAGCCCATGCTGGCCATCACGACTTTTGGATTCCAAAAGTCAACGCTTCCGGGTTGGGCCACTACCGACCATCCAAACCAATCGGCGATTCGGATGAGTGCTCCCATGTTGCCGGGATCTTGAATGCGGTCCAAGAATAAAATCCGATTTTTAAACGTTTTTTCGGGAGAAGGAATTCGTGCCAACGCCAAAAAGGGAGACGGGGAGGAAAGGTGGGTCATTCTTTCCATGTCGTTGCTCGATACCTTTTCCATTTTTGGGCCCCATGCAGCTCTTTTTTCAAATCCCTCTTCGGTGGCCCAAATGGAAATTACCTCCAAATTGGAATGAATCAACTCTTCTACCACTTTTTCTCCTTCAGCAACAAAAAGACCCAATTCTTCTCGGGTTTTTCTTCGGTTTAAGGCAGAAATTTCTTTAATTTGTGCTTTGGAAATTGGCATTGAAAAAGGTTATTTTTTTTCTTCTCCCCCTCGTCGTCTTCGGACTGTCGTCGTGCAGCGTTACTCAACACTTGGCCGAAGATGAACAATTGGTGGTCAAAAATAAGGTGGTTGGAGTAGATGCCAATATGTCTGACGAAATTTCTTACTTTTTACGGCCAAAACCCAACAAGAAGTTTCTTCAACTTTACCGCCTCAATTTACAAGCCTATTACTGGGCTTCAAAAGGGAAAATCAATCGATTAAAGAACAATATTCTCACCAATTATGCCGAAAAACCAGCATTGTTGGATTCAGAAGCCATCCTTTCAACCCAAAACCAGATTGGTAAATACTTGTTGGACAAAGGGTATTTCCATGCTACGGTTGGTTTTGAAGTCAAGAAATACAAAAGAAAGAGGGTAGGATTGAAATACCTTGTTCAATTGAATCAGCCTTGCGTTATTGGTAAAATAGAATGGCCGGAAATGAACGGAGAAATTTCTGACATTCTAACGGCCATAAAAAGCAACACTCCTTTAAAAGAAGGATTTCCTGTTTCTCGAAGTGTTTTGGACGAAGAAAGGGACCGCATTGCGGTTTATCTTCGGAATCGAGGTTATTTTTATTTCAAGAAGGATTTTATTTATTTTGAAATCGACACCCTCAATAATCCCTACTCAGCTCGAGTGGTGATGAGGTTAAAAGAATCTCCCGACCCTAAAATTTATCAGTCGTTTCAAATTGGTGATATTTATTTGAATACCGATTTTAGTTTGGACCGGGCAAGTTCCCAAGTTGAGCAAGAGTATTTGTATGTCGACGGATTTCAAACATTGCTCAATTCGAGAATGTACATCCGTAGAGATGTTTTGGTGGATAACATTTTATTTCGCAAGGGAGATTTATTCAACGATCAATTGATTCGTCAAACGCAAGTTCGATTGTCGTCGCTTTCTGCTTTTTCGTATTTGAACATTCGTTTTGAGCCCATTGAAGGGACCAACATCATCAATATTCGCATCATGATGCAAGAAGCAGAAAAGAGAAAGCTTTCGTTCGATGCATCGGGATCAACCAATGCCGGTACCACCTTGGGGGTTTTAATTCGGCCAACGTACGAGAATAGAAACGTATTCAAAGGGGCCGAAACATTTCAATTGTCCTTGAATGGAGGTTTGGAGTCCCAACAAATCAACAACCAAATTGGGGGAGAAGTCAGAGATGGATTGTTCAATACTTCCCAATTAGGTGCCACAACATCGCTTTTGATTCCTCGCTTTAGTTTCCCGTTTCATTTTCTGAATCAGAAAAATTATTTAAGCGAAAAGACTCGTATTTCTTTCAATTTTAACTCCCAACAACGAGCCGATTACGACCGTTCTGTTCTGTCTGGAGGGTATGGATTCGATTGTCAGATTAATCGAAAGGTGTTGGTGAATTTTTATCCGATTGAGGTTAACCTCGTGCGAACCAATCGGGTCGATTCGTTGCTGAATGTTTTATTACAAAGTCAGAACGACCCGTACTTAACTTTTTCATTCTCCAATCACCTCACCACCAACATGCGGTTGGGCTATACCTACAACAATCTCAACGATCCTCGCAATCGTAAATTGTGGTTTTATCGATTGAATGCAGAAACAGCGGGAAATTTGGTGAATCTCCTTTATCCTACCTTGTTTCCCGATAAACAAGCCGAGTTTCCCCGAAAGGTTTTCGGATTGCCGTACTTTCACTACCTTCGTTTGGATGGAGAAGTAAGAAGGTACTACAACTATTCGCCCAAACATACCTTGGCCCTTCGCGCATTTGCCGGTGCTGGAATTCCGCTGAGCAACAGCACCACGTTGCCACTTGAAAAACGCTATTTCATTGGGGGTAATAACAGTTTGAGGGCATGGCCCGCCCGAAGTTTGGGCCCGGGGTCCAACAATGCCTACCAAAAACGAATTGACCATTTTGGTGAAGTGCGAATTGAAGGCAACTTGGAATACCGTTTTCCGCTTTATGGAATTTTCAAAGGGGCGGTTTTCTTGGATGCCGGTAACATTTGGAGTTTGAAAGATACCGTTTCAGCTCGAAGAGAATTTTCTAATTTCAACGTTTCAAAAAGTTGGAGAGACGTTGCCGTGGGAACAGGATTCGGTTTGAGGATTGATTTTACCTATTTCATCATTCGTTTCGACATGGGTATAAAACTTCGTGATCCGTCGTTTTCCGATGGGAATAGGTGGGTTATTCGAAATTGGACCAGCACTTCATGGCGAGAAGATCGCTGGAAATCGCAATTGAACCCTGGAGGAACGTACCTTAATAACTACCGATTTTGGGGTTTGAACCTGGGTGTTGGCGTTCCTTTCTAAGAAAATCGGCTATCTTTGCAAACAATTTTTCTCTCCAGAACTTTCTAGAATATGAATACTTCTAACGATAAATTATCGCTTTCCGAATTGGTTACTCCAACAGGAACAAAATTGAACTGCAAAGGATGGGTTCAAGAGGCAGCCCTACGCATGTTGTACAACAATTTAGATCCGGAGGTTGCCGAGCGACCCGAAGATTTAATCGTTTACGGAGGACGTGGAAAAGCAGCCCGAAACGTAGAAAGTTTTCATTTGATCGTGAAAGCCTTGAAGGATTTGAATGAAGATGAAACCCTCTTGGTTCAGTCGGGAAAGCCAGTAGCCATTCTTCCTACACACAAAGACGCTCCCCGCGTTTTGATTTCCAACTCTCAATTGGTTGGTAATTGGGCAAATTGGGAACATTTCGATGAGTTGGAAAAGAAAGGATTGATGATGTACGGTCAGATGACCGCTGGATCATGGATTTACATCGGATCCCAAGGCATAGTTCAAGGTACATACGAAACCTTCAACGCCGTGGCTGAAAAGCATTTCGGAGGCAGTTTGAAGGGAACCCTATCGGTTACAGCCGGATTAGGTGGCATGGGCGGTGCGCAGCCCCTAGCCGTAACCATGGCCGATGGCGTATGTTTGGCCGCCGAGGTAGAAGAGTGGCGTGCTCAAAAACGTGTTGAAACCCGTTATTTGGATGAAATTGAACACGATATCGACCGCGCTATCGATCGGGCTTTGGAGTACAAAGCCCAAGGAATCAATAAATCCATCGGAGTGATTTGCACCGCCGTAGATTTGTTGCAACGACTCATCGATCGCAATATTACTCCCGATGTATTGACCGATCAAACTTCGGCCCACGATCCATTGATCGGATACCTTCCCCAGGGAATGTCGAACGAAGCCGCCGATGCCTTACGCGAATCAGATCCTGCCAAGTACATCGATTTGAGTTACGATGCCATGGCACTCCACGTGAGGTTAATGCTCGAATTACAAAGCCGAGGTGCTATTACCTTCGATTATGGAAACAACTTAAGAGGTCGCGCCTTGGAACGCGGCGTTAAAAATGCTTTCGATTTTCCTGGCTTCGTTCCGGCGTACATTCGTCCGCTTTTTTGCGAAGGGAAAGGACCGTTCCGTTGGGCGGCCTTGAGCGGCGATCCAGAAGATATTCGTGTAACCGATGAATTGATGTTGGAATTATTCCCCGAAAACCAGGGATTGCACCGTTGGATCAAAATGGCTCAAGAACGCATTGCTTTCCAAGGGTTGCCCGCCCGAATTTGTTGGATTGGTCAAGGAGATCGCGAAAAGGCGGGCCTTGCCTTCAATGAATTGGTTCGAACTGGAAAAGTTAAGGCGCCCATCGTTATTGGTCGCGACCATTTGGATACCGGTTCGGTAGCTTCACCCAACCGGGAAACGGAAGCCATGCTGGACGGCTCGGATGCGGTTGCCGATTGGCCCATTCTCAACGCTTTGGTGAATACAGCAGGTGGAGCTAGCTGGGTGAGTTTGCACCACGGAGGCGGAGTTGGAATGGGGTATTCCATTCACAGCGGAATGGTGATTGTTGCCGATGGTACCGAAGATGCTGATCGTCGCCTGAAACGTGTTTTGAACAATGATCCTGGTATGGGAGTTATTCGACACATGGACGCCGGTTACGACATTGCGTTGGATACCGCTAGGAAACACCACTTGGATATTCGTGAACGATTGAAATAAGCAAAAAGGCGGCCATCGGCCGCCTTTTTTATGGAATCAAACTTAATTGTTCTTCGATCACTCCTGGAAAAAATTCGTATTCCAATCCATGAATTTTTTGGGCCAAATCTTCGGCAGAAGTACAATTCACGGTAGAAATACTTTTTTGAAAGATGATGTCGCCTTCGTCGTAATGTTCGTTTACCCAATGAACCGTAATTCCACTTTCTTCCTCTTTTGCTTCGAGAACAGCACGGTGAACATTCATTCCGTACATGCCTTTTCCTCCGAATTTTGGAAGAAGGGCAGGGTGAATATTGATCATTCGTTGTGGGTAGGCCTCGCAAACGGCTGCAGGTATTTTCCAAAGAAAACCCGCCAATACAATGAAGTCGATTTCTTCGGTTTTGAGTGTGTGCAGCAATAAATCGCTGTTTTCGTAAGCGCGCCGACTGATGGTTACCAATGGAATACGCAAACGATGGGCGCGCTCAATGACGCCGGCCTTGGGGTTGTTACAAATGATCAACGCAACTTTGGCCGTGCGCGTCTTTTTAAAATGCTGAACAATGTTTTCGGCATTGCTTCCGCTTCCGGAAGCGAAAATGGCAATCTGGGGCATTCGGTTCATAACCCAAATTCCTGTTTTAATATTTTTTGGAACACCGTTTGAATGTTGCTATTCCCATTCAATTGATTCATTTCTAAAGTGCTAATAACAAACTTACTTCCGGTTGCTGGATTTGTTTTCATGCCCATAACTGGGGCCGTTTGGGAAATGATGTTGGTGCTAAAATTGTTGTTATTCCTCATCAAAAAATGAGCATGGTACCAAGGCGTTGCTCCTCCCACCAATTTCATGTACCGTCCGCCAGATAGAAATTGTTGGTATTTCAAAGTTGGAAGTCCAGAACTTAAGGGAACCAACGTAGAAGTATCGGTGAGCAATTGAGTAAAACCTGCTTTGGTTGGAATCAATGAATCAATGGGGCTAAAGGCAAACGACGGGCTTTGAATGTTGGACGAACTCGGTGTAAATGCGCTCAGGAATAAATGTCCGCCTTTGCTAACAAAGTCGGCCGTGGTGGCTTGAGCAAATGCAAGCGATTGCTCTAAATCGTCGCCAAACCAAACGATGGCATCGTAAAGATTGAAAATTTGACCTTGGGTTTTGGCATCAGCAGCCAAGTATTGGTATTGACCGTTTACCTTTTTGAAAAGCGGTAGAAAATCGAAAGGAATGTTTTGACCTTGAATTTGGCTTTTCATGAAATTTTCGGCCGCTGCATCGGGAGCGTTGTTGGAATTAATCACCAACAAGCGGCCCGATGGAATCGCCACTTTTACTTTCGGAGAACCAACCCAGGCCGATTTTGCGCCGGATTTGTCGGTAGCTCGGATGTATAGCACGTTGGAATCGTTGGGAATTAATCCGTTTAATTTTAGCGCAAGTGGATTGATGGCTGCTCCAGGAATGACTTCGCAGTTTTGGATCGATCCGCTGTTCAGAATTGCGCGAATGGTGGCACTGCTGTATTTGGGATCTACTGGAAAAGGATTTGCATTCGTATCGTTTAAACAAAACTCTACGGAAGCAATGTTGGAAGGACCATCGTCATCGGTAGCTTCCCACGTGTACCGCAAATGGCTGATGGTGAACGATGGATTTCCCCCCGCCAAAGGGTTTCCGGAATTGGATTGGAAGACAAAACGAATGCTTGGTGCACTGTTTTTAATGGGTACCCAAAATCGAGCGGGCGTGGGGTCCTTTTCTCCTTCATTATCGATGGACCGAACAGAAAAAACAAAATTCAAAGAATCGTTCCCTAAAGGAATTTGCATGGGGAAAACAGAATCGGTACGGGTGGTATAATTCCAAACGGTAGCTTCGTTGAGAATGCTATCAAACGTAAATTCATAACCCACAACTACACCATCTGCGTCATCACCGTTCCATTGCAAAAAAACATTGGTGTTGTAGCGATCGCCACTAAATCGGATGATGGTATCGGTTGGAAGCGACGTTTCGGGTTTTTTATTCGGTAATTTATCTCCCTGAATGGAATCCTTACAAGCGATGAACCCCAATAGAAAGAAGAAATAAAGAAGCTTTTTCACAACCCAAAATTACTGTTTTTTTACTTCACTCGAAGTTTTTTTCCAGCGTAAATCTTGGTGGTTTTGCTGATGCCGTTCATTTTACAAAGCTGGTCAATCGTTGTGCCATATTTTTTAGCTACGGTTGAAAGGTTTTCTCCTTTTGCCAAGGTGTGGTATTTAGAACCAGCAGTATTTTGGGGTTTGGGTTGAGCCGGTTTCGGTTTTGGAGTTGGTGTTCTTGAAGGAACAATTTCTTGTGAAGGAGCATCTTCCTCTTCCTGTTCTCCAATCGCGATGGCTTCGGTGTTTTTTAAGGTGTTAAACACGTAACTTGGAGTGTAGCCCCCTTCCGGGATGGTTACCCGATTGCCGATTACGTCTCCCGTTGTGAAGTCGAAAACCTCCAAAGGATTTAAAACACGGTCCAAATAACGCATCTCAAAGTGGAGGTGAGGAGAAACCGACCGTCCGGTACTTCCGCCCAAACCGATAACTTGACCTTCTTTTACCTCGTCGTTGATATCGACCAAAATTTTACTGAGGTGAGCGTAATAGGATTCCATGCCGTTGCAGTGGCGAATAATGACAAGGTTTCCGAATCCGCCAGAGTTGTAGGCTGCGTGGCGAATTTTACCACTGAAGGCGGCCACCACAGTGTCGCCCAAACGAAGTCCAACGTCCATTCCTTTGTGGCCACCACTTACGCCGCGGTAAACGCGTCCGGCCACTGGAATCACGGCTTTACCAACTGAAATTTGATCAGGAAAAGTATGTGAATTTGTTACATCTCGAAAAGTTATGATTCGATTGGTTTCCCATTTCATTTTGAAAACCGAATCGCAAGCAAAGACATCAGAGATAACCTCTTTATCCTTGGTTTTTTCGGGCTTTGCCACCACTCGTTCCCGATCGGGAGTGGGAGTGGGCTTCGGAGTTGGGGCTGGCTTAGGTTCAACAAATTGCCACGTATAGTCTTTTTTCAAAACAATTTTTTTTCCTCTAAACCAAATGGTATCACCTTCAGAAGGAACTTGGGAAAAGCTAACCTTTGAAAATCCAATAGAAAAAAGAATGAAAAAGAAAATATATTTGAATTTGGAAGTCATTTCGCAGTTTTTTTGGTTTACAAAAATGAAAACGAACGTGGGTACAACCAATGTGATTAACGTTTTCTTAAGAAGTTTACCTAGCATTAACATCTAAAAAAGTTTTTAAACTTGCGTACCTTCGTACATGATCAAACTGTTAGCGGAAAGCGGTTCCACCAAAACCGATTGGATGTTGGTGAATGAACAAGGGGAACGAAATTCATTTACTACTTCTGGAATAAACCCGCTGCTGCTCTCCATTGAGGAAATTACTGAATTGGTAGAGGAACAACCCCTGTTGGTAAAGTCCGCCATTCAAATAACCCAAGTATTTTTTTATGGTGCAGGTTGCGGAAACAAGGATGCGGTAAATCGTTTAAAAATTGTTTTTCAAGGATTTTTTTACAATGCTTCCATTGAGGTTTACCCCGATACGTTGGCTGCCTCCAGGGCGTGTTGCGGAAAAAATCCCGGAATTGTAGGAATCATTGGTACCGGCGCAAATGCAGGGTTTTTTGACGGAGATCGGCAGTTTACGCCGTTCGTGCCATCTCTTGGTTTTATCTTGGGAGATGAGGGCTCGGGAAACTGGATCGGTAGAAAATTACTTTCGGATTATTTTTATGGAAGAATGCCGGTTGGGTTGCGGGAAGCATTTTTGGAGGAATACGCCATCGATTACCAGGAAGTGATTTCTAGGTTGTATCGATCTCAGGCTCCTAATGCCTATTTAGCATCATTTGCTCCTTTTTGCCACCACCATTTCGCCCACGCTTACTGCACTTCTTTGGTGATGAATGGCATCAATTTGTTTTTAAATCGATTCATTGATCCGGCTATTTTACCGGAAGGCAGCAAGATTCATTTTGCCGGATCGGTTGCCTTTGCATTCCAGGAACAAATCCGTGAGCAATTGGATACCCGAAAACTAAGCATGGGGAATGTTGTTTCTAGACCATTGGAAGCTCTTTTATCGTTCCATTTGGACCAAGCATGATTGATTTTTCTCCTCCGCCACTGAAACAAATTTCCCCTCAAGAATTGACGGGCATTGCCAACGATTTGCGGCAATTCATCATCGATCGGGTTTCCCAGCAAGGTGGGCATTTTGCCGCAAACTTGGGAGTTGTTGAACTGACCGTTGCCCTGCATTATTTTTTGCAACTTCCTCACGACCAGCTTATTTGGGACGTTGGACATCAAGCATACGCCCACAAAATTTTATCGGATCGAAAAGAACGATTTTCAACCAACCGCAAACTGGGTGGAATTTCTGGTTTTCCCAAGCGGTTGGAATCGGAGTACGACGCCTTCGGCGTTGGGCACTCCTCCACCTCCATTTCCGCCGCGATTGGAATAGCTGAGGCCCAACGAATGACCCATCAAAATCGAAAAGTTGTGGCAGTCATCGGAGATGGGGCACTCACGGCGGGTCAGGCTTACGAAGCACTCAACCACCTTGCGCACCTGCAATCGCCGGTTCTTGTGGTTGTGAACGACAACCAAATTTCCATCGATCCAACGGTTGGGATTTCTTTATCGGCTACTTTTTTTGAGTCGCTTGGGTTGAATTACCATGGCCCAATTGATGGACATTCCATTTCTGAAGTTTTGGATGCTTTGCATCTTTGGCAAAAAGATTATTCCCAACGGCCCTTTGTGGTACACGTGAAAACGGTTAAAGGGAAAGGGTTTGCTCCTGCAGAATTGGAACAAACTCGTTGGCATGCTCCCGGCAAGTTTGATAAAATTACCGGCACCTTGGAGCCTAAAAATGTTACCGATTTACCCACTTATCAGCACGTTTTTGGTAAAGCCATGGTTGAACTTGCTCAATTTTTTCCTCGTTTGGTTTCCATTACTCCAGCCATGACTTCGGGTTCCAATTTGTTGGAATTCCAAGAAAAATTCCCCAATCGTTTTTTTGATACTGGAATTACCGAGCAGCATGCGGTCACCTTCGCTGCCGGTTTGGCCACCCAAGGAATTCAACCGGTTTTGTCCATTTATTCCACCTTCCTTCAACGCGGTTATGACCAGTTGATTCACGATGTTGCTCTTCAAGAAATCCCGGTGATTTTTGCTGTTGATCGAGCCGGTCTGGTGGGAGAAGACGGACCCACACACCACGGGGTTTACGACATTGCCGCCTTGAACGCCATTCCTCAAATGATTCTTGCGTCCCCTTCGAATGGAATTGAACTTCGAAACTTGCTCTATTCGTCAATGGAATGGGTTCAGCCTTCCGCGATTCGCTATCCCCGTTCAAAAATTCCGTTTGCCATTCCCGAAAATTCAACGTTTCAAACCCTTCCATTGGGCAAAGCCAACCGAATTCAAACCGGCACCTCTGGTGTGGCAGTACTTGTTTACGGAGCATTTCTTCATTCCGTCTTGGAAGCAGTTGCTTCCCTTGAAAGTGAAGTGACCGTGGTCGACATGCGATTTGCTAAACCCTTGGATGAGGCTCTGTTAGAAGACCTTTCTAAAGAAGCCCCCATTTGGGTCACGGTTGAAGACGGTTCGTTGAACGGGGGCTTTGGTTCCATTGTTCAACAGTGGGTTTCCAACCATGGAAAAGTTAATCAGGTTTTTGCGTTGGGAATTCCCGATCAGTTCATCGAACACGGAAAATTAGAAGAATTGCACCACCTCCTCGGTTTAGATACCGCAGGATTTACCCGATATTTTAGTCAACTTTTTGGAGAAAACGATGAAAGCGACCTTCACTTTATGGAATAAAAGCTGTTCTGTAGATTTTTCAGCACCTATTTCGATTCATTTGCCGCTCAATTTTGAAGCGGCCAACCCGCAATGTTTTTACATTGAACAACCTACGTTTGCTCCTTTGCGGGTTGGTTCCTACGTGGGTTCCGTTGCCGAAGGAGGATCCTGCAATTGCGAGGTGCTAACGCTTACTCCGCATGGACAAGGAACGCACACCGAATGTGTGGGTCACCTTACCACCGAGCGTCGATTCATTCGTGATTCGCTCTCCAAAACCCACTTTACGGCCGACGTTATTTCGGTAACTCCCGAGGTTTTGGAAGAAGATATCCCTGGAACAACCTCAAAAAAGGGAGATCAAATCATTACAAAAAGTTCGCTGGAACACGTTCTTTGGGCCGATTCCTCCGAAGCCATTGTGGTTCGTACCTTACCCAATAACGATTCCAAAAAAACGGCCAATTATTCGGGGCATAATCCCATTTATTTCTCCCCCGGTGCAACCGAATATTTGCGCGAAAGAGGTTATCAGCATCTTTTGTGCGATACTCCTTCGGTGGACCGAGAGGAAGATGCTGGATTGTTATTGGCCCACAAAGCTTGGTGGAATTATCCGTATGCACCCAGAATGAAAGCCACCATTACCGAACTGATCTTCGTTCCCAGGCAGGTTGAAGACGGGCGTTATTTGTTGGAAATTTGCGTTGCTCCCTTGGCCAGCGATGCGTCGCCCAGTTCCATTTTTCTATATGCCATCGAGTCGTGAAACCGCTGTACATTTCGCTTTTCCTTTTTGGAATTTCCATAGCAGGATTTGCTCAAAAAATTGATCTTCAAATTCCTGTTTATCAATCGTTTCAACAAAAAAGTAATTGGCAAAAGCTAGGGGTGTGCGCTATTGCAGCAGCACCTTCTTTCTTTCTTGATCGCTCGGTGAACGGCATGATGCAACGAAACCAAACCGAATGGTTGGAATTTACGGAACGCAACATTGTTGAACCTTTTGGAAATAAATACACGATTTCACTGATGGGCGGCTCCATTCTTTTAGGATATGCTTTGAAAAATGAAAAGTTGGTTGATTTGGGAACCATTGGTTTGGCATCGGGAGTGGTGGCATCTATTCTTACCCAAATTCCAAAGCAAGGGTTTCACCGCCAAAGGCCCTATACCACCGCCAATGATCCCGGACTTTGGTGGGGACCTTTTAACAATGGAAAAGAAAAATTAAGTTGGGAGTCGGTGAAAAACGGATTCTTCAATACCGAGAATCAATCGTTTTGTTCCGGACATACCAGTTTTGCCTTTGCTTCGGCAGCTGCAGTAGCTCATCGGTTTCCCGATCAAAAAGGGGTTCAAATTGCTGCATACGGCGTGGCCTCTATGGTGGGTATATCTCGGGTTTACCAAGGGTATCACTGGACCAGCGACGTATTGTATGGAGCGATGTTGGGCCTCGCATCCAACTGGATCGTAGAGAAACGTTGGAAGGAGGCCCAAAAATCATTTGCCAAACGCGATTACGTTTGGTATTCGGAAATCGTCAATCAATAGAACATCAACCCGTACAACTGAGTGGCGAAAAGAGGTGCTATCAATAATCCGAGGCACATCAATCCCAAAACAAACAGGTTTATCCTTGGCATCGCCGGTACTTCCTCTTCTGAAATAGCTGGAGAGAAGAACATGGCAATGATGATGCGGAAGTAGTAATAAATACTGATCACCGAGTTGATCGCCGCAACCAGCACCAACCACCAGAATCCACCATCTTTTGAAAGCGCACCTTGGTTGAAGACTTCAGCAAAGATGAAGTATTTACCAAAGAAGCCCGACAATGGAGGTAATCCGGCCATGGAAAGCATGGCAACTGCCATTAAACCTGCTAAAATCGGATGTTTTTTTGCCAAACCATTGAAGGCGGTAAAATCGTGTTTCCCGGTATGTCCGGCCACCCAACTCATCCCAATCATCAAGACCAAGGTAGAAAGTGAGTACGCCAATAAGTAAAACAAAAGGGTAGGAATGATGATGGGGTCGTTAATGGTGATGCCCAACATCAAATAACCGGCATGGCTGATGGAGGAATAGGCCAACGTTCTTTTGAAACTCATTTGTTTCAAAGCAGAGAAGTTACCCACCACCAAACTGAGACCTGCCATGATTGCGAAGGTCATTTCCCATTGTTTGTTGAGGAAACCAATGCTCAATAAGAAAATAGTAATGGCAACAATTCCCGCCGTTTTTACGACGGTAGCCATAAATGATGTGATCAAATCTGGCGCCCCTTCGTAAACGTCGGCACTCCAAAAATGGAAGGGCGCCGCAGCAATTTTAAAGGCCAATCCAAACATCATCATGAAAACGCCCATGTTGAACATGGTCAATCCTCCTCCAGAATACAATTGGTAATTGATGATGTTATTTGCCTTCGAACCTCCAATGAAGAAACTTCCGGAAGCGCCATAAACCAAAGCAATACCGAAAAGCAAAATCCCGGTCGCAAAAGCACCTTGCAAAAAATACTTCAACGACGATTCATTGGAAGCCAAATTATCTTTATCAGATCCAGCTAAGACGTACAATGGAATGGATAAAATTTCTACTCCCAAGAACAACATCAACAAATTGGAATACGCGAAAAGAATCAAAGCACCGCAAATCGAGAAAAGCATGAGCGCATAAACATCTCCACGATTCTTTCCTGCATAAGTAATGGAATACTCCGAAGTTCCAATCAAGATTAATCCAATCAAAATGGTTAAACCCGAAAAGATGGTAGAAGCGTGTGAAAAGTAAAGCATTTCAGAAGCATCTTCGTACGGATTTGAAAAATCGTAAAAGCAAACTCCCAATGCAACGGCCAAACCAAGTGTAGCCACAGGACGAGACCATTTGGTATTGACCAAATTGACAAACAAGGTGATGATGGCGGTCAGTAAAACGGTAACTAATGCAATCATGGCATGACTTTGATGGCGTTGAACAAGGAAAGGAGGTTGGAAACGGATCTTTCCGTTAATCCGAAGAAGGGGTCAGGGTTAATTCCGATCCACAAGACAAAAAAGCAAAGGGTTCCTAAGCCAATTCCTTCGGCCCAAGTAAGGGGCGTAAATTTTTCATTTTGCGCATTCGATGGGCCGAATAAGCTGAATTGAACCATGCGCAACAAATAAACGGCACAGAAAATAATGGTTAATCCTGCAATTACTCCCAAGGTAGCGTTGGAGTCAAACACCGATTTCAATAGGATGAATTCTCCTACAAATCCATTGGTTAACGGAACTGCAACCGATCCCATAACAAGGATAAGGGTCATCACCGCGAATACTGGAGATACTTTGGCAATGCCTGAAAGCAGCGTTAATTCGCGGGTTTCCATTCTCCGTTCAATAACATCAATCACAAAGAATAAACCAATGGCCGTAATTCCGTGGTTCAACATTTGAATGATTGCACCTTGAAGTCCTTCCAGCGACTGAGTGAAAATTCCAGCTGCAATCAATCCAACGTGAGCCATGGAGCTGAACGCCACCAATCGCTTCATGTCGTTTTGCTTGATGGCAATGATTGAACCGTAAACGATTCCGATGACTGCTAAAACTGAAAGGAAATGCATCATGTTCTCTCCAACATGGGGTACCAATGGCAAGGCCCATTTGATGAATCCAAACAATCCCATTTTCAACATGATGCCGCTTAACAACATGGTTCCACCCGCAGGTGCAACGGTGTACGTATCGGGCTGCCAGGTGTGAAAGGGGAAAAGAGGTAATTTGATTGCAAATGCTAATGCAAATCCAAGGAACGCCCAAAAAGCAATGTCGGATGGGATTTGCGACTGTACCAAACTCATCCAAGCGAATCCGTTGGTGCTGCTGCCGTAAGATTTCCACAACAACAATCCAACCAACATGAAGATGGATCCAAAAAACGTGTAGATGAAGAATTTGAGGGTGATT
Organism: Bacteroidota bacterium; assembly: GCA_947501265.1. Lineage (GTDB taxonomy): Bacteria > Bacteroidota > Bacteroidia > UBA7662 > CANHCV01 > CANHCV01. The sequence continues at coordinate 34,639 of CANMVY010000003.1, forward strand.
CGGTTTTTGTTCTCACCGCCCCAAATGGCCGAGATGAAGTAAATTGGAATCAGCGCTAATTCCCAAAAGACGTAGAAAAGAATTCCGTCTTGGGCCAGGAATACCCCAACAAGTGCCGCTTGCATCAGCAACGCAAGGCCCAAGTACAAGGGCGATTTTCCGTAGTTGCGATCCCAAGAAGCTAAAAGAATGATGGGCAGGGCCAAATTGGTCAATAACACCATCATCAAAGCGATTCCATCGTAAGCCAATGTAAATCGAATGCCGGCAAATTTCAACCACTCTACATCTACCAAATTTACGGTGCTGCCATCCATGGCATAACCACTGATCATGCAAATGGTCCAGCCTAACGAAACCAGAGTAGATGCCAAAGCCAACCAGCTGGCGGTGCGTCCTTTTACAAAGAATTGAACCGCTGCAAAGAATAAAGGAATAAGAATAAGTTCCACGTTACAGCACGAATTTAAAAACCAACAAGAAGAAAATGCCAAGCACCATGTACAACAAGTAATACTCAACGTTTCCGTTTTGAATTCTGCGAAGCGCATTTCCAGCCACCTCTACACTTTTTCCAATGAAATTAACGGAACCGTCAATGATTCCCCGATCGATGATGTTGTATCCTAAATTGGAAATCGCTTCGATTGGTTTCTGAACCACAGATTGGTACAATTCATCGATGTAAAATTTGTTGTTCATCCACTTCTGAATCCCCGTTAACTGATCGTCTTCCGCGGCCGTCGATTTCTTGGAAACATACACCACATAGGTTGAAACCAAAATGATCAAGGCCAAGGCCGAAGCAACACCCATCAACATCCACTCTGTGCTGTGATCCAAATGATGTCTACCAGAAACATAGGTTACCACCGAATTCAACCACGTGTGTAAATGCTCAGAACCTTCAGAAATAAATTCAGGAACGTTTAGAAATCCGCCAGCCAAGGACAGAACCGCCAAAACCATCAAAGGTAAAGTCATGGAAATGGGACTTTCGTGCAAGTGGTGTTCTTGGTCGTGGGTTCCTCGGAAAGATCCGTGGAACGTAAGGAAAAACATGCGAAGCATGTAAAACGCCGTGATGGCCGATGCCAACAACAACAATCCCCACATGATCGGGCTGTGTTCGTACACTTTCGCCAAAATTTCATCTTTGGAAAAGAACCCGGAAGTGAGCGGGAATCCGATGATGGCCAAGGTTCCAACGAGGAACGTTAGGTGTGTAATTTTCAATTTTTTCGCCAAACCACCCATTTTGCGGATGTCTTGTTCTCCACCCATGGCGTGAATTACGCTACCTGAGCCCAGGAACATGAGCGCTTTAAAGAATGCGTGGGTGGTTAAGTGGAACATGGCGGTTGAATACGCTCCCACGCCCAAAGCCACAAACATGAAACCCAATTGAGAAACGGTCGAATAGGCCAATACCTTCTTGATGTCGTTCTGACGAATAGCGATGAGGCCGGCAAAAAGAGCAGTAGCTAATCCAACGTAACCAATGATTTCCAAAACTTCTGGAACCATGGAATACAAGGCCGAAGAGCGAACAATTAAGTAAATACCGGCGGTTACCATGGTAGCTGCGTGAATCAAGGCAGAAACCGGAGTTGGGCCGGCCATCGCGTCGGGTAACCACGTGTACAAAGGAATTTGAGCACTTTTACCCGTAGCTCCAACAAACAATAGTAAACCAATGCAAGCGGCTTTTTCGGTAGAAAGTGTTGACAGAGATGCCATGACTTCTTTGTACTCCAAACTTCCAGCATGTTGCAACAACATGAATAATCCGAGCATCAAACCCAAATCGCCGATGCGATTCATCACAAATGCTTTTCGGGCAGCTTTTCCGTATTCCAAATTTTGGTACCAAAAACCAATCAAGAGGTAAGAACACAATCCAACGCCTTCCCAACCGAAGAATAACAGCAAGTAATTGCTGCCCATAACGAGCAGTAACATGCTGAAAATAAATAAATTGAGGTAAGCGAAGAATTTGTAGAACCCTTCGTCTTTGTGCATGTATCCGATCGAATAAAGGTGAATCAACGATCCAATTCCGGTGATGATGAGCATCATTTGGGTGGAAAGTTGATCGGCCAAGAAGGCAATGTCGAATTTCAAGCCCGCAATTTGCATCCAAGTAAATGCGGTGTGCGAAAGGGCTTGACCCGATTCCCTCACTTCGAGGAACGCCAACAAACTAAGGATGAAAGAACCGAAAACGACCAGCGTTCCAAGTGCTCCAACGACGTTTTTAGGTAGTTTTTTTCCGAAAATTCCGTTGATTAAAAAACCAATCAGCGGCAAAAGTGGAATGAGAATTAAGTTTTTTTCCATGCTCGATTAGTTCTTTAATTGATCCAACAAACTAACATCGGTACTGCGGGTATTTCGGTACACCATCACCAAGATTGCCAATCCAACAGCAACTTCTGCCGCTGCAACAACCATGATGAAAAAAACGAAAATTTGTCCGGCAGAATCTTTGTGGTGGCTTGAAAAAGCAACCATAAGCAAGTTGACGGCATTCAGCATCAATTCAACGCACATCAATACCACAATGGCATTTCTACGTATCAATACTCCAGCTACCCCAATAACAAAAAGGGTAGTGGCAAGAATGATGTAGTGTTCGGCTGTTACTTCGGTCATCATGATTTTGATTCTTTAGGGGTTCGTTTACCAAGGAGAACAGCTCCGACCATCCCAGCAAGGAAAAGGATGGAGCTGATTTCAAACGGAACCAGATAATCGGTGAATAAAACTTTTCCAAGGTGTTTAACCAATCCAATTTCTTGAATGTTGGTCACGTTTCGATCGCCCATGGTGGCGTCGATAACCATTCCTGCACTGAATACCAAACTCAATAATCCCGCTGATGCCGAGGCAATTACTCGGAAACGATTCGATTTTTGAGGCTCGGTATCGGCACTTAAATTCAATAACATCAATACAAAAAGGAAGAGAACCATAATGGCACCGGCGTAAACGATGATTTGAACCACGAACAAAAATTGGGCGTTCATCAACAAGTACAGGCCAGCGATGGAAAAGAAGGTAACGATGAGGGATAAAACCGAGTGAACCGGATTTTTTGCGAAGACCACAAACATGGCACTCACCACGGCGATGATCGCTAAAGTTAAAAAGATCGTAGGACTCATTACTTGGCTAAATTTTTGTGCGCCTGACGAGTCGTAATGTCGGTGCGATGGTTGACATCTTCTACCAATTTATCTTTTCCATAAATGAAATTAGAACGATCGTAATTGGCAGGGGTAATTTCTGTTGTTAGGAAAATGGCTTCTTTTGGACAAGCTTCCTCGCACATTCCGCAGAAAATACAACGCAACATGTTGATTTCGTACGTTTCGGCGTATTTCTCTTCCCGATAAAGTTTTTCCTCTCCTTTTTCACGTTCTGCAGCAACCATGGTGATGGCTTCTGCCGGACAAGCAACGGCGCAAAGGCCGCAAGCTGTGCAGCGTTCCGCACCATTTTCATCGCGCTTCAAAACGTGCTTTCCACGAAAAACATCGCTGAATGGACGAACTTCTTCGGGATAACGAATGGTAGCTTGCTTCTTGAAAAAGTGACTCATGGTGGTTTTTAATCCACCCAAAACAGCAGGAAGATAAATCTTCTCTGAAAACGTCATTTCTTTGTTTACGACCTGTTTTGCTCGATTGGTAAGCGGTTTCATATTCCTATCCTCGCTTTATTGATTGAACAAAATAACCGCTCCTGTGGCCAACATATTGGCTAGAGCAAGCGGAATTAACATCTTCCAACCCAAATGCATGAGTTGATCGTAACGAAAACGTGGAAGAGTCCAACGAATCCACATGAATAAGAAGATGAAGAAAAAGATTTTTCCAAAAAGAACGGCTGTTCCAATTAATCCTTGAACGGTTGGATCAGTGACCATATCCATGAAAGGATAGTTGTAACCGCCGAAATACAAGGAAGAAATGATGGCGCAGCTGATGAACATGTTGATGTACTCTGCAAACAAAAAGAATCCCAATTTCATGGAAGAGTACTCAGTATGGTAACCGCCAATCAATTCACTTTCGCATTCCGCTAAGTCGAAGGGAGCGCGATTGCATTCCGCTAGAGCAGAAATCAAGAAGATGATGAATCCTAACGGTTGATAGAATACATTCCAATTCATTCCATGTTGCTGAGCAACAATGTCTTTCAAACTCAATGAGCCCGACATCATAACAATGGCAATGATGCTTAGACCCATGGCCAATTCGTAAGAAATCATTTGAGAACTTGCACGAATAGCGCCAAAAAGAGAATATTTGTTGTTGGATGCCCAACCGCCAATCATGATTCCGTAAACCCCAATCGAAACAACCCCTACGATGAACAAAATCCCAACGTTAATGTCGGCAATTTGAAAATCAAAAGTTTCTCCGAATAACGTGATTTGAGGCCCCCAAGGAATAATACTTCCGGTAAGCAGTGCGGTAAACATGGCAATTCCTGGACCTAGAATGAAGAGGGATTTTGCTGAATTTTGTGGGATAAAGTCTTCCTTGAAAAACATTTTCCCTGCATCGGCCAGCGGTTGTAGGATTCCAAACGGACCTGCGCGGTCTGGGCCGAGGCGGTCCTGCAGAAATGCAGCCACCTTGCGCTCGAAATAGGTCAAGTAGGTTGCAATCAGCAAGGTGATTCCGAAAATGGTTAAAACCATCAACGATTTAATGATCAAATAAGTCGTATCTACGTTCATGGCGATTATTCGATGATTTTATTGGTGAGGTACTGGGTTTCTTTGGGAGCCGCAATTTCGTATTGGTTCATGCCAATAACCGAATGACGGTCGATGTGGCGAGGACCTTCAATGGTCCAATCTGATTTTGACTTTTTATCGAAGCGGCAGGTATTGCAGATGAATTCTTCCACTTCCCCATAAGTATCTTTTCGGCCAGTAACGCGAAGAACATCTTCGCCAGCCATCCAAACAGCCGTTTTTCCAGAACACTTGTCGCAGTCGCGGTGAGCATTCAAGGGTTTGGTAAACCATACGCGGCTCTTGAATCGGAAAGTTTTGTCGGTTAATGCGCCAACGGGACAAACGTCGATGATGTTTCCGTAGAAATCACCATCAATAGCTTGTTGGATGTAGGTTGAAATTTCGGCGTGGTCTCCGCGATTGATAACGCCGTGAACTCGTCCGTTGGTGAGTTGTTCAGCTGCAAAAACGCATCGGTAGCATAAAATGCAACGATTCATGTGCAGTTGGATGTATGGACCAATATCGATGCGCTCGAACGTTCTGCGGTCTTCCTCGTAACGGGTATGCGCACCGCCATGTTCAAATCCGAGGTCTTGGAGGTGACACTCTCCCGCCTGATCGCAAACGGGACAATCGAGGGGGTGATTGATCAACAAGAACTCAACAACGCCTTTACGGGCTTCAAGAACTTCTGGAGAAGTGGTGTTGAGAACTTCCATGCCATCCATTACATTGGTGGAGCACGATGGAACCAATTTGGGCATGGGGCGAGGGTCTTTTTCTGATCCTTTGCTCACCTTAACCAAACAGGTTCTGCACTTTCCGCCCGATCCTTTTAACTTGCTGTAGTAGCACATCGCCGGAGGAACAATGTTGCCTCCAACCTGACGTGCAGCGTTCAAAATGGTGGTTCCTTCAGGAACTTCAATCTGAACTCCGTCGATGGTGACCTTCAATAAAGGTTTTTCGTCCGACATATTTTTCGTTTTCAAAGTAACACAACCGAGGGGTTTCGGTTTTCATAAAAATTTGCCAAAGATAACGAGAAACGGACAAAAGGCGCAAACCTTTTACACGAAAAGAACCAACAATGCTCCAACGAGGGAAGCACCAATTTTCCAGATGCTAAACTTGTGATGTTCGGTGCTTTCAAAAAGAATGGTTGAGCCAATGTGCAGCAGCATTCCCGATGCCAAAGCTGTCATTTGAAGGCTAGTAAGGGAATGTTCTCCCAAATTGGTTTGAATGAATTTTCCCAGCAACGCCCCAGCAGGAGTCATCATTGTGTACCACAACAACAAGGCGAAAATCCATTTTTTGCCCAAATCGGTTTGAGAAAGTACAGCCACCAAGGCAATGGATGTTGGAATTTTATGAACAACGACAGCCAAAAACAGGGGATGATGAAATAATTCTCCGATGGATGTTGCTTCGATGGTAGAAATCGGAAGGCCTTCCAACAGGGAATGAATGGATAAACTGGAGAGCAAACCAATGGCAGTGGCCCATCCTTTTTTGTGGTAATGGGAGTGGTCGTGTCCGTGGTCGTGCCCATCGGGTAAATCCAAGTGCAAGTGCCCGTGTTCCACTCCTTCCGAGAATTTTTCTAGGATGAGTTGAATAAAGAAACCGATGACAATAAAAATTCCAGCTTGGGTTTGAGCTTCAAAGACTTCCGGGAAGAGGTGGAGCATGACCGTACCGAAGAGGAATCCTCCACTTACGGTAAGGAGAAAACGAACGACTTGGGCCTGTTTTCGGTGAAGAAAAATGGACAGGGAACCCGAAATAAAAGGAAGAGCGATCAGAAAGAAATATTCCATGAGTAGCGTTTCGAGAGGGTGAATAAGGCGCGAACGACCAACCAACTAAAAAAAGTTCCAAGCAGCGCTCCAGCCAAAACATCGGTGAAGTAATGAACTCCAACGTACATTTGGCTGAAAGCAATGAAGCCCGCCCAAATGAACCAAATGGGAGTTTTTTTTACAAAGTTGAAAAAGAAAAATGCCAACGCAAAATGATTGGTGGCATGCGTGGAAGGGAAAGAAAAACCGTTTCCGCAAACCACCAATTGCCGCAATAATAGTCCGTTTTCTTGGCAAGGTCGGAGGCGGCCCACCCAAGGTTTGATGATGCTTGCCGAAGTATAGTCGGTCAGGCCAAATAAAAGGAGAGCACCTAAAAACAAGGGCCAAAAAGATTGATTTTTATTTCTGATCCAAAATAGTAGAACTCCAAGGTACAAGGGCGACCAAACCCACGATTTCCTTCCCCAAATGCACAAGAAATCGAGAACAGGATTGGAAAGTTCTTTTTGAAAAAAATGAAGCAAGGAAGTGTCGAGGGTCATCCTATTTTTTTCCAAATTGAAATTTGGCGGGGGCTGGTTTTTTCATCCATCGGATTGAGCGAATAATCGCCAAAAATCTCAATTCTTTCAAATAAACCTTCGCACATGGCTTCTAAATCTTCAGGAGTAAAAAGGTAAACTCGTTCGGTAAACTCCATCGGTTTTCCATCCATTTCCCAACGAATATTTTTGCAAAGGAAATTTTCTTCATCCACAAATCGATCAATATCGAAGGTGGTGTTTTCCCGAACAACGGTTTCTTTTTCTTGGAGGTTTCGAAGGACGCCAAGCGGATTCAAAAAATCGTGAATGAAATACCCGCCTGGTTTTAAGGCATCGTAAATTTGTTCCAACACCAACGCATTTTCCTCGGGTTCGTCGAAATAACCAAAACTGGTAAAGAGGTTGAACACAAAATCGAACTCTTCCATTCCGAGATCGCCCCTCATGTCACGAACTTCAAAACGGATAGAGGAAGGGCCGATGTTGATGGCCTCTGCAATGGAGTGGGGGGAAAGGTCGAACCCGGTTACCGTTAACCCTTGATTCGCCATCCAACGGCTATGCCTGCCTTTTCCACAACATAAATCGAGTGCTGTTTTTTGAATGAACGGAGGAAGCGCTAACGAGAGGTTTTTTAAAAATTGTTCCGCCTCTTCATCGTTTCGGTGGTTGTACAGCAAATGATAATATTCGGAATCGAACCAAGAAGAAAACCAGCTCATTTGAAGATAAATTGAAGGGTTACAGGCATGTGGTCGGAGTATCCACCTAAATATTTGGGTCCCACGTAGGTACGAAAGGGATTCCCTTTGTATTTTCCCTCTTGCTCTAAGAGAAAAGGAAGCTTTTCAGCTTTTGCTACCGGGGTTTCGAAGGTCCAAGCTTGATTGTAGAGGATTTGATCGAGTTTGCTCCACTCTTTTTGGTAGAAATGGGTGCCTTCCTCCTTGGGCCATGCTTCCATGGCGTTGATCAGGTGGGTTGATTTTTTAACCAATTGCATGGAAACATCGCTCGGCTCGTCGTTGAAATCGCCCATTGCAATGATTTGCGCCGAGGGGTTGGCCCGTTCGAGCGAATCGGCTAAAAAGGCCAACAACTTCGCGGTTGCCATCCTACGAGGAGCCGATTGTTCTGTTCCTCCACTTCTGGATGGCCAGTGGTTTTCCATCGCATAAACGTTACCTTTTTTGGTTTTACCTACCATCATAATAATCGGACGGGAAAGAAAAGGAGAGTCGGCAAATCGATCGGGTTGGAAAGTATACAAGCCTTCCAATTTCACCAGTTTGGGCTGATACAAAAACGCAACATCAATTCCACGAGGATCTTTCGAATCGATATGCCCAACGTGGTAACCAAATTTTTTCAAACTTTTCTGCTTCACCAAATCCTTCAAAACTTGTTCGTTTTCAACCTCGCAAACTCCCAAAATGGCAAGACCTTTTCCCCCGTTCAACGCGGCAATGGCTTGGGCCATTCTGTTTAATTTTTTGTGGTAACGTTCTGAATTCCATTGATTTTTTCCGTTTGGAAGGAATTCTTCATCCTTTACATTAGGTTGGTCAATCGTATCGAAAAGGTTTTCCAAATTGTAATGGCCAACCGAAAAGTTCTTCTGAGCATGCGTCGAAAAGAACAAAAAACTTAACAGAAAAGTAAACAAGATCTTCATGGAAGTGTAATTTTGATAATTCTATACAAAGATGCAACAAGAAAAGAAGGTTTTATTCGTATGCCTCGGGAATATTTGTCGTTCCCCTATGGCAGAAGGGATTTTTAAGAAGAAAGTGGAAGAAGCTGGGCTCTCCAATCATTTTGTTATTGATTCATGCGGCACCACCAGCCAACATTCCGGTGAACTGGCCGATTATCGTGCTCGAAAAGTGGCACAAAAAAATAATATTGAACTCCAACATCGAGCACGTAAATTTACAAAAAACGATTTCACGGATTTTGATCTTATTTTAGCCATGGATACCCAAAATTTATTCGAAATTCAACGAATAGCTCAACCCGACCAATTGGAAAAGGTGAAGCTCATGATGGAATTTTCGGATCTGTTTCCCGCTGAAAGGAATGTTTACGATCCTTATTACGATTCGGAAGATAAATTTGAAGAAGTCTTTGACCTTTTGAATTCCTGCACGTCTAATTTGTTGCAATCCCTAATTTCGAACAATCATGAATCATCCGTTTAAAATTGTTGCCATTCTTTTGGGGATGTTTGCCCTAAGCAGTTGCTATTACGATAACGAAGAGGAATTGTATCCCAACACCAACGTACCCTGCGATTCCGTGGTGGTGAGTTTCAAAACCGATGTCGATCCCATTCTTCAAAATTATTGTGTAGGGTGTCATAACGCCAATAATCCGGGAGGTGGTTACATTTACGATACCTATGCGGATACCAAAAATTCGGTCGATGATGGAACCTTGTTAGGCGTTACCAATCATTACACGGGATTTTCATCCATGCCCAAAGGCGGCTCTAAATTGCCATCCTGTGAATTGGGAAAAATTCGAAATTGGATCAATGAAGGCGCACTCAACAATTGATCATGAAAAAAATCATCATTTTACTTCTGCTTATTCTTATTGGTGTTTTTGGTGTTGTTTATTGGCAATGGAATAAACCCCGAGAAACAGCATCCAATAGAAAATCTGAAGTCATTATTTCCATTGATTCTCTTTATTCTGCTTTTCAATCCAACGATTCCTTGGCTTTTGCGACCTACCAAAATAAAGTTATTCAGATTTCAGGATTGCTTGATCGGGTGGAGCGTCAAGGAGATGGCGCAAATCAATCCAACTTTGCGGTTCTTCTTTCAAAAACAGATGGAATTGAAGCCAAATTTAGTTTTCCAGATACGAGTTCAAATAGTATTTTATCCAATCTCGTGAAGAAAAACGTAGTATTGAAAGGTTTTTTTGCTGGCTTCAACTACGATGCCATGATGCCTGAAATGGGCGGAACCTTCGAATTCAATCAAAGTGCCATCATTCAAAATAAAACCCATGAATAAAATCATCCTCCTTGCAGTTTTTGCTTTGTTCGCTTCAGCTGCTTCTGCCCAAAAATACATGACCAAAACGGGAAAAATTTCCTTCTTTTCCAAAACCAAGATAGAAGATATTTCGGCCATCAATACTTCCATTTCCTCCATCATCGATGCCTCAACGGGCGACATGAAGTTTGTTGGATTGATGAAATCGTTCAAATTCCCGAAACCATTGATGGAAGAGCACTTCAACGAAAATTATGTTGAAAGCGATAAATTCCCCAAAACCACCTTCGCCGGAAAAATTACCAACGTGTCGGACGTTAATTTCTCAAAAGATGGGAAATACCCGGTACAAGTAGCAGGAATTCTTGAAATTCACGGAGTTAAGAAAAACGTTGAATCAAAAGGAACCCTAACCGTGAAAGGAAATACCCTTTTGGCTGATACGAAATTTAGCATTTTACTTTCCGATTACAACATCATCATTCCAACGGCCGTAAAAAAAACCATTAATAATTCCATTGAAATTACGGTAGACGTTGATTATTCGAAAGCGCCATGAAAAAAATTATCCTTTTTCTCGCATTCCTTTCTGTTGGTCTTCCTTCATTTTCTCAAGATGATCCATTCAAAGAGTTAGATTTAGAAGTGCCGGTGGAAAAAGTGAAAGCCGGATTCAAAACAACCCGGGTGATGAACGGTCATTCCTTCGAAAACGTAGCCAAAGGCGTGCTTGATTTTAAAATTAATCACCGTTTCGGAACCTTGAATGGCGGCTTTTATGATCTTTTTGGCTTGGATCAAGCCTACCAAAAAATGTCGTTCGATTACGGTGTTACCGATCGATTCATGGTAGGAGTTGGTCGCGCCTCCTTCGGAAAAGTGTACGATGCTTTTGGGAAGTATAAAATCTTATGGCAAACTTCGGACAACAAAATGCCTGTTTCACTTTTGTACTACACCAGCATCAACGTGAAAACCTTGAAATGGCAAGACCCTAACCGTGAAAACTATTTTCCTTCTCGATTGGCCTTTACGCATCAATTGATTTTGGGAAGAAAATTTAACGAGAATTTTTCCATGCAATTGAGTCCAACGTTGGTTCACCGTAACTTGGTAGCAACCAAAGCCGAAAAAAACGATGTTTTTGCTTTGGGATTTTCCGGCCGTCAGAAGTTGAGCAACCGCTTGGCTTTTACGTGGGAGTACTTCTTGGTTCCCAAAGGTCAGTTGGCATCCAATTTTAAAAATAGTCTTTCTTTGGGTTTCGATATTGAAACCGGCGGCCACGTTTTTCAGGTTCATTTCACGAACTCTACTTCCATGGTTGATCAAGGTTTCATTTGTGAAACCACCAATTCGTGGGGAAATGGCGGAGTTCACTTCGGTTTCAATGTGAGCCGGGTTTTTAATGTAGGACGATAAGCCCCGAATTCGACAAAAGTTTTTTTACGCCTCGAATTTTCGGGGCTTTTTTATTTTATCGTCTTATTTTTGTTCAATGAAGATCACTTTTCAGGAATTCGATGCCATTTATCAGCGTCAAGTCGATTTAGTTACTCCCCTTTGGAGTGCTCAAATGCAAGAAGAAATTGCCAAACACAACCGCGGTTGGGCTGCACCTTACGATTTTATCAATTACTTGCGTCGTTCCAATTTACGCTATTACGAGTTGATTCAAGATCTTCCAGATGGAGCGAAAACCGTTTGCGATGTGGGTGGATTTTGGGGAGTGCTTCCCTTGGCACTTACCGAAATGGGTTTTCAAGTAACCATGACCGAGGCCAAGAAGTATTATTCGGGAAGTTTTGACCCCTTGTTTCAACTCATTGAAAGCAAAGGTGTTCGAATTTTAGATATGGATCCGTTTGAAGACACCTTTGCACCCAGCGAAAAATTCGATTTCGTTTGCATCATGGCCGTTTTGGAACATTACCCGCATTCCTTAAAATTCTTCCTGAACAATGTTCACGGAATTCTAAACAAAGGCTCCCGATTGTTCATCGAGGTGCCCAACATGGCCTACCTTAACAAACGCGTTCGCTTCTTGTTGGGCGTTTCACCCATTACCGATTTGCAGTCCATTTACGATTCTGCCATTCCGTTTACCGGGCACCACCACGAATACACCATGAAGGAATTGAGATTGCTTTTTCAATGGATGAATTTGCCCATCGTTGGTGAACATTACATCAATTACAGCACATCGTGGAATAAATTGGGTTATTTTTTGAAGCGTCCTGTAAACTTCCTTATTTTTTGGCTTTTCCCAACAACTCGAGAAATCATTGGAGTTTGTGGTGAAAAGCGTTAATCTCTAAATTTCTTCCGTTTTAAATACTTGGATCCATCGGGTTTAAACCGATGACCGAGTTCCTTTTGTTGCTCTTCCGGTAAGTGTAAAAATTCTTTGCATTCGTTGGAGCAACAACCCTGCATTTCTTCAGCGCAAGTAAGGCACTGAATAAAAAGGGTGTGGCAATATTGGTTCGCACAATTCACGTGATGATCAAACGGTTCCCCGCATTGATGGCAATTGGCCAAAACGTCATCGGTGATCTTTTCTCCCAATCTTCGATCAAAAACAAAGTTTTTTCCTTTAAACTTCACATCGATTCCGAGGTTTTTTGCTTGACGGGTGTACTCAATGATTCCTCCTTCCAAATGGTAAACTTCTTTGAAACCATGGTGTTTGAAATAAGCGGAAGCTTTTTCGCAACGAATACCACCGGTGCAATACATCACCACCGGTTTTTCTTTTGCATCTTGAAATTGCTCCACTGCCACAGGCAACTGCTCCCGAAACGTATCTACATCTATTTTTTGAGCTCCTTCAAAATGCCCTACCTCAAATTCGTAAGCATTCCTCATGTCGATGACCACCACATCGGGGTTGGATTCAACCAAGTTATTGTATTCTTGGGCTTTCAAATAAGTGGCGGCATCGGCAGGATTAATCAGGCCATCGGGCAAACCATCCGCCACAATTTTTTCTCGGTGCTTCACTTTTAAGGTGGCGAAACTCTTACCATCGTCGTCGATGGCGTAATTCAATCGAATTCCATCCAAAAAGTCGAACGGTGGTGTGGCCAGAAGTTGTTCGAATGCTTCCAACCGTTCGGTGGGAAGGGAAATTTGGGCATTGATCCCCTCGGTTGCTACATAAATTCTTCCCAGCACTTCGATTTTTTCAAAGGCGATGAACAGGGCATCGCGAAAATCCGCAGCGTTTTCAATGCGGTGGTATTTGTAAAAGGAGAGGGTAGTTCGTGGGCGGGGATCGTTGAGCAAACGTTCCTCCATAATTTTTCGATCAACCTTGTTATGAAGAAAGGGCATAAAAGAAGAATATTAGTGGTTTCCGTTGGAATAAAGGGTTTGAAATCCAATTAAACGATCGTACAGGCCTATTTGAGATCGGAAATAAACGAAGATGTTGTATTCATTGTCGGTACCTTGAAAAGAACCTTCCATCGGAGTAAAATCAACCAAAGGGGAATTCGGTTTCTTTATCCCATACATGTAATTGTAGTACCCTTGTTTCACGTATAGCGATTTGTGGTAACAAGCGCATCCCTCGTTGTATTCCATTTGATTGGTAGAGTCTGCTTGCCAATTGGTGAGTGCACCCATCAAGAATACATCGCCTTCTAAAACCCGACCTTGGGTGTTTAGGGTGAAGTGAACGTAGGCGTAGTCGGGGTCTCTGCTCGTAATAAGCCCGTCCCGTTGAACGCAGGCGAAACTTCCGTTGATGTCGAAATAGTTGTTGTAAGGTAAAGCAGCACGGCTGGCATCGTCGTACAAGAAAATTTGATTGGCCGAATCAACCAAGAATTTACGCACGTTCAAGCTATTGATTCCCAGCGAACGGGTGTCAAATTGCCTGAATTCATTCATGGCTGGGAAATTAAGGCGATCGTTAAAGGTGTACAACAATGTTTTTTGATCCATCAAATTGGGAGTAACGTCGGCCGTAGCTTGGTCCCACCTGCGGTTTTGCTGAACCGTTAATAGAAATTCAGAAAGCGGATTGAAAACCTTCAAGCTTGGAGATGGAGTTACTTTTAAATCGAGACTTTGGTTGGTTTGAATGCTTCCTGCTGTGAACGAACGACGAAGTTCAGATTCAACCGAAGCGAGGGGTTCGTAAACAAAAAATCGACGCGTTAACACGGGTTTGCTTTTGTTTCCATTTTCGTAAACAAAAAGAACGTAATTTCCTGATGCAGTAAATTTGATGAAGGAATTTGGGAAATCCAACGCATAGGAAGTATAGGTTTGACGTGTATTAACGGCATATTTGTAATTCTGAATTTCATTTTGAAAAAAACCGTCCATGAACTGGGTTTCAAAAATGCTGCTCTGTTCCCAATTTGCATTGCAATGCATGAAGGTGTACGAATAGGTTGTGAAACCACCGGCTAAATCATCGAACTTAAGCGTTAGTTTTTCTTCAGTTCCCAGCGCAATTGCTGGGGTGAGAAATTCGTTGGCCTTGGCAAACAACTGCACAGAACGAATGGCATCTCGGTAAACGGCATCGGCCAAAACAATCGTTTTTCGAGGAGAAGAGTCCTTCTTTTTCGCCGTTCTTCCTTGCGCTAAACAAGAGGTAACCGCAGCAATCAAAAGGAATCCAAAAAGAAGTGATTTTCGCATGCCCAAATTTCGCAATTTTTATGCAATTTTGAGACTGATTTTAATAAGTTGAAAAATCCAACCCCACAAATCCTCAGTTTGTACTCGGCATTGATCATGACCGGGTTCAATTTATTGTTTTCCATTCTTACCGGTGTGCATTGGTTTGATGCCATTATTTACATCGTAGCAACGTTTTTATTGGGTTTCTCTACCTTTTTCTACTTTTTAAATTTTCTGATTTACCGAAAGATCAAGGTGATTTACAAAATCATCAACCGGCATAAAGCTGGAAAATTTACAGAATTTCGTTTTCAATACAACAACGATGTGATTGATGCGGTGAGTAAGGATGTAGAAGAATGGGCTGAAAACAAAGCCAAAGAAATTCAAGAGCTTCAATCCAATGAACAGTACCGGAAGGAGTTCGTTGGAAATTTATCGCATGAGCTGAAAACCCCGGTATTCAACATTCAAGGATACCTTTCTACCCTCGTCGACCGGGGTTTGGAAAATCCCAAAGTAACCGAAAAGTTCCTCGAAAAGGCCATAGAAAATACCGAACGGATGGAAGCCATCATCAACGATTTGATGGAAATCTCCAAATTGGAATCGGGCAACGTTCAGCTGAAATGGGAAAAATTCGATTTAGCAGAATTGATGGAAGACGTGTTTCACAATTTGCAGGAACGCGCCGAACGTAAACACATCGCCATTCAATTCAAACAAGGGTTGAAACCTCCGTTTTTGGTGTATGCCGATCGAAAACTCATCAACCATGCCGTGATGAATTTGGTTGAAAATGCCATCAAATACGGCAAAGAAAATGGAAATGTTTTGGTGGGCATTTACGATATGGATACCCATTATATGTGTGAGGTGACCGACGACGGGGAAGGAATCGAGGAAGTTCATCATTCCCGCATCTTTGAACGGTTTTACAGGGTTGACAAAGCCCGATCGCGGGATGCAGGCGGAACCGGTCTTGGACTTTCCATCGTGAAACACATCTTCGAGTCCCATAGCCAAACCGTTTGGGTTCGCTCCACCAAAGGAATCGGAACTACCTTTGCATTTACCTTAAAAAAGAAATAATTGAAACCCATTTCCATTCGCGATATTTTACTTTATGAAGACGAGCACTTACTCATTTTTAACAAACCTCCCTTTGTAAGCTCCCTCGATGAAAGACAGGGTACGGCCGCTAGCATCCTTTCCATTGCTCGTCAATACTGTTCAACGGTGCAATTGTGCCATCGATTAGATAAAGAAACTTCCGGAATTTTGGTTGCTGCAAAAGATCCCGAAACCTACCGAGAAGTATCGATTGAATTTGAAAAGCGCCGTGTTCGAAAAATTTACCACGCAGTAGTCGGAGGAATTCATCGTTTCGAAGAATTGGAAGTTGATTTGCCCATCGGCCCTGCAAAAGATGCTTTGATGCGCATCGATTTCAAAACCGGAAAAGATGCCTTCACCATTTTAAAATCCCTTCAGTTTTTTCGGCATTTTACCTTGGTGGGTTGTTTTCCAGTAACAGGAAGAACCCATCAAATTCGCGTTCACTTGGCATCTCAAAATGCACCCATCGTGAATGATCCTGCTTACGGTGGCGAACCGCCCTACTTGCATGAAATCAAACGCAAGTATTCTTTCGGTAAATTCGAAGAGTCTCAACCCATGATCAAACGGTTTGCTTTGCATGCCCGAAGCATTCAGTTTTCCATCTTCAAAAAAGAATTTTCTTTCGAAGCTCCTTACCCCAAAGATTTCGACGTTCTCTTGAAATTATTGGAGAAGTATGATTCCTAAGAAATTGGTCATCAAAGATGCTCAAATTGGGTATGAGGAATCTTTGGTTCGTTCTCCCATTTCTTTTGAGCTTTCCTCAGGGAAAATTTATGGATTAACGGGACCAAGTGGAGGAGGAAAAAGCACCCTGCTAAAAACCTTAGCTGGATTTTTGCCGCCCGTTTCCGGGTTCATCGAATTGGATGGAAAGGTGGTTTTTCAAAAAGATCGTTTGATTTGGGGTCATGATCACATTGCGGTTCTAGCCCAGGATTTTCAATTGATGGAAAAGCATACCGCCTTCGAAAATCTGTACCATGCTTCCAAGGCCGGCACCATGTCTTCCCAAGAAAAAGAAGCCCATCAATGGCTAGATTTTTTAGGAGCGAAGGGATGGAGCAACTCCAGGGTTGATCGCCTTAGTGGAGGACAGCGGCAGCGGGTGGCTTTGGGCAGAGCTCTGATGCAAAATCCGTCGTTTCTTTTGCTCGATGAGCCAACCAACCAGTTGGATGCTCATTGGAGAAATGAGCTTTTTTTGTTGGTTCGAAGAATTGCCCAAAGCAAAAACATCGGGGTATTGCTGGTGAGTCACAATCCCCACGAGTTGTTACAGGTCTGCGACCAAATGTCGGTTATTACCCAAGAGCGAATGACCGGATTTCAATCGGCACAATCTGCTTTGAAAAAGCCCAATTCCTTGGAAATGGCAAAATACTTGGGGTATTTCATTTCGATTCCGAAGAAATATTTTTCCGCACAGCACGATTTTGAACATGTTGAAGAGGTTTTTGTGCGAAAAAACGATTTTGTAATCGATTGGGAGGAATCTACCTGGACCATCGAACATACCTTTCTTCGTTTTGATGGGGCTTTTGCCATTGTAAAAAACGATTCATTTTGCTTAGAAATGAAAATTCCAACCAAACTTCTAAACAAAATGGGGGAGAAATGTGGCCTCCGTCTAAAAAGTTGGATTCATTTTTAAATGTTTCAAAAAAAAGATGTCAAATTTTTTTTGGAATTTGTCGGTTTTTGATAGTTTTACCCTCGAATTGAAATATCACCATCGTTTATGGCAAAAAAGAAATCCATTGTTGACATTAGTAACGCTTCAGCCGAGGTTTTAGAAATCATTGAAAAGAATTATCCCAATGGGTACGACCAAGCTACCAATATGGTTCGTTACAATAATACCAAAGGTGATTTAATTGTAGCCCTTCCCATTGAAACAGACGATACCGAGTATTTGGTTAAGGTAAAATTGGTTACCCGTCAGCAAATTGAGGAAGAATTGGCGTTGGATGATCTCAATACAGTAGATATTGAAAAGGAGAAAGGTGATTCTTCTTCTTCCTCTTCCGATGATGATGAAGAGGATGATGGATACGGCGATAAACCCGATGAAGAAGAATCGGATGAAGATTAAAAAAAAGCCCCGAAGAAATTCGGGGCTTTTTTTATCGATTCATTTTCCAAGCGGATATCCCATTTGTGTTTGAGGTATCGTTGGTTTTGGAAAGCTGCTTTTTATCTAATTCCGCTGCCGACAGGATGGCGGCGAGTTCTTGATCGTTTCCTTTAGGTAGAACATCTTCGGGGCGGTAGTGGTGCTTAATGAAATTGGTATCGAATTGCCCCGAACGAAAGGCGGGGTGATTCATCACATAGGTCCCAAAGGGTAGGGTAGTGGCCACCCCGGTAATTTGGTACTCTTCAATGGCGCGCTTCATGCGATCCATGGCCTCTTCACGAGTAGCCCCATACACCACCAACTTAGAAATCATCGGATCGTAAAAAACCGGAATTTCCATGCCTTCCTCCATCCCATCGTCTACCCTCACTCCGTAACCTTGTGGACGGCGGTAGGTTTTTAACTGCCCGATATCGGGGGTGAAATTATTGGTTGGATCTTCGGCACAAACCCTCAACTCAATGGCGTGTCCGCGAATGCTTAAATCTTCTTGGGAATATCCGAGTGGTTCGCCGGCTGCGATTCGAATTTGTTCACGAACCAAATCCAAACCGGTAATCATTTCGGTTACGGGGTGTTCTACCTGCAATCGGGTATTCATTTCTAGGAAATAAAAATTGAGGTTTTCGTCGCACAGGAATTCTACGGTTCCCGCTCCAACGTAATGACAGGCTTTTGCTACCCTTACGGCCGCTTCTCCCATGGCTTTTCGAACATCAGGAGTAAGGAGGGCCGAAGGAGCTTCTTCCACCAACTTTTGGTGCCTGCGTTGAATGGAGCATTCGCGTTCGAACAAATAAACCACGTTTCCTTGGGTATCGCCAAGAACTTGAATTTCAATGTGTCGAGGGGCGCCAATGTATTTTTCGATAAAAACAGATCCATCTCCAAAGGAAGAGGTTGCTTCTGAAACGGCGAGATTCATTTGTTCTTCAAAATCTTCCATTTTTTCGACCACTCGCATTCCTTTTCCACCACCACCGGCTGCAGCTTTGATTAGAATTGGAAATCCTACTTCTTGAGCAACTCGTTTTGCTTTTGAGATATCGGCAATGGCTTCATCCAAACCCGGAACCATGGGGATGTTGAAATCTTTCACGGCATGTTTCGCAGCTAATTTGTTCCCCATCATTTGCATGCTGCGAGCCGATGGCCCGATAAAAACGAGTCCGGCATCGGCAACGGCTTGAGCAAAATCTGCATTTTCACTCAAAAATCCATAACCTGGATGAATGGCATCAACACCTAATTTGATGCATGCCTCAATGATTCGATCTCCTTTCAGGTAACTTTGAGAAGAAGGGGCGGGGCCGAGCAATACTGCTTCATCTGCATAAACAACGTGTGGAGCTTTGCGGTCGGCTTCCGAATAAACAGCAACGGTTTTGATGCCCATTTCTTTGGCGCTTCTCATGACACGAAGGGCTATTTCCCCCCGATTAGCGACCAAGATTTTCTTGATAATTTTTGCCATGTTGCAAAGGTACGAAAGGAAAAACAATGGCATAAAAAAACCGCCTTCTGGCGGTTCATTTATGGGTTACTTAACTTGAATCAGATCGGCATTGATTCTAAACTCAACCTTTAACAGCACATTCTTCACCACGGTAATGTCGTTTCTAAGGGTGCCTTCCATGCGTACCGTGATTTCATTCGACTTCACGTAGTTGATGATGTTTTCATTGGTAAGAATGAAATCATTCAAAACGTTGGATCCATTGGCCGTATGGTTTTTGTTAGCAATTTCAATCTCGGGCTGATTGGGCGAAGAAACAAAAAGGCGAGCCGATTCAAACTCATCGAAATTTTGGGTGGAATCTGCTAAAGTTGCGTAAGCGCTTGAAAGGTGAATGGAGTTAACGTTGTTGGGATCGATGTTTTTTGCTACGCAGAAAGAATCGAAATTGGTAACAAGTGTTCTTTGATCGATGGCCTGAACACCCGCTGTCATGGGGTTAACCCGAAAACGAATGGTGGTGAAATTGTAGTTGTAATCTACCGTAATGGTTTTCTTGTTGCATGATCCCAAAAATAGGATAGGCAACAAGAATAAAAGAAATTTTTTCATTGTTTTTGATTTTCGGTAAATATAAAAATCAACTTTTACTTTTGCAAGTACATCACTGATTTTGTTGATTTTACGATTTCAATGATGGATTGAAAGCCAATCAATTTTAAACCAAATAATTCGGGATTTTATCTTGCCAAATAAAGAATTTGTTTTTTTTGTAACCATGAATTGGAATAACCTGTGCACAAACGGTCTCGAAGTTAATGTTAAGGTAAAATTAGAACCTTTAAAATTGTAGAAAGGAAATTGATGAAAAAAATTTTTGTTGTAGATACTTCTGTATTCCTATTTGACCACCAAGCTATTCGAAATTTTAAAGACAATGACGTCGTTATTCCTATTACCGTTATTGAAGAATTGGATAAATTTAAAAAAGGCAACGAAACCAAAAATTTTGAAGCCCGTAATTTTATGCGATTTATCGATTCGATCACTCAAAAAAAGGAAATTGATCAATGGATAAAAATTCCAGGCAAAGGCAATGGAAAACTAAAAATTGGTTGGGTTAGAAAACGTGAAACGTTGCAAAACCTTCCGTTTGTTGAAATGATTAACGACCATTTGATTTTGGCCGTTGCCAAAGAAACACTTGAAGAAAACTCAACGAAAAAAGTAATTCTCGTTTCAAAAGATCTAAATCTTCGAATTAAAGCCAGAGCCATTGGATTGGAAGCTGAAGACTATCAAACTGGAAAAATTGATAGTGTTGATGAGTTATTCTTGGGTATTGTTGAAAAGAAAATTACTTCGAAAGCCGTTTTTGAAGAGGGAATTCGAAATGGATTCTTTCCATCAGATGTTTTTCTGGGTATTGAAAAAATCCCAAATCAATATTTCATTCTTCAATACAATCGATCAAAAAAAATCTTCAAATACAACGAATTTTCAGATCGTTTTTTCCATGTTGGCGATTCCTATTGTTACGGAATAAAACCACGAAATGAAGAACAAATGGCCGCGATGGACGCTCTAATGGATCCAACCATCAAATGTGTTTCGCTTCAAGGCGCTCCTGGAACTGGAAAAACTTTGCTGGCCTTAGCAGCGGCCTTGGAACAACGAAGAAATTACAAACAAATTTATTTGGCTCGACCCATTGTTCCTCTGAATAATAAAGACATCGGATTTCTTCCGGGAGACATAAAAAGTAAAATTAACCCCTACATGGAACCATTATGGGATAATTTGAAAGTTATTCAGAATCAATTCAACGAAAAAGAAAAAGAGTACCAGCGTATTCAAGAATTGGTGGAAAAAGAAAAATTAATGATTACCCCATTGGCATTTATTCGTGGACGTAGCCTTAGCAATGTTTTTTTCATCATTGATGAATCTCAAAACCTCACGCCTTTGGAAATTAAAACCATCGTTACTCGAGCTGGAGAAGGAACAAAAATCGTTTTTACGGGTGATATTCGACAAATTGATACCCCTTACCTTGATGAACACTCCAATGGTTTATCGGTCCTCATTGAAAAAATGAAAGGGAGTGAGCTGTATGCTCATGTTACCCTCAAACAAGGGGTAAGGAGTGAATTAGCCAACGTTGCAAGCGAACGACTGTAAAAATGAATTCTTTGAAATAATGCCGTTTTTTGTTTCTTCAACCCAAGATGAAATGAATTAACAACACGATATTAGTAACCGGTGTTAAAAATAGTATTGGGTTGGAATTGGCCAAAAAATCAGAAATCCTCGATTTACTTTTGCAAGTACATCACTGATTTTGTTGCTTTTACGATTTTCTCAACGCTGGGTAAATACGCTTCTACCAAATTCAAGGCATAGGGCATAGAAACATCAGAACCGTTTACCCGAAGAACCGGCGCATCCAAATAATCAAAGGCGTCTTTTTGAACGCGATAAGCAATCTCAGATGAAACCGAAGCGAAAGGCCAGCTTTCATCAATAACAACCAAACGATTGGTTTTCTTTACCGATTCGATGATGGTTTTCGTATCGAGTGGACGAATGCTGCGAAGATCGATCACTTCGGCATGAATGCCTTCTTTTTCCAATTCTTCGGCTGCAGCCAAAGTTACTTTCATCATTTTGTTGTAAGAAACCAAGGTAACGTCCGTGCCTTGTTTCTTCACATCGGCCAAACCAATAGGAATCAAATATTCTCCATCTGGAATCATTCCTTTGTCGCCATACATCTGCTCACTTTCCATGAAAATCACCGGATCATTGTCGCGAATGGCCGATTTTAATAATCCTTTGGCATCGGCTGGATTGCTTGGAGAAACGACTTTCAATCCCGGACAGTTGGCGTACCAGCTTTCGAAAACTTGAGAGTGTTGGGCTCCCAAGGTGCCTGCCGAGCCCGATGGGCCACGGAATACGATTGGCACATGGAACTGACCGCCAGACATGCTTAACATTTTTGCTGCTGAGTTGATGATTTGGTCGATGGCCACCAACGAAAAGTTAAAGGTCATGAACTCAACAATGGGTCGAAGGCCATTCATGGCTGCACCCACTCCAATTCCGGTGAATCCCAATTCTGCAATGGGAGTATCAATCACGCGCTTGGCTCCGAATTCATCCAACATTCCTTGTGAAACTTTGTAAGCGCCGTTGTACTCGGCTACTTCTTCTCCCATTAAAAATACGGTTTGATCGCGGCGCATTTCTTCACTCATCGCCTCGCGAAGCGCTTCTCTAAATTGTACTTCTCTCATGATTCCATTAAATTGCCTCAAAAGTACAAATTTTTCTTCAAACCAAGCCCCTCGCTAGAGGTTTTTAAATGCAAAGGCAATGAACTTTTTGGTTACCTTTGCAAAATTCATGTAGTAGTTATGGCACAGATTATTTCAATGCGAAAAATGAGCGATACCATGTCGGAAGGCGTGGTTGCGAGTTGGTTGGTGAAAGTAGGTGATAAAATTAAATCGGGCGATATCATTGCCGAGGTTGAAACCGATAAAGCCACCATGGAGTTTGAAAACTTCGATGAAGGAACCGTTTTAGCTTTGTTAGCTGAACCTGGAAAAGCCATTGCCATCGGGGCTCCTATGATGGTCATCGGAAATCCTGGAGAAGATTTTTCAGCTCTTCTCGCTGCTCCTGCTGCTCCTGAGTCCACACCAGCTCCAGCTCCAGTGACTGAAGCTGTACCTGTTGTATCAACTCCAGCACCCGCCCCTGCTGCCGCCCCTGTCGCCCCAGCACCTGCTCCGGTTGCTCCCGCAGCAACAGCTACCGACGATCTATTGAAAGCATCACCGCTTGCACGCCGTTTGGCTGCGGAACGCGGCATAAATATTGGCATGGTGAACGGTTCCGGCGACGGTGGCCGCATCGTGAAACGCGATATCGACTTTTTCAATCCGGCCAACGCTGCAGCAGCCTTAGCTGCCCAAGCTCAAGCCCCAATGTCAACCACCACCATTTCTCTACCGGCCTTCGTTGGAGAAGAGAAATTCGAGGAAATCCCCGTTTCTCAAATGCGGAAAGTGATCGCTGCTCGCTTGGCAGAAAGCATGTTCACCGCTCCCCATTTCTACTTAACCATGGAAATTCGGATGGATCAAGCTGCCAAAGCTCGCGAAGCCATCAATGCTGTAGCTCCAGTGAAAGTTTCTTTCAACGATATGGTGGTAAAAGCCTCGGCTTTGGCCCTCAAAAAACACCCAAAAATCAACTCTTCTTGGTTGGGCGATAAAATTCGCATCAATCACCACGTGAACATCGGTATAGCTATGGCTGTGGAAGAAGGACTTTTGGTTCCAGTGGTTCGATTTGCGGACGGAAAATCGCTTTCTCACATCGCTGCAGAAGTAAAAGACTTTTCGGGAAAAGCGAAATCCAAGAAATTGCAACCGGCCGATTGGTCTGGAAATACCTTCACCATTTCCAACTTGGGAATGTTTGGTATTGAAGAGTTTACGGCCATCATTAATCCACCCGATGCGTGCATCCTAGCAGTGGGATCCATCAAAGAAACCGTAGTGGTGGAAAAAGGTGAAATGAAGCCTGGCAAAGTGATGAAAGTTACCTTATCTTGTGACCACCGCGTGGTGGATGGAGCATCTGGTTCTGAATTCCTTCAAACTTTGAAGGCCTATTTGGAGAATCCGGTAACCATGCTCGCGTAAGTTTTATCGGCTTCGGCCCAAATTCAATTTCATGCAATCTACTCATCGCAAGACCCATCCTGCCTTGTATACCTTGGTGATGGTCTTCTTCTTTTGGGGTTTTGTTGCCGCTTCAAACACGGTTTTGATCGGACTATTCCGCAAAAATTTCGACCTTAGTCAGTTTCAAAGTCAATTGGTGGATATGGCCTTTTATTCAGCCTATTTTCTTGGTTCTTTGGTTTATTTCTTTATTTCCATTTCTTCTGGCGACCCTTTGAATAAGATTGGTCACAAAAAAGGACTGGTTTTAGGTCTTTCTATCTCCGCTTTGGGTGCAATTGGTTTTATTCCAGCAGCAAATCTCCATTCGTTTGGCCTGATGCTCACTTCCCTTTTTGTTGTAGGTTTGGGATTTGCTCTTCAGCAAATTGTAGCCAATCCACTGGCCATCGCTTTGGGCGATCCTTCAACCGGGGCTCACCGCGTTTCTTTAGCCGGGGGGGTGAATTCATTTGGTACCACCATTGGGCCCTTGCTGGTGAACTACGCTATTTTTGGTTCCATTGGAGGTTCTGATGTCAATTTGGGAATAGAAAATGTAAAACTTCCCTACCTCATTCTTTGCGGTGCGTTCTTGTTGTTTGCTGGAATTCTTTGGTTTTCCAACATGCCTGAAATTCGGAATGAAGAGAAAATGGAAGGCGATTGGGGTGTTTTTAAGAGTCCTCAAATTATTTGGGGCATGTTGGCCATTTTCGTTTACGTGGGAACCGAAGTTACCATACAATCAAATCTTCCAACCTTGATGGAAACGCAGGGATTTCTTGGTTTGGACGATAAGCAAACGGTTCATTTTATCTCCTTGTATTGGGGTAGTTTGATGATTGGCCGCTGGACAGGCGCCATGACCGTTTTTAATTTCAAACCAGCGGCCAAACGGTTGGCCATGATTCTGGCTCCCATTGCTGCGTTTGCCGTAATCGTTGGGGTAAACTACATTCGATTCAACGCAGCCGGTGAACAGGTAGAAACCAAATTGAACGACCTCATTGCCTATTGGCCGATGGTTCTCGTTTTTATTGCAGCCAATTTCATCGCACAAGAAAAACCGGTTCGTACCATGATCGTTTTTGGAGCTGCAGCTGCCATTCTTACCGCTTATGGAACCTTCTTTGAAGGGGAATGGGCGTTGTACAGTCTCATCGCTGGTGGACTTTTCTGTTCGGTGATGTGGCCGTGCATCTTTGCACTTTCCATTGCCGGACTCGGAAAATACACCAACCAAGGCTCTTCGCTTTTGGTGATGATGATTCTCGGTGGAGCCTTAATTCCTCCCTTCCAAGGAATCATCAGCGATGCAGCAAACATTCACATTTCTTACTTGATTCCCTTGTTTGGATTCGTATTTCTCGCGTTCTACGGATGGAAAGTAGGGAAAATTTTGAAAAATAAAGGAATTCAATTCGACTCGGAAACGACTCAGGCACATTGATTTTATGAAAAAAATACTTCTTTTCTTTCTCGCTTTTTTACTCCTTTCTCCCTTACAAGAATCGGAAGCAGCCCGCCGTAAACGGCGCTCTAAGTCGACCCAAACATCGGGTTCAAAACGTAGAAAAGGAAAGAAATCCAAAGCAGTTCGAAGGAAAAGAGGACGTCGCCGTGGGCACCGCGATCCCGTTGTTCGTGTTCGAAAAGTAGCCAATCAACTTCCTGCATCCATTCCTGTTATTCCCCAACCCAATTTTTATGCTCCGGTAAAAGCGAAAAATTTTGTTTTTGACAGATCCACCATCATCAAAGCTAATTCTGCCCAAGGCATCGCCAACGCCGAAGTCTTCAATCAGTTCCTCTACACCACCCATGGAATCAAGTTGCCCATTGTTCAAGGAGATCAACTTACTGGGCACGGAATTTTCTTGGAAACCTCTGGAGGGAACGACGATCATTACAAGTTAACCGTTAACCAGCAACAAATTCGAATCATTGGAACCGATGCAGGTGTTTTTTACGGACTTCAAACCATCTTACAAATGATTCCCTTGGAAGGAATAAAATCCATTCCCGCCTGCCGCATCGAAGATCAACCCCGGTTTGCTTGGCGGGGAATGCATTTGGATGTTGGCCGCCACTTTTTCCCCGTTTCATTCATCAAAAAGTATGTGGATTTAATGGCCATGTACAAGCTCAATACGTTCCATTGGCACCTTACAGAAGACCAAGGGTGGCGCATCGAAATAAAAAAATATCCGAAACTAACCCAGGTTGGCGCATACCGAGATGGAACCCTTATTGGTCATTACCGGGAAACACCCCATCGATTCGATAGTGTTCGTTATGGCGGATTTTATACCCAAGAAGAAATCAAGGAGGTAGTGGCCTATGCCTCAAAACGTCACATCAAGGTAGTTCCCGAGATCGAAATGCCAGGACACTCCTTGGCGGCCCTTGCAGCTTATCCTGAATATTCCTGCAACGGTGGGCCTCACCAAGTTCAACAGCTTTGGGGAGTATTCGATGATGTTTATTGCGCCAAAGATTCTACGATTCAATTCATGAAGGATATTTTGGACGAAGTTTGTCAATTATTTCCGTCTGATGTCATTCACATTGGCGGAGATGAATGCCCCAAAAATCGCTGGAAAAGTTGTCCCAATTGCCAATCCATCATGAAGCGTGAAGGTTTGAAGGACGAACACGAATTGCAGAGCTATTTCATTCGAAGCATTGAAAAATACCTGAATTCAAAAGGAAAGAAAATCATTGGGTGGGATGAGATTTTGGAAGGTGGTTTGGCCCCCAATGCCATGGTGATGAGCTGGAGAGGAGAGTCGGGCGGTATCGCTGCCGCTCAACAAGGGCACTTCGCTGTAATGAGTCCGGGTTCTCACTGTTATTTCGATCATTACCAAGGAAATCCACGAACCGAACCCACGGCCATCGGAGGGTACACCACCATCGATGAAGCGTACAGCTACAATCCGGTGCCCGACGAGTTGGATGCCGATGAGGCGAAGTACATTCTAGGGGCACAAGCAAATGTTTGGACCGAATACATGCCAAAACCTGAAGTGGTGGAGTACATGGCCTTTCCGCGAATGGCCGCTTTAGCGGAGGTCGTTTGGACCGATGCCCCAAAAAAGTCATGGACCCATTTCCGAAGTCGTTTAACATCGCACTTAAGTCTTCTGGATCGTTGGAAAGTGAACTACAGCAAAGCATTGTACGAAGTGGCCATGTTCCCAGGCAGAAGTGCCTCCTTCGGCGCCCTCGATATCAATTTTAAATACAACGTTCCCAGCGCCGAGGTGCGTTACACGGTGGATGGAAGCAATCCAAATACGCAAAGTGATCGCTCCCGAACAGGAATTACCATTTCGGAAAGCATGACGGTGAAAGCGCAACTGTTCCAAAATGGAATGGGAATCGGCCCAGTGGCCGAACAAGCTTTCGAGTTCAGCAAAGCCACTTGCCGTTCGGTTCGTCTTAAAAATCCACCGCATAAAAATTATTCTACTGGTGGAGCATTTACTTTGGTAGATGGCATCGTTGGGAAATTGCCGTGGTACGGAAAAGATTGGTTGGGTTTTCAAGACGACTTTGAAGCAACGTTGGATATGGGCTATACCCGCCCCATTCAGCGCGTTTCGGCAGACTTTTTGGAAGAAACGGCTTCATGGATTCATCTTCCGAAATTGGTTCAGGTGTATCTTTCATCCGATGGGATGAATTTTCAATTGGCGGGTGAACTTTCTAAAGACGATTTATTGGCAGATGGGGGAAGACGGGCCATCATCAATGTTGGCGGACTTTCTGGTCGATTCATTAAAATTGTTGCCAAGCATCCTGGAAAAATTCGGGATGGAATGCAAGGAGCTGGAGAAACGGCTTGGTTGTTTGTAGATGAAGTTTTGGTAGATTGATGACTTGGGAAGAGGTTAAAAAACGATCCATTCACGATTTTTCTTCAACTGCATTGGAAGTTTTCCGCTTTCAATGGGAACATAACAACGTTTATCGGGAGTTTTGCGACGCATTAAACATTCAGGTTGACCAAATTACTACGGTGGAAAAAATTCCGTTTTTACCCATCGAAACCTTTAAAAACAGGAAAGTGATTACGGGGAATTGGCCCGAATCCACTCGGTTTACCTCTTCGGGTACAACTGGCCAAGTGGCATCAATCCACTCCATTCGATTCCTTCAAGATTACCATTCCATTTGCTTAGAATTGTTTGAAAACCAATTCGGATCTCTATCCAATACCTCCATTTTTTCTCTTCTGCCCGGTTATTTGGAGCGCCAAGGTTCGGGGTTGGTGGCCATGATGGAAGAAGTAATGAAACATGCTTCCCAACCATCAGGTTTTTATTTAAATCAGTGGGAGGCGTTGAATCAAG
This sequence comes from Bacteroidota bacterium, assembly GCA_947501265.1. Taxonomy (GTDB): domain Bacteria; phylum Bacteroidota; class Bacteroidia; order UBA7662; family CANHCV01; genus CANHCV01. Next base: position 63,215 of record CANMVY010000003.1, read on the forward strand.
CCATTGAAGATGCAAGGCAAAAAGGGCACCGAATCATTCTCCTTGGGGTAACTTTTGCCTTGTTGGAAGCTGCAGAAAATCAACTCTTACCATTGGATGCCCATGATATCGTGGTTGAAACGGGCGGAATGAAGGGAAGAAGAAAAGAAATTACCCGAGAAGAATTGCATGAGATTCTGAAAAAAGGCTTGGGGATAAGCCAGGTATTTAGCGAATACGGCATGACCGAACTGATGTCGCAAGCGTATTTCCAGCCGGAAACCGGATGGTTTGTACCAGCGCCATGGATGAAGATCTTGGTTCGAGATCCTTTAGCTCCTACGCAATTGTTGGATGTTGGACAAGCGGGTGGCCTTCAAGTGATCGACCTGGGAAACCTGCACACGTGTGCGTTTTTAGCGACAGGCGATGTGGGGAAAGTTTGGGAAGATGGGACGTTTGAAGTGATGGGTCGTTTCGATGCAGCCGAGGTGAGGGGTTGTAATTTGTTGGTTCAGTGATTAAAACGAACGTTTCTCTTGGTCCATGTACAACACGTTCCATTTGTGTCCGTCCAAATCGGTAAATCCGCAGCCAAACATCCATCCATCAATTTCGCTGGGTTCGCCGAAAACAGTACCGCCCAACTCTCGTGCTTTTTGGGCTTGAGCCACCACGGTTTCGCGGTTGGGCGCATCAATAGAAACCAATATCTCGTTTCCTTTTTGCAGATCGGAGATTTCACCGCCAATAAAGTTTTTGAAAATTTCCCGTTGAAACAACATAACAACGATCGGTTTACTTCCCACCAACATCACCGCTGAATGGGGACCCTGGCTTTGGTCTTCCTGAAAGGAAAATCCCAAGGATTGAAAAAAAGTTTTCGATTTTTGAACATCTTCCACAGGAAGATTTAACCAACATTCTTGAATCATGTTCATGCTTGTAGGACGATTGAAATGGGGTGAAATTTTACTCCAACTGGAGGATGGGATATTGATTCTGATTGAACTCTACGATTTCACCGTTTTTTTTTCCTTCGAATGCTTTGCCGATGGGGGAGTGTAGGGAAACCCCCATCCATTCGGTTTCGTTGAAGTTGAATTTTCCGAATGGGATGGCAAAAAATAACCGGAGCGTAGGCGTGATGACCAAAGAACCTTGATTCACCTTTTGATGAGGGCTTCCGGTTTGGATTTGTTGAAGGACGTGGATTTGTTGAACAATTTGGCCCTTCCGTTCTTGGAGTTTGTTCCACTCTGCTTGGGCCATTTCCCGGGAGGTTTCGTATTTGTCGCCCATGCTGCTTTTGGTATCGTTGTTTTTCGATTCCTCCAATGCAGCTATATCCTTATCGATGGATGCTTTTCGTTCTTCAAGCTCTCGAAGTAAAGCTTGTATAATTGATTCTTTTTTCACCCCTTATTCGCCAATTGTCCGCAAGCAGCATCGATGTCCTTGCCGCGACTGCGGCGAACAGAAACCATGATCCCCAACTTTCGCAGTGCAATGGCAAATCGATCAATTCGGTCCGATTCAGATTTGGTAAAATCAACCTGATCGATGGGGTTGTATTCAATGATATTCACCTTTGCGGGGAATTGTCGGCAAATTTTAGCCAACTCCCGAGCATCTTGTTCCCCGTCGTTGAAATGGTTGAAGGTGATGTACTCGAAGGTGATTTTATTTTTCGTTTTTTGATAAAAATACGTCAATGCTTCCTCCAATACTTCCAAGCTATTGGTTTCATTGATGGGCATGATGGTATTTCTTTTCTCGTCGTTGGCCGCATGCAAAGAGAGGGCTAAATTGAAACGTACTTCATCATCGGCCAACTTTCGAATCATTTTAGCTACGCCAGCCGTGCTAACGGTAATTCGGCTTGGCGACATTCCTAGGCCAGAAGGGGAGGTGAGGTGTCCAATCCCTTTCATGACGTTGGCGTAGTTGAGCAACGGCTCTCCCATGCCCATGAAAACAATGTTCGACAGGTTCATGCCGTATTCTCGTTCAGCCAATTGATTGATGTGCACCACTTGGTCATAGATTTCGGCCGGATCGAGGTTTCGTTTTCTGGCCATGTATCCTGTAGCACAAAATTTACACGTTAAGCTGCACCCCACTTGCGAACTCACACAAGCCGTCATTCGGTCTTCGGTAGGAATCAGAACCCCCTCAATAAAATGACCGTCGTGAAGTTCAAACCTCAACTTAAATGTTCCATCCGAACTGCGTTGGGATGTTTCAACCTTCATGGTGTTAAACAAGAAAGTTGCCTTGAGTTTATCCCTGAATTCAATGGAAAGATTGGTCATGGAATCGAAATCTACACATTTCTTTTTCCAAATCCATTCAAAAATTTGTTTTGCGCGAAATTTTGATTCCCCCAATTCCATCACGGCTTTTTCTAGTTCCTCCAACGAAAGGAGGCGAATGTCATTTTTCATCGGTTCGGGAATTGGTTGGCAAATTGATCGTCGGTTAAAGATCGTAAAAAGGCTTCTAAATCAGCTTTTTCTTGAGCGGTTAAGCCCAATGGCTTCGATAATCGATGGTCGAGATTGACGGGATTTTTGATAAATTTTGATGGGTTATCGTAGTATTCGATGACTTCTTTAAGGGTTTTAAACATTCCATTGTGCATGTATGGTGCAGTAACGGCAACATTTCTTAGTCCAGGAACTTTGAATTTCCCGATGTCTTTAGGATCATGCGTGATGGAGAAACGCCCGGAGTCGTTCAACTCTTTGCCATTAAAAAGTCCAATGTTCCAAAACTCATCTCCGGTAAAATCAGGCGTAAAATGGCAATCTAAACATTTCGCTCTCTCTGAACGGAATACATTCCTCCCGCTAATTTGTTGAGGCGTTAACCCACGGCCATTCAACGTGTCATCTTCCATCCATCGATCATTGGGGGTGTTGGTCGTTTCTAGGCTTCTTTCAAATGCAGCGATGGCCGAAACGATGGTGGCGGAATCGGGATTTTGGCTATAAATTTTTTTGAAAGCCTTAGCATAGAAGGGATGGTGGGAAACTCGTTGGACGGCTTGGGAGAACTTCAGCGCCATTTCCAATCCATCCTGAACAGGGAAATGCATTTGGTGTTCCAGTGAATTTGCTCTTCCATCCCAAAAAAGGGACTCACGAGAGGCGGTATTCATAACGGATGGAGCATTTCTTTTGCCGAATGTACCGTTCATTCCCTTAGAAAGAGGCACGGTATCGGCAAAGGCGAAGGTTTTGATGTGGCAGGATGCGCATGAAATGGAAGAATCCAACGAAAGAACGGGGTCGTTAAACAACAATTCCCCCAAATGAACCTCATCCATTGAATCCAGGGAAGGAAATGAAAAAGCTTTTTTTGGTGTGCTTTCAATCCCTTTTGTTAAAAAATTCGATGAGAAAACAATGAAAAAAGCCGCAACAACTGAAAAAAAGAAGCCGATTTTCATGGGACAAAGGTAATTTTTTTTTGACGGGTGTCAAATTTTGTGGTAGAAGTTTAGCAATTTTGAAAAAAAAACTTAACTTAGTGTTTTGTAAACCAACCCTCATGAAGAAACTAGTTTTACTTTTCTTTCTTTCATTCTTCTCCTACGAGATTTTTGCTTCTCACGTCGCTGGTGCCACGATTTATTACGATCCCATTAGCAGTAACCAGTACCGTGTAACCTTGGTGCTTTACCGGGATTGTTCGGGAATCACCCTGGGAATTACCTCTGCTCCAATCACTTGGAGGAGTCGATGTGGCCAACAAGGCACGTTCAACGTTAATCTTCAAAGCACGGGTTCAACCAACCGAGCACTGCCCGATGAGTGTAAACTAAATTTGCCTCCAACTACCTGTGAGGGTGGAACCCGATACGGTTTGGAAAAATTTGTTTTCTCTGGAATTTGGACGGTTCCAACCAACGTCCCCTTCAACTGTCGCCAGTTTGTTTTCGGTCACCAAGTTCAATGTTGCCGAAATACCAACGCTACAACCAACTCAGCTGATGCTTATGTAGAATCCTATTTGAACGATACCTTGGTTCCCAAAAATTCCAATGCTCGTTCACAGAATTTTTATCTCCCCGGGTATTGCGCTGGACAGCCCATCGAGTTTGATTTGGGTCCCTTCGATCCAGATCGTGATTCACTTTCATTTTTTATGATCCCCGCAAAAACTGGTCCCGGAGCCTACAATACCAATGCTACAGGAGTAAACGTGCTTTATAATGCGGGTAGAACGTTTCAAGCTCCTATTGCCCTTCAACCTGGAACCAATATTCGAATTGACTCCACCCGAGGAATCATGTACATTACGCCAACCCCGGCCATTCAAATCGGAATTTTCGCATTTATGGTTCAGGATTGGCGATTAACGAAGGTAGATAGTGCTACAGGACAAAAAACATGGGTACTAGCCGGTACGAATAATCTTGATCTTCAATATTATTTCCAAAATACACCCGCCTATTGCGATAACGTTCGTCCTAATTTCCGTCCCAATAATTTCACCGTAGATTGTTTTACGGATTCAATTGCACTTACCTTTAATGTGGATGTTACCTGCAACACAGTAACTACCGATGCCACCGAGTTTCGTTTGTTAGCGCCCTCCAACCAACAGATTCCAATGCTTTGGGCTCAACCCATTCTTTGCAATCAAATTTCAAGTCCAGGGATTTTCAAAACCCGCAACATGCTTCTTAAATTCCGTAATCCACTCAATCGTAATGGAGTGTACAAGCTTTATGTGAAAAAGGGACGCGATGGGGATACCTTCGGTAACAAGTGTAAGAAATTTATGAACGAATTCGATACCATCCGAATTGTTGTCAACAATTGCTACGAATACAACGATCCACAAGATCTATTGAACGTTACGGTTGATTCCATCACGAACAAAGGTGTTTTTGTAGAATGGGCAGATCCAAGTGCAGCTTTGGATTACAACTACTTCAAATCGTTCAACATTTACAAAAAAGCTGCGGCTTCCGATCCATGGTCTTTGATCCACGAAGAAAAAAATCCAGCTGTTCGTACCTTCAAGGATAACGACATCAATGTAGATAAAGATACGGCGTTGTACACCATCACGGTTACCTTGAAAACAGGAGTAGAAACTCCCATCAATGATTCCATTTACAACATTCACTTTACCTACGATCCGAATAATGTACCCGATGAATTCAAGGCCAACATTTCTTGGAATCAGTACGTAGGTTGGAATGCTCCTTCTTACACGGTTCAAATTTCTCCAGAATTTACTCCACCTGCATTTACAACCACTTCTCCAGTAATCAATACCACTTCTCTGGGAGATTCTTTGGTAAAGCCTTTGGAAGCTGGGAAATATCTAGTTCGTGTTATTTCCGACCAAGTGGGAGGTGCGCAAAAAAGAACGTATTCCAACTGGGTTGGTTTTGAAGTGCCCGTTCGACAATTGAAAACCTATAACGTTATCACTCCTAATGGAGATGGTGCAAACGATCTATTTGAAATTGATGGGTTGCAGTTTTGGCCAAGAACAAAACTAACCATTTACAATCGTTGGGGTCAAGCCGTTTATAAGTCAGAAGATTACCGAAACGATTGGGGAACCGATGCTGCTGAAGGAACTTACTTTTATCTGGTAGAACCATCCAACGGAAAGAATCTCCAAGGTGTACTCAAAGTAGTGAAGTAAAACATACAGGGTGGCGAATGCCACCCTTTTTTATGAAGTAAATATTTAAGTAGATTCTATTCCTCGTCTTTAAGAATATTTCCTTGATCTAAGATTTTCATTCAATCTCCAGTAAAGTGGTGAAGAAATGTAGTGCATGATCATCGAAGAACGATGTTCTGTATTGATGCATTTGAAATCTCCTTTTCAATCTTTTCCATAAAGAAAATCAGTTAACCTCAATAGTACATTCCAGTGTATGATGGCATTATTGATGAAAGGCAAAAGAAAAGTAGATGAATTGAGGACTATCCCCTTGTTGACCTGTGCTTTGGAAACCCTGCAAAAAATGGATCTTGCTTTCAAGTATTCTATAAGAAATTAGATTAAGTCGGCTAGGTATAGGAATTTGAATGGGTGGATGAATTGGTTTTACAATAAAAAAGGGAGCAAAATGCTCCCTTTTTTATTCAACGAAATCAGCGTTATTCCGAAAAATACTGAAAGAAATAAGGAATGGTTTTAATGCCCTGATAAAAGTTAAATATTCCGTAATGTTCATTGGGAGAATGGATAGCGTCGGAATCCAAACCAAAGCCCAAAAGAACGGTTTTGATGTTTAATTTCTCCTCAAACATGGCTACGATGGGGATGGATCCTCCAGACCGAACGGGAAGAGGTTTTTTGCCATAGGTCATTTCAATGGCCTTGCTCGCTGCATGGTATGCCTTTGAATCAATTGGGGTAACGGCGGGAAAACCTCCGTGGTGGGGATGCACGGCTACTGTTACACCCGATGGAGCAATGGACTCAAAATGATCTTTGAACAGCTGGGTGATTTCATCGGGTGTTTGATGGGGAACCAAACGCATGCTAATTTTTGCAAAGGCCTTGGAAGGAATGACGGTTTTTGCGCCATCTCCGGTATAGCCGCCCCAAATACCGTTTACATCCAACGTTGGACGTGTAGCGGCTCGCTCAAGGGTATGGTATCCTTCCTCTCCAGCTACATCGGTTAATGCTAAAGCATTTTTGTATTCTTCCAAATTGAATGGAATTTCTTGAATGAGTTTTCGCTCATCATCGCTTAACTCTTCAACCGAGTTGTAAAATCCTGGAATGTTGATTTTCCCTTGCTCATCTTTTAAGGAAGCAATCATTTCGCATAGAACATTGATGGGATTGGCTACGGCCCCTCCATACAATCCAGAATGCAAGTCACGATTGGGGCCGGTTACTTCAACCTCTAAATACGATAATCCTCTTAAACCCATCGTAATGGATGGAACGTCGTTCGAAATCATTCCGGTGTCGGAAATCAAAACTACGTCAGCTTTCAAACGTTCCCGATTCGCTTCCACAAATGGTCCAAGGTTAATGGATCCTACTTCTTCCTCGCCTTCCAATAAGAATTTGACGTTACAGGGTAATGTTTGGGTGGAAATCATCGCCTCGAAAGCTTTGATGTGCATGAACATCTGTCCTTTGTCGTCGCAAGCACCTCGAGCGAATATGGCGCCATTGGGATGAATTTCTGTTTTTCGAATGACAGGTTCGAAGGGAGGGGTCGTCCATAATTCAAAGGGTTCAGCAGGCTGAACATCGTAATGGCCGTACACCAAAACGGTAGGAAGCGAAGGGTCGATGATTTTCTCACCGAAAACAATGGGAAAGCCATCTGTTGGACAAATTTCAACGTTATCGGCCCCTGAACTTTCCAATTGATTCTTTAAAAAATCAGCCGCTTCATACACATCCTCGTTGTAGCTCGGATTTGCGCTAACCGATGGAATTCTTAAAAAGGCAAATAATTCTTGTAAATATTTATCCTTGTTGGCTTCGATGTAGTCTGCTAAATTTTTCATTTTCTTTAGATTTTTAAAAAAGTTGTCATGTTTTGACAAACTTGTTTTTTTTATTTCTTAAGTTAACGTAAATTTACAACCTAAATCGATGCATTATGAAAAAGTATTCAAATTTAAAATTCCATTTGGAGGAAGCTGGTATCCCTGTTGTTACCATGTCTTTTGCTGAAATGGGACAGGTATTAGGATTCCCATTGCCTTCATCCGCTGGAAAATTCAAAAATTGGTGGTCAAACACCCGCAGCGGACAATCTTCTGCTTGGCAGGAAGCCGGTTACAAAGCCGATGCAAAGTCGTTGATTTTTGATGAAAACGCAGAAGGTCGCAATTTCGATCAGTACCAAATTTCATTTGTTCGCCGTGGTCGTCCAATGTATGCAAACGTAAGTGAAAATTCTTCAAATGCTGGTAACGACTTGAAGAACATGCAACTGATTGCTGAAGCCATCTTAGGTTTCGATGAATTGTTGCAACTTGGTCACATCAGCAAAAAAGATTTCGAGAAAGTACGTGACCGTGCTTTGAGTTTCCTATAATCGAGGAATCATTTCTAGATAAAAAAAGGGGCTTTATTGCCCCTTTTTTTATTCGTGCAATAGAAAATCAGTATTCATGGGTTACAAATTAAACAATACATGGGATCCTCTTTGGTTTTTCCATTTGGATTGCTTTTGATTTCTTCATGTTGGCAAACCTCACAAACATGAATGGAATAAAGGATGGAGGAGGTAGGGGAGTTGCACCACTGGCACGGAAGTCCTCGTTCTACTTTTTTTTGTGAGAAGCCAGGTTACTCGCACTTTGGACATTCCGTTTGAAGTTGGGTTAAGAAATTTGAGAAACCTATTCGAATATTCGCCATTCGGGTAGGATTGTTCATTGCTCTCATATCGCTTTCAGCCATAACAGTATCTCCTAAAGTTCCATAAACTGAAAAAAGGGTTTTCCAATCAAAAATGTCCTTAAAAATTTCCAAGTCATTCCCGCTGTTTTTTTTGAGAATGATCCCATGGCTTGGGAATTTAATCCGGTTGCAAAACTCAACCAATTGTTGCTCGGAATGAATGGATTCAATCTGGAAATTGGTGTGTTGGGAAGTGTAATGATGATAGAATTTGGAGTTTGAGGAACGATCGAAAAGAATAAACGATTCTTGGTGTTGGGGCACCCACGGAAATAAAGGATGAGGTCCGAAACTTCCTTCCGTGGCGATAAACAAGGAATGCTTGGAACTAGAAAATCCTAATTTGCATTTTTCTTCCAAGGTGTCCATTACGGAAAGATTCCTAGGAATTTCACCGGAAAAAGTTCCAAGCGCATCGGTCTCTGCTTCAATAACTAAGGTTTTCGATGCGCCATTTTGGTGTAAAATGGGAAAAATAGCAAGCTCTTTCTGATGTTTAGAAACCAAATTTCAAGGCCCATTTAGCCAGTTTTTCTAGGTTGTGAACGGTTTCATTTTTGGCTGATTTTGGTCGCAAAAATGCCCACTCCGTGAACCTGATTAAGGAAGCACAAAGTGGGCATTAGCGAAAATGAATGATCGATTATTGACCCTGACCTAGAGAATACGCTCGAACACCGTTGAAAGAATACAAATTCTCGGTTTTTACCACATCAATTCCATGATTTTCTGCTTGATTCAATAAATCAATGATGTCTGACTTAGAAATTCCATTCCCTTCTGCGGGCTTGAAGCGGCAGCGCCAATGGTCCGTACAAAAGGTTTCTTTGAATCCATTCGGCCATACTTTAATTCCACGATTGGTAATCATGGATAAAGAGATGTTTGGGTGCTGGATATGTTTCATGATTTCTGCCAATTGGTTGGGATCGGTTCCGCTCCAATGGATGAACAAATCTACTCCTTCCAAATCTTTCTTTTGCGCAGGCTTGCGATGATAAGTTGGAAGAATCATTTTCTGGTCTTTGGAGTAAGTAACGCCTTTCAAGATCTGAGGTTTGTGTCCCAAATTGGCGATAACTGCTTCAGCAAATTCATGGGTTCCTACCTTTTCTTTGCTTACTCCATCTTTATAAATATCGTAGGTATGAACCCCATCTTCGATGGTTTTCAACCAAGCATTTTGAATTTTTTCAGCAACATCATTTTGGCCTAGGTGGCTCAACATCATGATGGCACCTTGCAATAAACCTGATGGGTTGGCCATGTTTTGACCTGCGCGTCGGGGTGCAGAACCGTGAATGGCTTCGAACATAGCGCACTCTTCACCGATATTAGCCGAACCTGCTAATCCAACCGACCCTGCAATTTGGGCAGCAACATCGGAAAGGACATCACCATAAAGGTTAGGCATGACAATGACGTCAAAAATCTCTGGGGTATCAGCCAATTTTGCAGCGCCGATATCGATAATCCAGTGTTCGTTTTCAATTTCTGGATATTCTTTGGCAATTTCATCGAAAACTTGGTGGAACAAACCATCGGTTTGTTTCATGATGTTGTCTTTGGTGAAACAAGTTACTTTTTTGCGGTTTTGAACACGGGCATATTCAAAAGCGTAACGAACAATTTTTTCGCAACCTGGACGGCTAATCAATTTCAAACATTGAATCACCTCGTCGGTTTGTTGGTGCTCAATCCCAGCGTACAAATCTTCTTCATTTTCACGAATGATTACCACATCCATGATGGGATGTTTGGTGCTCACAAAAGGGTGTAGGCTCAAGCAAGGACGAACATTGGAATACAACCCTAAAAATTTGCGGGTAGTAACGTTCAAGCTTTTATATCCACCACCTTGTGGAGTGGTGATAGGCGCTTTTAAAAAGATTTTGTTTTTTCGAATGATATCCCAAGATTCATCTGAAATACCCGAAGTATTGCCAGAAAGGTAAACTTTCTCTCCAACTTGAATTTCGTCTACTTCAATTTGAGCTCCAGCAGCTTTGAGAATGTTGAGGGTGGCATCCATAATTTCTGGACCAATTCCATCTCCTTTTGCAACGGTAATGCGTGTCATGATTTTAAAATTTGATGGTGCAAATTTCCGAAGTTTTGTTCATTTCATTTCATTTATATTTGCAATCAAAAGCATAAATTTTTTTTATGAAGTACACCCTTCATCAGCTTCAAATTTTCAAGTGTTTGGTTGAAACCGGGAGCATTACAAAAACGGCTCAAGTTTTGAATTTATCCCAGCCGGCTATTTCCATTCAGTTGAGGAATTTACAAAATCAATTCGACTTGAATTTGTATGAAATATTGGGTAAACAAATTTTTATCACAGAATTTGGGCGAGAAATTGCGGCTTCAGCCGAAGAAATCATTCGGCAAGTGGAAGCCATCAATTACATTTCGAGTCGGTATAAAGGGCAATTGGCTAGCAAGTTAAGGATTTCTGTAGTTTCAACCGGAAAGTACGTGATTCCCTTCTTTTTAAAGGATTTTCTCGATCGTCATCCTTCGGTAGAATTGGTTTTGGACGTAACAAACAAAGCCAAAGTATTGGACTCTTTGGAATCGAATGAGGCCGATTTTGCTTTGGTTTCACTGTTGCCCGCCAAACTAAAAGTGGAATCTATCCCGATTTTGAAGAACAAATTGGTGTTGGTGGCCAATGAAAACTTTGAACTCCCTTTGAATGGTCTCTTCCTGAATGATTTTTCAAAGTTGCCTGTTATTTTGAGAGAAAAAGGATCGGGAACCAGGGAGACCATGGAACGATTTTTCCAACGAAACGAAATTCAGCTGAAGAAACCGTTGGTGTTAACCTCCAATGAAGCAGTAAAGCAAGCAATATTAGCTAACCTTGGAATTTCCATCATGCCGATGATAGGAATAAAAAGTGAGTTAGAACAAAATTTGGTGAAAGTTATTCCTTGCAAAGGGTTGCCTATTGAAACCGAATGGAGTTTAATATGGATGAAAGGAAAGGCCTTGAATCCAACAGGATTGGCGTTCAAAGAATACTTAGAAGACGGCAAAGAGGCGATTATTCAAAAGCATTTTAGTTGGATGTGAAATTTTATGGGCTTCTAGACCTGATTTCCTCGCTTCGCTCGGAGGATTTGAATGGCATAGTAAAGGTTGGGCAGAAGCTAGGGAAAAGTGGGAAACGTTTATAAACGTTTCATGTAAGGGTACATCAAGGCTCAATTGCTAGTTTTGTTCGAAATTTGTGGGTGGCAGGGTGGGGGTGGTGGGACCCATTTCCTATATTTATTTTCTTACATCTCTTCCTGATGCAAGCATCGCTCACAAGAGAAAATAAAAAAGACCCTTCTTTCGAACTGCCTTGAAGAAGTAGTGGGGACCTGATTTCCTCGCTTCGCTCGGAGGATTTGAATGGCATAGTAAAGGTTGGGCAGAAGCTAGGGAAAAGTGGGAAACGTTTATAAACGTTTCATGTAAGGGTACATCAAGGCTCAATTGCTAGTTTTGTTCGAAATTCGTGGGTGGTAGGGTGGGGGTGGTGGGTCCCCATTTTCAATATTTTTCCATCGTTTCGCAAATGTCATCAACGCCCACTAAAGAAAATAAAAAAGCCAGTTCTTTCGAACTGGCTTGACCTAGTAGCGGGGACAGGACTCGAACCTATGACCTCTGGGTTATGAGCCCAGCGAGCTACCAACTGCTCCACCCCGCAATGCTTTGGGATTGCAAAGGTAAGAAAAAATTAATACTGAGCAAGATGTTTTTTAAATTTTTTGTAGAGCACTCACCAAATTATCCCAAGAGTACTTTTTCTTCTCCTCCTGAATGCCTTCCAAAAACTCGTTTTCTCGTTGGTTATCAAAGAAATCTAAAATAGAATCGGCAATGGCTATGGGTGTTTTTTCTACGCAGTAACCCACTTTTCCGTGAGGCACGGTTTCTTCCAAACCGCCAACATTCGTGGCCAACATCGTTTTTTCGAAATGATAAGCCACCTGCGTTACTCCACTTTGAGTGGCGGAATGGTACGTTAATGCAATCAGATCAGAGGCAGAAAAGTAATCGGCTACTTCAGAATTGGGAATAAATTCATGTCGCCGAACAATCAAATCTTCCAATTGATGTTGTTCAATGAGGGAATTGTAATGTTCTGGACTGTCGTAAAACTCCCCAGCGATGAGCAAACGAATGGAACGGTTTCGGAAACGTGGATCGGCAAAAGCCTCCAACAACAAATCCAAACCCTTGTATTTGCGAATGAACCCGAAAAAAAGAACATATTGATGGTTTGGATTCAATTGTAGTTTCTCAACGGCTTGCGTCCTAGGAACCAACGAGCCAAAATTATCGTACAAAGGATGCAAGCACAATTGAGCTCTTGGATTCGGAATGAAAGTCTTTAAGTCGGACATCACGGTTTCCGACATGGTGATGAAGGCGTGAAACGAATTCAAGAAGTACGAATTCAATGGTTTTGAAAACGGAAATTTTTCGTGTGGAATGATATTGTCCGTTATCGCAACCAACTTGGTTTTCTTGCTTTTCTTTCGAATGATCCTAGCAATGGTTCCGAGTGCGGGAGCCATGAAAGGCATCCAATACCGAAAAATCACCAAATCAGGTTTGCGTTTTGCAATGTATTTGGCGGTTTTGAACCAACTCAAAGGACCTACCGAATTGATGCTGGTATGAATGAAAATATCGTCGGGTGGGGCTTCATCGGAAAACTGCGTTTTGCCGGGAAACAACACCTTGGGATATTGAAGTGAAAAACTGATCAACTCGCAATCGTTGCCCGATTCCAGAAATGCTCTGGCTAACCGTTCATTGAAGGTAGCTAAACCTCCCCGAAGCGGGTAGGCGGGACCAACGATCATGACTTTACTCATCTACCCGTAACCGCTCAGAAATCTGATAATTGTTTCGGTTTACTGCAAAGCGGCTCACCAATTCGCCAATGAATCCGGCCAAAAATAGCTGCGTGCCGATGATCATCGCCGTTAAAGAAATAAAGAACCAAGGATTTTCAGCTACCAACCGTGCTGGAACATCAGAAAAGTAAATGCTGTAAAACTTTTGCCCCAAAATTCCCAACATGGCCATGAATCCAACAAAAAAGGTCAAGGAACCCAAGGTGCCAAAAAAGTGCATGGGAGCATTGCGGAATTTCCCAACAAAAAAGATCGAAAGCAAATCGAGAAATCCTTTCACGAATCGATCCAATCCAAATTTGGTTGTGCCGTATTTTCGTGCTCGGTGCTGAACCACTTGTTCTTCAATGCGTTTAAATCCAGCCCATTTGGCAATTACAGGAATGTATCGGTGCATTTCTCCATATACTTCAATGGATTTAACCACTTCTTTGCGGTATGCCTTCAATCCGCAGTTAAAATCGTGCAAATTGTGAATGCCGCTCATGCGTTGGGTAACCCAGTTGAAGAACTTGGAAGGGATGGTTTTGGAGATGGGATCGTAACGTTTCTTTTTCCAACCGGAAATGAGATCCAATTTCTCGTTTTTGATGCGGTGGTAAAGAATTGGAATTTCATCCGGGCTGTCTTGCAAATCGGCATCCATGGTAATCACCACATCGCCTTCAACGGCTTGAAAGCCGGTATTGAGCGCGGCAGATTTACCGTAATTTCTGCGGAAGCGAATGCCGCGAACGGTGGAAAATCGTTGACCAAGTTCCTGAATAACCTCCCAAGAGCGGTCGGAACTTCCATCGTCAACCATGATCACTTCGTAGGTGAGCGATTCTGCAATACAAACCCGATCAATCCATTCCATCAATTCTGGAAGGGATTCATCTTCATTAAATAAGGGAATAACAATGGATAAGTCCATAATAAATTAGGCGTCGAACATCGGACGCTTTTTGCGGGTAAAAATAGAGATGATAGCGCAAATGAAGGCGCCGAAAATGACTGAGCCTAGAAGCTGTTTTAAAATGGAAACAATGTTGAAACCGAAATCTTGGTTTTCAATTTGTCGAATCGCTTTATTGATGTCTTTGGAAGAAGCACCGGCTTTTTCCATCCATTGTTCGGTTACTTCGATGCTGGCTTGTTTCACAATTTCAATGGAATCAGGTGCGATGACATAATTGTAAATCGAATTGAATGAAATGGTTAGGATGCTAGCAATGGAAAAGATGATGACTCCTTCCAAAAAGCTTTGGCCGTAAGTAATGAAACCTTCTTGTTGAGTTTTTTTTCCATTGATTCCGAGAATAAGAATGGTAGCCATCAAAACCAAATTTAACAACATGCTCATGAAAAAGTTTCTTACCGGCCAATCTGGACCCAAAAGAGTATTAATCAGCAAGGTAAGAAGTACGGAAACCCCACCCAAGATGAGCCCCCAGCGTACGAAATTGATTTGAAATAATCCGGTTGAATTCATGATGCTTTTTTTCTGAAGAATGCTGCGGCAAACAATGCGAATATAAACTGAATTGCCGATGATTTGATGAAATAATCCAAAACCAAATTGGTAGAGTTTGTTTTTCCTAAATCGTTGATCAAATCAAAGTAGGCTTTTTCACCGTGGTTTTTGATGATTCCAGCTTTTTGAGCCTCAAATTCGGTGCTCATTTGGTGAATGTATTCCTGAACAATTTCGGGTTGAGCTTGCATCAAAAAGTAAAGAGTAATGCTAGCGATGTTGGTGCCAATCAAGGCCGTTAAAAGTCCGGTAACCACACCTTCTCCCGTACCAATGAATCCTCCGTTTACCTTTTGCTTTCGGTAGGAAATGGCAAATAAAACCATGATCACGGGAATGGAAATGGATAAAAACGTGTAAAAGGGATGAAACGGATTGATGCCGTTCATTTGTTCGTAGGCGAAAAAAGCTAAACTTATTCCCCCCGAACACAATCCCGTCCACCAAGCCGTTTCAAACAATACTTTGCGAATCATGGAATTACTTTAGTCCTTCAACAAAACCACGAATCATGGCGAAAACCGCTTGCTCTTCCTCCAAAGAATCGGCGTATTTCGCCAACTGAGCTGAAGCAAACTCCAATTCTTCTGGGTAATAGAACAACACAAACAAAGGAATAAACATAGATCCCAAAGGCGATTCGTCTTTCTTCTTCATCAAAACTTCCATCATGGGCGGGAAGGCAGAATCAATTTGATTGCGCAACAAAATAACCTCGCGGTAGATTTCGTGCTCGTCTTGAAATTCGTCTTCATCTACCAATAAAAAGTCGTCCAAATAGTCGTCTAACGATATTTCAGACTCGGTATCCACCGCTTCGGCTAAATACAACAACAAATTCAATAACTCGCTGCCTTCTTCGGCAAATGAATCCTCAATGGCTTCCCATTCTTCCGTTTCAAAAAACTCTTCTGAAATTTGAGACCCCTTGAAAATAAATTCAGTAAGAAGTAAATCAAACAAATACGAGCCGTAAGGCAGGCAATGGGGGTGATTCACCAACCACTTCTGCAAGAGAGCTTGGGCTTCCAACTCTTTTCCAGTTTCCATGGAAAAAACTCCTTGAATGCCTTGAATTTCTTCGTTGGTGAGTTGAACTTGGGCGGCAAACGATTGAAAAGCGGCCGGGATTGGACTATTAGACATATAAAATGGATTTATTATTGTTGATGATGCCCGCTACGGTGTGTTGAAATGATCGGTCGAACAGCGGGCTATTCGAACTGATGGATAAATTATCGGAATGTTTAAAAACCGATGGTCGATTCAAGGCAATTAAACTTAATTCGGCCAAACGTCCTTCCTCAATGTGTGCAACCTGTAAGCCGAATGCCTCGCGAATGCCGGTAGACCAAGCTCGACTAACCACATCGAGGTCAAACAGTTCCAAGGATAACAAAACTGCGGTTTGCAATCCCAATGCACCGGGTTGAGCCAATCCGAATTCACAGTATTTGTGGTCGAAATTGACCGGTTGGTGGTTGGATACCAAATGATCGATGGTTCCGTCCTTCACGCCTTCCAATAAAGCAGCACGATCGGAGGCCGCGCGAAGCGGCGGTAGAAGTTTGAAATTCGTATCAAATCCTGCCAAATCATCGTCACAAAAAATCAAATGGTTGAGGTCAACCGAGCAAGTAACATCCAAACCTTGGTTTTTCGCTGTTCGAATCAATTGCACCGATTCTTGGGTTGAGACGGTAGGAATATGCAATTTGCCTCCGGCGTAAGCTAATATGGATAAATCCCTTTGAATTTGTATCGTTTCAGCCAAACTTGGAAATCCTTTCATACCGAGTTGGGTAGACATCACCCCTTCGTGCATTTGTCCATACGGAGAAACCGAAAGGTCCAATGGAAAACTAAAAATTCTTTTTCCCGTATGTTGAGAATACTCCAATCCGCGAATGAGTAAACTCGAATCTTGAATCGATTTTTCGGGATTGTAAAAACCTACCGCCCCAGCTTCGTCCATTTCCATCAAGGGCGCCAATGTTGATTCCTTCAGCAATATGCCAATCGGATATATGGAACACGGCTGTCCGGCAGCAGATCGAATTTGATATTCTACCCCCGTTTTGTCTTGTACGGCTGGGGAAGTGTTGGGAAGTGAAAATACTCCAGTAAATCCTCCACGAGCCGCAGCCGATAAACCAGATTCTAAGGTTTCGGCATCTTCAAATCCAGGCTCGCCCAGAAAAGCTTGTCCGTCAATAAAACCGGGAAAAACGGCAAGTCCAGGGTGAGAAACCACTTGGAAATGATCTTCTGCTTCAATTGAACCAATTTTTTCAATGATTCCATTTCGAATAAGGATGTCTTGATCCGTCCCATGAAAAGAGCTTCGAGGGTCGATGATGCGAGCTGAACGAATGAGGGTTGTATTCATTTTCGAGATAAGAACCATTCGAAACCTAAAAGGAGAAATGCTGCACCCAGCATCCAACGCGAAGCGGTAGATTTAATGGGAGGAGAATGGCCGAGTAAACTGCCCTTCTTGGCTTCAACAATTTCGAATAGGTTGAAATGGTGTTGGTTTTTTAAGGTTGATAGGTCGTCTTCATTGGGGAATTTAAGTTGAGACTCAAACGTAGGAACGTTGAAGGCAAAACCCAATTCTTGGTTATACCGGTAAAAACCGGGCTCATTGGGGACTTGGGAAAAGTCCAATTGAACATTTCCATTGAAGGATGTTTGAACGGGAATGATGGTATCTCTGTTGGAAGTTAACTCGATGGGCTTTTGAGAGGAATAGGGAAGGGAGGTGATGAATTTGGCCCCTTGTCCCAATCGGAAAGATGGAGGCGAAGCGGCATTGCCCTGTAGCGCTGTTTGATAAATAAAGGGAACAAACAGGGCATTTTGCGTAAAGTCGGATGAAGTGCTAGAAAGATCGGCTCCGGAAACAAAGACTTGACTGCCTTGAACCGAAAATCGACTCATCCAAGAATCGCCATTTCCAGATTTGAAGATAGTTACTCCCGAACCTCCCACGGATTTCCAGGAAATCAAAGATGGCCAACGGGTGTTTTGTGGAATTTTTGAAAAAACACCTCGGAAAATAGGATCTTCTAATTCTACTTTTTCGGTGGTGGAAGTGCCTTGAATGGTTCCTAATTGGATCCCCCAAGACGATAAAATTGCTTCGTTTTGGGTGTTTTTTCCTGAAAAGTACACCAACGATTTTCGTCGGTCAAGAAAAGATTGAAGCGCATCTTTTAGTCCTAAATTCCAAGATGGAATACCTTGAATAAAGATGGCGTCGAAATTGTTGATTTGGTCGTAAGGAATGTTTCCTGTTGACGCAATTTGGGTAGAAAACCCATCGTTTTCGTTGAGAATGAGTCGAATTTTTTGAGCGATGTTGTTTTCGGCAACAACCAGAACGGGAACTTTGCGGTTAACCTGGGCTGCGAGGGTGAAGCGATTGTCGAATTCGATGGGTTGATCGTCGATTTCCAAGGTAAAATCGTGCCAGCCGGCCTGATTGGGGCGGAACGACAAGGTATCGGTGGTTTTTTGGCCGGCTTTTACAGAAAACTTCCCCGATGCCAAAAGTTGGTCCCCGCTTTTCAAGCGGATGTTTTTTTCTTTTTGATCGATCTCTCCTTCGTTCACGATTTGGTAAACGATGGAAACCGGACGATTCAATCCCAAAACAGGAGTTGAAAACCAGGCGGAATCGATGAAAATATTGTTTTGCTCTTCTGCTTTTAGAATACCGGCCAAAATTCGGATGGAAGAATCGTTAGTAAACGCTCCCCATTGAGATTTTTGAAAATCGCTGAATAAGAAAATTTTACGACCATTCACCGGAGCGTTGGCCAATCCTTCTTTTAACTTTTGAATTGCTTGCGAAATGGTTTTGGACGCATTGGTGTACGTCATTTGGTCGATCGCTTCCAAAGCTTCCTCCTTCGATCTCAAACGAAACGTAGGGGCAGTGTTCCCGAAACACGTGAGCAAGTAGCGGGTGTCGGCTGGTCTTCCTTGGATCACCTCTCGGGCAGCTTCTTTCGCCATTTCCAACAGGGGCCCTTCTTTACCTTCTGCACTCATGGAAGGAGAATTATCGATGAATATTCCAACGGCTTCCCGTTTCCCTAATTTGGGAGAAGCTCCGAGGAAAGGTTTCGCAAAGGCCAAGGTTACGAGAATAATAAGGAGACAACGAATCAACAACAACAACCATCGTTTTAGGTTGCGGGTAGAGCTTTGTTGTTGAACCAAATTTTTGAGCAATCGAACGTCGCTGTAAGCAACGGTAACCGACCTTCGAAAATCGAAAAGGTGAACCAGAATTGGTACGGTAAGTGCCAATAATCCCCAAAGTGCAGCTGGATTTGCGAATCCCATTCTAAGCTTCAAAGATACATCGGATCATCGAATAATTAGTTCATCAGCAAAAATCCAAGATTGTCCGCCAGCACCCAAATGCCAATCGGGCAATTTCCCGTAGTTTTTGGCCTTTAACTTAACGTATTGAACGTTTTTGAAATCAACATTTGCTTCTAAAACCCGTTTCATGTTGGTTTCATTTCGCAGATCGTTGGAAAAAGGTAAGGTTTGTGGAGCCGAAAAGGATTTGCCATCGGTAGATGTTGAAATTTCAATCGAGGAGGGTAAAACGATCCAGGCGCCAATGTGCTGCAAACAACTCAAGCCAACTTGGGAAATGGAAGATGATTTTCCCAAATTTACGATCGCCTCCAAATCGGTTTGTGTACCTTGCCAACCGCCCGCATTGAAGGCGTTTCCGCCACGAATTCCATCAATTAATGCTTCGTTTCCGCCACCGTTGTACATTTTGCTGTATTCGTAATTCAGTTGAATGCTGCGAAGAGAATCTCTTTTAAAGAATTGTGCTTCAGCAACTGGAGAGAAAAGAGTGTCGGTTCCTTCCAATACTCGGTAAGCCTTTGCAAAGATGGTATTGGGTTTAAATAACACGATGGAGTTGCCTTCTGAAGACTTCCAATTTTTCCCATCGGTAGAAACCAACATGGGCAATTGTTGAATGCTTTCCAGTTGAATGGAAATGGATTCGGTAAAAGTCATGGAAGGGGAATGAATAACCGGTATGGCCACATACGGAACATCAATTTGCTTCACATTTGTTGTGGCCTTTTCGGTGATTTCCTTTTTACGGTAGTCCAACGTTCCTCCTTGTCGAAGGAGGTCGTGCGAAAGAAATGGCGTTTCTAAAGGTTTTCCGTTCCAATATGCTTGTCCATCAAATCCACTTTTCAAAGAATTTTTAATGAAGAGTTTCTTCCCGTTTGGAAGTTGTACGGTTGACTTTTTGAAATAGGGCAGGGAAGCTACCAAATTTCCGTCGCCCGGACAAAAGGGATACAAACCTATGGCCGACCAATTGTACCAAGAACTCATTTGTCCGCAATCTTCATTGCCTGAAAGTCCGTCGGGTTGGTTCTGGTATTGGGTAGATAAAATTTGGTGCACCATTTTCGATCCTTTTTCAAACGAGTTGAGAACATGATAAAAATAGGCCATGTGGTGACTGGGTTCATTTCCGTGGGCGTATTGGCCTATTAATCCAGTGATGTCGGCTTGCTCCCGGCCGTTTGTTTTTGAATCGGTGGTAAACAGCTGATCCAAATGTTGAAGAACTTTTTCGTTTCCACCAGCAAGCTGGGCGTATTCTTTATAATGATGGGGAACGAACATGGAGTATTGCCAAGCATTGGCTTCTGTGTAATGGAAATTGACTTCGGCTGGATCAAATTGTCGATCGAATTCCGCGTTGGATTTTCCTTTGAAGAAAAGAGATTTAGGATCAAAAACGTTCATCCAGTGGTAGCTGCGCTGAAGATAGGATAAGGAATTTTTGCGATCACCGGCGATTTCAGTCATTTTCGCCGTACACCAATCGTCGAAGGCGTATTCCAACGTTCGGGAAACATCTTCCGACTCATCTTCCGAGCGTACATAACCGTATTTGCGGTAGGAGGGAAGTCCAAAAACATCGGCATTTCCTGAGGCGACCATGGCTTGGGCCGCGAGGGAAACATTCATAGGAATTTTCTGTCGATGGGCATCCAAAATTACCGGGGCGGCATGGTAACCGATCATGCATTCGGTTTCGTTCCCGGCCAATTCCCAAACCGGTAGGCGGCCCGATTGCTCGTAATGATTGAGGAAGGTTTGGATAAAATCTTCGCTGCGTTCGGGTTGAAGAAGGTTGAGCAATGGGTGAGTTGCTCGGAACGTATCCCAAAGAGAAAAGACGGTATACTCGGTATGACCTAGTTTGGTGATATGGATTTTTCCATCCACTCCTCGGTATTCCCCATTCACATCGGAATAGGTATTGGGATTGAGGAAGGAATGGTACAAAGCGGTGTAGAAAATGCTGCGTTTGTTGGGATCCATTTCTTCAATCATGATTTTGGAGAGTTCTTTTTCCCATGTTTGAGAAGCGGTTAACTTGGCGAGTTTGAAATCCCAATGCGGAAGTTCTTGCTGCAAATTGAGTTGGGAATTAGCGATGGAGGTAAACGAAGTGCCTACTTTGACCAAAACGGCTTGTTGCTTGAACTTGAGTCGGAAAGAGGTATTTTTTAGGATTGAATTTTGATTTTTAGGGAAGATTTTTGAAGATCCTTCATGCACCAATTCGTAGGGTTGATTGAACTCGATGGTGAAATAAAAATGCTGTTCATTGGCCCATGCTTTAGAAACTCGGTGTCCAACTATTTTGGTTGGTGAAATAAAGGTGTAAGAAACATCCATCAATTGGTCGCGGTGTTGCAAATCGAAACTGAGGTAAGGGGTTTCATTTTGTGGAAATTGATAGGAATGGAATCCGGTTCGGGTGGTGGTGGTGAGTTGGGTTTTGATTTGGTTGTTGAAGGTTACTTCGTAGAAACCTGGCTCGGCGTGTTCGTTGTTTTTTGAAAACGAGGAGGCCAGGTCATAGGTTTTTGAAGCATTGGGGTTTTTGATGAAAGGAGTGATCAGCAAATCGTTGTAATCTGCTATTCCCGTGCCTGAAAGGTGGGTGTGGCTAAACCCATAAATCATGGAGTCGGAGTAGTGATATCCTGAACAACCATCCCAACCGTCCAAACGTGTGTCGGGCGAAAGCTGCACCATGCCAAACGGAAGCGATGCGCCCGGATAAGTATGTCCGTGACCACCCGTTCCGATGAACGGATTAACCGATTTAACGAGCGGCTGATTTTTTGATGATGCAAAAAATACCGCAAGTACTCCTATAAAGATTGCGATGCTTCTCATTTTTTGGTGTTGGGGTTAAGGGGGCGAATTTCAAAATCGACCGGTAAAAAGTTGGGAGAAGTATTGGCGAGATACCAAATGGCTTCAGCCACATCTTTAGGTTCAAGCATATTATCGTTTGCAGTGATGCCTTCAACCTCATCAAAGAAATTGGTTTTTACCGATCCTGGATAAACGGCGGTTACTTTTATTCCGTCGGTTCGCAATTCGGCATACAACGAATGAGAAATGCCTTTTACGGCATGCTTGGTAGCAGCATAGCCGGAACCGTTGACGATTCCATTTAATCCAGCGATGGAAGAAATATTGATGATGTGTCCGGATTGATTCTTTTTCATGGCGGGCACAACTTCTCGGGTTACGTACATGAGTCCGTGAACGTTTACCTGAAACATTCCTTCCCATTTTTCGATGGGTAAATCGGTAATGCTTCCGAATGTTCCAAATCCAGCATTGTTCAATAACACATCAACATTTCCTTTTGAATATTCCAAAGCGGATGCGACGGCTTGTTGAACCGAGGCATATTTAGAAATTTCACAGGGGATGAATTTAAAATAGGGATGATTGATTTCTGGATTATTTCTTCCTAGGCCGATCACCGACCAATCTTTAGAAATAAATTTCTTTACAGTTTCGAGGCCAATGCCTTTGCTTACTCCAGTGATGATGATCGTTTTTTGTTCCATGCTTCAAAATTCGCAAATTTTGATAATGAGGGTATAAATTTTTTTAAAAAATTTGGTGTGTTGACAAATGTTTGTAACTTTGTGGAAGTTAGACAGATTGTAAACCAACAACTATGTTCAAAAAATCACTTTCCAAAAGTTTAATTGCTTTTGGTTTTCTTTCTGCAGTATTTTCTTCAGAAGTTGCTTTTTCCCAAGCGTTAAACAAAAAAACTGCTTCTGATAAAGCAGAGAATGCCAATTTCCCAGATCGTAAAAAAGATCAGTGGGCGGTGGGTCTTCACGTTGGTAACCTAAACGTTACTGGTGATGTGAAATCTAAGAATCCTTCATTGGGTTATGCCTTGGATGTTCGCAAGTCCTTCGGTCACACTTTTTCACTTCGTGGATATGCTCTTTTGGGAAATGCCACTGGTCGTGATTTAAGAACTACGGGTTCTATTCGTACTTTGTATAAAACGAATCCTGCTTTAACCAAATACATCGCAGCTAACCGTTTGTTTGTTTACAATTATAAAACCAATATCAAAGATTTTTCTTTGCAAGGTGTTATTTCTTTGAACAACTTGAATTTTTACCGCAAGAGCAGCAAATGGAATTTGTATATGTTCGCTGGTATGGGTGCAATGACATACAACACCAAAGTTGATGCATTGGATGCTTCTGGTAATATTTACGATTTCTCTGGAGTAGATTTTGATAAACTTTCTCAAAAAGAAATCAAGAGTAAATTGGCTGATGTTTTTGATGGTACATACGAATCTGAAGGTCCAAGCTTTACCCGCGATTATAATGATATTAAATGGAATGTTACAGCTCGTTTGGGAACAGGACTTCAATACAAATTGGGTAAAAACTATGCCGTTGGTTTAGAGTACTCTTTCACTAGAACATCTGATGATTATTTGGATACTCGTGCTTTCACATCTGCTCCTGATAATACACTAACCAATACCAAAGATTTCGACAATTATTCTTTTGTTAACGCTACTTTCGAGTACCGTCTTGGAAAAGCTCAAACTTCTCTTTGGTGGGAAAATCCTTTGGAGCCCGCTTACAAAGAATTAGCGGAAAGCAAAGAGAAAATCAAGAACATTACAGCTGATGATGACAAAGATGGTGTGCCTAACTATGTAGATCAGGAGCCAAATACTCCAGCTGATGCACAAGTTGATTCTAAAGGGATGTCTTTGGATTCCGATAAAGATGGAGTGCCAAATCACTTAGATGCTGAACCATTCTCTCCAGATCCAAAAAACGTAAACGAAAAAGGTGAAAGCGTTAATAAATTGGTTGTTGATAGAAATGCTCCGGTTGATACCAATAACCTTTTAGATCCCCGAAATCCTAAATCAATTTATTACGGTGCTGGAAACGGTGGAGATGATTCTTACGATGAAGGTGATGCTGGCGATAACACTGGTGGCGACAATGCTGGTGGCGATAACACAGGTGGTAATAATAGTGGAAAAGGTGGAAAAGGCGGTTTCGGAAAAGGAACAGTTTGTAACCCAACTAATCTTCCAATGGTTCACTTCGATTTGAATCGCTTCTACATCAAACCTGAATTCAATGCAGCCTTGCACGAAGTAGCTATGATGATGATTGCTTGCCCAAGTATCAAATTGGTAGTAACTGGTCATACCGACAACCGTGAGAATGCTGAATACAACAAGAAATTGTCTTACAATCGTGCTACTAAAGTAACCGATTACATTGTTTCCAAGTACGGAATCAACGCCGATCGATTCATGGTGAAGTTCGATGGTGAATCAGCTCCAATGGTTCCTGGATTGCCAGATTCTTGGTCTCCAAAATACGATTTCCGTCAGTATTTGAATCGCCGAGTTGAGTTCCGCATTGCTAAACCAGGTGAAACCGGTTCTGCTAAACCTGCGGCTCCTAACAAGATGAATGCTGGTAAAGATTATTAATCGTTCAATTTTCCCATATTAAAAGAGGGGTTGACATTTGTCATCCCCTCTTTTATGTTTAATCTAATCGTTTAACAAGTTGAATGCTGGTAAAGATTATTAATCGTTCAATTTTCCCATATTAAAAGAGGGGTTGACTTTTGTCAACCCCTCTTTTATGTTTTAACCTAATCGTTTGATGGTTGCGAGGTGATGGGTGTATTGTTGGGTTTCTCGATTGAATATTCCTTGTTGGTCCAATACGTCTATTTTTACCCAACCTGAGGCATGAACAATTTCATGATTTTCTAAACAGATTCCAACATGAATGATTTTTCCTTCTTTGTTGGAAAAAAATGCTAGATCTCCAGGAATGGCTTCATTGGCGAAATGTACGGTTTTTCCAACTTCTACTTGTTGGTAAGCATTTCGCGGCAGAGGTATTCCCAATACTCGGAAAGCTGTTTGAACAAATCCGCTGCAATCGGTGCCGAAAGTAGATTTTCCACCCCACAAATAGGGAACTCCTAAAAATTGATTGATTGACCAATCCAAACCAAGTATTGCTTCGCTTCCAAATTCAGATTGAGCTCCAAATGGAAGCGTTATTCTGCCATCTGGGAATTCGACCAATTGATGAGATAGGATGTGGTAAGAATGATTCAACGGCTTAGGTTTGAAGTGCAATACTTTTTTTTCCATAAACCCTTCGTAACCATCAAATTTTATTGATACCCTAACCCAATTCCCATGTTCTTCTAAAATTTCAACATCCTCTCCAAATAAAACCTGATTAACCATCTCAGATTTATCAGTCTTTTCTTTACGAAGTGGAGCACATGCTACACGGCATCTCCAAGTTTCAATTTCTTGCATTTTGATGTATCTTTGAAGGGTATGAATGAAATCTTAAAGGTAACGGATTTATCGGTTTCTCACGAAGGAATGAACATCCTTAAAGGAGTGAATTTTTCTTTAAATAAAGGTGAATTTTCATACCTCATTGGAAAAACCGGAAGCGGAAAATCTACCATGATGCGCAGTTTTTATGCCGATCACGATATTGATTCGGGGGCGGTTGAGATTTGTGGATTCCATTTACCTGGGATTCCAATGAAAGATATTCCCCAATTGAGAAGAAAAATTGGAATCGTCTTTCAAGATTTTCAATTGTTGTTCGATCGAACAGTGAAAGCAAATTTATTGTTCGTGTTGGAAGCAACAGGTTGGGAAGATCAATCGTTGATGGAAACCCGAATGAATGAGGTGCTTGAGTTGGTCAACTTGCCGCATATCCTAGATAAATCACCTCATCAATTATCGGGTGGTGAACAACAACGTTTGGCCATTGCACGCGCTCTTCTAAATCATCCCGAAATCATCTTAGCCGATGAGCCAACCGGAAACCTCGATCCCGATACTTCTTTGGAAATTATCCAATTGTTCAAGGATATTGCCGAAAAAGGTACTGCTGTTTTATTGGCAACCCACGATTACTACATTATCGAAAAACATCCAGCTCGTCTGTTTAAAGTGGAAGACGCTCAACTTTTTGATTTAGGTCAGATACTTTTTGAGTAATAACCTCTTCTTACCGAACAATACACCAAATAGTGTATGCACATCCTCCGAAGATTCTTAGGTAAATGGTCTTGTATTTTCAATGTTATTGAATAAAACGAAACCGGAATGCGACTTTTTATTCCGTACATCGCCAAGTTGGGATGCTTTTTTTGGATAATTCTCAATCCTATTTTTCCAAAATCATGCATTTGGTTCAATGCTGTTTCTAGTGGTTTATTTTCCGATGATTTCACATGCAAATCATTGGACTTGAAAAAAGGGGCATGGTGGTTTTTGGCTCGAATTGCAAATTCTAAATCTTCTCCTCCGTAGGTGGTAAACTGTTCATCGAACCCTTTCAAATGTTGAAATAGAGGTCGTGGTACAGCACAAATTCCTGTCGTAAATGATTCAAAAGTAATAACTCCTACTTTTGATTTATTAACCCCTCTACTTGAACAATAATCCAACCACGAATTGTGTTCTTTGTTTTCGTAATGAACGCTGCCAACATAAATGTGGGTGTTGGAAGGATTTTGATAAAATGGCTGGATGTTCCCCGTAAACTCCATATCCGAATCCATAAAAATGATCCAATCCCAATCCAATTGCATTGCCAAATTTCTCGTTGCTGCCCTTCCTCGATTTTCAAATTTGGGATGATGTAGAAAGGAATAATGGTTTTGTTGAAGCCATTCTACCGTGCCATCGGTCGATCCATCCACTCCAACCACAAAAGGCACGGAATGCGGCAAAATGGAATTGATGGCTTTCTTCAATTCCTCTAAATTGTTGAACGTTGGAAGAAAAAAACCGACCTTCATGGGATCCATGTTTGAATTGATTTCCATTGTTCTTCCCATGTCCAAATGTTCTTTGCAAATTTACAGGCATCAACCCGATTTTTGTACTCCATGGGTTCTTTTTCGATTTGATCTAAAATGGAAACAATGGAATCGTCTTCCACCCAACCAACGTTGTAGGATTGCATCATGGCTCGATAGGTTGGTGTTGGTGCTGTGATCACCGGAATACCCAAGGATACGTAATCAAAAAACTTATTGGCTAAACTGAACTCGTAACTCTTGCTTTGCTGCCAATCCAAGCCGTTGTATCCAACTTTGGCTTGTTTCGTTGCCTTGGCTAATTCTGATTTCGATAGCATTCCGAGCCACTTGATGCGATGTTGGTAGTGCAATGATTTGCTCCATGATTTAATCGATTCTTCCTCATCTCCTTTTCCGGCGATCCAAACTTCCCATTTTGGTGCATGTTCAATCGCTGCGATGAGTTCTCGAACTCTTCTGCCTTGGTTGATGGCACCTTGATACATGATGATGCATTCTTTCTCTTTTTGTGGCTCGAATGAAGTTAGGTTGGGCATGTTCATCAACACCTGAAATTCTCTTCCTGTTTTTTCGGATAATTGCTCGGCGATGGGGTTGGAAACCGTGAGGCAAACATCACTATTTCGAGCGCTTCGGTTTTCCAATTGGTTCCAAATCCATTTTTTTAAACCCTTTCCTTCTAATTCTGGAACTTCGGTAAACCATTCATGGCTGTCGTACACCAGGAAAAACGATTTCCAACGTTTCATGAGTCCTGCCGCCCACAACGTGTCGGGATCGCAAGCCCAAACCAAGGTGGGCGGATTTTTTCGCAAGTGTAGAAGAATTTTTAGTCCAAGGAACAAGTAAAAGAGAGGCCCACTTTTGATAGACATTTTCCATCTCAAATCTTCCGTTTCGAATGCTTCCTTATGACGTTCAATACCACAAATCTGTACCGAATAACCCATTTTTGAGAGCGATTCCTTTACTTTTTGTGCCCGTTGGTCAAAAATGGGGTCGGAAGAAACAAAAATTATTGCTGTTTTATCGACGTTCATAGGCATCTTCTTCCAATTCAACAATCAATTCTTCCAACAGCAATTCTTCGAGAATGGCATGCAGTACATTTTTGCTACAATTCCATTTTTCCAACAACTCCGATTTTCCCCAAATGCGTTGTTTGGTAAAATCTTTCCAAATGGCTTCTTTTAACTCACCCGTTGATAAGCTTTCGGTTTGTTTCTTTTTTCTGCAAACATCGCAATGCCCGCAAGCAGGTGCATTTTCTCCAAAGTATTGCAGTAAAAGTGCGGTCCTACAATGTTCTTCTTCCTTACAAAATCCTAAAAAAGTGGTCCACTGCTTCCAAATTGTTTCTTCCCATTTTTTTAATTCCAGGTACGGTTGAACATCCAATTTGGTTTTTCGAGGAGATAAAAACTCAATCCAAGGCTCATCGGTGCCCGCTTGGAAATCGAACAGTTGAAGTTGATGAAGGGCAAGGAGACCTTGAAGGATTTTTTCTTTCGGCTGCTGGGTGAAATTGCTGATTTTTTCGAGGTCGATGCGGGAATAACCGTGAAACAAGTTTCCATCCATACGAACCAACGCCTGAGCCAACCACCCCCACTGCGAATTTTCCAATTGAAAAGCATACAAATGGGTGGGTTCTGCAATGGCTTTGATGCGATCAGGACGGATGGTTTCCGAGTCGTAAACCAATACGCCCATTTGGTGCAGGGCCTTCAACGCAACCACCGTTTTCACGGGTTGAAGTTGAAATGAATGGCAGAAATTTCGCAAAGAAAGGGAAAAATGTTGCTCGGGCTGGTCGCCAAGGGCGATTTGAAAATGATTGCAAAGTTTGTTGTAAACGACCTCAATGGATTCAAGTTCAAGAAAGCTTTGTTGAAGTTTGTCACTTTGAATTTTCTCATCCAATTCGTCGAACAAAACCACCGAATAGGCGCGTTCGCCGTCTCGGCCTGCTCGTCCTGCCTCCTGAAAATACGCTTCCGGAGAGGCCGGTAAATCGTAATGCACCACCAATCGAACATCGGGTTTGTCGATTCCCATGCCAAAAGCATTGGTGGCCACCATCGTCCTAAATTTATTTTGTATCCAATCTTCCTGAATCTTTTCTCGGTCCTTGGCCTTCAAACCAGCGTGATAAAATCCTGCAGAAAAATGGTTGTGATTTAAAAAACGTGCAACTTCCTCGGCATGGGCCCGGGTGTTCACAAAAACAATGGTAGAAAAGGCCTTGAAAGGTTGAAGTACTTCCACCAACAACGCAAATTTATTGGCCCCTTTGCGCACATTGTAACTCAAATTTTCTCGTACAAACGATTGTTTGAAAAGGGTTGGTCGAAGCAGATTCAGTTGAATAGAAATGTCTTCAACTACTTTTTCGGTGGCCGTTGCCGTTACCGCCAAACAAGGAGTGTTGGGAATCAATTCCCTGATCTTTGCGATTTGGCGGTATTCCGGACGAAATTGGTGTCCCCATTGGGAAATGCAATGTGCTTCATCAATGGCCAACAACCCCACGTTCATTTGTTTTAAGCGTTCCTGAAACAACGGTTGTTGGAGCCGTTCTGGAGAAATGTACAGAAATTTCGTTCCTCCAAAAATGCAATTGTCCAGGATAACATCTTGTTCGTGAAACGATTGATGACCAGAAAGATAGTAGGCTGGGATTCCTTTCTGTTTTAGGTTTTCGACTTGATCCTGCATCAATGCCACGAGTGGAGATACAACGATGGTGATTCCATCCAAAACCATTCCGGGAACTTGAAAACAAATGGACTTTCCTCCGCCGGTAGGAAGTAGGGCCAAGGTATCGCCTTTCATCGCAGCTTGAATGATCTCCTCCTGCAACGGTCGAAAGGCGTCGAAACCCCAATACTTTTTTAATACCGCAAGCGGAGTCGGACGTATTCTCATCCCATTTGAGCTTCGATGGATTGAATAAAAGAATGGATGATTTTGATGTGTAATTCTTGAGCTCGGTCGGCAAAAGGGGTGGTGGGTGCGCAAATTTCAGCATCGCACAGTCCCCGCATTTTGCCCCCATCTTTTCCGGTTAAACCCACCACTTTTATTCCCATTTCTTTGGCTACTTTGATGGCTTCCAAAACATTTCCAGAGTTTCCACTGGTAGAAATCCCCAACAAAACATCACCGGGTTTGCCCAATGCTTCTAAATAACGGGAAAAAATGAAGTTATATCCGTAATCGTTTCCTACGCAAGAAATATGGGATGGATCCGAAATGCTCACCGCTGCCAATGCCCGGCGATTTTCCCGAAACCTGCCCGAAAGTTCTTCGGCAAAGTGCATGGCATCGCACATCGATCCTCCATTCCCGCACGAAATGATTTTCCCCCCGTTCTTCAAACAAGCCACCATCAATTCCACAGCATGATCAAAGTTTTTCGATTGATCTTCTTGAGACAAAAAATGACTTAAAACCTGTTGGGCTTCTTGAATATTTTGATGAAGGATTTCGGATGGTTTCATACGTCAAAAATAAGAATTAGATGGATTGATAGGCGCGTTGCCACAACCAAAAATCGAGGACCGTTAAGGCCGTCATCGCATCCACAATCGGAACTGCACGTGGAAGAACGCTAGGGTCGTGCCGTCCTTTTGCTTTCAATGTTGTGGGCTCGCCCTGGATATTGATGGTCGATTGATCCACGGAAATCGTAGAAGTAGGTTTAAAAGCCACCCGAAACCAAACGGGCATGCCATTCGTGATTCCTCCAAGAACTCCGCCACTGTGGTTGGTTGAAGTCATCGCCTTCCCTTGCTCCATGCTAACAAATTCATCGTTGTTTTCACTTCCAAAACGTAGGGTTGAAGCAAATCCATCGCCCATCTCAAACCCTTTGGTGGCGTTGATGGAAAGCATCGCATAGGCAAGCTGGGATTCGAAACGGTGAAAAACCGGATTCCCTAACCCAGCTGGAAGACCCTGAACAACGGTGGTGATGATTCCTCCAACCGAATCGCCCTTTTCTTTTGTTTCAAGAATGAAATCCTCCATTTTTTTGGAGATTTCGGGGTGCGGACAGCGAATGGGACTTTCATCGATGGCGTTTCGGTCGAAAAAATCGTTTGAAAAGGGTACGGAAAGGTGATGAACGGACGAAACGTAACTGGAAATTTGGATGCCTTGTTGAACAAGAAACTGCTGGGCCAACGCTCCTGCAGCCACCCTCGCTACCGTTTCTCGGGCCGAACTTCGTCCTCCACCGCGCGGATCCCGAATCCCAAATTTCGCTTGGTAGGTAAAATCTGCGTGGCCCGGCCGGAAAGACCGTTCCATTTCTTCGTAATCGGCCGGCCGCTGATCCCGATTTCGAATGAGCAAGGCGATGGGGGCTCCGGTGGTCTTCCCCTGAAAAATTCCCGAAAGAACTTCTACTTCATCGCTTTCATTGCGTGCAGTGGTAAAGGTCGATTGTCCAGGCTTTCGTCGATTCATTTCAGCGGAAAACGCATCCCAATCGATTTCAAATTGAGACGGAAATCCATCGATCACCACCCCGATGGCCGGTCCGTGGGATTCACCAAAGGTGGAGATGCTGAGAAATTGACCGAAACTGTTTGCTGCACTCATGAATCTGGGAAAATTTTACCGGGATTAAGGATTCCCTTGGGGTCGAACTGTTGTTTGATGGAACGCATGAGGTTCAATTCCGTTTCCGAAAACACAATGGAGAGGTAGTTTTTTTGAACGTACCCGATGCCGTGTTCGCCTGAAATGGTTCCTCCCATTTCCTTCACGGCTTGGAACAATTCTGAAATGCCCTCCATGACCGTGGTTTGCCAAGCATCGTCCGATAAATTTCCTCGAATGATGTTGACGTGCAAATTCCCATCGCCAACGTGTCCGTAACAAACCGATTCAAATCCGTATTTTTTTCCGATTTCTTTGACGGTTTTGAGCAACAGAGGCATCTGAAATCGAGGGACTACGGTGTCTTCTTCCTTATAAACGGAGTTGGCTTTCACCGCATGAGCAACGTTTCGGCGAATTTTCCAAAGTTGTTCTTTTTGATGGGAGGCATCAGCCATGAGAATTTCGCCGGTGGGGTATTTCTCGCAAACGGCCGCTATGGTTTCCGCATCTTGATAAAGCACTTCCAAATGGCGGCCATCCAATTCAATCAATAAATGAGCTTGAATGTTGGTCGGAATGCTGAGCGATTCTCCCAAATATTGGGCCGACCATTCGATGGCGTTTCGCTCCATGAACTCCAAGGCCGAAGGTGTAATTCCCGCTTTGAAAATGTCGGAAACGGCCGAACACGCATCTTCCATGTTTTCAAATGGAAGCAGCAGCAACAAATCGTGAAGCGGTTTTGGAATGAGTTTCAGGTGAATTTTGGTGATGATTCCCAGCGTGCCTTCACTGCCAATGAACAACTGGGTGAGGTTGTAACCGGTTGAATTTTTAAGGGTTCGAGCCCCAGTTTGGATGATTTTTCCATCGGCCAAGACTACTTCCAATCCCAAAACATAATCCTTGGTAACGCCGTATTTTACCGCTCGAGGTCCACCTGCATTTTCGGCCAAATTGCCGCCCAAAAAGCACGAACCTTTGGAAGATGGATCGGGCGGATAAAAAAGGCCAACGGCTTCAACGGCATCTCGAAGATTTTGGTTGATGACTCCAGGTCCAACGGTGACTTGCAAATTATCGGTATCGATTTCGATAGAATCGAGCAAATGGGTTAGCACGACCACCCCTTGGTGAACGGGTAGCGCTCCACCCGACAAGCCCGTGCCGCCACCGCGAACGGTAAGGGGAATTCCCTCTTGGTGGCAATAGGCGGCAATTTTCGCCACTTCTTCCGTGGTTTTGGGCGCAAGAGCGATGGACGGAGGAAAACAAAAATCCTCGGTTTCATCCGATCCCAATCGTTCCAATTGCTCCGAATCGCAAATGGTTTGTTCGGATAAAAGTAGACTTTTTAAAACGTCGAAATTCTTTTCGTTCATGTGGAATAAAGGTAAAACCGAAATGCCAAAAGTAACGTTATGAATGCATGAAAAATCAAAAAACAGAGTCGGAGTGGAGAGAAATTTTAGATCCTGAAGCGTACCGAATTTTGAGGGAAAAAGGAACAGAACGGGCATTTACCGGAAAATATTGGGACACGAAAACCAACGGATTGTATGTTTGCGCAGGTTGCGGTGAGGAATTGTTTGAGGGCGTCTCAAAATTCGACAGCGGCTGTGGGTGGCCTTCGTTCACCGCACCAAAATCCAAAGAGGTGATCATGAGTGAAATGGATACCAGTTTTGGAATGATTCGAGAAGAGGTGATGTGCCAAAGTTGCGGCGGACATTTGGGTCATGTTTTTAACGATGGTCCGGCTCCAACTGGATTACGATATTGCATCAACTCGGGAGCTATTCACTTAAAAGAATAGTACTTTTGTTGAATGTCCGTTAAACTTACCCAATATTCCCACGGAGCAGGCTGTGGATGTAAAATTGCTCCTGCCGTTTTGGATCGAATCCTTCACCAATCCAGAAGCCAATCCCACTTTCCTAATTTACTAGTAGGCAATGCCAGCAACGACGATGCAGCGGTTTACGCCATCAACGAGGAAGATTGCATCATTTCCACCACCGATTTTTTCATGCCCATTGTTGATGATCCATTCACTTTTGGAAAAATCGCCGCAGTGAATGCCATTTCCGATGTGTATGCCATGGGCGGAACGCCTACCATGGCCATCGCCATTTTGGGTTGGCCCATGGATAAACTAGAACCTGAAATTGCCGGCTTTGTGTTGGACGGAGGAAAAGCTGCGTGTGCCGAAGCCGGCATTCCGCTGGCGGGCGGCCACAGCATCGACTGTCCGGAGCCCATCTTCGGATTGGCGGTAACGGGCATGGTGAAGAAAAATCATTTAAAACAAAACAACACCGCCCGCAACGGCGACCTCCTTTATCTCACCAAACCTTTGGGCGTTGGAATCATTACCACCGCTCAAAAGAAAGGAATTGTATCGGAAGAAGATGTCCAATTGGCCATTCATTCGATGACGACCTTAAATAAAATCGGTTCCATTTTGGGGCCGATGGAAGAGGTTCACGCCTTAACCGATGTTACAGGTTTTGGATTGTTAGGACACGCCCTCGAAATGGCCAAAGGAAGTGGATTAACGGCGGTGATCGAGAAAGGTAAAGTTCCGTTTCTTCCTTGTGTTCCCGCGTATTTGGAGCAAAAAGCTGTTCCGGGAGGAACCCAACGCAATTGGAAAAGCTACGGTCACGATGTTCAACTTTTGCAGGAAGAAGATTACCTCCTTTTGGCCGATCCTCAAACCAGCGGTGGTCTATTGGTAGCCGTAGATCCATCTTCTCAATCCTCCTTTGAATCGCTGATGGCCGAAAACGGACTTTCGGTTTCACCGATTGGAAGAATGGAGGAAAAATCCAATCATTCAGTAGTAGTAAAATAAGAAAATGGAAAGATTTAAATCATTGGATCCTCCTCACAAAGGACTCCGACATGCCTTGGGGCAGTTAACGCTTTTAACGGGAAAGACCAAATTCTCAGATCAACAACAGGTTGAAAAACTTAAGAAATTAGCCGAAGAGGTTTTCTTCCTTTTAAAAGATCATACCAAAACGGAGAATGAATTTATTCTAAAACCCTTGGAAGAAAAAAATGCCTTAGCTGCGGAACCGTATTTTGAAGATCATACCGACATTGAGGAATGGGAAAATCACCTTTTTGAATCCATTAAAAATTTGGATGGAACGCAAACCGATGACCAAGGCCATTTGATCTATTTGAATTTGTGTGACTTTCAAAGTGCATACTTGGATCATATCGACGAAGAAGATGTTGAGTTGGAAGAAAAACTACAAAAGCATTTTTCTGATGAAGAATTGATCCAACATCAAATCAAAATCATGCAGCAGATGGAATTTTCAACCCTTTTGCTTTGGTTTAAGTACATTGTGCCTGCCCGGAGAATTGAAGAAAATGCCCAGGTTTTACGAAACTTCAAGAGTAATGCTCCTGAAGAAGCATTTCAAGCGGTGATTCAAACCATTCAAGGAGAATTATCTCATGAAGAATTTGAAGCAATCATCAAATCGATTTAATGCATGAAAGTTATCATCACAGGAGTAACCGGAATGATTGGGGAAGGATAAAACCACAATAAATTTGTAAATTTGATAAAAAGTAAGAAGGAAAATTAAATGAGAGAAAAATACAAAATAGCAAGTCTTTTTTCCGGTTGTGGCGGTCTCGATCTAGGTTTCATTAAAGCCGGTTTTGAAGTCATATGGGCTAATGATTTTTTTAAAGAGGCTGTTGAAACTTACAAATTAAACATAGGCGATCATATTGTTTATGGTGACATAACAAAAATTAATAGTTCGGAGATTCCAAACGATTTCGATATTCTTTTGGGCGGATTCCCGTGCCAAGGCTTTTCTGTTGCGAATGTAAAACGTAGTATGGAAGATGAGCGTAATTTCTTGTACAAAGAACTACTGCGTCTGATAAAAGATAAGCAACCTAAATTTTTTGTTGGTGAGAATGTAAAAGGACTTCTCTCGATGCAACAAGGTAAGGTTATTAAAATGATTATTGAAGACTTCAAATCATTAGGTTATAATGTTGAGTACAGATTACTAAAAGCATCTGATTATGGAGTTCCTCAAAACAGAGAAAGAGTTGTAATTATAGGCAATCGTCTAGGATTAAAAAACCCTTTTCCAGAAAAGTCTCATGGCCTGGTGAATGACCTTTTTAATAATTCACTAAAACCTTATGTTTCAGTAAAAGATGTTGTTGGCCATTTGGCAAATATTAGAACAAGAGATAAATCATTTGAACTAGAAAATAAAATCATTTATAATCATCTTGCTAGAACAAATGTTGCCGATAAATTTTGGGGAAGGAAACACAAAGTAAATCAACATGATATTTGTGATTATCTAAAATATTGGAGAGATAGAAGCGGTTGGTCTACTAAAAAAGTAGATGAACACTTTGGATATGCCCATACAGCAGGTCATTGGTTCAGAAAAGATAACAATTCAGGTAGTATTCCTAATCCTAAGGATTGGTGGGAATTGAAAAAGATACTAGGATTTGATGATAAATATGATAAAGCGGTAACCGAGTTAGAATTAAAAGAAATAAAATTTGAGCAATCCTTAAGAATAAACAATTGGGAATTACCAAGTGACACTATTACCGCCACAGGGCCTGAAATTCACCCAAATAGAGAGCGAAGAATGTCGGTAAGAGAATGTGCTATTATTCAAACTTTTCCTGATGATTTTATTTTCACGGGCAGTCTAGGAAATATGCACAAACAAATCGGAAATGCAGTACCCGTTTTACTAGCTCAAAAAATTGCAGAAGTGATTAAAATTGAATTGGATGAATATGAAAAATCTAACAAAAAAACAAGTGGAACAACTCAAGCAGATCGAAAAACTAGAGCAAAAGTATTTGAATAAGTATTTTTACTTTTTAAAGTTTGCTGAAGATGAGTTGCTTCACGGTTTCAAAACAAAATATAGAATAAAAAAAGATTGGTATTCTAAATGGAATCCAAATGAAGAAGGCAAAGGAATTTCAGATTTTGCAACAGGTGCAGAAAGAATCGTTTATTCTTTGCTAAACGGAAAGGGCATTGGACAACCAAATTCAGCCCCTATTGGCGCAGATTTATTTTTTGAAGTTGATGATGCTTTTATTCATATTGACCTCAAAACTGTTCAAACCAGAAATATTGGAGACTATACTAGTGACATATTCGTTGGTAATAACCAAAATAGTTACAATGGAACTCTAGATGTAAGTGGTATAGAAAAAACATATGATGAGGCATGTTTGCCAACTTTCTACACACTACCAGATAAAACTAAAAAGATATGCTTGACATATTTTATTACGATTTTATACGAGGAAATCAATTTGGACATTCTAACAATTTCAATTATTTCAATGCCGAATGGGGCATTATTTCCTATATATGGAAAAAGGGTACTTAAAGCAGGTAAAGTTTTATATCCTGTTGGCAATCCAAAAAGGGACACTCATGCAAAATCTGTCAGATTCAAATGGAAAGAAGTGTCTGAATTTGAACTTCTCGAGAGTAACAATAAAAGAATCAAGATCGCTTACTTTAACAATAGCATGAACGATGAATTTAAGGAGAAGCTTACATACTTTGACGAGCTTAATAAGATTCAAAATTCTTAATTAAAACTTAATCATTTTTCTTGCAAGCATGGAATATTTATCATCAAAGCGATTTAATTCATGAAAGTCATCATCACAGGAGTAACTGGAATGATTGGGGAAGGGGTTTTGTTGGAGTGTTTGAAGGATGATCGCGTAACCGAAGTTTTGGGGGTGAGCCGAAAATCAAGCGGGATACAACATCCTAAATTTCGGGAATATTTGGTCCCCGATTTTTTGTTGTTGAAGGAAAATGATCTCCAATTGGAGGGGTACGATGCTTGTTTTTTCTGTGCTGGAGTGAGTTACATCGGCATGAAAGAAGATGATTATTTTCGGAACACCTACCAAACCACGTTGCAGTTTGCAAAAGCCATCGGTCCGAAAGAAAAATGCACCTTTATCTACGTGAGTGGAAGTGGCACCGATAGTTCCGAAGCCGGAGCGTTGAAGTGGGCGAGAGTTAAAGGGAAAACCGAAAACGACCTCATCGCATTGCCGTTAAAAGCGGTTTTCGGTTATCGAATCGGAGCCGTTATTCCCGCTGAAAATCAGAAGTTTGTTCTCAAATATTACCAACGATTGAAGTGGTTGATGCCGCTCCTCAAGCGGGCGTTCCCTGGAACATTTTCCACCATGCGGCAAGTGGCTTCCAGCATGATTTACTTCAGTATTCATGGGAATTCCCACCCCATCATTCACATCAAAGACATCAAACGGGTGGCTGAATTGTAATTCGGGTTAAGATTTCCTGATTTTTGCCATTCGCATTTTTCCACGGAAATCTGTTCGGGTTTCCCAATGTAAATCGTGTTTCAATACCTCGCTTTGAACTTCCTCAACGTGCTGGGGATTCAGTTCGAAAAAGAGGGTTTGGGCTGTGGCGTCCTCAAGAAATAATTGCACGATTCGGAAGTAGAATCGATTCGGATCTTCCGAGAAAAGGGCCAGTTCAGGTTCAAAATCAAGAACGTTTTTCTCCATCGCTAATTTTTCATCCAACCCCACGTAGGGTGGATTGGAAATCCACGTTTCGTAGCCGTGGGGAGGGTTTTTCGTTAAAACATCCATGCGTTGAAAGTTGACGGAAACCTTCAAAAAATCTCGGTTTCTCTGGGCCGTCTCCAAGGCTTCCGAGGATAGATCAATGCCACAAATCTTGGCGTGGGGATAGAACGTTGATAAGGCCAAGGCGATGCAACCGCTTCCCGTACATAAATCGAGGAAGGACGCGCTAGGTTGCTCCGATGCCCATTCCACCAATTCCCATGTTTCAGGCCTCGGAATCAAAACTGAGGAATTTACCCCAATCCGCAGCGGCCCAAACCATTCGTACCCCAAAACGTATTGAACGGGCCTTCCTTCACACAAATTTTCCAAATCTGAGCGATGGGCTTCCCATTCTTCCAAATTTTCTCCCATCCAAAAGGCCAAGGACCTACCGGTACGTTCCGTGAAAAATTTCCCCAAAACCGCTTTCGATTCTTCGGATGAATAAATTTCTTGCAATCGTTGGTACCAAAAATGAAATGGAAGCATACGTCAAAGATACCTCTCCCGAAGTGCATCGTGTATCTTTGAATCGTGAATCACCAACAATGCATGCAACGGGCCTTGGAAATTGCCCGAAAAGGCGACGGACTTACGGGAAATAATCCGTTGGTTGGTTGCGTTATTGTGCACGAAGGGGCCATCGTTGCCGAAGGATATCACCACGAATACGGCGGGCCCCATGCCGAGGTGGAGGCCGTTCGCCGATTGCCTCACCACCTCGATGCGCGCCAAACGACCATCTATGTCACCTTGGAACCTTGCGCGCATTTTGGCAAAACGCCGCCTTGTGCCGAACTTTTGCGCGACCGTGGATTTAAAAAAGTGGTGGTGGCTACCCTCGATCCCAATCCGCTCGTGGCTGGCAAAGGAGTAAAAATTTTACAAGAAGCAGGAATCCACGTTGAAGTGGGAATAT
This sequence comes from Bacteroidota bacterium, assembly GCA_947501265.1. Classification (GTDB taxonomy): domain Bacteria; phylum Bacteroidota; class Bacteroidia; order UBA7662; family CANHCV01; genus CANHCV01. Next base: position 102,519 of record CANMVY010000003.1, read on the forward strand.
TGCAAGCAGAAGCGCAACGTCTCAATCGACGTTTTTGGGTGAATCAAACCGAAAAAAGGGCTTACCTCATTGCCAAATGGGCCGAATCGGCCAACGGTTGGATGGGTATTAACCAAGGAAAATCCGTACCCATTTCAGGATCGGAAGCAAAGTCGTTTGTTCATCAACTTCGGGCCAAAAACCCGGCCATCATGGTCGGAGTGCAAACCTGGGAAAACGATCGGCCGCAGCTGAATACCCGATTGGTCGAAGGCCCAAGTCCGGCCATTTGGGTGATTGATCCCGAGTTTCGAGGACATTATCCCGAAGGGAAAGACCTGCAAATCTTCACGAAGAAATCGACGAGTGATCCTCGAGCCATCGTGTTGGAAGATTTCTCCCCTCGTGCCATGCTCGAAGAATTGTGGAAGCAAAAGGTTACATCGGTTTTATTGGAAGGTGGAAAACGAACCTTGGAAAAATTTTGGGATGCGGGAATGGTGGATGAAATAGCACAAATCATTTCTCCCTTGCCGTTATCGGTTGGCACAGATCACGTTGCTGCACCAAGCATTGAATTTACGCCAAACGAGGAGCAACGTTTGGGGGCAGATGTTCTAAAATGCTGGAAAAGATGATGTTGATTGCTTCCTTGATTTTCAATTTGCTGGTGTTTTTATTTTTTCGATTAGCACCGATCACCGACGAAGAACGCCCGGCCGTGATTGCAGTCAATTATATTGCAGCGTTTCTATGGGCGTTCTTTTCCATGTCAACCGCCGCAACCTCGTTAACCGATTTGGGTCCTTGGTTGCCCTACGCTTTGGGTTTGGGAGTTTTGTTCATTGCTACTTTCATAGGAATTTCGAAAAGTGTTTCGGAGAACGGCATGGGAATAACGGCCACGGCTGGGAAAATGTCGCTGGTTATTCCTATGCTCGTGATGGCCTTTGCCACGTCCCAAGGCATGCACATTCTGCAATGGGCGGCATTGGCGCTGGCCTTGGGAGGAATTTACCTGCAGTCGGGGAGGGCCGAGGGCGAAAAGAAACTTTATTTGCCGTTGTTGCTGGCGGTTTTCCTGGGGAGCGGTATCATTGACACGTTGTTTTCTTGGGTGAGTCATCACGGATTAGGTTCGGAGATGAATGCGTTTTTCAATGCGGTGATCTTTGGTTTATCGGGTATTCTTGGATTGATTCTACTGCTGATTCGCCGCCCGAAGATTCGATGGGGAAAGGCCGTTCTTTTGGGCGGAGTATTGGGAAGCATCAATTTCGGTTCGGTGTTTTACTATTTGAACTCTTTGAATCCGAAGTTGAGCGGATTTTCTACGGCCACGGCACTGGGCATGAACAACATGGGGCAGGTGGTGGGAGCTGCGTTGCTGGGATTTTTCTTCTTCAAGGAACCCATGCACCCCCGTCAGATTGCCGGATTTGTTTGTTGTTTGCTGGCTTTATTTTTATTGGGTTATGTTGGAGGAGTATAAAACCATTTCGGCACCGGTTGAGGTTGAAATGCGGGAATTGGGCAGCCGCTTCCTGGCTTTTTTATTTCCCATTTCCGATGCGGCTGAATTTCAATCCATCTTAAAATCATTAAAAACCACGTATTACGATGCATCTCACCACTGCTCGGCCTACCGCCTCGCTACCGATCCCGCTACGGAGAAATCGAGCGACGACGGTGAACCTGGAGGAACGGCTGGATTGCCGATGCTGAATGCACTTCGTTCGGCCGAGTTGTTTCAAGTGGGTGCCGTGGTGGTTCGTTATTTTGGAGGAACAAAATTGGGCACCCGCGGATTGATCGATGCGTACGGAGGTGCCGTAGTGGAAGCTATTGCCGAGGCCAGTTGCGTTCAGGTGGTTCCTCAATTGGATTGGAGTGTTACGTTGCCCTTCGATCAGCTGGGGTTGCTTCAGCAAAACATGGGAAAAATTGGCGGATTTTCCATTTCTGGCAACGATTACCATCCCAACGGATTAACCACGCATCTGAAAGGAAAGAAAGACGCCATTGAACAACTAAAAATTGCGCTGGAGCGCTGGACCATTCATGATTAAGATCAATGTCATTTGGATTGGGAAGAACCACGTTGGATTTCCCGAGAGTGGAGTTCAGGAATTTGTGACGAAGATTGGGCACATGGCCAAGTTGGACGTGCGCACCTTGGAGGTGAAAACCAAATCCAAGGATGCAGAAGGCATGAAGAAAGAAGAATCGGAGCGCTTACTGTCTATTTTGGACGATAAAATGAACGTGATTTTATTGGATGAGCGGGGGCAACAACCCGATTCCATTCAATTTGCAAAGAAGTTGGAGCAGTGGGTTGATTCGGGTAAGGTTCCTACGTTTGTGATTGGGGGCGCATACGGATTTCACGAGTCGGTGCTTCAGAAGTTTCCTCAGAAAATTTCCCTCAGTAACATGGTGATGACGCATCAGTTGGCGAGAGTAGTTTTGTTGGAGCAAATGTATCGGGCACTTAATATTCTCAAGGGGACCGAGTACCACAAGTAGTTTTAATCGTGCGGCTTTTGTCCCGCAGCTCGCCCTACAGCCGTTTTGCCGTACTTGTTTTTAATTTGATCCATCGCAGCATACAGCTTCATTTTTTTACTTTCGTTCCCCCCCGAAATCCCGTCGAACAAGTCGAGTTGCGGACTTCCCGTAACGAGACCACTCACGCGCAGGCCCACCAAACGGATCCGCTGCCGTCGTTCCCACACCTGCTCCAATAGCCGTTTGGCATGCGCCATCAGGGCCTCGTCCGATGCGGTGAGGGGAATGCGCATTTGTTTGCTGTGCGTGTTGAAGTCGGCATACCGAATTTTTACGGTGAGGGTGCTCCCCATTTTCCCCAATTCGCGCAGCTGTTTCCCGAGCGACTCGGCCATGCGCACGAGCCGACCCGTGAGTTCGCTGGGTTCAATGGTGTCTTGATCGAAGGTATGTTCGTGGCTGATGGATTTTTCTTCCCGATAAGGTTCCACTGCCCGCTCATCAATGCCATTGGCGCGTTGCCACAAGTCGATGCCATTCTTTCCAAACACGGTTTGAAGTCGCTCCGGAGTAATTTGTTGGAGGGTTCCAATGCGCTGAATGCCGAGTTGTTGGAGGGTTTTGGCGGTTTCAGCGCCAATCATGGGGATTTTTCGAACGGGTAGGGGAGAGAGGAAGGGTTTTTCCAGTCCTTGCCATACCCGTTGTTTGCCGTTGGGTTTGGCTTCTCCCGTGGCCACTTTCGAAACGGTTTTGTTGGTAGAGATCCCCATCGATAGCGGCAGACCACTTTCTCGGATAATTTTCTGCCGTAATTCTGCCGCATACCGTTCACACCCAAAAAAACGATCCATTCCCGTTAAGTCGAAGTAAAACTCGTCGATGCTCGCTTTTTCATACAAGGGGACCGACTCTGCAACGATTTCGGTGATGATGCGGGAGTGGTGGCTGTACGCTTCCAGGTCGCCCCGCAAAACCAAAGCGTCTGGACAAAGCCGTTTGGCCATTTTCATGGCCATGCCCGAATGAACCCCGTATCGCCGAGCTTCGTAACTGCACGAGGCCACGACCCCTCGCTCGGCGTTTCCCCCAATGATCACCGGCCTCCCCATCAATTCCGAGTTTCGCAACCGCTCCACCGAAACAAAAAAGGTGTCCAAATCCATGTGCACAATGCATCGTTCCATGTTGACAAATATTATGACAATCTTTCGCCAATAAATTAGGCAAAAGAAATCAAGTTGCTATCTTTGAAAAAAAATAAAGATGGGATTTTCCGAAAACTTGAAATTACTTCGGCAGCGCAAAGGCTGGTCGCAACAAGAAGTAGCCGATACGCTTGGGGTGAAACGTTCGTCCTGGAGTGCTTACGAAAATGGCGCTTCTGAGCCCAATTTAACGCTTCTTCAAAAAATTACCGCCCTGTATGGAGTTGCGCTGGATGCGTTGGTGTGCGAAGATTTTACCACGTACGGCGAAAGCAAATGGAGCGAGTTGAATCATGCCATGCAAGCCGATGTGCGCGGACAGCGACTTCGGATTTTAGCAACAACCGTTGATCGACATAACAAAGAGCGGATTGAAACGGTGCCCGTTAAGGCCAAAGCCGGTTACACCGCTGGGTATTCCGATCCTGAGTTCATTGCCGAATTGCCCCACATCGAACTGCCGTTTTTAGACCGAAATCGAAAGTACCGTTGTTTTGAGATTTCGGGGGATTCGATGCCGCCCGTGCACTCCGGTTCTTACGTGGTAGGCGAGTACCTCACCGATTGGTCGGGCATCAAGCCGGGAACGCCTTGCATTGTGGTCACCCAATCGGAGGGGATTGTGTTCAAGCGGGTTCATGCGCGGGTAGAAACCCACGGCTCTTTTTTACTGGAATCGACTAATGCGGCCTATCCACCGTATTTTGTGGATGCCAAAGAGGTCTTGGAAATGTGGAAATTCTGCTACGCCATCGAAAGTGTGTTCGATGCGGCTCCCGTAACGGCCGCTCACGAATTGCCGGAGATGTTGCAGCAAATGCGGCTCGATATTGCCGACATCAAGAGGCGGCTGGAAGATTAAGTTTTTTGCTTCTTCTTTTTGGCTGCGGGGAACAAAATATTGTTCAAAATCAAACGATAAGCCGGAGAATTGGGGAATAATGCCAAATCAGTTGGTGGCTCGTACACCATGTGTTGGTAATCTTCGGGGTCGTGGCCACCGTAAAACGTCCACGTTCCCTTGCCGTACTCTCCGTGAATGTAACGCGCCTCTCCCAAGGATTTGTTTTCTCCCAGCACCAAAACCCCCGGTTTTACCAATGATTTTTTATAGGCCGTAGATTGGCCCATGAAGGCGTGGACCACTTGCAAGTGATTTTGGCAAAGCATGGTAGGAACGGGATCCCATTTTGCCGAGAAATCAAACAAGGTGAAAAAATCGGAGTTTTCGGGAACGTTGCCCCGGGTATTTGTTACGTCAATGTCGGAGTGTTCGTAATAATACGGATCTCTAACCAACGTGAAGTTTTGAAAAGCAAAGGTTTTACTGAAATCGAGTTTGCGTTGGGCGTTAGCATCCATCGGATCTCCATCGAACATGGACTCGCAAATATCAACGCCGTCGGCGGCCAAAGCGATGTCGTAGGTGTCGGCTGCGCTGCACATGGCAAAAAGGAAGCCGCCGCCCATCACAAAGTCGCGCATTTTCTTCACCACGGCCCCTTTGAGTTGACTTACTTTAGCAAATCCCCATTTTTGTGCAGTTGCCGTTTGGTCGGCCACGTCTTTTTTGTACCAATCTGTTCCATTGTAGCTCGACCAAAATTTCCCAAATTGCCCGGTGAAGTCCTCGTGATGCAAATGCAACCAGTCGTATTCGGGCAGTTTGCCTTGCATGATCTCATCGTCGTAAACGACTGTGTAGGGAATTTCGGCGTAGGTGAGGGCCAACGTAACGGCATCGTCCCACGGTTGTTTGGTTTTGGGTGAATAAACAGCAATTTTCGGCGCTTTCTCTAGCTTTACGACATCCTGATTCACTTCGGGATCGGAAATGTCTTGAAGGATAGCCGCATACTGAACGTCGGGAATGATTTCGTAGGAAACGCCTCGAATCTTGCACTCTTTCTCCAGCAATGGATTTGCATTCATGGAGAAAGATCCGCCGCGGTAATTCAGCATCCAATCGGTAACCATGCCGCGTTCGATCGCGTAAAACGCAATTCCGTATGCTTTGAGGTGATTTTTTTGAACATCATCCATGGGAATCACCAACTGAGCTGCAGGTAGGGAGAAAGAAAAAAACAGGGCGAAAAAAAAGACGATGAAACGCATATCCGAATAACGTAGAAAACTCAAAATGGTTAACCTTGTTGGTGTTTTTCTAAAACGGCTGCGATGTTGGGTTTGAAATACCGATTGCTTTTCATGATTTTCCCATCTTCTCGAAAAATGGGTTCCCCGTTTTCATCCAGTTTGGAGAGATTAGACTGTTGAATTTCTTCGAAAACATCTTCGATCACGTGCTGCAATCCGTGCGACAAGATGGTTCCGCATAAAATGTACAACTGATCGCCGAGGGCATCTGCAATTTCGGTGAGGTTCCCTTCTTTTGCAGCCTCCAAGTACTCGTCGTTTTCTTCGGCCATCAGGCGATGCCGGAGTTCAACGATGGAATCGGGGAGTTGAGCAACGGGCGAGTGGTGTTGGGGTACTTTGAATTTTTCGTGAAATTCAGCAACGTACGACAACGGTCTCTTCATGATTAATCCAAAGAAAAAGTCGTGGATCCAATGCGGTATCCTTCGCAGTATAGCTCTACGGAGTATTTTCCTGGTCCAAGGAAATTGGTTTTGTTGAAATAGCCGCACTCTTCAACTTCGTTTCCAAAGTAAGGAACTGTTTTCGTGAACGAGTAAAGGGTTTCTTTTCCTTCAAAACTAAACTTTCCAGATCCCGAACCTTCGTCGTACACTGTTGTACCATCGGGGGAGATGATGCGAATATGCACCAATTTATTTCCATGATTGGCCACAGAATTGGGGAGCAGGTTAAAGCAAATTTTGATTTTTTCGACGTTTTTTGATTTTGAAACCACGTCTTCTTTGCCGTTTCTTTTGAATCGAATAGCAGAGGCAATAGATTTATTGGAAGCTAAAATCGCACCTCGGTTAATTTTCTCATACAAGAATGAGTTTTCTGCTGAGAGTTTTTGACTTCGATCTTTCTCTTCATTTAAATTTTGAGTGAGTGCGGAATTTTCTCCTTTGAGTTTTGAATTTTCAGTATTCAGTCGACCAATCTCAGCTAGATAAGAATCCTTTTCTTTGGTTAGACTTGCCATCAAGGCTCGAACTTTTTTCAAATCGTCTTCGGTTGCTTTTCCAACGCGAATCAAGGAATCGATGCTGCGAGATTTGGTTTGAATCTCATCAATCTTTTGATCTATCACCCGATTGAGTTCGGTATTGTCTCCTTTCTGGGCTTGCAGCTCTGAAATAAGTCCGGTTCTAAGTTTCTCACTTTCAGTAAGTAAATTCTGTTCTTTTTGAATTTTGTCCTGTTGCGATGATTCCCTCATGAACCAAAATAGATTGGTTCCTATCAACAATGCCAAAAGGATAATGAGGGTTGTTCGGTGGTTTATGTTCTGACTCATAATTATTTCAAACGCCAAGATAATTGAAAAACTTGTTAATGACCAAAAATAAGTTAACTTTTCGTTGAATTCCAAGGTTATTTTTGTATGTTTTTTTCCGTTTTCCAAAAAGTGATTCATGCGTTTAAGAATTTTATTTGAAGATAATCATCTCATTGCTGTTTATAAGCCTGCTGGCGTCTTGGTTCAAGCCGACGATACGGGAGATATTTGTTTGAAAGAAATCGTGGAGGACTACATTGTTCGGGAATACAACAAACCGGGCGCTGCGTTCGTGGGCGTAATTCACCGCATCGATCGGCCCGTTTCTGGGTTGGTATTGATGGCGAAAACCTCCAAAGCCTTGGCTCGAATGAATAAAATGTTCGAAGAAAAAACCATTCAAAAAACCTATTGGGCCGTGGTTCACAACCATGCAGAGTCCGAAGAATCCGTTGAACTCGTGAATTGGATTTTAAAAGATTCGGCGAAAAACATGGTTCATTGCTACAACAAAGCCAGAGGCGCCTCCAAACGTGCTGAACTTTCCTACAAACAAGTTGGCGCCTCCAAAGGGTTTTCCCTCTTCGAAGTGAAACCCAAAACCGGACGCCCGCACCAGATTCGCGCCCAATTGAGCTATGCCGGTTTCCCCATTGCGGGCGACGTGAAATACGGTGCAAAAGGATTTCTTTCCGATCAATCCATTGCCTTGCATGCCTATTCCTTGGAATTCGATCACCCCATTTCCAAAGAAAAAGTCATCATCAAATGCCTGCCCGAGAAGAAAAATAAATGGAGTTTATTCGACTAAGATATCTTTGCAATCATGCCTAAACATCACCTTATTACCGCTGCGTTACCTTATGCCAATGGCCCCATTCACATCGGACATTTGGCCGGGTGTTATTTGCCCGCTGATATTTACGTTCGTTACCTCCGTTTGATTGGAGAAGATGTAATTTTTATCTGCGGTTCCGATGAACACGGTGTGCCCATCACCTTAAAAGCTCAGAAAGAAGGCATTACGCCCCAAGATGTGGTAGATCGCTACCATGCCCTGATGGGTGGAGCCTTTCAAAATTTCGGAATTTCTTTCGATTATTACGGAAGAACTTCCTCGGAGATGCACAAGAAAACCGCTGCCGATTTTTTTGAAAAATTGTACAACGATGGCGTCTTTTTGGAAGAAGTCACCGAGCAATACTACGACGAAGAAGCCCAGCAATTTTTGGCCGACCGTTACATCACAGGAACGTGTCCGAGCTGCCAAAATCCAGGTGCATACGGCGACCAATGCGAAAAATGCGGAAAAACCCTCAGTCCTTCCGACTTAATTGATCCGAAATCGGCCCTATCGGGCAATGTTCCGGTTTTAAAACCTACCCGAAATTGGTTCTTGCCTTTGGATCGGTTGCAACCCAAAATTGAAGCCTTCATGGATTCCCGTCAAGGATGGAAAACCAACGTAACCGGGCAAGTGCGGTCTTGGTTGCAACAAGGATTGCAACCCCGTGCGATGACCCGCGATCTTTCCTGGGGCGTTCCCGTTCCAAGTCAAATTCCAAGTTCAGAAGGAAAAGTATTGTACGTGTGGTTCGATGCACCCATCGGATATATTTCGGCCACGAAAGAGTACTTCGCAAAAAAGGGAGATCCTGAAGGTTGGAAGAAATATTGGTCGGGCGACGATGCTCGATTGGTCCATTTCATCGGAAAAGACAACATCGTTTTCCATTGCATCATTTTTCCATCCATGCTGATGGAGCACGGTGGATTTGTTCTGCCGGATAATGTTCCTGCCAATGAGTTTCTTAATTTGGAAGGCGATAAAATCTCAACATCAAGGAACCATGCCGTTTGGTTGCACGAATACTTGGAAGATTTTCCCGGCAAAGAAGACGAATTGCGCTACGTATTAACCTCCATAGCTCCTGAGTCGAAGGATGCCGATTTTTCTTGGAAGGATTTTCAAACCAGGGTGAACAGCGAGTTGGTGGCTATTCTAGGAAATTTCGTCAATCGTGTATTGGTGCTTTCCCATAAATACTACGAAGGAGTTGTTCCCAGCGATGCTGAAATTCCAGGTGATTCCGATGCACGGAAAAAAGTATTGGATGCTTATCATCATTGCCACACAGAGGGAAATCAAGCCATCCAAAAAATGGTGGAAGCATTGAAACACTACAAGTTCCGTGAAGCTCAGGCCGAAATGATGAACTTCGTTCGCTGTGGGAATAAATTCTTGGCCGACACCGAGCCATGGAAACTTCAAAAAGTTGATCCTACTGCCGTTGAGGCCATCCTTAGTTATGCCCTTTCGTTAACCTGCAACATCGCTTGCGCTTGCGCACCCTTCTTGCCTCGAACCTCGGAAAAGATCTTTTCCATGCTGAATTTTTCTTCAGATGAGGTGATGAAAGCATTTTGGCATCAAAGTGAAATGGTAGAAATGATGGCACCCGGACATCGTTTGGGTGAAGTGAGTTTGTTGTTTCAGAATATTGAAGATGAGGTCATGCAACGTCAGTTGGATAAACTTGAAGCAGCGAAAATGGCCAATCAAACGGTTGCTGAAAAAGTAGTTTCTCCTCCGAAAGCCGAAGTAACGTTCGATGATTTTTCAAAAATTGATTTACGGATCGCTACGATTTTGGAAGCCCAAAAAGTTCCCAAAACCGATAAACTGATGCAGTTATTGGTGGATACCGGAATGGATCAGCGAATCATTGTAAGCGGAATCGCTCATCAATACTCCCCCGAAGAATTGGTGGGAAAACAAATCATGGTCCTTTGCAACCTGGCTCCAAGAAAATTAAAAGGGATCGAAAGCAAAGGAATGATTTTATTGGCAAAAGATTCCGATGAAAACCTTATTTTCGTTTCTCCCGTTCGTCCCACGACGAATGGCTCCGAAGTCGCATGAACATAAAAAAATGGTTGGGAATCGTTGCTCTACTTACGCTCGCAAGTTGTAAGAACGAAACATTGCCCCCGGTTTCCCTCGAACCAGGAATTTACGCTATTCAACCTGGAAACGAGTTTGTATACTCAGTAGATTCCATTCATTACAACGATTTTACCAATCGAATCGACACCTTTCGTTTTCAAATGCGGGAACGGGTGGATTCCATTTTAGAACAATCATCAACCACCAAAAAAATAAGGATTTTCCAAGAATCCTTGGACCCAATTACTCAATCGTGGAATCCGATCGCAACGGTGCTCGTTACTTTTGCTCCCGGCGTTGTTCGTAGCACAGAAGATAACAACCAATTCATTCGGTTGATCCTACCGATTTACGAAGGAAATAGCTGGAAAGGTAATGTTTTAACCAACAACGAGCCGTGGAACAACGACTGGGAATACTATTACTACAATGTTTGGCGTTCCAAAGAGGTGTTAGGAAAGAATTTTGATTCTACGGTTTCGGTAAACTGGGTAGAAACATCCACCTTTATTGACGAAACGCTGGGTGAGGAAACCTACGCCCAAGGAATTGGAAGAATTTATCGGCGATTTAAAAACATTCGTTTCAAAATCGATGGAAACATTGAGTCGGGTTACGACGTTACTTGGTCATTAAAAAGCTGGAAAAAATGAAAATTGGATTTCTGTCGCTCTTCTTTTTGATATCTGCGTTTTCGTGGGCCCAAATTCCATCCACCCGCTTTTTTGTTGAATTTGTTGATAAAGGCAGCTCTTCATTCAGTTTACAGCGGCCATCGGAATTTTTGAGTCAACGAAGCATCGAACGCCGCTTAAAATTCAACATCCCCCTCGATTCATCCGATTTGCCAGTTACAGCTGCATATATTTCCAGTATTCAACGGTTAGGCGGATTGATTCATTGTACTTCCAAGTGGTTCAACGGAGTGGTGGTGGAGCCAATCGATTCTCAGAGTTGGGAAAATATTAAATTGTTGCCCTGTGTGAAGTCAACCCAACCGGTTTTCAAACTGAAGCGAACCGATGATCCTTGGGTTGAACCCGCAGCAACCGAGGGCGTTGCGTCATTCCCTGATTCGGTGTATGGAATAGGACTTACCCAAGTGAAGCAATTGAATTTGCAAAGTTTGCATCAAGAAGGATTTACCGGAAAGGGAGTTTGGATTGCCGTACTCGACGCCGGTTTTATTAACGTTCCAAGTATCGCAGCCTTTCAACACCTTTTTACCGAGGGAAGGATTGTTGGCAATCGTGATTTTGTAGATCGTGATAACGATCCATTCAATGGCGATATTCACGGGACTTTGGTTCTCAGTTGCATGGCGGCAAAATTGCCTGGAGTCATGATCGGAACCGCGCCCGATGCAAAATATACGCTTTTAAGAACCGAAGACGTTGGTTCGGAGCGCCGCATTGAGGAGTTTAATTGGATTGCAGGAGCCGAATACGCCGATTCTTTGGGCGTTGATGTGTTCAATACTTCATTGGGATATACTTGGTACGATCCCATCGATTCGATGCAGCAAATTACCCAAGCTCAGTTGGATGGGAATACCACGTACATCACCCGAGGCGCCGACCTCGCAGCGAAGAAAGGGATTTTGGTTGTGAATAGCGCCGGAAACGAAGGCGGAAGCGCTTGGGGGAATATTTCAGCTCCCAGCGATGGCGACAGTGTTTTTTGCATCGGCGCCGTTGACTCTTCGGGTTTTCGAGCGGGATTTAGCGGAAGAGGTTTGTCAAGTCAACACATCAAACCGAATGTCATGGCATTGGGTGCTCGAACGCCATTGCTCAATCACAATGGAAATCCCAGTACCGGCTCGGGAACCTCGTTCAGCGGACCGGTGATTGCCGGTGCAATGGCGTGTTTGGTTCAAGCATTTCCTCAAAAAAACAATTGGGAATTGATGAAAGCCGTTGAAAAAAGCTCCAGTCAATTTCAAAATCCAGACACGTTGATGGGGTACGGAATTCCCGACTTTGGGAAGGTCTACCAAGCGTTAAACCAATGGAACAAATACTTTCCGAAAGATCAGGATTTCTGTTTGGTGTTCCCGAATCCGGTTGGCACGAACTCGAGAATTGTTTTCAAAGAGGCGTACGCATCGGTAACTCTGCGTTTGTGGGATAGCCGAGGTCGATTGATCAAACAATGGAACATTGCCAACCAAATGAGTGAAGATTTATCGTGGATCTCGCAAATGCAGCAAGGCGCATACTTTTTAGATGTAGAAACGGAATTGCTGCAAACCCGAATTCGGTTGGTTCATTAATCAACCACAACGATTTTCTTGGTTTCGAAGAATTCTTCTTCAAAATAATCTGAAATATTGGTTATTGATGCCTTCCAACCGCTTGATTCAATTTCTTCGTTCAAGTCGCCCCCCTTCAAAAAAACGTGTTTTCCGTCGTTGGAGATGAGGTGTTCGGTCCAGTTTCGCAATTCCACCATTTGAGCTACAGCCCGGCAGGTGATGGCATCGTACTTGGATTTTAGGGTTTCAACCCTTACCGCTTCGGCTTCCACATGATCCAATTCTAGGGCATCAGCCACCCCTTGAACCACCTTGATTTTTTTGGCGATGCTATCCACCAAATGGAATTGTTTATCAGGATAAAAAATGGCTAAGGGAATTCCTGGAAATCCGCCTCCGCAGCCAAAATCTAAAATGGTATTTCGATCTTCCAAGACCCCCAATTTGGCAATGGCTAAACTGTGAAGAACGTGATGCACGTAAAACTGGTCGAGATCTTTTCTTGAAATAACATTGATTTGAGCGTTCCAAGTTTCGTACAACGATTTTAGTTGGTCGAACTGCTCTTTTTGCCGATCGGATAATTCGGGAAAATGATGGAAAATGAGATCAACGCCCTGCATTACCAATCAGTTTTTTTGCTGAACCATCCGTCCATGGTGAAGTAAACGTGCAACATGGGGAAAATGAATTCAAGAATTGGAAAGAAGTAAGGAATACGTTTTTCACCCACTTTCATCGCCATTCTCGCCATGGAGATCCATCGAATGAAGAAAGTGATTCCCCAAACTCCCAAAGCAACGTAAGCGAAGGTGGCGTTGTTTTCTTTCAAGAGCAAATACGGAAAGGCGAAAACAAAAAACAACAACCCGAAATACCAAGAGGCAGTGCCCCATGCTAAGAAGAATTTATGGCTCGTTTTGTACCATTTGCTGGTGCTGGCATGCCGTCTTTTTTGACGCATCCAATGGTTGAAATCTTCTTTCGGTTTGGAAATGGTCATGGCCGATCGATTCAAGACCAACCCCACATTGGTTTCCGTTGCGGCCATGTTTACGAATAAATCATCGTCGCCCGATGGGTGGTGAATGTGTTTGCTAAATCCTTTTTGTTCGTAGAAAAGCGATTTGGTGTATCCCAAATTTCGTCCAACGCCCATGTACGGAATACCTGCAAGGGTGAAGGAGAAATAATTGAGGGCCGTTAAAACGGTGTCGAACTGAATAAGGAGATTGAGGAAATTCTTCTGTTTTTTGTAGCTTCCGTAGCCGAGAACGATGCGTTTCCCGTTGTTGAAACCGGCGTTCATCTCCTTAAGCCAATGCTGGCTTGCTGGACGGCAATCGGCATCTGAGAAGACCAAGTACTCGTTTTTCGACGCTTTGATCCCGTAGAAAAGGGCCAGTTTTTTCCCGCGTCGATACTTCTCGTTATCTTGAACTTCGGAAATGCGCAAGTGGGGATAGTGGGTTTGTAGTTGCTCCAAAATAACCGATGTAGCGTCGTAAGAGCCGTCGTTCACCACCACAACCTCGTAATTCGGGTAATCCTGATTCAAAAAATACTGCAAATTGTCGTGCAAATTTTCAGCTTCATTTTTTGCTGCAATGATGATTGAGATCGGACGAAATTCCGTTTGACCTTCGCTGGAAGTGGAGAAACCCCACGATCTGATCCAGAAGTAAACAACGAAAAGCAAGTGGAGCCCGATGGGAAACACCACTAAAAACAAGATTATTTCTGCATGACTAAATCCAAACACCGCGTTTTCCTTTTTTTCAGGGTTATTTTTGCAACAGCGAAATTACCTTCAATTTCACTTAAAGTTATTTTCAAGTTTTCAACGAATGGATTTTTTTGAACTTCAAGCAACCGATCCACATTCCCGCGCTAGGGCAGGAGTGGTTCGTACCGATCACGGAGATATTTTAACGCCTATTTTTATGCCTGTAGGTACCATTGGTTCGGTGAAGGCGGTGAAACAAGAAGATTTAGAAGAACTGGTGAAAGCTCAAATCATTTTGGGAAATACGTACCACTTGTATTTACGTCCTGGAATGGATTTGATGCAAAAAAACGGCGGTTTGCATCGGTTCATGAATTGGGAACGCCCCATTTTAACCGACAGCGGTGGATATCAGGTTTTTTCCTTGGCACATCGTCGAAAAATTAAGGAAGAAGGAGTAACGTTTGCCTCCCACATCGATGGAAGCAAGCATTTGTTTACACCTGAAAACGTGATGGAAATTCAAACCGCTATCGGTTCCGATATCATGATGGCTTTCGATGAGTGCCCTCCGTATCCTGCTGAAAAGAAATACGTTGAGCAATCGATGCACCTCACTCACCGATGGTTGAAGCGGTGCGTGGCTCACAAAGCAACGCTCGAGCCGTTGTACGGACATCGGCAATTTTTGTTTCCGATTGTTCAAGGAGGTGTTCATGCCGATTTGCGGGCAGAGAGTTGCAAATTTATGGCCGACCAAGATCAGCCCGGAAACGCAATCGGCGGACTTTCGGTAGGTGAACCTACGGAGATGATGTACGAAATGACGGAAATTTGTACGGATATCCTTCCCAAAGATCGTCCGCGCTATTTGATGGGGGTTGGAACTCCAGCCAATTTGTTGGAATGCATCGAGCGCGGCATTGACATGTTCGATTGCGTGATGCCTACCCGAAATGCCCGAAATGGAAATTTGTTTACCCGTCAGGGCATCATCAATATTCGAAACAAAAAATGGGAAAATGTTCAGGAACCCATCGACGTTTTAAGCGATTTACCGCTGGATCACCGGTATTCGTTGGCATACCTTCGGCATTTGTTTGCTGCCGAGGAGATGCTAGGCCCCATGATTGCTTCCATCCATAATTTGGCGTTTTATTTGTGGTTGGTTGGCGAGGCCAGAAAGCACATTTTGGCCGGCGATTTTGTTGCGTGGAAAAACAGTATCTTACCTCAGATTTCTCAAAAATTGTAACCTTGTTTAAAATCCTCGATCGATATATCCTTCAGAAATTCATTGGAACGTTTGTGTTTCTGATGTTTCTATTGATTTTGGTTTTTTTGATTTTCGATCTTTCTGAAAACATCGATAAGTTCCTTTCGAGGAATGCTCCCACCAACGAAATTGTTTTTAGTTATTATTTGAATTCCATCCCTTTTTATTTGTCGATGGTTTTTCCGCTGTTTGTATTTCTTTCGGTGATTTTCTTTACCTCGAAAATGGCCAATCGGAGTGAAATCATTCCCATTTTGGGCAGTGGGGTTAGTTTGTGGAGATTGGCTCGTCCGTATTTGATTGGTTCTGCCGCAATTGCTGCATTTTTCTTTGTCATGATTGGTTACGTTTTACCTCCTGCCAACAAGGAACGGATGGATTTTATGTCGAAGTACGTTCGCGATGGAGTTTATTTAACCGGGCGGAATTCGCACTTGCAAATTGCGAAAGGCAAGTACATCTATTTTGAGAGTTTTCAGTATCCCGATTCGGCTGGATTTTTGTTTTCTTACGAAGAAATTTCGAAGGGAAGATTAAAGCGTAAATTTTTTGCCGACCGGTTGCAATGGGATTCAAAAAAGCAGTCATGGAAGGCCGATCAGTATTATTGGCGGATTTATTTGCCGAACCGAAAGGAGCGGATAGAGCGTGGGACGACCACGTGGATTAAGTTACCATTTCATCCCAACGATATCGGCAAAAGTTTTGAAGGGGAAGATATTTCGACCTTAACCACGCCCGATTTGAAGAAGTACATTGCCTTGGAAGAATTGAGGGGTAGGGAAGTGGCGCATTTGAATTTTGAGGTTTGGAAGCGTTTAACGGCGCCGGCCACAACGTTGGTGTTAACCTTGATTGGTTTGGCACTTTCGGCCCGGAAGAAGCGGGGAGGAATTGGTTTAAATTTGGCAGTTGGAATTGGGTTGTGTTTTTCTTACATCTTGTTGGATCGGTTTTCAGCAATTTTTGCGGCGAACAACGATTTGCCCGTGGTGGTTGCAGCGTGGATTCCCACGGTGGTTTTTGGATTGATTGCTTTAATTTTGATTCGTTTTGCACCTAAATAAAATTCAGAGTCAGCTTTCCTTGCACGGGATTGTCTTCATTTGGGGATTTACCGCCATTTTAGGGAAATTGATTGATTTACCGTCGGAGCAGTTGGTTTGGTGGAGAATGGGATTAGCTTGGATTGGGTTGTGGGTTATTGGGAAGTTTTTGCATGCCCACTTGGTAAATCCGAAGAATCGATGGAAGGTTTGGGGAGTGGGCGCTTTGGTGGCCCTGCATTGGCTTTGTTTTTTCGAGGCGGCAAAAGTGTCGAACGTTACGGTTTCGTTATTGGGATTGAGCTCTTCGGCCTTTTTTACGGCTTTGTTAGAACCCTTCCTGTTGAAAAGGTCCATCGACAAGAAAGAGGTTCTTTTGGGGTTGATTACCGTTATAGGAATTTTGCTAGCATTTCCATTTGATCGGGCCGGGAATTTGGGATTGGGGTTGTTGTATTCCTTTGCAGCTTCGGTATTTGGAACGTTATTCAGCACCATCAATGGACTGTTGAAGCAAGAAGAATCGGCTGCGGCCATTGCCAAACACGAGTTTTTAGGCGGATTTTTAGTATTGACCATTTTTCTCATCTTTCTTGATCCTTCTATGCAATTTGTTTCCATTCCGTCGTGGGGGAACATGAAATATTTGTTGATTTTGAGCTGGATTTGCACCAGTTTCGCCTTTTTAGCCAGTGTTTATTTGTTGAAGTACATCACTCCTTTTACGGTGAATTTAACGGTGAACTTGGAGCCGGTTTACGGCATTTTGATGGCCTTGTTTTTCTTCAACGAACATGCCATGATCACACCGTTGTTTTATTTGGGAGCCGTGATCGTATTGATTTCGGTGATGCTGAATGCCTGGTTCAAAAGGAAAGGAAAAGTGGTTGAAGAAGAAGTAGAGATCTAGGAATTAATCTTCTTGAAATCAGGTTTATTCGAAACAGGTACCACTGGAATTTTATAAGGCTTAACATGAATGGATCATTATTCATCGTGAACCTCAAATAACATAGAAAGTAAACTTTTTCAGGATGGGGTAAATTCACATCGAATTTCCATGATTCGTGTTTGGATAAACTTAGGTAATTCCCCAACCTTTTCGGGGATTTCGGAAAAAAAAACGGGCTTCCTTTTTTTTAAATCTGAAAGGTGGAAGCGTAAAAAAGGATAATATTCGAGTAAATGGGGTTGCTCTTGTCGCAAACGGGGGCTACCCTTCGCTCTTAGAAAAACTCCGGGACTACGTCTCACCCCTCCCCAGAAGTAAAGTTAATGCGTAATTTTTCGCTAGTCGTATTGAAACGTTTATAAACGTTTACGTTACGACTAAATCTAAAAATAGCTGTAAATTGCTCTCGGTGGGGGCGGGGCGGTCCCTGAGTTAATCGAAGGGGATTTATCCCCCAGTATGACTAATTTATTTTTTTACAGATTACATTGGTCCCACATTGTGCCTTCATGGTTTTAAATACAGTTAGGGTGGTCCCTGAGTGGTCCCTGAGGAATCTCGAAGGGAGAAGGGTGTTCCCTGAGTCCAATTGAAGGGTATCCCCCAGTGTTATCTGTTCATTTTTTTGAGTCAATCAATTTCAGGAAAAGAAAAGTGATTTTTTCAAAAGAAGGAAAAATAGAATCATTGAACCGCAACCGTTACGGGGCATCACGAAAGGAGCTTTGTGATGGTGTCTTCGAGCGCATCAGACACTTGTGGAGATGCCCATTTTATTTCGTTTACATTTCTTTTTGAGCAAAATCCTACTTCCACTGAAAAAAAAACAGCCCCGAATTCCTTCGGGGCTGTTTTTTTTGAATTCTTCTCAATTATCGCTGAATCATGATTTTTTCCATTTTGCGATGCACTTTGTTTTCGGCATCGGTTGCAATGATTTCCAAATGGTACAATCCTTCAGATACATCGTTGTAGTTCAACGTTTGGGTTTCTACCTGACCATATGCTTGGCGCTTTACCAAACGGCCATCAGCAGCATAAACGCTTACTTGAACATTTTTTACCGGTGCACCCAACTGCAACTGGAATTCACCACGGCTGGGGTTCGGATTGATATTCAAAGAGAAGTCACCAACCATTCCACGACAAGCAGAAGTATTTAATGACAATGAACCGGGTTGAGACCAACCGCACAAAGTGGTTTGAACTTGAGCACCCAAAGAACCGGAAACAAATGAACCATTATTGGTAATTACCGCGCTGTTTGCGTTCTGACTAACCAACGATAAGCCTGAGGGAAGGTTAAAACGATAACGAATAGCTCCAGGAACAACCGGCATGGTATAGGTAACCAAATCGCCAGGACAAATGCTGTTTGATCCGCTGATAACCGGCTTGGCCAACAAAGAAACGGTGATGGAACGGGATGGTGTATTTCCGCAAGCAGAAATACCTAAGACCGAAATGGAACCGCTGGAGAAAGAAGCCGCGAAAGTAACTTGAATGGAGTTGGTACCTTGACCAGAAACCAAAGTGGCATTGGTAGGAAGCGTCCATTGGAATCCGCTGCAACCGGCTATGGATTGAACGGAGTAGGTTGCTTGGGTAGCGGTACCACGAATGTTACACACGGAAGTAACCGATTGACTGAATTCAGGAACTGTGGTAATGGCTGATTTTTTAGGATAAATCGCACGAGCTGAACCGTTTCCGCAACTGTTAACAGGCGTAGCGCGAATTTGACCGGTTGAGAAGCCAGCAGGATAAGTAACGGAAATAACGTTTCCGGTAGCGTTACCCACTGCCGTGATTCCGTTGGTAAGCAACCAAGTGTACGATAACGCATTGGGATCTGCAGGAACGGAATAGGTTAACGTATTGCTTGTTCCTAAAACAGCGCATGGATTTAAGTCACCGGTAATGGCAACCGGACGTGTAGGAACTGCTGTAAATTTGTTAACCTGAATGGAATTTGAAACAGCAGTACATCCGTTGGAATCGGTTGTTGTAACCGAATAGAGTCCGGAAACGGATGCTACGATGGAAGCTGTAGAATCTCCATTACTCCAAACATATCCATTTGCAGAGGATGATTGAAGGTTAACATTGGTGTTACATACGTTGGTTGCTCCAGTTGCTGTAATGCTAGGAACTACCGGGCTGTACACGGTTACATTTACTGCAGAAGCCGAACCCACGCATCCGTTGGTATCGGTTCCTACAACCGAGTAACTTCCTGAAGCATTTACCTGCAAGAAAGAGTTCGTGCTAGCATTTGACCAAGAATATTGGCTTGCACCCGATGCGGTAAGCGTTACCGCCCCCCCTTGACAGAAAGCCAAATCACCAGAAGCTTGAATGGAAACGGTAGGATTGGTGTTTACCGTAACAATTTTCTCATTGGAAGTGGCGCTGTTGGAACCATCGGATACTACCACGCGGTAAGAACCACTTGTTGAGGCATAATAAACAGTGTCGGTTGCACCTGAAATATTGTTCCCGTTTAAAGTCCATTGATAGGTATTCCCTGTAGCAAAATTTGTAAACAATTTTACACTATCACCTTGGCAAAATGCCAAATTTCCAAGATTGAAAATAGGGGCAGATAAATCAACCGAATCATCCGGTTGCAAAAACCCTTGGCGTAAAGTAATTCCATTGTTGGAGATGGTACCAATCACGGCTTCGCCAATGTTGGTGGTTAGTGTAATTCCACCGTTGGTAAAGGTGCCTCCAGCAGAATTAATCACTTGCCGTTGAATGGACTGCGCCATTCCCAAAGTGCCAATGCAGAGAAGCGCAAAGAGAAGGTGTGTTTTCTTCATGGATGATTTTTTATTTCGTCAAATATATACTTTTTTTCTCGAATTCTCATTTGATCTTCCTGTTTTATTTCCGTCTTTTTTTTATGGACGAAAAGGTTGGGTTTAAAAATGGGTTTTTTAGCTTCTTAAGCGTTTTTTACTTTTCCTTGAAGTGAATCATTTTTAAAAAAATACTCCTTTTTGAGTAGGTTATTTTCCCTTAAAATCGATCGATCTACTATAAAGAACCCTCGATTAAATGGATTTTAATGTTTTGTCGTTAAGCGATGATACGGATTTCGAAACATTTCATTGTCAACCCAGCATTAAAGAAGATGAAAGTTTGTGGGTTCTATGAACAATTCAACCTGCTTTTTTGCCAAACGACGCA
The DNA here is from genome assembly GCA_947501265.1 of Bacteroidota bacterium. Lineage (GTDB taxonomy): Bacteria > Bacteroidota > Bacteroidia > UBA7662 > CANHCV01 > CANHCV01. The sequence continues at coordinate 123,034 of CANMVY010000003.1, forward strand.
TATGCGCTTAAACGTTGTTCAAGGTCTGTAGCAATTCCAATGAACTTTATGAAATAATCCGCCCATCTTCCATGATGATATTGCGTTGGGTATTGTCTGCAAAATTCTGATCGTGGGTAACAACCAGCAAGGTTTTATTGAACGTATTGACCAATTCACTGAAAATGTCAAAAACAATTTCAGTGTTTTTGCTATCTAAATTTCCCGTGGGTTCGTCGCACATCAAAATCAAGGGGTCGTTGATCATCGCTCTGGCAATGGCAATGCGTTGTTTTTCTCCTCCTGAAACCTGATAGGCCATTTTCATGGCGAGTTTTTCTATGCCTAGTTTTTTGAGTAATTCGTAAGCATTGTGTTCGAGTTCTTGTTCCGATAATTTATTGGCTTTAAGACCCGGAAGCATCACATTTTTCAAAACACTAAATTCATTCAACAAATAATGAAATTGAAAAATAAACCCAATTTTTTCATTTCTCACCCGTGCTAGTTCAGCTTCTGTTTTTCCTGCCATTAATTCATGGTCTATCCAAAGCTCTCCTTCATAGTCGGAGTCCATGGTGGAAAGAATGTAAAGCAAAGTTGATTTCCCACACCCAGATCTACCCGTTATTGCTACAAATTCTCCACGATTAATGGTAAAAGAAAGGTCTTTTAGCACATCTATTTTCACAGGATCGTGAAACGATTTGTAAATGGATTTGGCTTCTAAAACGATTTGCTTTTCCATTTTATTTCCCTCTAATGATTTCCACTGGATCAACAACACTCGCTTTTCGCGAGGGAAACCAACCTGCAAAATAGGTCGTAGCTACGGCAAAGATAACCGCTATTGCATAGTATTGAATACCGTAATCTACGGGGTAGGTATCAACCATGGGCACAGCTGCAGAATTAAACGGAATATGATCGATCGCCACAGAAAAGAGCAAACCCAGCAAAGCACCCAACAAGGCACCACCTAAACCGATACTCAATGAGATCGCAATGAAAATTTTCTTCACATCTGCTCCTGAAAAACCAGTGGCTTTGAGGATGGCAATGGTATCCATTTTTTCATAAATCATCATATTCAGGATGTTGTAAATGCCAAACCCGGCTACAATTAAAAGAACAATGCCTACTGAAAATGAAATGATGGTTCGTGCACTGCTACCCGTTTCAAACTGTGCATTGGCTGTTTGAATATCTTCAGCATCTATTTTAAACAGTGCTGCGTATTCCTTTGCTAATTCGGGAGCCTTATCCATATCGTAGAGTTTGATTTGGATATCGGTCATGTAATTACTCGATTCGCCCAGGAGTTTCTGGCAGGTAGCCAAGCTCACATAACTTTGTACCTTGTCCAATTCCACCAAACCCGATTGAAAAAAACCGACCACTTTTAGTGAAAATTGTTCGCCATAAATGGTAGTCACTTGGATCAGATCGCCTTTTTTTGCTTGCATTTTGTCGGCAATACCTTGTCCTAAAATGATACTGTTGGAGCGGTTTTCTAAATCAAAAGCATTGCCACCAAACACGTAGTCTTGAAATTTAAACAATTTGGATTCTTGGCCCACTTCTACACCATTTACAACTCCATTGAGTTCAATATTTCCAAGATTGTAGAAAACTTGAGCCGACAATTTCGGCGCTACCCCAATCACCCGAGAATCGTTTTTGAGGCGTTTGAAAATGGTTTCTACCTGGTAAATTTCTTTTCGGGCATTGGCAGGCTTAATGGAATGAATGAAATGATGGTAATTTTTAAAAGTTGAATCCAACGCTATCGGCTGATTATCAGATGGGCGGATGTCGTTATAGAGTCGAATATGGGGTGTTCTGTTTAACACCAACCCGTCAAGCAGGGTATTCAACCCTTCCATAAAACCCAAAAGCGAAACGAAAAAAGCCACACTAAAGGCCACACCAATAGCAGCTACCAAAGTTTGTTTGGAGCGTGCAAGAAGCAAGGCTTTCGCTATTTCAAAAATGTGTTTGACTTTCATTCTTTCGAAAGTTTGATTTTGGTATGCTCGTCTATTCCGCCGAGAACTTCTACAGTATTGAAATCCTTCAAACCCGTTTTGATGGAACGAAGGGTTCCATCTTCTAACATAACAGCCGTATCATTTATCAAATAGTTGCTGGGAATGGTTAAAACATTCGTTTTTTCCTTGATAAGGATATTTACCTCCAAAGAAAGGTTGGGGTACAGCACTTTTGGAGTTTTTGTGAAAAGGGCTTCTACCCGAAAGGCTCTTTTCCTTTCATCCATCATGGGATAGATGAAACTTATGGTGGCCTCGAAAACTTGATCTTTGTAACTATCCATCCGGACCATCACTTTTTGACCATTTTTTATTTTAACAATATCTAATTCATCAACATTGAACTCAATAACAAAATCACGTTTTCCGAGTACCGCTAAGGGTTTGGTTCCACTGGCAAATTCTCCTTTTTTGGCATTGATTTTATACACCACCCCTTCCAATTCACTTCGTATGATCAGGTTGTTTTCTGTAGATTGAGCTATTTTAAGGTTGTTTTTGCTTTGCTCTGAGGCCAGTTTCAGTTGCCGATTGAGGTCTTCATAAAGGACTTTGGCTTTTTTTAGATTGGCTTTGGCATTTTCATAACTCAGTTCTTGCTTCTCCAAATCAATTTTTGCTCCAATGTTTTGTTTCCACAAGCTTTGTTGCCGTAAAAGGGAGATTGAATCGTTCGTTGCTTTCTTTTGAGCCAATTCAATGAAATTTTGGGCTTCCAAAAGTTTTGTTTTATTGCGTTGATAATCATTGCTGAATGCGGTTGCCAACGCATTTTTAGTGGATAATTTGGTACTGTTGTTTTCAAGCTGAAATAGGGGAGTACCTTTCTGAACAAAGTCGCCTTCTTTTACAAAAATGGTTTCAATTTTCCCATTCAACTCCGCAAAAACCTCGTATTGATGATTGCTTTTTACAATTCCTGCCGCATATACGCTTTCGGTTATGTTGGATTTCGTGGGAATGATCGTTTCAGTAGATTGGCTACATCCAAAAACTAGAAACAAGAATAAACAGTGGAAGATGTTGGAATAAGGTTTCATTTCAATTTTTTTTAGGTATTGAAGCGTTCTTGAACAACGCAAAACGTAAGTCGGTGAAAAAAAACTCGGGCTTTCCCGATTGAAATAATGTTCTTATTCTTGGCTAATGTAGTGTTTAATTTTCGTATTATGTGGATTGTTTGCAGCTCTAATTGCGCAGCTTTCAAATAGCCGTCCTGGATGCTCTCAGGGGAAATAGGCGCCGGAATTGCCCGCTCCCTGAGGACCTCGAAGGGAGAAGGGAGCGAAGGGTGTCTTCGCCCTTCGACAAGCTCAGGGACCGCAGACACCGGATGATTGGAAATTATTCCCCTAAAAACGCCTCGATCTCCGAATCAATGGCCTGTTGCTTGTTCTGGGCGTACCACTTGTGCAACTCGTCGGCGTATTTCGGGGCCGTTTCCGGATTCGATTTCAAAGCAATCACCATCTCTTGCGCAGCAACCGGACGTGGGCCCCACGCCTTTTGGAAGTTCCCGTGCTCATCCAATTGCAATAACTTCGGAATGGAACGTCCGCCATTCGTGAGGTGGGCATCCATCAAATCCAAATGTTGATCCCGATACACCAACCGCAAGTCAATTTTTCCGGCCGAGGCTTCAGCTATTTTTGCAATCACCGGCACAATTTGCGACGCATCCCCGCACCAGGGTTCTGTGATCAACAACCACTGGATCGGACGCTCTAAGTTCTTCATCACTTCCTGCGTGGAAGCGGACACATTAAAATGCTTTAAAATGCGCTGACTCCGCTGCCAATTCAGTGGCAGATACTGGTAATTGAAAACCTGATCACCTAAATTCAGAGATTTTTCAAAGTCTAAAACGTATTGTTCAAAAGAGATTCCCTTTTGGAAATGCTCCCCATAATTGACCGAAATTGGCGCTGCTTGTTCCATGGATAAATGACGATTCAAGCCGCAAAAATCTTCATTGTTTTCGAAAAAAAGAAATCAATCTTTCAAATTTTGGACATACCGACCAAATTCATTCAAAATGCTTTGCCAACCTTGCTCCTGCAACTCCTCCGAATTCTCCATTTCGGGTTCAAACGAGTGCGTTACCATCCCCGTTTCATCCGCCTTAAAAAACACCTTTCGGCCATCAGCTAAATGGTAATCCAGTTCGTAAGGTGCCGCAATTCGATCGAAAGTGCCTTCCAAATCAAAAGAGAAACTTCCATCTTTGGCTGCCATGGTGTACGAAAAATGCCCTCCGGGAACCAATTCGTTGGCAGCCTTCGGACAATGCCAATCAGCGCTGGCGAAATTCCAATGTTGGATGTGATCTGCCTGGGTAAAACAATCCCAAATTTTTTGGGCGGAAGCCTTAATTTGAACGGAAACGTCAATCATGTGTGAAATTTTAAGGATGAAAACATCGTAGTTTTGTAAAGATAGCCATCATGAAAAAATTGTTGATTTTCTCCCTGATTTTTTTGACCCAACTGGGATGGGCCCAAACCCAATCTTCGAAGTTAGACACCCAATGGTTGCATCAAAAAAAATACTCCAATGGAAGATGGTCGGCCTATGCGTACCTCCTAAAATCCACCGGAAACGGAAAGGCCGCCTGCTTCACCCCACAAGGAAAAGTGATGTTCGAATCGTCCATCAGCCGCAATCACGGCCACCATTCCGTTGCCTTTTGGCACCATGCAAACGGGGTCGTTAGCAAAGCAGAAATCTCCCAAGCGCCCGATGCCGGAATTCAATGGTACAAATCCCAAATCTACTTCAACGAAAAAGGGGAGAAGCTCAGGGAAGAACATCAAAGTCATGAAGATTTGGAACGAATCATGCTAATCGATCCGCCCTTCGAAATACATCCTTCTGTTCCTCGCCCCCAACAACCATCCACCCCAATCGTTCCTCCATCGAAACCCGCCCAACCGTGTGCGGTCATTTACTCCAACGTTTTGGCAGTTGAAAACCTAACCGAGTTCCCCGTCCAAGTTCAATTTGCGGCCCGTCAACGCATCAAAACATGCATCATTGCGCCGGGGGAAAGCCGAAATGTAGATACGCTCATTCAGGCGCAATTCTTTCAAAATCCGACCAAAGAAGGCATCTTTCAAGTGGCATTCACCCAGAAACGGAAAAAATGGGAATGCGTCTCCATGCCCGCCATCGAAACAAAAACCTCCGACAGCTCCACCCATTTCACGGTTCAAATTCTTCAGAAAAAAAGGATTAATCCAAAATCTCGGCCCGCGCGAACAAACGCTCCTTCTCCTTCAAAATAAAATCCAAAAACTCCTTATCGTTGTCTTCCAAAACAATCTTGGAATACCTCTTCAATTTTTCGGAGGTGTAAAAACGCGAAACGAACACAAAATCGGCTCCTTCGTCGTACAATTTCTTGGCTTCTTCCAAGTTTTCAGCGTGAACCGCCACTTGGGCCTCCTTGCACAAATGACGGAGGTGTTGCAAAATCTTCCGATTGGAAGTTCCCACCAAAATGGAATCGGGAATGCTAGAAATTACCACCTTCGCTTTGGAAATTCCCATGTGGTGCAGGGTATCCAAATGGCTAATATCTCCATAGCTGGCCGAAATGCCCTGATCTTTGAGTTTTTGAAGAACAACGGGGTTAAAATCAATCACCAAAATTCGGTCTTTAATGTTCCGATCGGCATCATCTTCCACCTCTAAAAAATCGGCCAACAACGAACTTGCATGGTGGTGGAATCCAAGAATAACCACGTCTTTTCCGTCGGTATTTTCATCTTCATCCTTGGAATGGGTTTCTTTTATTCCCAACTTGGACAGCGTTTTGGAGATGATTTTTTGGATGGAATCGTTTCCTTTGATAAGGTAAGTGGCTCCAATGGAGGTGAATACAAAAATGAAAATGATGATGGACAAAACCGAACGATCGATGTGTCCAAAGCCAACGCCCAAAGAAGCGATTACCAGCGAAAATTCACTCATTTGGGCCAAATTGATGGCCGGTAAAATGCTCACCCGATTTCCGTTTTTGAGGAAGTGAAGCACGGGCCAAACGGAGAAAAATCGAGAGAGGATGAGAAATAAAGAAAGCGCTAATGCTCCTAAAAGAATGAGGGGTTGTTCCATGGGATTGGGAATTTGCATCCCGAGCGAAACAAAGAACAGGGTAACGAAGAAATCGCGCAGGTTCACCACCTTGGCCACCACATCCAAATTATACGGAAAACTGGCGATGCTGGCTCCAGCGATCAAAGCGCCCATTTCCACGCTCAAGCCCAGGGCATTCGCCAATCCGCAAACGAGGAAACACCATCCCAGTGAAATCAAAAGCAGTAACTCGGGGAGTTTGGCGATGGAATGAAAAATTTTAGGCAGCAGGTATTTGGCACCGGCCACAGCGAGAAGGACAAGAAATCCGCCTTTCACGAAAGATAAAGCAATTTGGGTGATTTCCGGATTTTCCAAATTGGGCTGGATGCCCAACACGATGATGGCCCAAATGTCTTGAAAAACCAACACGCCCAAGGTAATTCTTCCGGCCATGGTTCCCAATTCGAATTTTCCGTACAGCAGTTTCACCACAATGGCCGTACTGCTCAGGGCCATCCCCACCGCTAAATACAGATGGCTGTAACCAATGGAGGGAAACCACATCGAGGTGAGTTGGAAGAAGCCCAAACCCAATAAAACAGAAATGGGAAATTGGAGCAACCCCGTGAAAAGTAGGGATTTACCCGATTCTTTGAGCTTTTTAAAATCAATCTCTAAACCAATGAGAAACAGCAATAAAATGAGTCCGTAGTGAGAGATGGTCTCCACCTGACTTTCTTCGGAAATGAATCCAAAACCCATGACCGGACCAATAATAACTCCGGTGATGAGGTACGCTAAGAGTAGCGGTTGTTTCAAACGGTGGGCGAGATAACCCAAAACGGCTGCAGCGAAAATGGCTATTCCAACGTGTTCGATGAGGTTATTTCCTTCTGTTTGTCCGCTTGCGGAAGCAAAAAAAGGAAAAATGCAGAAGGATAGAAGGAGTAGGTTTGCTTTAAAAAACGAGCTCATGGATAACTAGAAACCCAAAATTAAGCAGAATTATGTAGATTTTACTTTTTTGATCAAGTCTTCCAAATAGTCGATTTGCATTTCCTGGATTTCGAGAAGCTTTCGATTTTGGTGAATGAGCAAATGATCCAGTTTTTCACTGAGAATTTGAATTTCTAATTCGGCCTTTAGGTTGATTTGATAATCGTGCTCAGAACGAATGCGGTCTTTTTGTTCTTGGCGATTCTGGCTCATCATGATGATGGGGGCTTGAATGGAGGCCAAGCAACTCAAAACCAAATTCAAAAGGATATAGGGGTAAGGATCAAATCCCTGGTTGTTGTACCAGAATATATTGAGAAGAATCCAAAAGAGAATACTGCCAAAAAAAAAGAGAATAAAGGTCCAACTCCCTCCAAATTGGGCAATACCATCAGCCATTTTTTCTCCCAGTGTCAATGGGTTTTCATGTTCCTCTTCCACATTTTCGGAAAGAATTTTATTGCTCTTGATGGCCAATAAAACGTCTTTGTCGATTTGCGCCAATTCCCCTCGCTCTTCTTCCATCAACTTACTCAGATACATTCTTCGGAATTCGTTGAGCTCATCCAAACTCATGAAATCGTCCTTCGTGAAGGTGGGATGCATATCTTGAATTAGATTGAAAATTCTAGGTCGAATGTCTTGACCCTGAATGGTTTCCCCTTGACCAATGGGTAGGCTGGAAATTTTGCTGATATTGGACATGGGATTTGATTTTTATTCTTGCCAAGTTAAGTTTTTGCAGGAAAGAAATCGGCATAGTTCAAGGTAAAATGACCTATGTTGTGACTTTTACTGCAATGAACCATGGCTTTGGCGAGGTCTTTTGCTTCCACCGCCCGATATTTTGAAGGAGTGAGCCATCGGAAGATGGGAAAAATCCATTGTGCCATTCGTTCCCCCAAGCGAAATTCCCCCCGATTGCCTAACAACAAACTGGGTTGAAAAATGAAAATCGACGGGATTCCCGATTTTTTGATTTGAGTTTCTACTTCTCCTTTCAGTTTGAGGTAGAAATTTTTCGACTGGGCATCGGCCCCTATGGCGGAGACCAATAAAAAAGATTTTGCGCCCCATTTTGCACCGAATTCCGCCGCCTTGGTGGGAATCCATTCATCCACTTTTCGGTATGCGGCGGCATCTCCCTTTACTTTTTTCTGGGTGGTGCCAACAGCCGAAAAAATGATTTCTCCTCCCTGCATGGCCAGTTCAAACTTCGATGGATTTTGAAAATCGACCACACGCTCTTCCAACTTGGGGTGGGTAAACGGGAGCGGTTGACGTACCAGAACAATCACTTTGTCGAAGTCGCGATCCAGTAAAAGCTGGGTGAGGATTTCGTTGCCGACCAATCCGGTACAACCCAATAATAGTGCGTTAGCCATGATCTTTTTTTGATGGGGGAAAAATGAAGAACGAAAAAAAGACGACCAACGATAGCCAAAGGAGGGCAAACAATGAAAATTTCCATCCGTGAATCCATCGCGACGAGCCCCAGGCGATGATGAAACTCGATCCAATGTAGATCGCCAAACTGTTTTTTCCCAAACGTTTCAGCCAGGGAAATTGGGGGATGAGTCTTGGGAAAGCGGTGATCGTTCCAAAGACTCCAGCGGCGAAGGTCAAGGAAATTGCCGAAATGGGGTAGTACCATTCCGAATATCCCAAACGGGTGTTGGGCGGAAACGCCAACAGGTACAGACTTCCCAAAAGTCCGAGGGTGAACCAAGCTGCAACACGGGGAAATGCGTTTCGAAATCGACCTAATAGGAAGATCAAAAGCCAAGGCAGCGGAGGAAACCAACCTTGATGAAAGAGGTGGGGGAATCCAAACGAAATCGCGCAGGCTAACGCCACTAGAATGGCAATGGGATTCCCCCAGGGTTGGTTGAATGGGATGGAAATCCAAAGTCCGATGCCCAAAACATACAACACATCCCATTCTTGGAAAGCGCCGATATTCCATCCGAAGAGATCGATGATGACGGCCCAAAAGAGGAGAATGGCTCCTCGGAAGAACAGTTTTTGGGCCGATTGCCGCACCGAATAAAATCCGGCTAACCCGATGAAGATGGGCGCCGGCAGGGAAAATAGGAATCGGAGCAACGGTGGGTGAGGGGCGAGGAGGGAACTGCCCGCCAAATTGGCGCCCAGCATCAAGAAAACCGCGAATCCGCGCCAAAGATCACCGTGAGTTTCTCGCTTTGCCATGTTCAAAGATAACCTTTTCAAAACAATCCCTACCTTTGTCCTCATGTTCAAGTGGATCTTTCGAATCGGGTTGCTTTTCCTGGTGTTCACCGTTTTCGGCGTGTTGATGTTGCGTTGGATTCCCGTAACGTACACGCCGCTGATGTTCATCCGAAGCATCCAATCCCAAACCAACGATAAGCTTCCATCCGGAATTCACCACGATTGGGTTTCTTTGTCGGAAGCCGGCCCCTTCCCAACGTGTGTACAAGCCACCGAAGATCAGAATTTTTTCGATCACCACGGATTTGATTTCAAAGCAATTCAATACGCTTACGAATACAATAAAAACCACGAGAAAACCATTGGGGCCAGCACGATTTCCCAGCAAACCGCCAAAAATGTGTTTCTTTGGCCCAGTCGCAGTTGGGTGCGCAAAGGGTTGGAAGTGTATTTCACCGCCCTCATCGAATTGCTTTGGGGAAAAGACCGAATCTTGGAAGTGTATTCCAACGTGGTGGAATTGGGGCCAGACATTTATGGCGTTGAAGCCGCTTCGCAACATTATTTCAACGTTTCTGCATCTTCCTTAAAAAATAATCAAGCCCTCAATTTGGCTACTCTTTTGCCTTCTCCCTTGAAATACAGCCCGATCGATTTGAATCCGGCTCAGAAAAGGAAGAAAAGTCGTGCAAAAAAGCACCTCAAGAAGAGCGGGGCTTTGAAGTTTTAACCGTATTTTTACCCTCCCATGGAACCTTACGTTGTCTCCTTCCGAAAATATCGACCCAACACCTTTGAATCGGTGGTGGGACAGGAACACGTAACGAATACGCTGAAAAACGCCATCCTCAACAACCAACTTTCTCAAGCTTACCTGTTTACCGGTCCACGTGGCGTGGGCAAAACAACGTGTGCCCGAATCTTGGCCAAGGTGATGAACATGGAAAATCCGGTAGAAGCCTTGAAAGATGACTCCTATGCAACGGTTGACTTGGATATTTCCATGAACATTTTCGAGTTGGATGCCGCTTCACGAAACGGGGTAGAAGATATCCGCGACCTCATTGAGCAAGTTCGCTATGTTCCCCAAGGCGGCAAGAAGATTTACATCATCGATGAGGTGCACATGCTCTCTACGGCGGCCTTCAATGCGTTTTTGAAAACCTTGGAAGAGCCACCGCCGTATGCCATCTTCATTTTGGCAACCACCGATAAACATAAGGTTTTACCAACGATTCTTTCCCGTTGCCAAATTTTCGATTTTAAGCGCATCCAAACTTCAGACATTACCCATCATTTGGAATGGGTATGTGCGCAAGAAGGGGTGAAATTTGAAAAAGAAGGTCTCCATATCGTTGCTCAAAAAGCCGATGGCGGACTTCGAGATGCACTTTCTACCTTGGATCAGTTGATTGCTCTAACAGAAGGAGAATTGACTTATTCCAATGTGGTAAAAAGTTTGAATTTAATCGACCACGAGCAGTTTTTTGCTGCTTGCGATTCCTTTCTTCAACAAGATGTATCGGCCTTGTTGAATCAGTATAACCAAATTACCGCTACCGGATTTGATGGAGCCCAATTCATTGCCGGGTTGGCCGATCACGTTCGTAATTTGCTCCTTTCCCGCGACGCCAAAACCGTTCATTTGGTAGAAGGCAGCGAAGCCTTGAATCAGCGCTATTTGGAACAAAGTAAGAAGTTCAACTCCAGCTATTTGTTATCGGCTTTGGATCAAATCAATCGTACAGAAACAACTGCCCGAAATGTAAAAAATCAACGCTTGCACTTCGAACTTTGCCTGATGCGATTGGCCATGTTGCCTTCGGCCCAACGTCTTTCCATCTTATCGGAAGACGAAAAAAAAAATTAAGGGAGAAAATTCATAACGCTACCGTTGGTGCTCCTGCGATTCAGCCTCCAGTTGAAAATTCTGCACCATCACCACCACCACCAGCCCCAGTTTTGGAAGAATCCAAGCCTGCTTCGGGTTCCGAGCCTCTTCCTATCGCTCCACCTCCTTCGCCTTCTGCTCCTGCGTTGAAAAGCGGTAGTAGTCCCACCTCGGTATTTGCCAAAGGCAAAGAGGGATTTTTGAAAAAGGTTAAAGAAGAAGTAAAGAAAATTCAGGAAGAAACGCCCAAAGGTGTCATCGATTCACAGGAGTTTCCTAAATTTTGGACTCAATTGCAAGTTGCTACCCAGAAAAATGAAGACCCGCATTTGTTGGCACTGCTTCAACGCTGTGAGCCAGAATTGAAAGGCGACCACGAATTGGTGATTCCCTTCTTCAATGCCTTAGAGAAAGAAACGTTTGCCGAAAGAAGGGAATGGATGGCCGAGGAGTTTCGACGGATTTGCGGGGTTTATCCTCAAATTACTTTCGTAGAAAAGGAAGATTCCGAAGCCAAGAATGAAAGTTTGATTTATACGCCAAAGGAAAAATTGGAGTATTTTCTAGAACAGAACCCGTTGGTTTCTGATTTCATGAAAAAGTTTAATCTCGACGTAGATTTTTAAACTTTAAAAAAGGGAGCGAAACGTTTTTTTTCCACCTGCGTAATACTTCCATACCACACTTTTACTCAGGCTTCCTGGAATTTTTTTCAAGGATAAGGGAGTTCCTACCTGTCGTTTTTTCATTTCTCTAGCTTTTTCAAAAAAAGCCCAATGGGCACGAACGATTGCCCAAGTGTGTTTAGGATACCCTTCCAGCAAGAACTTAAATCCCGCAACAGCATCGAGAATCAAATGTGCAATTACTTTGGGGAGTCGCTCCGAGGGGTGAAGGTTTTTCCATAAACAGTAATAACTGTTTCGGAAATTGAGGTAGGTTTTGAACGGCGAACCGTAATTGAGGGTTCCTCCGCCCAAGTGGAAAACGGTAGATTGAGGAATGACTTTCACGGATGCGCCCACTCGATGCATTCGCCAACACAAATCGATTTCCTCCATGTGGGCGAAAAAATCGGGATCGAGTTCGCCGGCTTGGAGGTACCAATATCTTCGAACAAACAAGCAAGCGCCACTGGCCCAAAAAACTTCGGTTTCATCGTCGTATTGCCCCTGATCCGTTTCAACGGTAGTGAAAATTCGCCCCCGCGTAAAAGGAAAACCAAATCGGTCAATCCAACCACCCGATGCGCCGGCGTATTCAAAATGGGTGCGCTGTTGATCGGCCAAAATTTTGGGTTGTGCAGCACCCAACTTCGGATCTTTTTCAAAAGCATCGGCTACGGCATCCAGCCAGTGGGGTGGGACTGCTACATCACTGTTCAATAAACAAATGATTTCTCCGGTAACCTGCTTAAGCCCGTGAAAATAACCACCGGCGTAACCCGTGTTGGTTTGCAGTTGAACCCATTTGATTTTTTCGTGTCCCAATTCCTCCACCCATTTTTTGGATTCATCGGTACTTGCATTGTCGATGATGACCACTTCAAAATTGGGGTATTGCGTTTCAAGAACGGAAGGAAGGTAGGTTTGGAGGTGTTTTACTCCGTTCCAATTTAAAATGGCGATGGAAATAAAAGGACGCGGCATCAATTGTTGTTAAAGGTGCTCTCTAAAATTCGGATGGATTCGGAATCGGCATTCGCCGGACGATCGCTGTCGATGGTGTTGCCCATGGGCGTGGTCCGGCGAAAAATTTCGAGTTTCCACTGCGGATTATTGGTTTCGCCGAAAGCGGTGCTGTGCAGCAAACGGTACTCGCAAGCGGCAACTTCCTTGTTGTAGAATAAAAATCGAGCATCCCGTTGCCGCGCTCGTCCCGGACTCATGCGGTCCACCAGGTTGTAGTACCACCAAACTTCGTAGGGCAGTGCAACTGGGTCGGTTTTGCGTTCGGTTCGCTGATCGGGTGGCCCGTATTGCAGGTAAACCCGTCCGCGTTCGGTTTCGTAACCTCGTTGGCGCGGGCAGGCAAACAGTCGATTAACTTCTGCCAATCTCCCGCGGTATTCCACCCATCCTTCTTCAGGATTTCCCGGATTTTTTTCCACCCAAAACTGGGCAAAGAAAGGCTTCAGTCGGAAAGTGTCGGCGTATTTCGGATTTACCATTGGCAGTGCCAAATTTCGTTCTCCTGCACCCATCACCGGTAGAATACTACGGATGTGTTCCCGAACTTGAGCGGTGGTCATGGTGTCAACAAAGTAGGGCAATTTTCCATCTGAAATGGCTTGTTTCTGAACTTTCTTCGGAAGCGTTCGTCGAAAACCAAGGGCCTTTTGGTCGAGCAAATCGTATTTCATGTTCCTTGCTTCCACCACCAATTGATAATTGCCAATGGGAAGGGAATTCAAAGGGATTTTGATGAAGAAGGGAAGAATTTTCGACGTGGTGACTTTATTACGGTTACCGTATTCAGCAAGGATTTCTTCGGAATTGGCTTTTTTGAGGTAGTAAACAAATAGAATCGAGGAATCGGGAAGGAGCGGAAACGTTTGGTACAATTCGGTGTAGGCCTGAAGCGTGTCGGATTCTTGACCAAAAATATCGTTGGGGTAGGGGATGATGAATTTTCCGCTCCGCTCCAAAGAGGGATTCGGGTTTTGTGCCGACCGAAAAAAGAACGGTTGACTAAAAAGCACTTCATCGGTCGGAAAGGTGCTCTCGAACGCGAATTTCGATTGATTTCGGTTGGTGGTGTCGTTCAAATCGGCAATCGTGATTTCCCCTTCGAATTGTCCAAGTCCGATGGAGTATCGTTCGAAATGGAGTAGCTCCGGCGATAAAATCCAAGCCGATGAAATTCCCAATTGAGCGGTGTCGATGGCCGGTGACTTCACGTTAAATCCGTCTTTCTGGACGATTTTTCCATCTTTTTTCAATTGGACAAAAACGGTGACTCCGCTTTCGGCTTTTCCCGAAGCATTCATTTTCCAGCGGAGGGATTCGGTGCGTACCAACAGATGAATTTCTGCCCAATTGCTGCTGCCGTCTTTCTTCAGGGTGGTGGTGCTCACCAAGGCCTGCAAGGCCCAAACGGGATTCATCCACAAAATCAGAAAAAAGCCCAGTAACTTTGCACGCATGGATTTCAAAAATTTCCGTAAAGTTAATCTTTCCGAACTGCAATGTTTGCCCTCCCTCGTTTTTTTTCAGGAGTGTTTGGGGAGTGATGCCTTGCTGTTGGAAGCCCATGAGTCGTACCAAAAGGGAGGGTTTCGAAATCGTTACTTCATCCAAACCTCGCAAGGCCCGTTGGAGATGAGCATTCCCCTTCAGGGCGGACGCAACGTTCGGGCCTTGATTCAGGAGGTAAAGGTGGATGACCGATTGCCTTGGCGTTGGAATCACCTTCAATCCATCGAAACCGCTTATCGTTCTACGCCGTATTACGAATACCTCGCTCCGGAATTGAAGGAAATTCTCCTGATGCCCACCGATTCGTTGTGGGAATTGAATCATGCACTCCTTCGGTGGGTGTGGTCGGTATTGCGATGGGATAAATTCATCGGGAAAACCACCGATTTTTACTTGGATTATTCCGAAGGAAATGTGGTAGATTTACGGAAGAACGCAAAAAAGAAAGAGGGAGAATCTCTCAGTATTCTTCATTATTTGTTTCATTTTGGTCCTGAATTGGCATTAATATTGGAAAATGAAAATAACGGGTAAACATATTGCCGATTTGTTGGAACATTGGGCGCCCCTGTCGCTTCAAGAGTCGTACGATAATTCGGGCTGGTTGGTGGGCGATCTTGATAGCGAAGTCACCGGAGTGCTTTGCACCTTGGATTGCACCGAAGAGGTGTTGGAAGAAGCCAAATTGAAGGGTTTTAATTTGATTGTGGCCCATCATCCCATTTGGTTCGGAGGGAAGAAGCGATTGGGTTCCCACTATACGGATCGGGTGATTATCCAAGCCGTTCAGTGGGGCATCGGCATTTATGCTTGCCACACCAACGCTGATGCGGTAGAAAATGGGGTGAATGCGAAAATCTTGGAAAAAATGGGATTGAAAAACAGACGTATTTTGAGTCCGCGTTTCGAGAATTTACAGCAATTAACCACGTTTGTTCCGGTTCAACACGCCGATGAAGTTCGGCAGGCCTTGTTTGATGCCGGTGCAGGTTGGGTTGGGAATTATTCGCATGCGTCGTTCAATACTGAGGGAGTTGGGACCTTTTTAGGTGAAGAAGGGAGTTCGCCAACCATTGGCAAAGTTGGTCATTTGGAGCGGGTTCAAGAAATGAAGATTGAAGTACTTGTGCCGAAATGGAAACAGCGGGAAGTGATATCGGCTTTGCATCGGGTACATCCGTACGAAGAAGTGGCCTATTTTTTAACGTCGCTTCAAAATGAGCACCATCAAACGGGCATGGGCATGGTTGGTGAGTTGAATGAGGCGATTTCGTGGGAATCGTTCGTTCATTTGGTAAAAACGGAATTCCATGTTCAGGTTGTACGTCATACCCGAGCCAAGGGCGACGTGAAGAAAATTGCCGTTTGCGGTGGCTCGGGCAGTTTCTTGTTGAACGATGCCATTCGGGCGGGAGCCGACGTTTTTTTGACAGCTGATTTCAAGTACCACGAGTTTTTTGAGGCCGATGGGAAGATCGTTGTTGCCGATATTGGTCATTACGAAACCGAACAATTTACTTCGGAAATATTTTGTGATTTAATTCAAGAAAAATTTCCTAATTTTGCCGTTCTCAAAAGTACCACACGTACGAATCCTGTAAATTACAGTTAATGGAAAATACAATCGAAAACAAGCTCCGCACTTTGTACAATTTGCAATCCATCGATAGCAAAATTGATCAATTGCAGGTATTGCGTGGCGAACTTCCCATGGAAGTGGCTGATTTGGAAGATGAAGTTGCCGGTTTAGAAACTCGCATTCAGAAGTATGGGGAGGATATTCAGGAGTTGAAGAAATTTGTTGCAGATCGCAAAGATTTCATCCAACAGTGTTTGACTTTGAAAACCAAATACGAAGAGCAAATCAACAACGTAAAGAACAGCCGCGAGTACGATGCACTTTCCAAAGAGATTGAATTGCAGGATTTGGAAAAGCAGGTAGCCGAGAAGAAAATTCGCGAAGCTTCTGTGCGCATCGAACAAAAAAATGCCGAGTTAGAGGGATTGAATTCCATTTTGACTGAGCGTCATAAAGATTTAGAATCCAAGAAAACTGAATTAGATGCCATCGTTGCTGAAACCGAAAAGGAAGAAGCAGATTTGAAAAAGGAATCGGATTTGGCTCGCAACAATGTTGAAGATCGTTACTTGTTAGCGTATGATCGCATTCGCACCAAGTTCCGCAATGGTTTGGCCGTTGCTACCATCCAACGCGATTCTTGCGGAGGATGTTTTAACCAAATTCCACCTCAGGTGCAGTTGGACATTTCATTGAGAAAGAAAATTACCGTTTGTGAACATTGCGGACGAATTGTGGTTGATCCACGCATCGCCGAGGAGTTCACCGAGACCGCCGAATAATTCAACAAAAAACCCCGAAGAAATTCGGGGTTTTTTGTTGATATCAAGTGTTGACAATTCAGGGGTATTGAATTTGAGGAATATCCAAAATCTTTGATTAACGCCAAACAGCCATGGCCAACAAACCTCCCAGCATTAATACCTTGAAGTAGTTGTTGGCCCAGTGGTAATGCATTTTCTTAGAACCCAGCCAAACGCCCAAAACTCCAATTCCGGAAAGGATCTCCATCCCTTCTACCAGTTGGGCTGAAAAATCCCAATGACCATTCCAAAACGACAAAAACCAGCCCAATGGAAATAGCCCAAGCCAAATCAGCGTGGCCATTCCTTTCGTGGTTTTACTTCCCCAGCGGGTGGCCACGGTTTCATATTGCGTTGCATTTTCCTCTTCCATCCCTTCCAATCCCTTCACCAATTCCCGAATGAAAATGATGATCCCCAAAAATCCTCCATATAAAAATGAATGTCCGTCCAACCGCTCAAAATATACCGCAACCCATCCAATCGACCCAACCGTTAACAAGGTAGCCATCAATTCTCCCCAAAGGGTTTTTTTCTGGAATTTGTGCGAGTAGAAATACAAGCCTACGCTCATCGTAAAAAACAAAACGCCCACTTTCCAACTTCCTAAACCACCCAAAATTACACCAAGGCCATTGAAAATAAAGTACAACCGCAGTTGGGTGGCTTTGCTCACAAATCGCTCAAACAAAACTTTCTGTGGGCGATCCAATAAATCTTTTTCGGCATCGTAAAAGGCATTGATCAAGTATC
Source organism: Bacteroidota bacterium (assembly GCA_947501265.1). Classification (GTDB taxonomy): domain Bacteria; phylum Bacteroidota; class Bacteroidia; order UBA7662; family CANHCV01; genus CANHCV01. The sequence goes on from CANMVY010000003.1 coordinate 140,556, forward strand.
CAGCCGCTAAAACGAAAACCATCCCCAACACAGAAAAATGAAAAGGGAAATCGGTGAGTAAAAGCCACTTGTTGGGAAAAGCTCTGAGTAAAAAGTGAGCAGCTGCGTAAGAAAAAAAGGCTGCTAAGATCAGATTATACCACCGAATCAGGGAGAGAAACGCAAAAGCTTTTACCCAAAATAGGCGAGATGGCATGATTAAAATCGGTGAATCACCTCAATAGGGTAGGCGGAAAGTTGCTTCTTCGCAGCTTCCAAATCGTGTGTAAAACCGAGAATATAGCCGCCACCACCAGAACCACAAAGTTTCAAATAGTACGAATTGGTTTCCAACCCTTTTTGCCACAATTCATGAAATTTTTGGGGAATCATCGGTTGGAAATTCTCGAATACCAAACCCGAAAGTTTCTTTAAATTCTGAAACAACGGTTGAGTATCACCCTTCAAAAATGCTTCGATGCACGCATCGTTGTACTTTTTGAATTGGGTTTTGATCATATTACGGAAACCATCGTTTTTCAATTTATCCATGAAAATCTCCACCATGGGTTGGGTTTTTCCCGGAGCCCCGCTGTTCAATAAAAAAATGGCTCCTCCGGCCGTTCCTTCTTCCGGTAATCCCACCGTATCCAATTCTTGTTTGGACCGAATCAATACCGGGAAATTCAGGTAGCAAATGAGTGGATCTAAACCCGAACTCCTGCCGTGGAAATAGCTTTCCATTTGACCCAGTTCGGCTTTCAATATGGCTAGTTTTCCTTCTGAAGCGGCCGTTTCTGCCGAAATTTTTTGCTCCGCATACCGGTCGTACAAGGCCGCAACCAATGCCCCTGAACTGCCTACGCCAAATCCCTGGGGAATGCTTGATTCAAACCACAATCCTTTTTGAAGATCTTCTTCCAAGGCTTGGGTATTGATTTTCGATGTAAACTCAGGTGAATGATTGAGCTCCTTTAAAAATTCTAAGTATTTGAAAATCTCCTGATTGGAGTGTTCCGAGGTCATGTCATTGGCTTGAAAGCGCAAAATACCTCGGTAATTTTGGTAGGGAATCGAAAGACCCATGGAATCTTGAATGATTCCATATTCACCGAACAACAGCACTTTACCGTAATAAAGCGAGTTTTTTATTTTTTCAGATGTCGATGCGTTTTGCCCCATTTCCGATTTGATCACAAAGATAACGTTGGTTTTCTAAATACTGAGCAACCTCCTCGTTGATCCAATTCAGAACTTTTTCGTGTTCGGAATTGGGATAGAGAACGTGAACGTTTGCTCCAGCATCCAAGGTAAAACACATGGAAAGGCCTTTTTGTTTTCGGGCATCCCGTAATCGTTCAATGATGGCGATCGTTTCGGGTTTGAAAAGCATGTAAGATGGATTTCCGGTCATCATCATGGCGTGCAAGGTCATGGCCTCTTCTTCCACCAATTCATAAAACAAGTCGAGGTGGCCATGCATCAAAATATCTTTTAATTTCGATAAATTTCGATGAGCTTGTTGGTAGCGGGCTTCCGCAAACGGGTGACCTACCATCAGCTCGTGCCCGGCTGTGCTGCTAACGCTTTTCTTTCCCGATTCTACGATAAGAATGGTATCTCGGAAATCTTGGAAGATGGGATGAATTTCAGCAAATGCGATGGAATACCGATCGTTGCTTCCTTCAAAATCGGCGTGTTTTCCCCAAACGCCGCAAGGCCCCATGAGCGATCTTGCCGCCGAACCCGATCCTATTCTCGCTAATTCTGAAGCAAAAGCAAGGGGATCTTCAACCTGGTTTCCCATTTGTTGATGAATATCGCTCAGGCATTGGGCCATCGCAGCAAAGGCCGAAGCCGAACTGGCAATTCCACTGCTGTGCGGAAACGTATTCGATGTAGCGATGGTGATATGATGCGTTTTCAACCACGGAACCAAGGATTCAATCCGCTCGAAAAAAGTGAGAATTTTGGGAATGAAAGAAGGTTTTCTTTCTCCATCAAACGTAAAATGAAGCGAGAAATTGCCGTCATCGGGTTTTGCTTCCACGTGCATGTGGCACGATGTGGTGCAAGCGGAAAGGGTGAAACTGAGTGACGGATTAGCAGGGATTTGCAATTCTCCTTCTTTTTTACCCCAATATTTAACCAATGCAATATTCGATGGGCAGCTCCAAGCGGTTTCAAACATGGTGCAAAGGTAGGGAATTAACGAGGCATTTGACCTACCAAAGGTACCCGACGTCCCATTCCAAACGCTTTGCCCGAAACGCGCAAAATGGGCGGGGCTTGGTATCGTTTGTACTCGTTCCTGCTCACCAAATCCAAAACTTTTTTCACCACCACCGAATCAAAACGCTGTGCCAACTCTTCCTCGGTGATGCGAAACTCCAAATGAGCTTCCAAAATGGAATCCAAAACCTCGTAAGGTGGAAGACTATCCGAATCTTTTTGATCGGGTCGCAATTCAGCACTGGGTTCCTTGGTCAGGATGGAATTTGGAATGATCTCTTCCTTTTGGTTGATGTATTTGCACAAACCGTAAATTTGGGTTTTCGTTAAATCGCCAATCACGCCCAAGCCTCCATTCATGTCGCCGTACAATGTTCCGTAACCTACCGCTAATTCCGATTTGTTGCTGGTGTTCAGCAAGATGTAGCCGAATTTATTGGTGTAGGCCATTAACAAAGTACCCCGAATTCGGCTTTGCATGTTTTCTTCGGCTACGTTGAAACCCATGCCTTTGAAGGCCGGGTCGCACGCTTGCCGAAGGGCATCGAAAGAACCTTTGATGGGAATGGTTTCATGATTAATTCCGAGCTTTTTCGCCAATTCCAACGAATCGGTAATGCTGTGATCGCTGCTAAATTCACTTGGCATGAGCAACGCAAGAACTTTTTCTGGACCCAAAGCTTTGGCAGCTAGTACCGCAACCAAGGCCGAATCGATCCCGCCGGAAAGTCCTAAAATGGCTTTGTGGAATTTATTCTTATGGAAAAAATCCTGAATTCCCATGATCAATCCTTGGTAAATATCTTCCATGGTTTGAAGGGATTCGAATGGGATTTGTTCCTCTGATCCAAAAAAATCACCGTCTTCAAAAACTACCGGTAGCAAGGACGATTGAAACGCATCGGCTCCAGCGACCATTTGACCATTTTTGTTGATAGCCCGACTTCTGCCGTCGAAAAGAAGTTCGGTATTCGCTCCCACTTGGTTAAGATAAAAAAGTGGTTTTCCTGTTTTTTGCTGTGTTTTTTGGAAGATATTCTGACGTTCTTCTTCGTGATTTTTGCTGTATGGAGATGCAGAAATGCAAATGATTCCGTCGGTCGAAACCTGTTTTAATGGATCAATTGCATATAAACCAGGTGTTTGATCGTACCATAAGTCCTCGCATATAGCAACGGAAAAGGAATAATCGTTCAGAACAAATGCTCCGGTTTCGGTTCCCGGCTGAAAGTACCGCGCTTCATCGAAAACATCGTACGTTGGCAACAATTGCTTTCGGAATGAGTGCTCAATTTTCCCGTCTCTCAATAAAAATGCGCTATTGAACAAGGGTTTTCCAGGTCCCGTATTTCGTTCGGGAGCTCCAATGAGCACCGTGTATTCGGGGAATTCTCGGGCCAACCCTTCCAACGCTTCCTCGCAATCGCGCAACAACGATGGATATTCCAACCAATCCAATGGGGGGTAACCGCAAAGGGCCAATTCTGGGAAAACAACCAAGTCGGGTGTGCCGCCAAGTAGTTCTTCCCATTGGTGGATCGACTGCAAGGTGGCGGCAATCCGGCGGGCATTTCCCACCACATCGCCCACGGTCGGATTAAATTGAACGCCTAAAAATAGCATGATTTAGAAAAATACTCCGACTTGCAATCCAACCATGGAGTTGTTCGATTTCAGATTTGGATCTGATAATTGATTGGTAAAACCTTTATCGAAAAATAAAGCACCAAACATCGAGGTTTTTCCGCCTAAATTATACTCAAATCCGCCCTGAATCAACAAACTAGCACGAACAGGAATGATGTTATCTTTTCGAAAAAAATCCAGATTGTCGTTTTCTTTTTTATTGACAAAAAACCAATCGGCCGTAGTCGTGTTAGAACTTTCCAAATTTCTTGCTCGGGCACTTGATAAAATACCAGGTTTAATTCCAAATGACGCAAAATACTTCAAATAGCCGATTTCGTTGGTTTTTAATTTTAGTGAAATCGGAAGTTCAATCCATTGGTTTTTGTATTCGTAAGTTACTCCGGGTTTTTTTTCTGTGATGATCCCACCTGATGGATTAGGGAATTGATATTCAAGTGTGTCATAAGTTAGTCTACCTCCATTTTGCCCAATTTGGAATCCGAAGTTGAAGGCGTAATTATCTGAAAATTCATAATCAGCGGTTATTCCATAGCCAAAATTGAGATTGGAGCCGGCTGCCTTTAAATATTTCGTTTGAGGAGTGTACCATCCCAAACCGCTATTCCCCGTAATTCCAAAACGAAATCCTTGTCCATAGGAAATCGTTGAAACCAAAATGGCCATGAGTAAAAAACATTTTTTCATAAAAATTCTTTTTGTCAAAGGTAAAAAGCAGTTTTGATTCTTTTCTACTTAATATTTTTGAGCTATGATTCAACGAAAACACCTTATTTTCTTCGGCATCATGGCTGCTGCTTTGTTCGGTTTACTCTACTGGATGTTGCAGCCATCTTCGTCCAGCTCTACCAGCATTGCTAAAGTCGAAAAAGACAACGATGTCGTGGAGAAAGCAGATTTTCAGCTGATACGATTTGATCGAGATGTAGCAACTCTAAAGTCTGGAGAGTTCAACGCGCAATACGGAAGTCTCAAAAAAAAGTACGGGGATTGGGTTGATATTTACCTTTTTCAAATTTTGGGCTTGGATCCTAAAATGCCGGCCGATCAATTGGCCGTTTATGTTCAAGGTGTTTTGAAAGAAAAGAATATTTCTGAAGTTGATCGATTGGTGGCTATTAAATATGCCAATTCTGATTCTCTTAAAAAAAGCATGTTACCTCTGGTTGGCTATTGGAATAAGTATTTTCCCCAAATGCCCATCAAAAGAATTGTTACCATGAATTCCATTTTTGGACTTCAAAATGGTTTGATAAAAGGCGGATTACTGGACGATTCAACCCTTTTCATTTCGTTGGAATGTTTTTTGGGTGAAAGCTTTGATTACAACAAACTCGGCGAAAAAATGTATGCCTACCAACGGTTTGCTACGAAGCCCGAATTCATGGTTCCTACTTTGGCCGACGCTGCGCTAGGGAATTTAATGGGTTACGGATTAGAGGGCGCTCCTTTGGTGGATCAAATGGTTTATTGGGGGAAATGGAGTTTTGTAAAAAAACGGTTGCTTCCCGATTTTAACGACTCTTTGATCATCGAATTGCCTGGAGAAAAAATGAGCTGGTGCTTAAAAAGTGAAGGCAGCATTTGGGGATTTCTTACCTCGAAAAACGTACTTTTCTCCAATGAAATTCGAATCGTTTCCCGGTACATCAACGATGCTCCGTTTACTCCAGGTATGCCCAAAGAAAGTCCTGGCAAAATTGGCCGATGGATTGGGTGGCGCTTGGTAGAGCAGTACATGAACCAAAATCCTGAAATTACCTTGGACGAGTTGATGAAAAATCAAAATTTTCAACAAATCGTAAAAAAATCGGGGTATAAACCTAAAACCAAGTAAATTTTGTTGAACTTTTATTGTTAAATTTGCAATGAAAATTAAACAGGTTGAAATTAGTTGGAATTGGATTAGGTAGCAATATCGAGCCAAGGATTGAAGCAATTGAAAAATCCATTCTTTGGGTTGAATCGTTGGTCGGAAAGATTGTCCGAAAATCAAAAGTATACGAATCTGAACCCTGGGGTGTTCTGGACCAATCCCATTTCCTAAACCAAGTTGTTTTGGTAGAGTCGGACTTGAACCCGATCGAGATCTTGGATTACCTGAAAAAAATTGAGTCCTTATTGGGAAGAGAAGAAGGAGAGCGATGGGGCCCCCGCAAGATCGATTTGGATTTACTGTTTTTAGATCGAGACATTTTTCACAGCTCAGATCTTTTGTTGCCTCATCCATCCCTGCATGAACGTAACTTTGTTCTTCTTCCTTTGCAGGAAATATTTCCGGAATGGATTCATCCTACTTATCAGATGAATGTTCCGGAATTGCTTCGTTATTGTAGAGATGAAGGAATTGTAACGTTGTACCGTGAAGCATAAGTTTATTGTTATTGAGGGAAACATAGGATCGGGGAAAACATCCCTTTCTATGATGTTGGCTGAAAAATACCAAACGGGAATATTATTGGAGAAATTTATCGATAATCCCTTTCTTCCTAAGTTTTACCAAGAGCCGGAACGGTTTGCATTTTCGGTTGAAATGGCATTTTTGGCCGAACGTTACCACCAATTTCAAAAGGAGTTTGTGCCACTTCGCGATAGTGGATTGCCGGTTATTTCCGATTACAGCTTTTACAAGAGTTTGATTTTTGCCCAGGAAAATTTGGAGACAACGGAATTTGAGTTGTTTTCGAATTTATTCCAAATCATCAATCGGCAACTGCCCCAACCGCAACTGTTTGTTTATCTGCACAATGGGGCAGATCAATTGCTTCAAAATATCAAAAAAAGAAATCGGGAATTCGAACTCGATCTTTCAAATACCTACCTCAACAAAATCGCTCGCGGCTACTTCCGATTTATGAACGAAGCTACTGGACTTCGGTACCTCGTTATTGAAACCGATAACCTCGATTTCATTTCAAATTCAGATGATTTTGAGTGGATCAATTCCCTCATTCAGCAAGATTATCCTTACGGAATTACGCGAGTAAGGAAGGATTAAGCCTGCTTCAAGTGAACAACCCGCTGAGGGTAGGGGAGAACTACCCCATTTTCTCGAAACGATTTCTCGATGGCGTAATGAAGATCGCTCAAAATCTTTTGGTATCGTTCGGGTTGATCAACGTACACAAACAGGGAAACCTCGATTCCATTCTCGGAAAACGATGGGATGAAAACATCGGGTTTGGGTTCTTGAACCACCCAAGGATGCAATTGGGCAATGTCCAAAAGCAATCGCTTCATCAACATGATATCGGTCCCATAGGCTACGTGGAATTGGGATGCAATTCTGACAGAGCGCTGGTAGGATAAATTGATAATTGCTCCTTCCAACATTTTAGCATTTGGAAGAATAACAATTTCGTCGTTCAAAGTGAGAAGTTGGGTAGCTCGATTGGTGATTTTTACCACTTTTCCTTCTACTGTCCCAACCTTCACAAATTCCCCCATTTTGAACGGCTTTTCAAAAAGAATGATCAGTCCGCAAATGAAGTTATTAACGATGTTCTGAATTCCGAAACCTACCCCCACCAATAAGGCTGCCGAACCTGCCAAAACAGAGGTTAAGGGAAATCCAGCTGTTCGGAAAGACAATAAAATTCCAATCAGCATGACCGCAAAATGAAGGATTTTATTGTAGGTAAGAATCTGACTGCGGTCGAAATTCTTTCTCTTTTTTAAATTTCTTGAAACAACTTTCCGAAGAATAAAGGAAACAACGTATACGCTTAATAGTACCAACACCATTACCACCAAGTCTAAAAAGGTGAAACTGCCGTGGCGAGTGTGAAAAAGTTCAAAATTGAGCGACTCCAACATGCGAACAAAATTAGTCATCATTTTCTTTGTTTATTCCTTCCAATTGTGGAACTTTGAAAACAATGAAAAAACTACTTCTTTTGCTGGCCATTTTGGCGTTTTCTAACGAATCATTTTCTCAAAAATTGGTTTTTAACGATGTAACCACCTCCTTCGAGGCATTTCAATCCAACGAACCTTTCGAAAAAGTTTTTACATCTCAAAGGCAATTTTTTCAATTCTGCGAAGAATACAAAATAAATCCACCAGCCAATTTCGTGTTCCCAAATGTGGATTTTTCGAAGAATTACTTGGTTTTTATCTGTTCTGGAGTTCACCGAACAGGGGGGACTGAATTAGAAATAAATAAAATGAGTAAAGGTAAATCAGGTCTATTGATTAACTTTACCATTCGAAATCCACAACCTGGGTGTCCGGTAACCGACGCAATCACGTATCCCATTCGTGTTGCAACTGTTAAAAGATTTTCAGGTTTAGGAAAACCAACGTTTTCTAAAAAAGTGGTTCTCGTTCCTTGCATTTAAAACATTTCATTTTATGAATCAAAATACCCCGATTTCAGAAGTAATGACTGCACACGTGATCGTTGGTCATCCTTCTTCAACCTTGCACCAGCTGAAAGATTTGTTCATGAATTTCTCATTGCACCATTTGGTGATTACCGATGAGGGTTCCGGCAAAGTGGTTGGTATTGTAACTGCATCCGATTTGTTGAAATTTACGTTGAATAACCCCAACGCAGATTTGGATCACACTCCTGTGAATGATATCATGACCAAGGATGTGGTTTTCGTAACGCCTTCAACACCTCTTGGAGAATCTGTGGCTCGTTTAAATAAAGCTAATTTCAGTGCTTTGGTGGTTGAAGAAGACCATAAACCTGTCGGTTTCATGTCGGTTCGTGACCTTCCTCGCATCATGAGTTTCATGTTTACTGAGAATTACAATTACGATTGATCAAATTTGAAAAATGACGAACCGCTCAACATCATTGAGCGGTTTTTTTTTGCTTTTTCGAAACAAGTGCATCCGATTGTATTTAATTTCGTTTCTCTGAAAATTTTCCTATGAAATTCTGGTCAAAAAAATCATTCCATCTTTCCTTTTTATTGGTTTCATTCGCGTTATTCTCCTTCGTTTCCGATGATATGGATTTGCGTCGGAAAGCCATCGTTGGAATTGCTTATCAAGCGCTGGATGGGACCCATTTCAATCCAAGATCCCTCAACGATACCTATTCCAAAGACGTATTTCAGTTGTATTTAAAGCGGATGGATTACCGCAAATTGTACCTCACCCAAAGCGATTTAGCTGCCCTAAAAAAGCACGAAAATCAAATTGACGATCAGGTCAAAGTTCAGGATTTCCAGTTTTACCTCGACGTTGCTTCTATGATGGATCAACGCACGCTTCAAGTTGAAAAAATGGTGTCGGAAATTTTAGCCCAACCGTTCACGTTCGTGGCAGCTGAAAAAGTGGAGTCCGACCCCGAAAAATTGGATTGGGCCAAAGATGAAGTAGAATTGAAAGATCGTTGGAGGAAAGGATTGAAGTTGCAGGTTTTGAATCAAGTGTACGACAAAGAACAAGCCCAAGTAGAAGCTGCGTCGAAATCGGATACGGTGAAAATTCAAACCCGAGAAGAATTGGAAATCCAAGCGCGAAAAAAAGTTCAAGAGAATATGAACGACCAATTTTCGCGCATCAAAAAACAAAAAGAATTGGATCGTTTTTCTTATTTCGTGAACGTTTTGGTTGGCGTTTATGATCCGCATACCAACTTTTTCCCTCCGGCCGACAAAAAACAGTTCGACATTTCCATGTCGGGAAAAATGGAAGGCATCGGAGCCAAACTTCAACAAGTAAACGGCTATTTGAAAATTACTGAAATCGTTCCCGGTTCTCCATCTTGGAAGCAAGGGGAATTGCAGGTAAACGATCTAATTATGAAAGTGGCGCAAGGCCCTTCCGAACCGGTTGATATTGGTGGATGGGACCAAGACGAAGCCATTTCGTTGATTCGAGGTAAAAAAGGAACCGAAGTTCGCTTGACCGTTAAAAAACCAAACGACGAAATGAAGGTCATTCCCATCGTTCGAGATGTGATTGAGTTGGAAGAAACCTTCGCTCGTTCTTTGGTAGTAGAAGTAGAAGGAACCGGCAAGAAAATCGGGTACTTGCACCTTCCGAAATTTTATGCCGATTTTGCCGATGCCAACGGTCGCCGTTGCGCAGCCGACGTGAAGAAAGAGTTGGAAAAACTCAAAGCCGAAAACGTAGATGGATTGGTGATGGATTTGCGAAATAACGGAGGCGGAAGCCTTTCCGATGTGGTAAAAATGGCCGGCTATTTTATTCCTTCAGGGCCAGTCGTTTTGGAAAAACGCCGCGGACAGGAGGCCTTCCAACACGCCGATCCCAGCAGCAATGTCGAATTTGAAAAGCCGCTCATTGTTTTGGTGAACCATTTCAGCGCTTCAGCATCGGAGATCTTCGCTGCTGCCATGCAAGATTATCAACGAGCGATCATCATGGGCACTTCCACCACTTTTGGAAAGGGAACCGTTCAAAATTTCTTTGATTTGGATAACGGACTCCCAAACAACAGCGAATTGCGCCCAATAGGCCAGGTGAAAGTAACCATTGCCAAGTTCTACCGCATCAACGGCTCTACGACACAGAAAAAAGGAGTCATTCCCGATATCATTTTCCCCGATCTTTATCAGTATATCCCCAACGGAGAGCGCGCAGAAGATTTTCCCATGGCCGATGATCAAGTGCCGGCGGCGAAATACCAGGTTTATCGTGGAACAGGAACTGCGAACTGGACTTCCGCCATCAGCAATGCGCAAAAGAGAATTGCAAAAAATGAATATTTCATCTATCAACATAATACAGCCTTGAAGGCGAAAAAGAACAAAGAACAATCTTCAGTAACCTTGGACTACAACGCATACGGCGTAAAGAGAAAACAGGATAAAACCGAGGCTGATGCCGGAAACAAACTGGTAAAGGAATTGAATGGATGGAACTTCTTCAATCTCAAGTCGGATTTGCCGGCCATTCAATACGATACCATCAATGTGAAGAAAAACGAACAATGGGTAAATGGCTTGAAGAAAGACCAGCAATTGTTCGAAGCCGTTCAAGTTATGAAAGATTTGCTTAAGTAATCTATGATCATTCTTGTTTCTCCCGCTAAAACCCTCGACTACCAAAAGTCCTATCCTTTTACTTCCTCGGAGATGCCCCGTTGGATGGAACAATCGGAAACGATCGTAAAAAAGATGAAAGGATTTTCGGCCAAGAAGCTGATGGATTTGATGGACATTTCCAAGGACTTGGCCGAATTAAATGTTGGACGCTTCCAAGAATGGAGCGTACAGCCCAATAACGAATCGGTGCGTCCTGCCATTTTTGCTTTTGCGGGCGAGGTGTATTCCGGCTTGGATGCGCATTCCATGACTGAGGATGTTTGGCAACGGGCTCAAAAACAATTAAGGCTGTTAAGCGGTCTGCATGGCGCATTGCGCCCCTACGAATTGATTCAGCCGTATCGGTTAGAAATGGGTACCCAAGTGAGTGTTGGCAGAAAGAAAAATTTGGTAGAATTTTGGAAATCAACCGTCACCCAATCCATCAAAGAAGAAATCGAAGAAGGAATTTTGGTGAATTTAGCTTCCGCCGAATACGCACGAGTGGTTGATTTTAAGTCGATCGCTAATCCGGTCATTGAATGTCAGTTTTTGGAATTTTCCAACGGAAAGTACAAACCCGTGCAGTTCTTTTTGAAGAAGGCAAGAGGCCTGATGGCCAGGTACTTACTGGATATTGATGCCCAAACTATGGATGATGTTCGGGGTTTTAATCGGGAAGGGTACCGTTGGAGCGAAGCGGAAAGTTCTGGAAACAAGTTGGTGTTTTTACGCGGATAGTCGCATCTTTGCAGCATGATTTTAACCGATACTTCCATCCTACATGCCATTCAAGAGGGCAAGATTGTGATTGAACCTTTTGATCGATCCGCTTTGGGAACCAATTCCTACGATGTACATCTTTCCAAACATTTGGCCATTTATTCCAATAGGGAGTTGGATGCGAAAATGGATAATCCGATTTCTGAGTTTGAAATTCCAGAGGAGGGTTTTGTATTGCAACCTGGAGAATTGTATTTGGGCAGCACCATGGAGTACACCGAAACCCACCATACGGTTCCGTTTTTGGAAGGGAAAAGTTCGGTGGGAAGGTTAGGGATTGATATTCATGCTACCGCTGGTAAGGGAGATGTAGGCTTTTGCAATTATTGGACGTTGGAGATTAGTTGTGTACGTCCGGTACGGGTTTATGCGGGAATGCCCATTGGTCAGTTGATTTATTTTCAGGTTGAAGGTGGTATTGAGAATTTGTACCATTTGAAAAAGAACGCCAAATACACTCAAAAGAGTCCGAAACCCCAAGCTTCCATGATGTGGAAGAACTTCTAAGAAAAAATTAACTTAGAGATATTGGAATAATCGGTTGGTTTTCCTACCTTTGCAGTCCTTTAAAGGAATAACTAAAATTTTTTATACAGTGAAACCTACGTTAAGTTACAAAACTGTCTCCGCCAACAGCGCAACTGTTGAGAAGAAGTGGCACGTTATCGATGCCGAAACGGAGATTGTGGGTCGCTTGGCAACTGCTGCTGCAACGTTGTTGCGCGGCAAGCACAAGCCGTCTTACACCCCACACGTAGACTGCGGTGATTGTGTTATCATCATCAACGCAGACAAAGTGAGGTTTACCGGAAACAAAATGGCTGAAAAGGACTATTGGTTCTACAGTGGCTATCCCGGTGGTAAGCGTTTCGTTGCAGCCAAGGACATGATCCAGCGCCGTCCTACGTACATCGTAGAGAAGGCCATCAAAGGCATGTTGCCTCGCACCAGATTGGGCCGCGAAATGTACCGCAATTTGTTTGTGTATGCCGGAAACGAGCATCCGCACGAAGCGCAACAACCTCAACCTTTAAAAATTAAGAAATAATGGCAGCGATTAATACCGTTGGTCGCCGTAAAACCTCTGTTGCGAGGGTTTATTTGACTCCCGGGAGTGGTACAATTACCATTAACGGCCGTAAATTCGAAGAGTACTTCCCAACCATGATTTACCAGCAAGAAGCTATTCGTCCATTAACTGTGGCGAACGTTGCTGGTCAATTCGATATCAAAGCCAACATTGTTGGTGGAGGTATCAACGGACAGGTGGGTGCTTTTTCATTAGCAATCGCTCGTGCCTTGAACGAACACGATGCTGAACTTCGCGGACCTTTGAAATCCGAAGGTTTGTTCACGCGTGATCCCCGTATGGTGGAACGCAAAAAGTTCGGTCGTCGCAAAGCTCGTCGTCGTTTCCAATTCTCAAAACGTTAATCTTCAGGAGGAACATTCATGGCACAAGTTACTTACCAAGAACTATTGGACGCTGGGGTTCACTTCGGACACCTCAAGCGCAAATGGAACCCGAAAATGGCTCCATACATCTTCATGGAGAAAAACGATATTCACATCATCGATTTGAACAAAACTCAAGTGATGTTGGAAGATGCTTGCAAAGCAGCCAAGCAAATCGTAAAATCCGGTCGCAAGATTCTATTCGTTGCAACCAAAAAACAAGCTCAAGAAATCGTTCGCGAAGAAGCGCAGCGTTTGAATATGCCTTTCGTAACCGAACGTTGGTTAGGTGGTATGTTGACCAACTTCGCTACCGTTCGCAAATCCATCAAGAAGATGACTACCATCGACAAAATGGAAACCAACGGAACTTGGCAAACGTTGAACAAAAAAGAACGTTTGATGATCGCTCGTGATCGCGCTAAATTGGAAAAAGTATTGGGCGGTATTGCCGACCAAAATCGTCTTCCAGCTGCGTTGTTCATCGTTGATATCAAAAACGAGCACATTGCTGTAGCAGAAGCGCTTCGTTTGAACATTCCTACCATCGCTATGGTTGATACCAATAGCGACCCAACTCAAGTAGATTTCGCGATCCCATCTAACGATGACGCAACGAAATCCATCGCTTTGATCACCAAAATGATCGGTAAAGCCATTGAAGAGGGATTGGAAGAGCGCAAACGCGAGAAAGTTGAATCTGCCGAAGGAGAAGCACAAGAGGCTCCAGCGGAAGAAGCAACTGCTGAGAAAGATTAATTTCAGAGCCCATTGCTCCAACTCAAAGCTCGCGGAGCAGTTTCATACTGTTTCGCGGGCTTTTTTAATAAATAGGAAAAATTAAATCAATACAATATGAGCATTACAGCATCAGATGTGAACAAATTGCGCCAAATGACCGGTGCCGGCATGATGGATTGCAAAAAAGCGTTGGAAGAAGCTGCGGGGAACTTCGAAGAAGCCGTGGTTATCCTACGTAAAAAAGGACAGAAAATTTCGGCCAGTCGTGCCGATCGTACAGCTTCAGAAGGAGTTGTCATCGTTTCTGTTTCCAACGACGGAACTCAAGGAGTGATCGTTGAATTGAATTGCGAAACCGATTTCGTTGCCAAAAACGACGATTTCATGACGTTCGCCAACAAAATTGCAGCCGTTGCTTTGGAAAACAAACCAGCTGATTTAGAAGGATTAATGGCACTTACCATGGATGGTCTTGCTATTTCTGAGCTCGTTATTGAGTACACTGGAAAAATCGGTGAAAAGATCGATTTGTCCCGTTACATGTTGGTTTCTGGCGCTAACTTGGTTGGCTATATCCACTCCAATAACAAATTGGGTGTAATGGTTGAAATGAATAACGCTCCAACTGAAGCCAATGAAGTAGCAGGAAAAGATGTTGCTATGCAAATTGCAGCCATGAGCCCAATCGCCGTTGACGAAAATGCAGTTGATCCTGCCATCATCGCACGTGAAATGGAAATCGGTCGTGAGCAAGCGATTGCCGATGGTAAGAACGAGCAAATGGCAGAAAACATTGCTCGTGGAAAAGCAAATAAGTGGTTGAAAGAAAATACTTTGTTGCCTCAGCCTTTCGTGAAGGATGGTAGCAAAAGCGTGAAAGAATATTTGAACAGTGTTGAAGAAGGACTAACCGTGGTTAGTTTCAAGCGCATTGCTGTAGGTTCTTAATTTCTACTCGAATGATTAGCATAGCCCCATCCAAAAGATGGGGCTATTTTGTTTCAAAACGCTTTTTTTTTCTGTTTTGAAACAACACATTAAATAAAAAAATAAATTGAAGAAAAAAACCTATTAGTTTTGCATTACAAAAATTTATTATGCAAACAAAATTACTTTTAGGACTTTTCCTTTTTTGTGGACTTGTTGGATTTTCTCAAGTTCCTGCCTATTTGCCTTCAAATGGATTACTTGTATGGTATCCTTTCAATGGTAATTACAACAATCAGTCGGGTTCGAACGCCAACCACTTATCCAATGCTGGTGCCATGAGCTTTACTTCCGATCGCGATGGTATTGCAAATTCCTCCGCTAATTTTTCAGGTAATAGTAATGCCATTCTTACTTTAAATTCTCCTAACTTTTCCTTGAATAATCCAACCGGTGAGTGGAGCATCAGTTATTATGTTCGACGGGATGATGCAACTTCCACTACTCGCATCTGTATGTTTGGTGGTAGTCAGAGTAGCAATGCCTTTCAATGGTTATTGAGTCATGGAACTTTTGGCTGTCAAAAAACTGGTGGAACTTGGACCTGGAATACAGTTAGTGCTCAGAATTCGACTTGGGACCATTTTGTCTTTACCTATAAGGACGGAAAAATGAGAGTGTATAAAAATGGTTCATTGTCCAATTCTACCAATTACAATAAACAAGGGAATAACAATACTCCTACGATATGGATAGGAACTGATCCACAGGGTCAACGTTGGAAAGGCCAAATTGATGATATTGCGATTTATAATCGTGAACTTTCTTCTTCGGAAATTGGTTCGATCTATAGTCAGTGTAACTCAGCTACCCAAGGAGGAAGTATTTCAGGTCCTTCTTCCGTTTGTTCTGGTACAAACTCATCCACTTTATCGCTTACTGGACACACTGGAACCATTTCAAAATGGCAGTTTTCTAACGACAATTCCAATTGGTCAGATGTTTCTTCTTCTTCGGGTCAAAGCTCCATTGCTGTAACTAATTTAAATGCAACAAGATATTACCGTGCGGTTGTAACACGTACGAATTGCCCAACCGCTAATAGTGGGGTTTTAACGGTGAGTACTACCCACAAAAAGTGGAATGGTAACTCTAGTACTCAATTCTCGAACGCTAGCAATTGGTGTGGGGGAGTTCCATCTGCCACCGAGGTGGTTGAAATTCAAAACGTAGTGAGAGTTCCTCAGCTAACCGAGTCACGAACCTTTGGTGGTCTTATTCTTAATGGAAATTTGGATTTGAACGGAAACCAAATCACCATTAATGGACCGGTTACTGGAAATGGAGGATTTGTGAGTCATGTGAACAGTACCATCATTCTTGGAGCTTCTTTTTCTACCGATTCTTTAAAATTCTCTAACAATAATCCGGTCGTAAAAACCCTTTCGTTGAATTCAAATGTTCAGCTCAAGTTGAATAAAAGTTTAGTCATCCGTGATTCGTTGTTAATTAATAACGGTAAAATCCTTTTAGGAAACAATCACCTTTCAGCCCGTGTTTTTACCCAAGGTTCGACTGCCAGTTATGTTCAAACCAACAGTACTGGAAAACTCTTTTCTACCATCGGAACTTCCTCAAAAACATTGCCGGTTGGAAATTCAAGTTATAATCCCATCACCATTTCCATGCAATCCGGTACCGATTCCTTTGGTGTTTCTATTTCTGATCAAATTCGCACGTTGGGTACTTCTGGAACAACATTAACCAACAGCAATGTTCAGGTAACTTGGGACATTCAACGTGTTGCCCAAAATGGCTCACCCGTTAATCTTTCTTTTTCTTGGAACGCAAGTCAGGAACAAACCGGATTTTCTCGAAGTTTGTGTTATGCAAGCCATTATAATTCTGTTTCTCAAGCCTGGGAAAAATTGGCTTCTGGTTCAAAAAGTGCTACGGGTACAGGTCCTTATCAGCTTTCCTACACGAATTACACAGGATCCTTCTCTCCCTTCGGAGTTGGTTCTGGAAACGGTGCTTTACCGGTTGAATTGTTGTTTTTTAATGCAGAAAAGAAGAATCAAGTTCATTTGTTAACTTGGGCAACCGCCGCAGAAAAGCAATTCAGCCATTTCGAAATTCAGCAATCGTTCGACGGGAAATCATTCGAATCCTTAGATCGCGTTATTTCCAAAGGAGGTTCTACTCAAGGAAGTCAGTACGAAAAACAAATCCTTAGCAATCATCCTGGAAAGGTGTATTATCGTCTTGCCATGGTTGATTTGGATGGGACCATTCAATATTCGTCCATTCGAGCTATTCAAAATGCAAATGACGCATTTCAGGTTTATCCCAATCCTGCAACCGATCAATTGAATGTTAAGTTTGATGCTACAAAAGGTGGAATGAATGAATTGGTTATTTCCAACATGCTTGGACAAGAAGTGGTTAAAAGATGGGTGAATTTAAAGGATGGTGTGAACCACCTCATGATCCCAGAATTTGATTCGCTCCCTAAAGGAACCTATCTTTTAACGGTATCGATCCAGGGAGAAGGCCATTCACAGAAGTTCATTAAACCATAAATGAGGTTTCAAATTTGTTTTGAAACCAATAAATCCAAACCCATTTGAAAAGATCATCTAATTTTGAATAGGCTTTTTCAAGCCGTGTTTGTGTTGAGGTAAAAAGGGTCAATTGATTTGGCCCTTTTTCTTATTTTTACGGATATGTACTGGATTGATTTATTCCACTTTTTAATTTTAGCCATTAACATTGGGTTTGGCTTTTTCTTTTTATTTGGACCCCATTACAACCCATTTCAAAGTCGATTGTTGGGATTCTTTTTTATTCTTTCGAACGTTCGTTTTCTAAATTTTCTTTTACTAAAGTATCATTTGTCGGCATTTGCGCCTCATTTTTATATGATTGGTGGAATTCTGATGTTTTTCACACCTCCCATTCTTTGGTTTTATTTGCTTTCCATTCTTGATAGAAAAAACAAATTTGAACGCTCCGATTGGTTGCATTTTGTTCCAGGAGTTTTCCTAACTATTTGGTTGTTGCCCAATTTCTTTTTGCCAGAATCAGAAATTTTGGGACAAATGAAGGTCATTGAAGAAATGGAATCGGCTAAGGTGTTTTTTATTACCCTAACAGAACAAGGTCCCAATATTCAATTTGCCATTTCCATAGTTATTTTTTATCTGATTTACCTCGGGATGTATTGGAAGAAAATCATTCCGTTTCTATCCCCAAAGGCCGAGAAGATTTTTGAACCCGCCACTCGATTTTGGCTTGTCTGGGTTTTTGCAGGATACTCCATCGTTTTTATTTTAACACTATTATTGACATTGTTGAATCGGAAATGGGTCTCGGGTTTAACTTTGGAATTAGGGATTGAATTGGTGTACTGTCTTCGAACCATTATGGTTTTGGTGATGGTGGTTCTTTTGTTGAAGAACCGAGAATTGATGTTCGGAGTGGTTACCGTAGATACGGATGAAATGCTAGTAGAAGAAAAACACATTGACCTTTCTCCTGAAGAAGAAATGCAGACTTGGTTTCTCATCAACCATTATCTTTCTGGACATCCATATGTTCAACAGCAATTTAATTTGCAAGTCATGTCAAAATCCATTCAATTGAATGGGAGTACCATTTCTACGTTAATTCGTAAAAAGTATGAAAAGTCCTTTGTTGAGTTTCGAAATGACTTAAGAGTGGAGTATGCTAAAAATTTAATGGAACAATATCTTCACAAAACCCAAACCTTAGAAAGTATAGGGCGAATGTCGGGTTTTGCTTCTCGAACCACTTTTTTCAATTCGTTTAAGAAGAGTACGGGAAAAAATCCAAGTCAGTTTATTGAAGAAATGGATGGTTAATCATCCGAGAAACAAAATCCTTCCTTATTTTTGTTCATGGAAATTTCATTGCCTCGTATTGTGAATATTACAGGAAAACCCGGTTTGTACCGCGTGATTACTGCTACAAAGAATTCTTTTGTCGTTGAATCCATCGAAGAAAAACCGAAAAAGATGGTGGTTGCTGCCACCCAACGAATCGCTTCGCTGAACGACATCTCCATCTTTACTGTTGAAGATTACATCATGCTCTCCGAGGTTTTTGCTCGCATGCAAAACAAAGAGAATGAGCATAATCCAAAAGAAGTTGGATCCGATAATTATGCGGTAATGGAATATTTCGAGCAAATTGTTCCAGAATACGACGAAGATAAAGTTCATTCTTCCGATATGCGAAAAGTGGTAAAATGGTTCAATTTATTGAGACCATTCATCGATTTCGTGGCCTACCACGAAGAACAAAACAAAGGAAAAGAAGCAAAAGCATGAAATTCGGAGTCGTAACATTTCCCGGTTCAAATTGCGATTTTGATACCATTTATGCCCTTCGCGATTTGTTGGGGCAAGAAGTCGTTTCCCTTTGGCACAAAGACACCAACCTGCAAGGAGTTGACTTTGTATTTATTCCCGGCGGATTTTCTTACGGTGATTACCTGCGTTCTGGGGCCATTGCTCGATTCTCTCCCATCATGAATGAAGTTATTGCTCACGCCAATCGCGGAGGATATGTGATGGGAATTTGCAACGGCTTTCAAATCATCACCGAGGCTGGTTTAGTGGATGGCGCACTTCGCCACAACGATAGCCGAAAATTCATTTGTAAAAATGTTTACCTGCGAACCGAAACGAATCAATCCTTAATTACTCAGGGAATGAGTAAAGGAGAGGTTATTCAAATCCCCATCGCTCACGGCGAAGGAAATTTCTACGCATCCGAGGATACGCTGAAGCGATTGAATGACGACGATTGCGTTTTATTCCGCTATTGCGATGCTCATGGGCAAATCAATGCAGAAGCTAATCCCAATGGAGCTTGCGAGAACATTGCTGGGATTACCAACAAAAAGCGAAATGTCTTTGGTATGATGCCTCACCCCGAAAGGGCATCGGATCCGATCTTAGGAAATACCGATGGATTGAGGATATTAGAATCCATTTTAGCATTAGTATAACAAAAAAGCCCCGAAGAAAATTCGGGGCTTTTTTTATGGTTGTAAACGGCCGATTTTCCAATTTCCTGATTCGTCCTTTTCGTAGAAAATACGATCATGGAGTCGGGAAGGGCGGCCTTGCCAAAACTCGAAATAATTGGGGATAAGCCGATAGCCGCCCCAATGTTCCGGACATGGAACGGAATCTTCGTTTTCATAGTGTACTTCCACTTTTTGCGCTTTGTTTTGGAGCGCTTCTTTCGATTCGATTGGCCGACTTTGGTCGGAGGCCCATGCTCCTAATCGATTTCCTTTTGGACGTGAGTGAAAGTAAGCGGTGCTTTCTTCTAGGGAAGTTTTTTGAACGGTTCCTTCAATGCGGACTTGGCGTTCCAGTTCAGGCCAAAAAAAGTTGAGAGCAGCTTGGGGGTTTTCTAGGAGATTTTGTCCTTTTTTTGATTCGTAATTGGTGAAAAACGTTAAACCAAGCTGCGAAATTCCCCGAAGTAAAACGATTCGAGAGCTTGGTTTCAAGTCATTTCCCACGGTACTCAAAGTCATGGCATAAGGTTCAATCAAATCTGCGTCAAGGGCTTCGTTCATCCATCGTTCAAATTGCTGAATAGGGTTGGAAACTACATCTGAAACATCCAGAGATTCTTTCGAGTATTCAAGGCGCAAATCTTTGATTGGTTTCATATTAAGTGAATTTTTCTCCTTTTATTCGTTTGATGTCGTTGTAAAAATTCTTCAATTTTTCTTCATCGCCTTTTGGGGCAATCAGCAAAGCATCTTCGGAATCAACCACAATGTAGTCTTCTAGTCCATCAACAACCACTAATTTGTGATCGGGCGCCAAGATGGTAGAATTTGACGTGTTATAAACAACCACATTGCTTCCGTTTACAGCATTTCCAAGATAGTCTTTTTCATGAGCTTCCCACAAGTGATTGAAATTGATGACCCGTTTAAAATCAAAATTTCCAACAAAACAAAACGCTTTTGATTGTTTGTATAGGATTTCAAATCGAAAGGCCACATTTCTGCACAAAGGATAAATTTTATCAAGGCTAGGTTTTTCCTTTTTGGTATTCAACCATTTCCCTGAATCTTGAAACAGTTCCAATAAATCGGGAGCATGTTCCTCATAGGCATTGAAAAGGAAGGTTAGGGGAGCGCAGAAAAGGGAGGTGTTCCATAAGAATTCTCCACTTCTGATGAAGGTTGTAATGAGTTCAGGAATGGCAGAATCGGCGAAAGTTTTGACGGGGTAAACTTGGTCGCTTACGGCTTTGTTGGTTTGAATTTGAATGAAACCAAAGGTAGGTTCTAGCGAAGCAGGTTTTACTCCCATAACCATCATGCACGCATTTTCCCTTGAATAGGAAATCATTTTTTTGATGTCTTCAGCAAATTTTTCTCCTTCATTGGTGTGAAAATCGCAATTGCTTTGTAAAACCAATGCATTGGGATTCTTAAGTTGAATTTTTTTCAAGGCGTATAAAAAGCCGGGCGCTGTATTTTTTCGAAGGGGTTCGAGGATTAGGTTTCCTGGTGACAAAAAAGGCAACTGCTCCGTGACCAAACTTGCGTAGGAATCATGGGAGATGACAAAAATATTTTCTCTAGGAACAAATTCCGAAAAGCGTTCAAAGGTCATTTGAAGCATGGTTTTGCCCTGGGAGAGCAAATCATAGAATTGTTTGGGCTTATTCGTCTTGCTCAGTGGCCACATCCTTGTGCCCAATCCTGCGGCCTGGATGACGATGTACGTATCTTGTAAATTCAAAGTCAATAAATTACGCAAATTTACCACGAATTCAATAAACTAAAGTACCTTTGTGGTGTTAATGAAATGCAAATAAAAAACGATGAGCGCTCCTTTTCAAATAGTTAATATTTACACCGAATCTACCCCCAACCCGGAAACCATGAAGTTCGTTACGAATCGATTGTTGTCGGGTGAGGTACTTAATTTTACTTCCGTTCAAGAGGCTGTAGATAGCCCATTGGCTCAACGGTTATTTGATTTTCCGTTTGTAAAGGCGATTTTTATTTCTCAGAATTACATCACCATTACCAAAGGGGATGATGAAGATTGGGATGAATTGATTCCTGTTGCAAAAGATTACATCAAGAATTACCTGGAATCGGGTTTGCCTATTTTCGAAATGAAGAAAATTGAATTGGAAGATCAAAGCGAAGATCAAAGCCCAATTGCATTAAAGATTAAAGATATTCTCCGTACCTACATTCAACCTGCGGTGGAGCAAGATGGTGGAGCCATCTTTTTTAAGCATTTTGAACCCACTTCTGGGGTGGTTACGGTAAGCCTTCAAGGCAGCTGTAAAGGATGTCCTTCTAGCATCATTACTTTGAAATCAGGAATAGAAAACATGCTGAAACGTATGATCCCTGAGGTGACTGAAGTGGTGAGCGAAGGGTGATCATAAAAAAATCCTGCCGAGGCAGGATTTTTTTATGTGGTATATTTTGCTGATTAGCTTAACAAAGCATTTCTGAATTCGGAGTTCAATCGAGCAATGTTTTCTAGGCTGATGCCTTTTGGACATTGAACAAAGCAAGCACCGGTATTGGTACATGCTCCGAAGCCTTCTTCATCCATTTGGTGCAACATTTTGGTTACACGTTCTTTTCGCTCTACTTGTCCTTGAGGTAAAAGGGCCAATTGGCTCACTTTAGCGGATAGGAACAAGGTGGCAGAAGCATTTTTACAGGTGGCAACGCAAGCACCACAACCAATGCAGGTAGCAGCATCAAATGCTTTATCGGCATTGGGTTTTGGAATTGCGATGGCGTTGGCATCCAAGGTGTTTCCGCTGGTGTTCACGCTAACGTAACCCCCGGATTGGATGATTCGGTCGAAAGCCGAACGGTTCACCGCCAAATCTTTCACCACGGGAAAAGCTTTCGCTCTCCAAGGTTCGATGAAAATGGTTTCACCGTCTTTGAACGAACGCATGTGCAATTGGCACGTAGTTACTCCTTTTACAGGACCGTGTGCTTCGCCATTGATGAACAACGAGCACATTCCGCAAATTCCTTCACGGCAATCGTGATCGAACGCAATGGGGTCATCGCCTTTTTCGATTAATTCTTCATTCAAAACATCCAACATTTCCAAAAACGACATGTCGTCGGATACGTTGTTGGCTTGGTAATCTACCATGCGCCCTTGATCGTTTTGACCTTCTTGACGCCAGATTTTTAGTTTTAAGTTCATGGTAAGACCTCCGATTATTTATATGAACGTTGTTGCATTTTTACGAAATCGTAATTCAATTCTTCTTTGTGGAGAACTGCTTTTCCTGGATCTCCTTGGAATTCCCAAGCAGCTACATAAGCGTAATTTTCATCGTCGCGAAGAGCTTCTCCTTCTGCCGTTTGGAATTCCTCCCGGAAGTGACCTCCACAACTTTCATTGCGGTTCAAAGCATCGATGCACATCAACTCGCCTAATTCCAAGAAATCTGCCACGCGACCAGCTTTGTCCAATTCAGGGTTATAGCGATCTGCTTTTCCTGGAACGCGAACATTTTGGTAGAAATCATCGCGCAACTTACGGATTTCAGCAATGGCATAATCCAAACCTTCTTTACTTCGTGCCATTCCGCAGTAATCCCACATCAATTTACCCAACAAACGGTGGTAATGGTCAACCGTTTTGGTTCCTTTGTTATTCAGAAAGAAAGAGATGCGATCTTTAACTTCTTTTTCTGCTGTTTCAAACGCCGGATGATTAGTATCGATTTTAGGCGTTCGAATATCATCGGCTAAGTACTCACCGATGGTGTAGGGGAGAACGAAATAACCGTCGGCCAAACCTTGCATCAATGCTGATGCACCCAAACGGTTGGCTCCGTGATCGGAGAAGTTGGCTTCACCAGCAGCGAAACAACCTGGAACCGTGGTCATCAAGTTGTAATCTACCCAAAGGCCACCCATGGTATAGTGTACCGCAGGGTAAATCATCATCGGTGTTTCGTATGGATTGTCGGCCGTAATTTGTTTGTACATGTCGAACAAGTTCCCGTACTGCTTTTCCACTACGATTTTTCCCAATGCAAGGATTTCTTCTTTGGATGGATTTTTCAATCCTTTCAAATTCGCTTGGGTTTTTCCATATCGTTCCATCGCAGAAGCGAAATCCAAATAAACGGCTTCTCCTGTTTTATTAACACCAAATCCTGCATCGCAACGCTCTTTTGCTGCTCGAGAAGCAATGTCGCGAGGAACCAAGTTTCCGAAAGCCGGATAACGGCGCTCCAAATAGTAGTCGCGATCTTCTTCCTTCAACTGGGTTGGTTTCAATTTGCCGGCACGAATGGCTTCAGCGTCTTCTTTTTTCTTGGGTACCCAAATGCGACCATCGTTACGAAGCGATTCCGACATCAAAGTCAACTTCGACTGATGGTGTCCGGAAACAGGAATACAAGTTGGGTGAATTTGAGTATAACAAGGATTCGACATGAAAGCACCGCGTTTGTGTGCTTTCCAAGCTGCCGTAACGTTAGAACCCATGGCATTGGTAGAAAGGAAAAATACGTTTCCGTATCCGCCTGTACACAAAACTACAGCGTGAGCTCCGTGACGTTCTACTTCACCGGTTACCATGTTGCGGGCAATGATTCCGCGAGCTTTACCATCAACTACAACCAAGTCAACCATTTCGTGACGGCTGTGCATGGTTACTTTTCCTTTGGCAATCTGACGGCTGATGGCAGAATAGGCTCCTAACAACAATTGCTGTCCGGTTTGTCCTTTCGCGTAGAAGGTACGAGAAACTTGTACACCACCGAAAGAACGGTTGTCCAATAAACCGCCGTAATCGCGGGCGAAAGGAACACCTTGTGCTACGCACTGATCGATGATGGAAGTGGATACTTCGGCCAAACGGTAAACGTTGGCTTCGCGAGAGCGATAATCACCACCTTTGATGGTATCGTAGAACAAACGGTAAACGGAGTCACCGTCGTTCATGTAATTTTTGGCTGCGTTGATACCGCCTTGTGCTGCGATAGAGTGAGCACGGCGGGGGGAATCTTGGAATGCGAATGCTTTCACGTTGTACCCCATTTCGGCAAGGGAAGCTGCTGCAGAAGCACCGGCCAAACCGGTACCAACTACAATAACATCGATGCGCATTTTATTGGCGGGACTCACCAAACGGATGTGTCCTTTGTGATTTGACCACTTCTGCTCTAACGGTCCGGCAGGAGATTGTGCGTTTAATTTACTCATATCTGTATCTCCAATTAATCGTTTTCAACTTCGATAAGGGTGGATTTCGCTTTGTACGATTCCGATTTCTGAATTTCTTCAGCACTAGGAATGAAATGATACACGTACAAAGGAATGATGGCAAATGCCATGGGAACGACGATGGAGAAAATAACTCCAACGCGTTTTACCAACAAGGTTAGGTTTTCGTGAATCAATCCGAGGGTTCGGAAAGCACTTTGAAATCCGTGGTACAAATGGAATCCAATGGGAATCATGCACAACACATACAACAACATGTATGGGAAACTGTGAAAAGCTTCCACGACTTCCAAATAAAGGTCTTTTACCTCTTTTCCATTATCCAATTTGAACGTTGGTTTCATTTCGAAATGCATTTCGAACCAAAAGTCTGACATGTGAATGATGATGAACGCCAACATGGCAGTTCCCAAGATTCCCATGTTTCTAGAAGCCCAAACGGAGCTCGTGCTGGCTCTTTCGTGAGCGTAGCGTTGTGGACGTGCGGCACGATTGGCCATCACCAACATGATTCCATCGATGGCGTGAAACAAAATGGAAAAATAGGTTACGTAAGATAAAATCTTCACGAGCGGGTTGGTCGTCATGAACTGGGCATAAGCATTGAATGATTCTGCCGCATGTGTGGGGTCACTAATAAGCAACTGGAGATTTCCTGCGAGGTGACCTACTAAAAAGGTACACAGGAAAAGCCCCGTTAATGCCATCCACCATTTTTTCGCAATGGATGATTTAATGAGTACTGAATTTGCCATACATTTTACTTTTGGTGCAAAGGTAAGTTTTTATTTTTAACGATGAAGGGGTGAATTTGTTCACAAATTATTCGAAACTGTTTTTTCCAAGGTGCTTAAAATGATTTGTGGTTTCCCCGATTTGGTGGCTGGAATTTGATCAACTTGTTTGAAAGTAATCTGAAGAACTTCACCCGCCTTGTCATTCATGATTTGATGAATTCGAGAAAGTACTTCCGGTTTAAAGGTTGAAGGGTCGGGAATGTATTCAATTTCAAATCGGTCCAATTGATGTTGAATGACCCTAAATTGATAAATTTCTTGGAAATACTCCCAAATTCCCGTGAAGAAATGCACAATCAAAATTTTTCCAGAAGGGGTTTTTACCAAATCGGTATCTCTTCCAACAATCTTTTCTAAAAGGGGAAAGTTTCTACCGCAAGCGCAGG
Source organism: Bacteroidota bacterium (assembly GCA_947501265.1). Lineage (GTDB taxonomy): Bacteria > Bacteroidota > Bacteroidia > UBA7662 > CANHCV01 > CANHCV01. The sequence goes on from CANMVY010000003.1 coordinate 166,810, forward strand.
GTTGTGGGTTTTTAGGACGAATGGCAATGTCTCCCAAATAAAATCGGATCAACGGCATTTTATGAGCGTCTAATCGGGTTACAACCACAAATCCTGGTTCTCCATCGGGAACGGGATTCCCCGATTCATCCAACAATTCCAAATAATTCTGTGCAGAAATCTGGTGGTAATTTCCCATTTCACACTGGCTGGCCATCATAAATCCCTCCGTACATCCATACGTGTCAAAAACTTTGGTGTGAAATACCTTTTCAATTTTCTCACGGTAATGCGGAAACATTTTATCGCCCAAGGAAATGACTGATTTGAATTTTATTCCGGTAATTCCTAACTGTTCTGCTTTTTGAGCATATCCATAAAGGGCCGAGGCATAGCCGATGAAAAAGTCGGGATTTCTTTTTTCATTTTTCAACAAGGCTTTTTTTACCACTTCATCGGAAATGTTGTACGCCAATTGATAATCGGTTCTCAGGAAAATGTCCTTCATTCGTTTCATGAACGACCTTTTAGGAGACATCCCTAATTGTAGAATTTTGCCACCGATTCGAAATCCACCCCATTCCCAAAAACTGGTTTGAACAGCTTGCCCTCGCAAGTATTCCCGTTGGGTAAGGAAAATTTCGCTCTGTAAGCCGCTCGATCCACTGCTTTTTTGGCAAATGATGTCCTTCCCCTCAAGAGAACCAACCACCAATTCCTTACCAACTTCTCTTAAGGTAGATTTGTGAATAATGGGGAATTTTTTGATGTCCTCTAAAGCATTTCCGGTAAGAACGAATTCCAATTTTTGGTAAAAAGGAACATTTTCTTTCGCATATTTCATAATGGCATTCAATCTTGTTTCTTGAAGCGCATCAAGTTCATGTTTTGAACGAAAAGGAATTTTTCGATATTCCTTCAATGTTTTCATGAATTCTGTTTTGAAATACCAATCTCCGAATGGTAAAACAAACTTTTCTAAAAAAAATCCCAACATGCTCCACAAAAGTAAGGCATGAAAGTTGAATAATACGAAATCACACCATCCATGGAATTGTTTTCTGAGGATGTTTTATACCTTTAATGCATATGATTCAATATTTTGAAAACGACGATTTTGAAATGGAAATGAATACCGTGGATGTAGTTGAACTTTCTAACGATGAGATTTCTGCCAACATGCCCGCAAAACTGCCAATTCTACCTCTTCGAAATATGGTACTTTTCCCATCTACGGTTATTCCCATTACCGTTGGAAGGGCAAAATCCATCAAGCTGATCAAAGAATACAAAAAGAACGGGAATTTCTTTGGCGTAGTAACCCAAAAAGATCCCAATGTTGAAGATCCAACAACCGATGATTTGTATAAAATTGGGACCTTAGCCAAAGTAATCAAAACGTTCAAACTCCCTGATGGAGAAACGACGGTGGTTATTCAGGGAGTTTCTCGATTTGAAATGCTGGAATTAATAGATACTGAGCCTTACCTAATGGCCAAGGCCAAGGAAATAGATGAGGAAATACTCGACGCCAATTCCCCCGAATTGCAGGCTTTGGTATCTTCTCTTAAGGAAGCGGCATTTAACGTGATCAATATTTCCAACTACATTCCGAATGAGACCGTTAACGCACTTAAAAACGTTACCAGTCCTCGTTTCTTGGCCAATTTAATTGCCACCCATTTACCCATTTCTGTAGAACAAAAACAGTCCATCCTTGATGTGCTTCCATTTTCAGAAATGGCCCTCAAACTCATTGAATTGCTTCAAAAAGAGTTTAACCTTCAGGAAATTAAAAATCGTATCCAGGACAAAGTTCGTTCTGATATTGATCAACAACAAAAAGAGTATTTTCTCCATCAGCAGTTAAAAACCATTCAAGAAGAATTGGGCGGGAAAACTCCTGATTTAGAAGTTCAAAATCTTCGAGAACGTGGAAAACTGAAATCTTGGCCCGCAGAGGTAGCCGAATTCTTCAACAAAGAGTTGGATAAATTGCAGCGAATGAATCCTGCAGCTGCCGATTACTCTGTAGTTCTCAACCACGTAGAGCTGCTGTTGGATTTGCCTTGGAACCAATACACCGTGGATCACTTCGATATTAAAAAGGCACAAAAAATTCTTGAAAGAGATCATTTTGGCTTGGATAAAGTCAAAGACCGAATTCTGGAATACTTGGCTGTCCTCAAGTTGAAATCCGACATGAAAGCCCCCATTTTGTGTTTGGTTGGCCCTCCTGGAGTCGGAAAAACTTCTTTGGGCCGTTCCATTTCCGAAGCCATTGGCCGAAAATATGTTCGCATGTCGTTGGGTGGCGTTCGCGATGAAGCGACCATTCGTGGCCACCGAAAAACGTACATTGGGGCGATGCCTGGACGCATTATTCAGTCCATTAAAAAAGCGGGTTCATCCAACCCCGTCATTATCCTCGATGAAATTGATAAAGTAGGCTCTGATTTTCGAGGGGATATCTCCTCAGCATTGTTAGAAGTACTTGATCCTGAGCAAAATTCCACATTTTCCGATCACTACCTCGAACTTGATTACGATTTGTCGAAGGTCATGTTCATCGCCACAGCCAACTCCCTTTCAACCGTTCAACCCGCCTTGCTCGACCGAATGGAAATCATTGAAATCAATGGTTACACGATGGAAGAAAAGGTGGAAATTGCTAAGAAATACCTCGTTCCTAAACAATTATCCGAGCATGGTTTAAAAAAGAAAGATTTGGATATTGGGCCCAATGAATTGGAATTTGTAATTGATGGATATACCCGAGAAAGCGGAGTGCGAAACCTTGATAAACAAATCGCTTCCTTGATTCGGGGGACTGCTAAGGAAAAAGCTTTGGGCAATTCGTTCAACAAAAAGATGTTGAAGGAAGATGTTCGAAAAATATTAGGAATACCTCGATTTGAACACGATCGATACGAAAATTCATCGGTAGCCGGAGTGGTTACCGGACTTGCATGGACGGCCGTTGGAGGAGATATTTTGTACATTGAATCTTCCATTTCTCCTGGAAAAGGCCGATTAACCATCACCGGAAACCTTGGAGATGTAATGAAGGAATCTGCCTCCATTGCTCTTGGTTATATCAAAGCCCATTTTTCACAATGGAATATCGATCCGAAATTGTTTGATGCCACCGATTTACACATTCACGTCCCCGAAGGGGCAACTCCCAAAGACGGGCCATCGGCTGGAATTACGATGTTAACTTCTTTGGTATCGTCTTTCACTCAGCGACAGGTTAAAGCTGGAATTGCCATGACCGGTGAAATTACCTTAAGAGGAAAGGTTTTGCCAGTTGGTGGAATTAAAGAGAAAATACTAGCTGCAAAACGAGCGGGCATAAAAACCATTCTACTTTGCAAGGAAAATCGGAAGGATATTGAAGAAATTAACCAGGATTACATTCGCGATTTGGAGTTTATTTTCGTAGATCGAATGGAAGAAGTTATTCAACACGCTATTTCAACAGAATTGGTTGAAAATTCAGTCGATTTAAAAGCAATTTTAGCGCAATCGAATTCCAATAAATGAATGAACTGAAAGGATTGGTGGTAAAGTCCACCGGTAGCTGGTACCGAATTTGGACGAACGGGGCCTTTATGGATGTTCGAGCTGCCGGAAAAATCCGTCTAAAAGGATTAAAAACCACCAATCCAATTGCCGTTGGCGATTGGGTCATTGTTAAGAATGATCTCATTCAAGAAGTGGTAGAACGAAGGAATTACATGATCCGTCGATCCACCAATTTAAGCAAGCAATACCATATTTTGGCCGCTAATCTCGACGCGGCAATTTTGGTAGCCTCCATTACGCGGCCACGCATTGCTCCGGGGTTTATCGATCGTTTTTTGGTAAACGCCGAAGCGTACCAAATCCCGGCTGTTCTCATCATTAACAAAATTGATTTGGTCGATGCCGATGATGAGGAGCTAGAAGACTTAGCGTTCCTTTACCGAAGTGTTGGTTATCCTGTTTTTTTATTGTCAACCGAAACCAATGTTGGTCTTCAATCTTTTGTTGAATCAATTGTTGGTAAAACAGTGCTTTTCAGTGGATTTAGTGGGGTGGGGAAGAGTACACTTTTGAATCGAATTGATCCGTCCATTGAACAAAAAACGGGGGAAGTTTCGGTTTCAAATGAAAAGGGAAAACACACCACCACCTTTGCAGAAATGTTCATGCTAAACGATGGTACCAACATTATTGATACACCAGGAATCAAAGAAATGGGATTGGTTGATTTTCAAGCTTGGGAACTATCTCATTTCTTTCCCGAGATGAAGAAGCACTCGAAAAACTGCCGCTTTAACAATTGCGTCCATAAAAATGAACCGGGGTGTGCCGTGAAGAAGGCCGTTGAAGATTCAGAAATTCATCCATTTCGATACCAGAATTACCTCAGTATGATGGAGGAAAATTTTAATTCTAACTAATTCAAACCCAAAACAAGTACCTTTGTACTTTTTAAAGACCATTTGGTCAACCCCATTGCATGACATTTGAACAACTCGGCTTAATCAAGCCCATCTTACAATCCTTATCCGCTGAAGGTTACGAAAGTCCAACACCTATTCAAGAAAAATCCATTCCCACCCTTTTAAAAGGCACCGATTTATTGGGTTGTGCCCAAACTGGAACTGGAAAAACAGCCGCATTCGCGCTTCCCATTTTGCAACAATTGCAAGCTGAACCCATCGATTTTAAGAATCGAAAAATCAAAGCACTGATTGTTACACCAACCCGAGAACTTGCCATTCAAATTGACGAAAGTTTTAAAACATACGGGAAACACCTTCCACTTAAATCAACGGTAATTTTTGGGGGAGTTAACCAATCAAAACAAGTTGAAATCCTCAAGAAAGGAGTCGATATCTTAACAGCCACTCCGGGTCGTTTGCTTGATTTGCATCAACAAGGTTTTATTTCACTGCGTGATTTAAAGGTTTTTGTTTTGGATGAAGCAGATCGCATGTTGGACATGGGATTCATTCACGATGTAAAAAAATTACTGAAGATTATTCCTGAAAAGCGCCAATCTTTGTTTTTTTCGGCCACGATGCCACCGCCCATTCAAGAATTAGCAAAAACAATTCTGCGGAATCCAACGCTGGTTGAAGTAACTCCGGTGTCCTCTACAGCTGAAACCATCCAGCAAAAAATTTACTTCTGCGAAACCGCTGAAAAGAAGAATTTATTGGTTGACCTCATTCATGACAACCGCATGAAGTCGGTTTTGGTGTTTACTCGTACAAAACACGGAGCAGATAAAGTGGTGAAGTGGCTGCTTAAAAACCAAATTACTTCCATGGCAATTCATGGTAATAAATCGCAGAATGCCCGACAAAATGCCTTGAATTCGTTTAAAAAAGGCGAAATTACTGCTTTGGTGGCCACCGATATTGCCGCTCGCGGTATTGATATTGATGAGCTTAAATGGGTAATTAACTTTGAAATCCCCAATATCCCAGAAACCTACGTTCACCGAATTGGTCGATCGGGTAGAGCAGGAAACGAAGGAATTGCCTTTTCCATTTGCGATCCTACCGAGCGTACCTATGTTCGTGATATCGAGAAAATCATCAAAAAACAAATTCCTAGAGGGAATTAATCACGATTTTTTTCGGAATACTGCGTCGTAAAAGTCGCCAAATCCGTGTTTGATTTTACCAGCCAAGATGTATCCGTTTTTTTCAAGAATTTGAGTAATCTCCTCAAAGGAGTGAGAATTCAAATACATATCGTCGTTGTGAACCTCCAACTGAATGAATTCGATGGAATGCTTCAAGGGTTCAGAAAATAATCCATGCAAACAAGCCAGTTCATGTCCCTCAGTATCAATTTTCAAAACATCAATAGGGCCGTGAACGGAATGGTTGATGTAATGAGAAAGGGTTGTGATTTCAACAGGATAACTTGCTTTAATGATTTGATCGGGAGTAACTCCAAGAACTTTCGCTTTTCGCTGTAGGTATTCAGAATCTTGATCCAGCGGTTCGAAGGAAGAAGTTGAATGGAAAATGTTTTCATAGAAAGTCTTTGTTCCAATTTCATCACTGATGCCTAGAGGCTCTAAAACAACGTTGTTATTCTTTTGGTATCTTTTTTTTAGATTTGAAAAAAGCGATGGATTTGGTTCAAAAGCAATGATTTCACACGATTCATTCACCTTCAAATATTCGTCGATCGTTTGCCCCAAATTGGCACCAACATCGATGACCCGCTGAACTTTTTGGGGCATCTCCTTGGCATAGAATTTCATGAGTCGACGTGAGAAAACCCATTTTTCGTTCCATTCAATGATTTGTCGGATGAGGGAAATGCGCAATTGGTTCAGCATAGTTTTAGTTTAAATTGGGGTCAATGGGGTAGCGGGTTAATTCAGAAAAGTTACCGCCTAAGCTTTTGAGGACTTTTTTCCAAAGTTGATCAACATCGGGGTCGAAAACAAAAGGTGTAGGAACATGAGCAACTACCCAGCTGTCGTTTTCACATTCATCGCGCAACTGACCAACTTTCCATCCCGAATATCCCAAAAGAACCTTTACCTGTGATTTTTCGGCCAATCCTTGTTCAATTAACTCGAACAGGCGGGTAAAATCGCTACTCCACCACAAATCAGAAGTAACTTCGATGCTTTTGGGTAGCATTCCAAGTCCTAAATTGTGCAGGAAAAAAATGGTGTCTTGCTGAACAGGTCCTCCAAGAAAAACCGTGAGCTCCATTCCTTCGGGAACGTCAATGAGTTCTGATAAAAGAACATCAGAAAGTGGTTTGTTGACCACGAAGCCAATGGTTCCTTGTTCGTTGTGCTCTACCAATACTAAAACACTCCTGAAAAATTGAGGGTCTTGGAGGTAGGGTTCGGAAACCAAAAATCCACCAGCTTGAAGTGAAAATGTGGGTTTTGAGGACATTAATCTGGCTGGTGGAATGGGTATTCCCAAGAAGTTGGTGGATTAAGATTTTCTTTGATGGTGCGAGCGCTAACCCAACGCATCAAATTCATCGCTGCTCCGGCCTTATCGTTGGTGCCTGAAGCTCTGCCTCCACCGAAAGGTTGTTGTCCTACTACAGCGCCCGTAGGCTTGTCGTTGATGTAGAAATTCCCTGCGCTGTGGCGGAGTTTATCGGTAGCAAGCTGAATAGCATAGCGATCGGTTGAAAGTATGGCTCCGGTTAGCGCATAAGGCGATGTTTGATCCACCAAATCCAAAGTGGCTTCAAATTGGTCGTCTTCGTACACGTAAATGGTTAGAACGGGCCCAAAGATCTCTTCGCACATGGTGCGGTATTTGGGATCGTTAACTTGAATAACGGTTGGTTCAATAAAGTAACCTTTAGATTTATCGTAATTTCCGCCAGCGATAATGGTTTGGCCGTCGGCCTTGGCACGATCAATGAAGGCGGAAATGGTGTTGAATGAATTTTCGTCGATAACGGCATTGATAAAGTTGGTGAAATCTTCAACAACCCCCATCTTCATTCCTTTCAAATGTTGAACCAGCAATTCCTTAACTGCAGGCCAAATGCTGGCAGGAACGTATGCACGCGAAGCTGCAGAACACTTTTGACCTTGGTATTCGAAAGCACCACGACTTAACGCGGTAGCAACAACTTCAGGCTTTGCAGAGGCATGAGCTACGACAAAATCTTTTCCTCCCGTTTCTCCTACGATGCGGGGATAACTTTTGTATTTGGGAAGATTATTTCCAATGGTTTGCCAAAGGGTTTGAAAAGTTTCGGTAGAGCCTGTAAAATGCAATCCAGCGAAATCAGGGTGGCTAAATACTACTTCCCCTGCTTCACGGCCACCAACAAGTACCAAATTGATCACTCCATCGGGTAGTCCTGCTTCTTTATACAATTGCATCAAGAAATAGGCTGAATAAATTTGGGTTTCGGATGCTTTCCATACCACGGTATTTCCCATCATGGCTGGTGCACAAGCCAAATTGGCACAAATCGAGGTAAAGTTAAATGGAGTAAGGGCAAAAATAAATCCCTCTAAAGCGCGGTATTCGCTGCGATTCCAAGTCAATGGTAAACTTTCAGGTTGCTCGCGGTAAATTCCATCCGCATACTGAACGTTGAACTTCAAAAAGTCGATCAACTCGCATGCCGCATCAATTTCGGCTTGAAATGAATTTTTAGATTGGCCCAGCATGGTTGACGCATTGATCAAAAAGCGGTAGGGACCGGCCAATAATTCTGCCATTCTTAAAAAGATAGCTGCCCTTTGTTCCCAAGGCAAATTTTCCCAATCCTTTTTGGCTTTCAAAGAAGCATCAATGGCCATTTGAACGTGGCTTGCATCACCTTTATGATAATGGGCAAGTGTGTGTTGATGGTCGTGCGGAGGCGCTATGCGTTTGGTATTGCCGGTGCGAATTTCTTTTCCACCGATAATCATCGGAATATCAATAACTTTAGAACGTAGTTCTTCAAGTGTTTCTTTAAGTTTTTTTCGCTCAACTGATCCTGGAGCGTAACTCATTACAGGTTCGTTTTTAGCGATGGGCGGAGTAAAAATTCCAAAAGCCATAAGGTTAATTTTTTTGCAAAGTTAATGCTTGGGGAACAATCCTAACCTCGAATTTGTTCAACCCATCCAAAATCCATTTGTCGTTTCTTTAAATCAATTTTCTTTATGCGTACTCGTACTTTATCACCGATGGTTAAGGTGTTTCCCCACCGGCGTCCAACCAACTGAAATCCATTTTTTTCGAGGAGGTATCGATCGTCTCGAACATCGGCCAAGCGAACCAAGCCTTCTGCTAAGTTGAAGCCAATTTCTACATAAAACCCAAAGTCTTTAATTCCACTGATGACTCCTTCAAACTCTTCGCCAATGCGATCGGTGAGCATTTCCAATTGCTTGAATTTTGTGCTTGCCCGTTCTGCTTTTGCGGCCGACATTTCACGTTCAGAACTTTTCCTACAAGCTTTTTTCAAATCCTCCATGTGCGGCAGGTTATGAAGGTTTTCTTGTAAATATTCATTCAATAAACGATGAACAAGAACATCTGGATAGCGTCGAATGGGGGAGGTGAAATGCGAATAGTGGGTAAAAGCCAGTCCGTAATGCCCAATGTTTCCGGTGTCGTAAATGGCTTTTGCCATGCTTCGAATGCACATTTGCTCGATGATGCCTTTTTCTGCTTTTCCTTGAAGAGCTTCCGTTAAGGCATTGATCGATTCTGCAATGTTTTTGCTGCTATTGATCTTTAATGAGTATCCAAAAAGTTCAACAAACTCCCTGAGCTGCTTCAATTTATCGGGATCAGGGGAATCGTGAATCCGGTAAACAAACCGATCCCTGTATTTTCCATCTTTAAAATCCGACACCCAACGAGCCACTTGACGATTTGCTAAAAGCATGAAATCTTCGATCAACATGTGAGCATCCTTTCTGCTTTTATAGGTCACTTTTTCGATGTTCCCTTTTTCATCCAAAACGAATTTTATCTCAGGTTTTTCAAAAGATATGGCTCCATTTGCAAATTTCTCTTTTCGTAACTTATGAGCCAGGTTGTTTAGAATATTTATTTCGTCGGAAAAATCGCCTTTTTTCGTTTCGATAACTTCTTGTGCTTCTTCGTAAGTAAAACGTCGGTCTGAGTAAATAATCCCTTTTCCAAACCATTCGGAAATGATTTTTGCATCTGGATTTAGTTCAAAAACAGCCGAAAAAACCAGTTTATCTTCATGAGGACGTAGCGAGCAAACCCCGTTCGATAAATGTTCGGGCAACATGGGAATTACTCGATCGACCATGTAAACGGAGGTTGCCCGATTGTAGGCCTCGCGATCTAAAAAAGAACCGGGTAAAACGTAATGGCTTACATCGGCAATATGGACTCCAATTTCATAGTTACCATTGGAGAGTTTTTGGAAAGAGATGGCGTCATCAAAATCTTTTGCGTCGATCGGGTCGATGGTGAAAGTGGTTATTTTCCTAAAATCCCTTCGATTTTTCAGATCTGCATTTGGGATTTTTAGTGATATTTTTTCGGCCTCTTGAAGAGCTTCCTTGGGGAAACTCAATGGGAATCCGAACTCCAACGCAATCCCTTTCATGGCCGTGTCGGATTCTGTTAGGTGAGAGAGGGATTCTACAACCTCCCCAATTGGTTGTTTTTGTCCGTTTTCCCAGGAGATCAGTTTAACGATGACCGATTGACCATCTTGAAGGTTTTTAGCTTGATTGAAAGGGATTTCGAAGTCGACCTGAATATTCTCGTCGGTGGGGACAAAGAAGGCGAAATTGTTACGAATTCGAAGGGTTCCCATGAATTGTTCCCGACCGCGTTGGAGAATGGAAATGACCTTTCCTTTCATTCGGCCGCCTCGTTTGAGTTTTAGAACTTCAATGGAAACGGTATCTCCGGGAAGAGAAGTGCTTAAATTTTGTTCTTCTACTATTACATCCTGATCTATTCCTTCAACGGAAACGTAACCTTCTCCCGATTTTCCCATCGAAATGATTCCTTCAGCCAATGAAATGGGTGGGAGTAGGAGGAATTTGCCACGATCTGGCATTTCTAAGAGTCCTTCCGAATGCAATTCGGTTAAAATTCGAATGATTTTATTTCGCTCTTTATCTTTCGAAATCATCAAACGTCCAGCAACTTCTTTGTAATTAAGAGGTTTTCCAGCCTCGTTTTCAAAGACTTTTAGAATGTAGCTGCGTAATTTTTTATCGGTTAATTTGGGGTTTTGTGCCATAAATAGAGGATGCTCACCAAGTCGGAATGGAACGAAGGAGATTTTGGGTGTAAAGAGATTTTGGGTGGTTGAACAAATCCATTGAAGGTTGAAATTCTTCGATTTTTCCTTTGTTCAAGACGAGAATTTCATCACAAAAGTACTGAACAACCGACAAGTCATGAGAAATAAAAATGTAGGTAAGACGAAGCTGATCTTTTAAATCGTTCAATAAATTCAATACCTGAGCCTGCACACTCACATCCAAGGCGGCTACAGATTCGTCCAAAATCAATGTTTCGGGTTCCATCATCAGTGCTCGGGCAATCACCATGCGTTGTTTTTGCCCACCGCTGAATTGATGGGGGTATTTCGAAATTTCATTTTTGTTAATTCCAACCAATTCAATGATTTCAAGTACTTTTTTTAAAGTATCACTTTCGGTTTCATTGAAATGAATTTTACGGGGTTCAATCAGTGCTTGCCGAATGGTTAATCTCGGATTTAAGGCAGAATCTGGATTTTGGAAAATGTATTGAACCGACTTTCGAAAATCGTTTAGTTCGGATTGCGAGAAGGATTGAGTGTTTTTCTCCTTCCACAAGATGTTTCCTGAACTGGGTTGTTGAAGACCGATGAGGGTTTTGGCTAATGTTGACTTACCTGAACCGCTTTCACCAACAATTCCCAAGGTTTTGTTTTTGGAAATTTCAAACGAAATGCTGTCCAATGCCTTGAAAAATGATGGTTGAGAAAAAAGGCTTTTTTTTTCTGAATATTCAACACTTAAATTGTTGATTGAAAATAAAATGGAGTGATCTGATTCAATTTTTTCTTTAATATTTTTGTCGATGGATTTTCCTTGAATAACATCCTCAACAGTAAGAAGTCGGTGTGGTTTTTCACCCAATTTGGGTTTCGTTAATATCAATCCTCGGGTGTAATCGTGTTTGGGGTTGTTCATGATTTTCGAAGTGGTTCCTTGTTCCACCAATTCGCCTTTTCGTAAAACCATCATTCGGTCGCAAATGGAAGCTACAAGTGGCAAATCATGGGAAATGAACAAAAGCGACAAGGGGCGAGAGGTGTTTTTTCGATTTGCAATGATTTCTTTGAGCAAATCCATCATTTCTGCTTGGATGCAAACGTCTAAGGCTGTGGTAGGTTCGTCGGCAATGATGAGTTGCGGTTGGGCGGCCAAAGCCATGGCTAAACATACTCGTTGTTGTTGGCCGCCAGATATTTGATGTGGATAACGCTCGAAAATAGATTCTGGATTCGGAATTTTTACTTCAATCAACGATTGAATTGATTTGCGCTTAGCTTCTGAATTTGAAATGGTTGGATTGTTTCTTTGGTATACCTCTTTTAGTTGGTTTCCAAGAGTCATGGATGGATTCAAGGCCGACATGGGTTCTTGGAATACAAAGGAAATTTCATGTCCTCTCAAAGCAATTTTTTCTTTTTCACCATCTATTTGCTGTCCCTTCCAAAACAGTTTTCCCCCAATTTTTAACGATGGTGGCAATAGGTTTAAAAATGAATAACAACAGATGCTTTTGCCTGATCCTGATTCGCCTACCATCCCTACAATTTCTGATTCTTCAACAGAAAAAGAAAAATTGTTCACGAGTTTTTTATCCATTGATGAAATGGATAAGTTGTTAATGGTGAGTAAATTTAATCTTTTCGCTTCAACTGAAACCATAACTCAGTATTTGCCCTGGGCGGAATGGAACAGGGACAACTTTCCCACAAGATAAAATCAAAATACGGTTTAAAGATTTTTTCATAATCTTGAGCACTTCCTCCAAATGGTGGGCCACCAACAAATTCGCGATCAAAGAGAACGCCTTGAAGGATTCCACCCGACTTTAATTTTTGATGCATGTTTTGAGCATAGCGTGTTCTCGATTCGGGTAAAATGGCGCAGAAGAATGTTTGCTCTAAAATCACATCAAAATCCTTTTCTTCCCATTCGAAAAAATCTGCACAGATCAAATGGTCTGAAGGGAAATGGGGAAGTTGAGATTGAATTTGTTGAACAGCCTTTTCCGAAATATCAATCAACCAAAGGTTTGAAAAGCCTAATTCCATGAGAGCTTTTGCCTCGTGTGCAGATCCACAACCTGGGATTAGGATTTTTGCATCCTTGTTGGTTATTTTCTTCATCAATTCCATCAATGGTGGCGATGCTTGTCCTAAATCCCATCCGGTTTGATGGGTTTCATACCTTTTTTCCCAAAACTCTTTTTCCATGGCATTTTAACTTTATTTTTTCATCAATGGTTCCCACTTACAAGCTTCTAAAATGGTGTTTTCGTGAGCTTGGAGAATTGGTGTCAGATTTTTTTGGTATCCTCCTCCCATGGTGGTTACCGTTGGAATGCCATTGCTTGCGGCGTTTTTGTAAACCAACTCATCCCTTTTTCTGCATCCTTCCAAGGTAATTTGCAAAGTTCCAACGTCGTCTCCTTCTAAAATATCTGCACCTGCATTGTACAAGATCAACTCTGGTTTTATTTCATGCATTAATAGTGGGAGGTGTTCTTCCAGCGTTTGAAGGTATTCGTCATCTTTTGTTCCAGGCGCAAATGCACGGTCCAAATCACTTTTTTCTTTGCGAAGCGGATAGGTTTTTTCGGCATGCATGGAAAATGTAAAGCAATGGGGATTGTCTCTTAAAATGCTAGCCGTACCGTTTCCTTGATGTACATCCAAATCGAGGATGAGGATTCTGGTTAATCCCGCTAGTACCCCTAGATTGGCACCAATAGCAAGATCATTCAATAAACAGAATCCTTCACCTTTATCGGCAAAGGCATGATGGGTTCCTCCAGCAATGTTAACTCCAAAAGATTGGTTTTCGTAAGCGTATTGGATGAGTTCCCAAGTGCCTTGAACAATTCTTCTCTCTCTTTCCCAAAGTTGGGCTGACCATGGAAATCCGATTTTACGTTCTTCTAGTTTTTCCAAGGTGCCTTTTTGTAACTTTTCAATGTATTGCTCCGAATGTGTCGATTTTATCCACTCCTCTTTCATTGGATTGGGGGTAATCCACACATCTTTATTTTGTTCAAAAATTCGATCACAAAAGTTTTTCAACTTTTGGTACTTTTCCATCGGGAAACGATGATTTTGAGGCAATGGGTGAATAAAAGAAGGATGGAAAGCAATTTTCATGGAATGCAAATGTACTGAAAAATTGACCTTGAAAACTTATTCACATTGACTTCGTTACCGGGTTGAACTTGGTATTTTTGTGAGATGGATTTTTTGAAGGATTTAAATGAAAATCAACAACAATCGGCCACCGCATTGGAAGGCCCTGTCATGATTGTTGCTGGTGCGGGTTCTGGAAAAACCAGGGTTTTAACCTACCGAATCGCCTATGCGATGGCGTTAGGAAACGATCCATTCCGCATTTTGGCATTGACCTTCACCAATAAAGCTGCCCGTGAAATGCGGGATCGAATTGAGAAGTTGGTTGGTTCGAATGCGCGCAATTTGTGGATGGGAACCTTTCACTCCATTTTTGCGCGCGTTTTGCGTGCAGAGGCTAAACACCTCGGATTTGAAAGCGATTTTTCCATTTACGATTCCGATGATTCCAAATCGGTCATCAAGGGCATTGTAAAAGAATGGGGCCTCGACGATAAACTGTACAAAATCAATTCGCTTGCCTCCAAAATATCCAGTTTAAAAAACAAACTGATTGGTCCCCAAGATTTGCCCAATCATCCGAATTTTATTGAGGAAGAACTATTGGCCGGTAGAAAACGATTCCCAGAGTTGTTCGTGGAATATCAAAAAAGATTATTCAAATCCGGTGCAATGGATTTCGATGATTTGCTGTACAAAACTTGGTGGTTATTCAATACCAACCCGGAAGTGCTTTACAAGTACCAACATCGATTTCATTTCATTTTGGTTGACGAGTACCAGGATACCAATCCGGTTCAGTATGAAATCATCAAAATGCTCAGTGCTGTTTTTCGCAATATTTGCGTGGTAGGTGACGATGCTCAATCGATCTATGGATTTCGAGGTGCCGATATTTCTAACATTCTTAATTACGAAAAGGATTATCCCGATTATCGTTTGTTCAAATTAGAGCAAAATTATCGTTCCACCAAAACCATCGTTGCAGCAGCTTCCGATATTATCAAGAATAACCTGAAGCAAATCGAGAAGAACATTTGGACGGATAATGATATTGGTGAAAAAATAACTATTACTCGTTGCTCCAACGATACCGAGGAAGGAAAAATGGTAGCCCAGAGCATTTTTGAAGAAAAAATGCGCCGACAAAAAAGGAACAACGATTTTGCAATCCTTTACCGAACCAATGCGCAATCTCGTTCCATGGAAGAAGCGTTGCGTCGGTTAAATATTGCTTACCGAATTTACGGGGGATTGTCGTTTTACCAACGAAAGGAAGTCAAAGATCTCATTGCTTATTTACGATTAATCGCCAATCCGAGCGATCAAGAAGCACTGAAACGGATCATCAATTATCCGGCCAGGGGAATTGGCGATAAAACCATTCAAAAATTGGTGGTGGTAGCCGATCAAAACAACATGTCCATTTGGAGCGTCATTCTGCATGCTTCTTCTTTGAATTTGGGAACGATCGCCAACAAGGTTTCTGAGTTTGGAACCATGATTGAAAGTTTCATGATTGAATCCAAAAAAATGAATGCTGCAGATTTAGCAGAGTTGGTGGCGAAACAAAGTGGAATTCTTCACGATTTGCATTCGGATAAATCGGTAGAAGGGTTAGCAAGATTTCAAAATTTGGAAGAACTTCTGAATGGTATTCGGGAATTTGTTGACGATGAAAATCAGGAAGACAAATCTCTTTCTGCTTATCTGCAAAACATTGCCTTGGTTTCCACCACCGATACCAATAACGATGAGGAAGAAAACGATAAAGTAACCTTGATGTCCATCCACATGGCAAAAGGATTGGAGTTCCCGTTTGTTTATTTGGTGGGCTTAGAAGATGGGCTCTTCCCTGGAAACATGAGTTTAACCGATAAAGCTGAGTTGGAAGAAGAACGACGTTTGTTTTATGTGGCAGTTACCCGAGCCGAAGAAGTATTGAAGATTTCTTATGCGGTTACTCGATTTAAAAATGGAAGCATTATTTTTTCGGAACCGAGTCGGTTTTTAGGGGAAATAAATCCGGCCTATGTAAGCATTGAAGGAAACATGAACTCGGTTAGGCCGGTTTACGGCGGATCAGGAACATCTGGATACGGGAATCGCCCCGTTTATCAACGACCCAATGAAGTAAAAACTCAATCAACAGAGAATGAATTAACGTTTACACCAATATCGAAAAGCAGTCCGTCCTTCGCTTCCAAAGGGAAAACACCACCTCCCATGTTTTCATCGAAAAAAGATTCTAGTGCTCCTTCTAACAATGATTTTATTTCATCTGATCCTTCCGAGATATTAGAAGGTTGCCAAGTCGAACACGCTCGTTTTGGAATTGGAGTAGTTGAAAAAATAGAAAAAATTGGAGGCGATTCCAGAGCTTCCATTCGTTTTGGCTCTGAAACGAAAAGTCTGGTTTTGAAATTTGCTCGATTAAGGGTTCTTCCTTCTTAACGTTTCAATTCCAGAAATCAATCATTACCTACAGCCTTAACAAAGAATAAACAAAACTAATTTTCTTAAACTGGGTTACTTTTCAAAATAATTATCATCTTTGCGCCTTGATTCATTACAATACTTTCGAAATTAGTTCAGATCGCCCGTGGGTTACCTTCGTTCATGGAGCGGGTGGAAGTTCTAACATTTGGTTCAAACAATTGCGCAGTTTTCGTCAAGAATTCAATATTCTATTGTTGGATTTACGGGGACACGGTGGCCATCATCAAGGCATGCCCAAAGATGTATTAAGCAAAAAATATACTTTCGACTCCATTGCTCAAGATATCATTGAAGTAATGGATCACCTTAAGATAGAAAAGTCTCATTTCATTGGTATTTCCTTGGGAAGCATTCTTATTCGACATTTGGCGGAGAAACATCCTGATCGGGTTGCGAGCATGATTTTAGGAGGTGCAATTCTAGAAATGAATGCGAAGTCAAAACTTTTAATTTGGCTAGGTAATAATCTGAAACACGTTTTTCCTTATTTGGTCTTGTACCGTTTTTTTGCTTTTGCGATCATGCCCAAAAAAAATCACAAGCAATCTCGAATTTTATTCATCCAAGAGGCAAAAAAACTCTATCAAAAGGAATTTTTGAGGTGGTTCAAACTCACCGCAGAGCTAAAGCCGTTGCTAAAATGGTTCCGTCAAGTTGAATTGCCAATTCCTACCTTGTACATCATGGGTGAGGAAGATTATTTGTTTCTACCATCAGTACGCGAGGTGGTTTCCCAACATCAAGCTTCATCTAAGTTGCATGTGATTCCCCAATGCGGACACGTGGTCAATGTGGAACAGCCAACGGTTTTTAACCAGGTTGCGATGAGTTTTATCACCAATCAATCGCGCTGATCCTTCGACTGAAGGTATTCCATCTCTTGACGGAATGTTACCGTTTGATGGAATTTTTTCTGATTAGAAATGAAGCGCTCTACCAAATGCAAATCCCCCAAACTAACCGATAACGCTGTGAATCCAGACATCCATTCAAATCGATGGGTGAGAAGGAATGTTTGATTCACCCTTCTTGACATTTCCCTTTTCGATTGGTCCAAAATTTCAATTAAATTGTGGCTACCGAGGTAACGAATAAGCAAATGAACATGGTCGTGGGAGCAATTGATGGACCTGGTTTCGCAGCCCATACTTTGTAAAACAGACGGCAATTCATCTTGAATCATCCGTTCTAAATCGTTCACCAATAGGTTCTGTTTGCCTTTTACCCCCAGGGTAACGTGCATCCAAAGGCTTAGCACGGGTTCTCTTCTCTTTTTCATGGTAATGCAAGAATAGAAAAGAAAATTTAAGGAGCCGTTTCTTTTTTTTTGAAACGGATAAATTCTTCAAAATTGAATCAATAGCGGAAGCTGGCCTTGGTAATAAAATCGCCTACCTTTAATTGATGGGCAACATCCATCCCTTGAATGACTTGTCCCCAAACGGTATACCTGCCATCCAAATGTGGAGTTGGGGCCAATGAAATGAACCATTGCGAACTTTCGGTATCGGCCCCGGCTGAAGCCATTCCAACGGCTCCACGAACAAACGGGGCCTCTGAAAATTCACTGCGCATGATGAATCCCGGACTTCCCCAACCATCGCCTCGCGGACATCCCGTTTGAGCAACAAAACCAGGAACCACGCGGTGAAAGAATTTGTTCGAATAATATCCATTTTCAACCAATTCAACCATTTTACTTACCGTTTCCGGCGCTAAATCTGGACGCAATTGAATGATGATTGTTCCTCGGTTCGTTTCAAACGTAATGGTTGAAGCCATTGTTATTTTTGAATTAACCTTACCTTTTTCCGCCTCCGAAGGTTGGTGCTTGCTTTCCCATCCTCCAAAAAACTCAATGGTTTTTTGAAGTTCCAATTTCGCTTCCTCTTGTTGGGGTAACTTACATTTTCTTAAAGCTTCAAACATAAAGTCCAAACTCTTTACGTACTTTAAAAAGGGATAGGCGGGATTTCGAAGGTTTTCTGCTGCAACGCATATGGCAGCATCATCCCCAGATCGAACACATCGTTCCAAAAGAGGGTAAAAAAGGCCGCAAATGCTATCAGCCTGATCTGAATTTTGGTTGATCATGTTTTTCAACTGCTCCCCTAATGCCAACATCCCGTAATTCCATAAAACTGGTAAATTCTCCTTTTCGCAGTACGCTAAAATTGACGAGGATTGATTTGGAATTTGCCCCATCAGTTCCAAACAAAATCCTCGAATGTAGGGATCTGAAATGGTGTCGATTTGGTTCCACATCAATTGTTCGTTGGCCTTTGAAAAGGATTGTTGAGCAATAAAAACTTTGGCTAAGGCGCAACTCACTTGACTTACCACCTGTCCGCTGTGTTCAATCGCAAATCGGGTAGCATCGCATGAACGTTTGTTTCTTTGCAAGTATTCGGCTACGGCAAGCCCAATGCTGGTATTTGTTTCTTTTTGAAATAAATAATCCAGTGTTTTTAAAATGAGGTTATTTGATGGCGATGACGAATCGGTTAAGGGCGGAGTAGCTCTAATCAATTGGACCAAATTATCCACTTCACTTTCTTTACGGATTAATTTTTTCCAAACCGGTAGCCATAATTTTTCTTCTTTCCATGCTTTCGAAAATCCGTACAAAAAGAAACGTTGTTCTGAATTTAAAGATGAAGATTTGGAGTACATGAATTTCCAAGCGTTCCATCCTTTTGTAGGTTTCAAACGGCCAAATACCGAGTACCAAGCAATCGGAATTTTTTTCTCATTTTGAAAAATTTCAAGTGCAAGGGGTTCGATGTCAAAACCATTTCCAGCCATGCACCATTGAAAGGCCCATTTTCCGGCCCATAAGGTTGCATTTTTCTTTTTATACATTTCCCAAACGGGTTTAATCCCGTCTTTTTCGCCGGTTTTAGCCAAGGCCTCTCCGGTTAATTCTAACCATTCCTCTTGGTCGTTGGGAACCGATTCTAAGATGGTGTAGAGTTTGATGTAATCTTCTTTTCTTTTGTGTTGCCCGACCGCCCAAACGATCGTTTTTTTCATTTCTGTAGATGAAGATGGAAAAGCCTTCCAGAGTTTTTCGATGTTTTCTTCACTGGGGTGGCTGCCCCAATCGCGAACCTGAGAAAGGGATTGAGCGAAGGAAATGGAAGAAAGAAAGAGACCGATAACGAGTCCAAAAATGTACTTCATGTTCAAAGATGAGAAGAAAAGGTGGGAATTAAAATTGGAAATAAATGAAGGGTTGAATGTCTGCACTAGCAACTTGTGAGACCACCCAAACAATCATGGCAAACATCAATCCTTGTAGGACAATGGGGGCGGTAGAAAACGTGGTTTCTGCCCAATCGTCTACCTTTTTCGGGCTGAAATGGAGGAATAAGCCACCCACTAACATCCAACAAACGGTTTGATAACCCCAAAAGAAATCCGGAACCAAACTCCAATTGGTTTGATTGAAGATTTGGTTTACGACTTCCATGCCTTGTGAAAAGGAATCGGCCCGGAAGAAAATCCAACAAAAAGCAACGAAATGGAACGTAAATAAAATTCCAACCACTTTTCGCCAACCGGTTTCCGTTCCCGCTTTTCGCTTTCCCCAGCGGAGTTTGTCCAAGGCCAAAGCTGCACCGTGAAGTCCTCCCCAAGCCATGAATTTCCAGCTTGCTCCATGCCAAAGACCTCCCAAAAGCATGGTCAACATCAAGTTGATATACGTTCTAAACTTCCCTTTTCGGTTTCCTCCAAGAGCGATGTACAAATAATCTCGAAGCCAGCTGCTCAAACTCATGTGCCATCGGCGCCAAAACTCGGTAATGCTGGCACTTTGGTAAGGAACATCGAAATTGGGCACAAACCGATAGCCCATCAGCCAAGCCAATCCAATAGCCATGTCACTGTATCCCGAGAAATCGTAATAAATCTGCAAGGAATACCCGTAAACCGCAACCAAATTCTCAAATCCAGAATACAAAAGCGGTTGATCAAACACCCGATCTACAAAGTTCACCGAAATGAAATCGGCAATCACCGCTTTTTTGATCAATCCCGTCATGATGAGGAAAAATCCTTTCCCGATTTCTTCATTTTTAGGATTGGGATTCACTTTTGTTTGAGGCAAAAAATCGTAAGCACGAACAATTGGGCCTGCAAAAAGCTGAGGGAAGAAAGTAACGAAGAAACAGAAATCCAAAAGGTTACGCTCTGCTTTCATGTCTCTGCGGTACACATCAATGGCGTAACTCATCGTTTGAAAAGTGAAAAAGCTGATGCCAACGGGTAAGAAAATGTTTTGTTCTGGCCATTGCATCCCCAAAAGAGAATTGGCAGTATCAATGAGTAAATTCCAATACTTGAAATAACTCAACATTCCCATATTAAAAACAATCGAAGCGATTAGAAACAACTTCCTCTTCCATGGTGTTTCACTTCGATCGATTAAAATTCCGATGCAATAATCTACCACCGTACTGATCAACAGAAGGGCGAAAAACCAACCGTTTGATTTGTAATAAAAGAAAAGAGAGAAGGCAATAACCCAAAGATGTCGAATTTGATGGGTTTTCTTGAAAAGTGCGTAAATGGTATAGAAACCAATGAATAGCACCAAAAATAATCCGCTGTTAAAGAGCAAGGGCTCTTTGGAATTATAATTGAAAACATTCGCTATTTTTTCCCAATCAATGGTCATACGTTTCTTTTTGAGCTCTTTCGAGCGCTTCAATCAATAAAAATCCTTGGAGGTTGTACCCCGTTTGGGTGAGATGCACGAGGTCGTCTTGGGCCAAACGTGCCCGATTCCATGTTTTCATGGATCCTTTGCCTCCCATTACTTCCCGAAAATCCCAAACGGCAAAATCCAATTCCTCGGCCTTTCGGTACAAGGTTCGAGAAATCGCTTCCAACAATGGCCGAGGATATCCACCTTTCCACGAATCGGGCGGAGTTGTAAATAGAAAACAAACGCCGGGGACTCCCGCCCGAATTCGGATTACCAAAGTGTCGATGTTCCGTGCCCAAGCCAACGTGTCTAAATGGTTATCAAACGCTTCGTTGGTACCCAGAGAAATCATGACCAATTTCGGTTGTAAGGCAATGGCTTGATCTAGGAAAAAGTCCGACTTTACGAAATGCGGCAATTGAGCGCCGTTCACTCCTGTGGTATGATACGCAATGCCGCTGGCCTCGCTGTTTTCCATTACCAAACCAAACAAATGGGCCTCCCGCTGCGTGGACTTGGTTTTTAATCCCCCAAAAGTTACTTCCGACATGGGTTCTCCCAATTCAATCAAGGTTCGATTCCATGGTCGAGCGGTACCGTCGTGGGAAGATATAAATCCCAATGGCTCCATGGTCGATTTTCCATTCATCACTTTGGGTTGTTTACTGTTGGTATATCCCACAATAATTTCCGAACCTGGTTTTAAGGTGTTGGATTTTAGGCGATTGGTTTTCTTGATCCAGGATGCACTGATTTTATATTGTTTGGCTACCGTTAGTACGGTTTCCTTGCGTCCAACGCGATGGGTGAGGGGAATGCGCTCGTTTTCCCAAATTTCAATGGGTTTTCCTTCTTCGGTTTTCAATAAAAGATAGTCGAACTGTTCTGGGCCATTGGCATGATAAAGCCAAATTCGGTCGAAGCTGTTTTCAATTCCATTGAAGGTTTTCGTGCCAATTTTAAAAACGAAATTGGGATCCGTTGTTTTCACGCCGTAACCCATTAATCCGGTTGGGAAATCGGGGAAATAGATGATGTTCCTTTTGGACTGCCAAAGCGTATTGGTTTGAGAGAATAAATCGCGCGGGTGATTCGTTTTCGCCAATCGGTAGGGAAATACCAACCCTCGTCCGGCGGAGCCGTATTTTTTTTGCAGTTCAGTTCGAACTACTCCACTAAAACCATCGGCCTGGATGTGGCTATCTCCAAAATGAAAGATGGAAACCTGGTTTTCTTCTAAATTTTCCAGTCGTTTCAACGATTGGAAAAAGGGTAGAAGAGAAGAGGCATGGAAGATGGAATTGGATTCGTAACGAACGAACTCTGGTCGAATGGATTTGGTGGGAATATCGGCTGTGTCGGGGTATTGTTTTTCCTGCCCCCACGATGTGGAGATGCTACAAATCAACCCTAAAATTCCAACCCATTTGTTCATGGCTTTTGATCTAGGTATTGTTGATAACCGTCCATCAAAAATTTCTGAATCAAACCAGCCAATTTTGCCGCTCCCAAACCATTCACGTGGGTGTAATCAAGATTAGCTAGTGCCGGTTTTTCTTCTTTCACCCAACGAACCATGCTTCCTTCTCCTCCCATCGCATCGTACAAAGAGAAAAAGGCAACACCACAATTCAAAGCGG
Source organism: Bacteroidota bacterium (assembly GCA_947501265.1). Lineage (GTDB taxonomy): Bacteria > Bacteroidota > Bacteroidia > UBA7662 > CANHCV01 > CANHCV01. The sequence goes on from CANMVY010000003.1 coordinate 189,520, forward strand.
CCCTGCGCTGAGCATCTAAAATGTAAGGGATACAGGTTTCGGTAGAGAGCTCTCCATCTACTTTTCCTCCTTTGTCGGCCACGCCAAGAATAAGAATGGAAGCCTGAGGGCAATTTCGTTGAAAATGGCGAATCACCTTTTCCAATTGAATTCGGTAACCCTCGAAATTGGTACGATTGGGTTCGGCCAAATTCAGTCCGTATTGTAAAACAATGAGCGACGGTTGAAGCAATCCATTAAATCCGCGAAGCGTACTTCCCGGGATTTGTAAAAGGGTGATTCCGTTGGTACCCCGAATGCTAAAATTATCGAGAATTACGCCCGATTTGCTTTCGAGGCTCATGCCATACGCTCCGATTGGGCGATTTAAATGAAATTCTGCGGTAACGGCTTTCGTTGGTAATTGGGTTACCCAAACCGCAGAAACCGTGTCTTTATTCGGTAAATCAATGTTCCCCCATTTTGTTTTCAAATATCCTGCTGATGGTTCTGACTCACCCAAAAGGGGTTGATAAAAAAAACGAGCACTTGGAAAGGTATCCAAGGTTGAAAACATTTTCGAAGTTACATAACGCACCCATGGGGTTGTAGAATCGGCTCGAATGGGAAAAACCTCTCCACCAATGCCAAATGAGAATGTTTTATGTTTACCCTTGAACAAAGAGTAGGTAGGAATTTGTTCAGAAAAGGTATGCACCACGGAACGTCGGAAACCGGCAGTTTGTGAAGCAATAGGAACCCAACCAACGCCATCGCCACCAAATCGTTTTTGCAGATTATTTCGAAGGGTTTGAGTAATTAAATCGCCCTCGATCATGCTATCTCCAAAATAAAAAATTCGGGCTTGTCCATTTTTTGCTTCGGCCTTCTCCAATGCTTGGAAAAAACGGAATAACAAGGTGTAGATTTTGGAAGTGTCAATGGCGGGCGACTCCAAAAGTGGAGGGGGGGGAGGAAGGGTGTCGCCCGTAGTCGAATCAATCTCTACTTCCGTTCCAATGGTTTTCGGTTCTAAATTTACGAATTCAGCCTCAACCAGTTCCTTTGCCTCCTTTTTGTCCATCACTCCATTCAACAAATTGAAAGAAGTGAAATGGGCCTTCAAAAATGGAATTCGCTGATAGGCAAACGGGTAGGCCAATAAAAAAGCGAGAGCAATGACTAATATTCCCCAGGTTCTGCGCATGGATTAGTTGGATGAAGTTTCCATTTTTGAGGTGTTTTCGTGCAATTGCAATGCTTCGATAAAAGCATCCAATTCTCCATTGATGACCGCCTCTAAATTGTACAAGGTAAGGCCAATGCGATGGTCGGTGATGCGGCTTTGAGGGAAATTATAGGTTCGAATTTTGTTGGAGCGATCTCCACTGGAAACCATGGATTTCCGAAATGCGCCTTCCGCTTCCATTCGCTTTTGCAACTCAATTTCGTACAAGCGCGATCTCAATACATTCATGGCTTTATCCATGTTTTTCAATTGCGATTTTTGATCCTGACATTGAGCTGTTACTCCGGTAGGAATATGCGTTAATCGAACAGCCGAATAGGTGGTGTTCACGCTTTGTCCGCCGGGTCCACTCGCACACATGGTTTCAATTTTCAAATCTTCTTTTTTGATTTCTACATCAAATTCTTCAGCTTCCGGCATCACCATAACCGTAGCAGCCGAGGTGTGGATTCGTCCTTGGGTTTCCGTTGCAGGAACCCGTTGAACCCGATGCACGCCCGCTTCGAATTTGAAGGTTCCATAGGCATCGGGACCAGTAATGTTGCAAATAATTTCTTTAAATCCTCCGGTATTTCCATCATTGAAATCTACAACCTCTATGGAAAAACCGTGTGTTTCTGCATAGCGTGAATACATTCTGAAAAGGTCGCCGGCAAATAAACTGGCTTCATCACCTCCGGTTCCAGCACGAATCTCAAGGACTGCATTTTTATGATCCTCGGGATCTTTTGGTAGAAGCAGGTAGCGTAAATTCTTTTCCAGCGAAGGAAGTTGTTCTTCCAAAAGCGATAATTCCTCTTTCGCTAATTCCAATAAATCTTTGTCGGATTCGGAACGAAGCAAGGACAAGCAATTCTCCAAATTCGATTTTGTTTTTCGGTATTCGGCAATTGCATCGACCACTTTTTCCAAGTCTTTGAACTCCTTGCTGAGTTTGCGAAACTTTTCCATATTCCCGAAAACAGCGGGGTCGGAGAGTTGGGTTCGCAAATCTTCAAAATGAAGGAGAATGGACTCGAAACGGCTTTCGTTCATGGCAGCAAACTAAGATGAAAAAGAAGGTAGGGAGGAATGGTTTAACGATTCTTGGGTAAAAAAACTTCGGCCAACATGCATCTTGCACTTCCGCCTCCACAGGTTTCAATGGTGGAGAGCGATGGCGCAAGAATGGGGTTGAAGGATGTGATCAATTTCAGTTGTTCTGATGTTAGCGATTTGCATGCAGAGTCGCTCATGACAAGAAATTTTTCGCCCATTTCATTTTCTACTTGCAACATGTTTCCCGCAAACTGATTGACCTGTTCCTCGGAAATTTCGATGATGGTTTTCCCCGATTTTTCCAATTTTCCCCGAACCATGCTGCGCTCATCGGCATCATCGATGCAAGAAAGACAAATCACAGTGTAACGATCGGCAACGCACATCATAACATTGGTATGGTAAATGGGAAGTCGTTTTTGTTCAACGGTTTGAAACGAGGAAAAAACCACGGGTTGATAGCCGATGCTTTCGCAATAGCGGATGAATAAATTTTCGTCGGTGCGGATGGATCTTGCCGCATAAGCAATTTGGTTGGCACGATCGAAAATCATCGATCCAGTTCCTTCTAAATAAAGGCCATCGTTTTCGGTGGATGACAAATCAGTTATGTTTGAAATGGAAAATCCGGCGTTTTTTACCTGATCTAAAATTTCTGGCCGACGTTCTTTTCGTCGACTTTTTGCGTACATGGGATAGAGGTAAACGTGACCGTTTTCGTGGAAGGATACCCAGTTATTGGGAAAGATACTATCGGGTGTTTGGTTTTCAACCAAATCGGGAACCACGATCACCTCGATGTGATTGGCCCGAAGGAGATCAACAAATTCATTGAATTCTATCAGGGCCAGATCTTGGGAAGATGTTTTTGCAACGGCTTTGGAAGCATCTTGGTAATAATTATTTTCTGCCGTTTCTTCATTGAAAAAAAAGGCCGCCGGCTGAATCATCAGCAGGGTAGAGGTTGTTTGTTTCATGAAACTAATCGCGGTTTAGGGGTAGGGTAGAGCAGCGGAACATGCCACCCATTTTCGCCACTTCGTAATACGGAGTTTCTTCAACGGTAACTCCTTTTTGGCGAATTTCAGCATTAATTCTTGATAAGTGTTCGGCTGAAATAAGAACTTTTGGACTGATGGAAAATACATTGCAGCCCATATCAAACATTTCTTGTTGAGAAATTTCAATGACATTTTCTTTTCCAAAGAAATTCAACAGGAAGTCAAAATCAGATTTGTTTTTAAATCCACCGGGGTAAATGAGAGCAAATTTTTCTCCGAAAGGTTGGAAACAACAATCGAGGTGAAGTGCGTTTTTAAATGGATCTTCGTCGCATTTTTCCAATTCGAAAGCGTGAATGGTTTTTTCAGGAAATTGTTGTTGAAGGAAATCTACACCCGCTCTATTGGTTCGCGCAACGGTGAATTTGGAAAAGTCGGGTTCTTCGGAATAGCCCACAAACAGGTGATTTCCGTGAACGATAACATCTCCGCCTTCAATCCTGCATTCAACGGGAACTTGAATGAAATTCGATTCAGGGATTTGATCGGTAATGTATTGAATTCCTTTTACTTCTTCAGCTCGGTCTTCGATGATGTTGGTTCGGAAAAATCGGTTTTCAATCACGAAGGAAATGTCTCTTGAAAAAATCTGATTTACGTCGGAAATATTTATTGGACGAAATACCTCAACCCCATGTTTTTTTAGAATTTTAGCAACTCCTTCGATTTCCGCTACGCAATCGTTCTCTTGTGGAAAAAGATTTTGTTTGAGGAAATATTTGGATTTTGGGTCGTAGCATTCTTCTGGACTATCCATTTCACCTGATTCTTGAGCAATACCAAGAACTACAGAATTGAGTTTTCCGGTTTCAGATTGAATGTTAAGGGGAAAAGAAAAAGGATTTTTTTGAGCCATATCGACCTCCGAACCCCAAAGGTAAGGAACAATTGTGAACTACAACTCACACGTAATTCACAACCTTTTTTAAATTGTTGGCATGCATTTCTTTGAATTTTGGTTACGTCTTATTGAAAATGTATTTTTGTAAAAATTATGGCCATTCAACAACGGAAATTTATTCTCTCGGTTTTGAAAACGGGTTTACGTTTAAGAAATCGCCTTCGCCCTTCTCAACAAAGGGCCATTATACGCCAAGAAAAAGTTTTGGGCAAGCTATTGGCTCAGGCCATGGATACTCAATTTGGAAAAAAATATCATTTTGAATCGATTTTAAACGAAGAACATTTTGTAGAAGCGTTTCAAAAAACGATTCCTTTGGTCGACTATTCGGGAATGTATCCTTGGTGGAAAAAGTCTTTTAGTGGAGAGAAAGAGGTTTGTTGGCCCGGGATTGTTCCTTTTTTTGCATTAAGTTCGGGAACTTCCGAAGACGCTTCGAAATTTATTCCGGTGACCAAGGAAATGGTGAAAGCCATTAAACGCGGAGGACTAAAACAAACGTTGGCCTTGTTTAGAACGGCTCAAGGGCGTGAAGCATTGACTCACCAAACGTTAATGATTGGTGGAAGTACCGATTTAGAATGGAATGGCGTTAATTTTTCGGGAGATTTAAGTGGAATCACCACCGGAAATCTTCCATTTTGGTTCCGCCCCATGTCGGTTCCTCCTCCTGAAATTCGTGCTCAGAAAAATTGGCCTGAGAAAATTGATGAAATTGTTCGGAGTGCAAAAGATTGGAATGTTGGTGTTGTTACGGGTACGTGCTCTTGGATTCAAATCATTATGGAGCGAATCATTGAGCATTACCAAGTGAAGACCATTCACGACATTTGGCCTAATTTTCAGGTTTTAGTTCATGGTGGGGTGATGATTGATCCCTTTAAGAAGAAATTTGAAGAAATGTTCTCGAGGGAGGTTTTGTATTTCGATACGTACATGGCTTCGGAAGGTTTTTTCGCTTATCAAGCCACGCCGAAGAGTACCGGGATGCGATTAATGACCGGTAACCAAATCTTTTTTGAGTTTGTTCCATTCGATTCGGAGAATTTTTCAGAAGACGGAGGGTTGTTGCCTCAAGCAAAGGCAATTACGCTGAACGATGTTGAGCCCTTTGTGGAATACGCAATGGTCATTTCAACGTGTTCTGGCGCTTGGAGGTATTTGATTGGAGACGTGGTTAAGTTTGTTTCTCATTCTAAATTTGATATTAAAATTGTTGGACGAACGAAACACTATTTATCCATTTGTGGGGAGCATTTGAGTATGGAGAATATGGCTCGCGCTGTTCGTGAAACCAGTGAATTTTTCAATGTTTCTTTGCCCGAGTTTACAGTTGCCGGAGTGCCGGATGCCAGTTTGTTTGCCCACCATTGGTTTGTTGCTTGCGAGGAAAAAATCGATTCTAATTCTATCATGAATAAAATTGATGAAGTCCTTTGCCACATCAACGATGATTATCGCGTGGAACGAAAAAATGCCATCAAGAATCTCAAAATCAACGTGATTCATCCGCAATTGTTTGTGGATTGGTTGGCGGCTCAAGGAAAATCAGGAGCCCAAGTGAAATTTCCGAAAGTCCTCAAAAAATATCAGTACGAAAGTTTTCTTAACTTTTTGAAAGAAAAAGGGGCGATTCAATAAATGGAAACGTTTGAAACGTTTTTACTCCTTAAATTTGTCCAATAAATTACAATCATGAGAAAATTTCTCGCTCTTTTTTTGGTGTGCAGCTTCGGCTTTTTGAGCGCACAGAACCTTAATCCAGGTGATCTTCAATTCATTGGAATTCAAACCAGAACAGCTGATTATTTTGCTTTCGTGGCTACTGTGAATATTCCATCAGGAACCGTGATTAAGTTTACCGATCATAGTTGGGATTCCACAGGTGCTTTTCGTACCAGAGAAGATACCATGGTTTGGACTACTCCAGCTATTTCCAAAGGGCAGGTGACCATCATGAACTGTTCGGCTTCGCCTGCTGTTGCAAGTAGCGGTGGAACTTGTGTTGGTTCATTAACCGGATTAGCACAATCAGGTGAAAATATTTTTGCTTTTCAAGGTACGGTAAGTTCCCCAATTTTCATTGCAGGCTTAGCAACGCAACCTTTTATTTCTTCAGGATCAGCATCCGCAAACACGAGCTATTTACCTTCCGGTCTAACTCTCGGAGTCAATTCTTTTCAATTTTCAAGGTTGCGTTCCAATGGTTATTACCAAATCGACACAACCAATGGAACCGTTCCTGCGGTTTTGGCGATGATCAACGACACCGCCAACTGGATTACCGCTGATTCCATTAATTTAGGTGGTGTTTCCGCCTGGCCCAATTGGGTGTTTTTCAACAACACATCTGGAGGCGGAGGTGGAGGCGGAAATCCTACAGGAAGTTTGCCCCAATATGCTATTTCTAGAGTAACTGGAATTAACCCTACCACGGGTGTTGCCGATTCCTTGAACGTGAATTGCCAATTGATTGGGACTGTTCTTGGGATTAACTTCAGTACCAATGGATTACAATTCACATTGTTCGATTCAACAGGTGGAATTGGGGTTTTTAAAGCAACCAATCTCATACCTCCTTATACCGTTAATCAAGGTGATCGGGTATCCATTTTCGGGAAAATAGCTCAGTTTAACGGATTAATCCAGATTAACATCGACTCCATGTCGGTTATTTCTAGCGGAAATCCCATTTACAATCCGGGAGTAGTTACCTCACTCGGAGAATCTTCCGAATCGAAATTGGTTCGATTGAATGGATTGACGTTGGTGAATGCCACTCAATGGCCAGCTTTTGGTTTGAGTGCCAATGTTCAAGCGACCAATGGAGTTGATACGTTTGTGGTTCGCATTGATTCAGATGGTAATATTGATGGATCTCCAGCGCCTTCGGGTACATTTGATGTGGTTGGGATTGGATCTCAGTTTGATAATTCGAGTCCTTACACCAGTGGTTATCAAATCATGCCAAGAGATACCAACGACATCATCATCGGAGCTCAACCAACCGTTAATCGAATCAATTATGCAAATTCAAGTGCAGCCTTTGGGGAAGCTTCAGGTTCGAATTCGGTTTTTCTAACCTTCACACTTCCTACATCTCGAATCGATACGGTAAAAATGCGTTTGATTCAAGTTGCTGGTACACCGCTCTATGGAACGGATTATTCAACCAATCCTGCTGCAGTGAATGACACCTTAACCTTAATCATTCCCTCTGGAGCTTCCAATGCATCGTTTGCCTTTTCTCCTATCAACAATTCCATCATAGATCCAGCTCGTTCCATTCGTTTTAGAATGATTTCTTCAACAGCTGGTTTGGTCATTGGAACTCAAAATACTACGTTGATTTCCATCACCGACGATGATTCGGCCATTGCTCCAAGTTCACTTCCAACCTATCCCATCGGTTCTATCAACACAAGCAACGCAACTACCGGTGTTTCTGATTCATTGAACGTAAATTGTAAAATTGTAGGAATCGTTAATTCAGTAAATTACAGCACGAATGGATTGCAATTTGCTCTATATGATGCAACGGGTTCGATTACGGCCTTCAAAAGCTCCAACGTTGCTCCTCCGTACACGGTAACTGAAGGTGACGAACTTCGAGTTATTGGAAAGGTGTCTCAATTCAATGGATTAACCCAATTAACCATCGACTCGATGGTAATTGTTTCAAGAGGAAATACAGTAAATCCACCGATCACGGTAACTTCATTAGTTGAAGCTCAAGAATCAAAATTGATTCAATTGAATGGATATCGTTTGACAAATCCCACTCAATGGCCTGCAGCAAACAGCAGTGCTAATGTTACCATCACCAACGGAACAGATACCGTTACTTTGCGAATAGACAGCGATACCAACATCGACGGTTCCACTGCTCCAAATTCGTTGTTTAGTGTGGTTGGAATTCAATCTCAATTTGATAATTCAGCCCCTTACACGTCTGGTTACCAAATTTTACCCAGAAGAACCACCGATATTATTCCATTAACCAATCCTCAAATCAACTTCGCTCAATCGGTAGGATCCATAGCAGAAAATGGAGGAGTTTTCAATCTTCCCATTTCTTTAAATTCGTCCATGCTTTCCAATGAGGTGGTTAAAGTGGCTGTTTCAAACGTGAGCGGCGGGGCCGTTTACGGAACAAATTACACCACCAATCCCGCCGCCGTAGCCGATACCATTACCCTTGCATTGAATAAAAACTCCAACACGGTTGCTATTCCATTAACGGTGATTGACAATTCTACCTTTAATTCCAATCGCGTAATTCGATTCGAACTCGTGAATAACACTGCAGGTGTTTCCCTTGGAATCAATCCAATTTTTACGCTAACCATCACCGAAAATGATCCTAATTCTTCCTGCCAATGCATCGGTGAAGCTCCAGCATTGATTTATCCCAATCCTTCTAACGATCATGTTGTTTTCCCTTTTGAAGGACTCCAAACGGTAGAGATTTATAATGTTGAAGGCAAAAAAGTGTTTCATTCCCAAATCCCAGGAAATCAAGCTTGGAATCATGATTTGAATCCCGGATTCTATTTGGTAAAATGGATGATTAATGGGTTTCCTTTTCAACAACGATTGATTGTTCGATAATTCATGGATCGGATTCGCGTAGGAATATTTTTTGGTGGAAATTCCAGGGAAAGAGAGATTTCTTTTGCTGGAGGTAGAACGGTTTTCGATAACCTGAACAAGGCAATTTTTGAACCCATCCCCATTTTTGTAGATAGTTTTGGAAATTTCATCGAGCTGCATTGGTCCTTTTTATACAAAGGAAGCATTCGAGATTTCTATCCTTCGTCCTTGCACATGCAATCCAAGGTTGGATTTCAATTTTATGCTGAATCACTTCATCCATCAGACAAACAAAAAGAACTTCAGTTACTTGAAGGGTTAGGCCATGTTCTTTCCATTCAGGAGCTTAAGGAAAAGATTGATGTTGCTTTTTTGGCACTTCATGGAGTGAATGGAGAAGATGGTAAATTGCAAGGCCTCTTGGAATGGTATGGAATTCCTTACACCGGTTCTGGAATCCTTCCGAGTGCGTTCGGCATGAACAAAGCCATTCAAAAAGAAATGATGGAAGGGGATTTCGAGGTTCCATCCTACATTCATTTCTCCAGAGATGAATGGCAAAATGAAGCCAATAAACGAGATTTTTACCATCAAGTTCTCTCCGATATTGGCTTACCCATGGTCATTAAAGCCGCTAATCAAGGAAGTTCCATCGGAATTTCTGTGGTAGAGGTCGATGATTATGAATCTTTTTCAAAAGCAGTTTCAAAAGCGCTTTTCATTGAAAAAGTTCAACCCGACTTTTGGAAAAAGAGTTCTAACGTTGAAAAAATCAACTGGATCAAAGATTTCATTGATATTCGAAGTGGAATTGGTTTACCCGTTTGGTCGGAAAATCTGCAAAGAGAAATCTACCATCCGGATGATTTGTACCAATCATTAGAAGAATACTTCTCAGAAAATGATGAAGCATTGATTTTGGAAGCTTTAGATGGGGAGAGCACCGTTTTGGTCGAATCCTTCATTTCTGGTCAAGAATTTTCATGCATCGTTGTTGAAAACATGAACGGTGAGCCTCTAGCACTTCCTCCAACCGGAATTGTAAAAGGCAATGAGATTTTTGATTACCGTTCTAAGTATTTGCCCGGATTAAGTAGAAAAGTTACTCCCATTGAATTGGCAGAGGTTCATATTGAATCCATTCGAGAGCATTGTGTTTCCCTCTTTAAAACTTTTCATTTTGACGTTTATGCGCGAATTGATGGCTTTTTTGGGGACGATGGGCGCATATTCTTGAACGATCCAAATACTACTTCTGGGATGATGCCCAGTTCATTCTTTTTCCATCAAGCTGCTGAAATGGGTTTAAATCCTTCGCAGTTCTTAACCTACATTATTCGGACATCCTTGGTTGCTCGAAAAAGAAGCGGGTTTTATGCCCGTCAATTGGAAAGTTTATTGAGTCGTTTGGACCAATTGGTTCTTTCCTTTCAATCTCCCAGTCATTCATTACGGAACATTGCAGTGATCATGGGAGGGTACAGCAGTGAAAGGCACATCAGTGTGGAAAGTGGAAGAAATGTTTTTGAAAAATTAGCATCATCAGGCATTTTCAGGCCCATTTCCATTTTTCTATCTGGGGATGCCGATCATTTTCAACTGCATGCTATCCCCATGAATTTGCATTTGAAAGATAATGCTGACGACATTAAAGAGAAAATAAACCACTATTCAATTCACCCGATTCTTCAAAAAATTCAGCAAGAAGCGTCGGAAATAACGAGTTTTTTTGCTCAAGACAGCATTTTATCTCCACAGGAAATTACTTTTGAGGAGTTAAAGGATAGGGTGGAAGAGGTATTTATTGCCCTTCATGGTCGCCCGGGAGAGGATGGAACGTTACAACAACGCTTGATTCAAGTGGGACTTCCATTCAATGGTTCCATGCCAGCAGGTGCAGCACTTACCATCGACAAGTATAAAACCAAGGAAGTACTCAAACAGCATGGTTTTATCGTTGCCCAGCATTGTTTGATTGATAAAAACAATTGGATTCAAAAAGGATCGCAGTTGCTAGATGAGATTGTTACTGATTTTCCGTTTCCATTTATTGCAAAACCGGTAGATGATGGATGTTCTAGTGCTGTGAAAAAAATAAAAACGCGTCAAGAATTAGAATCGTTTTGCCGATTAATTTTCCGGGATTCAGAAGCACTCAATAAGCAAGATGCCCGGGTTTTAGGCTTGCAAATGAAGGAAGAATTTCCAATGAAATCGGTTTTTCTGGTGGAAGAATTTATTGATTCTCATGGCGCAAAACATTTCTTGGAAGTAACGGGTGGTATGCTTACGAAATACGAAAACGGCCAACTCGTTTACGAAACGTTTGAACCCAGCGAGTCGGTGGCCGTTTCAGAAGTTCTTAGTTTAGAAGAGAAATTTTTAGCCGGGGAAGGACTAAACATCACTCCAGCACGTTATGATTCGGATCCCATCAAAGCAAAGAAAATTTCAACCAAAGTGCAATCAGATTTGAAAAGAGCAGCTGAAATTCTCGGTGTTACGGGATACTGCAGAATCGACGCTTTTGTTAGAATTTTTGATGAGGACCACGTTGATACGATCATCATTGAAGTGAATTCTTTGCCAGGAATGACACCAGCAACTTGTATTTTTCACCAATGTGCATTGAGCGGCTACAAACCGGTTGAGTTCATTGAGCAGATTTTAAATTTCGGAAAGGAGCGAATTCATGTTGGAAAAGCTTAAGAAAAAACCATGGTGGGTTCAAGGCAGTTTAGCAATTTTGATTTTTTTGGTGGTCATTTTTGTGGTTTTACAATGGGCTAAATCGTACACCCGTCATGGAGAGAAAATTGCTGTACCAAACCTTATCGGAAAATCGTACGCTAACGTTGAAGATGAAAACAATCCAAATGATTTTGAGTATGTGATTACCGATTCAACGTATTTTCCTGGGCAACCCGGAGGAATGATCATGGAACAAGATCCAAAACCGGCTTCATTTGTAAAGAATGGTCGAAAAATTTATGTTTCGGTTACGGCTTTCGATGTTCCAAAAACGCCTTACCCCGTTAAAGAAGGGTATTCGATGAGAATGACCAAGGCGCTCATCGAGAATGCTGGTTTTCGCCTGGGTGAAACAGAAGAGCGTCCAACCGATATGGTAAAAAACGGCACCTATGTTTTGGAATCAAAGACAAATGGTAAAGCAGTAAAGTTTGGGCAGCTATTACCAAAAGGAACCGTTATCGATTTAGTAATGGCCGTCGCTTCTCTTGATTCCCTTATTGAAAATCCGATTTTAACCGGTTTATCCCTGCAAGAAGCCATTCAATTGGCCAGCTCAAAAGGAATCGAAGTTTTTGTAAGAGGCGAATTGGATGGAGATTCTTCCGATTTTTGGGTCCAAAGACAAAAGCCTGATGCCCATTTTATAGATCAAATTAGAATTGGAACTCGCATAGAACTGTCCATTAAACCCAATTCCGAGAAACCTGTAAACCAAGAAGGTGGGAATGACTAAACTCAACATATTTCTACTTTTGTTTTGTCCCATTTTTCTGTTTTCCCAGGAAAAAACAATCGTTGTTTCTCAAAATATTCGAGTGAAAAATGAATTTGAAAAAAGGGTTTCTTCTCGTTTTTTTGGACGTTTAGACACACTTTCTCTTCCTTTTCAAGATGATTTTTCCTCCACAGAAGTTTTTCCTAATTCTTCTAATTGGATGGATTACCAGGTTTATGTCAATAACCACATGTCTGTTAAAGCTCCTACGTTAGGAGTTGCAACGTTCGATGGCTTGAATGAACAAGGGATGCCTTACGACATTCAAGCTGTTGGAATGTCGGGTCCGAGCGACACGCTATCATCTAAAGCTTTTAATTTACTTAATCGCAGAGGTTCGGATTCCATTTATTTGAGTTTTTATTACCAAGCCGAAGGTTTAGGAGAAGCTCCGGAAATCAACGATTCGTTGGTGGTAGATTTATACAACAAAAATGGATTTTGGAATACGGTTTGGGGCACTCCTGGAACTTCGGTGGGTGTTTGGAAACAAGTTTTAATTCCAGTTATTGATTCCAATTATTTACATGCGGGTTTTCGTTTTCGAATTCGCAATTACAGTAGTTTGGTTGGATTTTTGGACCACTGGCATGTGGATTATGTTCGCCTCGCTGCGAATCGGTTGTACAATGATACCGTTGTTTACGATTTCGCCTACAGTGCAACACCAGGGAATCTTTTAAAAAACGGATTCACACAGGTTCCATATTTGCATTTTAAATCAGATTCATCCCGATTTTTATCCAACGGCCATCAAACGACCTTTAATGTTTTGGGTTATGGAATTCAAACCATCGCTACCGCGGCAAGTTATGTGGAACCACGAAGCGGTTTTCAAGTTCACTCTCAGTCGCTTGTGGCGAATTCTTCCAGCAATACCCGCACGTATTTCCCGTTTTCTATTCCTCTCATTGGAACCGATTCTTTTGAATTGGATGCTGTTTATTCCATTGGTTCGAATAGCTCCATCATTAAATCCAATGATACGATTAAAAGAAGATACCTTTTCTATAATCAATACGCTTACGATGATGGGACTGCAGAATACGGGTACGGCTTGAATACCAACGGTGGTCGAATTGCTTATCGTTTTATTTCTACCCGACCAGATTCTTTAAGAGGAATTTCATTGTCGTTCATTCCCATAAAAACCGATGTTTCTAGGGATTTGTTTACCTTGATGGTTTGGAAATCCATTCCCGAACCAGGCACTGGCAAAGGAGAACAACTCATCTATCAGTCGAATTTTCAAAAGCCTAAATACCAGCGGTTTTACAATGGGTTTGTGAATTATGAATTTGATTCTGCCATTGCCATTTCAGATACCTTTTATATCGGATGGCAACAAAATACCGATAAAGTATTGAGCTTGGGGTTAGATCGGAATGATACGGCTAATTCGAACATGTTTTACAATGTAACAGGAACCTGGCAATCTTCCGGAATTCCTGGGGCTTGGATGATGCGACCCATTCTAGGGAAAAGAGCCAATTTAAAAATCCCAACCCAAGAGCTCCAACGAGAATCCATTTCATTTTATCCCAACCCAGCTCAAGATCATCTATTTGTTTCTGGGTTAAACCCTTATGAAAGTGCAAAATTTGAAATTTATTCTTCCATGGGACAAAAAATGCAAAGTGGCTTCATTTTTGATGGACAAATTCAATTGGATCCTTCCTTGCACGGCTTGATGTTGTTGAACATCCTTGTTAAAGGTGAAAGGATTTGTTTTAAGTTTTTGAAAGATTAATTTTGTCGAATGAGTTATCGGCTTTTCCTCTTGATTTTGTCCAACTTCCTTTTTTGGGATTTAGGGTTTGCTCAAAGTAACATCCAACTCGCCAATGAAGCATATTCAAAAGGAAATTTCAGCTTGGCTGAAGGATTTTTGAATCAAGAAATTCAACGAAAACCGAGTGGAATTGCCTATTACAATCGAGGTGTTACCCGGTTAGCTAAGGAAGACTATTTCAAAGCGATCAACGATTTCGATAGTTCTATTTCATTGAACTACAAAAGCTATGATTCGTATAATCGACGTGGTTACGCTCAATATCACACTAAAAATTATTCTGGTGCCGTTGAGGATTTCAAAAAAGTAATTAGTCAGTCCAATCAAAATGAGTTGATTTCCTACGCATACCGTTTTATTTCTTTGAGTTATATTCGGATGCAAGATTTTCCTGTTGCTGAGGATTGGTGCAATAAAGGATTGGCAGCCTTTCCTAATGATAAAAATCTGCTGTTCAACAAAGGGTTTGTTTTCTATTCCATGAAATCGTATCAAAAAGCAATTGTTGAGTTTGATAAGCGATTGCAAATAACACCCAATCATATTGAAACATTGTTATGGAAGGCAGAAGCTCAAACTCGATTGGGGAATTATCAAGAAGCTCAATTGGTCTTGGAAAAAGTGATTGCCATTCAATCCAATCAAGTCGTTGCTTATTCTCAATTGGCGATGATTTATCAGAAAACAGGACAGAAAACTAAATTTAAAGAAACATTAACCACTTTGAGTTATTTGGGTTATAAGGCTGATTTTTTGGAAGTTAATTTGGCAATAACCCACATTGAAGAGGGGAATTTGGAGGAAGCTCTGACCCTTTTGAATCAGTCTATCGATAATAATAAACATAATGCTTCAGCATTATTAAACAGGTCTATTGTTTATTACCGAAAAAAGGAATATTCAAGTGCATTAAAGGACGCTCAGAAAGTGGTAGAAATTGATCCAAATAACTACGAAGGAAAATCCCAATTGTTGAAATGTTTAATGGAAACGAAGGATCCTCAGTTGCTTGAAAAAGCAAATGAATTAAAAAATTCTTTTTCAAGTAAACCAGAAGCAACTTATTTGTTAGGTAAGGCCTATTATTTGTCGGGGAATTACATCGAGGCTGCAAAAATATTAGAATCTACTTTGCCTGAATATTCCGGTGCACAAACGTATGCGATGCTCGCTTTTATTTACAGCCAAAAGATTTTTGATTCAGAGAAATTTAATCTCTATGCCGAAAAAGCGCAACGTGAAAATCCGAATTCAAAAAACGCTCAGTTGATCGAATCGTATGCCTATCTGAACGAGAAAAAATACGATTTGGCCATAGCTGGATTTAAAAAATATTTGGATAAAAATGGTGATGATGCTATGGTTATCAGCAATTTGGCCTACTGTTACGAACAAACCAAACAGCTCCTGGAGGCCAAATCCTTAAGAATTAAAAACACGCAAATTCAACCAGAAAACGGCAAAGTTTTTTATCAACTTGCAAACGTTTGCTACAAATTAAACGATTATCCTGCGTCCAATGCGGCACTCATCCAATGCGTCAAACTCTCGCCCAATTACTACCAAGCCTACCTGCTCAAAGGAGTGGTTAGCTTGGCGCTGCAAGATTATGGAACCGGAAAGAAAGATTTGGAAATCGCCTTGAAAAATTTACCCGAAAAAGCTAGCGATATTTATCCGAATCTTGCCTTTGCAGCAGCTAAATTGGGAGACATGAGCGATGCTCTTCCGTATTTGACGGAATGGGAAAAGTTGGACCCGAAAAATGGGCTTGTTTTTTATACCCGCGGAAATTTGTATGCCGGAAAAGGATTCTATGATAAAGCGTTGGCCAATTATTCAACTGCTATTGAACTCGATCCCAATAACCCTGATTATCTGTTGAATCGTGTAATTTTAAACATCAATCATTCGCATTACCAAGAAGCTATTCAAGACGGAGAACGGCTATTGCTTCTGGATCAGAAAACAGCAGAGGTGTACTACAATCTTGGAGTAGCTTACATCAAGGACGGATCACAACTTTCCAAAGGTTGCGAGGCCATTAAAACAGCAAAAAGAATGGGGTATCCTCAAGCCGAGCAATGGCTTAGTAAATGCGACTAATTTTTGTCCATAAAGACAATTCTTCAAAGTATTTTTCCCGCTGCGGATTCATCCCATCCAACTTCTTACCTTTCTTTTCGGGCTTTTGAAGTTTAATTTTCGGATTTTGTTGATACGATAGAAATTTAATTTTCCCACCTTCCCAAATGGCTTTGAGTTTCTCGGCATTTACCTCTGTTTCTCGTTCAATTTTCTTTCCCGATACATCGTAATAAATTGTCGAAATACGACCGCTGGCCAGCATTTCTTTAGACTGATCTTCATAAAAAGCGACAACAAGTGTGTCTGATTTTATTTGATTGGTATGGCAGCAATCTACCCATTGCAAAACAAAACAAGAATCATAACATTCCATCCATTGCTTGTTTTTCGACTTTTTTTGGACCATCCTTTGGGCAGAAATTTGAAATTCATTGGTCCAAATCATGGGGCTCTTTTCTAAAAAAATGGTTGAATCTGCTTTTTTGTACTTCAAAAAACCACAAACACTCAACAATGAATCATTTTTCAAGTGATTTTCAGGGAAAGAAAAATACTCCAATGAGTTGCCAGTTAGGGTATCGGTGAATAAATAGGTGGTATCTTTTTCATCGATCCATCTTACCAAAACATTTTTCGTGACGAAAATAGAGTCGTTCTCTGTCCACCGTTTCAAGTATTTTCCCCAAACACATTGGCTTTTTGAAGAATCTTGTAAAGAAAAGGCGCCGAAAACCTCCTGGAAATTCATCTTTTTGTTCCACACAAAGGTGTCGCATTGCAATTCATTCCCTGAACTATCGTTCATGCGAACCCCGTTCAATAATTTTGCTTGTTGATTTAGTTTTGAATAATATCCTCCGTTGCATATTCCTTTTTGTCCCTCCAACCAAAAAGTAGTCTTTTGGAAGAACAGCAACTGTTCTGTATCTTTTTTAAATCCAATGCTATCTGCTTTTATTGTAACGGTTTTATCCTCTATTTGAGCATGGCCAATCAATAATACCAATGACTGATCCCGATAGAAATATCCAGAATCGGAAGTTGCGCGAATCCCGGGTGCATCAATTTGGCCTTTTGTTCGATAACTTCCTACACGGGTATCGGTCCGATATTCCACCCGATGGGTGCGTAAGCGTTGATTTCCTTCGGTTAACTGTACACCACCTTGCAATAACGCCAAGCGGGTTTCTCCCGAATAATCCAATTCAAAACAATTTGCCTTAAACCCATCCTGAATGAGACGAACTTGGCCTTTTGCAAGCAATCGGTTCTGAGACGGATAAAAATACCCCGAATCGCAGTACAAATGAGCATCTCCCTGCTTGAAATGGATGTTCCCTTGCAGTTTTTGAGCACCAGGATACAGCGATTCGTCGACCGATGTACGATCAACGTTAACCACTTCAAGTGGGATGGATTGGGAAAAAAGGCAACTCACCGAAAATAAAAGAAGTAAACTGAAGATTCCTTTTTTCATACTGCGAAATAACGAAAAAAAAGTGAAGAAAATTTTGGGAGATTGGCTCAAAATGTTATTTTTGCACCCACAAAATCTGGTGGCTATAGCTCAGTCGGTTAGAGTAGCGGGTTGTGGTTCCGTTGGTCGTGGGTTCGAATCCCATTAGTCACCCGAAAAGAGGTCAGTTTTTGACCTCTTTTTTTATGTGCAATTGTGTACTTTTGTAAAAAAATAAGAACATGAAAAAATTGCTCTTCCTTGGAATCGCCCTTCTTTCTTTATCGGTGTACAGTCAACCGAAAAAAACGGTTTCGACTTCTAAACCCAAAGGTGCTGTTACTTCCAAAACAACCCCTAAAACAACCCCTAAAATATCGTCAACTTCAAAACCTCAAAATTCAACTAAAATGACTAATACCCCTGATACTTTGGTAAAGATTTCAACCATTCATGGTGATATGGTTGTTCGTTTGTACGAAAATACTCCATTGCATCGTGCTAATTTCATTAAACTAGCCCAAGAAGGTTATTTCGATGGGACCATTTTTCATCGTGTAATTGGTAGCTTTATGATTCAGGGAGGCGATCCCGATTCAAAAAATCCAACACCGGGTTCTCAATACGGAATGGGTGGGCCGAGCTACACCATCCCAGCTGAATTTCGTGCGGAGTATATTCATAAAAAAGGTGCATTGGCCGCTGCTAGAACCAATAATCCAGAAAAAGCGTCCAGCGGCTCCCAGTTTTACATTGTTCAAGGTCAAAAATATCCCGCCGCTCAACTTACTCAAATGGGCGCACAATCCGGTGTTCGTTATACGCCCGAACAAACGCAATCTTACGCTAATCTTGGAGGAACTCCCTTTTTAGATATGCAATACACCGTTTTTGGAGAGGTGATTGAGGGGTTGGATGTGATTGATAAAATTGCTGCAGAACCAACCATGCCCGGTGATCGCCCTAAAAAAGACATCGTCATGAAGGTTTCTGTAGTCGTAAAATAATGAAAATACTTTCCTACAACGTCAACGGAATTCGCTCGGCTTCTTCAAAAGGACTCTTTGATTTTCTTCAAAAAGACAATCCAGATGTTGTTCTTTTTCAAGAAATTAAAGCATCAGATGATCAGATTCCGGTTGAATGGTATCAGCCACTAGGTTACCAAGCCATCTGGCACCCAGCTCAGAAAAAGGGTTACAGTGGGGTAGGAGTGCTTTTCAAAGCGAACGCGATCGGTTTTCAAATTGGTTCGGGTATGGAAGAGTTGGATCATGAAGGCCGATTTATTCGGGTTGATTTTGAACATTTTTCGGTGATGAGCCTTTACTTGCCCAGTGGAACTTCGGGAGAAGAAAGGCAAGCTTTCAAGATGGAAACACTTGTGAAGTTTATCAATTGGATCGAAGAAACGCGAAAGAATTTTCCCAAATTGGTCCTTGGCGGCGATTTCAATATTTGTCGTGAAGCCATCGATATCCATGATCCCGTTCGAAACAAAGACGTTAGCGGCTTTAAACCGGAGGAGCGACAATGGTTTGCATCATTTTTGGAATTAGGTTGGATTGATTCCTTTCGTTATTTTCATCCGCATGCTGCACATCGCTACAGTTGGTGGACTTTCCGTGCTGGAGCCAGAGCGAACAACAAGGGTTGGAGAATTGATTACCTTTTGGTTACTAATAATTTGGAAAAACAGCTTGTTTCAGCTGATATTCTTCACGATATTGTTCATTCAGATCATTGTCCTGTTCAACTTGAATTGAAATTTTAAAATAATGAATAAAACAAATTGGATCATGGATCCTGCTCACTCTGAAATCGTGTTCAAAGTGCGCCACATGATGATTACCAATGTTTCTGGAACCTTCAATGAGTTTTCTGGAAAAATGTTGGCATCTAAAGAAGATTTTACCGATGCTGAAATTAGTTTTGAGGCCGATTTGAATTCGGTTAGTACCCGAAATGAACAACGGGATGAGCATTTGAAAAGTCCTGATTTTTTCGATGTTACAAACTTTCCAAAACTCACCTTTACAGGTAAGGAACTCAAAAAAACTGCCGGAAACGAATATCAATTGATCGGCGAATTGGATTTGCACAAAGAAAAAAGAACCATTGTTTTGGATGTCGAATTCATGGGAGTGGCCATCGATCCATGGGGACAAGTGAAAGCTGGATTTGAAATTAAAGGATCCATTGATCGTTTTGACTACGGATTGAGTTGGAATTTAACTGCAGAAGACGGCACAGTGGTGGTTGATAAATCCATCAAATTGGCCATCAATGCTCAATTCATCAAACAAATTTGATGTTAAATGGGCCTGATAGGAAATCCACTTCATTTCAGAGGTAACCAAAAAAAGTTTTTTCGGTTTGGTGTTGCCTTTGGATTTGTTTTTCCTATTCTGGGCACTGTTTTGGAATGTTCCTTGGCCAATGAGGGTTCATTTTCTTGGATGGAGTGTTTGGAGGTGCAAGCAAGTCGACCAGGAATTTGGCTGACGGATTTAGCGCCCATCATTATGGGATTCCTTTCCGCTTTTGCCGGGCGCTTACTCGATGAAGTCGAAAGAAAGAAGTCTCTAGCCGATAAAAGGTACGAGGAAATGCTCTCTTTGCGCCAAATTGCCGATCGTGCAAATCATGCAAAAAGCGAATTTTTGGCCAACATGTCCCACGAAATTCGAACCCCCATGAATGCCATCATTGGCATGAATTACCTTCTAAGAAAAACCGAACTTTCCGATAAACAAGCGGAATATAACCATAAAATTGAGGTTTCCGCCAAAAGTCTTTTGCGAATCATCGACGATATCCTCGATTTTTCCAAAATTGAGGCTGGTAAGCTTACCCTTGAAAATACGCCTCTTTTTATTGAAGAGTTGGTTCAGGAAGTTGCGGATACCGTGAATGTTAAGCTTCAGCGAAAGAAAGAGGTAGAATTGGTTACTCAAATTGATACAGATATTCCAGCTATCATTTTAGGAGACACCATTCGATTGCGTCAAGTTCTATTGAATTTGGCTGACAATGCTGCCAAATTTACACATCAAGGAGAAATTGCCATCCGAGTAAAGTTGGTTAGAAAGGTAGATTACGGAATTTTTCTTCATTTTAGCGTTAAAGACTCTGGAATTGGTATTTCCAAAGAACAAGCTAGAAAATTGTTTTCTCCTTTTCAGCAGGCTGATCTATCTACTACCAGAAAGTTTGGTGGAACCGGTTTAGGATTGGCCATTTGCAGAAAAATTGTAGAAATGATGGACGGAGAATTGGAAATGGAAAGTTCCCTGGGTAAGGGTTCCGAATTTCACTTCAATGCATTTTTCTCTTTACCCGTAGAAGAAGCTTTGCCCATTGCATTTTCAGAATCAATTCTGAAAGGTAAAAAAGCTCTGCTTGTAGATGATTCAGAAAGTGCCCGAATGGTTCTTGCTGAAATGTTGGGTACCATGGGGTTTCATGTTTTGGTGGCCAAAGATGCATACGAGGCCATTGAAATGTACGAAGCCGAGGATTTGGCACATCATCCCATTACACTTTTGGTGGTCGATTGGCAAATGCCAGGAATGGATGGTTTGCAATTGGTTCGTGAATTAAAAGCCAAACAAGGCCAAGAAATTCCGGCTATCCTTATGGTAACTGCGTACGGCCTTGATAGTGTGAAAGACGCTGCAAAAAATAAAGAGGTTGATGGAGTCATGTTGAAACCCATCAATCAAAGCGCTTTGCACGATACGTTGATTGAAATTCTGCATCTTAAACAAGGTAAAGACGCCATTAAACCTAAATTTGACCTCGATACGAATGTTTTGAAAGAGCATTTATTGGGAAAGAAAGTGCTTTTGGTAGAAGACAAAGAAATTAACCGGGAATTGGCAACGGAACTATTGAACGAAGTTGGCATAAATGTCGAATCCGCTGAAAATGGAAAAATTGCCATTGAAATGGTTGAGCAAAATGCCTATGATTTGGTTTTGATGGATATTCAAATGCCTGAAATGGATGGATTAACGGCCACGAAAATGATCCGCGCAACCGGTCGATTTTCAAATCTCCCAATCCTTGCGATGACGGCCCATGCCATGAAAGGCGAAGCCGAAAAAAGTATGGCTGCGGGGATGAATGAACACATCACCAAACCCATTGATCCCGTTTTTCTCTACAAAACCCTGTTTAAATACCTCTGCCCGCATATCACCATAGAGGATTTGAACAGTTCAGCCATGAGCAACTCCAATGAGAAAAATGAGCAGGAGGAGCAACTGATTTTGTCCATTCCAGGGATTGATACGAAAAATGGATTGAACAGAATTGGAAATAAGGCAGATGCCTATATCCGATTGTTGCAAACGTTTGCCAATACCTACAAATCCTCCGTTTCGGAAATTCAATCTTATTTCGATCTTCAAAAAAAATCTGAACTGGCTTCTTTCCTACATACTTTAGCCGGTGTTGCTGGGAATTTGGGAGCTCAAAAAGTGTATCAAATTTCCTACTCCCTTTCGGTTCGATTGAAAAATGAATCAAACGACTTCAATTGGGAGGACTTTTCCTTGGAAATTCAAGATTTGTTATCCGAAATGGAATCGATTATTTCTGAAATTCAGAAAATTGATGTCTCGGAAGGAAAAGGTCATGTTCCCCTTACCGATTTAACTCCAGAAGATATTCGATTGAAAATGGAGGAGTTAAAAATCTCCATTGAAGAAAATGACCCGGGTGCAGTTGATATTTGTCGCGAAGTTTTGAGTTCCTCTAACCTAACGTCAATTCAAAAAAATGTTCTTCTTGAATTGCAAACCCTCTTAGCGGCGTTTGAATTTGATCAAGCGATGGTCATTATTCAGAAATTACCGTGATAATGGTTTCAATTTCAGTATTTTTGTGACAATGAGTTCACTGTACAAAAGTAAAACCTGGGCGTTTTTTGCCTTTTCTTTGTTTTTTGTAATCCAGTCTTTGGCTCAACCTTTTTCCAATTCTTGGGTAAACCTCAATCAGACTTATCGGAAGATCAAAATTGGGAAAGAAGGCGTTTATAAAATCGATTTTCAAAAAATAGTCAATGGAGGTTTTCCTTCTACCATTGATCCTCGAAACATTCAGCTTTTTTGCAAAGGAATAGAGGTGCCGTTGTATGCTGAAGGACAGTCGGATGGACTTTTAGATCCATCGGATTTCTTTCTTTTTCACGGGACTTCCAACGACGGCTGGTTGGATAGTACTTTGTATGTTCCGCGAACGTCCCAGCCGCAATCCTTTGTTTCCCTTTATACCGATACGTCGGTTTATTTCTTAACGGTTGGAAATCAGCCCGGACTTCGTTTTCAGGATTTTGATGGATCCAATACCGTTGGGAATCCAGAATTATTTTATAATCACACGGTTACTCGAGTAGATACCAATGCCTATTATTTAGGAGTTCCCTACTTTTCCAATTATTTTAGTGAGATGGGGGAAGGCGAGGGTTGGATGGGGCAGCGGGTTCAAGTGATTAATAACCCTACTGCAGCACCGGTTCGGCAAGATGTAAATTTCAATTTTTCCTTTTTAACCCCTTTTAAATCTACCCAAGCGGTTCCATGCACTTTGGATCTTCAATTTTATGGCGTTTCCAATGCCGATGTTTCCAATGTGCCTTCTGGTTACAACCATCACATTCAAGTGAAACAAGGAACAACGGTTTTATTGGATACTCTTTTTTATGGATTAACCCGAGTAAAAAAGATATTGCTTTTTCCTACTTTGGTCAACAATCCCACCTTTACATTAACCATTGTTGATGATCAAAATTTAGCCGTTGATGCCATTGCGTTTAGTTATGCCCAATTAACGTATCCCCGAACGTTTGAAATGAGCGATACGACCCAACGGAGGTTCACTTTTGAAGGAACATCGGCTTCTCCTTACCTCCGCTTTTCACCGTTTAAAAATGCTGCTTTGGCCAGCCCCATGTTGTTCGATCTTCAACAGCGATATGCCATTCGAGGAAGCGTTGTGGGGAATAGTTTCAATACCATGCTGCCTGGATCGGGTCCGGCTTTTCAATACTTTTTGTTCGATTACTTCTCCCATCCTGAACTCATTGATAGTTTATGGCCGGTTAGAATGGTTAATCATCAAACGCCTGTGAATCCGCAGTACATCATGATTTTTCATCCGTCTTTGCAAAACGCAACCATTGCGCATGCCACTTACCGTTCCTCGGTACAAGGAGGCGGCTATCGGGTGGCATTGGTGAATATTCTTGATCTTTACGACCAATTTTCCTTTGGAATTCAGCACCCGCTGGCCATTCGAAATTACATTCAATACTTATTTGGAACCCAATCCCAAGCTCCCCAATTCTTGTTGTTGGTAGGGAAAGGATATGTTTCCGATTATGTAAGAAAAAGAAGAGGAAGTATTACTGCTCAAAATAACTTGATCCCAACCATGGGAAACCCGGCCTCAGATATTCTACTGACTTCTGGATTAGGGGGTTCTCGTTTGGAGCCAGCCTTGCCAACCGGTCGAATTTCCGCACGAACCAATGCAGAAGCCGAATTCTTTTTGAGTAAAATTCGTTCCACGGAAACTTCACCGCCAGCCGTTTGGCAAAAAGAAATTGCATTGATTACGGGAGCAAAATCGGCCTTTGAATTGAACGACATTGCCCAATACCAAAATGCTTTTTTCGATTCCATCCGCGGAATCCCTTTTGGTGCCTTCTCCTACAAGGTGGAAAAAAACACCACACTTCCCGTTTCCAATAAATTAAAAGGAGAAATCATTGACAAGGTGAATCAAGGATTGGGAATTTTTAGTTATTTCGGACACGGATCTACGAACACCCTTGCCATTGATATCGGACAGCCAAGTGAGTACGGGAATCAAGGGAAATATCCATTCATGTTGTTCAATGGATGTTACGTTGGAAATGCCTTTGAAGATAATTCCTTAGGCGAAAAATTTACTTTGGCAAACCAAATTGGGGCGTCTGGGTGGTTGGCACACAGCTATTTGGGACTTGTTCCGTATTTAGGTGAATTATCAAAACGATTTTTTGGAAGCGTTCAACGAAATTATGGTCAACCTGTTGGAGTTCATCTACAGAATGCGATGCGAAGTTTTCAAGGTATTGGAGGAGAATATACCAAAATTCATATTCAACAAGCCATTTTTCAGGGTGATCCCGCAATGAGGTTATTCTCTCCACCAAAGCCAGACTTTTCCATTTCATCCCCTGACGTTTATTTGGACCCCGATCCTGCAAATGCCTTGATGGATTCCATCTCATTGAAAATTTTGATCAATAATGCAGGTAGATCCACGGATGATAGCATCAATATTCACGTTGGAAGGAAAGTTGAAAATGGTATTGATACTTTCGGAATTCCAATTCGTATCAAGCCTCCCTACAACAAAGGACTTTATTCCTACACGTTCCGATCTCCAGGTCAAAAGTATCAAGGAAGCAATCAGTTTACGGTTATTCTCGATTCGATCAATGAAGTTGATGAACTTGATAATTGGATTAACAATCGGGTTCAATACAAGTATTTTCTTCCAGGAAATGGAATAACCGTTATTTCTCCAGCAGATTTCGATATCGTTGGAACCGACACCTTGAAAATTCTTCTGCAATATTCCGACCTAAAAAACATTTCAACCCCCGTTATTTTAGAGATTGATACCTTGCCCTCCTTTAATTCTGGATTCAGACAGCGTATTCTTCCGTCTTCTTCCAATAATTTAATTGAAGTGAATGTTCCTATTTCCGGATTGCAGGACAGTTTGGTATTTTTCTTACGTGCTAAACTGGATCTGCCTGACACAGCTGGAGGTTATTGGATCAACCGAACCTTTACTCGATTGATTGGACAAAAACCAGGATGGAGTCAAAGCCACCCCGAACATTGGAAAACAACGTCGTTGGACAGCTTGACTTTCAATCCTGTTTCAAAAATGTTCGCTTTTGATTCTCTCTCGGTTGAATTAAAGGTGTTAATGGAACGTTTTGCCACCTCAGGACGTGGTTTTTACATTTCTGGCAAACAGCCACCCGGTTCGGGATCGGTTAACGGTGCCGGCGTTTGTGCTGGTCGTAACTTAATTGTGGCCGATTTTAACGGTAAAACTTTAGAGCCTAGTTATTATATAGCATGTGGTTCGACTACCAATTACCGATCTTACGCTGCTTTCAACATGTCGCTACCGGCCGATCGAACTCGATTTGTGGATCATATCAATCGAACGATTCCAAATGGAAATTTCGTTTGCGTTTCTTCGTATTATCCAGGATCCACGAGCCGCCCCTTTATCCAAATTCAAAACTGGAATGATTCGGTGATGCAAGCCTTGGTAACCATTGGGGTAGATACCAACTTGGTTCGAGGGGTAACCAACGACTCAACCTCAATAGGGATTATTGGTCGAAAAGGATGGAGTTATGGAACTTCGAGTTTTGGTTCTTTGCTTGATACCAACATTGCCAATGCCGGTTTAGATACTTTTGGATTAACCAGGGTCGTAAAAATTCCATTTTCAAAAGGTAGAATTACCAGTATTCCCATTGGACCGGTGAAAGAATGGGATTCGTTTACTTGGGATTGGAATACCTTAGATTCTGTTAGGATTGATCCATTTAAAAGTACCTTCGACACGGTTTCAGTTTCCATTGTTGGGATTGACTCTGCCGGACAAGAAGTTCATTTGTTGGGTCCGACTACGGATTCGTTGATTTATTTGAAATCAATTTCGGCCCAAGCTTACCCGAAGATAAAATTGGTTTTTGAAGGAATTGATCCTACCGATTTTAGCGCACCCCAATTGAAAATTTGGAGTGTTAATTTTCAGCCCTTGTTGGAAGGAACCATGCTCGCTGGAAATTATTACAGTTTTTATTCCGATTCCATTCAAGAAGGAGATTCCATTCAAATGGAATATGCTTTCAAGAATATTGGAAATGAAGTTCTTGCCGATTATCAAATTCGTTACCGAATCACCAATGCCAATCGAGTAACAACAGAGGTTTTAAGTTCAAAATTGGATAGCTTGCTACCAAATCAACTGTTGCGTTTAAAACAGAAATTTCCAACGGAAGGGTTGGTGGGCTCAAATTCCATTGAGTTAAGCGTTTTGCCTAATCAGGCACAAGGCGAACGTATCCTTTCAAACAATTATGCAAAAGATCGGTTTGTGGTTATTAAAGATCGAAAAGCACCACTGCTTGAAGTTGAATTGGATCAACAGCCACTCATTAATCAAGAAATCGTTTCTCCCAATCCAATTTTTCAGTTCAGAATAACCGATGAAAATCCGTTTTTCAGTTTAAACGATACCACTCATTTAAAGGTGTTTTTGAAAGTTCCAGGTGCATTTGATTTTGAGCCGATTTATTTTGCAGGTGGTTTATTAAGGTGGGGAAATACAGGCAAAACCAACGTTGGCGAAGCAACTTTTTCCCCAAAAAGCTTGATCGACGGGTGGTACGAGTTAAAAGTAGAAGGTTTTGATTATTCCGAAAATCCATCCGGCAAAGTATCGTATCAATCTACCTTCCAAGTAATTAACCAGTCAAGCATCTCCAACTTTTTCCCTTATCCCAATCCGTTTACTACCCAAACCCGCTTTGTTTTTACCCTAACAGGTTCTGAAGTTCCAGATGAAATTTCCATTCAGATTTATACCATTTCTGGCCGATTGGTTCGGGAAATAACCCAACGTGAAATTGGCCCGCTTCGCATTGGTCATAATGTGTCATCCTTTGCTTGGGATGGTACTGATCAATTCGGTGATCGCCTTGGAAATGGGGTATATTTTTACCGTGTTTTGGTTAAGCAAAAAGGTGAAAAGATGAATGAGTTCAAAACCTCAGGTGATCGGTTCTTTAAAAATGGGATGGGAAAACTTTATTTGATGCGATGAAGGTGTTTTTGATGTGGTGGTATCGACTGGTTCTAAACACGTTTCAAAAGATCTTCTTTCGTCCAATCGCGCCAACAGAACAGGCCATTACGCTGCTCGTTTGGCGCGATGCTCATTTAGGAGATGGACTTCTTTCTTTACCATCTTTGCTTCGTATCCGTCACAATTTCCCCAACGCCAAAATCATTCTCCTTTCGCACAACGATGGAATTCCAGGAATTCATTTTAAAGATTATCTCCAAGATGGCATTGCCGAAGAAATTTGGGATCGCTCGAATTGGACTTTGGGCCAACTCATTCAAACAATAAAAGAAAACAACCTTCTACACCTGATTGCCTTGATGCCCTATAGCGCATCGCTTAAATGGAACATGGTTTCCATGGTGATGATGAAAATGGCGGGTATAAAACACGCCGGTGGTTGGAAAAAAGAAACTACCTTTCTGGCGAAGCGATGGTTATCAAGATCTTCATTTCCATCAGAATTGGATCGTTTAGAGGGATTATTAACCGATTTGGATTTAACCAAGATTGGAAATTTGGATGCGTTGCCCATTCAAGTCGATCGTCATGAGCAAAATCGTGAAGGTGGTCATTTCATCATCTTTGCGCCGTTCACCAAAGGAATAGCCAATGCTTGGCCCGATGAAAATTGGATTCAACTTGGAATCGAAATTCAAAGAAAGCAACCCATGCCTATCGTTATTGTTGGAGGGAAAGGAGATCGGACCAAAGCAGAGGAATGGATTCAAAAATGGGGGAGTGGGAGATTCGAACATGTTCCCATCCCCGCCTTGCATACGTTGGTGATGCAGTCAAAAATGGTGATTGGTGCTGATTCTGGCGTGATTCATTTGGCTAATCTTCTGAAAAAGGAAAACATTGTTTTATTTGGAAATAGCGATTATCGAGGGAAATGGGCGCATCCTGAAAATCCAAATCAAACCATGTTGGCGCCTTCCAAATCGTGCATGAAGTGTTTAGGCAAACGAAATCGTCCCTGCCATTGCATGAATTACTTGTCCTTGGAAGCTGTTCTTACTGCAATGGCTTCATACGATTGAATCAGGGTAGACCAATCGTGTTTTTTTGCCCAATTTCGGGCTGAAGTTGAAAATTCGGAGTAATGAGTCATGATTTTCTCGATGGCTTCAGCCAATTCTGCACTGTTTTTTTGATCGATTAGAAATCCGGTTTTCCCTTGTTCGATCGCATCAGCGATGCCAGAATTGCTGCTTCCTATGGCGGGCACTCCAAAAATATTGGCTTCCAACACAGCAATTCCGAAACCTTCGAAACTTCCGCTTGGGGTATGGTCGCTGAGCATGGCTTTGATATCGCTTCCGTGTAATTTTTCCATGAGTTCTTCTCTAGAAACCATTCCATGGAAGGTAAGGTGAGATGAAACCCCCAGTTCCTGAGCTTTTTTCTCCATGCGGATTCGCTCTGAGGGCTTGCCTACAATGTGGTAGTGAATCGAAGGGAAGTGGTTGAGTAGCACCGGTAAGGCCTCAATAACATTCATCTGTCCTTTTCGCTGACTAACATTTCCGAGCGTGATGATGGAGGGATTTCCCAATAGTTTTTTCGGCGTTTGTTGAAGTTCAAATTGAAATTCATCCGAAGTTATTCCATTGGGAATAATGGTGATTGGTTTTTGATTTTGAATGTTTTGAGGAATGAATTGAGCCGTATACCGAGAAACTGAGATGATTTCTGCCATTTTTGACAAGCTCCAAGTGGTTAATTTCTTTAGCCATTTATTTTTCAAATCCAATTCGCTTCCATGAACCACCGCAAAAAGAGCCTTTCTTCCTTTGATCAGTTGAAGAAGTGCGCCAGTCCAAAGTGAAAATTTACCGCTGCATAGAACTACATCGTAGCTTTTTTGGTGCTGAATCGCTTTAAAAATTCGATGAATATAGGTTGATACCACGAATGAACTCCTTGGGATCCACTGAATTTTGAAAGGTTGTTGCTGTTCAAATTTCTTTAGATTTTCTTTCGTTTGCGTTAATGAATCTGCAATTACAAGAACATCATGTCCGTTTTTTGACAAATTCAAAGCAACGTTATAACCGTGATTCCCAATTCCGCCAACATTTGGTGGAAATTCGGAAGAAAGAATCAGAATTTTCATGGTGCAAAAATAGGGATTACCTCGGCTATTGGATGGAAAAGAAACTGTTTCCCTGATGATTGTTCGGTACAAACGATTCTGGTACGTCTTTTTTCTCCTTTTTCGTAAATTTTATCTCGGAATTCAAATTTTGTATGAAGTGGGAGCGAATCTAAATGAACAAATGGATGGTCTTCTTTTCGTTCGTCGTAAGATTTTAAGACCATCAGAAGGTGTGGGTCGGAACAGCTGGATGCTTTGACGCTTTTCAAATGTTTCTGCAATGCCAACTCAATGTCGTTAGGAAAAATGTGGTGTTTTATGAAGGGCTCCAACATGATTTTAAATTGGTTTTTCCATTCTTCACCGTGTGGGGGTACTGAATTTTTAAATTGAATGTAAGTGAAACAATGTGCGATTTCGTGAAGAAGGGTAACCAAGAATTGGTAAGGATTTAGGGTGCCGTTGATGGATATTTGATGCCCTTTTCCGTTGAATGGCGACCGATAATCGCCCAATTTGGTACTGCGATCTCGGGTAATTCGAATGGAAATTTGATGATCGTAAATGAGTTTTACGAGGGGTTCAATGGTTACTGGAGGAAGATAGGGCGATAACCCTGTTCGCAGTTTTTCGATGGTTAAGCTAGCCATTGGTAAACCAATAAAGAACTAAGGTACGCCAAAGCCGTTAAATACCCGAGTTGAATGAGGGGCCATTTCCAAGAATTGGTTTCTTTTTTGGTGACGGCCAGGGTGCTCATGCATTGCATGGCGAAAGCATAGAAAATGAGCAACGACCATACGGTGGCCTCTGAATACACCCGTTTTCCGGTTACCGGATTGATTTCATTTCGAAGTTGTTCGGTAAGTGATTTCTCGGCATGATCGGTTTCTTCCAATGCGTAAATGGTACTCATGGTGCCAACAAACACTTCACGAGCCGCAAAAGAGGTAATAAGGCTAATTCCAATTTTCCAATCGAAACCAAGCGGTTGAATGAGGGGTTCAATGGATTTTCCCAATTGCCCTGCGTACGATAGCTCTAATTTTTCTTTGGCTATTTGCAGGGCCTGCTGCTCATTTTGGGCCGTGGTGTTTTTCAGTTCTTGGAAGCGGTCGCTCGGTCCAAAACTTTGCAAAACCCATAAAACCAATGAAATCAATAAAATCACTTTTCCGGCTCCTCCAACAAAACTCATCGATTTATCGAAAACATTTTGAAATACGTTTTTCCACCGTGGTTTTTGAAAAATGGGCAATTCTAAGATAAAAAACGAAACGCTTCGATCTGAAATGAAAAAATGAAAAACCCATGCCATCACTAAAGAGGCAACAATTCCCAATAAATAAAACAGGGTAAGCATCATGCCACGATAGTCGAAAATCCACCAAGATTGTTCTTCTGTTTGGGAGAAAAGTCCTATCAGAACGGTGTAAACCGGTAAACGAGCCGAACAGCTCATCAATGGGGTAACTAAAATGGTGATGATGCGCTCTTTCCAACTTCCAATATTTCGGGTACTCATGATGGCCGGAACCGCACAAGCCATTCCACTTGAAAGTGGAACAATGGATTTTCCATTCAATCCGAAACGGCGAAGGGTTCGATCTAAAAGGAAACTTACGCGAGCCATGTAGCCGCTTTCTTCCAAAATACTCAAAAAGAAAAACAACAAAGCAATTTGAGGAACAAACACAACAATTCCCCCAATTCCGCTTAATAATCCGTTGGTGATTAAATCACTCCACCAAGTGGTTGGTAATAAATCACTAATTTTCTCAGAAACAAAAGAAAACCCCGTTTCAATCCACTCCATCGGGTAACTCGAAATCGAGAAAATCAATTGGAATTGAAGAAAGAAAATCAAAACAAAAATTACATAACCCCAAAAAGGATGAAGAATCCATCGGTCTAAGGTAGATGACTTGATTCTTCTAGTTACCTCTTGGTGTTTTTCAATTTTTTTGATTAACCCAGCAATAATTTTATACCGATCAAGTACTTCAAGGGATTTGGCTTTGCGGGTTTCTTCTCCGTTATCTTCCAAAGAACTTTTAAGAAAATCGCGGTAAGTGGTCTGATCTCCGCAAGATGAAATGCGAATTTTTCCAATTTTCGCTTGTTTAATGGTGTTTTTTAACCACAAAAGCGAATCCGATTGGCGGGCATTCATGAGAACCACTGGAATACCAAGGAGTTCTTCCATTCGATCGGTATCGATCACAATTCCTTCCTTTTCGGCAACGTCGGCCATGGTGAGCACCAGCATGGATGGAATGCCTAAATCGATGGCTTGGGTAATGAGAAGAAGATTTCGCTTCATGGTGGTGGCGTCGCCCACGATCATAACAACATGGGGTGTTTCCTCCAATAGGCTTCGGGTGGTGATTTCCTCGTCGGGAGACGATGGATGCAAGCTGTACAATCCTGGTAAATCTTCCAGAATGTACGATTCTCCTTGGGCCAAGAATGTTCCGGTTTTCTTTTCAACCGTTACACCTGAATAGTTGCCAACCTTTTGTTTTAATCCCGTTAATATGTTGAAAATGGAGGTTTTTCCGCAATTGGGATTTCCAACCAAAGCAATTTTTTTCATGCCAATTCGGTTGGTAATACTTCAATGGTTTCTGCTTCCGACTTGCGAAGAGCCAAGGAATACCCAAGAATTTTAATGGCAATGGGATCTCCATAAGGAGCACAGTGGATGATCTCCAATTCTTCTCCTGGAAGGCACCCCATCTCTAATAAACGATTTGAAAAAATAGCGTCATCAATGCTCACGATGGTGGCCTTTTGACCCATTTTCAAATCGGTTAATTTCATGTTGCAAAAGTCGGAATTATTTGGAAACTTTCTAAATAATTTTTCCCTATCGGCGCTTTTTTTGAGGCTGACCAGAGAAAGTTGGGCACCCACAGTCGTTCTTCTTTTTGGCGCTTTTTCCTTTGTGGGTGCTGGCACATCCTCCGAATAATCCAACCATAAAGATGAAAATCAATAGCTTTTTCACGATTCTTTCTCCTTTCGATGAGGCATCCAAAGCCAAACGGCTTGCGAGGTTAACGAAACAACCAACGTGGTCATTACCACTACTGCAGCGATGTAAAGAGAAGGGGAGGGCAGCCCAACGATGGAAGCAACCACTTCAGCAACGTTCCATAAATGATCATGGGTTGCCCCTAGGATTAAACCTAAAACATGGGCCAATGGGGTTTTCCACCAACTCCACGGATTAGATCGAAGTACTCCAGCAAGAATTGCAGCAATGAGCGTAGTTATCCAAGAAGGAAAGAATTGATAAACCGAAGCAAAAATGAGAATTTGGATCAGCCACAACATAAATACCCGGTGTTTAAGGATGAAATTCATAAACCATTCTTGATTTAAAGGTTGAACTGATTTGTTTGCGGTACAATCCATCCCTCCAAGGTTGAATTTGATCGGAATAATGCGGGGAAAAGGATCTTCCGCTCTGACCACCAAAGTTGATGGAATAACGAATGAAACCCGTTGGGGTGAAAATGACGGTATTCCTCATGGATGCTCCGTGAATTCCCTTGCCAATTCTCAAAACATTTACGCTTCTCGGAGATCCATTGAAGGTCCATTTTCCAGCACCAAGCGCCGGAATTTTGGTGATGTGTTGAACTTCAGCTTGGTGGATTTTTCCATACGTCCAATTCCTCCAATTTTTTCCATTCAATCGAATCAAAGAATCAATCCCCAAAATCATGCTTTTCTCCCAAATTTTTGAAACGGATTCCTGTTGTTTTTTCCCTGTGACCCATTCATTCTGCAAAAGAATCACATTCAACCGATCCGAGTGTGGAGCAAATGGAACATCGCCCAAACAAGTGGCAATCAATTCTCGGTGTAAAAAAGCACGAACAACTGAAAAAAAGGCAGCTGGAACCGATGATTCAATCATTTCACCATCCCAATTCGCCATTTCTTTTTTCAAATCAGGATAGCTCCTCGGAATTTTAGAGAGGAATCTGGTTTTAAAATCGCCCCATTCTTCATCCACTGTTTTGGTTTGCAAAGCGATGAGATTTTGCGGACTTAACGAAGGTTGCCCCAATCCGTTTTTGATTCCTTTTGCACGAGCTTCTGGGGCAAAACTGTTCGACAAACTATGGATGCTAGAATGATTGGATTGTGCTTGGTTGGCCGAAAAAACAAATCCTCGTTCCGGATTTTTCTCTTTAAGAACGGCTTGAGCTTTAATCCAAGGAGTGGGGAAAATAGGAGAGGTTGAACCGAAGAAGCCACACGTGGCTTGGAAAACATTTCCCGAATGATCGGCGATTACAAAATTTTGAGGTGGGTGCCCATAGTGCTGAAGCGCATTCTCAGCATCCTGAATCGTATTGCTGTGTTCCAATTCCCAAAAAGTGAGGGCTTCATTGCTTTCTTTTACTGGTGCATTTCCGACCCATTGAATGAGATAATTCTGACCACGAAGCGTGTCTACAATTCCATATTCGCACCGCCGAACTGAAATTTCTAAGGGTGAACTCCCGCGAATTTCGATGATTTCTTTTTCGAATTGAGTTGGGATAGCTTTTTGGTTGATCGAAATTTGATTTTTAGAAATTTTGGAAATGGGGAAAAAGTGGGTTAATGACCATGTGGCATTGGTAATTCCCCATGCAATGGAGTCGTTGTTGCCGCTGATGATGAACGGGGAACCAGGAAGAGTGAATCCAGCTTTTTTGCACATTGGGGTTTCCAAAACAGCTTCGTACCAGGTGTTGGGCAATTGCAATTTTAAATGGGGATCATTGGAAAGTGCCGCATTGGCTTCGGTCATTTTCCATTTTCCTACGGCCCAATTGTTGGAACCCGTTTCCGTTTTTCCCGATGGTTCCACCCAATTAATACCAGATGTTGGTGCGAAATGACCAGTGGAATGATTTATCATCATGTTTGAATGGACACCCTCAATGGAAATAGGGTTAGAGAGAATAGGATGTTGAATGGGTTGAGATTTGGGATAAAACAAGTCGAATACTTCTTTGGGAAGTAAATTTTTAGTTTCTAGGAGTGCCAAAGCTCCCTCATCGTAATTCAACG
Organism: Bacteroidota bacterium; assembly: GCA_947501265.1. Taxonomy (GTDB): domain Bacteria; phylum Bacteroidota; class Bacteroidia; order UBA7662; family CANHCV01; genus CANHCV01. The sequence goes on from CANMVY010000003.1 coordinate 224,319, forward strand.
AATAATCCATGTATCGAAGTAAGTAGAACAAATCTTGTTCTTGGAAATCGGCCGGTTCAAAATCAAGAATAAAAAATTCAATGGGTTTTTCGCTGGATTTTTGTTGTTTCCATTGATCGTTGATTCCTTTGGCATAGGCTCGAAAATAAGATTTCAACGCCTTCGGTTGTTGAGCGTACCATGACCTCCATTTTTTCGAAAATTGAAATCTTCTCCAAAAAAGATCCGAAGAGAGCGCTTTTTCACCAACAACTTCACAAAGCGTTCCTTGAACGGTCCGTCGAATCATTTCCATTTGAAAACGACGTTCAAGTCCATGCATCCAACCTAAAAGATACGCGGCGTCGTTTTCGTTTTTCGCTTGAATTCGAGGGACTCCGAATTCATCCAATTCAACTTTACCGGTGGTTTCGCTTAAAAAACTTTGATTTTCAGGAGATTTAATTTTCATGATAAGCGGTGACTCGGCCCACATCAATAGTTTAAACAAGCGAGGCGATTCGCCGAGTCTAAAAAAAAGCAGCCACCAAATGGCAGCTGCAAAAAGAATAAAAACTATTTTTTTCACTTAACGAAGCAAAGTAATAATCCCTGTTTGTGTTTGAAATTGAGGACGATCGATGATGCTTTTCGGATCTGAAACATCAATTTTATAGTAGGCTCTCCAAAAGTAACGACCGCTCATGCAAGTTTTACCTTTGTGGTTACCATCCCATCCAATGTTCGGGTCAGTAGTTGAGAAAACAATTTGATTTTGGCGGGTGTAAACCTCAAATTTGAGTTCTGAAACCCCCGAAGAAACAATTTTCATTGTGTCGTTGAATCCGTCGTCGTTGGGAGTAAAGGCCGTTGGCATTTTAAAGAAGGGCTTACATTTTCCACGCAAATAGAAACTATCGCGTTGAACGCATCCTGTTTTAGAGGAAATGATAAAGTTGTGGTTTCCTGAATCTGAATAAACGGCTGCGTATCCAGTTACACCGTTGCTCCATAATACTCCGCTTATTCCTTGGTTAGGATCAATTCTAAACGGAACCTGGTCTCCTGGACATGCAGATTGGTCGGCAACCCGAATTTTAGGAAGGGAATCTTGGAAAACCACGGTTGAATCGGTAGCCACACAAGCTCCAATATTTACTTTAACAACGTATTTCTGAGCAGCGGTTGGGGCTAATTTTCCGGTTGTGGCGCCGTTGGACCAAGCATATTGGGCGTTCACATTGGCGCCGTTATTCGTGGCATCCAAAAACAAGGTTGAATCTGCACAGAAATAAGAAGTATCGGGAAATACTAATGTCGGTTTTACCAAATCCACTTGCAATTTAACGCTATCAGTTCCGTTGCATGAAGAGGTATTTACGTTAACCAAATAGGTGCCTGATCGATTTGCTGAAATGGTTTGGGAAGATCCAATGGCGTTGGTTAAATCGGGTAACAAATACCACTGGTATGTTGCACCCGCAATTTTAGTGTCGAAGGTTACCGAATTTCCGGTGCAAATGCTGGTGTCGTTCCCCAATTCTAATGGAAGCGCTCTGAAAATCTCAACACTATCAGAGAAGGTGGCCGATTCGGAACAAGAGTTAGAAACGGTTAAAGTTACCTTGTATTTTCCTGGAGTAACATAGGTATGTGATGGATTTTGAGCATTAGAAATATTGTTAGCTCCGGAAGCGGGGTCACCGAAATTCCACAAACTGCTGGTATAATTGGTAAAGGAAGTATTGGTGAAAGATAATGGAAAGTTGAAACAAACAATATTGGAAGTGAATTTGGCTTGGAGTGGCTGATTGTAAAGGTGTGTAAGTACGTTTGGAACTCCTGCACGAACCGTACTTCCAACTCTTAAATTTGAATCAATTGTTACCTGACTTATTTGGGCATTAATGTTTGATATTCCAATGAGGTATGCATTGTGACCGAACGTCATGTAAATTTTCCCGTTAGGAGCGATATTCATGTCACCAAACCAAAAATAACCGGGAACAGAAAATGGTAAATTGTCAATTTTTGAAAATAAAACTCGTCCGGTTCTAAAATTTCCAGCGGTTAAATCGTATTGAACAATTTGGTTTTTAACGGCACTATTTCCTCCAATGGTGGTGTCTTTGGAGGTACTCGTGTATAGTTTGGAGTTGTCGGTAGAAAATGATGCTCCAAATTCACCGCCAAATGTAAATAGAGAAACCGGGTTAGATAGGGTAGGAGTAGAGCCATGGTTGATGTTAAAAACTTCTACCACATTATTGGTCGGGTTACTTTGAACACAAACCAGACGCTGTTTGTCGGGAGAAACTTTAAGGACTCCCCTAGATGCGTTGGCGGTATTGGGAATGATGGAGCCTGAAGAAAGGTAGATGGGGGTTCCAACACCAGACGAAGTAACAGGAATAAAAATGAAGCGGTTGCTTCCCAATTCGTGTGAAATGATATAAAAATCGCGGTTGTTGCACATCATAACTGCCGTTAACTTCTCAACCACAGGGGTAGAAATGGCAGGAATATTTTTCTGACCGGATGCTACATCTCCATTGCCATTATCTAATGCCATATCCACAACCGAATAGTAAAGGCCATTATTGAAGGCATAATTTTTGGTTGTGAAAACATAGTATTTGCCATTTCTTTGAGGACTTGGGACAATAACTACCGGTTGAGATCCGCTTTCTCCTCCGTTGATGCTGTTGCCATTCGGCATCATGGAGTTATTTCGATTGTAAATGGATCCTCCAAAACTAAAAAATAAACGATTTCCGGCAACTGAATCCGAAATGGTTGCGCAACCTCCTTCATCTCCAGAAAAGCCATTAATCCGGGTGTTTACTGGGGTTGGAGTATTGAAATTCACTTCATTGTCTTGAGCAATGACCCATTGATGAAAAGATTTATTTTGAGCAGTTGAAAATAAAGCTAAGAGAGAAAGAGATAAAATGAAAGTAATGCGAAGCATGTTGATGTTAATTTTGAAGCCTAAAGAAAATAAAAAGGAAACAAAACGCCAAAACAAAAGCAATGTTATTTCATTTTCTTCACAATATTTGAGGTGGATTTTCCTTCAACAAAGGGAAGCGTAGTTACCAAACCTCCATTTTTCATTACCACTTCATACCCAACAATTTCCTCAATCACGTAATCACCTCCCTTTACTAAAATATTCGGTAATAGGTGTTCAATCAAATGAATAGGGGTGTCTTCTTCGAATAGTACAACGGCATCTACACATTCCAATCCAGCCAAAATAAAAAGACGATCATCTTCATTTTGAATGGGCCGAGTTGGTCCTTTCAGCCTTGAAACCGAACGGTCAGAATTTACTCCAACGATGAGGAAATCTCCTAAACCCCGAGCATTTTGAAGGTAAGAAACGTGACCCCGATGCAGGATATCAAAACACCCATTTGTGAAGACCACTTTTTCGTTCTTTTTTTTCGAAAGAATCTCCTTTAAATCATTGAAATCGAAAATTTTAGAATCAATGTTTCTCATCGGTTTTTGAACTAAAGTACAGAAAAGAAATTCCCGAATAAATTCCTCCTAAAATGATCATTAACGTTTGGGTAATCCAAATAACCCACCCAAGGGCATACGATGGAATAGAAAGAAATCCGAAAGTAACCAAGGTGTCTTTAATGGCCGTAGGATAAACGCCCAATCCACCCGACAAAATAATTAAGGTAATTCCTCCAACTACGAATGAAGCCAATACGGGGCCAATACCTGCTGAAGCCAATTCTGGAATGCTTAAAAAGCACAAATAATGCATCAAAGCATAACAAGCCCAAATGAACAGGGAGTGCGCAATATACGCCCATGCATTTTTCATTTTAAAGATGGAAAGGGCTCCATGCAGCAAGCCATCTTTAATTTGATGGATTTTTTTAAAAAATCCTTTTTCTTTCCATTTGTTCAAAAGGTAATTTCCTAAAAAAGCAAGTGCAATGAAAAGGAGCAGCCCCAACAATAATCTGAGTCCAGGTTTTGATGCTCCTAATTTTTCAGATAAGATGGAAGATAAAATTTTGCCTTCAAGTAGTAAAACAATCCCTACGATGATGGAAAGGCAAAATAAATCGGCGATTCTTTCCGTTACCACGGTGCCAAAACTTTTGGATGGTGGTACTTTTTCAGTTTTGAATAAGACCGCGCTTCGGGTAATTTCTCCTCCTCGAGGAATGAAAATATTTACGAAATAACTCAACATGATTGAGTTGAAACTGTTTTTTAATTTGGGGTGGTAGCCCAAAGGCTCTAGGGTGTATTTCCATCTAATGGATCTGGAAATATGGGAAATAAAACCAATGATTCCAGATAAAACAAGATAAAGTGGATTTGCTGATTTAATGGAGTTGAGAAGTTGATTTTTTTCATCCTCCGACAATTGTTTGAGCTCGTATTGAATAGCAAAAATCCCAAGGGCTAAAGGGATCGCAATTTTCAGAAAGTTGAAAATTCCCTTTTTCATGGCAATTTGTTCTCAACGGGATAAACCAATTGAGGTGAATAATTTTTTGCTTCTTCTGGAGTGAAGATTCCGTAGGCAATTACGATGATTAAATCGCCAACTTGTACTTTTCGAGCAGCAGGGCCATTTAAACAAATAATACCAGTGTTTCTTGCACCTTTAATGACGTAAGTCTCGAATCGTTCGCCGTTGTTAATGTTTACAATGTGAACTTTCTCGTTTTCGATGAGCCCAGCAGCATCCATCAAATCTTCATCAATCGTAATGGACCCAACGTAATTGAGATTGGCCTCGGTAACTCGGGCACGATGTATTTTTCCTTTTAAAGCTTGAATGAGCATGCAGAAAATTTTAACAAAGTTAATTAGAAAGTGCCAAATTGTCGATAAGGCGAATTCCTTCTAAATATGCTGCAACCAATAATACCCCTTTTTGGCTGTTATTTTGAAGCGGAAGCAAACTATTCCAATGGCGAATTTCGAAGTATTCAACTTGAAATCCTTCTAATTCCAACCGTTCTTTTCCTTGAATAGCTAACGTTTCCCAGTCGGTGGTTGAGAAATTTTCTTTCACCCAAATCATGGTTTTGAAAATTTCTGAAGCTTTTTCTTTTCCCGAGTTGGATAATCGCATGTTTCGGCTGCTCATGGCCAACCCACTTTCTTCCCTAACGGTTGGCAATACCACCAATATTTCGGATGGAACTTCCATTTGTTGAAGAAGGGATGCTACCACTTTGCATTGTTGAAGATCTTTTTCTCCCATGCACAGAAAATTAGGTTGAATGAGTTCCAACAATCGAGATACTACTACTCCAACTCCTTTAAAATGCCCAGGACGAAATGCGCCTTCCAAAATTTCTTCCAAATAACCGAAAGAAAATCCAGGTTCTTGGTAGTCGGGAGGATACATTTCCTCTACGGTTGGCGCAAATAAATAATCGACACCAATGCCACTTAATAATTGCTCGTCGGCCGATAAATTTCGAGGATATTTCTCTAAATCTTCAATTTGATTGAATTGCTTGGGATTGACAAAAATAGATGCAAAAACGACATCCGCTTTTGCATGATTGGGCTGTTGAAATAGGGAAAGGTGGCCTTCATGCAGGGCTCCCATGGTTGGAACAAAGGCGATGGTTTTTTTTAGCTTTTTTATTTCCGAAATCGTGGTTTGAAGTTCGGAAATGGTCGTAATGGTCTTCAATGAAAAAAGGTTATCGAATTGGAATTGCGAAACTACAAACGAAGCGGTTCTTTTTGCTTTATTTTTCGTATTTTTGCATCTTATTTACCAAAGTGAAATGTATGAGTAAGGAACGTCTTCGAATTTTATTTGTTGCCCAAGAAATGAAACCCTATTTGGAGTTAACCCAAGTGGCTGAATTTGCTCGTTCGCTTCCACCTGCAATGCAGGACCGTGGATTTGAAATTCGAGTATTAATGCCCCGTTTTGGTGTGATCAACGAAAGACGTCACCGCCTCCATGAAGTGGTTCGATTATCGGGAATCAACATCATCATAGAAGATAACGATAATCCTTTGATCGTAAAGGTTGCTTCTCTTACACCTGCGAAAATGCAAGTTTACTTTTTGGATAACGACGAATATTTCTCCCGAAAAGACGATTTACGTGACAAGGATGGGAATTTCTGTGCGGATAACGACGAACGCATGGTGTTCTTTTGCAAAGGTTTGATTGAAACCGTAATCAAATTAGGATGGAATCCCGATATCGTTCAATTGAATGGTTGGTTAACTTCCTTGATTCCTTATTATCTAAAAACGCAATACGCAGATAATCCAGTTTTTCAAGATTCGAAAATCGTGACATCTTTGTATGAAAGTCAGTTCAGCGAAATAATGAATGCAGGAATGATTAACAAATTGGGTACTGAAACCGATACAGCCTCCGATTTGTCGGATTTTGATGGTTCTTGCAACAGTTTGTACAAAATTGCAGTTAAATATTCCGATGCAATAACGGTACACTCCTTTGATGTAGATGCTGACGTGTTATCGTTTGCTCAAACAACTTCCAAACCTATTTTTACTTCTACCGAACCCACTGAAAATTTCGATGAATTCAAGTCCTTTTACCAATCGCTTTTCGAATAAATTGAAATTGAGGAAATTACTCTTCCCCCTGTTTGGGGTTATGCTGTTTTTTTCTTGTCGAAAAGATGGTGATGTCGGTCTATCATTGATTGGAGATGATTTAACCACTCATTTGGTTGATACTTTCCCACTTCAGTTTTCTATTCAAAGGGAAGATACCCTGCAAATTAAAAACACCGGTCGTCATTTGCTTGGGGTACTCAATGATCCTCAATTTGGAAGGACTTCTGCTCAATTTTGCACTCAAATTATTCCATCTACAGCGTTAACACCTAATTTTACTAACCTTAAACTCGATTCTGCATTTCTATCATTTCCTTACCTTGGATATTTTGGAGATACAACTTCGGTGCTTCAAGTTACCGTTAAAGTTTTAGCAAAGCGTATTTATTCAGATTCTATTTATTCTCAGTTTTCGGATTTTTCTACTCAACTTAATCGGGTAGGAGGTGCTACTTTTCGGAACATTCAACCTTCTGTTGCCAAGCAGTACCGTGAACCAACAGGATCAGGTGGAGATACCTTGGTAACAAGAAACGCCATGTTGCGCATTCCCATTGATACCGGTTTAGCGAAAATCTTGATGCTCTCCAATAAAACCAGCTCATCGGCCGATTTTCTGAATTATTTCAATGGTTTTTCCGTAGAAGCCAAATTGATTTCTGGAAATGGGTTGGTGGTTTATTTGGCCCCAGCTCTTTCGCTTTCTGGGTTAAATATTTATTACCACGATGGAGGGCTTTTTAAACGGTATGATTTCAATGTGAATTCCTCCTGCGCGTGGAAGAATACCTTTAATTATCAATTTTTGAACTCAGAAGCTCAACGGGCCAAAAATTCCGGCCAGGTGAACCAAGATAAATTATTCGTTGAAGGAATGGCCGGTTTTAAAACGAAAATGACCGTTTCCAATTTAAGAAGTATACTTACCAACAAAGATATTGTGATTCAAAAGGCCACTTTAGAATTTCCCGTTCATCCCACTCAAATAAAAACATCCAATCAAATTACACCAAGAATTGGTATTGTTGCTATTGATTCCAATGGAAAATCAAACCCAATACCTGATCAGTTTTTTGATTATTTTGGAGGGCAGTTTAATTCAACCAAAAACGTTTACGAATTAAATCTTACACAATATTTTCAAAAACTTGTTTACCAATCGAACGATTACGGATTTTATATTTTATCTTCGAATGGAATCCAGGACGGAACTCGAGTTGTTTTAAATTCAAACAAATCGATTAATCCACCCAAACTAACCATCATTTACACCAAAATACCATAACGTATGTGCGGAATTGTAGCTTATGTAGGGAAACAACAAGCCTCTCCCATCTTATTAAAAGGACTTCAACGACTCGAGTATCGAGGTTATGATAGTGCAGGGATTTGTTTGAATCGCGATGAATCGTTTGTAGTTCATAAAACAGCCGGTAAGGTTTCTGATCTTCAAAAGTTGGTTGATGCCGGAGTTCATGAAGGAACAATCGGAATTGGTCATACGCGTTGGGCCACTCACGGTGAACCCAACGATCGAAATGCACACCCTCACGTTTCTTTCCATAAAAGGTTAGTGATCGTACACAATGGTATTATCGAAAATTTTAGTGCCTTGAAAGTACGTCTTCAATCCAAAGGAGTTGAATTTGTAAGTGATACGGATACCGAAGTTCTCGTTAATTTTATTGAGGACATCATGTTGGAGGAAAATTTGCCTTTTGATGAAGCAGTTCGGATAGCCTTGAACGAAGTACATGGAGCCTATGCCATTGTGGTGATGGATACCCATGAACCACGCAAATTGGTGGCAGCCAGAAAAGGTAGCCCGCTGGTTTTAGGAGTTGGAATAGGAGAATTTTTCTTTGCTTCGGATGCTTCACCCATCATTGAATACACCAAAAAAGTCGTTTACATCAACGATTCTGAAATGGTGGTTTGCGATGATAAACACTTCATCGTAAAAACCATTCAAAATGAGGTGAAAACAGCAAAAATTCAAGAAATTGAGATGGAATTGGAAGCCATAGAAAAAGGCGGTTACGATTCCTTCATGCTCAAAGAAATTTTTGAGCAACCCAAAGCCATTACCGATTCTCTTCGTGGTCGTTTGGATTTGCATGGGGGAACCATAAAAATGGCGGGATTGGAAGAATACCGCGCTAAATTTCTTAATGCCAACCGAATTATCATCATTGCTTGTGGAACTTCCTGGCACGCCGGTTTGGTTGGGGAATACCTCATTGAAGAGTTTTCACGTATACCCGTTGAGGTAGAATACGCATCAGAGTTCCGCTACCGCGATCCTGTTATCAATCAAAATGATGTAGTTATCGCTATTTCTCAATCGGGTGAAACGGCCGATACACTTGCTGCAATTGATTTAGCTAAACAACGAGGCGCTACCATTTTTGGTATTTGCAATGTTATCGGTGCTTCTATTCCTCGTGCAACTCATGCAGGAGCATATACCCACGCCGGCCCCGAAATTGGTGTTGCTTCAACCAAAGCGTTTACCGCTCAGGTTTCTCTGCTAACCATGATTGCCATTTGGCTCGGAAGTGAAAAGGGGAATTTGTCGCAAACAGAAACGCTTTCTTTGATGACGGAATTGGAGCAGATCCCTTCTAAAATTGAAGAATGCTTGAAAGTTAATGCACTTGTTGAAGAGATTTCGGCAAAGTTCAAAGATTCTACCAATGCTCTTTACTTAGGAAGAGGCTATTTGTTCCCCGTGGCATTAGAAGGTGCATTGAAATTGAAGGAAATTTCGTACATCCATGCTGAAGGATATCCCGCAGCCGAAATGAAACACGGACCGATTGCCCTAATTGACGAAGCGATGCCCGTTATTGTTGTAGCCCCGAAAGGAGCTCAATACGATAAGTTGGTTAGCAATATTCAGGAAGTAAAAGCCCGAAAAGGAAATGTGATTGCCATCGTTACCGAGGGTGATACCGAAGTTAAAGCCTTGGCCGATTACATCATCGAAATTCCTGATGCTCCAGATCCTTTGTTGCCTTTGCTAACAGTTGTGCCCTTACAATTGCTATCTTATCACATAGCCATGATGCGGGGGTGCAATGTAGATCAGCCTAGAAACCTTGCAAAATCGGTTACCGTAGAGTAAGTTCGAACATACGTTCCATCTACTACGTAGTTTTAATCGTTTGATTTAATCCGGTTTTTATTCCTTTAAAAACCTTTTTAGGTTGAACCTTTTACTTGGCTTCTGTTTTTAATGACAGAGTTGGGTTTGTTATCAATGTTATCTTATGAACGACTGGACGGAATCCAATCATGAACTTACGAAAACCTTTGTTTTTAAATCCTTTTTAGAAGCGATTCATTGGATGGTGAAAGCAAGTAGTGAAATGGAGAAACAGAACCATCATGCAATATGGACCAACGAATACAACAAGGTACATGTGCGTTTAACAACGCATGATGCTGGAAATACAATTACCCAAAAGGATCGAGCTCTTGCTGCTGCATTGGATATGATCGACATCAAGGAGTAAGGCTTTTGTCAGCTATTATTCCTATGGAAGCAACCTAGTAGTTAAGTTATTACAGCATTATTGATGCTTTTCCCAAAAGGGGGGAATAGCAATTAAAAAACCGCCGAAAGGCGGTTTTTGGTAAACAATTATTTTCTAATTTTTTCCGAAACGTGGAAGAGGCCTGCCATACGGGTTGCTACCCCGTTTTCAACCTGATCCAAAATAATACTAAATGGCCCATCTGCCACATCCGAGCTAATTTCAACGCCTCGATTGATGGGGCCAGGGTGCATAATGACCAAATCTTTCCCCACCTTTTCCAATCGTTGTCGATCAATTCCAAAATAAGTGCGGTATTCCCGTAATGAAGGGAAATAGGAGGCTTCTTGCCGCTCAAGTTGGATTCGTAATACCATGGCAACATCGCACCATGCTAACGTTTCATCAACGTTGTGACTCACTTCAACACCCAAACTTTGAATGTGCTTAGGAATAAGTGTTTTTGGTCCACAAACAACTACTTTCGCGCCTAATTTTTGAAGGCAGAAAATGTTAGATAACGCTACTCGGCTGTGAACGATATCGCCAATGATGGCCACTTTCACCTCTTCGAGTGTACCAAACTTCTCCCGAATGGAATAAGCATCTAAAATGGCTTGGGTTGGATGCTCGTGGGCGCCATCTCCCGCATTGATGATGCGAGCTTGAACCTCATTCGCAAGAAATTGTGCAGCTCCTGGATAAGAGTGTCGAATAACCACCACATCCACTTTCATGGCGAGGATATTATTTACCGTATCTACCAACGACTCTCCTTTTTTTACAGAAGAGCTTGATGAAGTGAAGTTAATAATATCGGCACTCAATCGTTTTTCGGCTAACTCGAAACTCAGCTTGGTCCGGGTACTGTTTTCGAAAAACAAATTGGCAACCGTGATGTCGCGCAAGGAAGGTACTTTTTTGATAGGGCGATTGATGACCGCTTTGAATTCGTCGGCAGTATTGAAAATAAGCTCCAAATCACTTTTCTGAAGCTCTTTTATGGAAATTAAATGATCGGTACTAAGCATCTAATTCGGGATTAAAAATATGAACTTCGGATTGAGGGTGCCAAACTACTTTAACTTTTTGAGAACGAACGGTATCAACTTTTAGACCGCAATAATCGGCCTCGATGGGAAATTGCCGCGATTTATTGCGGTCAATCAATACCAATAATTCCACAGATTCTGGTCGCCCAAAATCCATAAGTGCATCCAATCCAGAACGTATGGTACGACCGGTAAAGAGAACATCATCGATCAGAATGACTTGTTTTCCTTCAATCAAAAAAGAAATATCTGTTTTTGAAGGTACCAAACCTCCAGAGTGTTGCCTGAAATCATCCCTGTGAAAGGTTACATCCAGTTCACCGTAGGGAAATGAAAATCCAACTTTTTCTTGCAAGGCAAAATGCAATTGCCGCGCGAATATACTACCTCGTGGTTGGAGACCAACAAGAACAACATTCTGGTAATCGGGATGACGTTCCAGAATTTGAGCAATCAATCGCTGAATAATCAGGCTGATTTGAGTGGGATTAAGAATGATTTTCGGATTCATGAATCAAATGCAAACATAAAAAAAAACCTCTCGATTTTCGAGAGGTTTTTAGAATTAAGCTTCTTCAGTATCTTCGGCATCAGCCTTCTTCTTTGTAGCTTTTTTGGGAGCTGCTTTTTCTTCCTCATCGAATTGAGCTTTCAATGCTGAAAGCGCATCCAATTCGCCCATGGTTGAAGGTCCAGAATCGGCAACAGTTGTTACCTTTTTCTTTTTCTTCAATTCATTTTTAGCTTCAGAGGAATCAGAGTGTGAATCTGCTTTGGTTTCTTCCCAAGTACGAGAGTGAGAAACCATGATTTTGCGAGAATCTTTATTGAATTCAATCACTTTGAAGGTAACGGCTGCACCATTTTCAAGGGTGTTGCCATCTTCCTGACGCAAGTGTTTCTTTGGGCAGAAAGCTTCAATGCCATGAGACAAAGCAACAATAGCTCCTTTATCTTCAACGCTTAAAACTTTACCATCGTGAGTGCTTCCTTCGTAGAAGATAGACTCATAGGTATCCCAAGGATTTTCTTCCAATTGTTTGTGACCTAGGCTCAAACGACGATTATCGGTGTCGATTTCAAGAACAACCACTTCCAATTCAGCACCTTTTTTGGTGAATTCAGATGGGTGATTGATTTTCTTGGTCCAAGACAAATCAGAAACGTGAACCAATCCGTCTACACCTTCACCAAGTTCAACAAATAAGCCGAAATTGGTTAAGTTACGAACGATTCCTTTGTGTTTAGAGTTTACTGGGAAGCGATCAGCAATGTTGATCCATGGATCTGCAGAAAGTTGCTTGATGCCCAAAGACATCTTGCGATCTTCGCGATCGATCGATAGAACTACTGCTTCAACTTCGTCGTTTACTTGATGGAAATCTTGAGGATTGCGGAGGTGTTGGCTCCAGCTCATTTCAGAAACGTGGATTAATCCTTCAATTCCTGGCATGATTTCTAAGAAAGATCCGTAATCAGCAACGGTAACGATTTTACCTTTTACGATGCTACCTGCAACAACATCTTCTGGAAGAGAATTCCATGGATGTGGTTGCAATTGCTTCATACCAAGTGAAATGCGTTTTTTATCGTCGTCGAAGTCGAGTACAACCACCTGGATTGTTTCATCTAAGGAAACCATGTCGGATGGGTGGTTGATACGTCCCCAAGACATATCTGTGATGTGCAACAAGCCGTCTACGCCACCAAGATCGATGAATACACCGAAATCGGTCATGTTTTTCACAACACCTTCGAGAACTTGACCTTTTTCCAAACGAGAAATGATCTCCATTTTCTGAGCTTCCAAGTCGTTCTCGATCAATACTTTGTGAGAAACTACGGCATTGCGCAATACTTCGTTCACTTTTACAACCTTGAACTCCATGGTTTTGCCCACGTATTGGTCGTAATCGCGAATTGGTTTGATATCGATTTGTGAACCGGGTAAGAAGGTTTCGATGCCTTCCACTTCCACAACCAAACCGCCTTTAGTACGAGTACGAACGCGACCAGTGATGATCTCGTCGTTCGCATGGGCGTGCTTGATGCGCTCCCAAGATTTCAACAAGCGAGCATTTCGGCGAGAAAGCACCAAATGACCGTCCTTGTTTTCTGGAGAGATAATCAAAACATCAACAACTTCGCCGATTTTGATTTCTTCCATGTCGCGGAACTCATTCAATGGAATAAGACCGTCTGACTTGAATCCTACGTTTACAACCACATCGCGTTCGCCAACTGAAACGATGGTTCCTGGAACTATTTCACCTGTGTTAAGTGAAGATACCGAACCTTCGTACATTTTTTCGAACTTCTCACGGTCGTTGATGGAATAGTGATTCTGACCACGATAGTCGGAATCCCAATCGAAATCACCTTGTGTAGGAGCTTGGAACTTGGGAGATTCCATTTTGAGGGGTTCCTTTACCTCAGAATGGGTGGGAGCAGTTGAAGCTGTGGCTTCAGTGGCATTGGAAACAACCTGTTCCAATTCCTTGTCATTTTGATTTTCTACTGACATTCATTAAAAATTCCTTTCTTGCTTCATTGGAAGCGGTCGCAAAGATAGGAACTTATCCACATAAGTCCAACCCTTTTAGAAATAAATAAAGCCCCAATTACTTGAGGCTTTATTCGGTGTAATTTTTTGATCATCAAGGGAAAATGCCCAACAACTCGTAGGAAGTAGCAATTTTCTTAACGGCTACCATGAAAGCTGCTGTTCTTAAATCAGGACATCCTGCGGTAGACTTGTAGGTGTGACGAATTTCATGGTAGGCATTGATCATGGTTTCTTCCAAGCCGGAATAAACCAAATCCTTTTCTCCTGCTCCTTGAATAATGGTTTTTCTTTGAATGTCGGTAGCTTTTTTACCGGTCATTTCTTCAACCATTTTAAGGATATCGTTCGCACTGTTTTCTTCGAAGCGTTTGGTTAATCGTCCGAAACGTACGTGGCTTAGATTTTTCAGCCATTCGAAATAGGAAACGGTTACACCACCAGCGTTCAAATACATGTCGGGAACAACAATGATTCCTTTTTGTGCCAAAATAGGTTCAGCATCTGCAGATACAGGACCATTTGCAGCCTCTCCGATCATTTTTGCTTTGATTCGGGAAGCGTTTTCAGCTGTAATTTGGTTTTCCAATGCTGCGGGGATAAGAATATCACATTCCAATTCCAAAGCTGCATTTGAGTTTTCTAAGTTGGTAGCTCCTGGAAAGTTCAATAAACTTCCAGTTGCTTTTCGGTGTTGGAAAACGGCTTCATAATCCAATCCATTTTCATTGTAAATGGCTCCTTCAAACTCGGCAATGGCCACAATTTTTGCTCCACCTTCAGCGAAAAACTTCGCCGTATGATATCCAACATTGCCCAATCCTTGAATAACGGTTGTTTTTCCTTCAATTCCTTTGGTAAGTCCAATGGCGGTCATGTCTTCTTCGAAATTGCACACTTCGCGCATTCCGTAGAAAACACCCAAACCGGTAGCTTCAGTACGACCTTGAATTCCTCCTTGCCCAACAGGTTTACCTGTAACGCATCCGAGGGCATCCAATTCTCCATCTTTGATGGAAGAATAGGTGTCAACAATCCAGCTCATTTCGCGAGGTCCTGTTCCGTAATCGGGAGCAGGAACATCGATACCAGGACCGATGAAATTCTTTTTAATCAATTCCATGGCGTATCGGCGAGTTACTCGCTCAAGCATTGAAACAGATGTGGTTCGTGAATTGATTTTAACGGCTCCTTTTGCGCCTCCGAAAGGAACATCCACAACAGCGCATTTGAAGGTCATCAAAGCTGCGAGGGCCATTACTTCATCTTGATCTACGTTATCGGCGTAACGAATACCTCCTTTGGTTGGAAGTTTGTGGTGGGAGTGTTCAACTCGGTATGCTTCAATTAACTGAATCTTTCCTTCGTCGTCTTTAACGGGGAAGGACATTTTATAAACGCTATTGCATTCTTTGATAGTAGCCATAAGGCCTTCAGAATAGGGGAGAAACTGGGTTGCTTTTTCAAAGTTTCTCATCACATCTTGGTAAAAGCTGTGTGCCATAATAAATGAATTATTTCTTTTCGAGTTTGTTTAATTTTCTGTCTAAGTACACCAAAAAGGCTACTAGGCCGGCAAAAATAATGAGAATCACACCGATAACAACATAAATTTTACCTTCTTTTCTAAAAAGATCGGCCATTTGAGGCTCTTGAGCACTTGAATTCATCCATGTGAAAATGGAGGCTAACAAGGTAAGAAAGATTTTTTTGGTCATTTTGTTTGTCATGAAAGCATTTTTTTAATTTCCAAAACCTTGATCCGGAAATATTGATGGGTCATCCACAATCCTAACGAGAACCAGCCAAAAATAGCTGGCCAAAAAACCAGCCTCATGCGGTTGTCGAGATCGTATTTGTTAAAAGCTGGGTTTCCAACCGAACCTGAACCCTGTCCACCCGGGTGCAAGGAAAATTCAGCGTTTCGAGGAATGATGAATAGGAGGGGGATGAGGGAGAAAAAAGCCAAAATGTTGTAAACGGCGGCTACTCGAGCTCGTTGCTGTTGCTCGGCAATGGCGTTTCTTAAAACGAAATAGGCACCATAAACCAAAATAGAAGCCAGAGCGCAGATTTGTTTCACATCGCCGGCCCACCAATTTCCCCACGTGTATTGTGCCCACAACATCCCCGTTGCAAATCCTAAAACACCAAAAACGGTAGAAGTAAGTGCAAACGATTCGGCCAATTGATCGGCTTCTGATTCTCCTTTTAACAAGTAAAAAACCGAAAAAAGAAAGGAGCAAAACGCCAATAATACCAAACCGAACCACATAGGAACATGGTAATACAAATTGCGAATGGTTTCTTCCAAATTTGGTTTTGCAGGAACAGGACCAATGAGACCCCATGTAAAAGCGTAAACCAAAAAGACCACGGCAATGATCCGATAAACCAGGTGCATTTTTTTTGCCCCCACTACTTTCTGTACGAACGTTTTTGAACTCATATCCAAGTTAATCGCGCCAAAGGTAAGGAAACAGCAAAAAAGAAAGTGCCCCCGTTAATAAAATAATGCCCGAAATTTGCCCCATTTCGTGCATTGCCGTACTCCAGGGTAAACCATCCATTCCCATTTTAGAAATTTTTATCCCCAAAAGGATGGTGGGAATTAATACCGGAAAACTCAAAACAGCCATCACCGATGCTCCAGAACGAGCTTTGTGACTAATCGCACTTAAAAAAGTGAGCGCCACTGCAAGCCCGGTATTTCCTAAAAATATTCCGGTAAAAAATAAGTCATATTTCTGAACGGGAGATCCCAAAAGCAAACTGTAAAACCCTAAAAGAACCAAAGAAAGAAATAAAGACAGCAACCAATGATAAATGATTTTGGCCGCCAAAACGCTTTTGCTGCTGAATAATGTGTAGAAGTAGGCCATGCCCGCTTTGCTTTCTCCAACAAAACTTTTGGTAATGGCATTAACTGCCGTAAATAAACTCAGGATCCAAAACAAAGAAAGCCAAACAAACGGTTTCAAACTTCCAAACGCAAGGTAACACAAGAAAACAACGGTTAAACTGTACCAAAAAACACCTTGAATGGCATATTTCTGACGCCACTCAACGGTCCATTCTTTGCGTAACAATTGTTTAACCTCTTGAATCATCCTTTATTTGAAGCTAAGAATCCGGCCTTACCTGCTTTTTCAACAACCAGAAAAGTTACCATAATTTGGTCTCCATCTTGCTTGAACAACAAAGGGTCTTTGTGAATGGTTTGTCCTTCTGGAAGTTTAGATTTGATTTGTTCGAAATCGATTTCGTTGACACTCATCAAATCGGAGTCGAATGACAAAGGAATTTTTACAGTAATGGTTTTCATCGTGATTGCAAATTTTCACCAAGTTTTTTCCAAATCCAAATGAATTCTCCACTTCTGCAATACTTCTTTGAGTTCTTGATGAAATTCATTTGGGATGCTACTAAAGTCGTTCTCTTGAAATGGTGATAACTGAGCATCCCAATGTTGATTGAAATAATCCAAAGCATGGATGCACCCATTTCCTTTTGAATGAATTTTAAGGCCACTTTCAAACACCAAAGTGAATGCAGGATTCCTCCCGAACCTCCAATCTATCCCCTCCAATTCTTGGATCTTGGCACTCCATTTTTCCGACTCGGGGAGCTGTTGAACTTCTTCGAAATTCCCCCAATGCTCCTCATAAATGGATTTAACTTGGTGGAAAATTTCTTCCGAATGCTCCGGGAAGAGTTGGGTAGATTCTAAATTCATCACATTTGCTCGAACCGAAAGGGACGCGTTGCTTTCTATGTGATCGGAAACGGACAAAGCGTTTTCCAGAGCGAGCAAATTGGTATGAAAAAGCAAAGAGCAATGGCTAATCATTCTTCCTCGACTTACTTTTTGAGCTGAACCACCAACTTTTTTGTCGTTCACCATCAATGAATTTCTGGGGTTGGTGAATGCTACAAATCCTTTTGATTGAAGAAATGAAATGAACGGGTGGAAGAAAAAATCCCATTTACCTACCCAATCGGTGCGGTGGGGAGTGATGAAAGAAAGGTTTAAACAGCCCAAATCATGATAAACGGTTCCACCGCCTGAAGTCCTACGAACAATGGGTAAATGATTCTCGTAGAGATAAGGCAGATTCAATTCCTGAAAAAGGTTTTGGTTTTTTCCGATCACGGCGCATGGAGCATTGAAATAGCCCAAAAAAACAGGATGTTCCATGGCTTCTTCAAGCCAAACGTTCTCCAATGCCAGATTTTCCCAAGGATTTACCGATCGGGAGAAATGGAATTTCCAGTTCATTGAGGTTGAAAATTCTGAATTACCGTCATGGCATGTTGGTGTTGTTCCTCCGAAATATCCAAATGAAACACGAATCGCACATGCATTTTGCCGAAACCGGCGCAACGAATGCCCAAAGCTGAAAGCTGTTCAATGACCTGTGCGCCTGAAAACGGAGAGCCCACCTCGAAAATGATGATGTTTGTTTCAATGGGATAAAGGAACTGAATCCATTCGCAATGCTTAAGCACATCGCCCATTTCTTTTGCTCTTCGATGATCTTCAGCTAATCGATCCACGTGGTGATTCAATGCATAAAACGCAGCCGAAGCCAAAATTCCCCCTTGTCTCATCCCTCCTCCTAAAACTTTTCGAACGCGGCGTGCCTCGTGAATAAAGGCCTCGCTTCCAACCAGAACCGAACCAACTGGAGCGCCTAGCCCTTTCGAGAAACAAATGGAAATGCTATCGAATTCTTGACCAATTTCTTGCGTTGAATATCCTTTTGCGATGCAGGCATTGAAAATCCTAGCGCCATCCAAATGCAGGGATAGACCATGTTTTTGACATGATTTTCTGATTTTCCTGATTTCTTCCAAATCGTAACAACTTCCACCTCCTTTGTTCATGGTATTCTCCAAGGAGACCAATCGAGTTCTGGGGAAATGCACGTTTTCTGGATTGATATTTTCTTCGATAGCTTCTGCTGTAATTCGTCCGTAATCGCCTTCCAACAGTCGGAGGGAAACCGAAGAGAGAAATGCCGGGCCACCGCCTTCGTACAAATAAATGTGAGAATTTTTATGGCAGATAACTTCTTCCCTTGGTCGTGTATGAACTGCTAAGGCAATTTGATTGGTCATGGTTCCTGAAGGACAAAATAGGCCGGCTTCGTGGTTGAATTGTTGAGCCGTTTCTTCCTCAAGTTGTACGATGGAGGGATCCTCTCCGAAAACATCATCGCCCAAAGGCGCTTTGAACATGAATTCTTTCATGCTGGAAGTTGGCTGCGTAACGGTATCGCTTCTGAAATCAATTTGCATGATGCGAAAATAGCGGTAATTTTAGGCGTTCAAGGAACAAATTGAAGAAATTTGAAAAAAGAATTGGGAAACGCTTTGAAAGATGGTTTTTTTGAAGTTATCTTTGCGTTCCAATTGAAAAGCAACTATGGCTAATCATAAATCAGCACTTAAGAGAATTCGTCAAAATGCGGTACGTCGTCTGCGTAACCGTTATCAGCACAAAACAACCCGTACCTTGATCAAGCGCTTGCGTTTGATGAAAGAAAAAGGATCAGCGGTAGAATTGTTGCCAACTGTAGTTTCGCACATCGACCGTTTGGCGAAGCGTAACATTATCCACAAAAACAAAGCTTCAAACTTGAAATCCAGGTTAGCTAAACACATCAACCGTTTGGGATAAAACGGGAAACGTTTATAAACGTTTAAAATGGCTTGCCCTAGGCAAGCCATTTTTATTTTTGTGGCATGGAAAAGAATGAAATGCCCCCCATGAAGAGGCTGGGCTTGCATGCAAAACAAAAATTTCAAACGTACGGAAGTCAGTACTTATCGGATGAGGAATTGCTGGAGTTGATCCTTTCGCCTTCTACCAAAAAAGGCCAATCCTACGAAAGTGCAAAATCGCTCATGGCCATGGCAGATGGAAATTTGAGTCAGTTGGCTAAACTGGATTATCTCGATTTTCAAGCCGTTGAGGGGGTGAATTTGAACGGTTCCCTGGCCCTTTCGGCCGGATTGGAATTGGCCCGTCGGAGACTTCAAGAGCCGGCACCTTCCGTCGTTATCCTCAATCACAGTGAAAAAGTCTTCCAACATTTCAAAGGGTATTTTCTTGATTTGGATCACGAGGAGTTCATGGTAGCCATGGTCAACAATCGAAATGAACTGATTCACTTTGAACGTATATCTATCGGTGGTATTACCAGCACCATTGTTGATGTTCGATTAATCATTCGAAAAGCAATTATGCGTAAAGCCTTGGGATTTTTTTTGATGCATAATCATCCCAGCGGAAACATCATTCCAAGCTCAGCTGATAAAGAATTGACAGCAAAATTGAAAAAAGGTGCAGAACTTTTTGATATAACTTTGATCGATCATATTATCTTCGCAAATCACAGGTACTATAGTTTCGCTGATGAAGGAAAAATGTAATCGGTTTTGGAAGTTTTTTTGGGTGTCAATTTTGTTGGCCTCCTTCCAGTTTTCCGTTGCACAAACCCGGGTTGTTATCAAATGCTTCCCGAACCCTGTTTCAGATAATAGCATCAATCTTCAAATTTCAAAAGAAGGGAGATCCAGCGGTTCAGTTGAGATTTTCAACCTTTTAGGTCGACAAGTTTACAAAAAACGGATCGATACATCGATCGAAGTTTTAATCGTTCCCGTGGAAGATTTTCCGAAAGGGTTGTACATCGTGAAATATTTTGACGACAACAACATTGTCGCCGTCAAAACATTCCAGAAGATTTGATTACTTAAGAAATCCGAAATTCCGCGGCACAATCCCTGCCATTAAACTATCGGTCAACGCCGCGTTCTGGTTCACCCGGTAAATGGTTCCTCGAGAACTGAAGTCTTTGGCATCTGAAATCCACCAGTGCTGGTCAGTTTCATTGTAACCCATTCCGTAAATTCCGCCGATTCCAGCATGGGAAAACCAAGGTGTTTCGGTAACTTGGGTAGATCCAGCAGACATTAACATTAATTTCCCATCTAACGCATAACCCAATTGATTGTTAGCATTTTTGCACAATAGGGTAGGATGGTAAGTCATTTGAGAGAAAACCGAGCGGCTGGTTTCGCTACCAAATTCAAAGAAATGAAGCGATCCAGCCGTTTCTTTTCCCTTCCAGCTCGGATTTCCACCGCATAAAACTGCAAATTTGCTTCCGCCTAAAGCTACTATGCTGTTGGGATTCTGATTGACTTCCATGGTTTTCTCCAAGGATTGATTTGCGATGTTGACGTAAGAAATGGTGCTGTCGCCACTATTGACCACCGCAAGGTGAGTGCCATTCACCACCGCCATTTTACTTGGAGTTACCCCCACCGAAATTCGCTTCAAAATGGTTCCGGCATAGGGGTCAACGATCACAACATTTCCACGATCTCCGTTGAAATTCACCCATTCCGTCACAAATAACTTCCCATCCCAATAGAGAATTTCATCCGGTAAATTCAAACCGTATTGGGTTCCTTCCGATTTAAACGTTTTTCGGTTAACGATTTCAATTTTATTGCTGTTGTTCACCACAATGAAGACCTGATCATTACTGAAAGCCACACTTTGAGCGATGCTCCCAATGGGGCGATTGTTCACCGAGTCAAAAACCTGATTCCAAAGTTCCTTCGTACTCGAGTTGTAAAATTGGATGTTACCTGAACCGCCCGAAAAAAGGCCCTCATTCACAATAATGACTCCTTGAGAATAATCACGATCATGACCTGAATGTCCACGATCACGACATGCGAACATCGTTAATCCAACGAGTAAGCTAAAAATTATTTTCTTCATAAAAATTGGTATTGAATTTGAATTTGTGTTTGATATCGAGGGGCAGGTAAATAAGGCATGTACCAAACCTGATTCCCCAAAATATTTTGAATGCCTAATTTCCCGCTTAATCCTTTGGGCAATTTCTCACTGAAATCTATCCATAGATTAACTTGTCCTTGGTTCGGAAGCTGAACGGAAGCGTCGGTAGTAACATTGCGTTTTCCTTGGGCTACCATGCTCAATTCGCCCTTCAGCCCTTTCCAATTCGTAGCCCATTTCGACTGAATTTTCCAATCGGGTTGATAAAGAAGAGGAATCCAAGCATTTTTCCATTGGCGTGGTTGCTGGTAAGTTCCATTGAATTCGCCTACAAATCGACCCACACGAATTTGATTGATTTTCCATTCAAGGCCAATACTGCGGGATTGACCAACATTTTCAGCTTTCCAAAATCCGGCGGAGGTGGGAATCCACAGGATTTGATTGGATAGAAATGTGCCGAAAATGGTTGCTTCAAAATTTTTAACCACTCCTCCCCATTCAGCATTCCAACCCTCTTCAGGTTTTAACGAAGGATTTCCGCCAGGAACCCAATACCAATCATTCAAGGTAGGGAATCGAAAAACTTGTCCGATATGAATTTTCGTCGTAAAGTTAGCTGCCTTTTTTTGAATAAAACCATCCAAAATCCAGGGTGAAAACGATTGTTGGAATTGTTCTTTTCGAACGAGAAAATGGCCTTGAATGCTGGAATCCTCACTCTCAAAGTTCCACTTTCCTAGTGCATTCCATCTCAATCCATTGAAATCTTGGGCATAATAGGGAGAACGAGCCCAATACCCTTGCCAACCGTTTTCTAAAATAAATAAATGACGTCCTTTGTGAATTTTCCAACGCTGCTGGCTACCCAACCAACCGCAGTGATTGGTATCGTTGAGTGAAATTTTCGCATCTTCGTATTGATTCCATTCATAACTTCCAAACTCCTCCAATTCCCATTGGTGGTTATTTTTTCTCCAAATTTGCCCATCTTGGAAACGAATCATTTTATCGGTTTGTATCGCAGTTCCTTTTCCAGCAACTACAGAAATGGGCAAATGTCGAATGGTATTGGAGGCATGTAACCAACCTTGTTTTCCCCAACTCATTTGAAATGCCGTTCGCTTCATTTGGGAATTTTCCAGTCGGTTGTTTGGGCTTAGCCCGTTAAGAGATTTGGGAAGGGAGTAATTGAGTTGATTTTCTTCCTTAAAGAAGGCGAGATTTAAATTCTTACCCAATGAAACTTTTGTCCCTATGGCGTATGAGCCAAAACTTCCACCTTGCAGGAGAATTGAATTTCGCTTGGATTGATCGGGAAGGAGTTGAATATTTCCTCCAACAGCTCCGCCTCCAAAGCTACCGCCAGAGCCTCCCGGTTGAAGGTGAATGGCCCCTAAGAAGAAGGCCGGAATCAGATTCAAATCGAACACTCCATTGATGGGACTATTGATGGGTTGATTTCCCAGAAGGATTTGGGTGCCAACTCCGGGTAAACCTCGAAAAGATGCGGTTTGAAGGGCCATCGGGCCGTAACCCCGAATGGTTGCCATGGAGTTCTGGTCTAAAAGGGAAGCAGCTGAAAGGGCGTCCATGCTCAAAGAGTTGGAGCGATCTAAGGTGGTTGCTGGTGCTGCGGTTGGATAGCTTTTGGGTTTCCGCCGAGTAATGATATCGGCAGGGGCAAGGGTGTCGATTTTCTGAGAGAAAACCGAAAGAAATCCCGAAGCGAAAATCGCCACGAGCAGGAGTTTTTTTAGCATGTTTTTTCGTTTGGGCATCTCAATCCACGAAGATGCAGGCCTCACATCGCTTTCGGCAGGTCTTCCGACTTTCCTCAGTATTTGTTCCCTTCCCATTCCGGTAGAACAGTGGTACGAACAAATCCTTTCGAGGATTACGGCAGCGGGACTGTTCAGGATTTTCACCTGATTCCCTTTTCATCCATGCTTCCATGGAACCGAAAACTGAAACAAAGGTAATTTAAAATGAGGAATTGAGCAAGAATTATTTCAACCTCAACAGGGTAATTCCATCGCCACCACGGTCGGCGTGCTCGCTTTCGTAACTTTCTACATTCGGATGTCGCCTCAATTGCTCTCGAATTAATTTTCTTAAAATTCCATCGCCTCGGCCGTGCAAAATGCTCAAATTCCCAGCCCCGGTTAAAACACAACGATCTAACCATGCATCTAATGCAGTGATTGCTTCTGGCCCCCTAAATCCTCTTAGATCCAAATTAGAACTTAAGTTTTCCATGGGGTTGGTGATGGAAATAGTTACCTTTTGGGTCGACGTATTTTTATGATTTTTGATGGGAATCAATAGCTGTGGATCAACCATCATTCGAATGTCATCAAATTCAACAAAGGCACGTTTGTTTTTCAGTTCTATGATTCTTCCTTTTCCACCTGTTGGTTGGTATTTTACCCACCCTCCAATGGTTAACGCATCGGAAGAAGCTTTGGGTGGAGGAGGAGGAGGGAGCTTTTTAAGCTCGTCTTTGATTTTACTTTTTTGAACTTCGAAGGATTGACGAATGACTTTTATTTTTTCTTTTTCAGCACCAGTCGATAAAATGTCTTGAACCGTTTTTTCTACTACCCGTTGCGCATCTTGTAGAATTTTGGCAGCTTCTTCTTTGGCTTTCCGAATGATTTCTTTTTCGGTTTGCTTTTGAACAACTTCAGCATTTTTATTGATTTGAATGAGTTCTTCCAACAAATCGTCTTTTACAGCATTGCCTTCAATCAATCGCTTTAATTCTTGTTCTCTTCTTTGAAGGTCGATCATCAAAGAATCAACGTCTTTTTGTTTTCTTCCGGCCTTATGTTCTGCTTTTTGAATGACCGATGGTGGAATGCCCATTTTTTGAGCAATTTCGAGCGCGTAGGAACTTCCAGGAATTCCCTGCTCAAATTGAAATCTGGGCTCCAAAGTTTTCAAATTGAAGCTCATGGATGCGTTTTCAATGCCCGGATGTTGTGCAGCAAAGGTTTTTAAGTTGGAAAAGTGGGTGTTGATCATTCCCCAACAATGCTGCTCGATCAATACCTCTAAAATGGCTTCGGCAATAGCACCGCCAAAAGTAGGGTCTGTTCCCATCCCAAATTCGTCGATGAGAATGAGGGTTTTATCGTTGCCTTCAGCCATGAATTTACGCATGGTTGCGAGGTGGGCCGAATACGTTGAAAGTTCATTTGAAACCGACTGATTGTCGCCCAAATCAACAAAAAATTGTTCGAACCACTTTAAATGAGTCCCAACCTTCGCAGGAATGGGCAGCCCCGATTGTGCCATGAGCTGGATCAGTCCTACCGTTTTTAATGCTACCGATTTACCTCCAGCGTTCGGACCCGAAACCAAAATCAGCGATTTTTCTTGATTGGTTTTCAAGGACAAGGGAATGGTTGGGCGGTGACGTTTTTGGTTTTGAATAAAAAGAACGGGATTGGTGGCTTCTACCAATTCAAAACCCGTCTCGGAAAATTCAGGAATGATGGTTTCTAAATCGCCCAGGGCAGCTGTGACCGAGCGGAAAAAATCCAAAAGGGTGAAAAGCTTAAAAGATTGTTGAAACAGTTGAATTTTGGAACGAATCTCTTGGCTCAATTTTGCGAGGATGATTCGTTTTTCCCGTTCCATTTCATACTCGATGTTTTTAAGCTCGTTGTTCAACTCAAAAACTTCATTGGGTTCGAGGTAAATGGTTTTTCCAGTTGCCGATTCATCGTGAATAACCCCAGGAAATTTACGTTTGTGTTCCACCAATAACGGCATGACCATTCTTCCATTTCGGATGGTGATGGAAGGCTCCGTAGTGTAGTTGTTTTCTTTCGCAATTTTGAATAATTGATTTAGGCGACTCCGTGTTTCGTCTTCTTTAACCAAATGACGTTGGTTCGCCTTTTTCAATTCCGTTGACGCATCGGGTTTGATTTTCCCCTCTTTCGAAATGCATCGGTCAATTTCCTTCAACCAAATTAAATCGAAATGAAAAGAAGATAAAAACCGATTCAAATGTTCAAAACCTTCGACTTGTTTATCCAAGAATTTCTTGAATTTAACCAGGTTTCTGGCTGATTTTGCGATCAGAAAAATGTCATACTCTCCAAGCATGAAACCTTCAATCGCTGCTTCTTTCAATATGGGATTGAGGTCGGGGGTCTCTTCGAAAAAAACATCACCGCCTGAAGTGAGAAGGGTCCTTAATTCTTCAATGCAATGCATTTGGTGAAGGGCATCTTCCTCGGATTCTAATAAGGGCAGGTGAAGTGCAAATTCTCGAGAAGCCACTCCTCGACCGTAATGGGAAATGTGCGATTTTAATGCAGAGAAATCGAGTTTATCGATTAAGTATTCGGGATATAGTTTCACGGAGTTTGGTCGAGTCGGTAATGGGAGTTTTGGGTGTTGTGATCTGTGATTTTTTCAGATTGATTATGGAATCCAATTGTTGAACAACTGCTTGAAGAATTTGTTCGAACGCTTTTGGATTGGCTTTTTGATAATATTCCATGGTTTTAAAAAAGGAAGCCGAATCGGTTTGGTGTTTTTTAAAAACCGATAAAAAGATCTGCTTTTTCTCTTGTGGGTTAAATTGATGAAATTGGTACACCACGTCGGCATTTTTTACCGATTCAGCCAAGTGAAGATCCAGCAAAGTTGCTGTGAATTTTTCTTGGCTGAGTTCGGGTTGTAAATCAGAATACGGGGTCGATTCACAACCGAACAAAAAAAGGATCAGCGCAATTTTCGTGTATTTTTGCATCAAAAAATGTCCATGAATTCAACAAAGGTAAGGAGCATCCTTGAAAGTTTGGAGGAGAAACAGGTAACCCTCATTGCAGTAACCAAACTTCATACCGTTAAAGAAATTCAGCCGTTGTACGATTTAGGAATTCGGAATTTTGGGGAAAACCGGGTTCAGGAGTTGATGGAAAAAGTGGATCATTTTCCCGGAGTTCACTGGCATTTGATTGGCCACCTCCAACGCAATAAGGTAAAATACATTGCTCCATTCATTTCGTGCATTCATTCCATCGATTCTGAAGATTTACTGCAAGAAATCAACAAGCAAGCCGAGCGAAACAACCGAGTGATCGATGGCTTGTTACAGGTTCATGTGGCCCAAGAGGAGTCGAAATTTGGTTTTCCGGCTTCTACCTTTTTGCAACAAATCCGCGAAATCGATTTTCAGAATTATCCGCATGTTCGTATTCGCGGAATCATGGGAATGGCTTCAATGGTCACAGATCAAGACCAAATTCGATCTGAATTTCAACAAATAAAATCGCTATTTGAAACGTTGAAAACGGAGTTTCCTGAACATTTCAATACCGTTTCTATGGGAATGTCGGGCGATTATGAGCTCGCTATTCAAGAAGGTTCGACCATGGTTCGCTTGGGAAGTATTTTGTTTTAAGGGTAAACTTTTTTTTTAAAAAGGGAGTTTCGAAAAAGCATTTGGTTATACATTTGCACCACTCTGGGGTGCTTCATTTTCCATCAAGGCGCCAAAATGGAAAATGTTGCTGAGAACAAACCCAAGAAGTCTCTTTTAAGTGAGGCTTCGGTACCTGATCCAGATAATGCTGGCGGAGGGACTGAGGGAACTAATCGGTGGTTCGATACCCCATCGTACCGCTACAGTTTCTAACTTAAATTTCAAAAGAAAATGAAAAATTTTTGGTTCGGGATCACCTTACTTTTCCCAGCCTTGGCTTTCAGCCAATTCAAAATTACCGGGAATGTAGGGACTTTGGAAGAAAATAGCCGGATGATTGAAAATGCTCTCGTTCAGGAGAACGGGAATCTCTCAAACACCGTAAAAACCAATGAAAATGGATATTTTGAAATCAATGTATCCTCGCTTCCTTCTAAACTGAAGTTTTCAAGGATTGGTTTTCAAACCTTTCTCCTTGAAATCAGAGAAGGTGGAAACATTTCGGTCGGTTTGGCCTATCAACCTCTAGAAACGGAGGAAGTTCTTATCACGGCAGGAACCAACGTAAGAAAAAATACTCCCGTTGCGGTTACAAATCTGACATCCAAAGACATTCAACCGCTTAATCTCGGGCAAGACATTCCGTTTCTTCTTCGATTCACTCCTTCGGTGGTGGTTACCTCCGATAATGGAACAGGAATTGGTTACACCGGAATGCGTATTCGTGGTTCCGACGCAACCCGAGTGAATGTTGCGATCAATGGAGTGCCGTTGAACGATCCTGAAAGTCAGGGTGTTTTTTGGGTAAACATGCCCGATTTTGCTAGTTCTCTTTCTAACATTCAGATTCAGCGCGGGGTGGGTTCTTCGGTAAACGGTGCAGGTGCATTTGGAGGTACCGTTAACTTGCGTACAGATCAACCCAATCATTTGAACTATGCGGAGTACAGCATTTCAGGGGGATCCTTTGGTACGCTTAAGAATACCTTGAAATTCAACGTGAAAACAAATAATTTTCGTTGGAACCTGGAAGGTAGGGTTAGCGATATTCGATCAGAAGGCTACATCGACCGAGCCTCTTCTCTCTTGCAAAGTTATTATTTTGCTGCCACCCGTTCCGGTTCCAAATCGGTTCTTAAAATCATGCAGTTTTCTGGAAAAGAAAGAACGTACCAAAGTTGGTACGGCACGCCGGAATCTCGGGTAAAAAATGACTCTTTGGGAATGATTGCCTATGCTGATCGGAATTATTTGTCGGACAAAGACCGCAGTAATTTGTTGAACTCGGGTAGATCGTACAATTATTACACCTATCAAAATGAAGTGGATCAATACCAGCAGGACCATGCTCAGATTCATTATGGGTATCGATTTAATTCGAAACTTAACTTTCAAACGGCATTGCATTTTACGCATGGGGCCGGGTTTTTTGAGCAGTTCAGAAATGATGATGATTTTTCCAACTACCTATTGCCTGCTGTGGTGGTTGGATCTGACTCCATTACTTCCGGAGATTTTATTCGTCGCCGTTGGTTGAATAACTACTTTGGTGGATTAACTTTTTCGTTGGACAAAACCTCTACGTTATTCGGGAAAAAGTTTCACGGAATTTTAGGAGGTGCTGTTAACTCCTACACTGGAAACCATTTTGGTGAAATCATTTGGGCCGAGTGGGCTTCGGTGGCGCCCTTAGGAAAAGAGTATTACCGTTCTCGAGCACGAAAAGTAGATGCCAACATCTACTACAAAGCCGAGCATCAAGTTTCTGAAAAATGGAACACTTGGTTGGATGTTCAGGTAAGAAGGGTGCTTTATACGGGAACTGGAATCGATAACACCTTGTTACCGGCCGTTTTCAATGGCGATTATTTGTTCGTTAACCCCAAGGCCGGATTAAATTATCAGCTTTCAAAGAACCAACGTTTGTTTGCATCGGCAGCTGTTGGACAGAAAGAGCCTATTCGTTCCGATTTTGTTGATAACGCAACTGGAACCGTCCCCAATCCCGAAAAAATGCTCGATTTGGAGTTGGGATATTCCAAAAGAACCCAAAAATGGATGGTGGAAGCCAACGCGTATTGGATGATTTATCGAGATCAGTTGGTGTTAACCGGCGCGTTGAATGATGTGGGTGCTCCTTTGAGAATCAATGTTCCCGAATCATTCCGCCGAGGACTTGAAATTCAAGCCGGTTGGAGCATCATTCCTAACAAATTGGAAATCATGGGAAATGTTACCCTAAGTCAGAATAAAATTCCGCATTTTACCGAGATGGTTTTCAATTACGATAACATGGCCTACGATTCTACCAAGCATCATCATACCGACATTGCCTTTTCACCGGCTATGGTTGGAAGTGCTCAATTGGCATGGTCGCCTATGAAGAACATGAAGGCGGTTTGGATGAGTCAACGCGTTGGGAAACAGTACTTAGATAATACCTCGAGCGAAAGCAGAAAAATGGATGCTTATTGGGTGAATGACTTGCGATTCGAATACAATTTTGGTAGGGTTGGAGATGTTCAAATACGAATGAATGCCTTGGTAAACAATGTTTTGAATGCTCAGTTTTCTTCCAACGGTTACACGTTTTCTTATGTTTCAGGAAGCCGGGTTACAGAGAATTTCTTCTATCCGCAAGCCGGAAGGAATTTACTCGTTGGGGTGACGTTAGGATTTTGATCAAGATGCCCTCGAAAAATCGGGGGCTTATTTCTTCCACTTTAAGGAGCGGAATCTTAAAAGGAGTTACTTGAGTTTTTCGTTTCGTCTAGTAATAGATTTTTTTTAAATGGAATTGACTTAACTGGTTAATAAACTTTAACTTAACTCAGGTGCCGCCCTTCGGTAAACTCAGGGAGCCGTTGCCCTAAAAATAATAAATTTTTCCATGGGGGATAAATCCCCACCCCCACCGAGAGCAATTTACGGCTTTTTTCGGGGTTAGCCGTAAATGAAACGTTTATAAACGTAAGTAAACGATTATAAACGTTTACGATACGACTACGATCATGAAATGCCGTAAATTTGACTTGGGTAGGGGGCGGTAGCCCCCGTTTCCTCGAGCTTTTGAATTTTTTTCGAAAACAATATTTGCCCCCGTTTACGACTATGGGCGGTCCCTGAGGCAACTCGAAGGGAGCGGGGCGGTGTCTTCGAGAGCCTCAGACACCGAAAGTGAGAGCCTCAGACACCGGAAATAAGACCCTCAAACACCGTACATATTCCGGTTTCCTCAAAGGCAATTGCTGGGGGCTTATTTCTTCCACTTCAAGGAGCCGATCAATTCAATGACGTCCTTTGAAACGTATTGGGTATAAGGTTTAAGCGAATCGGCATTGGGTTCGGTGAAGAAATAAAGAGCACCTCGAAGGAAATGATTGGTGCTATCGGTCACCCAAAATTGCATGGGCGAGGCTGCATTGCCAGAAACCGAAAACAATAGCCCATGCACTCGATTTTCATCGTTATGAATGACGTTTTCCGAAATGCCATTGGCTCTTTGCTGGTGTTTGCTGGTGAAGAGGTAGGCATCGTTCATCATTTCCTGCAATTTTGATTTACCTTCGAATTGCTTGTAGCTCAAATGGATTTTCGCTTTGATGGTTGGATACTCGATGTCCAAAAAATAATCTCCCGGGTTAGATGGTTTTTTCCGAGGGTAAGAAGATTTAGCGATGTTTGCTGAAAAGGGAATCGAATCGGCCAAAGGTTGGTACCCAGCCGGAGGCAATTCCACTTTCGGATAGCCGATGGGTTTAGGCGCATAAGAATCGTTGGTGCACGCACCCAATAGAATGGCAGCGCCGAGGCTACATCGATAAATGTACTTTTTCAATTTTTTTGTCGTTAGCTTTTGCGATGCAAAGTTGCAATTTTTCGTATTGGTAACAATCGCCTTCATTTGGAATGATTTTGGCAATTTCCAAAATTAACCCTCCTAAAGTTTCTACCTCACCTTCAAACGGTGCAAAGTAATCTTCGCGCAAATGAAAATATTTGATGAGGTCACCAAGGCTAGCCGAGGCATTCACCTCCCACTGATGATCAGAAATTTCTTTGATCCACGATTCAACCACATCATGCTCGTCGTTGATTTCCCCGAAGATTTCTTCCAAAACATCTTCCATGGTCACCAATCCTTCCACTTCTCCGTATTCATTTAAGACCACGGCCATGTGGTTGCGCTGAAGCTGCATATCACGAAAAAGATCGTCGATTTTCTTGGTTTCGGGTACCATGAAAACCGGACGTACCAAGGATTTCCATGACTGATTGGGTTTGAAGTATAAATCTTTTACATGAAGAACACCCGTAAATTCTTCGTAATCGTCTTTGCGAATGGGTACGCGAGAGAATTTCTGCTCGGCAACGAATGCGTGAACTTCTTCTAGGGTAGCGCTTTCTTTGAGGTAAACGATTTTGTGATGGGGCTGCATGATTTGCGCTGCAGTTCTGGTTCCAAAATTCACCACTCCTTTTAGCAGCGCTCTTTCTTCCAAATCGGTTACGTCGTTTTCAAAAGCAATTTCAATGGCTTGATTTAAATCGTGAACGCTTACCGAGGCCGACCGTTGCTCGCTGGTTTTATCAATAAATCGGGTGGTAGAAGCCAAAAGGCGAGCAGGGTAGTAGTTGATTCGAAGCATCCAGCCAATCAAAGGATATCCCCAACGAATGGTTTTTATTCGATGGTGGTAGGCATAATGCTTGGGTACAACTTCTGCGAAAACAACAATCAATAGCGTTGCTACGGTAGATTGCAACAAAAAGTGCCAGAAATTATTGGGATCGAGCGGTAGTGTTTTGAAGCCAATGTAATACGTTGCAACAACCGATGAAATGTTGAGAATATTGGAAGTGAGCAACAGGGTTCCAATCAAAATTCGGGTTGAAAACGGATCCGAATCCAACAGCTTTTTTAACCGCTCATCAATTTTTTCTGACAAAAGCGATTGTTTTTCATCGGATTTCAAAGAGAAAATGGCCACTTCCATGGAAGAGGTCACTGCCGAAAGAAGAATAAGTAGAATTAGAACTGCTAGACCGATCAAAAGAGGGGTAAGCAGAATACCGGGCAGGGCAGGGGAAGGGTCGTCCAAAGCTTATGTTAATTCGTCAAAACCAGAGTCGTCGCCGGAGCTCCAACCCATTCCACCTTCGTTTAAATTTCCGCCACCCGATCCAGAATTGGGTTCACGGTTTTCTTCACGGCGCTCGGTTGACATGAGAACAATATGCTCAGCAACCACTTCGTGAATGTATTTTTTAATGCCGTTTTGGTCTTCGAAAGAGCGAGAGGTAAGTTTTCCTTCGATGAAGACTTGTTTTCCTTTTCGAAGGTATTTTTCAGCTAGGTTAGCCAAACCGCGCCACATCACAATGTTGTGCCATTCGGTTCGCTCTTGGCGTGCACCGTCGGCAGACTTGTATACTTCAGTGGTGGCAAGTGGAAAAGAAGCTTTTACCGCTCCATTGTCCATGTGGCGAATCTCGGGGTCTTTCCCCAAGTTTCCAATGAGCATTACTTTGTTTAGCGAACCCATAATATTAGAAAGTTGCGATCAATGATTCGATGATTTTTGGAACGGGGAGTTCGTGGATTTGTTCAAGTGGAATCCACTTTTCTTCCCTTTCAAGTTGTAAGATAGGAACAAAATCCACAAAACAAAAAAATGGTTGAATTTTTCGATGGGATAGCAAATGAAACGACTGTTTTGCAACGGAATGAACGGTACTTACCCTTGAATTTTTTGATATTTCTTCGAGAATATCCATTTCACTATTCCAATGGGATGGGAATATCATTTCCGGAAAATCGTACATGTTCGCCCAAATCGTATTTTCGGCACGTTTCTTCATCAATACTTTTCCATCGCTTTTCGAAATGAGGTAAACCAACGTCAAGGGCTTTACCTTCGTTTTTTTCTCTTTGAATGGTAAATTTACCCAAGCTCCAGAGGGGAAAGAAAAGCATTGGGATTGAAGGGGGCATTGTTCGCATTTGGGTTGTTTTGGGGTACAAATTCCCGAGCCCAAATCCATCATTGCGTTGTTAAAAACAGAAGGTTGTTGTACCACCCAATCTTTCCAGAGCTCTTGGGTTAATTCCATGGTTTTCTTGGAAGGGAATTCGTTGTTGAGCCCAAAAAATCGAGAAGTAACGCGCCAAATGTTTCCATCCGCTGCCACTTCAGGTTTTGAAAAAGCAAAGGCCAAAATAGCCCGGGCGGTGTAGGGCCCAACTCCAGGTATTTTGATCAATTCATTGAAATTACTCGGGAAAATTCCCTGATGAATTTCCATCAAATGCTTCGCTGCCTTGTGCAAATTTCGAGCTCGCGAATAATATCCGAGGCCTTGCCATAGCTTTAGTACCTCCTCTTCGGAAGCATTGGCCAAATCTTGAACGGTTGGAAACGTATCCATAAACCGATGGAAATAGGCAAGTCCTTGTTCAACACGCGTTTGCTGTAAAATAACTTCAGATAAAAACACAGGGTAGGGTTCAGGTTGTTCCCTCCACGGAAGAGACCTTCCTTCTTGGTGGTACCAGTTGAAAAATTGCTCGATCACGGTAAAAAAATTGTTTGCAATGTTATGACCTATTTTTTTAAAAGTTGTTTTCTTTTTGAAGGAAAAAAAGTATCTTTGCAATCCTTTGAAAACCCATCATTTTAAATTTTAATACAGTGACTAAAGCAGACGTAATCAATCAGATTGCCGAGAAGACCGGAGTAGAGCGTATCGATGTTCAACAAGTTGTAGAATCCTTTTTTGAAGTAATCAAGGACAATATGGCTCAGGGAGACAACGTGTATGTGCGTGGATTTGGATCTTTTGTGGTGAAAAAACGTGCACAAAAAGTGGCTCGCAAAGTCATCAAAAAAGGACAAAAAGGAGAGCCAATGGTAATTCCAGCACACTTTGTACCTACTTTCAAAGCTTCTAAAATGTTCATTTCTCAAGTGAAGGGTTCTGTTAAAGCATGAATTTAAGAATTTGGCTTATTGTTGGTGGAGTTGCGGTAGGAGGGGCATTGTACTTTCTACCTAAAACCCATGTTTCCAACGAAAAGAGTCAAACCAATACCGAACAAGTTGCCAAAGAACTCACATCTGATGAAGTTTATGCTCATCATTTTGGTTCTTTAGATAGCTTAACGAAACAAAAACTTTCGGACATTGACCAATTGATGGAAAATGCCGAAGGGGCACAACGAGATAGCTTGTTGTTCCAAAAAATAAAAATCTGGGAGAAGCAAAATGATTTGTTGATGACCGGAATTTTATTCTCACAGCTTGCAAAAAGCGCTAACGATAACGGTCCATACCTGCTCGAGTCGGGAACGCGCTTCTTAGGAGCCATGGATAATGCGGTTGATTCTGCGGAAAGAAATTTCGCAGCTCAATCAGCCATCCAATCATTGGAATTGGCCACCAAAGCTGATCCCCAAAATTTGGATTATCAAGCCTCTTTTGCGCAAGCAGTAGCACTAACCGATCCAGCTCCTTTGAAAGGAGTTTCCATGTTAAGGGAGATTTTGAAAAAAGATCCCAAACATCAAAAAACATGGTACATTCTCGGTGTGCTCGCCATCCAATCCAACCAATTGGATAAAGCAAATGGTCGATTTTCATTTCTCAATGAAAATTATCCGAACTTCCCCGACGCTTGGTACTACCGTGCTCAAGTGTTGTATAGCTTAGGTAAAAACGATAGCACGGTGATTTGTCTTCAAAAATTCAAATCACTGATCAACGACCCTGTGCTCAAAAAGGAAGTGCAAAAACAAATTGAAGAAGTAAAAACTAAAAGTTAAACACTAAATCCAAAACTATGCCCTGCGGAAAAAAACGTAAGCGTCATAAGATCGCTACTCACAAGCGTAAGAAGCGTCTTAGAAAGAATCGCCACAAGAAGAAGAAATAATTATTTCTAACCCTAGGATAAGGGCGAATTTCCATTCGCCCTATTTCTGTTTATGGCTATAAAATCACTCTACATACAATCCTCCAACAACTCGATGGAAATTGCTCTTTGTGAAAACAAAAAGCTGGTCGAGTTTACCCGTGATGCATCCCACAAGGGTTTGCAAGTGGGAGATATATGCTTGGGAAGAGTTAAAAAACTTTCCACCTCCCTAAATGCCTCATTTGTAGATGTTGGCACCGAAAAAGATGGTTTCTTGCATTACCTCGATCTCGGTCCTCAATACAACTCCTATCGGAAGTTTGTTCAAGACCGATTGCAAGGCAAACGCAACCACAGTACCCTGAAAAATTTTCAAATCCAAACGCCCATCGATAAAGGTGGTAAAATTTCCGATTTGATGAATAAAGGAGAATTGGTGATGGTGCAAGTGGTTAAAGAACCCATCAGTTCGAAAGGCCCACGGCTAACCTCCGAAATTTCCATTCCAGGAAGATTCATGGTTTTAATGCCATTCACCGATTCCGTAACGGTATCGAAAAAAATTAAAGAACTTGAAGAACGAAAGCGGATCAAACAAGCCGTTTTAGCCGTAAAACCCAAGAACTACGGGTTTATTCTTCGTACTGCAGCCGAAAATGCTAGTGTTGACGATATTCAAAAAGAAGTAAATACCCTTTTGGAGAAATGGGAAAAGGCGTTCGCCAATATCCATGTAACCATGGCCTCAAAATGCATTCTCAAAGAAGAAGATCGGTCAATTGGTTTGCTTCGCGATCTATTAAGTGACTCATTCGAGGAAATTGTGGTTGATCAAGAAACCCTGTTTCAAGATCTGAAAAAATACGTCACCGAAATTTCTCCAGATCTCCAAAACATCATCAAGCATTACCGAAAAAAGGATAAATCATTGTTTGAAGTTTACGAAATTGATCGTCAAATTCGTAACTCCTTCGGTCGGTCCGTCACCTTTGTTGGTGGCGCATATTTGGTGATTGATCATACCGAAGCCATGCACGTGATCGATGTGAATTCAGGAAACCGAATTCGAAAGGAAGAAGATCAAGAAATGAATGTCTTGAACATCAACCTTGATGCTTGCGAAGAAGTTGCTCGTCAGCTTCGCCTGCGCGATATGGGAGGTTTGATCATGATCGATTTCATTGACATGAAGCGCCCAACCCACCGAAAAATGGTTTTTGATAAAATGGAGGAATTGCTGAATTTGGACAGAGCAACTTCTTCCGTTTCTCCCATCGGTAAGTTTGGCGTGATGGAGCTAACCCGCGAGAGGGTTCGTCCAGAAACCAACGTTGAAGTAACTGAAAGTTGTCCCTCTTGCAATGGGACTGGGACCATTCAATCATCAATGAAATTGATGGATGAATTAGAACTCCACCTTAAGCAAATCTTTTTTGAGCAGAATGAAAAAATTATTCAACTTCGGGTGAATCCATTTATTCATGCTTACCTCACCAAAGGCCTTATTTCTCAGAGGATGAAATGGTTCTTTAAATACAGTAAATGGATCAAACTGGATTCTGATTCAACCTTTTCAGTGAATCAATATCAGTTTTTGAATGGCTCAGGAGAATCCATGATCATGGATTAATGAGCCTGAAAACTATTTGGTAAATTCCCTTTCAATTTAGAAATAAAAACCGTGTCGTTTTCCGAATGACTGGATAACGGATTTTGATTAAAATCTACCGGATTGTTACCGAAAAAATATCGATGTAAATCGTGTTTGATTCGAATTTTGGGGACGTTATTCAAAACGGTTAATGGGTTAATGGGAAGTTCAACTGTGGTTCGGTTGATCAAACCGCCTAAATGAAAGGAAAATCCACTTTCTTGTCCGCCCCGAATGATTTTCCCCTCGGTTGCATGAAAAATGTAGCCACCCAACCACCCCCAATGCAACTGTCCATAAGAGGGATCGAGAGGGTGGTACTTGGGCCATCGTTGCGGATCGCCGTGATTTTCTAAAGAATCCAATCCAACCTGAAAACGAACCGATGAATAGGTGCCATTTGGAATGTTTTTTAGATAAAAGGAATCAACTCCTAAATTTAGATTGATTAATCCATATTGTTCGGGAAACGAAACCCAGTTCCCCAACTGATTCTTTAACTCAAGCTTTGAAACAATGTACTTGATGTTGGTGAATTTAAAAGAAAACCGAAAACTACTGTCCGATTGAAACCGACGATCAAGTCCATCGATGGAATCGTTCCAAAAAAAATGAGAAAATTGCATCAGCATTCCATTCGCCTTAGGAGCTTTTACGTGCTCTGGAATTTTTGGCCAAACGGTATTAGTTACAGGAATGTAAGGTGTATCGTCTTTGCAAGATGTGATTCCAACGCTTATAAAAAAGAGAATGAGCCAACGCATTCTCAAAACTACAACTTTTTCTTTTTGTTTTGATATTTTAAAAACTGTTTATATATTGCATCTTCGATTCGTAAATATGTTGCTGAAATTCAGGGTATTATTTTCATTATTAACAATGATGTTTCTTTTTTCTTGTTCTACAAAACAAGAGGAATCGGAAACCCTGCCCCGCAACCTGAGTCAGGTTGTAGAGAATTCGTTGCGAAATACCCACGAATTGTTGGATTCTAATCATCAAATCCCATCCAATCAAAGTATTTCATCGCTTTATTCCAACGGGATCAAGGCGTGTCGGGTTGGTTCCATTCGAAATGCACTTCGTTTGGGAGATTTGTGTTTTGAGTTGGCTCAACAATCTAGGGAGGATAGCGATTTCACGTTGGCGTACCATTTGATGGGTAAAGGAAGTTCTCTTTCAAAGAATTACGAGAAAGCCAATGAAAGTTTTACCAAAGCAGTAGAGTTTGCCCAAAAATCCAAATTTGACTTGGTTTTGCCCTACATCTATTCCGATTTGGCTGAATTACAAATTCATCTTCAAAA
Source organism: Bacteroidota bacterium (assembly GCA_947501265.1). Taxonomy (GTDB): domain Bacteria; phylum Bacteroidota; class Bacteroidia; order UBA7662; family CANHCV01; genus CANHCV01. The sequence goes on from CANMVY010000003.1 coordinate 262,195, forward strand.
GCCAGGAATTGGCTTGGACCTTCTCAAAAAAGTAGAGGTTTCGCCCGAGTTTCAAAAAAGTTTGCCTTTGAAATTGGCTTATTATGAACTTCGCTCAAACGCCTATTCACAGTTAAATCAAATCAAATTAGCGCAAAAAGAGGCTCTTACTCATTTAGAATTGGCCCAAAATAACCAAGATTTAAATCGAATTTCCCACGCAAAAAATCAGCTTTGCTCCGTTGAAATTAAGCAAGGTAATTGGATCGAAGCAAATCGTTGGTACAATGAATCGGCTCAATTGGTTCAGAATTCAAAAGATTTTAAGGTTAAAGAACAAACTTATTTATTGGGAATTCAACTTGCAAAAGCTCAAAATGATGTTCCCAAGATTTTGGCCAGCCAAGAAAAGCTGCTTGCCTTGAAAGATCAGTTAATCAATGAAGAAAGAACGGGTCATCAGGAGGCATTTTTCAATTCGCTTCAGTGGGGAGCCGTGGAACAAGAACGATCTCAAATGGTTGAACTTACCGAACGCAACCGGTTATTGATGATCATTGGAGGGCTTATTTTGGCGTTCGTGTCTACATCGTTGATTCTATCGTATCGACTTAGTCGAAAAATGAAATTGGCTAACCTCAAGCTAACAGCAAAAAACCGTGAAATCCATCGAAAAAACGAGGAAATTGAAAAGAAATCGGAGGAATTGAATCGCCTTAACCGCGTATTAGAGGCCAAAATTCAAGAACGAACACAAAAACTTATTCATCAAAACAACAAGCTTCGTGAGGTCGCTTACTACAATTCTCACCGTGTTCGTGGTCCTCTATCCACCATCATGGGACTGGTGGATTTGTACCAGGGAAAAATGATGGACGACGTTCAATTGCTGATGAACGAAATTGATAATCACAGCCGCGAATTGGATCGCAATTTATTTGAAATCAACGAAGTCCTGAAAAAAGAGGATCCGACTTCCAATTAACGGATCGGAGTTCTTAACAATTCCTGACCTTCCAAAAATCCAATCAATTCATCTCCCGAGTTTACCGGACCTACGCCGGCTGGAGTACCCGTGAAAATGATGTCGCCCATCTTCAACGTAAAATACTGGCTGATGGTATGAATCAAAAAATCAAATTGAAACATCAAATCTTTGGTCCATCCTTCTTGCACTTTTTCTCCATTTTTGGTGAGATAAAAATGAATGTTTTCTGGATTTTGAAGCGTTTCTTTTGGAATAAATTGCCCAACCACCGCCGATTGATCGAAGCCTTTCGCTAATTCCCAAGGGTGGCCTTTGCTCTTCAACTCATTTTGCAATTCCCGGGCTGTAAAATCAATTCCCAAGCCTACTTCATCGTAATACTTGTGGGCGAATTCACGATCGATGCATTTCCCATTCCGATTGATCTTTAAAATAATCTCCAATTCGTGGTGAATGGGCCCCAAATGATCAGGCAGAATAAAAATCTTTCCATTTTGGAGTAGAGCACTTTCGGGCTTTAGAAAAATAAGTGGCCGCTCTTCCATTTTGTTGCCTAACTCCTTAACGTGATCGGCGTAATTTCTTCCAATGCAAATGAATTTCATAACCCGAAATTAAATCATTTTTGCTAAGCATTTTCCACCCTGCTAAATTTCGAAGTACCTTTGTAAACATGGATCGTTCAATTTTAGAAAAGGCTTGGCGTTTGATGTGCACTGCACGTGCTATGGCCGATTTGTATGATGAAAATAGGGATATTGCCAAATACGTACATTCTACGTCCAAAGGACACGAAGCCATTCAATTGGCAACAGCATTTCACCTGAATCCGGTTGATTTCGTTAGTTTGTACTACCGCGATGAATCGGTTTTGCTGGGTCTTGGCCTTTCGCCCTACGAATTGATGTTACAACTCTTGGCCAAGAACGACGATCCATTCTCTGGAGGAAGAACGTATTATGGACACCCTTCTTTAAAAAGAGATGGTTTTCCTACCATTCCCCACCAATCTTCGGCAACGGGAATGCAAGCCATTCCTGCTACGGGCATGGCCCAAGGTATTCAATACATGGAAAGGCAGGGGTTGATGCACCATGAAATTGCTCCAATTGCACTTTGCTCCTTGGGCGACGGTAGCGTTACCGAAGGGGAAGTGTCTGAAGCTTTTCAAATGGCTGTTTTGCACCAAATGCCCATTGTTTATTTAATTCAAGATAACGATTGGGGCATCTCTGCAACGGGCAAAGAGATGAGAGCGATGGACGCTTTCGAATATGCTTCGGGATTCAAAGGAATGAAGCGGATGCGTATCAATGGAAGCAGTTTCTCTGAAAGTTACGATGGGATGAAAACCGCCATTGAATTTGTTCGAGAGAAACGTAAGCCCATTTTAGTACATGCCGCAGTGCCCTTGTTGGGGCATCACACTTCTGGTGTAAGGAAAGAATGGTACCGAAGTGAAGATGATCTGGCTTCACATACCACCAAAGATCCATTCCCTGTATTGAAAAAAGAATGTTTGGCAGCCGGAATGACCATCGATACGCTGGAGGCCATTCAAATTGAATCTGAAATTCGGGTGAAAGCCGACTGGAACAAAGCTGTTGCTGCACCTAATCCGCCATTAGAATCTGTTCTAGAAAACGAATTCGCGCCAACGCCCATTACAACAGAAGTAGGGGAGCGCTCCCCGGAGGGAAGAACTCCCGTGGTGATGGTGGATGCGGCCCTTCATGCGTGTGAAGAGATTTTAGCCAAACATCCCGAGGCCTTGTTATACGGACAAGACGTTGGGCGCACCTTGGGTGGTGTTTTTCGAGAAGCAGCTACTTTGGCAGAAAAGTTCGGCGATGATCGAGTTTTCAATACGCCCATTCAAGAAGCGTATTTGGTGGGATCAACGGCAGGGATGGCAGCCGTTGGTACAAAACCCATGGTGGAAATTCAATTTGCTGATTACATTTGGTCGGGGGTGAATCAATTGGTGGTGGAACTGTCTAAGAGTTGCTATTTAACTCGTGGTAAATTCCCCATTTCCAGTGTTATTCGTGTTCCTTGTGGTGCCTACGGCAGCGGAGGCCCATACCACAGTGGTTGTATTGAAAGTGCTATTTTAAGCGTTCGAGGGATAAAAGTAGTTTACCCATCGAATGCGGCAGATATGAAAGGATTGTTGAAAGCTGCTTATTACGACCCCAATCCGGTGGTTGTTTTTGAACACAAAGGGTTGTATTGGAGCAAAGTGCCTGGAACAGCCGGCGCAAAAACCGTTGAGCCAGACGAGCATTATGTGGTGCCAATTGGAAAAGGACGAGTTCATTTGAATTGCAGTTCAGATGCTTTAGAAGATGGCGATTCTTGTGCTGTGATTACCTATGGCATGGGAGTTTATTGGGCTGAAGCAGCCGCCAAGAAGTTTCCGGGCAGAGTAGAGGTGATTGATTTGAGAAGTTTGTATCCGTGCGACGAGAAATTGGTGATGGAGACAGTCAAAAAGCACGGGAAAGTGTTGGTTCTCACCGAGGAACAGCGCTTGAATTCCTTTGCAGAAGCTTTGGCTGGCCGAATCAATGAGCAGTGTTTCCGATACCTCGATCAGCCGGTGCGCGTCTTTGGAGCTTTGAATTTACCTGCGATTCCGCTGAACGAATTTTTAGAAAAAGAAATGTTGCCCTCAGCGGAAAAGGTGGAAAAAGAACTGCAGATTTTATTGGAGTCCTAAAGCTGATTTTTATCATAACTTTTCCATCTTTTATACCTTTCCTTTGAAGAAAAAAAAGATGAAAAAGTTTATTTTCTTGGTTCTATTGTTGAATTTGGTTGTTGGGTTAGAGGCCCAGAATGTTGATTCTAGTCAAATCGTTTCGGTATTGCAAACGGATGGGACTAAATGGATCGGCCAAATTCTTTCCAGTAATTCTCGCGAAATTCTATTTAAAACCCAGGAGGGGAGGGAGCTGTATATTCCTCAATTTGTGATTTCAAAAATTGACCTGGTCAAATTATCGGAGTTCAGTGAAAGTGGAAATTACATAGGGGAAGAGAAGTTTTGTACGAGGTATTTTTTAACCACCAATGGATTGCCTTTGAAAAAGAAAACAGGGTACATTCAGTGGAATTTATTCGGTCCTGACATTCAATTTAGTGTAACGGATAAGTTGGGAGTAGGATTAATGACGAGTTGGGTGGGAATTCCGATGATTGCTACCATCAAGTATTCCACCGAAATTTCAGATAACCTTCACATTGCCTTAGGAGGATTGATTGGCACGGGCACTTGGGCTGCTCCCGATTATGGAGGTATCCTTCCTTTTGCGGCGATTACGCTTGGCAATGAGAAGCGTAACATTAACTTTAGCAGCGGTTACGGTGCTATTTGGACCGAGGGAGAGCGCGATGGCAGGACGTTGGTTTCTTTGGCTGGAATGTCGAAAATCGGCAAAAAGGTATCTTTGGTTTTTGATTCGTTCATTATTTTGCCGAAATCTGCAACGGAATTGGATCCGTTTGGAAATCCGATAGCTACCACCAAAAATGGTTTGGCCATCATTACTCCGGGATTACGATTCCATCAATCGGAGACGTCTGCCTTCCAATTTGGATTTACCGGCATGTATGCGAACAGCGAATGGCTTCCAATACCCATTCCCATGGTTCAGTGGTACAGAGCGTTTTAAACCCATGGAATTATCGCAAGAATCAAGTTGTGGGCTAAATGTGGGCTAGAATTAAAAAGAAGAAGCCTCACGATGTGAGGCTTCTTCTTTTTGGTGATCCCGCTGGGACCCGAACCCATTATTTACTATTCATCCTTATTCATCCTTATTTTATTCTAAATGACTTTAAATCAGCAAATTAATTGTTATTAAAAATGATCAAAGATGAATGGTGTTGATAAATAATAAGGAGATGTGGGCTAAATGTGGGCTAAATGTGGGCTAAAATTTTTTAAGTTTGTACCAAGTTAATCACTATGGCAACGGTAAAATTTATCATTCAAGCAAACTCAAATAATTCCAGGGTTTACCTAAGGTTCCGTGATGGAAGAGGGGTAGATATTAAGTTAAAAACCGATTATATCATCTCTGTAAATCAATGGGATCTTCAGAGAGGATTCCCTAAAAGAGCTGGAGATGAAATAGCAAAGTTTATCAATGCAGAATTAAAAACACTCGAAGCAACGATTTATGAAAGATATAATCGAACGGATAGATCGGTTGTAATTGATACAAATTGGTTAAAAGAAATTGTCAATACAGGTCAAAGTGTTAATCATGTCGTCAAAAAGAAAGATTCTGCGTTGTTTTCTAGCCAAGTCGATAAGTATGTATTAGCCAAAAGGAAATTGGTTAAAGCATCTGCTATAAGAAAATATAAACGAACCAATGAAATCGTTCAAGAAATTGGAAAATTATTGCAAAAAAAAATCAAAGTAAAGGATATTGATTGGGATTTTAAGGCACAATTTGATGATTATTGTAACGTTCAAGCGTACAGTCCTTCCTATATTCGTAAAGTGTTCAAGAATATCAAAACAATTGCTGAGTTTGCTTTTATCCAAGATGGAGTAGAGATTCATCCAATGCTAAGGGGGAGGGTGCCTTATTCAGAAAGTGAAAACAAGGCGATTTTTCTTTCATTTGAAGAGATTGAGAGAATTGAAAACTTTGATTTTGAAAATGAAAGGTTAAATAATGTCCGAGATTGGTTAATCATTAGCTGTGGAACAGGTGCGAGGATCTCGGATTTTATGAATTTTTCACCTCAAATGATTGAAAAGTATATTTCAAACGGAAAAGTGGTAAGGGATATCAAGTATCGCCAAGTGAAAACAAATCAACAAATATTGAGTGGAATTTATGAAAATACTCCAATGTATAGAACTTTAAAACGTTTGGGTTGGACGTTCCCTCCCAAGATATCAAGTCAGAAATATAATGATTATCTTAAAGAGATTGGTAAATTAGCCGGATTGGATGACGTAGTTGAAGGGGATAAAATAGATCCGAATACCAAACGAAAGGTAAGGGGACGTTTTAAAAAGTTTGAGTTATTAACCTCCCATATTGGAAGACGAAGTTTTGCAACCAACTATTATGGGAAAATCCCAACCTCAGATTTAATGGTATTAACTGGGCATAAAAGTGAAGGAATGCTTTTGAAATATATCCGAAAAAGCGGAGAAGAGAAAAATGTTGAAGCGGTCAATAAAGTAAGAAAATGGTTACATTCATAAACTGGCTTAATGGGGAAGTAGAAATTTCTGGGTCTGACTTAAATTTCCACGTAACGAATATTCCTAATTTTGTTTCTATTAGCGATTTTTCTGAAGATGACCAAGTTCAGATAGTAAATCACCTAAAAGAGTTGTTTGAAAGATATGTAGATGAGTCTTTTTGCCAATTTAAAACTAATTGTGAAGCTCAACTTGAAAATTCTCAAGAAAAGAAAGCATTAATCACGAAGAATATTCAGCAAATTACCGAGATTCTAAATGGGGACATCCATTTTACATTTGAGCGATTTAATTGTAGCTATTGGGAAGGTATTTCTTTCGATCATCAAAGCTATAAAATGATTGTGAGTTTTTATGTTCGTCATATAGAAAAGGGGCATACAATCAATTACTTTTTTCTTCAAAACGAAAATTCGCCTCTTTATCAATCTACTCTCAAATCACACCCTTTTATTTATTCTTATTCAATTTGGAAGTTTAAAAAATGGCTTGAAAACTATTTGTTATGCCATTACGAGAAAGGAACCGATTTAGAAAAGGCACGTTTCTTTAACAAATTACTTGAATTTAAAGAAAGTGATTTGAAAATTTTAAAAAATGAGGGTTGCTTTCATTTTCTCTGTGCATTGGTGGAAAAAATTTTAGTAAACGAGCCTAATAGTAATAACACTTCTTTTATTTTTCGAAAATTTTTATTAGAAAATTTCTTCTTTAAGCCCCAAATTCCTCAAATTGACTTTATTGAATACTTGAACAACAGATTTGGTTTCGATATTCCACCTGTAAAATTAGGGACATTTGAAAAAAAAATCAATAATAGCATTTATCTAAATTTAAAAGAGAAGTTTCACTGGGTTAATTAAAATGCTTAACACGGTCTTAAAAGGTAATTTCTTTGAATAGGCTGGGGGGGAGCTGTACTTTTTAGATGTTTTTTTGGATATTAGTAAAATTTTAGCCTTTCTAATTCAAATGTTGTTTAGCAGCGAATTTAAAAATCTTGTTATCCATCTTTAACTAGGATTTTGACATCATTAGAATCTTAGCTATTCAAACCGTTTAATAGGTAGGTTGGCTTTGAGTGTATTTGTTTTCGGCTACTCTTTGTTGGGATTCTCAATAATCAGTCAGTGAGGTTATTTCGCAATATTATTGAACTGTTTTTACTTTAGTAAATGAAAGAATTTTTACCTCTAATCTAACACGTATTATCTTTTATTTCTTTCCGATTTGGCTGGTGTTTATCCTATTGATCAAGTTTGATTTTCTTTTCAAACTGCAATTTTACCTCGTTTTTTTATTTTTTCAAGCAATGAAAAAAGAAGGAATAGGCAGTGCCAAATAAAAAATATTTGCGATTAATAAAATTTATTACCTAAAAATTTACATTTTAGTCCGTATTTATTTGTTAGATTTGTTTTAAACAAAAATGCAATTTTAAAGTACTTTTTTTATGCGCATAAATTATTTGTTTCAAAGGGGTGGCTAATATGGTTTGTTTTCGTTTTTTTAAGAATGATGAACTAATGTTTTTCAAATCCATTGATCCGTTTTTGACTGATTGTATTTCTACCTTGGAGTTTATTCATTTATTTATGGGAGCAATCCTCTTTCTTATTTACGAACTACGCTTATTGGTAGGATGCGATTTACCCTTACCCCTGCGTATTCGCGTTATGTTTTGATTGTTCGATAAAAGAGACCATAGATGTATAGGACAAGGCAAAAAATAATAAGAAGTGTTACGGGCTTGGTAATTTTTCTATTTGTTACTCTGTTGAGTTTTGGAGGGATTGA
>CANMVY010000004.1 GCA_947501265.1 Bacteroidota bacterium
CAACTTACCCGTTTTTAAACGTTTATAAACGTTTCAACTCTTTTAAAAAGGACAAACCAATAATCATAAAAAAAGCGCCAAAAGGCGCTTCTGTAGTGGAGAAGTCCGGAGTCGAACCGATGACCTTCCCGAAGCATTTCGGGACGATCTAGCCAACCAATAATCATAAAAAAAGCGCCCAAAGGCGCTTCTGTAGTGGAGAATATCGGAGTCGAACCGATGACCTTCCCGATGCATTTCGGGACGATCTAGCCAGCTATAATCATAAAAAAAGCGCCCAAGGGCGCTTCTGAAGTGGAGAATATCGGAGTCGAACCGATGACCTCTTGCATGCCATGCAAACGCTCTAGCCAGCTGAGCTAATCCCCCATTATTTTCTCAACTCGAACTATCGACCTTCCCGAATTCCTTCGGGACGCTCTAGCAAGCTGAGCTAATTCCCCATTTATTTCTCAACTCGATCTATCGACCTTCCCGAATTCCTTCGGGACGCTCTAGCAAGCTGAGCTAATCCCCCAATTTATTTCTCAACTCGAACTATCGACCTTCCCGAATTCCTTCGGGACCCTCTAGCCAGCTGAGCTAATCCCCCATTGACAGAAATAAAATTTCCACTTAGAGATTGCAAAGATGCAAAAATTTCAATCTTTGCGCAACCTCTTTATGAAATTAATTCTTCTTGACGAATTTGGTTAAGATAACGATGGTTTGTTCATTAATCTTGCCTTCAATGTGTTCTGGGTTATCGTGAACCAATCTAATTTTTTTAACGACCGTTCCTTTCGGAGCAGAAAAACTTGTTCCTTTCACATCCAAGGCCTGGGTTAAAACCACCGTATCTCCATTTTCTAAGGTATTTCCAAAGGCATCAAAGTGAATCATTTGATTCGATTGATTTGAAGTGGCCCAAGAAACAATATCTTCATCAATTTCGACTGAATCCAATAAATTTTGAGCCCAGCTCTCCTTGTCTTTTAATTGATTTGCAATGCGATAGCTGAGCGCTTGAACCGCTGGATCCGGATTCCAGATACTTCCTTCAACGCAGCGCCAATGGTCCAATTGTTCCAATTTCTCAACATCGGCAAAACAAACGTCGCACAAAGCAACCTGATTTTGAGGATCGTCTTTCTTCGGTGAAACGGTGTAAGCGAATCGTGCTGGAATGGTAGAACAGCACTCGCATGTGCCGCCGGATCGTTTATCTAAAGAAATATGCATCTGCAAAAATATTCAACAAACTGAATGCGTTTAAGGTATTTCCAAAAAAAATGCCCGACAAGCGGGCATCAAGTGATCTGGGCGAGATTCGAACTCACGACCGACTGCTTAGAAGGCAGTTGCTCTATCCAACTGAGCTACCAGACCGATGGGGTGCAAAAATAAAACATTTCATCCACTTTCCACTCCCTTAATCCACTAAAACCAAACAAAACCAAACAACTCCTTCAAATTCCTATTTATTTTGTAACCCAATATGCCCTATTCGCTCGAACAATCCATGATGTATGTTAAAGGAGTTGGCCCTCAAAAGGCTGAACTCCTCGGACAAGAATTAAACATACACACCGTTGGAGATTTTATTCAGCACATCCCATTCCGCTATGTAGATCGATCTAAAATCATCAAAATCAATGAAATAAACCCCGACGAATCTTACGTTCAGGTGGCTGGCAAGCTCATTCGATTGGAAAAGATCGGGCAAGGGCCACGAGCACGATTGATGGGAAAGATTCAAGACGACACAGGAGTGCTCGAGTTGGTGTGGTTTCAAGGCGTTCGATGGCTATCATCAGCATTAAAAGTAGGTCAAATCTATGTTGCCTACGGAAAACCAACGCTCTATCGGCAAGATGTTAACATGGGTCACCCAGAAATGGAAACTTGGGAATCTTTTCAAGAAAGCAAGGTTTCAGGTATCCAGCCCGTTTATTCGGTTACCGAAAAAATGCGGGCAAAAAAACTCGACACCAAAGCGCTAGCGAAAATATCAACCGAAATTTTTTCCGTTGGGGTTTTCATTCCCGAAAATTTACCCTCGGCCCTACTTCACGAATTTTCCCTGCTCTCACGCTGCAAAAGTTACCAAGAATTGCACTTCCCCACCGGTAGAGATTCATTTTTTCAAGGGAAAAACAGGTTAAAATTCGAGGAGTTATTCTATGTGCAATTGGAACTATTGCTCAATAACCAATTGAGAAAGAAAACCTTTGCTGGAAACATCTTTGATTCGGTTGGTACCCTATTCAACTCCTTCTACCAACATCACCTTCCCTTTGAATTAACCAACGCTCAGAAAAGAGTGGTGAAGGAGATTCGGAACGACATGAAAACGGGAAAGCAAATGAATCGATTGGTTCAGGGAGATGTAGGATCAGGAAAAACCATCGTAGCCCTGCTGTCGATGCTAATTGCGGCCGATAATGGATTCCAATCTTGCATGATGGCCCCGACCGAGATTCTAGCTACCCAACACTACCGGGGCTTGAGCGAACTTCTTCAAAACTTTCCCATTGGAATCGCTTTACTCACCGGATCCACCAAAAAATCGGAACGAACCCGAATTCATGAAGGAATCTTAAGTGGCGAAATCCATATTCTGGTGGGGACTCACGCCTTGATTGAAGATCCGGTTAAGTTTAAAAGTCTCGGACTTGCCGTTATCGATGAACAACACCGGTTTGGGGTGGAACAACGAAGCAAACTTTGGAAAAAAGCACCCGTTCCACCGCATATTTTGGTGATGACGGCCACGCCGATTCCAAGAACCCTGGCCATGACGCTCTACGGCGATCTCGATATTTCCATCATTGATGAATTGCCGGTAGGTAGAAAACCCATTCAAACCATCCATTTTACCGACAAACAACGCATTCGAGTGTTGGAGTTTATGCGGGAACAAATTCATCTTGGACGGCAAGTTTATGTGGTTTACCCCATGATTGAAGAATCGGAAAACATGGATTTAAAATTCCTGATGGATGGGTACGAAGCCATGCTAAGGGCATTTCCAAGGCCGAAATACCAGGTAGCCATGGTGCATGGAAAAATGAAACCGGCCGATAAAGCCTTCGAAATGGATCAGTTCGTTAAGGGGAATTGCCACATCATGGTGGCGACAACGGTGATTGAGGTTGGAGTAAACGTTCCGAATGCTTCGGTGATGGTGATTGAAAATGCCGAGCGATTCGGCCTTTCGCAGCTGCATCAATTGCGTGGACGAGTGGGCCGTGGTGCTGAACAGAGTTTTTGCATTTTAATGCCCGGAGACAAACTCAGCACCGATGGAAGAACCCGAATTAAAACCATGGTCGACACCACCGATGGATTTAAAATTGCTGAAGTTGATCTTCAGTTGCGGGGACCGGGCGAAATGAGTGGCGTCCGCCAAAGTGGAATATTAGATCTCAAATTTGCCAATCTGGCCACCGACGGGGAAATCATGACGCAATCGAGGTTGGCTGCAACGAAATTGATTGATGCAAATTCGCTGCAACCCAACGCCGATTATACCTTTGTTTTGGAGGAACTGAAAAAAAGAAACAAAGGAAAACGAGATTTTAGCGCTGTTTCTTAATGGCTTGAAACCATTAGGGGGTGCAAAGGCAAAACCAATAGCTTTTTCTCTTTCATGAAATAATCAAGCACACTTTGAGGTGCCCCTGTTACCAATACAAAGTCTCCGCCCCATGCCCCTAAACTTTTTACGGTTCCAAACCGATAATCGGGAAATAACCTGTTCTGAATGGTCTCTTCCCCTATTAAAATTCGAATGATGCTTTCGTGTTCTTGCAAATAGGACTCAAATTCAAAAAGATTTTCAGCCTTGCTCAAATGGATGGAACAACTATTGGCCTTATCAACGAATCCTTCCCATTTAACGTTTAATTTTTTGGATTGGTATTGAGCTATCCCCGCTCGAGAATCTTGTTTCTGACCTAAATACACCAGAAACAATTGATTTAGAAAAGATGGATTCCATTGGATATTCTCGAATTGGGGAACTCCGTCTTTCAAATTGAAATAATAGGGAGAAGTTGAAAAAGAAGCGAAAACATCGTAACCACTTCCTCCAAAAACATGCTTGTTCAATTCCCAAGCATCCAATTCCAACCACTTTGCAAGCAACGCAATCCAAGTGGAACTGCTTCCCCACCCCCATTCACGAGGAAACTCCAAGTGAAAAACCGCTTGAATTCCGGTTAACTTTAGTTTTAAATCTACCCCTTTTTGTTGAGCAAATTCAAAAACCATCATCCAACGATCCAACATTTCTTTTGTTCCGATGGGCATTTCTACGCCCAACGTTTCAGGGTGAAACCGGGCTTCAAACCACGGATTCCCCTCTACATCCAACGATAAAATGTACGCATCTGTTGAAGTGGCTTTTCCAATTTGAAGGGATTGTCCCTTTTTTAAAGGAATTGCAAAACCCTTGGCGCCATCCAAAATGGCATATTCTCCTGAAAGAAGAATTTTTCCATGGGCGTGCGCCGAAAAAATAATTTCCGAATTACTTTCCATGCAATTCTGCTTGGGTTACTCCTCGCAGAGAACAGAAGTACTGAACAACCTCGGCATGAACAACCACTTTATCTTCAAAATAAGATTTCACATGTTCGCGCTCTTCTTCGGTAGCACCCAGTTGGTTGAGGATATTCAACAGGTGCATTTTCATGTGTCCTTTTTGAATTCCCGTTGTTACCAATGCTCTCAATGCTCCAAAATTTTGCGCTAATCCGCTTGAGGCAATGATCATCATCAATTCAGAAGCGCTTGGTTTTCCTAGTAATTCCAACGAGAATTTCACCATCGGATGCAAACTCGTAAGGCCTCCAACCACTCCCAAAGCCATTGGAATTTCGATGTAGAAACAGAACTCGCCATTCTCCACGGTGCATTGAGTGAGAGATTTGTATCGACCTGTTCTTGCGGCATAGGAATGAGCGCAAGCCTCAACGGCACGAAAATCGTTGCCAGTAGCAATCACCACAGCATCAATGCCGTTCATGATTCCTTTGTTATGCGTTGCCGCACGATAAGGCTCTGCATTGGCAATATTAATGGCACGTTGAAATTTCCTGGCAAATTCATCGCCTGAAACGTTTCCATCTTTCAAATCTTCCACCTTGCATTTCACTTCAGCACGAACCAAACATTCGGGTGTAAAATTGGAAAGGATGCACATCACTACATCCAATTCTTGATCTGACGGTTGAGAGAATCCTTCAAATTGATGAACTTCTTCTTTTAACACAGCAGCAAAGGCTTCCAAACAGGAATTGATAAAGTTGGCGCCCATGGAATCTACGGTATCGAAACGAGCTTCCAGCTGATAATAGTTGGGTTCATCTTCGGTTTTGTCAACCAAACGAGTGCTGAGAATTCCACCGCCTCGAGCGCGCATGTTGGCGGTAATGTGATCGGTGGCATCCAAAAAACGTTGTTGCAAACCATCAACAAATGCTTCCAACTTTCGAAAATCTTCACCGTTCCAAATGAAATGCACGTGACCAACCTTAATGGTAGAAATCACCCGTGCAGAGAATCCGCCGCGGGAAAGCCAAAAAGTAGCTGCTTTGGAAGCGGCGGCCACTACAGAACTTTCTTCAATGGCCATGGGAATGGCTACCATCTTCCCATTGATACGGAAATTAGGAGCAATTCCAAAAGGCAAATAGTAATTCGTTAGCGTATTTTCGATGAACTCATCGTGCAATTGCTGAACATCAGAATTCTCGTGCCAATAACTTTTCAAAAACTCGACCTTCTCAGAATTTCCTTGAAAATAAGTGTCGATTAACCAATTGATTTTTTCTTCTTTGCTAAATTTTGAAAATCCTTGAATAGGTTGGGTCATGCGTTTTATTTAGTAACAAAAAGTTAAACAAAATTGTTTTTTAATGATGAACAAGCTTAATGAGAAGCCGATTCTTGTTGGTACAACTTGCGTTTTTTAATGATGTCTACAACGGCTTCTGGAATGTAATTTTCCCAACCAGGAAGACCTAATTGAATCATTTTCTCCACTTGCCAACTTCTCATTTGAGACAGCTTGTGATCTTCGACCTGTAAATCCTTTACTTTTCCATGATCCACCAAGAAATTCAACAAACCGCGCACAGATGATTCCGGACGGAAGTTTTCTAAGGTGTGCACCTCGCCGCTATCGTTTGAGGTTGGGTACAAATACAACTTGATATTCCCCCCGAAGCCACGTCCGAAAGCTTCTAAAATACCTCCTTTCATTCCTTCATACCAATGCTCTTCGAAAATGGATGCAAACCGTTCTACGCCGAGCACCATGCCAATTTTCTTACCCCGATTGAACTTATCCAAATATTCGGCGATGGTAAAGTAGCGCATGAAATTGGAAATAATGACCTTATTTCCAGTTGTGGAAAGCATATCTACCCGTTCTAAGAAATCCTGATCATTCAATTCTCCGTGCTTCTCGAGTTCCCTCAGAGTAAGTTCGAACAGCACGGAAATATTTTTATGTTCAACATCCTCTTCTTTTTTGAATGCTTCCAATCCTTTATCCAGCATATCAAGGTTGATTTTCATCAACGGACGGAAACGGCCTCGAAGAACGAAACTGTGTTTTTTATACAGGTATTCCGAAGGCTGAATAACATTACCCGATGGGTCGAAAATGGTTGCTTCGGTGTATCCAAACTTCACCAATTTTAGCGCTAGAATCCGATTGTCAAAGTGCTTAAAGGCCGGACCATGGCACGAAATCATATCAATTTCTACGCGTTCCCGGCCTAATCCTTCCATCAAAGAATGAAGAAATTCTCCTTGATTATCCCTCAAGTAAAAGGCAGCATAAATTAAATTCACTCCAAAAAAACCGGTTGCAGTTTGTTGCAATTGCGGACTGTTATCGTGCAGATTGATGTGAACCACCACTTCACTGGGTTCTGCTCCTTTTTCGTGTTGAAATCGGAGGCCCATCCACCCTTGTCCTTGGTTGGTTCGTTTATAATTCAAGGCCTCCATGGTATTGGCAAAGGCGAAAAATTGGGTTTCGTCTTTTCGGTGCTCCAACATTTTTTCCAAGTGCGGATATTCCCGATCGAGCATTTGAAGAAGTCGATCCCGACAAACATAACGCTCGCACTTTCCGTAAATGCTGTCCGAAATTTTCATATCGTACGCACTTTGGCTGTAGGAAACGGTTCCACTTGCTCCTCCCGCTTTGAAAAACAATGAAACGACCTCTTGTCCGGCTCCAATTTCATTGAAGGAACCGTAAATATGGTTGTTCAGGTTGATGGTTAACGCCTTTTCTAAAGGGTCGTACATCTGAATCATTTCGCTTTTCATCTTAGGGAATATTGAGGTATTTGTGGGTTTGAAGAGACAATCTCCAAGAGGGATTGGCCTCGATAAACGAGCGAATCAAGGGATTCATTTTTTCCGACTTTTCCCATTCGGGTTGAAGGAATAAATGACATGCTTGAGGAACAAGAGGAACAAAATTTTGGGTCCATTCTATATCGCTTTTGTGATTAACGATGATTTTCAATTCATCGGCTTTGGCCAATTCCGAATCCAATGGTTTTTTGAATTTTTTAGGAGATATGCAAATCCAATCGAAATCTCCTTGTATGGGGTAACAACCCGACGTTTCAATCCACACGGAAACGCCCATGGCATGAAGCGCTGTGGTAATGGGGGTACAATCTACCATGGCCGGTTCTCCACCGGTAATCACCACGTTTTTTGCACCAGCCTCTTTTACCCAGGAAGTCATTTGTTGAACTGAAACTTGAGGATGTTTGGATGCATCCCAACTTTCCTTTACGTCGCACCAAACACAACCCACATCACATCCCCCAATTCTCAGAAAATAGGCCGCTTTTCCTGAATTAAAGCCTTCTCCTTGAAGCGTGTAAAAATGCTCCATCAATGGAAAGGTTTTCATGAATTCTTTATTTTCCAAAAAGTTCAACGGCTTTTAAGGTATTCAACATCAACATGGTGATGGTCATTGGACCAACTCCACCGGGAACTGGAGTGATGGCCGAACACTTGGGAGCTACCTCATCGTACTTTACATCTCCTTTCAAACGAAAACCAGATTTGGTATCGGAAGCAGGAACCCGAGTAATCCCAACATCAATAATGACAGCTCCATCCTTTACCATGTCGGCTGTTAGAAACTCGGGTTTCCCCAAAGCAGCAACAATGATGTCGGCCTGAAGGCACAACTCTTTGAGATTGGTTGTTTTGCTATGAGTTAGGGTTACAGTACAATTTCCCGGCTCGGAATTGCGTGCCATGAGGATACTCATGGGACTTCCTACGATATGGCTTCTTCCGATCACCACGCAATGTTTTCCAGATGTTGGGATGTGGTATCGTTTTAATAATTCGATAACTCCCGCCGGTGTTGCGGGAAGGAACGTAGGAAGATTCAGCGCCATTCGACCTACGGAAGTGGGATGAAATCCATCCACATCTTTTTTAGCATCGATGGCTAAAGTAACCGTTAGTTCATCGATGTGTTTGGGTAAAGGCATTTGTACGATTAACCCATCGATATCGGGATCGTTGTTTACTTTTTCAATTTCATTCACCAATTCTTCTTGAGAAATGGTTTCGGGAAAACGTTTTAGGGTAGAAAGAAATCCCACTTCCTCGCAAGCCTTAACTTTCCCAGCCACATAGGTTTCACTCGCACCGCTGTTGCCGATGAGGAAGGCGCACAAATGGGGCGTCTTTTTTCCAGCCATGTGCAGCGCCTTAACTGCTTCAGCAATTTCCAATCGAATTTGAGCAGAAGTGGCCTTCCCGTCGAGAACGATCATGATTAATCCAATTTAAGAACCGCCAAAAACGCACTCTGAGGAACTTCTACGGATCCAATTTGGCGCATCCGTTTCTTTCCTTTTTTCTGCTTTTCCAACAATTTACGCTTACGGGAAATATCACCCCCGTAACATTTGGCCGTTACGTCTTTTCGCAATGCTTTGATGGTTTCACGAGCGATGATTTTCGCACCGATGGCCGCTTGAATAGCAATGTCGAATTGCTGACGTGGCAACAATTCCCTTAACTTTTCGCACATTCTGCGTCCGAGATCGTACGCTTTGTCGGTGTGGATTAAAGCCGAAAGCGCATCCACTTGCTCTCCATTGAGCTTAATATCCATTTTCACCAACTTCGATTCGCGGAAACCGATTTGGTAGTAATCGAAAGAAGCGTATCCGCGAGAAACCGATTTCAATTTATCGTAAAAATCAAATACAATCTCGCCCAAGGGCATTTCAAAATTTAATTCAATTCGAGTTTCTGTGAGGTAAACCTGATTTTTCAAAATACCTCTTTTGCTCATGCAAAGCGATAAAATGGAACCAATGTATTCGGAAGCCGTGATGATTTGGGCATGAATGTAGGGTTCCTCAATGAAATCAATCAACGTAGGATCTGGCAAATCGGAAGGATTTCGCATTTCAAACGTTTCCTCCTTTTTCATGTGACAGATGTAAGAAACGTTGGGAACGGTGGTAATCACCGTCATGTCGAATTCGCGCTCCAATCGTTCCTGAATGATTTCCATGTGCAGAAGTCCCAAAAATCCGCATCGGAATCCGAAGCCAAGGGCGGCTGAACTTTCGGGTTCAAATACCAAGGAGGCATCGTTCAACTGAAGCTTTTCCATGGATTCCCGAAGTTCTTCATAATCCTCGGTATCAACCGGATAAATCCCGGCGAAAACCATGGGCTTCACTTCTGTAAATCCAGCAATCGCTTCCTGGCAGGGATTTGCAACGTGGGTAATGGTATCGCCCACCTTCACTTCTTTGGATTCTTTGATGCCTGAAATGATGTAACCAACGTCTCCGGCATAAACCGTATCCCTTGGAGCCATATCTAATTTCAATACACCAACTTCATCAGCGAAATATTGTTTGTTGGTATTCACAAATTTAACGGGATCTCCTTTGGAAATTTTTCCGTTCATTACTCGGAAATAAGCGATAATACCTCGGAAATTGTTGTAAACAGAATCAAAAATAAGTGCCTGAAGCGGGGCATCCACATCTCCTTTGGGAGCAGGAATGCGTTCTACAACAGCTTCCAAAACCTTATCCACTCCTACACCTGTTTTTCCAGATGCGGGTAAAATGGAATCGCGATCAACACCGAGTAAATCTACAATTTGGTCTTTTACTAATTCGGGCTCAGCACCTGGAAGATCGATCTTATTGAGAACAGGAATAATTTCTAAACCTTGTTCCAAGGCCAAATAAAGATTGGAAATGGTTTGAGCTTGAATGCCTTGGGAAGCATCCACAATCAAAAGGGCTCCTTCGCAAGCTGCAATAGAACGAGAAACTTCATAGGAAAAATCGACGTGTCCGGGAGTATCGATCAAGTTCAAAACATAGGGCTCGCCTTTGTAGGAATAGTTCATTTGGATGGCGTGCGACTTGATGGTAATTCCACGTTCGCGCTCCAAATCCATATTATCCAAGGTTTGATCCACCAATTCTCGGGAGGAAATGGTGTTGGTCATTTGCAATAAACGATCGGCCAAGGTCGATTTTCCATGGTCGATGTGAGCGATAATACAAAAATTTCGGATATTTTTCATGCCTTACAAAGGTACAAATTTTGATGGAGTTTGAGGTAAAAACATTGGAATTTCTGCATTGTTTGTATCTTTCAGGATGGGAATGAAAAAGCTAATCTGGGGAGGTTTGATCGCATTTTTGATGGGTTCATTTGCAAAAGCACAATCGTGTAAGTTCTCGGTTCAATTTGCCGGAAAACCCTATTCCATGAATACCCTTCTTTATTCGCCAACCGACACCGCTATTGTGATGCAACTGAAGTGTTATGTGCGGTACGTGCATCCGAAAAAACAAGTTTGGAAACATCAATTAATGGATTTTTACTTAGCCGAAAAACCAATCGAATTGAAACTGCCTAGGGGAGCGGATTCAATTCAACTGTTTTTTGGAGTGGATTCTGCGCTTCAAGAAAAAGGGGTGGGAACGGATGATTTGGATCCGAAAAACAACATGTATTGGGGATGGTTCCCCGGTTACATTGGCGTAAAAGTGGAAGGAATAAGCGAAACCTTTGGCGGATTTGAATACCATTTGGGAGGATTTCGTAGATACAACGCTAATCAATCTTTTATTTGGGTAAAACCTGGGAAAAATTATTCCATCGATGTAGGAGAGTTTATTTCAAAAATTCCAAAAGAAAAAGAAGGCAAAATCATGTCTCCAGGGCCTGAAATCCCCAAATTTACTCAGTATTTTGTTGAATGTATTCATGAGCAGAGGTAAGATATTTTGGGGATGGATTGTGCTCTTTCTACTGAGCGGTATATCGTCGGAAAAGTTGTTTTTTATTCCCGATGGTTGGCCTGTTCCCGTTTATGATTTCCAACAAAATCCACCAACACAGGCCAAATTCGAGTTGGGAAGACGGTTGTTTTACGACCCTATTCTTTCGGCAGATAGTTCAACTTCTTGCAGCTCTTGCCACTCGAATTACAACGCTTTTACCCACACCGATCATGCCTTAAGTCATGGAATACACGACCGCATAGGAAAACGAAATTCAATGGCACTCTTTAATCTGGCCTGGAAAGATGCTTTCTTTTGGGACGGAGCTGTTCACCAATTGGATGTTCAAGCACTTGCACCTCTGACCGATTCCAACGAGTTAGGGAGCAATGTTAACGAGGTGCTGCAAAGGTTAAAAACGACGGCTCCCTACCCCACTCTTTTCAAAAAGGCCTTCGGCCGAGAGGAAATCAATACCAAAAACTTTTTAAAGGCGCTTGCTATTTTTGAACTAAGCCTCATCTCCAATCAATCCAAGTACGACTCTGTGCAACGGAAAGAGGCTCAGTTCACTGCTCAAGAAAAAAATGGGTACACCCTTTTCCTTCAATATTGCCAGCGATGCCACGAAGAACCACTTTTCAGAAAAAACGGATTTGAAAAAAATGGCTTACCGATGAACCCCAAATTAAAAGATACCGGCCGATTCAGCTTGACGAAACAACCAGGAGATTCCTTAAAATTTACCATTCCTAGCTTGCGAAATATCAGTTATTCTTACCCGTACTTTCACGATGGCCGTACCAACCGATTGATGGATGTACTTCAACACTATAATGCTACTCCTTCCATCGTTCAAAATCCAATGACAAAAAACGAATTAGTTGATTTACAATCGTTTTTGCTAACTTTGAATGATTTGTCATTTGTCTTTAATAAGCAATTGGGATATCCATACGAATACAACCATTCCAAAAAAAAGAGTCAATAACAAAATTAAAAACATGAAACCCTTTTTCTTTCTTTTCATCCTTGTTTCTTTTTCAAGCTTTTCTCAAACGAATCCCATCATTACCCAATGGATCCGAAATGCCAATGGAATTAAAGGGCGGCATTATGTTCGTGGAAATTCAACTCCAATTCAAGACCAAGATTCGGCCAATGTGAAACGTGTTTATTATTCCAACAATTGGGTTTATGTCTTTGCTAACGGAGTTCCAGGATATGTCACCGGACCGTTTTTGGATGGGAATCCGAGTATTACCACCTCCCAAAATGCTATTTTCAAACTTCCGTTAACGCCCCAACAAAACTCGGGAACACCAACGGCCACAACCGGTGGGAACATTGGGCTTTTCATCAACGGAGTGGCCTTGTTCGATTACCGAGATGGCGTGGCTTGGAATCCAACCACCCAATCGCTTTGCGGCGGACCTGGAAATCCTCCTTGTCCGGGCGGCCCCGGTGCAAGCATGGCATGGAATCGGGATGCCATTGTAGCAGAACGCGGAGGGTTTGATTGTTCAAAAGGACATCCGGCCATGGGGAATTACCACCACCATCAAAATCCGAGTGCGTTCAAGTTGGATCGTAACGTTATTTCCACCGTTTGTAATTTGTACGATGCCGATGGATTATACGTGATCGATAGCACCCGCCATTCTCCTCTCATCGGATTTGCGTACGACGGATTTCCTATTTACGGTGCTTACGCTTATAGCAATACCAACGGTACCGGTGGAATAACCCGAATCAAATCGGGCTTTCAATTGAAAAACATGACGAGCCGAACGAATGGACCCGCCATCAATTCGACGTATCCATTGGGTTATTTTCGGGAAGACTACGAATTTATTGCGCGCCCAGGTCAACCCGACTATTTGGACGAGCACAATGGGCGCTTTTGCGTTACTCCCGAGTATCCAAACGGAACTTACGCTTACTTCTGTACCGTAGATGCCAACTGGAATTCGGCTTATCCGTATGCCGTTGGTCCTACCTTTTATGGTGTTCGGAACGCTCAAAAGGTTACGAGCATTACCGAACCTGTTACTACGTACAACGGAAATCCAAATGCTGTTGCCAATCCCAATCAACTCGATTTCTATGCCTACGGAACACCCGATTTGGGCTTCATTGCTGTTCAAATCAACGACATCAACAAAGTTGATTTGTCAGTAAAAATGTTAAGCATAGACGGAAAATTGATCAAATCTGAAATCATCCCAGCTGGAAGTACCATCAACTACATAGATACACGAAATTTATATCCAGGAATTTATTTGGTTGAATTGTCTTTCCAAGGATTCACATTCACTCAAAAGGTCGCGTATTTTTGAGCATGATCAACGAGGAAGAATATGTCATTGAATGGGATATTAAAACTTGGAAAAAAGCTTTTACCTATTGGGAAAAAAATATTCCATGGGATAAAATAAGTCATGCATTAGAAATTGGTTCTAGAAATGGAGGACCGAGCTGGTGGATCGCGAACAAGGGGATCATTATTGAGTGTACCGATCGCGTTGATGTTCAAAAAAATGCTCGAAAAGCGCATCAAAAAAGAGGTGGAAATAAAAATATTTCTTACTTCGATCTGGATGTACTTGAATTGGAAGAAATTGAAAAATACGACCTTGTTATTTGCAAATCAGTCTTGGGCGGTGTTGGTCATCATGGAAAAACAGAAAGAATAGAAGATGCGATCAACAGGATTTATAAATCCCTAAAACCGGGTGGAGTTTTTTTGTTTGCCGAAAACCTGGTATCGTCTCCCATTCATGTTCTTCTCCGAAGAAAAATGACCAAATGGGGGAATTCCTGGAATTATCTTACCGAAGAACAAATTCATCAAATGACGTCCCCATTCGAATCTACAGAAATCCATACGACAGGGTTTCTCGCCACATTCGGAAGAAATGAAAAGCAACGCAGTACTTTAGGCAGCATCGATCAAATTCTACTTCCATTCATTCCTAAAAAATGGCATTATTTGGGATACGGAATAGCAACTAAAAAAACATGAACAAAAAATATTCGTGGTTTATTCTTGGCTTATTTCAAGGAACCATCCTCCAAGCACAAATTCAAGTTACTGGAGCCATACAAAATCCTTCAAAAATCCAAATAGATCAATTCAAAACGATAAAATTTGGAAGAATTCCTGTTCAAAATCATCTAGGAATAAAAAACAACTCATAACCAAAGCAAAAGGAATTCCATTATTAACCGCTCTTTCAGAGATTGAATTAATGGACTCCAATCCTACTAAGCATTTTAGCCGATACATCTATACGATTCGGGCAAAAGACGGATATGCTGTAACATTTTCATGGAATGAGTTGCACAATACTCCTGTCGGCAAAAAAGTTTTCCTACTTACTGAAACAGAAAGTCACCCGAATAACGGCATCATTCTCATTTCCAAATCCGATCGTTATACGGGACGGAGATTTGTTAAAGATGTATCTGAAATTCAAATTGAGAGAAAATAAGAAAGGCGACCAAATGGTCGCCTTTCTTTTTAGTGCTAAAAGTGATTAGGTATTGTGAAGTACCGATTCTTTCAAATAAGGTGATCCCGTAGGAATCAAATTGATTTTTGATAAGCTCTTGGTTACTACCATCAACCAAAGACCAGCAAAGAATGCAAAAATTCCAACTTCAAGGATAAACTTCCAAGAATAAATACCGGCTTCGGCTTGCCCTACGGTTCCTGGCATGATGCACAAGTACAAATCCAAAAAGTGAGCAGCCAAAATGATGGTAGCAACAGGTATGATCATTGATTCCGTTCTTTTAGCGTCACGAGTCATGAACATTAACAGAGGAAACAAAAAGTGCAAGATGAGATTCAACCAGAATAAAAACTTGAACCCAGCCCAACGCTCGAAGTAATACACTGCTTCTTCAGGAATATTAGCGTAGTAGTACAACAAGAATTGAGACAACCAAGTGTAAGTCCAGAAGATAGAGAATGCAAACATCAATTTACCCAAATCGTGGTAGTGAGAAGTATTCACAAATTGAATGTAACCAGCGCGCTTCAAAAGGATGGAAAACAACATGATGGTCGAAATCGCAGCCACCCACATTCCAGCAAATTGGTTTACCCAATAGATGGTAGAAAACCAGTGTGGATCAAGTGACATCATGAAATCCCAAGATGACATGGCCCAAGTTACACCGAAAAACGTAGTAAAAATACCTGCCATGGTTTTATTGCGCTTATGACGGAAGAAGCCGCCTTCTGCATCTTCAGCTAGTGAATGCATGCGAATCGTACGAGTCATAAGGAACCAACCAGCAAAGAAGGCCAAAAATCGGCCAATCATGAATGGCAAATTCAAATAAGCTGATTTTTCAGCGATAATAGCATCGTAATTCGCTGAAGTAGGATCGGTAACACCTTCGTGAGCCCAGTGATAAATTTCAGCTGCACCAACAAAGATAAGAATGAACCCAGCTGCAGCGTAAGGTAGATAGGTACTGAATGCTTCTGGAATACGACGAATCCCTATCGACCAACCAGCGTTGGTTAGGTAAGCCAAAGCCATAAAAACAGAACCACCTAAAGTTAAACCTAGGAAATACCAGTTTGACAAAAGGATATCGGCCCAAAAGCGGGTTTTGTCAAAATTAACGGCATGGTGTCCACCATGACCCGCTTCTTCGTGACTACCGCCTGTGTAAGCAAGAATCAAAGAAATAATGATTGAAAGAATACCTACACCCAAAAGTACGTTGATGGTACGCTTTAGGCGAGATGATACCTGAAACATTTCAGCTGCAGGTTTATGATATGCATGTGCTCCCATTGATGATAATCTTTAAATGGTATTCCGAATTAATTAGTTGGTGGTGTGTAACCGCGCAACGTATTCACGTAAGTAACAATTTTCCAACGATCCTTCGGCAAGATTTGAGAACCGTGGGCCCACATCCGACCTTTACCCATGGTAATCACGTGGTAAATGTGGCCTTCTGTTTTATCAGCTACCGATTTCAAGTTAGCTACGCCACCGTATTTCTTTGCCACTGGTCCTTGTCCGTCGCCGGCTTCACCATGACAGTGTTGGCAATACTTGGTGTAAAGATCTTTCCCTTGCGACATTACCGATGTATCGGACATGCTCAAAGGATTTTTCAAAATCTTGGAGGCATACTCCAATGAATCTTTCGCAAAAGGATAATTCAACGACATCTCAATGGAAAGATCTTCTCCATTTTGCTGACGAGACACGGTTCCTGCAACAGGAAGACGCATGTTTAGGCCATCGGCATTGTAAGAATTGGGATCAATTTGAGAATAAGGGTCGTAAGGAATGGAGTGATACATTTGAGGTGCGTATTCAACACCTGGATCTTGAGGATCTTTTTGTACGCAAGCTGTCACTGAGAACGTGATAACAGCGAATAAGAAAATCTTTTTCATCATAACAATACCTCCTCTTCTTTCACTTCCAATGCGCCATTGGAAGACATGATGGATTGAACATCGGAACCTTCAGCATCTTCAGATTTAATCGCAACAACGAATAAATCTTCCGTTACGCGTGGGTGAGGTTGCTTTTCAACAGCTCCAGGGAAGAATTCATTTACCCACATGAACGTGAATACCATCCCTAAGGCCGTAATCAATACAGTTCCTTCGAAAGTAACGGGAACAAAATCGGGCCAAGCCAAGTAGGGCTTACCGCCAATGTTAATTCTCCATTTATCCAAACCCAACATAAAGGTTTGCATGAACAAAGCAAGTGAGAAACCAATGCAGCCGAAAATGAATGCTGCTACTGAAAGACGTGTTCTTTTGTATCCTAAAAGATCGTCGATACCGTGAATGGGAAACGGAGAATAAACCTCGTAAATTTTGGTGCCTGTTGCATTGATTTTCTCAATGGCATGCATCAGAGTTTCCTCATCATCAAAATATCCCAGGACAAATTTTTGCGACATGGAATTTATTTTTAAGCGTGATGTGATTCGTGTGAATGTTGAGCAGATTCTTCTGCCTTTTCTTTTTCCATAGTAATCTTCATGTACTTTTCAGCAGAAGTCTTCATGATGGATTTTACCTCTGCAACCGCAATCACAGGCACGTATTTCGCAAACAAGAAGAACAAGGTGAAGAAAAGTCCCATAGAGCCCATGTACATGGAAATCTCAACCCAAGTTGGAGAATACATAGCCCAAGAAGATGGCAAATAATCGCGGTGAAGCGAAGTAACGATAATTACGAAACGCTCGAACCACATACCGATATTTACGAAAATAGAAATGATGAATACTGCAGTGATGTTACGACGCAACTTCTGAGACCAGAACAACTGAGGAGTAATAACGTTACACGTCATCATCGCCCAGTACGACCACCAGTATTCACCGAACATACGGTTAACGAAGGCGTATCGTTCGTATTCAACTGCAGAATACCACGCAATGAAAAACTCGGTGATGTACGCAGAACCTACAATCGAACCCGTTACCATGATGATCTTACACATCACGTCAATGTGGTTCAATGTGATGTAATTTTCCAAATTCATGGCTTTACGAGCCACAATCAACAAGGTTAATACCATCGCGAATCCAGAGAATACCGCTCCTGCCACGAAGTAAGGAGGGAAAATGGTGGTGTGCCACCCTGGAATTACGGAGGTAGCAAAGTCCATGGATACAATCGTGTGTACTGAAAGTACCAAGGGAGTTGCTAAACCTGCCAAAATCAACGAAATAACTTCGAAACGACTCCATGCTTTCGCCGAACCATTCCATCCGAAGGATAAAATACCGTAGATCTTTTTCTTCATTCCTTCAGCACGGTCACGAACCGAAGCCAAATCAGGAAGCAAACCAACGTACCAGAAAACAACGGAAACGGTTAAATAAGTAGAAATCGCAAAAACGTCCCACAACAAGGGTGAGTTGAAGTTGGCCCACAAGTTACCGTAAGTGTTTGGAAGTGGAAGAGCCCAATAAATAACCCACGGACGACCAGCGTGCAATAACGGGTAAACCCCAGCACAAACAACCGCAAAAATGGTCATCGCTTCTGCCGAACGGTTAACGGCTGTTCTCCATTTTTGGCGGAACAACAACAAAACCGCTGAAATCAACGTACCGGCGTGACCAATACCTACCCACCAAACGAAGTTGGTAATATCCCAACCCCAATCAACGGTTTTATTCAAACCCCAGCTCCCAACTCCATTCCAGAGTAAGTAACCGATGGCCCAAACATAAAGAGCTAAAAAAGCCAATGAAATTGCAAAACCCATGTACCACCACTGGGTAGGTTTCGCCTCAACCGGAATAATGATATCATCGGAGATCTTTTTATAAGTGGTGTCATCTCCGGTGATGAGCGGTCTTCTATAGGGGGACTCGTACATACCTTTATCTTTTATGCTTGGTTTTTATCATTGTTACGAACCTTCACCAAATACTGAACACTTGGTAGAACCTGAATTTCTTCGATCAAACCGTAAGCACGGTCGCTGTTCACCAACTTGTAAATTTCGGAAGTTTCATCGTTTACATCACCAAATACGATGGCATTGGAAGGACAAGCTTTTTGACAAGCTGTTTTCACTTCTCCATCTTTGATGTTTCTGCTTTCTTTCTTTGCCTGCAACTTGCTAGCTTGAATGCTCTGAACGCAGAAGGTACATTTTTCCATAACTCCACGTGCACGTACAGTTACGTCTGGATTCAATACCATGCGTCCTAATTCTGTTTGTGAAGGATTCACATCCGAGAACAACGGATTATCGTAGTAGCTGAACCAGTTGAAGCGACGTACTTTGTATGGGCAGTTGTTTGCGCAATAACGTGTTCCAACACAACGGTTGTAAACCATTTGGTTCAATCCCTCGTCGCTGTGCACGGTAGCCAAAACTGGGCAAACTGTTTCGCAAGGAGCGTTATCGCACTGCTGACACATCACAGGTTGGTAAACCACAGAAACGTCAGAGAAATCAGCTACATCGTTTTTGAACTCACGGAAAACGTTTCCGTCGTTATTGTATTGCTCACCGCCGTATTCGGTTTCTTCGGTGATTGCACGTCCGTCTTTTGCACGGAAAGTGAAGTAACGGTCGATACGCATCCAATGCATTTCGCGACGATTAATCACTTCTTGGCGACCCACAACGGGAACGTTATTTTCTGATTGACATGCTACAACGCAAGAACCGCAACCAATACAAGCGTTCAAATCGATTCCCATCATCCAATGATGAGAAGGATATTTGCGCTTGTTCCACAAGGTTATTGTTTCATCGTAAGCATTTACTTTTACGTGCTCGCCCTTTTCGTTTTTCATCAAAAGATGCGGACGCAAATTGTATTCTTCGTGCTTACCCGCTTTTTTAGCAGATAAATAAGTAGCAAGAGAAGTTTCCTTTACAATGGAACGACCTTCAATGGTGTGGTGCGTTTGGGTTTGAGCCAATTTACGGTGCTCTCCAGTTGCAGCTACTTTCACATTAGAAACGTAATAAGAACGATTTCCATTTACGGTAGAAACAAATGGGAAGGCATTTTGCCCAACATTCAAACCAGCTTTTCCAACTTTAGTTCGTCCGTAACCCAATGCTAGTGCCACAACGTTTGGCATCATACCGGGCAACATCAAAATAGGAACAGTTACTTTGTAGCCATTGGCCTCAACCGTAACCATGTCTCCTTCTGACAAATTGTTTTGCTTGGCGTACATTGGATTTACAGCGAGGTAATTGTCCCAGCAAGCTTTGGTGATTGGATCTGGCATTTCTTGCAACCAAGGATTATTGGCTTGAAGGCCATCACCCAATCCCATTTTTTGATAAATCACCATTTCCAATCCGCCAGCGTTTCCTTTGATGTTACTGGCATTAAAGGAAGCCATGGAAGCGTTATCGGAAGATGCTCCAGTTAATACAAGAACTCCTTGGTTCAATGAATTACGCCAAAAGCTGTCGGTGGTAGAATATTTAGATTGTTTGGAGAACATTTGTGCGCTCCAGAAATCTTTCAAATATTGGTAGTGAGAAGCAGAACTTCCGTTCCAAGCCAATAAACACTCCTCTAAAGAACGGGTATTGAACAACTTAGAAATGGATGGTTGCTGCAAAGAATAAGAACCTTCACGAACCTCGGCATCACCCCAAGACTCTAGGAAGTGATTTGCAGCTGAGATGTGAGAACAAACGCTTGAAGTTTCATCGTGTCCAGAAACCAATGAAATAGAAGCTTTGGCACCTTGAATTTGCTTTGCAAGTGCAGAACCATTGGCCATGGTGTAAACCGGATTAACACCAGCAAAAACAACCACCGAATTGGCATTGATGCCATTCATTGCGTTCATGGCAGCAGTATCGTTTCCTTGACGAATGTTCAAAGAATTTACACCGTCGATGGTTGAACCGTAGTTACCCAACATCTTGTTGATGTTGTTCACCATGATTTGAACGTCTTTGTTGTTGGATCCACAAACAACCAAAGAAGCACCTTTGGCAGAAACCAATTTCTTGGCTGATGCAGCAACAAGATTGCCTGCAACTTCCATTCCTTTGATTCCAGCTTCGGAATTTCCGGTTTGCTTCGCTACTTCATTGTACAATTGAGCTACCACCAAACCTTCGTTCGAAGGAAGGTAAGTAGAACGAAAATCGGCGTTAGAACCGGTTAATGACAACGCGGGTTCGAAATGGTAATGAACCGACATGTTGCCTTCTTCATTCACTTTACGGCGAGAAGAATAACCAGCGATATTCATCAATCCACCTCCCCAGTTTCCTAAGAAATCGGCATTGATAGAAACGATAACATTGGCTTTAGCAAAATCGTAATAAGGAACAACCGCTTTTCCAAGAGTAGCTTGGTTAGCTTCCAACATTCCTGAATAAGATACAGAATCGAAAACCACGTGCTTCGCACCAAATTGACCAACGAATGATTGAATCAATGCTTTGGTAGATGGAGAAACGATGGAAGGAGTTACCAAAGTAGCTCCGCCATTGGACTTAGCATCATTCAATAAAGTGATAACCTCTTTATCGAAATCTGCCCAAGAAACTTCTTTTCCGCCAATCATTGGATTCTTGGTTCCTTCGCGATGGGTATCGTACAAGCCTAAAACGGCAGCAGATACACGTGCCGAAACCCCATTTCCAGTTAATGGAGATAGGTTATTCGCTTCAATTTTGATGGGACGCCCTTCACGGGTTTTTACCAAAACGTCAGCAAAATCATTGCCGTCAAAATACGTTGAAGCGTAGTAATTGGCAATGGAGGGCGACATTTCAGCAGGATGGTTCAAGAAAGGGATTGCTTTCTTGATGGGTGTAGTGTTACACGCCGCCAAGGAAGCAGCACCTACGCTGAAACCAAAAATTTTCAAAAAGTCGCGTCGGTTCGTGGAAGAAACCGATGCGTTCTCAGCAATGATTTCATCTACCGGAATCTCTTGACCAAATTCGGAAGAGATTTCCTGTTGGAATGCAGGAGTATTGTTGAGTTCGTCAACACTTTTCCAATATTTCCTCTCGGAGTTATTCATGGATTATTCGGTTATGCGTTGATTAATAGTGACATTTTGAGCACTCCATTCCTCCCAATTGAGAGATGGTCATGCCTTCGCCGGATGCAACGGCTTGCTTGAACTTTTCAGATTTTCCGTGAACGGACTTGTAATAGCCATTATCCATGTTAACCTTCGTTTTGGTGTGGCAATCGATACACCAACCCATGGTTAATGGAGACTGTTGCTTTACCACTTCCATGGTCTCAATAGGACCGTGACAAGTTTGGCAAGCAATACCTCCCACTTTGTAGTGTTGGGAGTGGTTGAAATATGCGAAATCTTGAAGATTGTGAATACGAACCCACTGAATAGGCTTCTGCTTGTAACCAGGAATGTAAGCCTGAGTTGCAGGATCCCAACCTACTGCATCGTAAATCTTTTGAATTTGCTCGCTCTCGGGCTTAACTACGTTATGACAGTTCATACAAATATTTGCGGAAGGAATCGTAGCCGATTTTCCACGCTCCACACCTGTGTGGCAATATGAACATTGAATTTTGTACTCTCCAGCATGTAGTTTGTGGGAGTAAGCAATGGGTTGCTTAGGACCGTATCCTTGTTGCATACCCACTTTGGATGCTAAATCAACAGCTCCAGCAGTCATCAAAATGAAAAAACCTACCAAACCGAAAACAACGTACAAACCTGGGTGAACTCGTTTGAAAAGATTGACATCTTTCAATTGCTCTCCTTCTACTTTTCCGGCAGCAATGTCGGACTGTAGTTTACCGTTGGCCAAACGATTGATCACTCCTAAAAGTGACAATACTAAAATTGACAATAGGATGATAATTCCTAAAAGAGATTCGCGACCGATGGGCGCATTCTCTGTTTCTTGTGCCCACACGGGAGCCGACATTCCCACTCCTAAAAGTGTGAATGCCACGTACTTAAGACGACTTCTAAACATTGTTTTCGCAGTGAAATACATGGAGTTTTGTTTGAATTGGTTATTCCAATTTGTGCGCAAATTTAATTCAAAATCGATTCAAAACACGGTGCAGCGTGAATATTTCAGCCTGTTTTAGGTAATTTAGATTTATTCTAAATAGGATTTTTAGTAGGCATTCTCTTCTCCGCGAAGCGCGTTGTATACCGTAAGCAGAACTACCTTCAAATCAAGCAAAAAAGTCCAATGCTCTAAATAGAAAACATCCACTTTAATACGGTTTTTCATCATGCGCGGATCCGTTGTTTCTCCACGGTAACCTTTTACTTGTGACAATCCTGTAACTCCAGGCTTAATCCAATGACGAACCATGTACTGATCAATCATTTGACGGTACTGCTCGGTGTGAGCAATCATGTGTGGCCGCGGACCAACCACCGACATATCGCCCCACCAAACGTTGAAAAACTGAGGCAACTCATCCAAACTGGTTTTCCTTAAAAAAGCACCAAAACGGGTAATTCGAAGATCACCTTTGGTAGCCTGAACTTGGTCATGATCACGATTCACGGCCATGCTTCTTAACTTGTAGCAGTAAAAATCGTGGTTATTCATTCCACTTCTTTTCTGCTTGAAAAAAACCGGACCCTTTGATTCCAATTTGATGATGATGCCCAAAATGGGTAAAAGCCACCACAAAACAAAAAGGATCACAATCGATGAAAATACAACATCAAAAATCCTCTTAATCCAACGATTCAAAGGCATATCCAAAGGAGAAACCCGTAAATAAAATACGGGAACGTGACCCAAAAAATCGGTTTTCAACTGGGCATATTCAAACCCCTTGTACTCGGGAATGAGTCGCAAACGAATTAAATGAAAGTCGCAGTACTGAATCAATGCTTTCAACTGAGATTTCCTCAACGCTCCCAATGCTGCAAAAACTTCCTGAATTCCGTGTTTCTCGCAATATTCCTCAAAGTGAGCTAAATCGGTTAAGGCTTTGGGGTGTCGGTCATCGATGTACCCCAAAAGCGAATACCCCAAATCCGATCGTTGCTGCATCAAATCTCCCAGATCTTTGGTTTCGGGTGTATATCCCACAATCAGTGTTTTCTGAAATCCTCTCCCCTCTCGGTGGCTGTTTTTCCGATCCCAAACAAAATAAAATCGCCAAACAAACATCATGATTCCCCAAACCGAGTAACCGTACAACAAAAAAAGACGCGAATAATAGGTTTTAACCCACCCGTTTAAGGCAGCCACCAACAGAAAATGGAAAATAAAGACCTGGAACAGATTGGAAAAGGTAACATCGTAATCGGTTTGCTTCCCAGGATCGTACGTTTTTAAGAAAGATGCAGCAATTAACCAGAAGAGATTGATCAATAAAAAGAAAACAGAAAATTCCGGGGCAAAAACAAAATCGAAACCATTAAATTTCAACCAGAAACCAAGAAAAAAAGAGGCATTGAGAACTAAAAAGTCCCCCCAGCGCATTCGATTTTTGGCATGAATTCGATTCAACGAACAATAATTTTTTGAGTTTTTCCGAACTGATCAACGGCCAAATAAAAACCTTGGGGAAGATCAATGAGTTGTTTTTCACCAGCTAACAGCCGAAGCTGACGGAGCTTTTTTCCCTGCAAATCGAAAACTCCAATTTCCATGTTCGCATTAGCAGGGTTATCCAGCCAAAAAGATCCTTGACTTGGATTAGGTAAAACCATCCAGGGGGTAGAAATCAACCCTTGGGTGGAGGCAGGAACCAATGTTGGATCATTAAAGACCGAGTTGGGACCTGTAATGATCCAGTTTTCGGGATCGATGGTTACCCGCAATACCGATTGTGGAATAGTGAACGATTGAATAGCAGAGGTATTCCCTCTCAATCGAAACGTGAACGATTGCCCAGCAACATCAACCTTGATCGGTAAATCATTCGAGAAACTTGGAGTAACACTGGGCATAGATGCTGTTTGTCCCAATTGGAAATGAACTTTTCCGGTTCCAGGTTGGTAATTCCATTTCAATTGATAGGTTGGAAATCCTTCTCCGTAAATCCATTCCTGAAAAAATGCTTGAAGATTTTTCCCGGATGCTCTTTCCATTTCCAATCGAAATGAATCGGTAATGGTGGAATAATTCCGATAGCGATTCAAATAATTTCGAGTTCCGGCAAAAAAGGCGGAATCTCCAATCTCAAAGCGAAGCTGATGCAACACTGAACCGCCTTTTTTGTAGGAGAGTCGACCATCGAAAATACGCCACTCTCCACCTCCAACGGGAACATAAACGCTCCCATCAGGGGCATTCGTTACTTGGTTGTGTGCATTACTCATCCATGCAAATGCGCCTGCTGAATCAAAAGTAGCCCGGTACAAATATTCGCAGTAACTCGCCCATCCTTCATTCAACCAGATATCGCTCCAGGTGCCGCAAGTTACCAAATCGCCAAACCACTGGTGCGCCAATTCATGCGAAGTTAAATCCGTTCCAAATCCACCCATGGTACTCATGGTTTGATGCTCCATTCCGCCACCCAACTCGGCTTGAACATGCCCGTACTTTTCTTTCCAAAAAGGATACAAAGTGAATAAATTTGAAAATTGCTCCACCATCCTGGGCGTGCGATCTAAACCGGTTCGAACTACACTTAAATTCGACTGGCCCGCCGAATTATTGGCATCGTAAACGTAATGTTGAATGAGAATGCTATCGCCATTCAAAGCCAAGGGTTTGGCGAAGTTTCGGTAATCCAAATAATTGGCACAACCGAAATGAATGAGATAGAAAACGGTTTTCTCCCGGGTCTTCCAGCGGTATCGGGCTAAATTACCGGGTAGCGTATCAACCCCTTGCAACAAACCATTCGATCCAACCCGAGCAGGCAACGCACACGTTGCGAAAAAATCAATGGAATCAATTTTATCGTACAAATCTTGCTTGCAAGGCCACCATTGAATGGCTCCAAACGGTTCGCTCAACGTCCATGTTACCGGAGTATTGTAAGTCGTGTTCGTGCGATTGGTCACAGCCGAAAAGAATCCACTTCCTTGTTGAGCACCGCGATAATAAATCACCGATTGAATGGGGGTTCCAACGGGAAGGGTTGATGGAAGAGGGAAATACACCTCCGTGCCTGTACGAACAGGAGTTATTCGAACCCCATTCACCCAAGCCGAATCAATGGTTACGAGCGGTTCCAACTCCACCCAAAAAGAATCCATGCTCGCCGTCGTAATTGCATCGCAAGTTACCTTTCCCGAAATTTGAACGGAAGTATTGCTTACTTGAAGATCAAAACCGTAGTGGTGCACATCGTATCCATCGCCTAAAGGCAACGTCCACCCCTGCACTCCCTCGGTTTGACGGAACGTTACATGTTTGGAGCAACCACCGGGTTGATTCCATTGGGAATACCCATCCAAACCACCCAAAAGCAGAAGAACAGCTAGCGCAAAATTTCTCATGGAAAAGATTTTCGACAAAAATAAACGAATTACGCGTTGATTTCAGAAAATTGGTACTGCTTCTTGTAAAGTTTACTGTATCTGCCGTTAGCAGCCAATAAATCGTCATGGGTTCCCTGCTCCACAATCTTCCCTTTTTCCATGACCAAAATTTGATCAGCATCTTGAATGGTACTCAATCGGTGGGCAATCACCAACGATGTTCTTCCGGCTGTGATGGCCTTGGTGGCCTTTTGCAAAATCTCTTCCGTAAGACTATCGATATTGGCTGTGGCTTCATCCAGAATAAGAATTTGAGGATTATACACCATGGCCCTGAGAAAAGCGATGAGCTGTCGCTGTCCGGCACTAAGAGCCGAACCCCGTTCTTTAACCTGGTATTCGTATCCACCTGGCAATCGTTGAATGAATTGATTAATTCCCGTTTTCTGGGCTACTTCGGCCACCAGTTCCATGGGAATCTCAGGATTTTTCAAAGTAATGTTTTCCAGAACGCTTCCCGAAAACAAAAAGACATCTTGCAAAATGACGCCTAAATTCTTTTGATAGGCCTCCAATTGGTAGTCTTGAATTTTAATTCCATCTACCAAAACCTCCCCGGATAAAATGGGATAAGCCCGTGAAATTACATTGATGAGGGATGTTTTTCCAGATCCTGTTGAACCAACCACCGCCCACGTTTGTCCGGCAGGGAGGGAAAAGGAAATTCCTTGAAGCACTTTTTGGTCGGGCAAATACTCGAATTCTAAATTTTTTACGTCAATCTGGCCTTTTAATTCTCCACAAACCAAGTTGCCTTCATCTTGCAATTGTTCTTGGTTATCGAGCAGTGCAAAAACGCGTTCCGAGGCCACCAAACCCATTTGTAAATTATTGAATCGATCGGCCAGCATGCGTACCGGGCGAAAGAAAATATTGATGTACATGATGAAGGCAATGATTTCGCCCGGAGTAGCAAAACCAGCCAGCGCTTCTTTTCCTCCGTACCAAATCAATAACCCCAAGGCAGCCGATGAAATCACTTCCACGACCGGAAAAAATACCGAGTAGTAAAAGACATTGTCCATGTTGGCCTTGTTCAATCGGGTATTAATATCTACGAACGTTTGGTGTTCTTTTTTCTCCCTACTGAACAATTGGATGATCAACATTCCAACGATTCTCTCCTGCAAAAAAGCATTGAGTTCGGTGGTTGCTTTGCGTACATCTCCAAACGATTTTTTCACCGCCTCTTTGAAGATGTAGGTGGCCAACATCATCAATGGAAAGGTGGTTAACGTAACCAAAGTAAGTTTCCAATTCTCAAGAAACATCACCAAGAGCACTGCAACCACCACCAAAATATCGGAAATGATGTTCAACAACCCTTCCGAAAAAATTTGGGCAATGGTTTCGATATCGTTGATGGTTCGTGTGGTTAACGTTCCGATTGGGGTTTGGTCGAAAAACCTAAGTTTGAGTTTGGTGATGTGGTGATAGACCTGTTTCCGAAGCGCCAACACGGCTTTTTGACCTAAAAAATTGGCTGAAATGGTATATACATACCGAACGAGTGCTTCCGCCACCAACAGTCCAAGCATGGCCAAAGTAAGGTCCCACAAAGCCGATTGATCTTTGTTTTTGATGAATCCATCTACAGCCTTTTGTGAAAGCATCGGACGAACAATGGATAGGTAGGAAAGAAGGAGCGCACTAAAAACGGTTCCCACCATGAGCCACTTGTAAGGGGCAATTAACTGAATAACTCGAGTAAGGTGGCTGTTTTTAGTCAATTTCATGCGAAAAAATTTGAGGATTAACCCAAGATGGGTAAGTAACTTGGGTTAGAAACAACCCGTGAGCAGGGGCGGAAGCGCCAGCTTGAGTTCGATCGTGTGCAAAGATAATTTGTTGGAATTGTTCTGGCGAAATTTTCTCTCTTCCCAATTCCACCAATGTTCCCACCATGGCCCTCACCATGTTCCGCAGAAATCGGTTCGCCGAAAAATGAAAAACGAGTTTCTGCGATAAAACCTCAATTCGAGCTTCGGTTAAACAACAACGATAATTATTCACCACTACGTTTGATTTGCAGAAACTAGAAAAATCCTGATCCCCCACGAGCATGTCCAAACCCAACTGAATTTTTTCAAGGTTCAACGGATAAGGAATAAACCAAGCGAGATCGTTTTGAAACGGATTTCGGTGGGTACTAATGTGGTATTCGTAAGAACGCGAAAGAGCCGAAAATCGGGTATGGGCATCTGCATGTACCTCGAAAATTCGTTGAACCGAAATATCGATGGGCAAATTTCCTTGGAGGGCTTTGAAAAATTCGGTTGGAAGCTCAACCGGGGTATCGAAATGCGCAAAAAATTGAGTGGCGTGCACCCCGGTATCGGTGCGTCCTTGTCCCATGCTTTGAACGGGATGCTTCAAAAGTTTAGCAAGGGCTTCATCTAAAACTTCTTGAACGGTTAAAGCATTCGGTTGAATTTGCCAACCGTGGTAATTTTTCCCAAAATAACTCAACTCAATGAAAAAACGCTTCACAAAGCAAAGGTAAAACCGAATGTACCCTGTATTTTTGCAAAACAAAAAAATAACGCCATGTGGCAACGCCTTCAAACCATCTATTTTTCCAGCTCCCTTTTGGCTCTTATTTTGGCCACCTTTACCCCTCTTTTCTACCGGGAATACGGCTCTAACCAGGAATTCGTTGAACTTTTTGCAACCCATTTTCACTACGTTAGAATCGTCGATGGGATGACCAACACCATCGATCAAAATACTCCGCTCGTAGCCATGCTACTTTGTTTTTCCATCTTGGGTGCAGCAGCGGTGATTTATTTTTTCAAAAACAGAAAAATTCAAATCAAAATCTCGGGTTGGGTAATGATCATCCAATTGCTGTTGTTGGCATCTATTGCTGGATATTGGATGCTTTCCATGCAAAGCGATGCTGAACATACCCGCATCGCACGAATGACCATCAATCAACCTAATATGGGAACCTTTTTCATTGTTGTTTCCCTGATAACCCTGTTCCTCGGCCGAAAAAATGTACAGAAAGATGAAGCCTTGGTTCGCAGCATCGACCGAATTCGATAATTTAACGCTTAACTTTACCACACATGAGTACTATTGAACACACTTCCGTTATCATCATTGGTTCGGGTCCTGCCGGATACACTGCTGCCATTTACGCAGCTCGCGCAGGCCTTAACCCCGTTTTATATCAAGGTATGCAACCCGGTGGTCAGTTGACCATCACCACCGAAGTGGATAATTTCCCCGGTTACCCCGACGGTGCCATGGGTCCTGAAATGATGGTAGATTTTGAAAATCAAGCCAAACGCATGGGCGCTGATATCCGATTTGGATGGGTTTCTAAAGTAGATTTAGAGGCAACACCAAAACGCATTTGGATCAATGAAGAAACCGAAATGACCGCTGATGCGGTAATCATTTCAACCGGTGCTTCGGCCAAATGGTTGGGATTGGATAGCGAACAACGTTTAAACGGATTTGGCGTTTCTGCTTGTGCCGTTTGCGATGGATTTTTCTTTCGCGGGCAAGAAGTTGCCATTGTGGGTGCCGGAGATACCGCTGCTGAAGAAGCAACCTATTTGGCTAAACTCTGCAAAAAGGTAACGATGATTGTGCGCAAAGAAAAAATGCGCGCTTCCGTAGCCATGCAGCAACGGGTATTCAATACCCCAAATATTGAAGTGTTGTGGAATACAGAAACCGATGAAATTTTGGGAGAAAAAACCGTAGAAGCCGTTCGCGTTAAAAACTCGGTTACGGGTGAATTAACAACCATCCCTATTCAAGGATTTTTCGTTGCCATCGGCCACGAACCGAATACCGATTTATTCAAAGGGCAATTGGAGCTGGATGAAAGTCGTTATTTGAAGATTCTACCTGGCACAACCAAAACCAACCTTCCTGGTGTTTTTGCTGCGGGAGATGTGGCTGATAAAACTTACCGACAGGCAATTACGGCGGCAGGTACGGGTTGCATGGCCGCTTTGGATGCCGAACGATATTTAGCTTCAATCGGACATTGATGCAGTTTTCAAATCAACCCCAGTTTTCATCCGGAGGAAATGATAATCCGGATTTGGTTTACGGAATTCACGCTGTAGAAACCCTGTTGCAATCGAAAAATCCGGTGAATAAACTGATGGTTTCGAGGGACGAAAAGTCCAATGCGATTCAATCCATTGTTCAGTATTGCCGAAAGGTTGATATTCCGGTTCAGTACGTTCCAAAAGAAAAATTAAATCGATTAACTCGGGGAAACCACCAGGGCATTATTGCCTTGGCCTCTCCCATATCGTACCGAAAAATTGAGGATTTGATTCCAGTTTTGAAGGCACAAGGAAAAGGAATTCGCTTGATTGCGTTGGACGGTGTTACAGATGTACGCAATTTAGGTGCGGTTGGAAGAACGGTTTATTGTGCTGGTTTAAGTGGATTAATTATTCCCGAAACCGGAAGCGGTAGCATTACGAGTGATGCTGTGAAAACCTCGGCCGGGGCCTTTTTGGAAATGCCCGTTTGTAGGGAGAAGAATTTGCGAAATACCCTTCTTTATTTGCAGGAACAAGACATTCGCATTGTTTGTATTACCGAACATGCCGAGAAAAAGATATCTGAAGTAGACTTAACTGGAAATGTTTGTTTGGTATTCGGTTCTGAGGAAGAAGGCATTTCAACCATCGTTCGAAAAATAGCCGATCAAGAAGCGAAACTTCCCATGGCTGACAATGTCGTTGGTTCTTACAATGTCGGAATCGCAGTTGGAATGACTATTTTCTCAATGATGAATGCATGATTAAAATTCTTGAAAAGGATCATTTATTCCTCATCTTTTTTCTCCTTTTTGGAGCAATAGGATTGGTTGGGAACCCCATTTTTACTGGGGTGATGGGTTATCTCATCCTAATCATCGGAATGATTGATGTTTTCAGGAATAACAATAAAAATGGGGAGGCTCATTTGTATATGGCCTTGATTGGCATTTTTGAGTTGTATTTGCGAATGTCGAAATCGGTTGCTCCTCACGAAATTTCCAAATATTCCATCATTATTTTCTCCACTTTTGGATTGTTTTTTTCCCGCAAAAGAAGACTCCCCAACGCCCTATCCTTTTTGTTTATCCTCTTGTTTTTACCCTCATTGGTTTCGGTGGATACCACTGCAGATTTTTGGTTTGAAACCGTAATGACCACTGTACTCGGACCTATAGGCTTAGGTGTTTTATTAGCGTACTTTTATCAATATCAATTGAATTCAATTGACATTCAGAATCTCTGTAGGGTACTCATTTTACCTATTTCCAGTATTTTGGTGTACATCCAAACCAATACCATTTCATTCGATGAACTTGCTGAGGTAAATTTCACTGCGAGTAATTCTTCCTTATCAGGAAATTTTGGGCCCAACCAGGTTTCCATCATGATGGGAATAGGCTCAGGAATTCTTCTATACTCCATCTTTTTTGGAATAAAAATCTTTAAATACCGAATACTCGACTATACGGTTTTGGGTCTTTGTATTTTCCGGGGGTTGCTCACCTTTTCCAGGGGAGGAGTTACCGTGCCCTTCATCGCTTTTGCGCTCATCATTTTATTGAGTTTCATTCGGGTAAGAAATCTCCAATCCTTCAAAAAAGGAATTTATTTGGTTTTTGGAGCAGTGCTCTTCTATCTGGTTTTCTTACTTGCCAATTCTCTAACGGGATCGGCCTTAGAAAAGAGGTATTCTGGTGAGACCGGATTAACAGAGAAAACCGGTGAACGAGATGTTTTGTCGGGAAGGGATCAAATTCTTTTCATTGATTTACAAATCTTTGCCGATAACTTTCTTATCGGCGTTGGTCCGGGAATGGCAAAACCACTTCGATACTACTACGGTTTCTCCAACTCCGTATCGGCTCACATTGAGTTATCCAGGATTTTTGCGGAACATGGTCTATTAGGCGTCTTTGCTATCATCATTTACATTGTCATCATTTACTCTAAAAGAAAAAGGTGGCGAACCTATCCCAATGAAACCTTTTTCTTACTTTTCCTATGGTGGATCGGGTTCCTCAACTCCAATCACAATTCTTTCCGATTGGGAATAACGGTTTTTTTCCTTGGAATTATTGTGGCGAGAATAAACCAAAATCCTAAATACTTCACCACTTTATCGAAAAAATATTTTCAGAAGGATTGGGAAGAATGGATGAATTTGAATCAAAACACCAAGGACGCGGCACCCAACAAGGCTGAATCGGATCCTTCCAAGAGACTGGAAACAAGTTCTACCTTCCCCCGATAAATTTCCAATACGTTTTTCTCAAAGGATGATCGTATTGCTTCGAGCGTACTTTCCCCCGATTGAGCCCAACCACCAAACAAAACGATCATGCTGGGGGAATGAATCGTAACAAAATTGGCTAAACTCATCCCTAAAATTTCGATGGAATTAACCATCACCTCCGTTGCAACGGGATCTCCGTTTTTCCAACGGTCAACAACATCCTTTGCCGATATGGTTTCCTGCGAATTGGATTTCTCCAAATACTGTTTGATGAGCGCAGTGGAAGATGCATAGGCCTCCAAACATCCGTTTCTACCGCAACCGCAAGGCCGGCCGTTCGGCACAACCATAAAATGACCCAATTCGCCGGCCATCCCGTCCGATCCCAACACCAATTTCCCATCCACAAACAACCCCGATCCTACGCCGGTTCCCAGCGTCATCATCAAAAAATTCGGATGATTTCCGGCTTTCCCAAACACGTATTCTCCGCATGCGGCGGCATTGGCATCGTTGGAAACAACCGTGGGAACTCCGAACTTATTCTCAAAAATTTGTTTCAAGGGAACGATTCCTTTCCAGGGTAAATTCGGCGCAAACTCGATTGATCCTGTGTAATAATTCCCATTGGGCGCTCCAATACCAATTCCTATCAGTTCAAACTTATTTTGAATCTTTTGCCCGATTCGATCGGCCATTTCTTCGGCGGTGGAAAACTGATGAATGGGTTCCGAATCCTTCCACAGAATCTTCTTCTCCTCTTTTCCAATGAGTCCAAATGCAACATTGGTTCCACCAATATCAATCCCTAAAATAACCTGTTTCTGCTTTTCCATTGGTCGACTTTTGATTTCCAATTTCCATCAACGGGCTGTAATTTAGCTGCATGAAAACTGGCCTTCAAATTTACAACACGCTTTCCGGAAAAATGGAAGAATTCCAACCCCTTCAATCCCCTCAAGTTGGAATGTACGTTTGTGGCCCTACCGTTTACAATGAAGTTCACATTGGAAACGTTCGAACCTTCATCAACTTCGATCTTATTTACCGTTATTTGATGTTTTTAGGCTATAAAGTACGATACGTAAGAAACATCACCGATGTAGGCCATTTACTTGGCGATGCCGCCGATGGCGAAGACCGCATTTCCAAACAATCCCGACTCGAAGCCATCGAACCCATGGAGTTGGTGCAGAAATACACCAATAATTTTCACGACGTTCTCCAAAAGTTCAACCTCCTTCCCCCTTCCATCGAACCCACCGCTACCGCACATATTCTCGAACAAATTGAATGGACTCAGGCGTTAATCGACGCTGGATATGCCTACGTTTCCAACGGATCTGTGTATTTCGACGTGATGAAATACCTCGAAAAATTTCCCTATGGCGAACTTTCAGGAAGAAAAATTGAAGACCTAAAAGACGTTACCCGCTCTCTCGATGGAGTAAGCGATAAAACCAATCAACAAGATTTTGCCCTTTGGAAAAAAGCTGAGCCCGAGCACCTCATGCAATGGAATTCACCCTGGGGAAAAGGTTTTCCAGGCTGGCACCTCGAGTGTTCCGTGATGTCCTCCAAATACCTGGGCGAACAGTTCGACATTCACGGCGGCGGGATGGATTTAAAATTCCCGCACCACGAATGTGAAATTGCGCAGAGCAAAGGACTGCATCACAAAGATCCCGTAAAGTATTGGATGCATGCCAACATGCTTACCTTGAACGGACGAAAAATGTCGAAGTCCGACGGTAATTTCTTCACTCCCCTTCAACTGATCGAAGGGACTTCTCCCCTGTTCTCCAAACCCTACGCTGCCGAAGTTCTTCGTTTCTTTGTGCTTCAAGCACATTATCGTTCCACCTTGGATATTACCGATGCCGCATTAAACGCCGCCGAAGCTGGCTTCAAGCGATTGATGGAAGGGGTAAAATCCATTTCGACCATCACCACCTCAGCAGAAACCAATTTCAATATTTCTGAATTGTTGAATGCCTGCTTCGAAGCCATGAATGATGATTTCCATGCACCTAAATTGGTGGCGCAATTGTTTGAAATCATCAACCACGTTCATAAAATTCATCGGGGAGATCTAACCATATCTTCTGAAGATCTAAGTCGTCTTCAAAAAGAGGTGAACCATTGGATTTCGGATGTTCTTGGTTTGTTCGAATCATCCCAACAAAACACAACATTGATCGATGGATTGATGGACATGATTCTTCAACAAAGAAAATTGGCGAAAGAAAATAAGGATTGGACTACTTCCGACCAAATTCGCATTGCATTAGAGAAACTCGGTATAGCGGTGAAAGACACCAAGGAGGGAACTACGTATTCGATTTCTTAAATCTGGATTTGATCGCCAAGGCCCATCGTTCTGGCCAATCTTTGTACATGAACGGTTTTTCGAAATAAATGAAAAACACCGACGATACAACGGCCAAAATGGGAAGTGCGATCAACAAAAATGGCAGGTAAACGCCCCAAAATGTTGGAGAATCTCCACCCAAAACCGGCGACAGTCGCTGTCCGATTAAAAACAAAATGGGGTAATGAATGAGGTAGATGGTGTAACACATTCCTCCAAAGATGACAATCCAAGGTAAGGTGAAGAACCAGGATAAAATTCTTCCTCGAAAGACAGCGAAAAACAGGGGCAAAACCCATACAAAATTGAAACTTTGAATGATTTTTCGGAAGCCTTCGTCCAAAAATCCATCAAATTTTCCAAATAAAAGAAGAAAACTAAGTATTCCGATTCCATCAAATAAAAAGGATTTCTTTCCACGAATAACATTGAATTGGGTTTGATAAAAATCGGCAAACAAGATACCCACGCTAAAGAATCCCCAGTAACTCAACAATGATTTTTTCAGATGGAACGCTGCTAAATCCATATTTCGGCTAACCAACGTTAACAAAACCGTGAAAGCGAGCAAGGCACCCCAACGCAAGGAAGGTTTTGAAATGCGAAACACCAAGGCGAACAAAGGCAGCAAAAGATAAAATTGTACTTCCGTTTCCAAGCTCCAAGTCACCGGATTGATGGGACTCCAGTACCCATAAAAGAACATGTGGGAATAGGAAATACTGGCAAGAAGGTGTTTAAAGTAATCCCAATTTAGTTGATTCGATTGAATTCCCGTAACAAAGAACAGTCCAATCATGACCAAAATAAAAGGAGGTTCCAAGCGCGTTAATCGGCGGAGATAAAAGTTTTTTAACGAAGGAAAAGGTTGTTTGTCTCTTCCCGCCTTCGAAAAAGGCATAGCCAAAATAAACCCGCTGATGGAAAAGAAAATTTTCACACCCAAATCACCGTGATAAATGATGTAAAACAAGGGATTTTGAAGCAGCTCTTTTTTGTCAAAAACTCCTGAAAATTCCTTGAAGAGCGTGGTTTTGGCATGAAGGAGAATCACCAAAAAAATAGCTAAGAATCGTAAACCATCTATTTCTGGAATGAAATGTTGATTTGAAACCCTTGACAATTTCTGTCGCAATCCTTGTATCATGAACAAATTTAAGAAACCAATTGGCCAATTTGCTAAAAAAGTTTCATTTGAATTACCTTTATGATATGATTTTAAACTTGGTCCTTTCCCTTCGCCATTTCGCTTTCGACCGAAAAATCTTTCATTCCTCCCCCTGGCGAACCGGAAAAACCATCGTGGTGGGCAACCTGGAATTTGGCGGAAGTGGGAAAACGCCCCATACCCTTTTTCTTCTCCAACACCTCGCAACCCATCAACCCATCTTTCTTTCCCGCGGTTACGGTCGAAAAAGCAGCGGATTCCAACTCATTACCTCCAATTCCACCACGGCCGAAATTGGAGATGAGCCGAAAATCATCGCCCACCAATTCGGGGAATCCTTTCGCGGTGGCGTTTGCGAAAACCGACACCTCGGACTTGAAAAACTGCATGAAAAGTATCCCGATTCGAAGGTTGCCGTGCTCGATGATGCCTTTCAACACCGCAAACTACAACCGAACTATTCTACGTTGCTCACCCCATTTTCCAAGCCATTTTGGGAGAACAAGGTCTTTCCCAAAGGCAGTTTGCGCGATCTCCCCAAACGAGCACAACAGGCCTCCATCATCGTTATCACCGGTACTCCCCAAAACGTTGACCCCGAGAAAATTCTTCAAAATGCTCCGGCAGAATTGAAGGAGAAGATCATTTTTTCTTCCTATGCCTTGCATGAGCCCGTGCTTGTTCACGGCCATGGGAGCTACCGAAAAGAAGGGAAAACGTTGGCCGTGTCGGGAATTGCCCGCAACCAAGTTTTTGGCGAACAAGAGCAACCCACCCTCCACTTGCGCTTTCGCGATCACCACCGGTACACTTCCCGTGATCTGGAAGAAATGCAACGCATCGTTTC
This sequence comes from Bacteroidota bacterium, assembly GCA_947501265.1. Taxonomy (GTDB): domain Bacteria; phylum Bacteroidota; class Bacteroidia; order UBA7662; family CANHCV01; genus CANHCV01. Next base: position 36,925 of record CANMVY010000004.1, read on the forward strand.
CGAAAATCAACTCGAACAAATCATCACCACCGAAAAAGATGCGGTTAAGCTCCTGGAAATCCTTCCCGAATTCCCCCTTTCCGTTCCCGTTTTTTACCGACCCCTGGAAGTGGTGTTTCCCAATCCTTCCCATCAACAGCGCTGGCTTTCCGAAATCGAATCCGCGTTGAAATCCTAAGGATTTTCCCCCTTCCGCTTTCGCACTTTTTCCTTATTTTTGTTCATGCAAATTTGGCTACTCCTCGTTTTTTTCGTTGGATATTTTTTCATTGCTACCGAACATCGCTGGGGCGTAGATAAAGCTGCTGTAGCCCTGATTTTAGGCATGGTTTCGTGGATGATCATCGCAGCCTTTGGAGGCGATTTCCACTCCAGTTTAGAACATTCCATCATTGAAATCGCCGAAATCCTCTTCTTCCTCCTCGGCGCCATGACCATCGTTGGCATCATCGATGCGCACGACGGATTCTCCATCATTACCGATAAAATATCGACCAAAAAAGCGGGAAACCTCCTATTCATCATCACGTCCATTGCGTTTTTCCTTTCGGCCCTGCTCGACAACCTCACCACCACCATTGTGATGATTGTATTGATTCGCAAATTAATTGCCGACGAAAAACTTCGTTTCATCTTTGCTGGGATGGTGGTAGTGGCCGCCAATGCAGGAGGCGCTTGGTCGCCCATCGGCGACGTAACCACCACCATGTTGTGGATTGGCGGTCAATTACCCGACGTTTTGCCCTTCATTACATCGATTTTCATTCCTGCGGTTTTGAGCGTGATCATTCCCTTGTTTTGGTTTTTGCGAAAGCTCAAAGGGCAAACCATTGCCGCTATTTCCACCAAAAATGAAGATTCCATCCAAGACAAAAAAGGCCAACGGTTGGTGTTGTTCATTGGAATCATTGGTTTGTTGTTGGTTCCCATCATCAAAGAAATCTTCCATTTACCTCCCTTTGTGGGCATGCTGATGGGGTTGGGAGGAATTTGGATCATAATTGAAATGATCAACCGAAAAAAAACGGAAGATGTTCGAAAAGCATTGCGGGCTCAACACGTACTCACCCAAATTGACTCCCCCAGCATTCTGTTTTTCTTGGGCATTCTGATGGCTGTTTCGGCCTTGAGTTATGCCGGAGTTTTGCAATCTTTTGCCGAACAACTTAGCCTTTGGTTCAACGGCTCCTCGGTGGCCATTACCGCCACCATTGGCATTCTTTCGGCCATTGTAGATAACGTTCCTTTGGTCGCAGCCGCCCAAGGCATGTACCCCATTTCCACCGGCGAATTTGGTCCGAATGGATTCTTTTGGGAGATGCTGGCCTTCACTTCCGGCACCGGCGGAAGCATTCTCATCATCGGTTCGGCCGCCGGAGTGGCCGCCATGGGGATGGAAAAAATTTCTTTTCAACGGTATTTAAAACATTTTTCACTTCCCGTACTGCTGGGCTACACAGCCGGCGTACTAACATTTTGGATCTTTTCATGAACATCATCCCCACCTCCATTCCCGATTTGGTTTTGATTGAACCGCGCGTTTTCGACGACCGCCGTGGTTACTTTTTAGAAACGTTTTCCCAAGAAAACTACGCCAAATGCGGCATCAACCTTCCTTTCGTGCAAGACAACGAGTCGTGCTCGGAATTGGGCGCCATTCGCGGACTCCATTTCCAAGCGCCGCCCTTCGAGCAAGGAAAGTTGGTGCGCGTGATCAAAGGGGCGGTGTTGGATGTGGCCGTTGACATTCGTGTGGGATCACCCACCTACGGGCAGCACGTTGCCGTAGAATTGAACGACCGAAATAAACGCATTTTCTGGGTTCCACCCGGGTTTGCGCACGGATTTCAAACCTTGGAACAAGATACCGTTTTCGTTTACAAATGCACCGGATACTACAACAAAGCCTCCGAGGGCGGTTTGATGTGGAACGACCAAGACCTGCAAGTTCAATGGTTGCCCGTAGATGAACCGATCATTTCCGACAAAGATCAAATTCTTTCGTCCTTCAAAGATTTTCAATCGCCTTTCGTTTACAACAAATGAACTGGATAAGCGTAGCGTTGGGCGGGGCTTTGGGCTCCTTGGTTCGTTGGAAGATGAGCCACTGGATTTCGGCATCGGAGTCGTTTCCGTGGCCTACCTGGATTTCCAACGTCCTCGCTTCGTTTTTGTTGGGAATTTTCTTCCATCACGCTCAGAAAAACGGCCAATCGACCTTCTTTTTACTGATGGGAACGGGGTTTTGTGGTGGATTCAGTACCTTCAGCACCTTTTCCTTGGAAGTTTTACGCATGATTGAATCCCAACCCCTGTGGAATTCCATGATTTATGTCATGGTTAGCATCATTTCAACCGTACTTTTCGTAAAATTCGGCTTATTAATCGCACAACAATTCTCGATATGAATCCTGAACTTCAACAACGCCTTGAAAAATTAGAGGCAAAATATGCAGCAACCGGTCAAGATTGGATTTCCTACTTAGACGGTTTGATTTATTCCGATTACCTTTCTTATTGGGATTACATTCATTTAGATGTATTGTTGAACCTTCAACAGCCCAAAACCAAGATTCCCGACGAGAACATCTTCATCATTTACCACCAAATTACCGAGTTGTATTTCAAATTGGTGCGATTGGAGTTGCAGCAAATCATTGATATGGGAACGGCGCCCAGTGCCGAGTGGTTCGACATTCGCATTCGTCGCTGCGTGCGGTATTTTGAAGCCCTCACCAAGTCGTTTGCAATCATGAGCGATGGGATGGATAAAAACCAATTCCTACAGTTCCGCATGGCACTTCTGCCCGCTTCCGGATTCCAAAGTGCGCAGTACCGCAAAATTGAAATGGACACCACTTCATTCCAAAATTTGGTAGATAAAAACGAACGCCACCGTTTCTCTTCCGAAAGTACCATCTCCGAAATGTATCCTTTCATCTATTGGAAATTTGGAGCTACCGATCGAGAAACCGGGAAGAAAACGTACACCCTCATTCAATTTGAAGAAAAATATTCGGAAGAATTGATGCGTTTGGCTGAAAAGCGGGTGAATAACAACGTTTGGTCTGTTTTTGAATCGTTGAAACCGGAAGAAAAAACCGAATCCATCAAAAAATCCATGCGCCTATTCGACCTTCAAGTTAATGCCTTGTGGCCGATGGCGCACTTCGGCACAGCCGTTCGCTACCTAAAGGCCGAGCCCGAAGAAATTGCCGCAACCGGTGGAACCAACTGGATGGAATACCTTCCTCCTCAGTTGCAAAAACGCATCTTCTTCCCTACCCTTTGGGAGGAAGCCGAAAAAGAAAATTGGGGAAAAACTACCCAAGCCTAACCCAACATGAAGCAAGACGACCCCGGGAAATTATTGCGGTTATTCCGACTGGCCAACCTGTTGGGCAGCCGAAAACACGGGTACCTCTTGCAAGAAATATTGGAACACACCGGCGTTTCCCGCCGAACCTTCTACCGCGATATTCAAATTCTGGAAAAATGTGGGTTTGAAGTCGAAAAAACTGGTTCCGGACGATGGTACATCGAACGGGGGCAGGATCTTTCCGATCGTTTGACCTTTAGCGTAGACGAAGCCCGATTGCTTCGAGAAACCTTGGTGGGATTGCCCAAAGAAACCTCAAAACTACTTCGGCAAAAAATTGAAGCCCTGAGCGAAACGGGATCATCCCTTCAATTGGGGTATCAGAGCAAACTCTCCCAAACGTACTCGGAATTGCAAGAAGCCATTTCGAAAAAGAAACAAGTTCAATTGTTGGATTACCACTCTTTTCGATCGGGAACGGTGAGCAACCGGACCGTAGAGCCCTTCAGCTTTCAATCTACGAATGGCATATTGAATGCCTACGAATTGAGCAGCAAACAGGTCAAGCAATTCAAAATCGACCGCATTGGATCGATTAAACCATTGGACCAAACATGGCAATTTGAACGTTTTCATGCGGGCGTTTCCGACGATCCCTTTGGAGGAATTTTGGGGGAATCGCCCTGGAACGTTTCGTTGATTTTGGATGAAATTGCTGCGGGAATTTGGAAGGAAGAGCGAGGCTCGTTTTGGTTTTTGCGGCTGGAGGAGTTGGAAGGCAAACGGTACCGTCTTTCCGAGAAATTTTCGCATCCCTTCGGCATTGGCCGATTCACCTTAGGCCTTTGGGATCACATCGAAGTCGAAGGATCGCCCGATTTTTCAGCGTACCTTCATACCATCATTCATAAAAAATAACTCATGGAAGCCAACTACCTGGATAGTCCCCAATTTTTCTTGATTGCCGGCCCTTGCGTGGTCGAATCGGAAGCCATCTGCCTAGAAATTGGAGAAACGATGAAGGAGATTTGCGCTGATTTGGGGATTCCCTACATCTTCAAAGCCAGTTACCGCAAAGCGAACCGCACCAGTTTGAATTCGTACCAAGGACGGGGCGATCGGGAAGGTTTGGAATTGATTGCGAAAGTGGGAAAAACGTTGGGCGTACCTACCCTAACCGATGTGCATGCGGCGGAAGAATGCAGCATGGCCGCCGAGTACGTGGATGTATTACAAATTCCCGCCTTTCTTTGTCGGCAAACGGATTTGTTGTTGGCGGCGGGGAAAACGGGCAAGTGGGTGAATATTAAGAAAGCGCAATTTTTGAATGGCGATGCCATGAAGTTTGCCGCTGAAAAGGTAAAAAGCACGGGCAACGACCGCATTTGGCTCACCGAGCGCGGCAACATGTTCGGCTACGGCGACATGGTGGTCGATTTTCGGAACATCACCGAAATGAAGGCCCACGGTTTCCCGGTGGTGATGGACATTACGCATTCGGTTCAGCAACCGAATAACGGGAGCGGCGTTACGGGCGGCAAACCCGAGATGATTGGCACGATTGCGAGGGCTGCAGCGGCGGTGGGCGTTCAGGGTTTCTTTTTGGAAACCCATCCGAATCCGGCAGCCGCGTTGAGCGACGGCGCCAACATGCTTCCACTGTCGGAAGTTCGCGGTTTATTGGAACAGCTGTTGGCGATTCATGGGGTGTCTTCTCGATAATATTCTCCCTTCGGTCGAATCATGGTCCCTGAGTCCAATCGAAGGGTGGTCCCTGAGGAACAGGAACAAAAAAAGAGGAAGCCATTAAACTTGCAGATACTTACATTGAAGAAAAAGTAGTTGGCAAGACGAGTTTGGAAGACTGCCGTCATATTGCTATGGCAACCATCCACAAAGTGGACGTTTTAGCAAGTTGGAACTTTAAACATATCGTTAACCTTAATAGAATTAAGGGCTACAATTCAGTGAATTTACGACTTGGATATTCAATGATTGAAATAAGAAGTCCCAAAGACTTGGTAAATTATGGAAACGACTAAAAAAGAAAAACAGTTTGACGCTGTAAAAATGATGCGTGACATCAGAGACAAAATCAGTTCTGAAACACAGAATATGACTTTTGAAGAGTTAAAAGCGTATATCAAACAAAAACTTGAGGAAAATAATACAAAACTCGTTGGACAGCAATAATGACGAAATAAGGTACCACTTCTAACTGCAACTACAAGAAATTGGCGGTTTAGTGGATCAGCTGTTGGCGATTCATGGGGTGTCTTCGAGGCCCTCAGACACCGGAATAACCGCTCCCTGAGGTAACTCGAAGGGAGAAAGGCCAAAAGAGACGGGCGAAGGGATAAAGGTGTCTTCGAGAGCCTCAGACACCGGAACGAGGACCGCAGACACCGGAATAACCGCTCCCTGAGGTTCTCGAAGGGAGAAAGGCGAAAAGAGACGGGCGAAGGGATAAAGGTGTCTTCGAGAGCCTCAGACACCGGAATGAGGACCGCAGACACCGTAATAACCGCTCCCTGAGTCCCCACAAAAGTCAAAAAATAAATCCACTTTCGCAAATTCCCCAATGATGTGATATATTCGGGCATGAAAACCTGGAAATTCTTGGCATGGGCGTTTGCCCTCACCTCCACCATGAACACCTTCGCGCAAACGGCAACCGATTTTACCGCCAACGACTGCGCAGGAACCTCCCACAACCTGTTTGCCGAACTCAATGCCGGCAAAGTGGTCGTTCTTACTTGGGTGATGCCGTGCGCAAGCTGCGTTGGACCAGCTCAAACCGCTTCCAACACCGTACGCAACCTGAATAACCCCCAAGTGGTGTTCTACATGGCCGACGATTATGCCAACTCCTCCTGCGCTACCCTGGGCAGTTGGGCGCAATCCAACTCCATCCAGCCTACAGCAACGTTTTCTAGCGCCCAAATCCGAATGACCGATTACGGCTCCACCGGAATGCCTAAAACGGTTGTGCTCGGAGGAGCCGCTCACCGGGTCTTCCTCAATACCAATAACTCCTTAAATGCAACCGCTTTATCGTCGGCCATCAATGCCGCACTCGGAAGCAGCAGCGCTCAAGATTTGGTTGAACGTCCTTTCTACGCTTACCCCAATCCTGCAAAAAATACCTTAAATCTGGTGATGATCGACCCCGCCCTTCAGCAAGAAAAAATAACCATGACCAACATATCCGGACAAATCGTGAAAACCTGGGCAAAAATCCCTTCCGTATCTACGGCTATTCCAACGTTGGATATTTCTGAATTACCAAGCGGATTGTACATTTTGAACGTGGGAAAAAGCGCTCAAACGATCAGCATCGCTCGCGATTAATGCTTTTCCTGCTCCCATTCCATCGCTAAAAAGCGTGCGGTATGGTTCTCGTCTTTTAGTGCCAACATTTCCATGGGTGTTCCCTGGAAACTCACCTTTCCACCGCGCTTTCCAGCTTCTGGACCAACATCAATCAGGTAATCGGCACTCTTGATCAAATCCATGTGGTGTTCAATGATCAACACCGTATTTCCTTTCTCTACCAATTTCTGCAATACGCCCAAAAGGATGTCAACATCTTTAAAATGAAGTCCCGTAGTGGGTTCATCTAAAATATAGAATGTTTTTCCGGTGTCTTTTTTGCTTAACTCGGTAGCCAACTTCACGCGTTGGGCTTCGCCCCCCGACAAGGTGGTGCTGGGTTGGCCCAAAGTGATGTAACCCAAACCCACATCGTTCAACGCTTGCAATTTTCTAGAAATCAGCGGGAACGCTTCGAAAAACGGAATGGCATCTTCAATGCTTAAATTCAAAACATCGTTGATGGATTTTCCCTTGTACCTCACTTCCAAGGTTTCTCGGTTGTAACGACGACCCTGACAGGCCTCGCACTTCACCTGAACATCGGGAAGGAAGTTCATTTCAATGACCCTCACCCCTGCCCCTTTGCAGGTTTCACACCGGCCGCCACTAACATTGAAGCTGAAACGACCCGGTTTGTACCCGCGAATTTTCGCTTCGGGAAGCGTTGCATAGAAATTGCGAATGGCTGCAAAAACCTCCACATACGTAGCTGGATTCGATCGAGGCGTACGGCCAATGGGCGATTGATCGATTTCTATCACTTTATCCAAATGCTCCAACCCCTCCATACGCTCGAAAGGCAATGGCTTTTTCTTGGATTCCCTGAAATGATTTTTCAAGGCCAAGTAAAGGGTTTCTTTGATTAAGGTAGATTTCCCAGACCCCGAAACCCCAGTTACCAATACCAAGGTTCCCAAAGGAATTTGGACAGAAACATCTTTCAAATTATTGCCTTTTGCCCCAAATAAGGAAAGAAAATGTCCGTTTCCGATTCGCGGAGAACGATTAAATTCAATGCCTTTGCGGCCTACCAAATAATCGGCCGTAATGGTTTTCTGCTTTAAAAATTCTTTTGGAGTTCCTTTCCCAATAATTTCGCCTCCATGAATGCCAGCACCGGGACCAATGTCTACCACGTAATCGGCTTCCAAAATCATGTCTTTGTCGTGTTCCACCACCAAGACCGAATTCCCTAAATCGCGAAGATTTTTCAAGGATTGGATCAACTGCAAATTATCTCGCTGATGCAAACCAATGGAAGGTTCATCGAGAATGTACAAAACACCCACCAACTGCGAACCAATTTGGGTAGCCAATCGAATGCGTTGGCTTTCACCTCCAGAAAGGGTGGCAGAACCTCGATTCAGGTTGAGGTAACCTAAACCAATATCTTGTAAAAATCCCAAACGGACTTTAATTTCTTTCAGAATTTCGTGGGCAACCAACGCGTCTTTGCCCTCGAAAGCAGGAATATTCTCGAGCCATTCGGCCAAATCATCCAACTCCGATTGAGCAAATTCGGAAATGTTCTTTCCACCTATTTTATAATGAAGGGCCTCTTTTTTCAGTCGGCCGCCCTTGCAGGATGGACAAGCCACCGTAGAAACAAACTCTTCTGCCCAAGAACGCATGTTTTCATTGTCGTGCTGATCCAATGATCGGCGAACCATGGCCACAACTCCCTCAAATTCAATCAGATCTGTTTCTTTGAAATAATGAATGCTGGGGATTTCCAAAGGCTCCTGATCGCCATACAAAACAAGGTGAACATGCTCGGGTTTCCAATCGGAAATGGGAGCAGATAAATTGAATTTATGACGTTTCGATAATGCTTTGAGGACTTTAAAAATCCAAATATCGCGGTATTCACCCAACGGAACGATGGCTCCGGTTAAAATGGTCTTTTGTGGATCTGGGATCAGGGCAGCAACATCAACTTCGGATACGGTTCCCATGCCTTCGCATTCCGGACATGCTCCGTAAGGAGAATTGAAGGAAAACGTATTGGGTTGGGGTTCGTCGTAAGCGAGTCCGTTTTCCGCATCCATCATGAATTTGGAAAACCATTGCAAAGTGTCGGTCTCTAAATCGAGAACTTGAAAGATGCCTTTTCCCATTTTCAACGCAAGTTGAACGCTTTTGATCACCCGTTGATCAATAGGAAGGTCCAAAACGATTCGATCTACCACCAATTCAATGTCGTGAATTTTGTATCGATCTACCCGCAAGTTGGGAACCAATTCGGTCATCACCCCATCGATGCGCATGCGGGTATATCCTTGTTTTCGGTATTGTTCGAAAAGTTCGCGGTAATGTCCTTTTCTTCCTCGAACAATGGGCGATAAAATGGCGAGTTTTTTACCCTCGAACCGAGTGCCCATTTCATCCAATATTTGCTGCTCGGTGTATTTCCGCATCGGCAAACCACTGATGTAGGAATAGGCTGTACCCACTTTAGCAAAGAGCAAACGAAGGAAATCGTAAATTTCGGTAACGGTTCCTACGGTAGACCGAGGATTTCGGTTCACGGTTTTTTGTTCGATGGAAATCACGGGCATCAGCCCATCAATGCGATCCACATCGGGGCGTTCCATTTGACCAATGAATTGGCGGGCATACACGGAAAACGATTCCATGTAACGACGCTGTCCTTCGGCAAAAATGGTATCGAAAGCAAGGGAAGATTTTCCAGAGCCGGATAGTCCGGTAAAAACAACCAACGCATTGCGCGGGATTCGAACCGAAATGTTTTTAAGATTGTTTTCCCGCGCCCCTTCTACCTCCAAGTATAACGGTTCCTTGCCTTTCTTCATAGGGCCACAAAATTAAGGAAACTCAGGGGAAGAAATTAAAAATTATCGGGATTATTCAAGTTTAATTCAGCTTTGCGTTTTTCATTTCGATAATTGTAATAAAAAACACCACCGCCAACGATACCAATCAAAAAGGGGGTTAAAAGCAGGTAAACGATGGCTTTATTCAAACTTTTTCCTTCTCCGTTTTGGCTATTCTCCACGGTAGTTTTACACATGGGGCATTGAGCCGAAACCTGGGAAACAGAAAGAGATAAAAAAAGTAAGAAAATCAGTTTTCTCATGAGTAATAAGGAGAAATCATGAAATACACAATCACACCCGTTACGCTAACGTACAACCACAAGGGCCAAGTGAATTTAGCTAACTTCTTGTGTTTGGAAAACTCTCCAGTTAATCCGCGATAGGCGGTGAAAAGAATTAGGGGAAGGATGGTTCCAGCCAACACAATGTGCGTTGAAAGAATGATGTAATAAAAGACTTTGATTCCGCCTACTCCACCAAAAGATGTATCACTAGCAAACAAATGGTGAGCGATGTAGGAAACGAGAAAAAGAAGACTGAAGAGTAAAGCGCCCATCATGGACGATTTGTGGGCTTGGTATTTCTTTTGTTTTACGAAAATAAGCGCAACAACCAAAAGAATTGAAACGGCTGAATTGAGCATTCCATTGATGTGGGCGAAAAGATGCGGATCGAAACCGAGCTCAACATCGAGGGTAACACGACTTAATGCGACTACTGCGGCGAAAACAACAAGGGAAACGGAACCAATAACCCACCAAGCTTTGCGGTCGTTGATTTGTAAAGTAGGTTCAATCATAATGAATAAACGAGGGGAATTACTTTTTGTTTTTGGCGACCTCTTCTAAATTCTTTTCTTTGGTCAAAACGGTCAGGGCACCCATCAAATCATCAATCTCGCGTTTCTTGGTCAAATTAAAATAACTTCGAATGCGCTGCTGATAATCCATCAAAATGATTTGCCATTCCTTGGTATCCAAAAGATAATTGGAGATGAGGTATTGTTGTTTTAGGAATGAAGAAATGGAATCTTGGGGTATTCCAACAAAAAATACCCGATTCGGATCAAACTCATAGCGTTTTACCACAGAATCCAATTCTGATTTAGAAACGGATTCAGCAGGGTAGAAATTAACGAATTTAAGGGAGGGGGAACCTTCCAAAGCCTCTTGCAACCGTTTCCATTGGGTATAAGCGAAACCACATGGTTCACCGCATGAAGGTTGAAGAAACGAAGCCATCCAAATTCGATTTTGAATGGAATCTGGGGAATACTTCTGGTTGTAGGAATCAAAAAAAGTGGAAACCTGGTGATAGATGGTATCAACCTGATTTCCACTGGTTATTACAGGAGTTTTTTCTCCGTAGAAAGGTAATTTCTGGTAATTATTTTTCCCGATGTTGAGGAAAATTAAAACAATAATCGCAGGGACAAAGAGGATTCCTCCAATTAAAGCAATTTTCTTCACAATTAATGATGTTCGGGTGCGTGATTTTCTACCTGTTCAATTTTTTGGTTGGAGGTAACGTTCTCCTCACGAATTCCATTCCAGTAACCGCCTTCGTACAACACCAACACGATGCAGTAAATCACGAAAACTGGAGGTAGCGCGATAGAATAAATCAAATTGATTTTTTCGAACTTCAAGTGCATGAAATAAGCAATGATATAAAATGCCTTGAAAAGGGTAAGAACAACGTAGGTAAGGTTAACCGCTAATTTATAGTCGGTACGGATACCTTCAAGCGCGGGAGTTAGTGCAATTAAAAACTCCAACACAGTAATTGCTAACAAAATGAAAAATACTTTCCAAATTTGTTTTGTATCAAATCCTGCCATGATGATGAATGTTTAAACGAGGTAAAAGAAAGTGAATACGAATACCCAAACCAAATCAACAAAGTGCCAATAAAGTCCTACTTTTTCAATCATTTCGTAGTGACCACGGCGTTGGTACGTACCTACCATTGCATTGATGGTGATCACGATGTTGATGACAACTCCAGAGAAAACGTGAAAACCGTGGAAACCGGTAATCGTAAAGAATAGTGAAGTGAATTCGTAGTTATGAGGAATTTCATTAACTGCCTTCAAAGTAGCTTCGTGGTGAGACATTCCTTGGGAAACGAATTTTTCAATGTAAGGAACCAACTCAGGAGCAAATGGGTTTTTGGTGATTGATGCCCCTTCAGAAAACAAGTGTGTCCATTCCCAAGCTTGGCAACCCAAAAACATAGCACCACCGATTACGGTCCAAATCATCCATTTCACTACTTCTGATTTAGAATTGCGGTGACCGGCTTCTACAGCAAGTACCATGGTAACAGAACTCATGATGAGAATGAACGTCATGATACCTACGAACACCAAAGGAGCACCGGACTCGATGCCAGGAGCAGATTGGAAAACGACATCGGGATCGGCCCAATTCAAAGCAGAAAAGCGCAATGCGCCATAACCCAACAATAGGGCGGTGAAAGTGAATGCGTCGGATAATAAGAAAAACCACATCATAAGCTTGCCGTAGCTCGCTCCGAATGGCTCATTACCGCCATCCCAAATTTTTCCCTCGTTTGCAGCAACAGAATGTGTTGACATAAATGTGTTTTATTTAGGAGTTACTTGATTGTCCAAAATACCATAGAAAGGCGTACAAATATAGCCAAAGAAAAGATAAAAAGTGCCAAAAAATTGAAGTTACTTTTATACTAAGCGTACTTTGACTGTGTAATCGAAACTGGTATGCCCGTACCAAGGTGATAATCAAGAAAATAAGACCTAAGATGATGTGAAGGGCGTGCATAAAACTAATCACATAAACGAAACTAACCGCCACATTGGTTAGCAAATACAATCCATTTTCCACCAATTCTTTGTAGGCCAAAAACTGGGTTAGCAAGAAAACCAAAGCGAGAACCATGGTAGATATTAAGAAAATTTTGGCCTTCCCAACCTCATTATCTTTCACGAAGCGAAAGGCCAAATAAAGAGTTAGCGAGGATAGTAAGACCACGATGGTGCTCACCAAAAAATAACTGGGCAACGAAAAAACAATCCACTTTCGAGCAGAATCGCCCTGAGAGACAATGTATCCGGATGTTAACCCAGCGAAAATCATGGTGGAAGAAACCACCGATAACCAGGTAAACAAAACTTTGCTATTCAATACTTTCTTTTCACCTTCCATGATTTCAAATTTGATCTAAAACACAAGCTATTTGAACGACTGGCAAATACAAAAACGAACCGAACATTAATTTCTTCGCATTCTTTGCAGATCCATCTCGAACCAATTGAATACTTAACCAGGTCATGTACATGCCCATCAACAGCAAAATAACCGTAGAAATCCAACCTAAATATCCCTCAAAAAAAGGAATACCAGCCAGAGGAATAAGAATAAACGTATAAATAGAAATTTGAATGGCCGCGCTACGATTAGGAACAGAAGCATGCGGAAGCATTTTGAAACCAGCTCGAGTATAATCGTCGTGCAACAACCAAGCTATCGACCAAAAATGCGGAAACTGCCAAACAAACTGCAAGGAGAATAAAATCAATCCGAGGGTCCAATCAATGGATGCAGTATCTGCTCCAAACGATGCTACGTAACCAATCAAAACCGGTAAAGCGCCTGGAAAAGCTCCAATAAATACACTAATTGGACTGATGCGCTTCATTGGAGTGTAGAAAAAACCATAGCTAATCAATGAGGCAAAACCCAACAACGCTGCGATGGTGTTCAATTGCGCTAATAAAAACAAACCAACTATTCCCGTGACCAAACAAATGATGACAGCTTCAGTGATCGACATTCGACCGGTTGCAACGGGACGGTTGTTGGTACGAACCATCAGCCGGTCGTACTCACGTTCAATAATTTGATTGATCCCATTGGATGAGACCACAACTAAAAAACCACCCAATAACAATGGGAAATAGGGTGCGAAACCCTCGCTTTCTGGGCCCATCAAAAATCCCATCGCCGAACTGAAAACTACCAATAACGAAAGGCGAAGCTTTGAAAATTGGATGTAATCTGAAAAACGTGAAGATTTAACCAATGAAGAAGTTGAGGTTGAGGTTGACATGGATTTATCGACGCAAAATTACGCCTCGAATGAGAACATTGGTAACAGAAACAAAGAAAAGAGACGCAAATAATACATGGAACATTTGAGCCCATGCCGCCAATCCTCCATAAACCATCCCAACACCCGTAAGGCCTTGCAAAACAACTGAAGTAGGAATGCAAAACAACCAAAATAAAAACACACCATCAATGGTTAACTGCTTTCCTAATCGAACCAAATAGACTGAAAAAAATAACAGAAAAATGGTGGAAGTTCGATGAACAAAAAAGGGAGTTCCCACCCGCTCAAAAAGTTCCGAAGAAGGTAGGGCCGTTTGCAAAAGCTCTTTCAGTTCAATCCGAACTTCGGTTCCCAGAGAAATTTGAAAACAAGCCGCAAGAAACAACACCACAAAAAACAAAAACGATTTCCGATCACGAAGAAAAGTAGCGCCTGATTTTTGAGTAAGAAGTGGCATCGCTACCAAAACCGCAATGGCGAAGGCCAAAAAGAAATGTGCATTGAGCATGGAGGCGTTTAAGTTGGTACTCACCACCAATGATCCTAAAAAGGCTTGAAATCCGGTAATGACCACAGCCAGGAAACTCCACAATACAAACAAAGGCTTTTCTTTTCTAAATGCCTTCAAGGCAAAAAGGAACTGAATAAAAATAAGAAGACCTGTTATTGCTCCAACGAGACGATTGATGTATTCGGTCCAAGTTTGCCAAACATTGAACGTTTGTTCTTGGGCAATAACCGGATGAGTCACAATTTCCTGAGCATATTGATCATTCCCAAGGGCACGAAAAATTTTAGCGACACGTTTGTTCTTATCGATTCTTTTTTTAGTAAAATCTTCCTTGTAGTTCGCCGGCAATTCGCAAGAACACGTAGGAGGAATCCACAAACCAAAGCACTTCGGCCAATCGGGACAACCCATTCCTGAACCTGTTGTGCGGACAATTCCACCCACGAAAATGAGGAAAAAAACAACGGCAAGCACCAATTGCGAATATTTAATATACCGCAACTCGAGCTTGCCGTTCATGATAGTAACGTTAAAGGTTTATCCCTTGCGGAATCCTAATTTTGAAAAGAGGGAAGAAAACGCCAAAGTAGATGCTTCTTCTTTCTTTTCTTGATTGGCTGCTTCAGCTGCCAAAGTTTGTTCGCGATTCACGGAACGAGCAGCTTCTGGAAGCTCATCGTCCGATACGTTCTGAGGAATGAAATCATCCACTGCTCCAGGAACAGAATAATCGTACGGCCAACGATAAACGTGAGGAATATCTCCAGGCCAGTTTCCGTGTAAACGAACGTCCATGGGTGCAGTCCACTCCAAGGTATTTGCTTTCCAAGGGTTTTGACCCGACTTCTCTCCGCGGAAAATGCTATTGAAGAAGTTGTACAAGAAAACAAACTGAGCTACAGAACCCAAAATCGCAGAAATAGAAATGAATTTGTTCAAATCCAACCATGGCTTCATGTATTCAAACTCGGTGAAGGAGTAGTAACGACGAGGTACGCCATCCATACCGATGAAGTGCATCGGGAAGAACACCATGTAAGCCGAAGCCAACGTTAACCAGAAGTGTAAGTACCCCAAACGAGCATTCATAACACGTCCGAACATACGTGGGAACCAATGGTAAACCCCAGCCAACATACCAAAGATGGATGCGGCACCCATTACCAAGTGGAAGTGAGCAACTACGAAATAAGTATCGTGAAGATTAATGTCCAACGCTGCGTTACCCAACCAAATACCGGTCAAACCACCGGAAATGAACATGGATACCAACCCAATTGCGAACAACATGGCAGGAGTCATGTGAATAGATCCTTTCCAAAGCGTTGCCAAGTAGTTGAAGGTTTTTACTGCAGAAGGTACCGCAATCACCAAGGTAAGAATCATGAAGACGTTACCTAAGAACGGATTCATACCCGTCATGAACATGTGGTGACCCCAAACGATGAACGAAAGTACCGAAATACCCAACAATGAACCAATCATGGCGCGATATCCGAAAATAGGTTTGCGTGAATTGGTAGCAATAACTTCAGAAGTTAATCCCAAAGCAGGCATCAAAATGATGTAAACCTCAGGGTGACCCAAGAACCAGAACAAGTGTTGATAAAGGATGGCAGATCCACCGGTTTGAGCCAATGGTGCACCAGCAATGTAAATCTCATTCAGGTAGAAAGAAGTGTGGAACAAACGATCGAACGTAAGCAACACAGCAGCAGAAAGCAAAACTGGGAAAGAAAGAACCCCCAAAATAGCAGTACAAAGGAACGCCCAAATGGTCAATGGCATGCGGGTCATTTTCATACCCACGGTACGCATGTTCAAAATGGTAGCAATGTAATTCAAAGAACCCATCAAAGAAGATGCGATGAAAATGGTCATAGAAAGCAACCAAAGTGTCATTCCAAGTCCTGATCCGGACATCGCTTGTGGTAGAGCAGAAAGTGGCGGATAAACGGTCCAACCTCCAGATGCCGGTCCTGTTTCAACGAAAACAGAAGCTAACATAAGAACGGTTGAAACGAAAAACAACCAGTAGGATAGCATATTGATGAAAGGTGATGCCATGTCGCGAGCACCTAACTGCAAGGGGATGAGCAAGTTCGAGAACGTACCGCTCAAACCTGCCGTTAAAACGAAGAATACCATGATGGTTCCGTGAATGGTCACCAAACCCATGTAAAATTCTGGGCTCAATTTTCCACCTTTACCCCATTTACCGAGTAAAGTTTCCATCCAAGGATACGTCCCTTCTGGCCAACCTAATTGAATTCGGAAAATTACCGACATCAACATTCCGATGAACGCCATAAGAATCCCTGTAATCAGGAATTGTTTGGCGATCATCTTGTGATCCATTGAAAATACGTACTTACTCAAAAAGGTCTCGTGGTGATGACCGTGATCGTCGTGACCGTGTCCAGCCTGATGATCGTGATGTGCAGTTGCAGCGTGTGCCATATCTCCGTTTTTTGTTCTTTATTACTTTAACAACTGTGCCATTCCACTGTTTGCAGCAGAATCAACTTTATTTTGAATTTTTGTAAAATAAGCTTTGGTCTTCTCTTTGTACCAACGATCATACTCTTCAGGCTCAACCACTTTCACACGGCGTTTCATGTTGTAGTGGGATGCTCCGCAAATTTTGTTACAAAGAAGAATGTAATCGAACTTTGGATCTCCTGTTTTCATTCGCATTTCATCCGTGGTGATGGTTGGAGTAAACATGAATTGCGTAGGCATACCCGGAACCGCGTTCATTTGAACCCGGAAGTGAGGCATGTAAGCCGAGTGAATAACATCTTGAGCACGAATCTTCATCAAAACTGGGCGGCCTTTCGGCAACCACATTTCGTCTGCCATGCGATCGTCCATGGCTGATTTATCTTTGGTATCCAGACCCATAAAGTTGGTACCCTTTTCATAGCCATCTACTTCAAATTCCTTGTTGATCAACATGTAATTTGCTTTTCCTAAGGAATTATCTTCTCCGGCATAACGGATATTCCAACCAAATTGATAAGCATAAACTTCTACATTTAAAGCCTTCTTTTCTTGATCTTCATCGGTGAACATTACTTGAGTCCAAACTTTTGCACCGTACAACACCAACGCAGTTAATACAATGGCAGGAATCAACGTCCAGAAGAATTCCAAACGATGGTTATCTGCGTAGTGCAGAGCTTTTTTACCTTCTTGTTGGCGGTATTTGTAAGAGAAGTAAAACAACATTACCTGGGTTACAACAAAAACAAAGAAAGTAAGTGCAAAAGTGATCATCAACATACGATCTACCAATACACCATGCTCGGATGCGGCCTCAGGCAACAAATGGCGAGTATAATTGGCAAATTGAACGTAAATCCAGAAGAACCCAACAATCAAGAAAACCAAAAAGAGAATACCATTGATTTTATTCCAATCGAAAAGGCGCTCTCCTTTGGAACGGAATAGCGTTGAAATGACACGCAATGAAGATAAAATTACAGCTACAATCAATACAATCACCAAGCCGAACAAGACATAATAAGAGGTACCAAGCTCTTCTTCAGCAACTCCTGTACCACCCGCTGCTCCAGCATCAGCTGTTGCCACTTTAGGTGCAGGTTCTGGTGCCGATTCAATGTATGCAAGAATATTGTTGATATCGTCGTTCGACAATTCTCCAAAAGCCGTCATTTGAGTGGGTTTGTATTTATTCCAAATCTCGTTGGCATACTTATCACCCGTAGCAATCAAAGCTTGTGAATTCTTGATCCATTTGTAAAACCACTCCTGATTTGGAGCACGATTAATTACCCCATGCAAGGATGGACCAGTACCTTTCCCTTCACTATCGTAGAGGTAGTGGCAGGACGAACATTTGATGCTAAAGATACTCTCTCCTTTTTTGG
Organism: Bacteroidota bacterium; assembly: GCA_947501265.1. Classification (GTDB taxonomy): domain Bacteria; phylum Bacteroidota; class Bacteroidia; order UBA7662; family CANHCV01; genus CANHCV01. The sequence continues at coordinate 54,955 of CANMVY010000004.1, forward strand.
CGTCGTACTTCGCATACTCGCCTCCGGCTGCAGCTGCATTTCCAGGTGTTTTTTGGGTTGAATCAGCCGTCTGACCAAATGCAGAAGCGACGAAAAACATGCAAGCAGAAAAGCCTACTGCAAAGATTCTCAAAGATTTAATGCTAAAAATTTTCATTGGTTGCAATGGTTGTTGTACAAATCAGCGCAAAAATAAAGGAATTCCACGTTGTTTTTGACAAATTTTTGATATTTACCGAAATATTTTTCAACGAGGATTTTCCCTCATTTCACCACCTCCCCTACCCTCAATTTTTACTTCAATAAAAGGTTGATTTTGCAAAAAATTAAATCTATCTTTGCGACCAAATTCAAATAGATAAATTTTTTTCCATGAATACAGGAGAAATATCTCAAATCATTGGTGCAGTTGTTGACGTTTCCTTTTCCAAAAAGGGATCAACGCTTCCAAAAATCTTTAATGCCCTATCCGTTGACCGTCCAGATGGAACGAAGCTTATTCTTGAAGTGCAGAAGCACCTAGGAGAAGATGCAGTTCGTACCATTGCTATGGATGCCACGGAAGGACTTGTACGCGGTATGGCGGTTGTTGATACGGGATCTCCCATTTCAATGCCCCTCGGTGAGCAGGTACGTGGTCGTTTATTCAACGTTGTTGGCGATGCTATCGACGGTTTGAAAGCGATGAGCTACGAAAACACGGCTTCCATTCACCGCAAAGCTCCAAAATTTGAAGATCTTTCTACCTCTACTGAAATTCTTTTCACAGGTATTAAGGTGATCGATCTATTGGAACCTTACGTAAAAGGAGGTAAAATCGGATTGTTCGGCGGTGCTGGTGTAGGAAAAACCGTATTGATCATGGAATTGATCAACAACATCGCAAAAGGATACGAAGGGATGTCGATCTTCGCTGGTGTTGGTGAACGTACCCGCGAAGGAAACGATTTGTTGCGTGAAATGATTGAGTCTGGCGTAATTAAATACGGCGATACCTTCAAGCACGGAATGGAAAAGGGCGAGTGGTTGTTGAACGATGTTGATTACACGGCATTGGCAGAATCTCAAGCTACCCTTGTTTTCGGACAAATGAACGAGCCTCCCGGAGCTCGTGCTCGTGTAGCACTTTCCGGTTTGACCATGGCCGAGTACTTCCGCGATGGCGACCCAAGTGAACCAACTGGAAAAGACATTCTTTTCTTCGTAGATAACATCTTCCGCTTCACGCAGGCTGGTTCTGAAGTATCTGCTCTTTTGGGCCGTATGCCTTCTGCAGTAGGTTATCAGCCAACATTGGCCACCGAGATGGGAGCCATGCAAGAGCGAATTACTTCTACCAAGCGTGGATCCATCACTTCCGTTCAGGCCGTTTACGTTCCTGCGGATGACTTGACCGATCCAGCTCCTGCCACCACCTTTACTCACTTGGATGCAACAACGGTATTGAGCCGTAAAATTGCTGAGTTAGGTATTTATCCTGCAGTAGATCCTTTGGATTCTACTTCTCGAATCCTTTCTCGCGAAATCGTTGGTGATAAACACTACGATTGTGCTCAACGTGTAAAATTGAATCTTCAGCGTTACAAAGAATTACAAGACATCATTGCTATTCTTGGTATGGATGAACTTTCTGAAGAAGATAAATTGGTGGTTCACCGCGCTCGTCGTGTACAACGTTTCCTTTCTCAACCTTTCTTTGTTGCAGAACAATTCACCGGATTGAAAGGGAAAATGGTAAACATCGATGACACCATCCGTGGTTTCAACATGATCATGGACGGAGAAGTGGATGAGTTCCCAGAAGCCGCTTTCAACTTGGTTGGTACCATCGAAGAAGCGATTGAAAAAGGTCGCTCAATGATCAAATAATCATGACTTGCGATATCCTAACCCCAGATAAAAACGTTTTTTCCGGAGAAGTAACTTCGGTTAGCGTTCCTGGTTCCGAAGGTCGTTTCCAAGTTTTGAACAACCACGCACCCATCATTTCTTCCCTTGCAAAAGGAGAAATTAAGGTAGAAGGGAAAGATGGAAAACATGCTTTCCTCGTTAAAGGTGGTGTTGTTGAAGTCATTCAAAATAAAATAACCATTCTAACCGAATTAGCTTAACAAAAAAATCCCGATTCAATCGGGATTTTTTATTTTTACCACATGAGTCATTCCATCACTTTGGCGAGCAACGCTCATTTAGCCCTGATCAAAACCCATCGGTTTCGATCCTTGCCTGAATACCAAAAGGAATTGCTGAGTCATGAATTAAAAAGAAGGAAACTCAATTCCCTTGAAATTGCTGCATTGGCAAGCGAAACGGAAGCATTTGCTCTGTTCGAAAGCCATGTTCAAGTATGCGACCGCTGTCAACAAAAGAAATTGAATCGAAACCAAGCGCAAAAACTTGGTATCATTGATTTTTTTAGGGATGAATTTCATTGCATCTACTGCAATTTCCACTTTCAATCGACCAAAAAGTGGAAGAAATCCCTTATTCAAATTTTTTCATTCTTCTTGAAACCATTTTTTAAACCGAAGAGTTAGTCCAACATGATTATCGAACAAATTTATACGGGTTGTTTGGCGCAAGGCGCTTATTATATTGAATCCAATGGCGAAGCCGCCATCATCGATCCACTTCGCGAAATCAAGCCTTATTTAAATCGTGCGGAGCGAAGCGGAGCAAGCATTAAAGCCATTTTTGAAACCCATTTCCATGCCGATTTTGTTTCTGGCCATTTGGATTTGAGTAAAGCCACGGGAGCACCCATCGTTTTTGGGCCCAATGCCAACCCTGAGTTCCCCCATCATGCCGGCACCGATGGTGAAACCTTCAAAATTGGAAATCTAACCATTGAACTTCTTCATACCCCCGGACATACCTTAGAAAGCACCACGTACTTGCTTCGGGATGAAAAAAATGCACCTTATTGCATTTTTTCTGGAGATACCTTGTTCATTGGAGATGTTGGCCGCCCCGACCTCGCAGCGAAAAGTCATCTTTCTAAAGAAGATTTAGCCGGGCTCTTGTACGATTCGCTCCGGAATAAAATCATGCCGCTCCCGAATGAAGTGATTGTTTATCCAGCTCATGGAGCTGGTTCCGCTTGCGGAAAAAACATGAGCAAAGAAACCTTCGACACCATTGGTCATCAAAAGGAAGTGAATTATGCCCTTCGGGCGAACATGACCAAAACGGAGTTTATTGCTGAGGTAACCGACGGACTTGCTCCTCCTCCGGCATACTTCCCCATGAACGTGATGATGAATAAAACAGGATACGATGGTATCGATGAAGTGATTGCTCGTGGAATGTTGCCGCTTATTCCCTCTGAATTTGAATTATTGGTTAACGAATCCAACGCATTGGTTTTGGATACCCGATCGGCCGATGAATTCGCTCAAGCACACATTCCCAATTCCATCTTCATCGGAATCGATGGGAGTTTTGCACCTTGGGTAGGCACGTTGATTACCGATATCAAACAAAAAATTGTAATTGTTGCCCCGGAAGAAAGAGAAGAAGAAGTTGTAACCCGTTTGGCTCGAGTAGGTTATGACTATGCACTTGGTTATTTAAAAGGCGGAATTGATGCCTGGGAAAAAGATGGAAGAGCTGTTGAAACCGTTCAGCGCCTCCAGCCCGAACAGTTGAAAAAAGAAACGACCCAAGATGCAGAGTCCATTGTTCTTGATGTACGTAAACCCGGAGAACACCAAGCCGAACACCTGCTCAACGTTCAACATTTAGCATTGGATACCATCAACGAAAACATGGCTGAGCTGAATCGTGAACAACGGTATTTGATTCATTGTGCTGGTGGTTACCGATCCATGATTTTTGCCTCCATCCTCAAGTCAAGAGGCTTTGAAAACATTGCCGATGTAATCGGTGGTTTTGGAAAAATAAAATCTTCAGGGTTGTTTGAAACCACCAACTTTGTTTGCCCCTCTTCCAAAGCTTAATTCTTTTTGGTATTTTTGGATCATGGAACCATTTTTCAATTTGTCGAAACAAGATTTTTTTTCAAAAATAGAAACTCTCAATGCCATCCTTTTGGATGTTAGAAATGCGGATGAATTTCAGGACGGTCATCTTGAAAATGCCATCCTTATTCCGTTTGAAAATCCTGATTTCATTTCGTTGATGAGTGATTTTGATACTTCTGCGAATTATTTGGTGTATTGCCGTTCGGGAAATCGTGGAGTGAAAGCTTGCTTAATGATGCGTTCAATGGGCTTTATTGGGGAAATCTTCCATTTGGACAAAGGCTACGAAGGATTAAAATAATCAAGTTTTTTTTAGCCATTTCCTTGCGAAAGTGAATTAGAAAAATTACCTTTGCATTCCATTCGAAATTAGTTCGGTTATGAAAAGAACTTTCCAACCCTCTCAGCGTAAAAGAAGAAACAAACATGGTTTCCGTAAACGCATGTCTGACGCGGCAGGCCGCGGTGTTATCGCAAAGCGTCGTGCTAAAGGCCGTCACAAATTAACTGTGTCCGACGAAAACCGTCATAAGCGTTAATTCAGCAGAAGATTGACAGAAAAAGGGGGACCAACGTTCCCCTTTTTCTGTTACCTTTAAAATCATGATGAGGCACTTTTATCCGAAATCAACCCGCCTCCATTCGCAAAAAAAGATCGATGGGCTTTACGCAGAAATTGGGAAACAATTCATTGTTTTCCCTTTGCGATTTGTAGCTAAAAAAACGGTAGATCCCCATTCAAAAAGTCGGGTACTCTTTTTACCGGTTGCTCCTAAAAAAAGATTTACAAAAGCCGTACAAAGAAACCAAATTAAACGTCATTTGCGAGAATCCTTTCGCTTAAATTTACACCGCATAAATCTTCCATCCCCTTGGGTCTGGCATTTGGCAGTGAGTTACGTTGGTCCATCTCCATCAGATTGGAAACAAACTGAACAAGCCATGATCAAAGGACTTGAAAAATTGAATCTTGCTTCGAATGAAATCCATCCTCAAGAAATTTAAGAAACAGCTTTCCGTTTCTGCATTAGCCATTTTCGTTGGCGTAGCCTCCTTCTCTTTTGTTGACAATTACTTCGAAGTCAGCAAGAATCTAGAGATTTTTACCGCAGCTTATCGGGAAGTGGATCGCTCGTATGTTGATCCCATTGAACCGGGAAAAATGATTCGAACAGCCATCGAAGCCATGTTTAAATCACTCGACCCCTACACCAACTTTTACTCTGAATCCGAAATTGAGGATTTTCGTTTTATGACTACCGGAAAATACGGAGGAATCGGAGCAGTTATTGGAAACATCGATGGTAAAACTGTTGTTATTGACCCCTATGAGGGATTTCCGGCGAACAAGGCAGGACTTTTACCCGGCGATGAAATTCTTGAAATTGACGGCACCAAAGTTGCCGGGAAAGACAACGATGGCATCTCCAAATTATTGAAAGGGTCGCCCAAGACAAAAGTTACCCTCAACATTTTAAAATTTGGCAGTTCCACCCCAGAAAAAATCACCATCGAGCGGGAAGAAATTACCTTGAGTCCTGTAACCTACCACGGAATGATCAATTCGGAAGTAGGATACATTCAATTTGAATCGTTCACCGAGGGCTCTGCTGAAAAAATAAAAAAGGCCTTCTCCGATTTAAAAACAAAAGGAATGAAGAAGCTCATTCTTGATTTGCGCAACAACGGAGGTGGCTCTTTGGATGAGGCCGTGAACATCGTAGGAATGTTTGTACCCAAAAATTCTTTGGTTGTTGATACCCGTGGAAAAAGGGCAGAATATTCTCAGAAATACTTCACCCGAAGCCAACCCATCGATACCGAAATACCCTTGGTGGTTTTGGTGAATGAAAACTCTGCTTCCGCCTCGGAAATCGTTTCGGGTTGTATTCAAGATTACGACCGAGGCGTGGTCATTGGGGCTAGAACCTTCGGGAAAGGTTTGGTTCAAAGCGTTCGTCCGTTGGTGTACAATACCCAAATGAAAGTGACCACAGCCAAGTATTATACCCCTTCCGGCCGTTGTGTTCAAGAAATCGATTACTCCAACGGAGAACACAAAAAAACCATTTCCGCCAAAAGAGAAACCTTTAAAACTTCTAAAGGAAGAACGGTATTTGGCGGTGGAGGTGTTACCCCAGATGTTCCCGTGATTTCCGATTCCCTGCATGAAATTTCGGCAACCTTGTTGGAGAAAAATCTGATTTTCTTGTATGCCGCCCAGTTCCGCAGAAAAGAAAAATCTCCTGCATCTCCCAAAGAAATTCACCTTAGCGATCAGCAATACCAACAATTCGTTCAGTTTGTAGAATCGAAAAACATCGATTTTCAAACTGAAACAGAGAAAAAATTCAATGCGCTCATCGCTTCCGCCAAAGATGACGATTACTATGATCGTATCTCTACTTCCATGGAAGAACTCAAAAAGACCATTTCAAACGAGAAAAAAAGAGATTTAATCCACTTCAAAAAAGAAATCAAAGACCTTTTAGAATCTGAAATTGCATTTCATTATTTCTACCAACGTGGACGAGTTGAGCAAAGCTGGAGCAACGATGTGGTTCTCCAGAAAGGGGTAAATACCCTCTTACAAATGGAAGAATATCAAAAAATTATCCGACCATGAAATCAATAATCGCTTTCTCTTTTTTCCTTTTTACCATTGTTTCCTTTGGTCAAACAGCTCCAGCCATTGACAAAGGCTTGGAAAAGAAAATCAAGAAACACATCGTTTACCTGGCCTCAAAAAAATTAGAAGGTCGTGGAACGGGAACCAAAGGAAATGAATTGGCTGCTCAATACCTTGAAAAGGAATTCAAAAAGATTGGTTTATCGGTAGATCGTCAACCGTTCGAAGTAACCACTTCCGTTACCTCCATTCCTCAAAAAGTCGAAATCAACGGTGTAACATTGAAGCATGGAATCGAATATTATCCCATCGAGCCATCGGGAATGGGAACCGTTTCTGCCGCAACGATCTGGTTGAATTACGGTATTCAGGCGGCAGAACATCAACATAATGATTTCGGAGATTCCACCAAGATTGAGGGCAAAATAGCCGTCATGCGCTTAGGCTCGCCCGGTGGTTGCAGCCCACACGGCAAATGGGGAAATTACCTCGACCCATCTGCCAAAGTAGCCCTGGCCAAAAAATACGGTGCGATTGGGGTAATCTTCCTCAAAGATTCCTGCGATGAACCTACCTCACGATTTGAAACCAAATTGGTGAGCAACGAAATTCCTGTGCTATACCTCTCTGAAACAGGTCGTAAAAAATGTGCACCCAATCTCGATTGGAGCCAAGGAAAAGCAAGCATTTCGGTGGTATTGAAGAGGAATACAGTCCCAACCCAAAATGTAGTGGCCTATTTGAACAACGATGCTCCATTTACCATTGTTCTCGGTGCACATTACGATCATTTGGGTCATGGAGAAATGGGTGGTTCCTTGTATCGCGGACCCAAGGCCGTGCACTACGGAGCCGACGATAATGCATCGGGGACAGCGGCATTGATTGAATTGGCCAGAATTTTAAAGAACAAATCCGACTTCAAGAATTTCAATGTGGTTTTTGCGGCATTTTCAGGAGAAGAATTGGGATTATTGGGATCAAAAAAATACGTAGAAACCCCCATTTTTGCCGATTTGAAACAAGTTTCCTACATGATCAACATGGATATGATTGGGCGGCTTCAGGAAAATCAATTAACCATCAGTGGGTTTGGAACATCACCTCAATGGATGCAGTGGGTTGATACTGCCTTTGGAGGAATGAAATGCAAATTGGAATATTCGGGTATTGGTCCCAGCGATCACACTTCGTTCTATTTGAGAGACATCCCCGTTTTGGCGTTTTTCACCAACGCTCATGCCGATTACCACAAACCCAGCGATATAGCCGAGAAAATTAACTATGCGGGAGAAGTTACGATTATTCAAAACATCCTCAATACCATTGAAAAGAGTCATGGAAAGGCTTCATTTACTAAAACAAAAGATCAATCCAACCGTACTGGCGCCCGTTTTTCGGTTTCTTTGGGAATAATTCCAGATTATGCCCATGAGGGTCCGGGTGTAAAAGTAGATGGAGTTAGCGATGGGAAAGCGGGACAAAAAGCGGGAATTAAAACGGGAGACATTGTTCTTTCTTTGGGAAAGCAACCGATTCCCGATATCCAGGTATACATGAAAATTCTATCCGGATTTAAAAAGGGAGATGCTACCGAATTGGAGGTACTTAGAGGGAAAGAAACCGTTCGATTACAGGTTCAATTCTAATGTTTTTTTTACTGATAGAAACGAGTCATTCGAAAGGAAGCATCAGCTTGTTTGAGGATTCGGTTTGTTTGGAAGAAACGTTTTTGGAAGGTGATTTCAAGCATGCCGAACTGTTAGCCGTTGGAGTTCAAGGTTTGCTGAATCGGCATGAACTGGATGCAGAAAAGATTTCAGCCGTAGGCATTTCAGATGGCCCAGGGTCGTACACCGGTTTGAGAATTGGCGCTTCCTGGGCTAAAGGATTCTGCCTCCCCACCTCTACCCCACTCATTGCCTGCTCCGAAACCAAAGCCCTGATGGCTGCAACGCAAAACCATCAAAACGTTTTGTGCATCATCGATGCTCGAAGAATGGAAGTCTTTGGAGAATGGATGGATGAAAATGGAAACTCAAATGGCACCCAAGCTTGGATATTGGACGAAACGTTGGTTACCGAGTGGCAAAAGAAAAATCCTAATCTTGCCGGTGACGGAGTTGACAAATTAATGGAAAACTTCCCATTCCCATGGAAAGATTCTCTAATTAGGTATGCTGATTCAAGGCATTTATTTCATGAATTTATTCAGAAATGGGAATCGAAACAGTTTGAAAATATTTTCAGTTACGAGCCCAATTACGTAAAACCCGTTTTTTTGGCTCCCAGCAAAAAATAAAAGAGGTCCACAACTGAAAAACTGCAAGAAACAACTTAGCCAATATTCCCGGTATTAATTGGTTTTGTAAACCTAAAGGATTGACTCAGGGAACGCCGGGAAATAAAGTTAAGTGGTCGAGCAGTTTCAATCGTTGCCAATTTTCTACAAAGAAAGTTGGGTCTTCCAAATTACTAAGGGCCAGCTATTCAGCAAGCCGAAAGACACGATTCTAAAGTCAAATCGAAGGCTTGAACACCCTCGGGTAACGTCTAAATTGGGCACATTTAAATTCCCTAAAATCAAACCATAAACTGTAAACATCTCTAAAAAAAAGAAGGCCCACTTTCGTAGGCCTTCTTTTTTTCGCAGCGAAAGCGAGAGCTGAACTCGTGTCCGACAACTGGCGGATAGGAATCCGACCAGATTATTTTAGTAGCGAGGACGAGAGTTGAACTCGTGTCCGCCAACTGGCGGATATGAATCCGACCAGATTATTTTTTTGTAGCGAGGACGAGAGTTGAACTCGTGTCCGCCAACTGGCGGATAGGAATCCGACCAGATTATTTTAGTAGCGAGGACGAGAGTTGAACTCGTGACCTCCGGGTTATGAATCCGACGCTCTAACCAACTGAGCTACCTCGCCAAAGGGAGTGCAAAAATAAAAATAAAAATTGGATACAACAACACCAAACAAAAAAAAGGTGGACTTTCACAAGCCCACCTTTTTTTATTCAATCTATGATCAATGTTGAATGATCAATTTACCTTGAACCTTACTCTGATTTTCAGTGATGGTATAGAAGTAAACCCCATCTTTCAAGAAATGAACAGGAATGGTTTGAATGGCAGAACCATTCAACTTCTCCTTCAATACCACTTGACCAAGGGCATTATGAATTTCAAACATGGCCTGATTCATAGAATTAAACTCAAGGGTAACTGTAGATTTTGCTGGATTTGGATAAACCAATACGCTTCCTCCATTAAAGTCATTCGAACCTACATTGGAAAGAATGTTAACACAAGTTGAATCATTTCCACGAGATGCGTCGTTGAATAAGGATGTTGAAACACACATTCTTACCGCTCCAGGCGCAACCAAGTTGTAATTATTGGTGAACTGGAACAAGGTAGAATCGCCAGGAAGAATGTTTCCAGCAAACGACTGTGTTAAGGCATTTACTCCGTTTACAGTTAAGTTAACGTCGAATACATTCGCGGTGGTTGTTCCAAAGTTTTTGATCCAAACCTGAGGACGGATGGTTGCAGTTCTTGTACCTACGGTTGGAGATACTACACGTGCAATTCCAATGTCGGTGATGCTTCCGCTTCTTCTTTTCAATTCAAAATTGATATCATCCAAAGCAACTTCACAGGTTAAAGCTGTTCCGCGAGTGGTGATGAATCGAACCTGGATGGTTTGTCCACGGTATGCGTTTAAATTGATAGAAGTATCTTCCCAAGGAGCATTGTTTGAAAGTTGTTGTTGGCCTATAATGGTCATCAAGCTTACCCAAGAGTTAGAACCTGAAACGCGAGCTTGAACTTCCAACTGAGTGATGGCTGCACCGTACATGTGGAACCAGAAGTTCAAACGAGCGGTGTCAATTCCTGATAAGTTAATGCAAGGGGAAGTAAGAATGGTAGAATCACCAGCGAGACCCGTAACGCCATAGGAGTAAATGTATTTTCCAAGGTTCGTTCCCAAGGTTTTATCGACAGTTGGACCAGACAATGTAGTACCAACGCTTCCGCTTGCAATTTGGAAGCCATACGTTGAACCTGAGATGCTTTGAATTCTCCAACCTTTATTGATGTTGGAAGGAACAACAGAACCCTCAAAATTCTGGGTATCGTTAGCTACAATGGTTTGATTGGTAAACGTAGCCAGAAGTGTATCGTTAGAGCGCGTTTGATCGGTAGACAAACCGGTAATAATTCTGAAATTATACGGACCAGAAGCTGAGGTGTTCACGGTTGAAGCAAAAGTAAACGTGGCAGTATCTCCAGAATTAATTCGTGGAATCACTCCGTTAACGATCGTTCCCGAAGGCAACAACTGATAAGATACAGGGATATTGGTTTGAAGAGTAGTTCCAAAGTTCGCAACTCGAATTCGAACAGAATCAACCCCTGAAGGACAACTTCCAGAATTTGAAGGAGATACCAATGCAACAGGTGCAACATCATTTCCAACTTGGTTAAAGAATAAGAAATCATCTACAGCCATATCGCCCGTAAAAGAAGTGCCTCGCAAAGCAACAAATCGAATTTTTGTGGTCGTCAAAGCTCCTTTATTGAAGGTATAACGACGATTCACCCAAGGATCTGCCTCTGCCGTTTGAATTTGACCCACCAAAGAATCAATCGTTACCCAAGTTGAACCATTCAAATACTGAACATACATATTTCCAATGGTAGCTCCAAAACGGTGAGTAAAGAAAGAAATAGCAGGATTCGTGATGTTGACGATATCAAAACATGGCGATTCTATGATCGCACTGTCATTTAAAGCTCCGTAAGAAGTCTCCGTATAAATGTATTTACCAGCTGAAGTTCCAAGGGTATTATCAACCGTTGGGCCAGTTACTGTAGAACTAGTAGAACCTGAAAAAAGATACCAACCATGAATATTTGCTCCATTTGGTCTAGCAGCCCAACCGGCTGGCAAGGTTCCTGTAGAATTTCCACCTCCTGAAACTCCCGATTCAAAATTTTCCGCAAATGGGAAAGTAGATACTACAGAATTTACAATGGAAGCTCTAGTTGTATCATTCGTTCTTAAAGTATCGGCTGGAGTATCGGTGAAAGTCACTAAATTATAGGTTCCAAATGCCGACATATTGACACGAGTAGTAAACGTAACGTGAATCGTATCGCCCGCACGAACGGAATCCGTAACCGTTTGAGTAACGGGAGTGCCGTTATTAACAATGTACCCAGCGGTAAAGTTTCTTGCAGTTGCCGAACCTTGGTTGCGAACCACCACTTTGATTTGCTGATTGGCCGACAAAACATTGCATCCAACTCCTGTAGAAGGAGAAATAAATCCAGCCGACTGCAAATCCGTTGGAGGTGCTTGGTAAATTTCAATATCATCAATGGCGATGTATTGGTTTCCGCCTGTACCATTTTTGGGAGCACGGAATCGAATTTTTACAGAGGAACGAGCAAACTGATTTAAACTCACCACTCGACGCGCCCAAGGCTCAGCCTTGGTTATTTGTTGCTGCCCTACAATAGAATCAATAACAATCCAATTTCCATTTCTTTCTGCCTCAACATAGAGCGTTCCAATGTTGTTTCCAAACATGTGGTACCAAAAGGCCAAACGTGGTGCAGCTACGTTGGTGAAATCGAAACAAGGAGAAGCAACAATGGCATCTGTCCCAGTTCCTGCACCGTAAGTTACCAAATAGTTTCCTCCACCCGCAATTCCTGTTGTATGGTCAAAACCAGGACCGGAATTGGTGGTATAATTGCCATTGAAAGCAAACCATCTCCAAACAAAACCATTGTCAGGAATAACGTTCCAACCCAACACTGAGGTTCGAGCACCTGGACCTGTAGCCTGTCCAACAAATGCTTGAACGTAAGGGAAGGTGGTTACAATGGGATTGAAATAGCTGCGAGATGCGGTGTCATTGATAAAATTGGTATCGCCATTACGGATGGACCAAACACGCAACGTGTAGTTTCCACCCAATGCCATGTTTGCACGGGCATTCAACATGGTGTACTGAATAACTGTTCCACTTGGAATGATGGTACGAATGGTATCACGACCAATCAATGTTCCATTCAATTCAGCAACAATGATGATATTATTTACAGCGTTGGTTCCAAAACTTCCAACAGAAATACGAATGGGCTCAGCGTTTGAAAATCCACAAGCTGCAGATCCTGTCGTTGGGGTATCGATACTAACAACACCAGCATCATTCGAAATGGGAGTAAATTCATAAGCACCAATATCCGGAGTAACGGCATTGCGGCCAACCCCTAAAATATCATCGGTAACATAAGAAGGTGAACCCAAGTTATTGAACGATGAGATGGTAGGAATAGGATTCGATAATGAGATGATTTGTGGGTTTACAGTAAGTGAAGCATTATCCTGATTGTAGGTTCCTCTCCAGTTTAGGAAGGTAGGATAATCGGTTGTTCCAACACGGAATAACTGATTGGTTCCACCATTGATCCAATAATTGTTATTGTCTGAAATCAATGACTTTACAGCGAAGGTATCGTTGAAAACCATTGCACGGTAGGTTCCATCCAAAGTAAATCCAGAACCAGCTTTCACCACAATGTTGTTATTGATGAATTCCAAACCGCTTAATGCAAACGCCCGTTGACCAAAGGTTGAACGATTGAAATAGAAAACAGCTACACCGTTATTTGCAGTATTGTTACTGTTGGTTGTAACATTGATGGTATTGTGAACAAAAGATAGAAAATCGGGAAGAGTATCCACCGTTGCCGTAGAATCTTGACGAATATTGGTGTAAACTACAATGGGATTTGAAGTAGTGTTGAAGTTACAAGAGAAAACGTTGTTGTAAAACTTGTTTGGCGTAGATGCATCACCGTCCATCGCATTCAAATACAAGGCATAGTTTCCTTGTTGACCCAAAAACTTGTTGTTGTAAAAATTAACGTTATCGCAACTAATCATGTAACCACCGTATGAAAATGTAGAATAACCTGTAAAATTGTCTTCAAAACGATTTCCAAACATGGTTAGATTCGATTGGTACAAAATGTACGCCCCGTAATAAGCTGAGTTCTTGATGGTATTATTCGAAATTTCGTTGGTGTTATCGCGTGAAGAAACACTAGAACCCGAAACATACAAACCGTAGTAACCATTTTCAATGGTATTGTTGGTAATAACACTGTTACCAGTTCGCTCGATGTTCAACGTTCGATTGAACGTGTTTCCTCCATTTAAATTGTGAATGAAGCGACATCCTTCCACACGAATATCGGTACATCCCGTAATATTCAAAGGATAATCACCCGTGGCAAAAGTTGTTCCCGTACGAGAAATCGTTAAGTCATTCAAATGCACATTCTGAACGTTATCCAATCGGAAAACGCATCCCGTAGGATTGGTAATCACCACATCTTGGGCACGACCCGTAGCCGATTCAAAGTTCAAAATGTACGAATTCAATCCTGCGATTGGTCCACGCAAGGTGTGGGTACCGGTATACGTGCCCGAATCAATTCGAAACGTTACGTTTCCTGCAATACCACCGCACTGAACCGCAGCAATGGCATCAGCCACCGTTCTAAAATTCGTTCCAACTCGGTTACCAACCGTATAAGTTCCTCCATTCATCGCAAAACAGATGGTGGTGTACAAGGTGTCGTTGAATGGATTCAAATCGGGATTCACGTTATTCGGCCCCTTCACCCAAGTTTTCAAAACGTGTTGACCCGTTGTAGGCAAAGAAAGTGTACCAGGGAAATTGTGGGTGGCTGTTTGTAAGGTAGAAATATTACCCGACCAAGAGCCCGTTATGGGGGTATTGTTGTTGAATTGATATCCAACCGATGCCGTAGTGATGTTATTGGAAGCGTTGTTGCGAATTTCTAGAGCAACAGGAACATTCTGCCCGCCAATAAACGGAGCTACTGGAGCAATTAAACGTGAAACACCTGCATCCGTTCCATTTGCAAAGCGATAAGAAATCGCACCGTTGAATTGGCGAGGATGGTTCACAGGCGTTGGCATGTTACCACCATATCCAATGGTTTGACCCGTACGGATCACCAAGTCGTTGTTGGCAAATGTGTCTTGGTTGGATGCATTCCACGTGGTGTAGGTTACCCCAACGTTTCCACTGGTTGGAGAACCAATGTAAAAACCGTAGGTCTGTCCACCAGAAAGCAGGGGCGACATTGCACCGGAAACGGGAACACCGATGAAACCAGCTCCAGAAATTGAATAACTTGGAACCAACTCCACCCAGTTGGGCGCCTGAATAGGAAAACTAGAGGTACCATTGATCGGAGTGGGAGAATACCAAACCGAAGCGGTTCCAGATCCACTAAACTGACACCAAACAGTATCTACATACAACCCAACTTTTGGCGATAGGTTGAACGTAATACCACCAGCACCATTCCCCCCTGTTAAAGGCGGAACAGTTGATAAATATTGCCCTTTTGAAGCAAAAACGACAAAGAACAATGTGAAAACAAGGAATAGTTTTTTCATGTATGGTAGATTTTGTGGTGAAATTACGAAAGAAATGTGTATTTCACTCCACCACATTTCCATAAATTCCAAAAAAATGTTTCCTTTGCGGTATGCATCATCTGCCTAATTCTTTTCAAATTTCTGCATTGTGCAAAGATTTTATATCCTTAACAACCATAAATCAGATTCCATCCATCTTTAAATCTACATCTCCTCCCATTCTCATATTGGGAGGAGGCTCTAACATCCTACCCATGGATCATTTTGAAGGCACCGTTGTACATAATGAAATTTCAGGCATCACTATTCTTGAAGAAGACCTTAATTCGATTGTTATTGAGGTAGGAGCTGGAATGAATTGGCACGAATTGGTCATGACCTGTGTAGATCAAAATTGGGGCGGCCTTGAAAATCTCGCTCTTATCCCAGGTACCGTTGGGGCCGCTCCCATGCAAAACATCGGTGCTTATGGTGTTGAAGCGAAAGACAGCATTCAAACCGTTCACTATTACCGCATCTCAACCAAAGAATTTCAATCGATCTCGAATGCTGAGGCCAATTTCGGCTACCGAACTTCCATCTTCAAAACCCAACTAAAAAACGATTGCCTTATTACATCGGTCGTTTTTAAATTGTCGAAAAACCACCATCAACTGCATCTTTCTTATGGAAGCATTGGGGAAGTTCTCCAAAAAAAGAAAATCACCGATCCAACCATTTCTGATGTTGCCCAAGCTGTTATCGAAATTCGGCAATCGAAACTCCCCGATCCTGCTAAAATCGGAAATGCCGGAAGCTTTTTTAAAAATCCGTTGATTTCAAAAACCACTGCACAAGAACTTCATAAGAATTTTCCCGAAATTAGTGTTTTTGAAGTTGATGATCACACCTCAAAAATTTCAGCAGCCTCCCTCATCGAGGGATGCGGTTGGAAAGGAAAAATCATTGGAAACACCGGAACTTACAAATTCCATAGTTTGGTTCTCGTTAACCATGGAAATGCCACCGGAGCAGAAATTATTCAACTTTCAAAAGACATCCAAGCCTCTGTTTTCGCCAAATATGGTGTAAAAATTGAGCCGGAAGTCAACATCATTTCCTAAATCACTCCAATAAAAAAAGCCCCGATTTTCCATCGGGGCTTTTTTGTAAGTTTCGTTTGAGATTACTTTACTGAACCGATAACGGCTTTGAAAGCATCAGGGTGGTTCATTGCTAGGTCAGCTAAAACCTTACGGTTCAAACCAACATTAGCTGCGTGAACTTTTCCCATGAATTGGCTGTAGCTTAATCCCTCGATACGAGCACCGGCATTGATACGCGCAATCCACAAAGAGCGGAAATTGCGTTTTTTGGTGCGGCGATCGCGGTAGGCATACTTTAAACCTTTTTCAACCGCATTCTTTGCTACGGTGTACACAGAATGACGGGCTAAGAAGTAGCCTTTCGCCATATCCATGATTTTTCTTCTCCTTCTACGAGATGCAACGGTGTTTACTGAACGTGGCATAATTTATCCTTTCTAAGATTTCAGTGGTTATTTAACGCTTTGGTACTGAATCTTGGTTTAAATGTTTAACAATCTTTCTACACGTGGCATATCAGCGGTAGATACCAAACCATCGTGAGCCAAACGACGCTTACGCTTGGTTGACTTCTTGGTCAAAATGTGATTTTTAAACGCGTGCTTGCGCTTAATCTTGCCAGTTCCGGTAAGGCGAAACCTCTTTTTGGCACCGGAATTTGTTTTCATCTTAGGCATAACAATGAATTTTTATTTTTTTACGCTTTTAGGGTCAATAATTACGAACATGCGCTTTCCTTCAAGTTTAGGAAGGGCTTCAACTTTACCCAAATCCACTAACTCTTGAACAAATTTCAACAACAACAATTCACCACGATCTTTGTGAACGATGGTACGTCCGCGGAAGTGCACATAAGCACGAACTTTGGAACCTTCTTGCAAAAATTTGCGCGCATGATTGATCTTAAACTCGAAATCGTGATCGTCGGTATTCGGACCAAAACGAATTTCTTTAACAACGGTTTTCGCCGTTTTCGCTTTCAGTTCTTTTTCTTTCTTCTTTTTTTCAAACAAGAACTTCTTGTAATCAACAATTCGGCAAACAGGTGGATTGGCGTTTTCGGTAATTAATACCAAATCCATTTCCAATTCTTGTGCTTTTGCTAAAGCTTTTTGAGTTGAAAAAATCCCATCTTCCTCCTCTCCCAAACCTACAACACGCACCTCCGGTACACGAATTTCATCGTTGAGAGCATGTTCGTATTCAGGTTTCCGAGGTCCCCTGAAATTTCTTTGGTTTGGATACGCCATTAATGTTGGTTCAGTTCTTTGTTGATTTCGTTTTGAAGCAATTCTTTGAATGCTTCCATCGACATCGATCCAAGATCACCTTCGCCCCGTTTGCGTACGCTAACGGTTCCGTTTTGGGCCTCATTTTCCCCTACAATAAGCATAAAGGGCATTTTTGAAGTCTCCGCATCACGGATTTTGCGACCAATTTTCTCATCCCGATGGTCAATCGAACCGCGAAGTTCGTAAATATTTAGGAATTTTGAAACTTTTTCTGCGTAATCATTGAATTTTTCTGAAATCGGCAACAAGGTAAACTGCTGATTGGTGAGCCAAAGTGGAAAATGACCGCCGCAATGTTCCAACAAAACCGCTACAAATCGCTCCATCGATCCGAAAGGTGCACGGTGAATCATCACGGGGCGGTGTTTCATGTTATCGCTTCCGGTATACTCCAATTCAAATCGTTCCGGCAAATTGTAATCAACCTGAATCGTTCCCAATTGCCAACGACGTCCCAGGGCATCTTTCACCATAAAATCCAACTTGGGGCCATAAAACGCAGCCTCTCCAAGCTCGGTTACCGTGCGCAAACCTTTTTCTTGGGCGGCTTCCACAATGGCTCGTTCGGCCTGTTCCCAAAATTCATCTTTACCAATGTATTTTTCCTTGTTCTCTGGATCGCGCAATGAAATTTGAGCGGTGTAATCTTGGAAACCCAACGATTTGAAAACGTACAACACCAAATCAATTACCTTGATGAACTCATCTTTCACCTGATCGTTGCGGCAAAACAAATGCGCATCATCTTGGGTAAATCCACGTACTCGTGTCAATCCATGCAATTCACCGCTCTGTTCGTACCTGTAAACGGTTCCGAACTCCGCAAAGCGCAAAGGCAAATCTTTGTAACTGCGCGGACGACTTTTATAAATTTCGCAATGGTGAGGGCAGTTCATGGGTTTAAGGAAGTACTCCTCCCCTTCTTCCGGCGTATGAATCGGTTGGAAAGAATCCTTTCCATATTTGGCGTAGTGGCCGGAAGTTACATAAAGTTCTTTGTTTCCAATGTGTGGCGTTACCACCGGCAAATACCCCGCCGCCGTTTGCGCACGTTTTAAAAATTGCTCCAAACGATCGCGAAGCATGGCTCCATTGGGCAACCACAACGGCAATCCTTTTCCCACTTTCTCAGAAAAAGCGAATAAATCCAACTCTTGTCCCAATTTGCGGTGATCGCGCTTTTTCGCCTCTTCCAACAACTCCAAGTGCTGCTTCAATTCATCCTGCTTAGGAAACGTAATGGCATACAAACGGGTTAATTGCTTGTTTTTCTCGTTCCCTCTCCAATACGCTCCGGCCAAACTCAAGATTTTCACTGCTTTAATGAAGCCAGTTCTTGGAAGATGTGGACCTCGGCACAAATCGGTGAAATGACCCTGTTCATAAAAAGTGATTTGGCCATCCGCTAAATCACGAAGCAATTCCAATTTATAGGGATCACCTTTCTCTTCGAAATAAGCGATAGCATCTGCTTTTGAAACTTCTTTACGGATGTAAGGCGAATCATTTTTCGCCAACTCCTTCATCTTCTGCTCGATGGCTTCGAAATCATTTGAAGTCAATACACGATCACCGAAGTCGATATCGTAGTAAAATCCGTTTTCAATGGGTGGACCAATCCCCAGTTGAATACCTGGGTACAACGCTTCCAAAGCCTCGGCCATCAAGTGGGCCGAAGAGTGCCAGAAGGTTTGCTTCCCTTCGTTATCGTCCCATTTCAATAGGCGGATGGAAGCATTTTCATGAATAGGTCGCGTGAGATCCCAAACGGTTCCATTGACTTCAATCGCCAGCACAACGCGTGCCAGTCCTTCGCTGATGCTCTGAGCAATTTGAAGTCCGGTAATTCCGGCTTCGTAGTTCCGTACGGAACCATCGGGTAAGGTAATGTGAATCATTAGTTTTGGGATTTCATTCGACCCAAGGCTTGGAGCACATCGGGTTCATTGGGGTATTGCAATAAGATTTTTCGGTAATCGCGGGCCGATTGGAATAAATCGCCCATTTCCTCGAAAGCCATGGCTCGGCCTTTCAGTGCTGGAGCATAGGTGCTGTCGAATTGAAGAATTTTGGTAAAATCTTTCTCAGAATTCTGCCAATTTTTTAGTGCGAAAAAGCAAACCGCACGGTTGTACAAGGCATCGACTTGAGTGGGGTAAACCTTCAAAATTCGATCGTAATCGATTTTTGCCCGCTCCCAATCCTGCAAATTTTGGTGCAACAATCCGCGGGCATACAAGGCTTCATCGTTAAAAGAGTCCACCTGAATGGCATTGCTTAAATAAGAAATAGCAATTCTCTTGGCATCATCCGTTTGCAGGGTATCTTTAAAAGCACCTCCAAAAAGTTGACCTAACTGCAAGTAAGCCGAGTAATAGCTGGGATCTACTTCTATGGCCGTTTGAAAACTGGAAATAGCGAATTTGTAGTTGGTTTCTTCCAAATAAATCATTCCCTTCCAAAAATAAGCTTCTGGAAGTTGAGCATTTTTTTTCAAAGCGTCGTTGAGAAAAGAAAATGCTAACAAATGATTTTTGAAATCTGGATTACAGATGAAGGTATTCTTGGCTTTTTTGATGAGGATTTCAGGATTTAGAGAATCCAATTTCTGGGCTTTTTGAAGAAAAAGGTTTGCATCGGCGCACGATGATTTCACGGCCATTTTAAGGTAGATGTCGGAAAGCAACAACATATACGCAGCGTTATTGGAATCCAATTTTTGAAGCCGTTTCATGTCTTCCAGCGCCCCGATGGGGTCGCCATAAAAAAGGCGCTTTTGAGCCCGTTGAAAAAGTGTTGAGGCCGTTGCGCCTTTTTTGTTCAACAAGGTATCCAAACGGTAAAGGGGATGGATTTTTGAATACACCAAATTCGAATCGGCAGCGGTGGGCAAAATGGAAGATTTTCCTTCTTTGGAACCGCTGCAACTTGAAAGAATCAAGGCAAACAAAAATGTGAACAGAAATAAACCCTTTTTCATCAGTTTGCAAAGATAGCCACCAATAGGAAAAGGATGGTTCAAAAATTTGGAAACGCTTCTATACGGCTCTTCGTTTTTCTCATTCGAATTTTGTCCCATGAAAAAGATGCTCCGAACTTGGATTCAAGACCTCGGCAATTGCCTATACCCCAAAATTTGCCCGGTTTGCAAATCGCCCATAAGAACCTGGAACCGATTTCTGTGCTACCCTTGCCACAAAAATTTGGCTTACACCCACTCTTGGAAAATGAATCAGCATCCCATGCATGCCATTTTTTGGGGCAGAGTTCCCATTCAACGCATCGATGCTTTGTTCCACTACCGAAAAAATTCACCCATTCAAACCATTTTGCATCGCATCAAATACCATCATTACCCCGAATTGGCCGAAGAATTGGGAAGATATTACGGGAATTATTTGGCCAAATCAGGGAAGTACCAAGAGGTTGATTGGCTCGTTCCAATTCCCATGCACCCTAAGAAAGAACGGGAGCGAGGATACAACCAAGCCACTTGCTTCGCAAAAGGGCTATCGGAGTCGTTAAAGATTCCCATCCACCAAAATATCATTCATAAATCGATGATTAGCAACTCCCAAACCAAAAAAAATCGATCGGAAAGGAACCGTGAATTGGCCCAAAGCTTTTCTTTAAATCCGCGATTTCGAAGAAAAAATCAACATTTTATTTTGGTTGATGATGTTCTCACCACCGGCGCCACCTTGGATGCCGCTGCTTCTCAGCTACTGAAAATAAAGGGCGCTAAAGTAAGCATCGTTACTTTAGCCGTGGTAATTTGATCGGCTACCCTTATTTTTGTTTCATGCTGAAGTACATCGCTCTTTTTCTTTTATTTACTTCTACCCTACTTAAGGCTCAAGATGTTAACCCTCGACTGAATGCCTTTTTCAGCAAAACCTACCAAATTGCAGTTCTCAACCACGATTCTTCATCCAAAGTGGTGGTCTATGCTCAAGGGAATAAACAAAAAATTTTCAATCAATTGGAGAAGTGGGGAATTCCTACGGCAACTCAATACGGAAACGTTTACCGATTTGAATTGCCGGCAATTCGACTTTTGGATTTAGCGCGAACAGATGGAATAATCGTTTTGGAGGAAGGCCGAAAAAGTGCTAGTGCCTTGGATGATTCAGCCCGATTTAACAGCCGAGTAGATTCGGTTTTTTCCGGTCAAGGAAAATTAAGTAGTTCTTACACCGGAAAAGGAGTCATCATGGGAATCGTTGATTCTGGCGTTGATTACACCCACGGAGATTTCCGCAACCCCGGCGATTCATTAACCCGAATTCTGCGATTTTACGATTACAACGTTACCCCTCCTCGCGCCTATTCGCAATCACAAGTCAATCAGAATATCAGCAACCCAACTATCCCCATCGATGATAGTTGGCATGGAACCCACGTGGCAGGGGTTGCGGTAGGAAACGGGAATGCCTATGCTCGATTTCGTGGGATTGCTCCGGAAGCTTCGCTGCTCGTTTCTGATTTAACGCCAGAACAATGGTTCGATGATATCATTACTTCCACCGATTCCATGTTTGCATTTGCATCTTCCCAGCAAAAGCCATGCGTCATCAATTTGTCTCTAGGTTCCAATTATGGGCCTCACGATGGAACAGACAGTTATTCGCAAGCGTTGGAGGCCTTGGTAAAAGCCGATTCCGGCAGGGCCATCGTAATCGCTGCAGGTAATTCCACCACCCTCTTCCCTCACTTGGGCTACACGCTTTCCAATGACACCAATTTTACCTATTTAACGGCTTCAACGGCCTATCCTGTTTACACCCAAACGTACATTCAGGCAACGCAAACAAATGCTCGTTTTAGAATTAGCTTGGATACGTTGGGCTCCGGATCGAAGTACCGCCGATTTGCTTCAAGTCCTTTCCGAAGCATCAGCAACATCCCTTCCACCGGAGTAAAAGATACCTTACGACACCCCAATCAAACACCGTACTGCATCGTTACAACTTACGCCTCGAACTATACCAACAATCGGGTTTTGATTGAACACGAAATCGCCTATTTGAATCCAACAGGATTAAAAACCCCATTGTACCGTTTCGAAGCGACTGGAAGTGGCTCATTTCATTTGTGGACGGAGGACGGAAGAATGGTTACGAACACCACCACCATTGGGCGAGCGTTTCCCGATTCTTCCAAATACCGGCGGCCCGATGATCGGCACAACATGGCAGGCTATTTCAATTGCGCTCGAGACTTAATTGCCGTAGCTAATTACACCGCACGCTCGGCTTGGATTCCCTGTGGAACAACCGCCGATCAATCGTTGAGCCAAATTGCTGGAAGCATTTCGTTCAACAGCAGTTTTGGACCCAACGTCGACGGTTTTCAAAAGCCCGACATTGGTGGAGCCGGCGACAACACCATGGGAGCGCGTTCCAGCAATGTTCCAACTCCCGACAATCGTGCCACCATCGGTTGTTTCCACCGTCGAGCACGAGGAACAAGCAATGCTGCAGCGGTGATCACCGGAGCGCTTTGCTTGTATTTTCAAGCGAATCCAACTGCCGGGTGGGCAGCCATCAAACAAGATTTAATTCAAACCGCTCTGCGAGATGGATTTACAGGATCTACACCCAATTCATTGTGGGGGTATGGCAAGCTGAATGCCATGGCCTTTGTGGAAGCGGGACAAAATCGTTCTTGCCGTAATCTTCAAGGCGTTTCGAGGTTAAAAATTCAGGTGAATTCCCTTAAGGATTCCATTTGTGCTGGCGAAAGTTTACCTATTTCCGCCGCTGCGCAAGGAAATCAACTTTCGTACCGATGGTTAAATGGAGGAAATACCACCAATTCCATTCAAGTTCAGCAAGCTGGTTCCTATCGGGTGATGGTGCAAGATGCAACGGGTTGCACCGATACCTCCACAGCAAAAGTGATCTACAGCAAACCCGGTTTTGTTGGAACGATTACCGGAACCACCAAACGAATCGGTTCTCAAATGCAATTAGCATCCTCTGCAGCAAACTGGGAATGGCAATTTTCAAATGGAAGTGCGTTTTCAACCTTAACGGGATCTGCTAACCAACGAAGTTGGATAGCCACCCAAAACGGACAATACCTCACAGCATTATTTCACCCCAACGGTTGCACTTCCTATTCCGATACGTTCATTATTTTCGCTCCCCCATCGGGCCAATACGATTGGGTGATGGGGTTAAATTCCAATTCAAGAGCCCGCATTACGCACCTAACTGCCTATGGCAATCAACTTTTTTGGGCGGGCGTGTACGAAGATTCACTTTTAATAGGCTCAACGGTTTATCGATGCAAAGGTCCCCGCAAATCCAACGCTTTCCTTTTATCTACCGATTTGGCAGGCAATCATTTGTGGTTCCAAGAATTTACCGGAATTTACGATGAGGAGTTTACGGCCTTAACCGTTTCTCCAAACGGCAAAATTTGGGCCTCAGCAAAATTTAAATCGAGCTTTACTTACGCTCAATCCACTACATCCAACCAAAGTTCTATCAACCAAAACTGTGTTTTGTTGGAAATTGATAAAACCTCTGGAATAGATCTAAAGAGATGGATTCTACCAGGCAATTCTAACCGAAGAATCACCTCCATGGTGTGCGATAGCGCCGAGAACATTTATTTGGGAGGATGGTACAATGGACAGGTTTTCAATCACTCCAGTTTGGGAGAAATTGACCTGTTTGTTTCAAAAATTGACTCGAATTTTCAGTTGGGATGGTCCAAATCTGAAGGAGGAGTAAATCAAGATGTTTGCACCCAGATTTACCATCAAAACGGGAAAATTTTTGGAACCGGTTATTTTGGCGCGATGCGAACTCCGGGTGCTTTTGGCTTATCCTCATCAGGTACCTACAACGGGTTGTTTTTTGAATTAAACGCCTCAACAGGAAATGGAATTGGAGCTGAAAACATCGGTGGAAGTGGATTGGAATACGTTTGGGCCCTAACGGGGAACGGAAAGGATAAAATTTGGATTACGGGGTCGATGAGTAGGGACTTAATCCTTCGGAATCAACGATTGACCAACGCAACGGGCGAAGATTTCTTCTTGGCTGAATGGAATGAAGGAGGCCGAAATTGGAATTGGATTCGCAGAAGTTCTATGGGTGGTTTTGAACGAATGACTCACCTTCAATTCTCTCAAAATCAATTGTTTTTAGGTGGATATGTTGGAAATCAATTTCAGTTTGATCAAATTACCACCACATCGCCCAATTCCATCAACGGAATTCTAGGAAGTATCGATACCTTGGGCAATGCGCTTTGGTGGTTACGCCCAAGTCCGTCAGCGGGGAATTTAGCAACAGCGTTTTGGGCGCATCAAAATAAATTTTATTTCGGTGGGTACCAATCGGGAAGTACGCAATACGGAGTTCATTCCCTCAACCAATCCAACGGACTAACCGCCGTTATGGGAGCCACTTCTCAAACCAATAATACCGTTCAAACTCCAACGAAAGTAGAGCGGCAACGGCATCTTCCACTAGAAATTTTCCCCAATTACCTTCTCGAAAATGGAGAATTATCTTTCCTTGAATCGGCTCCACAAACCATTTCGGTTAACCAACAGCCACCGGAGGCGGGAAAGCAACGCATTCCCATTTTTTCCTCTACCCAACACGTACAAGCGAGTTGGGAAAACGGCGGTTTCTTTGAAATTACTTGGAATGAAAACGCATCCTTGCCTAAAACCACAATTCCTTGGGATGGGAATCAATTTACTTTGGAACAACCTGCAAACTGGAGCATCATAAACATGCAAGGTCAAGTCGTTTTCACCACATTCGAATCCATGAATTTCATTCCTCCAACACTTCCAAAAGGAATTTATTGGATGGAAGCTAAAGTGAAAAATGGCGATCGGTTCGCGTTAAAAATCTGCTTGGGAGAATGAAAAGTCTTTCCCATTCCGAATTGATGAAGGCCTATTGCCAAGATCAAAATACCGATGCTTTAGCGGAATTATTTCGGCGAATTTTACACCTTTCGATGGGGATTTCCATGAAATACCTCAAAAACAAAATGGACGCAGAAGATTTGGTTTCCGACTTGTATTTAAAATTGCAGGTTGATCTCTGCCGTTTCAACATTTTGGATTTTCCGGCATGGGTAAGCATGGTGACCAAAAACATGGCATTATCTCAATTGAGAAGTAAATCAAGAAAACCACAGGAAGAATCTTTGGAGAATTTTGTGGAAATAGGCAGTACCGATCATCTGTTAGAAGTGGAAGAAAAAGAAACCTTGCTTTTGTGTTTGGAGCAATGCCTAGAACAGTTGCAAGGAAACCAAAAGCGGTGCATTTCTTTGTTCTTCCTGGAGAATAAATCGTATTCTGAGATTCAGGAAATAACCCAATTGGATTTTAAATCGGTAAAAACCCACCTTCAAAATGGGAAGCGGATGCTTCGGTTATTGATGGAAAAACAAGGAAAATCATGACCGATCGAAAATCATTTATTCGCCGTGCCTCGCAGCAAAAACTTTCGGTTTCCTACGAAAAAGAAGCCGCTGATGGGTTGGATTATCTCGGGAACGAAGAAGAAATTGAAAACGCCTTGAACGACTTGGAAAAGAAACTGGGCATTTCGCCCAGCAATAAAAGGAAACTGACCTGGATGTGGGTTGCGGCAAGTTCGGTATTGGTGGTTTCCGCAACAATTGTTTGGTTCTCAACCCGTCCTGTTCCTACCGAAATCGTGGCTCAAACCCAACAAAAATCGGAAGAAAAAAAGGTTCAGAATCAACTCGAATTCAGAAAAGACGCTGCACCGTCCGTTCCTTTGAAAAACATCGATCCTCCAAAGATTGCGAGTTACGAGGATGACATCGTTCCGACCGAAAATACAACCTTCAAAGAAGAAAGTCCCACAACCGAAAGCGTAGCCATGGGCCAAGTTCCTCCAACTCAAGGTTCACAACGTGAGATGATAACGGACGCTGATGATCAGGACAAAAGCTTAGCGGCAAGTGACGTTACGATGCCGAAAACACTGTCGGCTCCCAGAAAAATAGGGAAAGGAACGTGGGAAGATCAACTTCTGAAATGCGGTGTTTGGGACGGAAAGGAAAATTTGTTTCCTACAAGAATTCCAGCAACGGTGGTTGATGGCAAACTAAAAATAACGCGCACGAATCGGTTTTCGGAATCCAAGTGGAACTCCCTCGATTCGTTAATTCAGAATTATTCAGAAAACGAACTGCGCAAAGGCAGCATCGAATTACTTCTTCCCTTGCGATAATTTATTCAGGCGTTTGCTCATCCAAAAGTGGATTCCGAGGAGTACCAAAAAAATGCAAGCAAACATCAAGTTGTTGGAGGCACTTCCTCCTAAGTAAAGCTTTTCAATCTTTCCCAAGTAAACCACGGCATTGAACAATGCCAACGACCCGTATAAAATGGGACGAACGATCGTGCTGTATTTGTTCATCATGAAACAAAGGTAATTCAACAAAATTATTGAACAACCTCTATCAGCATTACAACCCCGTGAAAGATGTAGGATATTTTTTCGAACTCAACTATTTTTTTTATTTGATCCCCAAAGAGCGAAGAAATTCAATCGAATATTATCTCAAAAACTTCCTGAAAATAAAGAAATTAAGGTTTTTTTCAAAAATTCTATTCTAATGAAGAACAAACGAGTTCGTGAAAAATCAGAGAAAACCGAGGAAAGAAAAAAAACAAATATGATTTTTTTTAATTAAAGGTTTGGATGTTTGGATTTTTTTGTTAACTTTGAACCATAACCTTACAGAGAAAGGTTTTTAAAAGTAGGATTTATGAAAAAGTTGTTCATCGTTTTCGCCGCCATCATCGCCGTATTAGGAGCTCAAGCTCAACGCAATTGTGGATCCATGGAAGTTTTGGATCGTCTTAAAATGGAAGATCCTACCTACGCAGCTAAAATGGGGGAAATTGAAGAACATACCGCCGAATTCGTTCGCAATCACCAAGGTTCAACCGAAGCGGTAGTTAACATCCCCGTTGTCATCCACGTTTTGTACAATACTGCTGTTCAAAACATCACCGATGCTCAAATCCTTTCTCAAATCGCTGTTTTAAACGAAGATTTTCGTCTTTTAAATGCCGATAACGTGAATACTCCTTCGGTTTTCGCTGGTTTGAAGGCAGATTGTGAGATTAACTTCGTTCTTGCTAAGCGCGATCCAAACGGAAACGCTACCACTGGAATCATTCGTAAGTCTACAACCGTTACTTCATGGTCTTCCAACGATAACGTTAAATACTCTTCTCGCGGTGGCGACGATGCTTGGCCTGCTGGTTCATACCTTAATATTTGGGTATGCAACTTGGGCGGTGGTTTATTGGGTTATGCTCAATTCCCTGGCGGCCCTGCAATTACAGATGGTGTTGTTGTTGGATACCAATATTTTGGTCGCACAGGAACTCTTTCTGCTCCTTTCAACAAAGGAAGAACAGCTACCCACGAGGTTGGTCACTGGTTGAACCTACGTCATATTTGGGGAGACGCAAATTGTGGTAACGATCTTGTAGACGATACCCCAACTCAACAAACCTCTAATTACGGCTGTCCATCTCACCCAAAAGTTACTTGCTCCAATGTGAATGGTGATTTATTCATGAACTACATGGATTATTCCGATGACGCATGCATGTACATGTTCACGGCAAAACAAAAATTGCGCATGCAAGCAGTTTTAGCTGCTGGAGGTTCTCGTGCTACGTTGGCCACTTCTTTAGGGGGAACAGCTCCAACCGGAGGAACAACATGTTCAGCACCCAATGGATTAACTTCCTCAAATGTGGCTAATACCACCGCTACTTTGAATTGGAACGGAACCGGTGCTGCATCTTACAATGTTCAATACAAATTGGCTTCAGCAACAACCTGGACTACAACTTCTACAACCTCCACCTCTTTGGCACTTACCGGTTTAACTGCAGGAACTTCTTATCAGTTTCAAGTTCAATCCGTTTGCACCGGTGGTACAACAAGTGCTTATTCTGCTACCGTTACCTTCTCTACCCTTTCTTCAACAGGTTGCGGAGTTGATGCGTTTGAATCGAACAACACGGCTGCGACTGCAAAAACTGTAACGGTTTCTTCAACCGTTGCAGGAACTCGAAATGGATTGATTTGCCCCGCTGGCGATATCGACTGGTTTAAGTTCAATAACCTTTCAACTGCTAAAAATATCAAGGTTACTTTAACCAACCTTGCTGCTGATTATGACATTTATTTGTACCGCTCAACCAACACAACTTCATCGGTAAAATCCTCTGTAAAAACTGGAACAACTTCAGAGTCAATGACCTTGAACAACGGAACCGTAGGAACTTATTTGGTTAAGATTCAAGGTTACAACAATGCCACTAATGCATCTGGTCAATATACCTTGACCATTCAAATTGGATCTACTACCTTCCGCATGAACCAAGATGGTACTCAACAAACCATCTCTGGATCTACCGAAGAAAGCCTTTCCAACATCAACATCTATCCTAACCCTGCCAACAGCATGGTGAACCTAGAATTCAATGCAACTCAGTCTGGCCAAGCTCAAATTCGCTTTATCGACCAAATGGGACGTGTAGCTCAAACCTATTACCAAACTACCACCGCTGGAAATAACTTGATGAACTTGGATATCAATTCAGTTCCTGCTGGAGTGTACTTTGTTCAAATGATTTCCAATGAACAAACCATCACCAAACGCCTTGTAATTAGTCACTAAGTTCGCAGCTTAGATTATATCACAGCCGGTTCTGTCGCAGGAACCGGCTTTTTTTTGTCAATTTGTCAGCAAAATCCAACTGGCAAAAAACTTGTAGAAACCTGGAAAAAGCAATCTTATGAAAGGTAACATTTCAGTCAATACGGAAAACATTTTTCCAATCATTAAAAAATCCCTCTATTCCAATCAAGAAGTTTTTTTAAGAGAGCTCGTTTCCAATGCGGTAGATGCCTCTCAAAAAATTAGAGCATTGGCAAACATGGGGCAATTCTCCAAAGAATTGGGCGAATTATTCATCGATGTAAAAATTGATCACGATGCCAAAACCCTAACGATCATGGATCGTGGATTGGGAATGACCGCCGATGAAATCAACAAATACATCAACCAAGTAGCGTTTTCTGGGGCAACTGAATTCATGGAAACTTACAAGGACAAACTGAAGGAAGAAACGATGATCGGCGCCTTCGGACTCGGTTTTTATTCGGCTTTCATGGTTGCCTCCAAAGTCACCATCGATTCTTTGAGTTACCAAGACGAAGCACAACCCGCCTTTTGGAGCTGCGATGGAAGCACCGAATTCGAAATCTCAGAAGGAACCAGAACCGAACGCGGAACTACCATTACGCTACACATCTCTGAAGATGCTGAAGAGTATTTGCAAGAATCACGCATCAACGAAATCCTTCAAAAATATTGCTTGTTTCTTCCAGTTCCCATTCATTTTGGCACCGAAACACGTAAAGAAGGCGAGGGCGATGAAGCCGTAGAAATTACAGAGCCGGTCATCATCAATCAAACCAAGCCCATTTGGTCCCAAAAACCCAGCGAATTAACCGATGAAGATTACTTAAACTTCTACGAAGTACTGTTTCCCTTCCACGAAAAACCGCTTTTCTGGATTCATTTAAACGTTGATTTTCCGTTTAACTTAACCGGGGTTCTTTACTTCCCGAAATTCAAAGCCGATTTCGATCCGAATAAAAATAAAATCCGTTTATTCAGCAATCAGGTATTCATTACCGATTCGGTGGAAGAGATTGTTCCCGACTTTATGCGCTTGCTGCACGGAGTAATCGATTCTCCCGATATCCCCTTGAACGTTTCCCGCTCCTTCTTGCAAACCGATGGAAACGTAAAGAAAATTACGGCCCACATCACCAAGAAAATTTCCGATAAATTGGCTGAGTTGTTCAAAAACGACCGCGCTGGATTTGAAGAAAAATGGGCGGATCTGGATTTGTTCGTGAAATACGGCATGTTAACCGAGGAGAAATTTTCTGAAAAAGCCAAAGATTTCTTTTTGGTGAAAGACCAAGATGGAAAGTTGTACGATTGGACCGCTTACGAAAACCTGATTTCTGCCAACCAGACCGATAAAGATGGCAACAAAATCGTGTTGTATTTCGCAAATCGAGATCAACAAACGGCAGCGATTGAACAAGCCATTGCTCGCTCCTACTCCATTTTGGAATTGGGCCATGCCATTGATCCGCACTGGATTGGCAACTTAGAGCAAAAGCTAGAGAAGGTGAGATTCAAGCGAATTGACTCCGAACCCATCGACAAAATCATTGGCAAAGACGAGGTAATTCCAAGTTTAATTGGGGAAGAAGAAGCAAAAACGGTCAAAGAAAAGGTTGAAAAACTTTTGGAAGAAGATAAAAGCTTGGTGGTTAAAACCGAAGCTTGCGGCTTAGACGTTCACCCCATTACCATCACCATGAACGAGTTCATGCGTCGCATGCACGACATGGAAGCATTGGGAGGGAAATCCATGTTTGGGAACATGCCCATGATGCACGACGTGGTGATCAACACCGCACATCCTTTGATAAAAAAGATCATGGAAATGCCTGAAGAAAATCAAAACGAATCGTGGAAATATTTGGTAGATGTAGCGAAATTATCGCAAGGCATGCTTCGAGGAAAAGAATTGAATCAGTTCATTCAGCATGCCTTGAATAAGATTTAATCTTTTCGATACCAGTTCATCAACCGATCCATCTGTTGGTGAATGTTGTGGTGGGTTTCAACAAAAGTCCTGGCCTCCTCGGCTAGGGCTTTTTTCTTTTCGTTCGGCCAGGACAGGTAATCGACTAATTTCTCGGTCAAATTCGTTGCATTAGCCGAGATGACTGGAACTTCACGAATCGTGTCAGGCAAATATTCCGATTGAATGTGAACAACCACCGGAATCCCCATGGCCATCATTTCTACAGCAACTTTTCCATACCAACCGATGATCAATTGATCGAATCCGAGGTTTCCTCGGTTCATGGCTTGCATGGGTGTTGCATTTCCTTCAATCATCTCCAAAGGAATTTGAATTTGTTGAGCGGCCTCTTCAAAAAACCGAGTCCCCTTCAAATTTCTTCGGGTTGGAGCATGAATGGCCAATGTGGTTGAGAAATCGCGATGCACAAAAGGCCATTCAGAGGCATCTATCACTTGGGGCATCCAAATTGAACGAGGAGAAACACCCAACAAATCGGGCGTGGAAACCAAAATAACATCGGCGTATTTCTCCCATGCTTGAGCCCATTTTTTTCGCTTCGCAGCAAGATGATCCGGTTCTTTTTCGAACTTTTTTTCGCCCGATAAATGCTGATAATGTTCGGGATTGACCAATTCTGAACCACGAAAATGAACCACGACTTTTTTCCCGAGTAATTTTAACAACCACAAATCCAAGTGGTGGAACCTCCAAATGGACACCAAGGAAACTCCGTAGAAAAAATGAAAAACGTCGAAGTGAAAAACGGCATAAAAGGCAAACCAAAGTCGTCGAAAATCTAGGCAAATTCCCTTTTGTTGGAAATTGTATTCATTGGAAAAAAAACGGACATCCTTTCCAATGTTCACTGAAATGGCCTCGTGACCACGGCTTCTGGCTTCCTGAGCGTACAAGGCCATTTGATTGCCCACCTCGTGTCCGAAATACAAAATTTTCATTTCTTTTTGGCAGGAAACGTTAAAAGTTCGAAACTTTCATTTTGCAAACGGGAGCCTCCGAAAAACAGCGCTTCTTTCTTTCCATTCATGGAAAAAGGTCTTGGTTGCTCCCAACTGTCCTTCAAAACTACGTTCTTCTTTCTCTTCCAATTCACGAGTTGAACTTCTCCTTTTTTCTTTTTTTCATTCCAACCAGAAATCAACAACTGATCGGATTGAACAAAGGCAAGGACCGATTTGTTGGGTGCGTTTTTGTCTTTTTGCACGGTACCAACAAAACATTTGCCCAAATCTTTTCCTTCTTTCAATTCACCAATCAAAATGGAATCCTTGTACCAAGCTCCAATTAAACCGGATTCAGGATGAATCGCAACCGAAAAATCTCCCGATAAACTTCGAATTCCCCTTGGTAAATCAACGGTTTCAACCCCATTGGCAGAGAGTTCGAAGGCGTTGAGCTTTTCTTCGGCCTTTGTTCGACCCAAAAGGAAGATTTTTTTTCCGCTCATCACCAGTCCTTCTCCTTTTACCATTTTAAAAACAGAATCCAGTTCCACTTTCCAGGGTTGATCAAGAACTTTTGTTTGGGAATGGAACCGCCATACCTCGAACCCGGTTCGATCTCGGTCATTTTTTCCCAAGAAATAAACGAATGGGGCTGATTCTGTAATCGAAATAAAATACTTTGGGAAGGAGTTTTTGGAAACAATAAAATTCAAAGAATCACCATCTAAAAGGGCAATTTTTGATGGGTAACCGGCAATGATGAGCTGTTCCGTTCCGCCAAGGGCATAGGTAGAAATGGCATCGTTTTGAAAAGAAAACTTGGTGGATTCTGCGGTAGAATCGAGAAAAAAAACATCTTGATATTTTCCAGTGGTTCCTACCCACCCCCATTTTGGGTGATGAACTACCCATTCCATTTTTTGAAGATCTACGGGAAGGTTAAAGGTAAATTCCCCAGGTTTTCCAAGAACCGAATAAGAACAGCTTCCCTTCTCTCGATTCAACGTGACTTTTTTTAGGAGGGTAGATTTCGAAACGACAGGAATTTCTTGCTGTTCAAAATCTTCAGTGAAACGAACAGAAGCATCACTTATTTGGTTTCCTTGTTCGTCAAAAAACTTCCATTCTATTTTTTTCTGGGTATTTTTCACCCGAACCGCGATGGTTTCGCTCCCATTTTTAGAAACGAGAATGGGCGATGGCGTTAATTCTTTCCCAAGAAAAACCGTGTATTTCTGGCTGCCTTCTCGGTTTTGATAATACACGTAAAAACCTCCGCTTTTATCATCGCGGTAATTCATGGCCCAACCCTTGGGAGTAACTACCGAATAAAAACTGGTTCTTCGAACATTTTTTGCTCCATTTAAAAACTCGGCTTGCCCCAAATTTTCAATTTTCCCCGATGGAAGGTGAAAACGAAAAAATCGTCCTTTTGGGGTAGATGTGCCGTAATACCAACCGTCTTTTTCTTTTCTCCAATGAAAACTCATGTTATCCAACACCCTGTTTTCTCCTTTTGTCAGGAATTCAAGGGTTGCAGAATCTTTCCCAGAGGTTAGCTTCCAAATCAGCATGGGTTGCCGATTCATCCCAACAAAAGCGTCAACGGCAGAATCGTATTTCGGTGGGTCCAAAACCCCTTCAACCATATCAAAAATCTGAAGTTTTTTGCTTTCTACTTGGTAGTAAACCATCGGATTATTCTTTCCAACGGTTGAATTCCCTCGACGATATCCGATGAAAATATGGTTCTTTCCCCATTTATCGGTTAAGATTACTTGGTATTGGGGTGTAATTCCAAAAGTACGGTTTGGAATGGTTTTCCAAGTTTGACCATGAACACTTCCCGAGAACCCGAAAATGAAAAAGAGAAGAAGTTTACTTAACCAATTCATGCGAACTCGTTGCTTTCGAACCAAACACCCCTAGTCCGCCTTGAATGTTTGAGATGATTCTTACCGGTTCAGAAAATGGATTATTTCCTACTTCCTCTTGCATTCTCAAACTGCGCTCGTGGGTAAACAATACTTTGGAATAACGAACCAAAACCAAACTGACCTGACTTGAAGTTAAGTGATAAAAGCTCGGGTAATGAATTTTAAACGACCTGGTTTGTCCATCAAAGAATGCATCCGAGAAAAACGGTTGATCCAAATTGAATCCCAAAGAAGTTTTATTAGGACCAAACGCTCCTTTATCGGTAAATTCATTGATGATCAAATCATTGGAATAAAAGGATTGTGAAATTGGAAAAGGTACAAACGAGTCATTAACAATCAGTTGGAGCTGGTAATAATCATTGCTTCCTGCTGGGTCGGAAATTTGAAAGGTGCACTCATTGAAGTAATCCTGATCCATAAATGCCGTTGAATCGGTTCTTACAATATTGTTCAAGGAAACCGGAGTTACGCATTGAGCCGTTGCCGAAACAGCCTCGATGTTGGGCGCTGTAATATCCAGTTGATACACGGTTCCTGCCGATGGTTTTTGCCCAGGTAACGTAAAGAAAAACAGGGTATCGGCAGTAGGATTCCAGCCCCCGCCAAACGACAATTCCTTTTCAATAACCCAACCGGAAAGCGGGGTACCATTCGCTTTAAGGGATACCGATGCATTGGAAATGGACGATACTGGAGTGACTACCCCAACGGAAGGCCCTGATTTACCAACCAAAATTTTCCAACTTGAATCGGGAGTGAAGGGTGCGTTAACCACCAACTTTGGTGCTTCATTGGGAATGTTCAAATCGATGACTTTGGTGCACGAAAAAGCTTGAAACAAGACTAAAATTGCGATAATTCTTTTCATGACTTAAAATTTAAATCCGTAGGAAATGGACGGAATGATGGGGAATAAGCTCACTTGATTTACCGTTCGCGATGGATTTCCCCAGCGATCAAAATTGGAAATGTAAATGAAGTAAGGATTGAGACGACTATAGGCATTGTAAATGCTGATGTTGATCGTTTCTTCACCCCATTTGCGCTTCTTCGTTTTATTCATGCCCAAATCCATGCGGTGGTAGGGCGGCATGCGATAACTGTTGCGTTGCCCGTAATCGTAATACCCATTCACTCCACCCCATTGTCCGGGCAAGTTGAAGGAATTACGAGGGAAAGACATGGCGTTTCCAGTACCGTACACCCATGTAAAGGAAACGGTTAGGTTCTCCCGTAACTCGTAGCTCGCCACCACCGACATATCGTGCCTACGGTCGTAACGAAATGGGTACTTCAAACCATCATTCAATTGTTCAAACTGCCTCCAGGTCCAACTCAAGGTGTAACCAACCCAACCGGAAAGTTTTCCAGTTTTCTTCTGCAAGAAAAGTTCCGAGCCGTAGCTCCAACCTCTTCCTCCTGTTTCAACTTTGTTTTGCCAATCGGAACTGCCTAAAAAACTCTCTCCTTCTTTGTACTCGATGAGGTTCGACATGGTTTTGTAATACCCTTCCAAGCTCAATTCGTATTCGTTGTTTTTCAACCCTTTCGCAAATCCCGTTGCCCATTGGTTCGAAATCATAGGGGCGACTTTATCGGTAGCCGGCAACCACAAATCGGTGGGGAGAGAAATGCCAGAATTGCTCAACAAGTGGATGTACTGTTGCATTTTCGCGTACGAAGCCTTCCAAGCTATGCTTCCGGGCAACAGGTAGCGCATGGAAACCCTTGGCTGTAAGCTGTGGTACATTTTTTCATTCACGAAAAAAGTGGAAAAATGAAGGCCATAGGCTACATTGAGTTTTGAATTCACCTTCCATTCGTCTTCTCCATAAACAAATGATTCAATGCCATTGATGGGAGCTGAAGGCGAAAGAGTTGTATCGAATTGATTGACACCGTTGTTGAATTTTTGCGTGATGGCATCGGGCGTAAAGCGATGGTGAATGGAATTCAAACCAAACTTCACGCTGTGATCGGGATGAGGCGCATAATCAAAATCCATTTTTACAGCGAAATCTCGAATTCCTGAAAAGTAACGCAAATCGTATTCCTCGGTGATGACCTGTTGGCCATTGAACCTTTTGGAGTAACTGTTTGCCGACACTTCGTAGCGATAACGGCTGTAGGTGGCGGTAACATTGGAAAACAACTTGGGGGAAAACTGGTGGTTCCACCGAACGGCCGACATGGAATTTCCCCAAGCCAATCCAAATTTAAAACGCTCTTCGTATTGAAAACTTTGGGTTTTAGAAGAAGCGTAGAATTTATCGTCTCCGTTGTAAGTGCTCAAATAAATGCGATCCTTTGGCGAAATTTCCCAATTCACTTTCGCATTTAAATCGTAAAAATAATATCCCCCCGTTCCTTGTCCTTGAGAAGCAATGGCAATGATGGGTGCAGCCAAAACATCGATGTAAGTCCTTCGGGCTGAAACAATGTAAGAAGCTTTATTTTTCAAAATAGGACCTTCCAAGGTTAATTTGGAAGAAACCAATCCAATGCTTCCCTCTCCGTGAAATTCTTTGTTGTTCCCTTCTTTCATTTGAATGTCCAACACCGAACTCAAACGGCCACCGTAACGAGCTGGATATCCGCCTTTGGTTAGTTGAACGCTTTTCAATGCATCGGCATTGAACACGCTAAAGAAGCCAAACAGGTGGCTAACGTTGTACAAGGGAACACCATCCAAAAGAATTAGATTTTGATCAGGTCCGCCACCACGAACGTACATGCCGGTAGAACCTTCTCCTCCGCTGTGAACACCGGGCGTTAGTTGCAACACTTTGATGACATCCACCTCTCCCATAAACGCCGGGATCTTTTTGATTTGAGCAATGGGAATATCGATGGTGCTCATTTGGGTTCGTTGTTCAATGGCAGCATCAGCCGTGATATCAACGCCACTAAGGTTTTCCCCTACGCCCAATTCAACATTCCACACCTCGGTTTTTCCAGCTGAAAAGCTTCGAATTTCTGACTTAAACCCAATGCAAGAAACCTTAAGTACTGCCTTTCCAGCAGGAAGGGTTAATGAGAAGAAACCGAAATTGTTGGTGTAAATCCCTTTTTTACTCACCGTATCATAGACCGAGACGAAAGGCAATCGTTCCCCCGATTTTTGGTCGGAAACGTACCCTGAAAGGGTCATTTTTTGTTGAGAAAAGAGAAAAAAAGGAAGGAAGCAAAAAAGAACAACAAGTTTATTCATGTGCGTTTTTTTCAAGGGTTTGAATGGCAAAATGATATCCCGCGAATCCTAATCCGGAAATACATCCGATGCAGGAGGAGGCGGTGATGAGGGAATGTCGGAAGGACTCCCGTTGGAAAACGTTCGAAAGGTGAACTTCGATGGCCGGCCCTTGCATGATGCGAAGGGCATCCGCCAAAGCAACGCTGCTGTGGGCCAATCCACCTGGATTGATGACCCATGCCTGAACGCTGGTGCGATTCTCGTGAAGGAAATCGATCAATTCCCCTTCGTGGTTACTTTGAAAAAACGTAAACGTGTGATTGGGAAAGGCGATTCTGATTTCATTCTCTAAATCGAGAAGGGTTTTCGACCCGTAAATCTCGGGCTCGCGAATGCCCAACCACTGAAGGTTTGGGCCATGGAGAATTCCAAAATGCATGGTACAAAGATAGGATGAAACCACGGGCGATTGTTTGCCAAAAAATGAACGGCAGACGGGAAAAAATTCGTATCTTGCGCCCGATTTTTTTGGTATCATTTACCCTCCATTCTTTTATGAAACTTGTTGAATACAAATTTGAATTACCCGAACATTTGATCGCATCTGAACCGGTTTCCCGTGGGGAAGGCAGGATGATGGTGATTGATCGGAAGACGAAAACCATTACCCACAAAAAAGTGAAAGACATTTTGGAGTATTTCGAAGAGGGCGATGCATTTGTTTTTAACAACACCAAAGTTTTTCCAGCTCGTATGTACGGAAACAAGGAAAAAACCGGTGCCATGATTGAGGTTTTCCTTCTTCGTGAATTGAATAAAAAAATGCGTCTTTGGGACGTTTTGGTAGATCCGGCGCGCAAAATTCGAGTTGGAAATAAACTGTATTTTGGTGAAGAAAACGAATTGGTTGCCGAAGTCATTGATAATACCACCAGCCGCGGACGAACCATTCGCTTCATTTTCGAAGGCACCGACGAAGAACTTCGCGATGTGTTGTACACCATGGGCGAAACTCCAGTTCCTCCCGTAATCGGTCGTGGTACCAACGAAAACGACGAAGAGGATTATCAAACCGTTTTTGCCAAGCACGTTGGAGCCGTTGCAGCTCCTTCTGCAGGACTGCATTTCGACAAACCGCTCTTGAAAAGATTGGAATTGAAAGGCATCGAAGTGGGAGAAATTACCCTTCATGCTGGCTTGGGCGGACTTCGCATGGTGGAGGTAGAAGACCTCACCAAACATAAACCGGAATCGGAGAGCTACGAAATTAATCCAGCCACGTGTGATTTGGTGAACCACGCTTTGGAAGGCAAGAAACGCATTTTGGCCGTTGGCGGAACTGTTTTGCGCACGCTTGAATCGTCTGTTTCGGCCAACAACCGCTTAAAACCTGCTCAAGGCTGGACCGACAAATACATCATTCCACCTTACAATTTCCAAATTGCAAATGCTTTCTTTACCGGATTCCATTTGCCTCAAACCACCTTATTGATGATGGCCACTGCTTTTGGTAGTTATGATTTGGTGATGGAAGCTTACAAAATAGCCATTAAAGAGGAATACCGTTTCTCCGTTTACGGCGATTCCATGTTAATTATTTAACCATGAAGAATACTGCACTAACATCCGTTCACACTGCATTGGGAGCCAAAATGGTTCCTTTCGCAGGTTACAATATGCCCGTTTCCTACGAGGGAATTATTCAGGAACACCACACCGTTCGAAATGACGTTGGCGTTTTTGATGTTTCTCACATGGGCGAATTTTTGTTGGAAGGCGAAGGAGCTTTGGATTTGATCCAAAAAGTCACCTCCAACGATGCATCGGTTTTGATCGATGGAAAAGTTCAATACTCTTGCTTGCCCAACGGCAAAGGCGGAATCGTTGATGATCTTTTGGTTTACCGCATGTCGGAAAACAAATACTTGTTGGTGGTAAATGCTTCCAACATCGAAAAAGATTGGAACTGGATTTCTTCCCACAATTCATTTGGAGTGAAGATGACCAATTTGAGCGATGACACTTCGTTGTTAGCCGTTCAGGGTCCGAAAGCTGCCCAAGCACTGCAAGCCCTTACCCAAATTGATTTGGGCAGCATGGAATACTACACTTTTCAAGTGGGAACGTTTGCCGGTGTGAACGACATCATTGTGTCGGCAACCGGGTACACCGGCGCTGGCGGATTCGAAATTTACTTTCCAAATGCTGTTGCAGAGCAAATGTGGAATGCCATTTTCGAAGCAGGTAAGGACTTCGGCATCAAGCCGATTGGCTTGGGAGCCCGAGATACCTTGCGTTTGGAAATGGGATTTTGCCTGTACGGAAACGACATCAACGACGAAACTTCTCCGCTGGAAGCGGGGCTGGGTTGGATCACCAAATTCACCAAAGATTTCATCGACAAAGATTATTTGTTGAAGCAAAAAGAAGCCGGACTAACGCGCAAACTCGTTGGTTTTGAGATGATCGATCGCGGGATTGCTCGTCAACATTGCATCGTGAAAGACGAAAACGGGATTGAAATGGGTGAAGTTACTTCAGGAACCCAAAGTCCTACATCTGGAAAAATCATCGGAATGGCCTACGTTGCTACTCCTTTTTCGAAGGCAGGAACAGAAATTTACATGGATATTCGCGGGAAATTGATGAAAGCAGTTGTAACAAAAGCTCCTTTCATTCAAAAGTAAATCCATGGTATGGCCAAGAAATCTGAATTCGACTACGATTTCCAAGAGTCGACCCTTTGGGGGGTAAGCTCGGCCTTAGAGGCGTTCCAAGTTTGCATTGAGATCAACCAACACTTGGGATGGGAATTGCATCGACTTTCTGATTTTGAGGTTGAGAACATTGCTTTTAAGCGGTTTGGCTGGGTTGATCGGGAAACGAGTTATTTCCAGTTTTTGGTTAAGAATAAACAGGTAACCGATTATTTTTTGCCTGAGTTAAAGCAGTTTGATTATTTGCTTTACCTCGAAGCCGATCCAGATTTGGTTCCATTGAAAGAAATCCATGGGCAACTGAAACAACTGAAAAACATTTTTTTCAGTTTAATGGATGTAGATTCATTGAAACAAAAACAAAAATTAAGTTACTTGCATGCAAACGAATAGAACCAAAATCATCGCCACCCTTGGGCCGGCCTCCTTCGCTCCGGCGGTTTTGCGTGAACTCGTTCAGGCCGGCACCAACGTTTTTCGCATTAATTTCTCTCACGTGGATTATTCCATGTTGCAAGAACTCATCCAAAACATTCGAACCATCGAAGCAGAAGAGAAAAAGCACATCTCCATTTTGGGCGATCTTCAAGGACCAAAAATACGAGTTGGCGTGGTGGAAGGAGAGGGCGCTTTCCTCGAAGACGGTGCCATTACAACGGTAACCACCGAACCTTGTACCTCCAATAAAGATCGTATTTTCATCAATTACGAGCCGCTTGCGCGCGAGGCTTCTCCCTTGGAAGAATTTCTGATTGATGACGGAAAAATTAAATTGCAGGTGGTTCAACGCCTCTCCCCTACCGAACTTGAAATGAAGGTCGTTCACGGTGGAATATTGAAATCGAAAAAAGGCGTTAACCTTCCAAATACCCCCATTTCTTTGCCCGCTCTCACCGAAAAAGACCGAAAAGATTTGGATTTTATCTTATCCAACGATTTCAATTGGGTAGCCTTGTCGTTCGTTCGTTCCGTGAACGATATGCTAGAATTGAAGCGAATCATTCGAGATCGCGGGGTTGACATTGGGGTTATGGCGAAAATTGAAAAACCTGCAGCTCTCAAACAATTGGAAGCCATCATTTCTGAATCGGATGCGGTGATGGTAGCTCGTGGCGACCTCGGGGTAGAAATGCCCATTGAGGAATTGCCCATGATTCAGCGTAGAATTGTAAAATGTTGCATAGCTGCCGCGAAACCGGTGGTGATTGCCACGCAGATGATGGAAAGCATGACCACCGCTTTTCTTCCCACCCGTGCCGAAGCCAGCGACGTAGCCCACGGAGTTTTGGAAGGCGCAGATGCTCTGATGTTATCGGGCGAAACTTCGGTGGGTGCGCACCCTGCTCGGGTTGTTGACTACATGCGGAAAATTATTGCTCAAGTAGAATTGGCCGATAGCATTTATTACAAAAACTTTGACATTCCGAATGCGGAACTCACCTTTCACAGTGACCTCATTTGCGAAACAGCCGTTAAAATGGCAAAAAAAGTAGAAGCAAAAGGTTTGATTACCATGACGTTTAGTGGCTACACTGCTCTTCGAGCAGCCAGTTATCGTCCGAAAACACCGGTTTACTGCTTTACTTCCAACGAAAAACTACTGAAACGAATCCCGCTTTTTTGGGGTGTGCGCGGATTCCGTTTCGAAAATATGGAATCGACCGACGCGGGGATTCAACTTTCTCATGAAATTTTGACCCGAAAAGGGTATCTTAACGCCGGAGACGTTGTAATCAACTTGGCGAGCATGCCGATTCAAGACCGCCAAAGAACCAACACTCTCAAAATTTCTCAAATAAAGGATCATGATCAATAACGAAGAAAATAACGAACAACAAATCAGCATCGAGTTGAGCGAAGAAATGGCAACCGGGTCATATACCAACTTGGCCATCATTTCACATTCTCCAACCGAGTTTGTTTTTGATTTCATTCAAATGATGCCAGGTGCTCCCAAAGCGAAGGTGAGAAGCCGCGTATTGATGCACCCCATGCACGCCAAACGATTACTCATGGCTTTGAACGAAAACATTCAAAAATTTGAAGAGCAATTGGGCGAAATTGATATCCATCAAGGTGCAGTTCCCGTGAATTTCGGTCCAACTGGAATGGCTTAATCTCAACCTGAAATAAGAAAATATGGGTTGTGGATCTTGCAGTACAGGAAGCTGTTCTCCCGCTGGATGCGGAAGTTCAGGCAGTTGTGGAACGGGCGGTTGCAACCGCTTGAATACCCACGATTGGCTTTCCGAAATCATGTTGCCTCAAGGGGCCAACATTTACCCTTACGCCGAAGTGCGATTCAAGGGATCGAGAAAAGAATTTTTTAAATACGACCCACAAGAACTCGATTTGTATACGGGCGACTGGGTAATTTGCGAATCAAAATCAGGATACGACGTCGGCCGCATCAGCCTAAAAGGGGAATTGGTGCGCCTTCAAATGCTGAAGAAAAAAGTAAAAGAATCGTCGGAAGACGTTCGCGTTATTACCAAAAAAGCAGAAGATGCCGATTTGGAAAAGCTCAAAGATATCAGAGCAAAAGAACCCGAATTGTTAACCCGAACCCGAGCCATCATCCAAACCGAAGGAATGGACATGAAACTTTCAGAATTGGAGTTTCAAGGAGATGGTTCAAAAGTGTTTTTCTATTACACCGCCGAGGAACGAGTAGATTTCCGAAATCTAATTCGAATCCTCGCCAACGAATTCAAAGTTCGGGTAGAAATGCGCCAAATCGGCGCCCGACAAGAAGCCGCTGTTTTGGGTGGAATAGGCATTTGTGGACGTGAATTGTGCTGCTCTACGTGGTTAACCGACTTTAAAAGTGTTCCCACCTCGGCAGCCCGTTACCAAAACCTATCCCTTAACCCAGTAAAATTGGCCGGACAGTGCGGCCGATTGAAATGCTGTTTAAATTACGAACTCGACACTTACCTTGATGCACTCAAGGCGTTTCCTGATAAAGCCGATTATTTGTACACCGACTCTGGAAAAGCAGAATTGTTCAAAACCGATGTGTTCAAACAAATCATGTGGTACGTGTACAAAGAAGGAAGTAACCATACCCCCTACCCCGTAGATGTGGAAACGGTGAAAGAAATATTGGCCATGAATGCCAACCAACAAAAACCCGAAAGCCTTGAAAGTATGGCTATTCAGGAAGAAGAGTTGGCACCCAACGAAGATTTCTTGGATGATGTAACATCCGACATGAGTTTGAACCGATTTGATCGGAGCAAAAAGAAGAAAAAGAAAAAACCTCAAGGAAATCAACGTCCTGCAGGAGTTGCCGGTACGGGCGAAAAGGCGGCGTCCGCCCCCCCCAACCAAGGAGGCCAACGCCCGAGAAACGAAGGACAAAACCAGAATCGAAATCAACCACGTCCACCCCGAGGCGAAGGTCAAGACCGCACCCCTCAAGGAGAACGTCGCCCCAATCAACCGGGCGAACGCCGTCCGAACCCGAATCAGCAACGGAATCCCGGTGAAAACGGTGGAAATAGAGGTCCGCAAAACCTAAATCAACAAGGGAATCCCGGAGAAAACGGTGGAGATAAAGGTCCACAAAACCAAAATCCGAATCAGCAACGGGAACGTCGTCCGAACCCGAATCAACGGAAGCCAGGAGAAAACAGAGGTCCGCAAAACCCGAATCCCAAGGCAGAACCATCGGCATCAGCCGGCGGTGAAGGCTCTGTTGGGGCTGAGGGCAACAGCGGAAACAAATCCGAAAATCCGAATCAGGGCAAGAATAACTTCCGCCGCAACAACCGTAATCGCCCGCCCCGAAATCCGAACAATCCCAATTCCGGAGGTGAATCATGACGCGTTGGTTGTTCGGCATCTTCCTTCTTCTTTTCCTCGTTTCTTGTGAAGGAACCGCCTTGTTGAACGATTTCACCTCCATTAACGGTGGTGAATGGAAATACGGTGAAAAGGTAAGCAGCCAAGTAGAAATTAAAGATACAACTCAGGCCTTTCAACTTTCGGTGAACGTGCGTCACGATGTTGAATACGAGTGGGCGAATCTTTTCTGCATCCTTCACATTCAACATCCCGACGGTAAAAAATTTGAGCAACGCATCAATTTGATTCTTGCCGAACCCGACGGTCAATGGAAAGGAAAAGGAATGGGCTCCATAAAAGAGGTACGCATTCCTGTAGCACTGGTTAAATTCCCTAAAAAAGGAAAATACACTTTTCAATTGGAACAAAACATGCGTTTAAATCCTTTGAAAGGCATTGAAGACATTGGTTGTTATCTAGGAAAAGAAGAAATTGTAAC
Source organism: Bacteroidota bacterium (assembly GCA_947501265.1). Taxonomy (GTDB): domain Bacteria; phylum Bacteroidota; class Bacteroidia; order UBA7662; family CANHCV01; genus CANHCV01. The sequence goes on from CANMVY010000004.1 coordinate 99,262, forward strand.
CGATTCTGCTTCGGTAGAATAATTTGTGGATAGGAATTCATAAATGCCAATTAACTTGTCAAAAAAAGCTCTCGGTGGGAAAAAATAAAGAAAATCAAGAAATTCTGCTTCTGGTGAATCGTTTTCAAGCGTTCATCCAGGAAGGAACGCCTGGATTTTTCAGTACGGAAGAGTTGGAAGACCTATTTTGGCACTACTTCAGCAGCTTGGATTTGGACTGGGCTTTGGAGGTGGTTCAGTACGGACTTCAGACTTATCCATATCACGGATTTTTTTTAATTCGAAAAGCGCAAATCAGTTTGGCCGATACCCAATGGGAAGAGTGTTTGAATTTGTTGGAACAAGCGGAAGTGTTGGAACCCAACAACCACGAAGTTTTTCTTTTAAGAGGTACCGCTTACGATTTGCAGGGAAAAACCAGGGAGGCGTTAAAAGCATTTCGCAAGGCCGAGGAAATGGCCCACGAAGATAAAATGCAAGTACACGCAGCCCTCGGCCATTTCTATCAAAACCGAGAAAAATACGCGACCGCCCTTCACTATTACAAATCGGCCCTTCCCCTTGCAGAAGAAAATCCTGAGATTCTCTACGAATTAGGATTCAGCTATTTTCAATTGGGAGAAGACGAGGAAGGATTCAAAGTTTTTCAGCAGTATTGCGATGACTATCCGTTTAACGATGCCGGTTGGTACAATTTAGGAACCATTTGCAACCGATCAAATCGTTTCGAAAAAGCGAAAGAAGCCTTCGAGTTTGCCTTGGCCTTGGACGAGCAAAACATTACGTTTGAATTCAGTTTGGGAAATACTTTATTGAATTTAAATCAACCTGCCGACGCTTTGACTCATTTCTTGGAGGCCTTTCGTCAGGAAGATGGCAATGCCATGTTCGCTACCAGTGTCGCCGTTTGCCACGAGAAGCTCAACGAGTTGGATGTAGCACTTTATTGGTACCGGAAAGCCGCCGAATTGGATCCGAATTTGCCCGACCCTCAATTGGGCATTGGTTATTGTTTTTTGCTCAAAAACGAATTGGAGCCCGCCCACCAATATTTGTCGAAAGCGGTAAGCATGGAGCCCACCAATGCCGATTTTCGCTACCATTTGGCCGAAACCTTAGCTCGGTTGAACCGAGAAGAAGAAGCCATTGAACAATACCGCGCTTCCCTGAATTTAGATTCCGAATTTGTTGAAGCGAGGGTAGAATTGGGCAATCTCTTAACCGATATGGGTTACGAACAAGAAGGAATTCAATTGTTTAGAGATGGAAAAAAAATCCATTTCGATGATCCTTATTTCATGTACCGTTTTTCAGGTTTCTTGTTGGAACATGGCATGAATGAAGAAGGCCTGAATAATTTACAGGAATCCTTGCACAACAATTTGAACGACCTTTCTATTTTTGAAGAATACCACGGAGATCTTCTCCTTATTCCAAGTGTTAAAGCAATTATTGATCAATTCAGATGTTAAATTACCATTTAGATTTTTTACCTGAACGTCCATTAAAGCCACGCAATACCGGCTTCACCATGGTGATGGACAAAGGACTTTCTGTTCGACAAGCCGAAGATTTCATGGAATCTGGTGCAGAATATACCGATATCATTAAATTGGGTTGGGCCACCTCGTTGGTTACCCCAAAACTGGAAGAAAAACTTCAAGTTTACCGTTCTTACGGAATTCCGTTTTATCTCGGAGGAACCTTGTTCGAGTGTTTTTTGGTTCGAAATGCATTGGACGATTATAAAAAATTGTTGAATCGTTTCGACATCGAGCACGTTGAGATTTCCGATGGAAGCATTGAAATCAATCACCAGAAAAAATGTGAAATCATTACCGATTTTGCTAAAGATTTTCGGGTACTATCCGAAGTGGGAAGCAAAGATGCTGAAAAAATCATTGCACCCTACAAGTGGATTCAGATGATGCTGGATGAAATTTCTGCAGGATCTGAACGCGTGATTGCTGAAGCGAGAGAAAGCGGAAATGTTGGAATTTTTAGAGGAACGGGAGAGGTAAGATCGGGTCTTGTAGACGAAATTCTAACCAAAGTTCCCAATGACAAAATTATTTGGGAGGCCCCTAATAAAGCACAACAAACGTGGTTCATCAAATTTGCTGGCCCAAATGTGAATTTAGGAAACATTGCTCCTTCGGAAATCATTCCTTTAGAAACCTTAAGAATTGGGGTTCGAAGCGATACTTTCCACGAATTTTTACCAAAATGAGTGCCTCTAATTCCTTTTTAAGCAGAGCATTGAAAGCTTCCCTGGTCAGTGTTGCTTTCAATGCTATCGTTTTTCAAGTCTCAAAAATGATGGGATTTTTTCCGGAAGGCATGTCGTTTGAAACTCCAGAAGGACATCTTCAAGGATTTCATGCGCCCCTCGTCATCGGAGCTACATTAACTTTTTGTATTTTCGGCGCCTTGGTTTTTTTCGTGTTGGATCGTTTGATGGAACACGGTGCGCCCTGGTTTTTAGGACTTTCCCTCATCATTTTAATGACTTCTTTGCTCACGCCCTTTACCATTGAAGGTGCTCCTTGGAGCATGATTGTCACCCTCGAAATCATGCACATTTCCACCGCTATGATTTTGCTTTATTTTTTCATTCCGAATTCCTTCAAGAAAATTTGACCGGTTTTACCAATCGCTGTTTCTAAGGATTCATAATTAATACCACTCATTCGGTTGAATTTTGAGCCATCGTAATGGGTTGTTGAGTAGGCAGATCTTACCGTAGATTGGGTAATCAGTGGTTCAGATTTTGTGATTTTTGATTTCCATTCAATGAACCGCCAAGCCAGTTCGGAAAGCCAACGGGGCGGACACCATTTGGGTGGTGAAACGTTAAGCGCTTGGGCAACCGAACCGAAAAAATTGGCGAAACTGCGATTCTCGGCAACCAACACAAATCGTTCACCCGACACCTCTGTTTCCAATCCCCAAACTGCGGCCCGAGCAACGTCCCACACCGAAACGTATCCGGTCGTTCCCGGCGAGAAAAATGGAAGACCTCGTTGCACCGTTTGAAACAAACGAGCTGAACTATCGTTCCAAAATCCCGGACCAACAATCACACCCGGATTGAGAATTAAAGTGGAAAGTCCTTCCTCTTGTCCTCTCCAAACTTCCATTTCCGACTTGAATTTACTGATGGAATAATCGCTTACTTCTGCTGCTGGATCCCAGGGAAAAGTTTCATCTACTTTGGTGAGGTTCCCTGGCGATGCACCCAAAAAAGGAACTTTCCCAAGGGAAGCAATGCTTGAAATATGAATGAGTTTTTCAATTCCAAGCGAAGCACAGCAATTCACCACATTAGCCGTTCCTTCGATGTTGATGCGAAACATTTCAGCAGATTTAGGTGGCCAATAACTCACCACAGCGGCGGCATGAATAACGTGGGTTACCCCTTCAAGAGCATTTTCCAAATCATTGAGTTCGGTAATATCTCCTTCAAACCATTCCAAATTTTCGTGATATACCCAAGTTTTTAAGGTTGGATGATCTTTTGCGCGGCCGGGGCGTCGGCAGAAAGCTCTCACGTTCTTCCCCAACTCCAACAACTGAACCACTGTAGCAGCTCCAACCAATCCTGTAGCACCCGTAACTAAAATCACGCTGCAAGATAGTACGAAACCGCGTTTCAAAGAAAATGTCCTAACTTCGAATCATGAAAGTGGTTGTACAACGAGTAACCCATGCTGAAGTTGAAGTAGCCGGCCAAAAAACGGGTAGAATTGGGATTGGACTGCTGGTATTGGCCGGATTTGTTTCAACCGATACCCCAGACGATTTGAGCTGGATGGCTCAAAAACTGGTAGGATTGCGCATTTTTAACGATGATGACGGTGTTATGAATCGTTCCATCCTCGAAGTGCAAGGGGACATGCTATTGGTTAGTCAATTCACTCTTCACGCATCAACCAAAAAAGGAAATCGCCCCAGTTACATCAAGGCCGCAAAACCCGAGGTCGCCATTAACTTGTACCAACAATTTCATCAAATAATGGAAATTAAATTAGGGAAATCCATCCCTACAGGCATTTTTGGGGCAGATATGAAAGTATCCCTATTAAATGATGGACCAGTAACCATTGTAATTGATACCGAAAACAAAGAATAATTCATGGAAAAAAGTTTATCAAACCTGCAGAATGAGGTAGATCATTGGATCAAAACCGTTGGGGTTCGCTATTTCAATGAACTCACCAATACAGCAATATTGATGGAGGAAGTGGGCGAATTGGCGCGACTTATGGCAAGAACCTACGGAGAGCAATCGTTCAAATCCAGCGATCAAGACCGCGATTTGGGAGAAGAAATGGTGGATGTGCTTTGGGTATTGCTGTGTTTGGCCAACCAAACGGGCGTGAATTTGGAAGATGCTTGGACCAAAAAAATGGAGAAGCGTACCCAGCGAGATTTACATCGTCATCAAAACAACGAAAAATTAAAATAGTCGTTTGAAATTCGAATAAAATGGGTTAAATTAGGTACCCCAATTAAAAATTTTGTGTTATGGCAGGAATCAATAAGTATTCAGAGGAGGAAATTACCAAGCGATTTGTTCCCAAAAACTGGACCGAAAAACAGGCCAGTAGTTCGTGGATGTTATTTAAAATTATGGCCGAATTCGTTGACGGATTTGAAACGTTGAACGCCATCGGCCCCTGTGTTTCGATTTTCGGATCGGCCAGAACGCAGCCAGATAATTTGTATTACCAACTGGCCGAAGAAATCGCCGCCAAAATGGTGGAAAAAGGGTACGGAGTCGTTACAGGCGGCGGTCCGGGAATCATGGAAGCGGCCAACAAAGGAGCTCAAAAAGCTGGTGGAAAATCGGTAGGATTAGGCATTGAGCTCCCTTTCGAAACCGAACCCAATCCCTACATCGACCATGATAAATACCTCAATCACCGCTTCTTTTTCGTTCGAAAAGTAATGTTCGTTAAGTATTCCCAAGGATTTGTGGTCATGCCCGGGGGATTTGGCACCATGGACGAACTTTTTGAAGCACTTACCCTCATCCAAACCGGTAAAATCGGCAGATTCCCCATTGTGTTGGTTGGAACTTCTTATTGGAAAGGATTGATGGATTGGTTGATCGAAACCATGGGAAAAGATGAGAAAAACATTCATTTGGAAGACATGGATTTGATGAAAATTGTAGATACAGCTGAAGATGCCGTTCAATACATCGACGATTTCTATTCCAAATACATGCACCAATTGTCACCCAACTTTTGATGAAATTCCTTCTCTCCTTCGCATTTTTTCTTTTTGCAATCCTCGTTTTTGCTCAATCTTCCTTTTCACCCGTTCTGCCGGTTGATAGCCCCGTTTACCTATCGGGTACTTTTGGAGAAATTCGAAGCCATCACTTTCATTCAGGAATAGATATTCGAACGGGAGGTGTAGAGGGTTGGAACGTGCGTTCTATTGAAAAAGGTGTTGTTCGGAGAATAAAAATTTCCAGTTACGGAAACGGAAAAGCGCTCTATGTGGAGCATCCGCAAGGCTACACCTCGGTGTACTGCCATTTAAGGGTTTTCTCTAAAAAAATACAAGACTTGGTCGATTCCATCCAACGAAAACAGGAATTTTTCGAGTTGGATACGGTTTTTACGGGAGCGGGAATTCCGGTTGAAAAATCGGAAATGATTGCGCTTTCAGGAAACAGTGGAGGATCGGAAGGACCTCACCTTCATTTTGAAATTCGCGATTCCAAAAACGAGGAACCCTTGAACCCTGAGATTTTTTATCGGGGAAAAATTGTAGATTCCATTTCTCCGGTGATGGGAGTGATTCGGTTGTTTGTTCCTTCTGGTTTGGACGGCACATTCCGTGCTTCACCTGGCCGAGATACGATTGAAATGGAAGCTTCTCGGAGTTGTTTCTATTGGACCATTCAATTTTCTGATGATCAAACCCGGAATGGGAATCAGAATTTTCCTTATGAAATTGAAATGAAGGAAAATCAGGTGTCGTGGTTTCATTTGAAGAACGATCGGTTTGCTTTTTGGCAATCACGATGGGTGGATGGCACCGTTCAATATCCGAAAAGTGAATTTCAAGCAATACGAATTCCTGCCTTACCTGGCAACCGCATGCCCTTGCTAAAAACATCCAACAGGGCAGAATACATCTGTCAGCTCGATACGCAATGGAAACATTACTCCATTCGGGTTTCGGATTCCCGGGGAAATGAAACGAAAAAAGTTTTAACGATTCGAACCCCGGGAAAAGAACACCCCGCTGATACAATCGCCCTTATCAGTTCACCCATTTCCGATAAATCCTTGAAAAATGAAGGATTTGAAGCATTTATTCCAAAGGAAGCGCAATATGAAACAAGGGAAGAGATCGCCATTTATCCCGGGAAAAACATATCCAAAGCGGTGGTGGCCATCATGCCTTTGGGAATTCCCTTTGCTTTACCCATCACCGTTCGGGTTCCTAAAAACCAAGTCCCAACCGAATTAAGTCGAAAATTGATGTTCATGGTTTCCGATCATCAAGGGAAAAGAACCATTGTTATTCCCAAAATAACTGAAACTGATTATGTTTTTTCATTGCGGGAAACGGGAATGATTTATTGGGATATCGATACCGTATCGCCAGAATTAAAAAGTTTATTCGACGAAACTCGTGTGATTTATGGAGGCGATACCTTGAAAGTTCAGGTGAAGGAAATGTTGAGCGGAATAGGTTCCTACCGAGCTAGCATCGACAACAAGTGGGTTTTATCGGAATACGAACCCAGAAGCAATCAATTCTGGATTTTCATTCCCAAAAACATTGGCATGGGAAATCGTGTTATTCAACTGAAAGCTTGGGACACCAAGGGCAATGCATCCGAAATAAAAATTAAATTAAGAACCATGAATCATCCAGAAATTGGAAAATCAGCTCCCGCTTTTAACGGGAAAAATCAAAAAGGAGAGGACATCTCTTTGGAACAATTCAAAGGCAAAAAGGTCTTGTTGTACTTCTACCCAAAAGACGATACTCCGGGTTGTACTGCGGAAGCCTGCAATTTACGCGACAATTATTCAACGTTAACAGCCACAGGTTGGGAAGTAGTTGGAGTGAGTACCGATTCGGTGAAAAGCCATGATAAGTTTGCTGCGAAGTTCGAACTGCCTTTTCATTTGTTGGCCGATGAAGAGAAAAAAACGGTTGAAGCTTACGGCGTTTGGGTTGAAAAAAGCATGTACGGTAGAAAATACATGGGAACCGATCGCAAATCCTTCATCATCGATGAAAATGGCGTATTGATTAAAATTATTGAAAAGGTAGATACGAAAAACCACACCCAACAGGTGTTGGACGCATTAAAATAATCACTGGGGCTTCGGCCCCTTTTTTATTCAAAATTCTACCAAATTCCCAAAATGGGATTAAATTTCATTTATGGAAAAAATCAGGGTAAAATAACATACCTTTGAAAACACTGATTATCGATGAAATACGCTCAACATATTTTCCAAGGAGACTTAAACCAATTCAGGTTAAGTGATTTCTTTCAAGAGAATTACGATTGGGTATTGGTTTTCGGCAATCGTTTTTTATTGGAGAATCCCGAAAATCAGGCAATTCTTGCCGATCAATTTCAAGGGAGCATCATTTCCGGATGTTCTACTTCGGGAGAATTCAGTGGAAGTGATGTAGGCGAACAAACCATTTCCATCACAGCGATATCCTTTGAAAAAACCAACCTTCTACAAAAATCTGTGCAAATCTCTAGCTTCTCTTCCTCAAAAGATGCTGGTAAACACCTCATTTCTTCTTTTGAGGAAGAAAACCTGAAACACGTATTCATCATTTCCGATGGAACGTTGGTGAATGGTTCACAATTGGTAGAAGGGATGAATCATGTATTAGGCGACTCCATCACATTAAGTGGCGGGTTGGCCGGAGACGCTGGTTTGTTTGAAAAAACCTTGGTATTGAGTGAACAAGGAAAATGGGAACAAGGCATCATCAGCGCCACTGGCTTTTACGGAGACGTAGAGGTGAGTTGTGGATCGGCGGGCGGATGGACCAGTTTTGGAATGGAGAAAACCATCACCCAATCCAAGGCCAACGTGTTGTATGAAATCGACGGGCAACCGGCCTTGGAAATGTACAAAAATCTCCTGGGCGATCGTTCCAAAGAACTGCCAGGAGCAGCACTGCTTTTCCCCCTCCTTCTTACCGCACAAAACGAAAACGAACCCGTTGTTCGAACCATTTTAGGGATCAACGAGGCCGATCAAAGCCTCACTTTTGCAGGAGACATGCCGGTGGGATCCATCGTTCGTCTCATGAAATCCAACAACGAAAACCTGGTGATGGGTGCCCACGAAGCCTGTGTGGCAGCCACACAACATCTTTCAGAAGCCCCACATTTAGCCATTTTGGTGAGTTGCGTCGGACGAAAATTGGTTTTAAAGGATCAGGTTTATCGGGAAGTTGATGCCGTTCGCAACTATTTCGATAAACAAAATAACGTTGTGGTTGCTGGATTTTATTCCTACGGTGAAATGGCGCCTTACTACCGTACCATGGATTGCAAATTGCACAACCAAACCATGACCATTACCCTTATTCGAGAATTATAATTTAGGAAGAATCGCCTCCAAAATTTCTCGGTCGTTGCACAATCTTGGCACCTTATTTTGGCCACCCAATTTCCCTTTTTCCTTCAACCAATTGTAAAAGGTATCGGCAGAAGCAGCATGCACCAAAGGAGGGTTCATCCCCATGTTTTCCTTCCGTTTTGCAGCATAATCCGAATTAGCCAACTGCAACTGCTCATCCAAAATCGCAGTAAACTCTCTCAAATTTTCAGGATGCTTTTCAAAAGCAATGATCCACTCGTGCCCCCCACCCTTTCCATCTTTCATGTAAACAGGTCCAGCTGTGTAATCAGCCAAAACCGAATGGGTCTTTAAACAAGCTTTCTCGATTGCAAAATCAGCATTCTCTATCATCAATTCTTCACCGAAAACGTTGATAAAAAGCTTAGTACGTCCAACAATAACAAATCGATGAGGGAAAGTAGATGTAAACCGAATCGTATCGCCAATGAGGTAACGCCAAAGTCCGCCATTGGTGCTGATGACCATGGCATACGCTTTTCCCACCTCCACCTCACCGATGGTTTTGGTTAAGGGAAAGGGCTGCCCCAATTCCGACAGAGGCACGAACTCGTAAAAGATTCCATAGTCGAGCATCAGCAGCATTTCGTTTTTGGTAGGATCATCTTGAATCCCAAAAAATCCTTCGCTGGCGTTATAAATTTCTACCGTTTTTGGCATGTTTCCACCAAAGATCGATTGGATGGAATCGCGATAAGGCCCAAATCCAACACCTCCATGAAACAACACTTCGAAATTGGGCCACACTTCGCGCACGTCTTGTACCCCTTTCCGCTGCATCACCCAATGAAACAACACCATCATCCACGTTGGAACACCCGAAACACTGATGACATTTTCGATGATGGTATTTTCTCCAATCTTCACAATTTTCGACTCCCAGTCTTCCATCAAAGCGATTGACAAATCGGGCGTTCGGATGAACTGGGCCCAAAAGGGCAAGTTTTGCATGATAACGGCCGACAAATCGCCGTAAAACGTATCCGGATTCCAGTGATTTTGTTGGTGACTTCCACCGAGCGACAAATTTTTTCCGGAAAAGAGTTGGGTATTTTCAGACGATTGGCAATAAAGGGCCAACATGTCTTTTCCACCTTTAAAATGGCAATCTTCCAATGCTGCCTGGGTAACCGGAATGAATTTAGATCGTGCATTGGTGGTTCCCGATGATTTGGCGAACCAACGAATTTCGGTAGGCCACAACACGTTGGGTTCGCCTTTTAACGTTCGCTCGATGTAGGGATAAAGGCCTTCGTAATTTACAACCGGCACCCGCTCCTGGAATTCACGAACCCCTCCCATGGAGGAATACTGATACTTACGTCCAAAAACGGTGTCTTTGGATTGGCCGATGATTCTTTTTAGGTTTTCTTGCTGAACTTCCTCCGGGTATTTCATGAAAAGCTCCATCTGATGAATTCGCTTTTTCATGATCCAACTCATGATGGAATTGATGACCCTCATTCCCAAACTTTTTCGTGAAAAATAAATCCTTTGCCGATGTATTTTTCCCTTACTTCTGGGTCTTCAACCAACTCTGCAGGGCGACCTTGTTTCAAAATTCTTCCTTCGTACAACAAGTACACCCGATCGGTGATGTTCAACGTTTCTTGAACATTGTGATCGGTAATTAAAATCCCAATGTTCTTCTTTTTCAATTGATAAATGATGGATTGGATATCTTCAACTGCAATGGGATCGACCCCAGCGAAAGGCTCATCCAATAAAATAAAATTGGGAGATGTAGCCAAGCATCGGGCGATTTCGGTTCTTCGGCGTTCACCTCCCGACAACACTTCGCCTTTGCTTTTCCGAATTTTGGTAAGGGAAAACTCCTCCAGCAGTTGTTCCAACTTTTGCGATTGCTCTTGTTTGGAAAGCGAGGTCATTTCTAAGATCGCTTGAATGTTTTCTTCCACCGTTAGTTTTCGAAAAACCGAAGCCTCTTGCGGCAAGTAGCCAACCCCCTTTTGGGCTCTTTCGTACATGGGAAGATGGGTAATGTCTTCCTGATCGAGGAAAACTTTTCCTTCATCGGGTTTCACCAAACCGGTAATGATGTAAAAACTGGTGGTTTTTCCCGCTCCGTTGGGACCCAATAACCCCACGATTTCACCTTGATTCACTTCGATGGAAACCCGGTTTACCACCGTGCGTTTTTTGTACACTTTCAGCAGTTCCTCGGATCGAAGTTTCATAATCAGTATTTGATGTCTTTGATGGTTAATTTGATGGAAGATTTTCCCTTCCAGATGTTCTCTTCTACGGTGTACACCATATCGAAAGGAATTCCTTTAGCAATTTTCTCGAAGTGATCGCCTTGATTGAAGGCAATGGCTGCGAAGGAATTCGACATTTCTTGTTTTACAAACAATTGCAAGTGATTATTTCCAACCACTCGAATATTTCCGGTGGCGTAAACGCCTTTTGAAACGAAAACCGGCTCTGGGTTTCCAGGTCCAAAAGGTGCAAACTGTTTCAAGGTACGAACAAATTTAAGCGTGATTTCGCTCATGTTCAACACCTCATCGATTTCAATTTTTGGAACCAATTGGTCATCGGAAATGGTGGAGGCCACAATTTCTTCAAATCGGGTTCGAAAGGTATGGAAATGCTCTTCCAAAATGGTTAACCCTGCGGCGTATTTATGACCGCCGAATTGTTCTACCAAATCACCACAATCTGCAATAGCTTGGTAAATGTTGAAGTCCTTGACCGAACGTGCCGAGCCCGTGAGTTTATTATCTTCCGTTTTGGTAAAAACGATGGTGGGTTTGTAGTGCTTCTCAATTAAACGGGAAGCCACAATGCCAATGACTCCTTTGTGCCAAGATTCTCGATACAAAACCGTTGATTTTCGACCGGCCATTTTATCGTTTCCGTCCATGTAATCCAACGCCTGTTCGGTAATGGAGGAATCGATATCCCGACGTTCTTGGTTGGTATTGTTGATGAGAATAGCGGCCTCTTCGGCTTGAGCGCGCTCGTTCGCGAGGAGCAAACGCACGGCCGCTTTGGCATCGCCCAAACGGCCAGCAGCATTGATGCGTGGACCAATGGAATGAACGATATCGGAAATACTTACCTCTTCGTTCTTTACAAAATTATCAATCAGTACTTTTAATCCTAAACATGGATTGGTGTTCAATTTCTTCAATCCAAAATAGGCCAAAATGCGATTTTCACCGGTAATGGGAACCAAATCGGCGGCGATACTTACCACCACTAAATCGATCAATTGATTGATTTTAGCTAATTCAAAATGGTTTTTGAGACAGATGGCTTGCGCCAATTTAAACCCAATTCCGCAACCGGAGAGGTGGGAATACGGATACGTACAATCTTCGCGTTTGGGATTGAGAATAGCAACGGCCGGAGGAAGATCTCCATTAGGAAGATGGTGATCGGAAATGATGACTTGAATGCCGTTCACGTTGGCATACTCCACTTCATGAAATGCCGTAATGCCACAATCCAAGGTAATGATCAGTTTGTAACCGTTTTCAACGGCATAATCGATAGCTTGATTGGATAAACCGTATCCTTCGTGGTAGCGATCGGGAATGTAGTAGCCTACTTTGTTGTAGAAACTGCCCAAAAAAGAAACCATGAGCGCGACGGAAGTCGTCCCATCCACGTCGTAATCGCCGAAAACCAAAATGGGCTCGTTGGCCAAAATGGTTTCGTTGATGCAATCGACTGCACGATCCATGTCTTTCAACAAATACGGATCGTGGAGGTAGGAAAGTTTTGGTCGGAAGTAGAAGTTGGCCGCTTCAGCGTCGGCGATTCCCCTTTGGGTGAGGAGTTCGGATAAAGCGGGATGGATTTGTAGGGTTTGGCTTAAAACAGCAATTTCTTCTAAGGGAGCAGCTGCTTTAATCACCCAATTTCGATCCAATCCTCTACTTTGCATAATTCAAAAAATAAACCTCAAATTTACGGAATAAAATCCATCGACCCGAAGATCATTTGCCTTTTTTGGATTTCTTGGTAGGCACGAATCGAATTTCTTCCAACTTTTCTAAAATGATGGGAAAAATCTGTTCATAATCTTTCAATCCTGCATTTTGTTGAAGATCTCGAACATCGGCTTGAAGCCTGCCGATCATCAAATTCCACTCTCCGGCAACCTCGTTATTAACTTGGTTTTTGAAGGCATTTGCTAAGATTCCGTACACTCCAGCATGTTTTCCAAGGAATACATCTTTCATATTGGATTCCGTTGTTTCTCGCATTAGCTTTCCGAACCAAACCATCCCTTCTTCCCATTCCAGCATGTTGTTGATGCGTTCGAGGTAACTCAAATATTCATCCAAAACCCCTTTTCGAAATTTAAATGTTTCTGGATTTTTGAATTGATTTTGAAAGATGGACGATGAATTCTCGGGAAGCGTGGAGGAGTAAATGGAGAAATAAGCTGGGAAGAGATCGGGATCTTTCGACCAATCGGAGAGGAAAGGTGCTGTTTTGGCCGAATCAACTTCCCACATGGCTTGCATGGCCGCTTTCTTCACGGCCAAGGATGAATCCCGATCAAAGGCTTCTTTGAGGAAGGGCCAACAGGTTTCATCGGTAATGGCAAGTGCTTGAACGGCCCAATACCGCTGATCAATCACCTTGCTGTTTTGGATTGTATTTCTAAAAAACTTGGTAAGTTCGGGATAGATTTCCTCCAAAGGATCCACCAATCCGAAAACCTTTTTTACCACGTTCTCGTACAAGGAGGCACTTTTTGATTGTTCTGCTTCGGTTAACAGTTGAAGCACTTCCGCCATTTTGGGCGCAAAAAATCGGGTGGTATCTTCTTCATTTTCTAACAATTCAGATTTCCCCTTCCATTGTTTGATGAAAATAGACCGATCGATGATTCCGGTTGAAGCGTGGAACAATTGAAGCCACTCTTGTTGGGATTGGGTCCATCCGTAAGTGACCAACATTTCTTTTCCTGGATCGAAATTGACCAAAACACTGTCGTAATCGACATCAAATTCAAAATATTCCTCAGCTTCATCCACCAAAATGGATTTTTGTTGCACCACTTTTCCTTGATGGATGATGTCAATTTTCATAGGCAAACGGTAAAAACCAAATCGTTCATTTTGGTCAATTTGAATTTCCAGCTTGCGTTTTACGGTTTGGTAGCTCACCTCCAAGGTAGGATGTCCCTCTTTCTTGAACCATTGATTGAAAAACCAAGACCAATCTTCCCCGGTGATTTCCTCGAAAGATTGACGCAAATCATCAATTTCAGCGGTTTTGTAGGCGTGGGTCGTAAGGTAATGCTTCAATCCGGCATAAAATGCTTCGTCGCCCATGTGTCGGCGCAACATGTTCAAGACCACTCCACCACGGGCATAGGAATGCGAATCAAATAAATCGTCGGGATCTTGGTAGTAATGTCGAATGGGCACTACCCGTTTGTTTTCAATTTCGTTGAAGTAGCTCGATTTCTTTTGCAAAAGTTCCTGATGCAAACCGGTTTCGCCTTCCGTGTGTTCCGCCCACATCAACTCGCCGAAAGTGGCGAAGCTTTCGTTCAAGGGTAAATTGCTCCAGCTTTCGCACGTTACCAAATCTCCAAACCAATGGTGAAACAGCTCGTGAGCAATGGTCATGTCAGCGTTCCCGTCCACCATTTCTCGTTTGGTTCGTTGCGCAAAGGTGCCAAACGTTACCGCCGTAGTATTTTCCATGGCTCCCGAAACGAAATCTTGGAGTACCACCTGACTGTATTTCTGCCATGGAAAGGGAACGCCCAACTTTTCGGAATAGAATGAAATCATGCTGGGCGTTTTTCCGAAAATATCTTTGGCCGCAGGCAAATAAGCCGAATCGACGTAATATTCCAGCTCTTTTTCTTTCCACTCGTCGCGAACGATTGCCCAAGGACCGGCTGCTACCATCACCAAATACGGAGCATGGGGTTGTTTCATCGACCAATGATCGGTTCGGTGGGTAGCCGAAGATTGCTCCGAAAAGTCCAATTCGCCATTGGAAAGCGACACCCAATTTTTGGGAACAGAAATGGCGATGTTGTGGGTAAGTTTTTGATTGGGTTGATCGATGGTTGGAAACCAGCACCGATTTCCTTGGGTTTCCCCTTGGCTCCACACTTGCTCAATGGTTTTTCCGAATTCGTCTTTCTTTTTGATAAAGAAAAAGCCTTTTTCATCTTTGGGCGCATCGGCAATGTTCCCTTTTGCTTTTCCGGGTTTTACCGAATAATCGACCACCACGGTCACGGGTTTTTGAGACGTACTTGCTTCGGGGAAATAGAGGGTAATGATGCTATCGTTGTAGGAATACTTGAGGGGTCGGTAGGTGTCTTTTGATTTCCATTCTACCGAGTTTAACACAAATCCGCGCGCATCCAAACACACCGAATCTTGGGGATGAAAATGGGCTTTCATTTGAATGCTAGCTCGACCAGTTACTTCCTCTTTTTCCATGTTGAAAGAAAGTTGGAGGTCCATATGGATCAATTCCATCCGTTTGGATTCAGAACCGCGGTAATCGGCCACGGGACGAAAGTTATCTTTTTGAAAATAGGGAGGTGGGGGTTCAATCGATGTAGTGTCGGACACGACTGATTGGGCTGAATCTTTTTTCTTGAAGGAGGAACAATGGGTTAATGCCAATCCAAATAGCAAGAAACTGATGGGGTACAATTTCATGGAGAAGTGATGAAGAACGAAAATAAGCAGAATTTAGACAATAAAAAAGTCCCGACGCATGTCGGGACTTTTTTATTGTGTTTTGGGAAAATTACGCGTTCGGACGAATTGATACGTAGGATTTGTTGTTGGTTTTCTTACGAAAAACAACAGTACCATCGATCAATGCGAACAAGGTGTGGTCTTTACCTAAGCCCACGTTTTCACCTGGGTTGTGAACGGTGCCGCGCTGACGAACGATGATGTTCCCAGCGATGACAGATTGTCCACCATAAATTTTTACACCTAATCTTTTGCTGTGAGATTCACGGCCGTTCTTGGAACTACCTACTCCTTTTTTGTGTGCCATGGAATGTTACGATTTATCCGAGGGACTCGATTTGGATTTGGGTTAAATACTGACGGTGACCGATGGAGCGCTTGTAACCTTTACGGCGCTTTTTGCGGAAAACCAATACTTTCTCTCCTCTCAAGTGAGCAACTACCTTAGCTGTCACTTGAGCGCCAATGTAAGGTGTACCTACCTTAACGTTTCCACCTTCGGCGGTCAAAAGAACTTTGTCGAAAGTGACAGATGTTCCTTCTTCAGCGCCGAGACGGTGAACGTACAAGGTTTGGTCCTTAGCTACCTTGAACTGTTGGCCTGCGATGTCTACGATTGCAAACATGTTTCTCTAATTAAATTTTTGCGGCTTTAACTCTTGCTTTTTTACCCTTCGCTGTACGTAGGTAGAACAAACGGGCTCGGCGAACTTTACCAACCACGTTAACTACCACCCTCTCAATGAAGGGGGAAGTTAAGGGGTAGATACGTTCCACTCCTACTCCATTCGAAATCTTACGCACGGTAAAGGTTTCGGTTGTACCGGTTCCGCGACGTTGAATCACTACTCCGGTGAAAATTTGTTTACGTTCTTTGTCGCCCTCCACAATGCGGTAGTGTACACTTACTGTATCACCGGCTTTAAAATTGGGGAGTTCAACGCGCTGAACCTGCGACTGTACAAATGACAATGCGTCCATAACTCTATCTAATACGGAAGCGCAAAGATATAGGAATCTTCCCAACGGAGCAACCCCTTTCCCAAAAAAGATGCAAATAATTTGAAATGCCTAAAATTCAAACTTTTGCACCCGAAATTTGTTCACCAAAGTTATGGGAAACGTCCAATTGATTCGCCGATGGGGTCTGCCAATGGCCCTTTTTATCCTTCTATCCTGGGGAATTTCCACAGGACTCTTGCTAAGCTCTCCCCTTTCTGCCCTGCCACTCATCATTCTTTTCATTTTTTTGCAGACCCATTTGTACACGGGTTTGTTCATCACTGCCCACGATGCTATGCACGGAACGGTGTCGTTGAACAAGCGCTGGAACAATGTAATCGGGCGAATCTGCCTTACCTTATTTATGTTCAACCGATGGAGTAAACTATTGCCGGCCCATCACCGTCACCACGATTTTGTCGCCACCGAGAACGATCCCGATTATTACCCACCGCATCCGGTGGTTTGGTACATCAAATTTTTATGGGGGTATTTGTCGTGGCAGCAATTGGTGGCCATCGCTTTGCTGTTCAATTTCTTTCAGTATGTTCTTCATGTGGAGGTGATCAACCTCATCTTGTTTTGGATTGTTCCTTCCTTCTTAAGCACCTTTCAACTCTTTTATTTCGGAACGTACTTGCCGCATCGCGGGGAGCATGAAAACGCCCATCATTCGAGCAGTCAGAAAAGAAATCACGTTTGGGCGTTCTTCAGCTGTTATTTTTTTGGGTATCATTACGAACACCACGATCAACCGGCTTGCCCTTGGTGGCTTTTATGGCGAGCCAAAGACCAATCCATCCTCCCAAACAATTCGCCACATGATCGAAAGGATCAGCCGATCGTTGGATAAAAAGAAAAGCTTGGGCTAATTCTGTAGTGCCGGAGTAGAGAACGACCAAAATACCAATGACAAAACGTGAAAAGTTTGCTCGAACCAAAATAAACGACCAAATTCCGAATAATGCAGCGTGAACCAACTTATCTAATCCCGGCAACGCAAGTGGAATAGACGGAAAACGATAGCCGGGTAACCCCACCAACACCAGCATGAACGCGGCCCAAATCCACGGAAAAATGTATTTCCATTTCATCGGCAGTAATATTCTTCTTTGTCTTTGTATTTCACCCGAATAAGGCCGGCTGCCAATAAATCTACCACGATTCTCCTTGCTCGGCGCAATCCTAAATTCATCAAATCGCTGTATTCTTTTAGGGTAATGTGCGGATGCTCTTTGAGGTAATCCAACAAAAATTGCTCTTTTGATCCCAGTTCAATGGTGATGGGCTCTTCGGAACTTTGGCGCTGCAGCACTTCAACCATGGTTTTGGTGGCCAACATGCTTTCGTCTTTCACCCGAATGTACACCATCCATTGATCGTCGTCGCGCAACGAATAAACGGGTTTATGAAGGGATTCTGGCACAGTTACCTCCAAAATTCGATACGTACCGATGCGGTGCACCTTGAATTCGAGTTCCAGCGGGGGATCGCAAAAATGCTCGGCGGCTTGTTCGAGGCGGTATTGCTCGCCCAAGGGATCGATGCTGCGGAACGTGCGATTGTCCCTCACCCCTACCCAAATGGTCCCGCCCTTGGTGTTCGCCAATGAACCCATGGTTTTCGCAATTTTTCGCTCCGATGAAATGGTTTCCTTGAAATCTTGGAACTCGGTTTCACCCAAAGCAAGGCGATCAGAAAAAGGTAAAGAAGAATTTGAATCCACACGTCAAAGATGCAAAACCAACCTCAATATTCTCCATTTTTTTCCTTTTTTCCCTACCTTTGAATTTCCATGCAATTCAAACAAGTCGTTGGTCAAATTGAGCTCAAAAAGCAATTAATTGGCAAGGTAAAGTCCGAAAAAATTCCGCACGCCCTGCTCTTTTTGGGTCAGGAAGGTGTAGGAACCCTTCCGTTGGCCATCGCTTTCGCCCAATATGTGAATTGTTTGGAGCCGTCTGACACCGATTCGTGCGGACAGTGCAGCTCCTGCCGAAAAATGGAAAAACTGATCCACCCCGATCTTCATTTCTCCTTTCCATTTATCAAAACCAACGATATCAAAACCACCGATCCCTTGCTTCCGCTGTGGCGTGAATTTTTGGAAAAGAATTCATACGGAACCTATCGAAGTTGGTTGGATGTGATTGCGGCGGAAAATAAACAAGGGAATATCCCCAACGAAGAATGCAAAAACTTCCTCTCCAAGCTCACCCTCATGAGCTTCGAAGCAAAGTACAAAGTGTTGATCTTGTGGATGCCCGAATTTTTGGGGCAATCGGGCAATATTTTGCTAAAAATGATTGAGGAACCACCAGCAGGAACGTTGTTTTTCCTGGTTGGGCGTGAATCAGATAGCATTCTTCCCACCATTTTAAGTCGGGTACAAACCATCAAAGTTCCAGGGATTGAAACCGAACACCTCTCCTATTATTTGGAACATATTTTAGGGGTTCCATCCAACAATAGCGTAAGTTTAGTCAACGTAGCCGAAGGAAATTTGAATGAAGCCGTTCGTTTATTTGAAAACGAAGCCTCAAACAACGAAGAGCTTTTCAAACGCTGGATGCGCTTGTGTTATGCCTTACCGCAGGGAGCCGACGAGTTGGTTCAGTGGATTTTGTCGGTTTCGGTATTGGGACGGGAAGCGCAAAAGGGGCTGCTTCACTACGGCTTGTTTCTGATTCGTGAAGCCTTTTTATTTAAATTTGGTGCCAGCAAAAAAGAGCGGTTAAACCCCTCAGAGCAAGATTTTGTCTCAAAATTTTCCAATTTGGTCAACGAGAAAAATGTGCCCATGTTTAGTCAGATTTTAAGCGACGGACAGAGTTACATCGAACGAAACGGGAATCCAAAAATCATCTTCCATGCATTGAGTTTAGAGATCAATGCCGCTTTTCGTAAGGCATGATTTCGGTGGCCATCATTACGCTCAACGAAGAGAAAAACATCGAAAGATGCCTTCAATCCTTGTGCTTTGGTCCAAAAGGCTGGAACGAGCTGATTGATGAAATCGTGATTTTGGACAGTGGAAGTACCGACCGAACGGAAGCGCTGGCCAAGGCTTTTCCCAAAGTTCGATGGGAGGTTCAAGTTCCTTTTTTGGGACACATTCAGCAGAAACAACGGGCGGCGGAATTGGCAAACAACGACTGGATTTTAAGCCTCGACGCCGATGAAGCCTTAACGGAAACCCTTCAACATGCTCTTTTAAATGCTTCCTTGGAACCGGGGAACGCTTTTTTGTGGAACCGATTGAATCATTTCGCAGGAAAACCCATTCGCCATGGGCGCTGGTACCCCGATGCGAAAGTGCGGTTGTGGAATCGGAAAGAAGGGAAATGGGGCGGAATGAATCCGCACGACAAGGTGATTTTGTCTTCGAACGTCAAAGTGAGTTGGTTGAAGGGAGACATGCTTCATTTCACCTGCAGGGACGAGGCTCATTTCCGGGAAACCATGGTGAAATATGCCGTATTGGGGAATCGGGCGAGGCGGGAAAAGAACAAGCGCAGCTTTCCCCTACAGGGGTGGCTAGGTGGCGTCTTTCACTTTTTGGCCGACTACGTTTTCCGCCGTGGGTTTATGGATGGAAAAGAAGGATGGATCATTGCTCGGGAGCAGTTTTGGTACACGGTGAGGAAGTATGGTGGATGAGGTTCCAACCTTCCCCTTTACCCAAAAATCACCAAAAAATAATTCTTCTTTCCTTTTTGCACCAACAGGTATTTTCCATTCAGCACTTGTTCCGAAGAAAACAATTGATCGGGAGATTCCACTTTTTTGCGATTGATGGCCACGCCTCCGGCTTGGATCATTTTTCGAGCTTCGCCCTTGGAGGGGAAAAACTGGGTGTGTTCGGTCAACAAATCAAGGGCGGAAACGCCTTGAGCCAACAAGGTGGGCGAAAGGTGAGCTTGGGGCACCCCTTCGAAAACGGAAAGCAACATGGACTCGGAAAGGGTACCCAAGCGGTCTTCCGTTTCCTTGCCGAAAAGGATTTCGGTGGCTTCTTGCACCTGTTTTACAGCGTCTTCACCGTGAACGCGAGCGGTAATGTCCTCGGCTAAGGCCCGCTGAAGCGATCGCAAATGCGGTGCCTGACGGTGTTCGGCTACCAAAATTTCGATGGTTGCCTGGTCCTTCAAGGTGAAAATTTTGATGTACTTTTCCGCATCTTCATCGGCGGCATTAATCCAGTACTGGTAAAAAGCGTACGGACTGGTTTTGGCGGGATCCAGCCACACGTTTCCGCTTTCGGTTTTTCCGAACTTACTGCCATCGGCTTTGGTGATGAGTGGCGTTGTTGCTGCGAAAGCCTCGCCCCCTTCCATCCGGCGAATCAATTCGGTTCCCGTGGTGATATTTCCCCACTGATCGGAACCACCCATTTGCAAACGGATGTTGTGGTTCTTCCACAAATGGTAGAAATCGTATCCTTGAATGAGTTGATACGAAAATTCGGTGAAGCTGATGCCGGTTTCGATGCGCTTTTTCACCGAATCTTTGTGCGACATGTAATTGACGGTGATGTGTTTTCCCACCTGACGTAGGAAATCCAACAGCTGGAAATTTTTAAACCAATCGTAGTTATTCACGATTACGGCTGCATTCGAACCCGAGAAATCGAGGAATTTAGCGAGTTGCTGCTGAACGCAAGATTGGTTGTGCAACAAGGTTTCTTCGTCGAGGAATTTGCGTTCTTCCGATTTTCCGGAAGGATCGCCCACCATTCCGGTGGCACCGCCCACCAACGCAAACGGGGTATGCCCGCCGCGCTGAAAGTGAACTAAAATCATGATTTGCACCAAGTTACCGATGTGAAGAGAATCGGCGGTGGGATCGAAACCGATGTATCCGGCAATTTTTTCTTTGGTAAGGAGTTCTTCGGTTCCGGGCATGACATCGTGAAGCATGCCGCGCCAGCGCAATTCATCTAAAAAATTCATGGTTCAAAAATACACACCAAGGGCCGAACAAAAAAAGCCAAGGTAGGATGTTGTGTGTTTGGGGAACAGATGATTTTTTAATTGTAGAGGAGGAAGTGGGAGATTGGGTAAGGAAATGGCGGATTGAATTCTTCGATGAAGCTTAGGGAAAAGCGCGGTGGTCGAGTGTATCAACGCGTTGGTCGAGCCCTTCGACAGGCTCAGGGACCATGTCCCGACGAATGTCGGGATTATTATCGAGACCTCGCTTACGTTGGGGGTTGGGTTTTTGGGTAGGGATCAACACGGGTTGGGATCAACACGGGTTGGGATCAACCTGCGTGTTGATCCTACCCGTGGATTTATCCAACAAAAAAATCGATCGCCGCTTTTTTATTCGATAGGGAATCGATTTGATGAATGCCTCCATGGTTACAAGTTACTCATCCAACCGCCGGCATTGTTGCAATCAATTCCTTGAGCGCGAAGGTAGGCGGTGGCCTGTCCGCTTCGACCGCCACTTAGGCAACAAAGGTCAATGGGGCCTTGGATGGCACGAATTTCTTCGATTCGATGAGGAATTTCATTCAAAGGAATGTTGATGCTTCCAGGAACATTCCCTGCCTGAAACTCGGCTGGAGTACGAACGTCGATGAGTGTTTTCATTATTTAAGCGTGTTAATTTCAATATGCCAAGCTAACTTTCGCGAATTTAGTTTAGTTCCTCCAATTACGATTTTTTTCCTTCATCTCTCCGAACAAAAAAGGGAGCCAATTCGGCCCCCTTCTCTTTATCGTTGAATAATAAACTTTTGCGTTTCCGTATGATGGATATCCGAATATCGAATCCAATACATTCCCGGCTTCAAATGTTCTAAGTTAAAGGTCGACTGTGATTCATTGGATCGCACTTTCGATGCCACTTTTCGGCCTGAGCCATCAAATACTTCCAATAATCCAACGGCTACTTCACCTCTCCAAAGAACGTTCAATTGACCGTTGGTAGGATTAGGATAAACCGAGAATTTAAATTCACCGTTGAAAGTCTTTTCTGTAGGCAATAACTCCTTATCGATATCCACATCACTCAAAACAGCATCTTTTACAACAATTGGCGTTGAATAGGCCCAGCAATTGAATCCATTTCTAACTCCGCAAGTATAAATACCATTCAGTTGAATGGTGAACTTGTTGTTGGTTGCGCCCGGAATTGGAGAACCGTTCAAAAACCATTGAACTTGTGAAGAATCTGAAACGAGCGTGTACGCATACTTCTTGACTTGTGGTGCCGCAGGAACGGGATGAACCGTGGCATTTACAGGAGAAGAAAAGGCACTGCTACATCCGAAAGCATTGGTTGATTTTACGTAGTAAGGCAAATTATTACGAATAACAATGCTTGATGAAGTATCACCCGTATTCCATGTATTTCCAAATAAAGAGGAAGACGTAATTACCATGGAATCGCCTTGGCAGAAGGTTAGAGCTGATCCCGTGGGTGTAATGGTGGGAGGAAGTGGTCTCGGATTTACCGTAATAACAATGGCATTCGAAACGGTTGAAGTACATCCCAAAGCAACACGAACAGCGGAATAAATCCCTGTATTCTTAACAAAAATAGATGAATTGGTAGAACCCGTATTCCAAATAGAACCTTGGCTAGGCGTAATGCTTAATTGTACTGAATCGCCCTGGCAGAAGGAAGTATCCCTTCCAGCAACCACTGGAGCCGATGGAATGGGATTAACCAAAACTTGAATGGAATTGGATGGATCTGAATAACAACCCTGATTCTGATTTCGTGCTGTAAATGTTCCTGAATTTCGCACAACGATGGAAATCGTCGAATCTCCGGTACTCCAAACCGAAACCGAATTCGAAGTCACTCGAACCGAATCGCCTTGGCAGAACGTGGTGTTGCCTGAAGCAACGATCGTTGGCGCCAACGGACTTGTAATAACGGTTGGTTGAAGGATATTCGAAAATACAGAAGCACAGCCGTTTTGAAGAACATATCCATAAACTGGATTGTTGCTTCGAACATAAATCTGACTAGAAGTAGCTCCCGTACTCCAAACCATACCTTGGGAAACGTTTGAAGAAATCAGCAAACTATCATTAGAACAGAAGGAAACTGAAGATGAAGAAATGATGGGAGCTGTTGGGACCGGACTAACCAAAACCGAAGTTGGCAAGGAAACCGAGGAAGTACAAGAACCTAAAATGGATTGAACCGTGAGCACTTGAGATTGATAAATCCAAACGGATGTTTGGGTTGAACCATTGCTCCACAAGGGAGATCCATTTCCATTGAACGATAACTGAACACTATCGCCCAAACAAAACTGTGGATTTCTGCTGCTCGTGATCGTTGGAGCCGATGGCGTTGGATTCACCGTTACAGTCACCGCGTTGGAAACCGAAGAAGAACATCCGTTCGCTACCACGTATCCGCTAATCGTGCCGCTATTGCGAACCACAATGCTCGAAACGTTGGTAGCTCCCGTGCTCCAGTTCATGCCCGTGCCTGTGCTCGACGTAATGCGCAAGCTATCGCCCGAACAGAACGTAGTAGCTGTAGAAACCGTTAATGTAGGCGTTACGGGAATGGAATTGACCAATACTGAAATCGGATTCGACACCGTGGACGTACAGCCTAACGCATAGGCTCGAACTAAATATACTCCGTTAGATTTGGCAACGATACTGGTTCCAACAGCACCGTTGGACCAGATTTTGTTCTCGGTTCCCGTGCTAGAAATCACCACCGAATCGCCTTGGCAGAACGTGGTAGGGCGGTTAACTGTAATCGTTGGAGCCGATGGCGTTGGATTTACCGTTACCGCCACCGCGTTGGAAACCGAAGAAGAACATCCGTTCGCTACCACATATCCAGTAATAGTACCGCTTGCGCGAACCACAATGCTCGAAACGTTGGCGGCTCCCGTGCTCCAGTTCATGCCCGTGCCTGTGCTCGACGTAATGCGCAAGCTATCGCCTGAACAGAACGTGGTAGCTGTGGAAGCCGTTAGTGTAGGCGTTGCGGGAATTGAATTAACCAATACTGAAATCGGATTCGACACGGTGGATGTACAGCCTACTGCGAAGGCGCGAACCGAATAAACTCCGTTAGATTTAGCAACGATACTGTTACCAACAGCACCGTTGGACCAGATTTTGTTTTCTGTTCCCGTACTGGAAATCACCACCGAATCGCCTTGGCAGAACGTGGTGGGGCGGTTAGCCGTAATCGTTGGAGCCGATGGCGTTGGATTCACCGTTACCGCCACCGCGTTGGAAACAGCTGAAGAACATCCGTTCGCAACCACGTATCCGCTAATCGTGCCGCTATTGCGAACCACAATGCTCGAAACGTTGGCGGCTCCCGTGCTCCAGTTCATGCCAGTGCCCGCGCTCGACGTAATCTGCAAGCTATCGCCCGAACAGAACGTGGTAGCTGTAGAAGCCGTTAATGTGGGCGTTGCGGGAATAGAATTGACCAATACTGAAATCGGATTCGACACTGTGGACGTACAGCCCAAAGCGAAGGCGCGAACCGAATAAACTCCGTTAGATTTGGCAACGATACTGTTACCAACGGCACCGTTCGACCAGATTTTGTTTTCTGTTCCCGTGCTGGAAATCACCACCGAATCGCCTTGGCAGAACGTGGTGGGGCGGTTAGCCGTGATCGTTGGAGCCGATGGCGTTGGATTCACCGTTACAGCCACTGCGTTGGAAACCGAAGAAGAACATCCGTTCGCTACCACATATCCAGTAATAGTACCGCTTGCGCGAACCACAATGCTCGAAACGTTGGCGGCTCCCGTGCTCCAGTTCATGCCCGTGCCTGTGCTCGAGGTGATGCGCAAGCTATCACCCGAACAGAACGTGGTAGCTGTGGAAGCCGTTAATGTGGGGGTTGCGGGAATGGAATTAACCAATACTGAAATCGGATTCGACACCGTAGAGGTACAGCCCAAAGCGAAGGCGCGAACCGAATAAACTCCGCTAGATTTGGCAACGATACTGTTACCAACAGCACCGTTCGACCAGATTTTGTTTTCTGTTCCCGTACTCGATATCACCACTGAATCGCCTTGGCAGAACGTGGTGGGGCGGTTAGCCGTGATCGTTGGAGCCGATGGCGTTGGATTCACCGTTACCGCCACCGCGTTGGAAACAGCAGAAGAACATCCGTTTGCTACTACGTATCCGGTAATCGTACCGCTTGCGCGAACAACAATGCTCGAAACGTTGGTGGCTCCTGTGCTCCAGTTCATGCCCGTGCCCGTGCTCGACGTAATCTGCAAGCTATCGCCCGAACAGAACGTAGTGGCTGTGGAAGCCGTTAATGTGGGTGCTGTAGGAGACTGAGTAACTTGAACAGCAACTGAAGTTGAACCACTGGAACATCCGGTTCCTTGAACGAGTACCGAATAAGTTCCTGAAGTTTTAACAACAATGCTTCGACTGTTAGACCCTGTGCTCCAAACGTTTCCGGCCAAAGCAGATGAGGTAAGGATTACGCTATCTCCAGAACAGAAATTAAGCGATCTTGAATTGGTGATGCTGGGTGTTGCGGGACGAGGTTGAACCGATACATTGATGGATGCCGATGAAGCTGAGCATCCGTTTACTGTACTTCGAACAGAATAAGTGCCCGTATTTTTGGCGTAAAAAACGCTTTGATTGGCACCATTTATCGCATTCCCTGCTAAAAACCATTGATTTCCGGTGGCTGCAGAGCTATTCAATAACACACTATCACCTGAACAGAAGGTTAATGCTCCAACATTAGAAATGATGGGGTTAGCAGGAATTGGGTTCACCGTTACCACTACACTTTCAGTATCAGAACAGCCATTGGTTGTTCCGATGACTTGGTAGGTTGTTGTGGTGATTGGATTAGCAATAGGAGACGATGAAGATGCATTGGATAAACCTGCGGAAGGAGTCCAAGTGTAGGTATTTGCTCCTGTTGCTGAAATGGTGGAAGATGTTCCCACACAAATCGTTGCTCCAGTTACTTGCAAAGCGGGTTTACCTTGAACGGTAACTGTTGTAGAGGAAGAAGCGGTACATCCATAAACGTTGGTTACGGTTAATTGATACGTTGTTGTTTGAATGGGTTTTGCCCATGGTGATGCCGAATTGGTTTGACTCAATCCATTTCCAGTCCAAGCAAAAGATCCATTTCCTGTTCCATCCAATCGAACGGAATCTCCGGAACAAATGAGTTTCGAAGAACCGGCATTGGCTTGGGTAGCCACCAATCGAAGGGTTCCGTTGCAAATGTCGTAAATCTGTGAATTGGAGATATCTCTTACTCGAATAAGGTAATTATTGGAATTGAGGTTGGGAACGGTCCAATTGTACGAGCCAACATTGGGTTGATTGGTTGCTAATGCAACCCAGGATGTTCCTGCATTGGCTGAATATTCCAAAACAACGTTTCCAACCGTACCACTGGCCGTCCAAGAAATGGGAACAACTTGGCAAGCCAAATAGGTATTTCCACCGATTGGATTATTCAAGGTTAGCGCATTGGGAACTTGAGCAATTGAGAATGAAATGGAGGTAAGCGATTGCTTACAGGTATTTTGAAAATCGGTAATTCGAATTAAAGCAGAAGTACTGGCAATGTTGGGAACGGTCCAAGCAAACGTATTATTTCCGATGAAGGTGTTTGCAGCGATGATGGTCCACGTAGAACCATTATTAAGTGAGTATTCAATGTTGTAATAATCGGAAGTCAACGTATCCCACCAAGTAATATTTCGAATTGTACCGCCAACGAAAACACCGCCGTAGGCCGGCTCAATGAGACGAATGGCGGGGAATATGGTAAAGGTTGAATCGCTCACATCAAATTTGGCGGCATTGTTTGCATCGGAAACACGAACCAAACAAGAATTTCTACCATCCAAATTGGGAACCAACCAGTTGTAGTTAACCTCCATTGTTGCGAAGTATTGACTAGCCGTAATAATATTCCAAGAAACTCCGTTATTCAAAGAGTATTCCATTTTGATGTAATTGCTGGCCCCACCTCGATTGAAGGAAATGGTTGTATAGGTACATCCACCCACGAATTCCATTCCATCTGGAGCGGTAACGGTGATGGGTTTACGAATGGTAAACACGGCATTCGAAACATCGGTAACGGAAGGATTGTTGTAATCGCTAATTCGAATGAGGGCTTGGTTCGTATAAACGGCCGGAATGGAACTCCACAAATAACTTCCAGTGTTGTTCGTTGCATTCACAATGGTTGTCCAAATTCTTCCACTGTCCAAAGAGTATTCAATTTTCGTAAACGATCCAGTAACGTATTGAGAAGTCCAATAAATGTAGCTGGATGCTCCTGAATAAAAAACTTCTCCTCCATTTGGGGTAGTAACGGTGTACGTTGGAATTCCTGGTAAAATGGTAAAGAAGATGTTATTGATAGCTTGTTTACACGTATTACTGAAATCACTCACGCGAATAACCGCTTGGGAAGTAGGTAAATTGGGAATCAACCATGCGTAGGAAGTCCCATAAACACTTGTGGTAATGGTATTCCAGTTTACGCCTCCATTGGTGGAATACTCCAACATATATCTTCCAGAAACAGAATTATTCCCAGCCCAACTGATGGTTTGGTACGTTCCGGCCCTCCATTGTTCCCCTCCCAATGGGGCATTCAACGCGATGGCATAATCGGGAACAATCGTAAATGGAACATCGGTTACGTCAAAACGGGAAGGAACATTAGGATCGCTAACGCGGATCAGTGCATTAGAGGATGCCTGATTTGGAACTTGCCAATAATAACTAGCACTTGTACCATAACCGGTGTAGAAATTGGCAGAAATTACATTCCAAGTACTTCCGTTGTCAATCGAATAATCCAATTTTACATAACCCAAAGCCGAACTTTTGTTAAAGTAAAGGTATTGGTAGGAACAACCCTGCCAACTTTGACCACCATTCGGTGTAGTTACCGTAAAGTAAGGGTAAATGGTAAAGGTGTTGTTTGATGTATCGGCAATTTGAGGAAAAGATGTTAAGCTGATTCGCACCATTGCTTGGGTAGTTGGAGCATCAGGAACGGTCCAAGAATAATTAAAGGTAGAACTTGAAATACTTGAAGAAATGGTCGTCCAATTGGAGCCACCATTGGTGCTGTATTCCAATTTGATATTGCTGGTAGGCAAATAACTGGATGACCAAGAAATGGAAACAGCAGTTCCTGGATATAATCCTTCGCCTCCGTTAGGATAGTTAACGGTAAGCGTAGGCGAAGCAGCAGTAATGGTGAAAGATTGATTTGAAACGGCATTCTTACAGGTGTTGAAATAATCTGTAATCCTTACCCTGGCTGTGGTTGTAGGAGTATTCGGCAATAACCAAAAATAGGATGTATTGTAGGTTGAACTGGTTAACAACGTCCACGATAACCCGTTATTAATGGAATATTCTACCTGATACCTTCCTGAAACGGTAGCATTGCCCGCCCAAGTAATGTTTTGGTACGTTCCTCCTTGCCATGTTTCACGTCCATTAGGAGTATTTAAAACGATGGAAGAATCACCTCGAACGACAATGGGATAATCCGTAACATCTAAACGAGTTGTTGGGTTATTTACATCACTAACTCTTAAAAACAAATTGTTGGTAAACAAACTTGGAACCGACCAATAAATGGAAGCTGAGGTACTTCCTCCTACATAATAGCTATTGCTGAAGGTTGTCCAAGTTCCCATGCTATCTGTAGAATATTCCACTTTTACGGAAGTAATAACAGGACTTTTTTCAAAGTAAATGTATTGATTCGAGCAAGAAGGATAGGAAAGACCTGGTGTTCCTGGAGATGTAATGGTTAGAAACGGACGAATGGTGAATACGGAATTGGATGTATCCATCACATTGGGCAAAGAAGAAGAGGAAATTCGAACCAATGCTCTAGAGGTAGGGATATTGGGAACCGACCAATTGTAAAAACCGCTGCTTAAACTGGTATTGGTAACAATGGTTGTCCAATTGGCTCCACTATCGGTGGAGTATTCCAGTTTAACAAAACTTCCTGGCACATAGTTGTTCGACCAATAGATGCCCACGGCTGTGCCTGGATACAACTGTTCTCCTCCATTCGGTGAAGTAATGAACAATTGAGGAGTAGCGGCGGTTATGGTAAAATTCTGAGCTGAAACTGCATTTTTGCAGGTATTGAAATAATCCGTCACCCGAATTCTTGCCGAAGAAGTTGGCAAGTTTGGAACCAACCAATAAAACGAGTTATTGTAGGTAGAGGTGGTTATACTGGTCCACGTTGTTCCTCCATTGATGGAATACTCCAACGAATATCGTCCAGAAACAGAAGTATTTCCAGCCCAACTGATGGTTTGGTAGGTCCCTCCCTGCCACGATTCCCCTCCATTGGGCGAATTGATCACAATACTCTGATCGCCAACGATTTGAAAAACAACATCACTAACATCAAAACGAGTAGGAACACTTACATCCGAAACCCGAATCAAAGCATTGTTGGTGGCAGAATTGGGAACCGGACTCCAATAAAAACTTCCGCTGTTACCATAACCAACATAGGTATTGGCAGTAATCACATTCCAAGTTAAACCACTATCCAACGAATAATCCAATTTAACGTATCCAATTGCACTCGATTTATTGAAGTAGATGTATTGGCTGGAACAACCCTGCCACGACTGTCCGCCGTTCGGGGTAGTTACCGTAAAATAAGGAATAACCGTAAACGTAGCATTGGACGTATCTGCTATTGATGGAAACGATGTTAATGAAACTTTTACCAACATGCGCGAAGAATTCGCATTGGGAACGGTCCAAGCGAAGCTCGTGGCGGTGCTGGAAACAACAGAAGATAAAACGGTCCAATTAGCACCGCTATCAGCAGAATATTCAATCTTGAAATTGGAAGCGGGCAAATAAAGTCCGTACCAAGAAATGGAAACCGAAGAACCGGGCGACAATTGCTCTCCCCCATTCGGATAGGTTACATACAACTGCGGTGTGGCAGCAGTAATGGTAAAATTCTGAGCAGAAACCGCGTTTTTGCAGGTATTGAAATAATCTGTCACTCGAATTCTTGCCGAAGAAGTTGGCAAATTGGGCAACAACCAGTAATAGGAAGTACTGTAGGTTGATGAAGTTAAGGTAGTCCAAGTTGTTCCACCATTGATGGAATACTCCACGGTGTACCTTCCTGAAACAGAAGTGTTTCCTGCCCAGCTGATGGTTTGGTAGGTCCCTCCTTGCCAGGTCTCTCCTCCATTGGGCGAATTAAGCACAATACTCTGATCACCAATGATTTGAAAAACAACATCGCTTACATCAAAACGAGAAGGAACACTTGGATCAGAAACTCGAATCATCGCCGAGTTGGTAGGAATATTTGGAACTGGACTCCAATAGTAACTTCCGGATGTTCCATATCCAACATAAGTATTGGCGGTAATAACATTCCAAGTGCGACCACTATCAACGGAATAGTCCAATTTAACGTATCCAATTGCACTTGATTTGTTGAAGTAGATGTACTGGCTGGAGCAACCCTGCCAAGACTGACCGCCGTTCGGGGTTGTCACCGTAAAGAAAGGATTAATGGTAAACGTGGCATTGGAAGTATCCATTACCTGAGTTTGAGTGGTGGAAGAAACCCTTACCCAAGCCCGATTCGTAGGGATATTAGGAACCGTCCATGCATAAGAACCAGTCGTTAAACTTGTATTTCCGATGATGGTGGTCCAATTGGCTCCACTATCAACCGAATATTCTAATTTAACAAAACTTCCCGTTAGGTAATTGCTGTACCACGAAATCGAGATGGATGATCCTGGCGACAATTGCTCTCCTCCATTAGGGTACGTTAACGTTAAAACCGGTGAAGCAGGCGTAATGGTAAACGGTGCCGGAGAAACTCCACTTTTGCACGAATTATTGTAATCGTCGACCCGAATCAATGCCGTTGATGTAGGAAGATTGGGAACCGTCCAAGAAATAGAAGTGGAATAAGTACTAACCACAATGGTATTCCACGTTTGGCCGTTATTGGTGCTGTAATACACAGAATACCTTCCAGAAACCGTATTATTCCCCGCCCAGCTGATAACCTGGGAAGTTCCGCCTTGCCAAACCTCACCACCAATAGGTGAATTTAAAATAATACTGGTATCTCCAACAATGGTAAAATCGTTATCAGAAATGTCAAAACGAGTGGCATTGTTCGGATCCGAAACCCGAATTCTAGCCGTAGTCGAGGGTAAATCTGGCACACTCCACAAGTAACTTCCTGTTGTGCCAAATCCAGTATACGTTGAAGCAGTAATGAGCATCCAGGATTGTCCGCCATTAAGGGTATATTCCAACTTTACATATCCAATAGAAGCACTTTTATTAAAACTGATGTATTGGTTTGTACAAGCATTCCAAGCCGTTCCGCGAAGATTCGGGGCGGTAACATTGAAGAAGGGAGGAATGGTAAAAGTACCTGAATAACCAACCACAGTGGTATCGCTGCTAGCCATGACCTTGATCATTGCTTTGGTAGATGGTGTATTTGAAACAGGCCAATTCGAAACAGAACCACTTGTTGAACCGGTAGCGGTGTTGGAATACAAACGACTCCAAGTCAATCCACTGTCCAATGAAAGAGAAACATGAACCGTTGATGAAGGTAAATAAGCATTGGACCAAGAGATGGTTTGAGAGGTTGAAATGGACCAAACCGCTCCTTGCCATGGATTGTTTACAACGATGCTCGGTGTTGCAGCAGTGATGGTGAATAAATTATCCGAAACGTCGCCACGGCATGTACTGTTGATGTCCCTAACGCGAACCATGGCCGTGGTCGTTGGAGTATTCGGCACCAACCAATAATACGAATTGTTCGAAGTTGTTGCGATGGAAGTCCAAGTTACGCCAGCATTCATGGAGTACTCCACCTGATAGGTTGACGACCCCGCGCTTACTGCCCATGAAATATTTTGGTACGTCCCTCCTTGCCAAACTTCACCACCATTAGGACTGTTTAAAACCAAGGCCGGGGTGATGGTAAAAACCGCGTTACTTTGGTCAATGATGTTGGTATCTACCGCATCTCTTACTCGAATGAGGGCTTGGCTGGAACTGATGTTGGGAACCGTCCAAGTAAAAATTCCTCCGTTGTACTGAATGTTCGTAGCCAAAGAAGCCCATGAAGTTCCATTGTTAACCGAATAATCGATGTAAAAATAATTGGAAGTCCCGGTCGCTGTCCAACGGATGTTGTAGTTGCTGCATCCTGCCAAAGTTTCTCCACCGTTGGGAGCCAAAACTGTAATGTTTTGAGAAAAACCATTGGAGTAAAACAAAAATGATAAAAAAAATGCAAAGACAACGGAAAAATGTCTCATAAGGTTGGTTTAGATTCGTACCAAATTTACGAATTAAATTCAAAACAACCTTAATCCATTGCGAAATATGACCAATCAAGGAATCAATAAACTGCCGTCTCCAAAACTCAAAAATCGATAATCGTTTTCAAGGGCATGCTCATAAATTCGCCTCCAATCTTCACCAACTAAACTAGAAATGAGCAGCAAAAGCGTACTCTGCGGCTGATGAAAATTGGTGATGATTCCTTTGGCCACCCTGCAACGATAACCGGGAGCAATGATCAAGGCGGTTGGGACAGAAATTTGCTTCAACTTTTCAACGGTCATCCAATCCAACAATGACTGAAAAACTTGCTGGTATGGCCTATTTTCATCAAAATCATAAGGGAACCATTGGCTGAAAGCCGGGCGAGCATTGGGATCAAACATACCCGTATCGCACATGGCACCAATCCAATACAAACTTTCAATCAGGCGTAACGAAGTGGTGCCTACCGGAATAATGGGACCTTCGTATTGAATCAGGTACTCCAACCAATCCGATTTGATGGTGATGACCTCTTCATGCATCTGATGTTGGGCCATGGTTTCGGCCTTCACGGGCAGAAACGTTCCCGCCCCAACGTGAAGGGTAACTTCCATGGTTTTATGGCCCTGATTCTTCAATCTCCGCAACAAATCAGAAGTAAAATGCAAGCCAGCTGTAGGCGCAGCTACTGCGCCCATTTCCCTCGCAAACACCGTTTGATACGCCTCTTCATCTTCCTTGGTAGCATTTCTCTTGATGTAAGGCGGCAAAGGAACTTTCCCAACCAACTCTAAAATTTCGGAAAAAGACATTTCTTTAGGCGACCATTGAAATGCTACTTCATGGGTTCCATCTACCGCACCCAAATAATGGGCTTCCAATTCCCAACCATTGCCTTTGATGACAGGAACTTCCCCTCTCCATTTTTTTAAATTTCCAACAAAACACCTCCAAGTAACCAATCCTTGTTTCTGTAGTCCTTGCTCGATGCTTACTCCAGAAGGTGGACCCAAACAAAACACTTCGATGCTGGCACCATTTTGGTTTTGAAACATCAATCTTGCGGGCAAAACGCGAGAGTTATTGAAAATCAACAAGCTTTTCTCCGGTAAAAGATCTGGCAACTCAAAGAAGACATGATCTTGAATTTCACCGGATAAATAATGCAAAATCTTGCTTGTATCGCGGTTTTTTTGAGGGAAATGCGCAATGCGCTCAGATGGAAGATCGTAAGTATAATCTGAGATCTTCAAAAATCGTGGGTCTTGGAACATCGACTCAGGTTTAAGGTTATAAATGTATTGGGAAATTCATCAATTTCCCTCATCTTTGAACCATGAAAAGAACGTTTTTGTTTGGTTTCTTAGCCCTAATTTTTTTAAGCGGATGCAAATGCGGTACCGACCTCCCCGCAAAATATACGTTCGCCTATGGAGAATGGAGAGGTGCTTTTCAAACTTCTGAAGGAGAATTGCCCTTTCTTTTTGAAGTTAAACACCTCAATAACGACTCATTGGAATTTACCCTCATCAACGGGAAAGAACGAATTACCACTCGAAATGCCGATATCATTGGCGATTCCCTCATTGCAGAATTGCCCGTTTACGAGTCGGTGTTGATAGGCAAAATTAAAGGAACGGGCAAAGACACTTTGGAAGGAGTGTGGATCAAAACGGCTTACGATCAAGAAACAGCCATTCCATTCAAAGCCGTTTACGGAGGAAAATACCTTTTCTCTTCACGAAATACCCAAATCCCAACCGATATTTCGGGCACCTACGCCACCACCTTTATCGATTCCGGTTCTACCGAACAAGGAATTGGCAACTTTGAACAAGCTGCGTTAGAAATTCGGGGCTCATTCCTCACTCCTACTGGCGATTACCGCTACTTAACCGGTATCGTAGAGAAAGATTCCGTGTTTATGTCAGGTTTCGACGGGGCATCAGCCTATTTAGTGAAAGGGGAAATTTTTGGAAGCAAGATTTCCGGAAAACTGATTTCGGCAAGTGGAAAGATTAGGGCTTTTGAAGCCATCAAATCCGATCGTGCTGCGATGGAGAATTTGAAAACCGAAATCGACCTTCAGCAACCTATTCAATTTTCCTTGCCCAATCATCTTCAACAAAACCTCACTTTTCCTTCTGAAAAATACCGAAATAAAGTGGTAGTTCTCCAAGTTTTAGGAACGTGGTGCCACAACTGCATCGACGAAACTCAATACCTTGCTCAGCGCTCGGAAATGTGGAAGAAACAAGGCGTGGAAATCATCGGCCTAAGTTTTGAACGAACAGACATGGAAGAAAAAGGAAGGGACAACATTCGCCGATTGGTAGAACGGTTTAACGTGAAATACCCCATTTTACTGGCCGGATCACCCAAGCCCGAATCCCTGCAAAAAACTTTCCCCCAAATCAGGGAGATGTTGGGTTACCCCACCACCATTTTAATCGGAAAAGATGGAAAAGTAGCCGATGTACACGTCGGATTTTCGGGTCCGGCCACCGGTAAATTTTACCAACAATACCAAGAAGAATTTGAATTAAAAATCGCTAAACTATTGAAATAATGGCCAAGAAAAAACAAGATGCAAATGATTTTTTAACCGCTTACCTCAATAACTACTCCCCTACCGGATTCGAATGGCCGGGGCAACAAATCTGGTTAGATTACCTGAAGCCGTACATCGACGATTACATGGTGGATGCGTATGGGAATGCAGTGGGGGTAATCAATCCCGGCAAGGCCTATTCGGTGGCCATCGAAGCCCACGCCGACGAAATCGGTTGGTTTGTGAATTACATCACCAAAGAAGGTTACATTTATTTAAGACGAAACGGCGGATCTGACGCTCTCATTGCTCCATCCAAAACCGCCGTTATTCACACTTCTAAGGGAACAGTACCTGCCATTTTCGGATGGCCTGCCATTCACGTGCGCACCATTGAAAATGAAAAAGCACCAAAAATCGATCAAATCTTTTTGGATTGTGGCGCAGCTTCCGACGAAGAAGTGGCAAACATGGGCATTCACGTAGGTTGCGTAGTTACGTTTGATGATCAACTTTTTGAGCTCAACAACAAATTTTACGTAGGCCGTGCCTTGGATAACCGCATTGGAGGGTACATGATTGCCCAGGTTGCTCGTAAAATTGCCGAAAGTAAAAACAAATTGCCTTACACCTTGTACGTGGTGAACGCCGTTCAAGAAGAAATTGGTTTACGTGGGGCCGAAATGATCTCTCGCCGATTGAAACCAGATGTTGCGATCATTACCGACGTTACCCACGACACCCAAAGTCCGATGTACGACAAGAAAACCCAGGGCGACATCAGTTGCGGAAAAGGGCCGGTGCTAACGTACGGACCAGCGGTACAAAATAATTTGCTTCGGATGTTGGAATTGGTAGCCGCCGAAAACAAAATTGAATTCCAACGACAAGCCGTTTCCCGCAGCACCGGCACCGATACCGATTCGTTTGCGTACAGCGGAGAGGGAGTACCATCGGCTTTGATTTCATTACCCTTGAAATACATGCATACCACGGTTGAAACCGTTATGAAAAGCGATGTAGAAAAGGTCATCGACTTGATGCACAAATTTCTGGTTCAGCTGCCGTTTGGTTGCGATTTCAGGTACATCAAATAAAATCCAATGATGAAAAAAAGGGGAATAAATCAGTTTATTCCCCTTTTTTTTTGAAACGTTATTTGTCTAATCTTAGGGTTGATACCACTTCAATCAATATATTCCAAGGTGTGCAAAGGATTAATGAAGAAGTTGAACCAAAGAAGTAATAGGGTCTTTGGAACTATGAAAAACCTATCGTCTGTAAATAAGGAACCATATTCCTCATTTCTACCTTCCTAGAAGATAAGGGTTTGATATTCATTCCCAAGCATTTAAACAAAAAAATCATGCACATTCAAGGAAAAACCATTTTGGTAACCGGTGGCGGAAGCGGTATCGGCCGAGCTTTGGTTCTAAATCTATTAAACCGAGGAGCTAACGTTGCCGCTGTTGATGTTCATGAAACGACCTTGCAAGAAACCAAACAATTGGCCGGTACCTTTTCAAACAAACTAAGCATCCATGTGGTAAATATTACCGATTTACATGCTGTTTCTCAATTGCCCCAACAGTTGATTGACGCTCATGGTGCCATTGATGGGATCATCAACAATGCAGGAATTATTCAACCCTTTGTAAAGGTGAACGAGTTAACCATGGAATCCATTCAAAAAGTCATGGATGTCAATTTTTATGGGATGCTGTATGTCACCAAAACCTTTTTGCCTGAATTGTTGAAACGTCCCGAAGCGCATATCGTGAATATTTCCAGCATGGGAGGTTTTCTTCCTGTTCCGGGTCAAACCTTGTATGGTGCTTCAAAGGCTGCCGTAAAATTATTTACCGAAGGACTTCATTCGGAATTACGCGACACATCTGTTCGAGTAACCGTCATTTTTCCTGGGGCGGTGGAAACCAATATCACTCAAAATTCAGGAATAGCCATGCCCGTTCAAAGCAGCGACAGTGCGAAAAAATTCAACATGTTATCTGCAGATGGGGCAGCTCAAGATATTATTTCGGCCATGGAGCAGAATAAATACCGTGCATGCATTGGCACCGATTCCAAATTGATGGATTTTTTATACCGAATTGCACCTGAATTCGCAGCGGGGTACATTGCTAAGAAAATGGCATCCTTGCTGAAGTAAATTTGTTTTTGGGCTGTGAAATTGAGAGAATGCCACTCTGAAAAGACTTGTTGCCATTGAGTTTTTAGCTTGAAATCGCCCTTCTCCCTTCGATGGAACTCAGGGACCGCCTAAGTTGGTTTTTTAAACCAAAATGTAATTTTGTTTCAAGACTAAAACAAAAAACAACAGTAAAAGGGTAAACTTTATTTAGGACGGGTCAGTAGCAAAAAAATTATGGATGTTCCGGGGGATAAATCCCCTTCCCCACCGAGAGCAATTTACGGCTTTTTTCGAAGTTAGTCGTAAATGAAACGTTTATAAACGTAAGTAAACGATTATAAACGTTTACGATACGGCTACGATCATGAAATGCTGTAAATTTGACTTGGGTAGGGGGCGGCGGTCCCTGAGCCGGTCGAAGGGTAGCCCCCGTATGCAAGAATAGGAAGCACTGGTTTGCAAGAATAGGAAGCCCCCGTTTGCTAAAACGTTGCCCCCGTTTACCAGAAAGATTAGCTCCTGATCCATCCGCTAAATCAACCCCCGTTGCTGGAAATCCTGCAATTGGTCCATGAACCCTATTGAGTAACATTGATTTTGTTGATCGAAATACGCTCCCAGAAATGTCCAATCAGGAATAAGAAATCCCAGGCAATCATTAAAATTCACCAGATTTTAGTCCAATCCTCCATCCATGATCATAGACCCGAACCACCGTTAAAAATCTTAATAGAAAACGAAAATTATCGGATCAACTCCGAAATGGCATGATACGCCATCAAGCCCATGCCGATGGGTAGCGACGATTCATCCACATCGAACGTGGGCGTATGTACCGACGAAGTAATGCCTCGCTCTTCGTTCCTCGTACCCAAACGGTAAAAGCAGCTCGGCATCGCCTGACTGAAATACGCGAAGTCTTCCGCTGCCATCCAAATATCCAAATCAACCACGTTTTCCTCTCCCAAATAATCCACCGCATTCTGTCGAACCCGAGCGGTTAACGCTTCATCGTTCACCAAAAATGGGTAACCCCTTTTAATGGAGATTTCGCAACTTCCTCCCATGCTCTCGGCCATCATTTCAAATAAACGAGTCAGTTTAGCATGGGCTTCAGCCCTCCAATCTTCGTTCATCGTGCGGAACGTACCTTGCATCCGAACCTCATTCGGAATCACGTTGTACACCCCGTTGGCCTCTACTCTCCCGAAACTTAATACACTCGGAATGCTCGGATTGGCAAATCGACTCACCAATTGCTGGGCAGCAACAATCAAATGAGCAGAAATCAAAACCGGATCCACATTCAAATTTGGCATGGCGCCGTGTCCGCCTTTCCCTTTTACCACCACATCAATTTCATCGGCGCTGGCCATGTATTTGCCCGAACGAACACCAATTTTACCAGCAGGAATCAAGGGCATCACGTGCTGACCAATCATGAATTGGGGTTTCGGATTTTCCAAAACTCCATCTTTGATCATCAACGAAGCACCACCGGGCAACCGTTCTTCAGCCGGTTGAAAAACCAACTTGATCGTTCCACCAAAACTTCCTTTTTCCAACTGCAAGATGCGGGCAGCCCCCAACAAGCACGAGGTATGAACGTCGTGCCCGCAAGCGTGCATCACTCCAGGTTTGGTTGATTTATAGGGAACATCATTGGCTTCTAAAATGGGAAGCGCGTCCATATCTCCCCTCAAGGCCACCACCCGATCTCCGGGCAAATCGCCTTTGATCAAGGCAACGATTCCAGTATTGGCAAATCCCGTTTCGAAAGGAATTCCCCACGTTTGAAGCTGATTTTGAATAAATTTCGACGTTTCAAACTCTTCGTAGGAAAGCTCGGGATGCATGTGCAAATGCCTGCGAAACCCACGAATGGTTTCGAGTAATTCGTTGGAATGCTGTCGAATACGTTCAATCATCGTCATCGTTGTCGGGATTACGGAGTTCATCCACTTTTTCAGGATCGAGCAGTAAATCAACCCGATCGGCTACCAAATAGGCCTGAGGAAATTCTTTTTTTAGCAACGCAACCGAGCTCAATGCCTCGAAACGATTGCGAAAATCTCCACCTCTCAAACGAAAGTAAGGCTGCTGAAACTCAACATACCACTTTATTTGCGGATATTTTTTGGTAAGATCGGCCTGCATTTTTAAGATGCCTGCACGTTCGTTTGATTGAGCGACTTGAATGCGAAAGCCATCATTCTCTTGGTCTCTTTTACTGTTTTTGATGAAGCTCTGTTCCATTTTCTCCAAACGCGGATCGGCCACCACTTCAACCCTTCCCATGGGTTGAGCCAAAGTGCTAATGCTGAAACACAACGAGAACAATAGAATCAGGTTTTTCATCAATCTTCCAATAATTTTCCGTGGCAATGTTTGAATTTTTTACCGCTTCCGCAAGGACAAGCGTCGTTTCTTCCTACCCGTGGTCCCGCAACGATGGGCTGAGCACGTGGTGCTGCCGGTTGTTGGGGCGGGGCAATGCTCGCCGTAGAGGAAGACGTATATTGTTGTGGAGGTGCGGCACGGCGAGCTGGAGCTTGCTGCGGAGCTTCTTCCGGAGCATGTTCGTTATCGGGAATATGCGCCTTCGAAAGCAGTTGAATCACATCCTGACGCAATTGACCAACCATGTCGCTGAACAAGTTGTACGCCTCCAATTTATAAATCAACAAAGGATCTTTCTGTTCGTACACCACGTTTTGCACCGACGATTTCAAATCGTCCATGTCGCGCAGGTGCTTCATCCACTTTTCATCAATCATGCCTAAAACCACCGCTTTTTCAAAGTCGCGGATAAGGTTTTTAGAACCGGTTTCTACGGCTTCGGCCAAATTCACCGGAATTTGAATTCCGCGATTTCCGGTTTGCATGGGAACAATCACATTCTCAATTTGCTCTCCGCGCTCGGAGTGAATTTGTTCCATGAACGGATGAACGGCGTGGCACAAACGCTGGGATTTATCTTGGTAATGGCGATAGACCTCCAAGAACAAACGATCACCCAAATCGGCCTGTTTGCCCATGCGCAATTCGTCTGCTGAGATGGAGGTTTCAATTCCGAACTGACGAATCACTTCCAACGTAAAGGTTTCATGATTCGTTCCTCCGGCAAATTGGCCAGCCAACTCAAACGTTTGATCGGCAAACAAATCGGCAATATCAATTTGCAAGCGCTCCCCGTACAAAGCGTTTCTACGGCGCTTGTAAATCACTTCCCTTTGGGCGTTCATCACATCGTCGTACTCCAACAAGCGCTTACGCGTTCCAAAGTTATTTTCTTCTACTTTTTTCTGAGCGCGTTCAATGGAATTGGAAATCAAACGGTGCTGAATCACTTCGCCTTCTTTGTAACCGAAACGGTCCATGGTGGCAGCAATCCGCTCGGAACCGAACAAACGCATCAAGTTATCTTCCAAAGAAACAAAAAATTGAGAAGATCCAGGATCTCCTTGTCGACCGGCACGACCACGCAACTGACGATCCACGCGACGAGATTCGTGGCGTTCGGTACCAATGATGGCCAAACCACCGGCTTCTTTCACTCCAGCTCCCAACTTGATGTCGGTACCACGACCGGCCATGTTGGTGGCAATTGTCACCGCTCCAGCTTGTCCGGCTTCAGCTACGATTTCAGCTTCTTGTTGGTGCTTTTTCGCGTTAAGAACGTTGTGTTTAATTTTTCGCATCGAAAGAATGCGGCTCAATAATTCGGAAATTTCTACCGAGGTGGTACCCACCAAAACGGGGCGACCGGCTTCCACTAATTTTACCACTTCGTCTACCACGGCGTTGTATTTCTCACGAGCCGTTTTGTACACCAAATCGTTCATGTCGTTTCGAGAAATGGCGCGATTGGTAGGAATGTTCACCACGTCGAGTTTGTAAATCTGCCAAAACTCACCGGCTTCTGTTTCCGCTGTTCCGGTCATCCCGGCCAACTTGTGGTACATGCGGAAATAGTTTTGAAGGGTAACGGTGGCGAACGTTTGGGTTGCAGCTTCAACCTTCACGCTTTCTTTGGCTTCGATGGCTTGGTGCAAACCATCGGAATATCGGCGACCATCCAAAACACGTCCGGTTTGCTCGTCAACGATTTTCACCTTGTTGTCTTCCACGATGTACTCCACATCTTTTTCGAACAAGGTGTAGGCCTTCAATAGTTGGTGAAGTACGTG
Organism: Bacteroidota bacterium; assembly: GCA_947501265.1. Lineage (GTDB taxonomy): Bacteria > Bacteroidota > Bacteroidia > UBA7662 > CANHCV01 > CANHCV01. Next base: position 140,885 of record CANMVY010000004.1, read on the forward strand.
AACGCGATCGGCCTTAACTCCGTAATCGGTTAGTAATTCATCCTTGGCATTGGCTTTTTCTTCAGCGGTGCCTTCCATTTTTTCGATGCGGGCAATTTCCAAACCGATGTTTGGAAGAACGAAAAGCGATCCGTCACCGGTGTAGGAAGCCATCAGTTGAATTCCTTTTTCGGTGAGTTCTACGGAGTTGTGTTTTTCATCGATTACGAAGTACAATTCCGCATCCACTTTTTTCATTTCTTTTCCCTGATCCTGCATGTGAGTGGCTTCCACTTTCTGAAGGACCGTTTTAATGCCGGGCTCGGAAAGGAATTTGATCAAGGGTTTGTTTTTGGGAAGAGCCCGATAGGCGCGCAACAACGGCAAACCAAAATCTTTGTCGCCGGCGTCATGGCCTTTTTTGGCTTCAGCCAACAAAGATGTAACCTTGTTTCGTTGCTCGCTCATCAATTTCTCCACGAAAGGTTTCAATTGAATGAAAGATTCCCCGTCTCCTCCTTTGGGAACCGGACCGGAAATGATCAAAGGTGTTCTCGCTTCATCGATCAAAACGCTATCGACCTCATCCACCATGGCGAAATGGTGCTTGCGCTGAACCAATTCATCGGGATGCGTGGCCATGTTATCACGGAGATAGTCGAAACCGAATTCGTTGTTGGTTCCGTAAACGATATCGGCCATATAGGCTTGACTACGGCGGGCCGTATTAGGTTGATGTTTATCGATGCAATCCACCGTTAATCCATGGAATTGAAACAGCGGTGCGTTCCATTCCGAGTCACGACGGGCCAGGTAATCGTTCACGGTTACAAGGTGAACACCTTGTCCGCTGAGGGCGTTGAGGTAGGCTGGAAGCGTAGAAACCAAGGTTTTTCCTTCCCCGGTGGCCATTTCCGAAATTTTTCCCAGGTGCAAAACCACGCCACCGATGAGCTGAACATCGTAGTGAACCATGTTCCAAACGACTTCATTTCCAGCGGCCAACCAGGTATTGCTCCAAGAAGCCTTTCCGTCTTCAATGGTTACATTGGAATGGTTTTTAGCATGTTCAGTATCGTATTCAGTGGCAGAAACCACCAATTTCCCGTTTTCGGTGTAGCGACGGGCCGTTTCTTTAACCACAGCGAATGCTTTGGGAAGAATTTCAAGGAGTTTCTTCTCCAAGGCTTGGTCGCGTTCCTTCGCCAGTGCGTCAATTTGGTCGAACAAGGCAATTTTTTCATCTTGCTGTTCCATAGAAAGATGATGTACTTCTTCTTTCAATTTGGAAATTTTCCCATCGATTTCCGCCAAGGCAGCTGAAATCTCCAGTTTAAAATGACGGGTTTGATGACGAAGCTCATCGTCAGTAATAGAAGACAATTTGGCATATTCGGCCTTGATGGCTTCCACATATGGCAACACTTCTTTGATATCGCGATCGCTCTTGGTACCGAAGATTTTCTTAATGGTAGAATTTACAAAAGAAAGCATAACGTTGTATTAGTCGCTGGTAAACAACAAAGATAAAGCCAAGTCGCCAAAGGCAGAACATTTGTCGCACGGAATTCTATCTTTGTCAGATGGAATCCATGAAAAACTTGATTCGCGACGTGGCCGATTGGCCAAAACCCGGCGTAGGATTTAAAGATATTACGCCTTTGCTGGCTTCTCCGCATTTTCCACGGGTCATTGATGCCTTGGAAAAGTTAACCGTTCGCCCCGATTTTTACGTGGGGATCGAGTCGAGAGGATTTTTATTCGCCTCTGCACTTGCTCAAAAAACGGGAGCTGGATTGTTGTTATGTAGAAAAAAAGGGAAACTTCCCCCACCAACGGTAGCAACTTCCTACAGTTTGGAGTACGGGGAAGATGTGCTGGAGATGCAACCCGGAAACGGCACCGTGGTGATTGTAGATGATGTTTTCGCTACTGGCGGAACCATGCGCGCTGCCACCGAGTTGTGCGCCCAAGCAGGTTACTCTGTAGTAGATCGATTGGTCTTGATCGATTTGTTGTTCTTGCACGAAGAAGTAGAAGTGAAGAGTTTGATTCAATATGCGGAATAAAATCCTGGTCGTGATGGCCTTACCCGAGGAAGGTGGAGCAAACGCCCCATTCCCTGTTGTGTATACCGGATGCGGAAAGGTCAACGCAGCCCTTCACCTTTCGCGCGCCATTCAACAATTTCAACCCGAATGGGTGATCAATTTCGGAAGCGCGGGCGGAGTAACGGTTCCCCAAGGATCTTGGGTAAATGTTACCCGGTTTCTTCAGCACGATATGGATGCGACACCGCTCGGATTTGATCGATTCGCCACTCCGTTCGAGGAGGGGTCTTGGGTGTTGGACGTGCCGAATAAATTGCAGGAAGTATGGGGAGATGGGAAATGTTGCGCCACCGGAGATCGATTTATGGAACATTCGGAAGGCGCAATTTGGGATGTGGTCGACATGGAGGCGTTCGCTTTAGCGAAGACGTGTGCCGCGTACGGTGTTGCGTTCAGTTGCGTTAAATACATCAGCGATGGCGCCAACGAAAGCAGTTCGGCCGACTGGAACAAGGAGGCCGGAAGCGGTTGGGAGTTTTTTATCGAACGCATGAAAAATTTAGGTTAATACGTCTTTTTTTTCTTAAATATTCCTATCTTTCAAAAAAAATACAATCATGAATTTCCTACCTTTATTATTGCTCGTTTTAGGCGTGTTAATTCTCGCTACCGGCTTAAAAACCGTTCAACAAGGAACCATTGCGGTGGTGACTTCCTTTGGAAAATACCGTCGAATTTTACGTCCGGGTTTAAACTTGGTCATTCCCATTGTTGAACAAATTTTCCGTCGTGTTTCCACCCAAAATCGTTCGGTGGAATTGGAATTTCAGGCGGTAACTCAGGATCAAGCCAATGTGTATTTCAAGTCGATGTTGCTGTTTGCCGTGGTGGATGAGCAGGAAGAAACGGTGAAGAAAGTTGCGTTCAAATTTATTGATGAGCGTTCGTTGATGCAGGCATTGATTCGCACGGTGGAAGGAAACATTCGTTCGTTTGTTGCAACGAAAAAACAAGCCGAAGTATTGTCGTTGAGACGGGAAATTGTGGAGCACGTGAAAGAGCAAATCGACGCGGTTTTGGACGAGTGGGGTTATCATTTGTTGGATTTGCAGATCAACGACATCACCTTTGATGAGGTGATTTTAAAGTCGATGAGTCAGGTAGTAGCCTCCAACAATTTGAAGGCCGCCGCCGAGAACGAGGGTCAGGCTTTGCTAATTACGAAAACGAAGGCGGCGGAAGCAGAGGGAAATGCGATCAAGATTGCTGCGGAGGCCGAGCGTGAAGCGGCCCAATTGCGCGGACAAGGGGTTGCGTTGTTTCGGGAGGAAGTAGCGAAAGGGATGAACATGGCGGCTAAGGAATTGATGCAATCGAATTTGGATACCAACATGATCATGTTTAGCATGTGGACGGAGGCGATCAAGAACTTCGCCGAGTACGGAAAAGGAAATGTGATTTTCTTGGACGGATCTCCCGAGGGCATGAACCGCACCTTGGAGCAAGTGATGGGCATGGAGCAATTGAAGCGGAAGGCCTAAAAAAATCCAACAGCCTTACTGCTTTCGACCGAAGGGAGAATGGTATCAGTTTCTGCGGTTTTTCAAGGAAAAGTGGATTTTCTCTTCGAAAAGGTGCTCGACTACCTTTAATTCACATGTTTTCGAGTGTTTCATAAAGGAAGGTTTCATCGAAGGGCGGCCCGTGGAGAAATGTCGTGAGAGTCAGGCTTCCCAACTTTTTCCCGTACCTTTACCCCATGCGGATTTACGGACTCCTCGGCACCCCTCTAACCCATTCTTTTTCCCCGGCTTACTTCAAGGATAAATTCCTGAAAGAAAACATCCTTGCCGATTATCGCCTCTTCGAAAACTCCCACCCCAACCCGCAGCTTTTGTTTCAAGAACACCCCAACCTCGCAGGCATCAACGTAACCATTCCGCACAAATCGGCCGTGATCCCGTTCTTGGACGAACTCGATCCCGCTGCCCAAAAAATTGGGGCCGTCAATACCATCAAAAAAATGCCCAACGGATCCCTCAAAGGATTCAATACCGATGCTTACGGATTCGAAATCGCCTTTCGGAAACTATGGCAAACCCATCAGAAAAATGCCCTTATCCTCGGAAACGGAGGCGCTGCCCTAGCGGTGAAATACGTGCTTCAAACCATGGGCATCGCCATCTCTACCTGGACCCGAACAGAAATCGCCAACCCTCCCCTGCCCCTCCACGAGTTTTCCATCCTCATCCAAACCACCCCCGTTGGAACATTTCCCCACGAACAAGAATGCCTGCCGCTGCGTTTCTCCGAAATTAAATCGGGAACAACGGTGATGGATTTGATCTATAATCCGGTAGAAACGGTATTTTTGCAACAATGCCGACTTCGTGGCTCGAACACTCAAAATGGATGGTCCATGCTGGTGCAACAAGCCGAAGAAAGCTGGAGAATTTGGAATGGAATTTAAATTAGCAACCCCCTTTTCGCCCACAGGAGACCAACCCTCTGCCATTCGGCAGTTGGTGGAAGGCGTGAATCAGGGCGACCCCCATCAGGTACTTTTGGGCGTTACCGGATCGGGGAAAACCTTCACCATGGCCAACATCATCCAGCAAACCCAACGGCCCACCCTCATCCTCACCCACAACAAAACTCTTGTCGCCCAATTGTACGGCGAATTCACCCAGTTTTTCCCCGAAAACGCCGTCGAATACTTCGTTTCCTACTACGATTACTACCAACCCGAGGCCTATTTGCCTACAACCAATACCTACATCGAGAAGGACCTCGCCATCAACCAAGAAATTGAAAAACTGCGATTGAGAACCACTTCCTCCCTCATGAGTGGTCGCCGAGATGTGATTGTGGTTTGTTCCGTGAGCTGCATTTATGGTATGGGAAATCCCAAAGATTTCACCGAGAAAATCATGCGTATCAAGGTCGGCGATCGCATTTCTCGTCAGCAATTTCTTTATACGCTGGTTGACAATATGTACACCCGAACCACGGCCGACTTTTTGCGCGGCACCTTTCGGGTCAAAGGAGATCAGGTCGATGTTTTTCTGGCTTACGACGATTATGCGCTTCGTTTCACCTTTTTTGGAGATGAAATTGAAGAAATTGGAGTGATGGATCCGGAAACCGGACGCATTCGGGAACGGGTTCCCCAAGCAGCGGTATTTCCGGCTAACATTTACGTAACTACCCGCGATTCCCTTCAAAAAGCGATGCTTCATATTCAAGATGATATGGTGAAGCAAGTGCAATATTTTCAGGAAGTGGGGAAATTTCTCGAAGCGAAACGCTTGGAGGAACGGGTGAATTTTGATTTAGAAATGATGCGCGAACTCGGTTATTGCTCGGGAATCGAGAATTATTCGCGCTACATCGATGGTCGTGTTCCCGGCGATCGTCCTTTCTGCTTGCTGGATTATTTCCCGGAAGATTTCTTGCTTTTGGTGGACGAAAGCCACGTGACCATGCCTCAAATTCGAGCTATGTACGGGGGCGATCGTTCCCGAAAAACCAACCTAGTGGAATACGGATTCCGTTTGCCATCGGCCATGGATAATCGACCGTTGAAATTCGAAGAATTTGAAACCCTCACCAATCAGGTGGTGTATGTTTCGGCCACGCCCGCCGATTATGAATTGGAAAAAGCCGAAGGCGTTGTGGCCGAACAAGTCATTCGTCCAACCGGATTGCTCGATCCACCCATCGAAATACGTCCGGTAGCTTCTCAGGTAGATGATTTATTGATTGAAACCCAGAAGCGAATCGAGGCTGGCGAACGGGTTTTGGTGACAACTTTAACCAAACGAATGGCCGAAGAATTAGCCCGCTACATGACCGACATTCACATCAAATGTCGGTACATCCACAGCGACGTAGAAACGTTGGAGCGCGTAGAAATCCTTCGCGATTTGCGTTTGGGCGTTTTCGATGTTTTGATTGGGGTGAATTTATTGAGGGAGGGATTGGATTTGCCCGAAGTTTCGCTCGTGGCGGTGTTGGATGCCGATAAAGAGGGATTTTTACGAAGCAGTCGTTCGCTGACGCAAACGGCGGGACGTGCGGCGCGAAATGCGAACGGATTGGTGATTTTCTACGCTGAAAAAATTACCCGATCCATGCAACAAACCATGGACGAGACGTTGCGAAGAAGAGAAAAACAGATTGCTTACAACTTGGAACACGGAATTACGCCACAAACCGTTTTGAAATCGAGAGAAGAGATTTTAAAACAGGCGGGAGTATTGAATATTCGAGGTGAGCAGACCGTTGAGAAAGTGGAGAAGTATTACGTGGAGCCCGACAAAATTTCCTTGGCCGCCGATCCGATCATCAAGGCGATGTCGCCCGAACAGCGCATGAAGGCGGCCGACGAGGTCCGCAAAAAAATGGAAAAAGCCGCCAAAAACATGGATTTCATGGAAGCCGCTCGCTACCGCGACGAGTGGATGGCGTTGAAGGAGATGGGGTGAGAATTTATGATGACCGAAAACAGTGAATTTTTTCAGTCAGGATACTATTGAATAACGTAAAAAGATTGGTTGGACCAAGTAGAGAAACCGAATCCAGGGGACGTTGAATAACGAATTAAGTACGAGCAAAATCTAAAAGAGGTTGGTAATCCCCTTTGTCGGCAGATTTTACGGCTTGGATGTAGGTTTCCCGGATGTTTCCATGGCTAGAAAGGTTTGCAGCACCCCAGGTGAACACAGGTAGTTTGTACACATTTTCCATGATAATATCTGCCATGAGTCGACTGTGTCGCCCATTTCCGTTGGCAAAGCAATGAATGCTGACCAACCGATGTTTGAAACGAACAGCAATTTCATCGGGTTGAAATGAATGATGTTTGTGCCAGAATAAGGCATCATCGAACAATTGTCGTAAATCGACGGGTATTTGCCATTTATCGATTCCAATATTTTTATTTGTTTTGCGAAACTCACCTGCCCAAGACCACACTTTTGAATACATTCGAAAATGCAACATTCGAATAAATTTTTCTGTGAAAATCGTTTCTGGTGTAAGCGATCGGCCCAAAGTCCATTGAATAGCAAGTTCGATGTTCTGTTGTTCAAATTCATCGAGTTCACCTCTAGTTGCTATGGTAGGAATCAACAAACCTAACTTTTCATCTTCATCGAGGGGTGTTTGACCCTCCAAGTCGTCGAAACTTAATCCCATAAAATTTTCGGCATTTCATTTTTAATGGTTTCGGTCCGCTCTTGAATGGCCTTTTCAATTCTCAAGTTTGAATTTCCTTGATTTTCCAATTTCATAGTTTGAGAAGTTCTAAGCACAATTTGTGCGGCCAAGGCTCGAGCCCTTTTTTCAATTAAGGCATCTAAAGAACCATCATGAGGAACAAAACCGTAAACCAATTGCATATCCATAGCCTTTGCAACTTCTTTAAGCGCTTTGATAGTGATAGCTCCTTCTATTTCCCGCTTTTCCATATCCATCACTCCCTGCTTTGATATGCCCAACTTTTTTCCAAGTTGTTGCATGGTCATTCCAAGGGTAGTACGAATGGCTTTAATCCAGCCTGTTGGAGGAATTGCCACTTGTGAAAGGGAAGAAAAACCCAGCATTTTGGTGTTGAGTTGCTGAAATTGAAGAGAAGTTTTTTTCATAAAGTCAAGTTATTAATTACCTTTATTAGCACAAATGTACACTAATCACTTGACTTATTTCTCGAATAGTAAAAACATTTCTTTACTTTTTACGATTTACAAAACATTAAGGCCTTTAAAGTCAGATAAATAAAAAGTGAAAAACATGAAGCCACCTGCACCCGCGACGAGTAAGGAGATGGTTTAATCCACCCAATCGGCAACGAAAACGTTGGTATCCTTGGTGCCTTTGTTGTTGCGATTGGAGCTAAAAACAACTTTCTTTCCGTCGGGTGAAAACATCGGAAAAGAATCGAACACCCCATCAAAGGTGATTTGCTCTAGGCCCGAACCATCCACGTTGATTTTGTAGATATTGAAATTGAATCCGCGTTTGGATGCGTGGTTGGAGCTGAAGAGAATCGCTTTTCCGTTGGGAGTGAAATAAGGCGCCCAATTCGCTTTCCCCAATTGCGTCACCTGCCGCAAGTTGCTCCCATCGGCATTGCAAACAAATATTTCCATTTGCGTTGGAGCAACCAAACCTCGACTCAGGTATCCTTTGTACTTCTCAACATCATCGGCCGATTTTGGGCGCGAAGCTCGAAAAACGATTTGCTTACCGTCTGGTGAGAAAAACGCGCCACCGTCGTAACCCAACTCAAACGTAATTTGCTTTACATCCGAACCGTCGATGTTGCACGTGTACAAATCCAAATCTCCGTTTCGGGTAGAAGTGAAAACAATTTTATCGCCTGTTGGACTCACGGTCGCCTCGGCATCGTATCCCTTGGAAGCGATGAAAACCTTTTGGTTCTCCCCCTTCAAATCGGAGGTGTAAATATCAAACTCGTTGTAAATGGGCCACAAATAAGGACCGTTTTTCTCTCGAGGAACGTCGGGCGGACACGTTTCCCCGGCGGCTTGGGTGGAGGCAAACAAAATGGAACGGTCGCCGGGCAGGAAGTAAGAACACGTTGTACGCCCTTTTCCATGACTCACTGGATTGACCTTGAACTTTTTCCCAGGCTTCGCCGGCATCCAAAAGATTTGATCGCATTTGGCTCCAAATCCGGAATAATTGGACTGAAACGTTAAATTCTTCCCAGAAAACGACCAATATGCCTCGGCATTATCGCCCCCGAAGGTGAGCTGTTGAATGTTTTTCAAATGCTTCTCAGAAGGATAACGAAGCGAATCATTCTTTTGAGCGGCGGCGGAAATTCCCATTCCCAACAGCACCACGAACCATATCATTTTCATGGCCCAAAGGTAGAATTATTCAACCTCCGACGATGCCGCGAAAGAACCTTCTGACAATTTTGTGATTTTACTTCCCAAAACATAAACCGCCCCGAACGTGATGGGAATGGTGAACAGGAGTCCAACCCCCAGCGCTAAAAATCCGGCAACATTGAGCAACAAAAGCAAAATTAGAAGACGAAAAAAAAGCGAAAAGTTTTTAAAGGCCCATTTTCTGCTGGTTTCCATGGCATTCCACGCATGGCCTTTTCCAACCGCTGCGAAGTAATTCGCCAGAAAAAACGCAATGCCGAACACCAAACCGTGAACCAACATCAATAAATAACCCATGCCAAGTTTACCTGGATCCAACGCACCTTGGTTGATTAAATTTTCTAACGCAGATGGGTCTTTGGAAATTTCTTCAAAATAATCACCGTACATCATCTTCAACAAAAATTGCAAAGGAAGTAGAACAATGATCAGTTGGAAAAAAAAGACGCCGATCAACCGCAAAGCTTTGGAATATCCAGCAAAAAAGTGGGAAAATGTGTATGATTCGTGACGTTGAATGGCTCGAAACACAAAGAAATAGCCCGCACTTAGGGGCACAATCGCCAGCGAAATGACCCAATTGAGCAACCCCAGTGCCCCGCCTAAATTGAGTAAGGACGATGCGAGGTAAACCACTCCGAAAAAGAGCGTAAACGCCAACATCTGACCAATATCGGTTTTAAACAGTTGATACGATTCTGCAACGATCGACCGTGCTGAAAGCGAAATTCGTTGGGGAGCAGTTGAATTTTGGGTGGGGTTCATGTTGTACCTTTGTTGCAAAAATAAGGATAGATTGATGGAACTTTCATTGGATGGAAAAGTAGCGTTGGTGAACGGTGGCAGCGCAGGTTTAGGATTGGCTTCAGCTGTGGAGCTGGCTCAACTCGGAGCAACGGTTATTCTCATGGCCCGAAACGAGGAAAAGCTGCAAAAAGCCCTCGAACAGCTTCCCAAACCCCACTTTCAAAATCACCGCATCGCCGTGGCAGACATGAGTCAGCTTGAAACGGTTTCCATCGCCGTGGAGAAAATTTTGTCGGAACAACCTGTTCACATTTTGGTGAACAACACCGGTGGCCCCGCCGCCGGACCCGTACATACCGCCGAACTTTCGGCCTTCGAATCGGCCTTCCGGCAGCACCTTCTGGGCAACCACCTGTTGGCCACCTCGGTTTTGCCCGGAATGAAAGCCGCCGGTTACGGACGCATCATCAACATCATCTCCACTTCGGTAAAGGTGCCCTTGAAAGGACTCGGAGTAAGCAATACCATTCGAGGAGCCGTAGGAAATTGGTCGAAAACCCTAGCCACCGAAGTCGCAGCTTGGGGAATTACCGTGAACAATGTGCTTCCCGGTGCTACGGAAACGGAACGATTGAGCAGCATCATCGACGGAAAAGCAGCAAGAACCGGAACTCAAGTGGACCATGTTCGTGACGAAATGATCGCCGAAATTCCGGCTGCACGTTTTGGAAAACCCTTGGAAGTGGGTGCAGCGGTAGCCTTTTTGGCGTCGCCCGCTGCGGCCTACATCAATGGCATTAACGTTCCCGTTGACGGCGGAAGAACCCCATCGCTCTAATCATTTTGAAACTTATTTTCTAACCGAATCTTTTAGGAATTGTGAGTCAAACCATCGAAACCGATTTGTTGATCATTGGGGCAGGCCCCGTTGGTCTTTTCACCGTATTTGAAGCCGGATTGATCAAGCTTCGTTGCCATTTGATCGATTATCTTCCCCAACCGGGAGGACAATGCACCGAAATTTATCCGAAAAAACCCATCTACGATATTCCTGGATTTCCTTCCGTTTTGGCCGGAGACCTCATCCACAATCTGATGGAGCAAATTGCTCCTTTCAAACCCGGGTTTACCTTGGGCGAACGAGCCGAAGAAATGCGTCAAACCGAAGACGGAAAATTCGAAATCATCACCACTTCCGGCACGATTCACCGAGCTCCTTGCGTGGCCATTGCTGCGGGATTGGGTGTTTTCGAACCCCGCAAGCCACCCATTGAAAACTTATCGAATTTCGAAAACAAAGGGGTGGATTACATCATCAAAGAACCCGAGAAATTTAGAAATCAACGCATCGTGGTAGCAGGCGGTGGCGATTCCGCCCTCGATTGGTCCATCATTCTGGCCGATATTGCCGCGGAAGTGGTCTTGGTGCATCGACGTTCTTCATTCCGCGGCGCTCTTGATTCCGCCGAAAAGGTGACCGAATTGGCCCACGCCGGAAAAATCAAATTGGTGACCGAAGCCGAAGTAACCGGACTCAATGGCAACGGAAAACTGGAAGAAGTGGTCATCACCTTCAACAACGGCGAAACCACAACGCATCCCACCGATTATTACCTGCCGTTGTTCGGGTTATCGCCCAAGCTCGGACCCATTGCCAACTGGGGATTGAACCTCGACAAAAACGGAATTGCCGTAGATACTTTTGATTACAGCACCAATATTCCTGGAATTTACGCCATCGGCGACATCAACGAATACCCAGGAAAACTCAAACTCATCCTTTGCGGTTTTCACGAAGGAACCTTGATGGTTCAAAGCGCCTTCAAACGCATCTACCCCGATGCCAAGCTTCAATTTAAATACACCACCGTCAACGGCGTAAACGGATTCTAATGGAAAATACGATTCAACTCACCGTCATCGATCGAGATGGAATTTCCCACACATTGGAAGCTCCTACCGATATGAATCTGAACCTCATGGAAGTTTGCAAAGGAAGCGAATTGCCCGTGGAAGGAACCTGCGGAGGCATGGCCCTTTGTGCCAGTTGCCATGTGTACGTTTTGAGCGATCACGATCTTCCCGAGCAAAGCGATGAAGAATTGGATATGTTGGATCAAGCATTTTTTGTGAAAGACAACAGCCGTTTGGGATGTCAGCTGCGCATGAATGATTCTCTTCATGGTTTAATCGTAGAATTGGCCAAAGTGTAATCCATGACGTATTCCTTGCTTATTGATCCGGTTAGTGCCCTTATGAAAGAGGTTGCAAGCTATATTGAAGATGCTCGAACTTCGTTTTCCGACGAGTCGGTTCGCGAAAAAAGCATCAACAGCTTGGTCAGTTATGTAGATGAAACGGCCGAAAAAATGCTGGTGGAAGGCCTTCGAAAAAATCTACCCGAAGCCGGATTTCTCACCGAAGAAGGAACGGCGGGCCGAAAAAATGAAAAGTTAGTCTGGATCATCGATCCCTTGGATGGGACCACCAATTTCGTTCAGGGCATTCCATTTGTAGGAATCAACGTGGCGCTGATGGAAAAAGATGAGATAGTGGCCGGTTGGATTGCCGATGTTTTCCATCATTCCATCTATCACGCCATCAAGGGAGAAGGAGCCTTTAAAAATGGCCAGCCCATTCAAATGAAAATCAAAAAAACGCTGAAAGATACCTTGATGGCGACCGGATTTCCACACGTGGATTTCACCCATTTGGATTGGTACTTGAGGGTTATGGAAGCGATGATGCGCAGCAGCCGTGGATTGAGACGGATGGGCGCTGCCACCCTCGATTTGGCCTACACGGCCGAAGGGAAACTGGACGGTTTTTTTGAATTCAGCCTAAACCCGTGGGACGTAAGTGCTGGTGCGCTCTTGGTTCAAGAAGCCGGCGGAATCGTTACCGATTTTTCAGGTGGAAATGAATGGCTCTTCGGAGGTGAAATTGCCGCCGGATGCCCCGAAATTCATCGTGAATTGTTGGATCTCATGGCTTTGGCGAAAGGGGACTAACCGTTTAATTCAAAATTTTCCGGCACTTCTTGCAGAATTGCTTGGGTTCATTCTCAATGTTTGCCCCTTTTCCTTGAGCATCCTTCATCATGCAATGTGGGGTGGTGCAATGTTCCAATCCGTAGTTATGGCCCAATTCATGCAGCACCACATACGCCAATTTCTTCTCCACTTTTTTGTTCCCGAATCGACTTATGGTGACCACACAAAAGTTACCGGTTCGAACTCCCAAGCCAAAAATCCTGTAATTGGGATTAATTTTCCCATTCAAATTCCGGTCGGTACAAATATCGGCGTTCGTTAGCAAAAGCACTTTGGCATTTTTGTTTCGGTATTTCTCCTTCATCCAATCCAAAATTCGATTGGCTTGATACCGCCCTTCAATGGCCGTCATGGTTTTCTTGGGCAAGGAAACGGGCGGCAACGTTTTGGTTTTTACCTGGTAAAACTGCTCGATTTCCTTTCTCATTTTCATCGCCATATCGGGCGAAAAACTGGAAGAATAAACCACGTAAATGGATTCTTTAACTGCCGTTATCTTCGCTTTCGAAGTTTTAGAATCTCCAGCAATGGAGCAGAAAGCCAAAGCAAAGACCAATACCATTTTTTGAAGGTTTCTCATCTTCTTTCATTTTTTAAAACGTCCAACAATTGCTCCAATTGGCTTTCTTCGTTGAAGGTCTGGAACGAATACCGCACAAAAGTGTGTCCGTTTTGCTCGGTCACCGGAATCTCGATGCGGTAATGATCTACCAATTTCCGATAAAGAGCCACCGGATTTTCGGTAGGAAATGGAATGGCGAACATTTGCCCGATCCAATCGGATGATAGGGGCGCATGCGACGCTACCCCTAACGCTTCCGTAAATCGTGGCGCCCATTCCCGAACCATGCGTTGGCAATCGGCTGCCACCGTCCACCAATCGTTCTCCTCCATGAACCGAATGGCAGCCGGAACGGTGAGAAAAGCCGAATAATCGCGGGTGCCGTTCATTTGATGATAATCCAAAAACAACGAATCGGAAGGCGTGGCGCTGCGAAATCCCCAACTGATCACCAATGGATCCAGCCACGCCTGCTGAGACGGAGAAGCGTACAAAAACGAAGCTCCCTTGGGCGCCATCATCCATTTATGGCAAGCACCGAAGTACAAATCGGCGCCCAGTTCCTGCAGATTCAACGGCAACATGGCAGGGGTGTGCGCCCCATCGATGATGGTGAGCATTCCTCGTTTTTTCGCCTCAGCGATGATTTCCTCCACCGGTAAAATCAGGGCCGTTGCACTGGTGATGTGACTCAGAAAAACCACCTTCGTCTTTTCGTTCGCCGCCGACCAAAACTGCTTCAAAAATTCGTCTTTGGAAACGATGGGTAGCGAAATGGGCGCTTTCCGATAAACAAAACCGCGCTTTTCGGCATAATACGTCCACGTTCGATCCATCGCTCCGTACTCTAAATTCGTGGTTAACACTTCCTCCCCTGCTTGAATGGGCAAGGATTTTACGATGGCATTTCCGGCGTAACTCGGGTTGGTAACAAATACGAGATCGCGGGCCGGAGCTCCCAAATACTTCCCCAACGCTTCCCGCGATTCGGCCAAGGCATCCAATCCGATTTTGGTAATGAATTGAACGGGGGAAGCTTCAAGCTTGCGTTGCCATTGTTGGTACTCCTCGAAAATGGGACGCGGGCACGCTCCAAACGAACCAAAGTTGAGGAATGACAAGGAGTCATCGAGCATAAAAAGTTCTTTATGGGGATTCATGGCCAGATTTTAAAAGTTTCTTCATCAAAAAATACAGAGGAAATCCACCGAGAAACAGCAGCAACCCAATCCAGAAGGCCTGAGGATCTTGCAGCATCACGCTCGCGGTCACTCCCAAATAAATCAGTACAAACAGGATGGGCCCCCAAGGGTAACCCTTCATTTCAAAAATTTCGTTGGGGGCTTCTGTCGCTTTTTTCCTCAACCAAAAGATGGAAGCAGCACCGAGAATAAATCCAATGCTATCAAAAAACATCACATAGCCCAAAATCTTTTGGAACGACTCCAAGAAAAGCACCGAAAGCACCATCACCACGCAGAAAAATCCAATCCCCCAAACGGGCACTTGCTTGGTTTTCGATAACTTTTGAAAAACCCGAGGGAGCACTCCTTCCTCGGCCATGGCCACGTAAATGCGAGAACTGCTGATGAGGGTAACGTTGGCAAAACTCATCACAGCCAAATAAAACAAAAGATTGAGGAACAATTGGGCCGATGCGCCTCCCAACAAAACCGTCACATCGCTGGCCAAAGTGGTCGTTTCGGCCATTTTAGGTAATCCCAAAGTGGAAACGTAACTCCAATTGATGGCCAAATACAACCCCATGATCAACACAATTCCCCAAAATACCGCTCGCGGAATGGTCCGTCGGGGTTGGTCGATGTCGCCTCCAAAATTGATGATGCTTTGGTACCCACCAAAGGTAAAGAAGATGGGAACGAAGCACAGAAGCAGATTTTTCCAGCTGAATGGAACGTGGGTATGGGAAATGGTTTCAACGGCGGGAGGAACGAAAAACAAGGCCGAAATAAGAAATAACATCAAACTAATTTTGATGATCATGAGAACATTGATGAGGCGGCTGCTCATTTTCAACCCCAACAAATTGAACCCCCAAAGAAAGGCAATGGTACCCAAAGCAATCGCACCCTCCGACACCTCTATGGTAGGACCAAATCGCCCACTAAAGTCGTGTAGAAACGCTTTCAAATAGCTCGAACCGAGCAAAGTAACGGCGGTGGTGGCCCCCGCGTTGCTGATGACCAAAATCCAATTCACCATGAAGGCCACCACGGGATGGTACACCCGCGAAAAGACCTTGTAAAATCCTCCACTCACCGGAATGCGGGTGCCAATTTCTGCAAAGATGATCGAGCCAATAAAGCTAACCGCTCCGCCCAAGATCCAGGCCCAGAAATAAACGGCTTCCGATCCTTGGGCATGGCGCGCCACTTCGGAAGGTGTACGAAAAATACCCATGCCGATAACCAATCCGGCTACAATGAACGTTACATCCATCGTTTTTAATCGATGCTGACTCATGGGGAGTAAGATAGGAACATTTTAACGGAAATCCCTCAACGAATCCGAGGATCGATCCATCGGTGGATTCGATCGGTGAGGGCTTGCAAAACCATGAAGATGATGGAAACCAACAAAACAATGCCCATCAAAACCGGTAAATCGGAGGCGTTCAAGGCATCAACGGTGAGTTTTCCCAATCCTTTCCAACCGAAAATGGTTTCAACAAAAACCGCCCCGGCCAACAAACTCGCCAACCATCCGGTAATCGTTGTCACCACCGGGGCCATGGAATTCCGCAACACGTGCCAACGAAACACAGACCACTCCGAAAGCCCTTTGGCACGAGCAGTTCGGATAAAATCCATGGAATACGTTTCCAAAAAACTGGAACGAGACATCTGCAAAACAACGGCCAGCGGACGAATGCCCAAGGTGAAGGCGGGCAGCACCAAATTTTTCCAAGCGATGTGTTTGCCCTCCCAAACATCGTAATCCATGAGACTTCCGCTGATGGGCAAACCCGTGGCATCGTGCCACAAATATCCCAAAAAGAAAGCCGCTAAAACTGCCGCCAAATAACTGGGGATGGAAATCCCTAAGGTAGAAATCCCTACCAAAGCCCGATCCAACCACGTTCCATGGTTCCAAGCCGTTATTCCCCCCAAAGCCAATCCCAAAATCAATGCAATTCCGATGGCGGATAAAGCAAGAATAGCCGTTCCCGGCAAACTTTCCATCAATAAATCAGAAACCGAACGGTTGTTTTGAAAGGATTTTCCCAAATATGGCCACTTGAGCATGCAGCCCTTTTCATCTCCCTTCCAAACCCAAACCCCCGAAAATTCCATGGAAGTAGAATCGGTAGGGTGAAAACCCACGGGACTTAGGCGATTCAAAGTTTGCAAGTATTGAACGGATAGAGGTTGATCCAATCCCCATTTTGTGCGGATTGCCTGACGGGTTTTTTCATCTGAATTTTGGCCTAAGGCCGATTCTACGGCATCGCTCGAAAGTCCAAAAAACAACAAAAATACCAAGGTCACTACGCCCCAAAGCGTAAAAAACCACAGCAATCCTTTTCTCAATCCGTGCATTTTATGGGATTAAATCTTCGTTTTTCGGCAGATGAGCAGAGCTCCAATGCTTCACCACCGTTCCTTTGCGAAGGTACGTCAGTCCGGGATTGGAACGAACGATCGTTTTCAACAAGGTACGATCGCCTGTAAGCCACTCATAAGGAAGATGCGTTTGGCTTTGAATTCGCTCCACATCGGAAGGAAGTCCGGAAGTCCAAACGAAAACCTTAAATCCTTTGGAAAGAAGCGAAGCATACGTTCCAAAAGGTTGAAAATCGCTTGCGTTGAGCTTCGACAAATCGGAGGAAATGATGAGTAGCACGTTGGCACCTTTTAAAATTTCGTCGGTTCGATCGTTACCGGCCGAATCGGTTGCAACAAAATCGTGCACGGGCGGCCGGTATCCTTCCCGCACTTTCCGATCCTTCCGATCGATAAATTCCCAACCCGATCCCGGGATTTTGTCCATGGAAAATTCCTGAATGCTTCCCGATTGCTTGTTTTTGTACACAAAGATCATTTCAAACGAATCGGTAGGAGCACCTTCAGGAATTTTCATCAAATCGGGCAAGTGGTTTCCCGGCTGAAACGGTCGAAAATCGATGATAGGTAGGTAATTCAAGGTAAAAAAGCTCAGAAAAACCGAGAAGACGGCAGCAAATCCGGTCATCCAACGGCTGCGTTTCGGGGTTGTTAAAGGAGAAATCTCTCGGTGATGCACCAATAGAAAGAGGATGAGCAACAACAAAACAACATCTTTCCAAAAACTAACCTTTGGCGTTAATTTCAAGGCATCGCCGAAGCAGCCGCAATCGGAAACCAATTGATTCGCTTCGTTGAACGGCTGGAAAAAAGAAGGAGATTTCCCGGCGGCTTCCGCCGCTGCACGAAGATCGGCTTGGTAAAATGCCGGATTCACGTATCCACTTAAATACGTAATGCCTGTAAGCAGCGTGAAGAAAATCATGGTGATCAGGAGTAACCAAGTCACGCGCTTCAGCCTAAATCCTAAAAACAGCATCACCCCACAAACCACTTCTAAAACGCAAACAAAGATGCCCAAACTCAAGGACAAGGCGTCTGAAATGCTCCAACCAAAGACGTGGAAATACTCGGTTAATTTGTAGGAAAATCCGAGCGGATCATTCAATTTAATGAGGCCAGAAACGACAAAAAGCACCGAAACCAACCCTTGTGATAAACGCAAAAACTTTCGACCCATTCAACAAAGTTAGAAGATAAAGCGAAACAGACGGCGAGGGCTTGGATTTTACCCCCTCATTTTTTTTGGACAAGTCGGGGTAAAATGTGGAAAACGTTGCTTACCTTTGCAGTCCATTTAAAAACCAAACCGTTTCTAAGTATGAATCAATACGAAACCATCTTCATCTTAACTCCCGTTCTTTCGGATGAGCAGGTGAAGGAAGCGGTGGGTAAGTTCGAGAAGTTCTTGAACGATCGTGGAACCAAGATGATCCACCAGGAAAGCTGGGGATTGCGCAAATTGGCTTACCCGATCCAAAAGAAAATGACCGGCTTTTACCACCTCTTCGAATTCCAAGCAGATCCAACCGTGATCGCATCTTTTGAAGTTGAATTCAAGCGTGATGAGCGAGTTCTTCGCTTTTTGACCGTTAGACTCGACAAACACGCAATTGCGTTTAACCAATCTCATCGCGTTAAGAAAGGCGCTGCTGAGGCCGTAAATGAAGGAGGAGAAGCATGATCAGTAATAGTTTCGCGGCTATTCCAACTCAAGAGGAAACCCGCAAAAAGTTTTGCCGCTTCAAAAAAGCAAGAATCAAGCACATCGATTACAAAGACGCTGATTTCTTGTTGAAATTCGTGAACGAACAAGGAAAACTTCTTCCACGTCGTATCACCGGTACTTCATTAAAATTCCAACGTAAAATTTCAGTATCAGTTAAGCGTGCTCGTCACCTTGCTTTGATGCCTTACGTTGCTGATGGTTTGAAATAATTAAGGAGGACGTTCGATGAAAATTATTTTGAAAGAAGACGTTCGCGGACTTGGATACAAGTACGACGTTATCACCGTTAAAAACGGTTACGGACTTAATTACCTTTTACCAAAAGGTATGGCGGTTATCGCCAACGAATCCAACATCAAAATGCGCGATGAAGATGTTCGTCAAGCATCTCGTAAGTTGGAAAAATTAAAAGGTGATGCAGAAGCATTGGCAGCTAAATTAGCTGAAGCAACTCTTCGCATCCCAGCAAAAGTTGGAGAAGGCGGCCGTTTGTTCGGTGCCATCACCACCGGTCACGTGGCTGAAGCCCTCGCTGCCAAAGGCATTGAAGTTGATCGCCGCCGCATGGCCTTCAACAACGATCCGAAAATGACCGGAACTTACACCGTGGTGGTAGATATTCACCGCGATGTAAAAGCGGAAGTGACGGTAGAAGTTGTTTCTGAATAATATCATTCACCCATAGGGTTGAGGTTCGAGCGTCCTTCATTGGAGCACTTTCCTCAACCCTTTATTTTTTTAATTTATGAACTCCGGTAGAAAACGCATTCGCCGGTCGGCCACCCCGGGATGGGGCCACCAAGCAGAAAACCAAGAACAGAAAAAACCTTTCCGTTCTGATTCCAAATCCAATTCAGAAGATCGTTCCCAAGATCTAAATTTTCGAAAATTCGACGTTGATCACGACCGTTCCAAAGAACGATCCTTCAACCGAGATGATCGACCGTTCAACCGCGACCGCAACGAACGCAGCGGTGACCGTCCCTTCAATCGGGAAGATCGCCCGTTCAACCGCGACCGCAACGAACGCAGCGGCGACCGTCCCTTCAATCGGGAAGATCGCCCGTTCAACCGCGACCGCAACGAACGCAGTGGTGATCGTCCCTTCAACCGGGAAGATCGTCCGTTCAACCGCGACCGCAACGAACGCAGCGGTGATCGCCCATTCAATCGAGAAGATCGTCCATTCAACCGCGACCGCAACGAACGCAGCGGTGATCGTCCATTCAATCGGGAAGATCGTCCGTTTAACCGCGACCGCAACGAACGCAGCGGTGATCGCCCCTTCAACCGGGAAGATCGTCCGTTCAACCGCGAACGAAACGAACGCAGCGGTGATCGTCCCTTCAATCGGGAAGATCGTCCGTTCAACCGCGAACGAAACGAACGCACTGGTGATCGTCCCTTCAATCGGGAAGATCGTCCGTTTAACCGCGACCGCAACGAACGCACTGGTGATCGCCCATTCAATCGGGAAGATCGTCCGTTTAACCGCGAACGAAACGAACGCAGCGGTGATCGCCCATTCAATCGGGAAGATCGTCCGTTCAACCGTGATCGAAACGATCGCAGTGGTGATCGCCCATTCAATCGGGAAGATCGTCCGTTCAACCGTGATCGAAACGATCGCGGTGATCAATCGTTCAATCGGGAACCCCGTGGCCGAAGTTTCGACCGCAACGAGCGGGGCTTCAATGGGCGTCAGAAATTAACTCCGGAGCAAGAAGAAGCCCGTCAACAACGCAGAAAACAAAAAAGAGAAGAACATTTCAATCCTTTTGAATCCCGTGGAAATCGGGATGAGAATGGAACAGCCTCTTTCGAAGATTTCGGAAAATCCCGTTTCACGAAAGGCGATCATCAGTTGATGCGTTTCGAAATGAAGGGGCCAACGCCCAAAGAAATTTCGTTTGCTCCCAAAGATGAGTGGCCAATTCGTTTGAACCGTTATTTGGCCAACGCCGGTATCGCTTCACGTCGCGATTGCGATCAATTCATCCAAGATGGACGAGTGAAAGTAAACGACGTGGTGATCAGCGAGTTGGGCGTAAAAGTTAATCAAACCGATGTAGTTTTATTCGACGACGAACCGGTTTCTAGAGAGAAATTGGTGTATGTATTGTTGAATAAACCCAAAAACTTCATCACCACCACCGACGATCCGGAAGGGCGCAAAACGGTGATGGATTTGGTGAGCAAGGCCTCGGCGGAGCGTTTGTTCCCCGTGGGTCGATTGGACCGCAACACCACCGGACTTTTGTTGTTAACCAACGACGGTGGATTGGCACAGAAACTCATGCATCCTTCTTTTGAAGCCGAAAAAGTTTACCACGTTATCCTCAATGAACCTTTGACCAAGAATCACCTGATCGAAATTTCGGAAGGATTAAACTTGGAAGATGGCAAGGTAGAAGTGGATGAAATTGCCTACGTAAAACCCGACGATAAGCGAGAAATTGGGGTGGAGATCCACACCGGTAAAAACCGCATTGTACGTCGTATTTTCGAAAGCCTGGGCTATACGGTAGAGAAACTCGACCGCGTAGTGTATGCCAGTTTAACCAAGTTGGATCTTCCACGCGGACACTGGCGCTACCTCACCTCCGATGAAGTACGCCGCTTGAAGCGCCTATCAAAATAAAATCATGAACGCCACCAAACTTGAGTTGAATTTCGGCATCATCCTCGGATTGCTTTCTTTCCTTTGGTCGAACGTAGAAAAAGCCATGGACTGGATTCCTTCCGGTGGAGTGCTGCCTTCCTCAAGTTTGTTTGGCTGGTTTGCGGTGGCGGGCCTGGTGCTCACCATTCAAGCTTACAAAAAACTCCAACAAACGCCGGACTGGACGTGGTGGAAAGGGGTTGTTTCTTTAACCATTTCGTGCGGATTGATGGCAATTGTGGCCATTCCCTTGCATTGGGTATTCATTAAAGTTGCCGCTCCAGCATATTGGGAGCAGGTGATCGCGGGCGGCAAAGCCATGGGCATGAATCCGAAAATGGTGGAGCCTTTCGCGACCTTCAAAAATTACAGCTACACCTACCTCACCTTCGGGATTGGGTTGGGATTTCTATGGGCCAGCATGGTGAATTCCGTGATCTTTTTACGAAAATCGAAGTTGGGAAGGTAAAAAATAAAAATCAACTTTTCTCCTCCCCTGCTTTCTTCGTATCTTTGCAACGCTTATCCAGAAAGGTGGAGGGACTAGGCCCTTTGAAACCTTGGCAACCCCGTTCAGCTGGGTGCTAATTCCTACGAGATAAGGTGGATTTTTTCCCCTCTTGCTCCTCACTTTTTGGGTAAATCAAACTACTCCTATGAGCAAGATTACCGAACTCCTGCGCGAACGCATCCTCATCCTCGATGGAGCCATGGGCACCATGATTCAACGCCATTCGTTAACGGAAAACGACTTCCGCAATGAGGCGTTGAAAAATCACCCCAAACCCCTCCAAGGCAACAACGATTTGCTTTCCATCACCCGGCCCGACGTGATCAAATCCATTCACGCCGAGTACTTTCAGGCCGGTGCCGATATCGTGGAAACCAACACCTTTTCGGGAACCACCATCGCCCAGGAAGATTACGCTTGCGAGCATTTGGTGTACGACATCAACTACCTTTCGGCCAAGCTCGCCCGGGAAGTAGCCGATGAATTTACCGCCCGCGAACCCCATAAACCCCGTTTCGTGGCCGGAGCCATGGGCCCCACCAACAAAACGGCCTCCCTCTCCCCCAACGTGAACGACCCCGGCTACCGCGCCATCACCTTCGATCAACTCGCCCAAGCGTATGCCAAGCAAGCCTCGGCCCTCATCGACGGTGGCGTTGACATCCTTTTGGTGGAAACCATCTTCGACACCCTCAACGCCAAAGCCGCCTTGTACGCCATCGAACAAGTCTTCGAAGAGCGAAACATGCGGTTGCCCATCATGGTATCGGGAACCATTACCGACGCTTCGGGAAGAACGCTTTCCGGACAAACCGCAGAAGCCTTCCTCATTTCGGTGGGTCATCTTCCCCTGCTATCCATCGGCCTGAATTGCGCCTTAGGTGCGTCGGCCATGCTGCCCTACCTGGAAGTGCTCTCTCAACGCGCGCCTTTCGCCATTTGCGCTTACCCCAATGCCGGACTCCCCAACCAATTTGGAGAATACGACGAAACGCCGATGTTGATGGGCGAACAAGTGGAAGAATTCCTCAAAAGAGGCGTCATCAATATTTTGGGCGGCTGCTGCGGCACCACCCCCGACCACATCCATCGTTTGGCTGAAATTGCCAAAAACTACCCTCCACGCATCATTCCTCAACTCGAATCGGCATGAAACCATCTTTACAACTCTCTGGATTAGAACCACTTTACGTAACACCGGAATCGAATTTTGTGAACGTTGGCGAACGAACCAACGTCACCGGTTCCAAGAAATTCCTCGACCTCATCAAGGCCGATAATTACGAAGAGGCCCTTTCCGTAGCTCGGGATCAAGTAGAAGGCGGTGCTCAAATCATCGATATCAACATGGATGAGGGGATGATTGACGGGGTTGCCGCCATGACTCGTTTCCTTCATTTGGTGATGGCCGAACCCGACATCGCTCGGGTGCCCATCATGATCGATTCTTCCCGATGGGAAATCATCGAGGCCGGTTTGAAGTGCGTTCAAGGAAAATGCGTGGTGAACTCCATTTCCCTCAAAGGAGGTGAAGCGGAATTCATCCATCAGGCGAAATTCATCCGCCGGTTTGGTGCGGCCGTGGTGGTGATGGCCTTCGACGAAAACGGACAGGCCGACACCTTGCAGCGCCGCATTGACATCTGCCAGAGATCCTACAAAATTTTAACGGAAGTGGTGGGGATCAATCCCAACGACATCATTTTCGACCCCAATATTTTTCCCGTTGGAACCGGCATGGAAGAACATCGCCGCAACGCCATCGATTTCATTGAAGCCACCCGTTGGATTCGTCAAAATTTACCCGGAGCCCACGTGAGCGGTGGAGTTTCCAACATTTCCTTCTCTTTCCGCGGAAATAATCGGGTGCGTGAAGCCATGCACTCGGCCTTCCTGTACCACGCCATTCAGGCGGGCATGGACATGGGAATCGTTAATCCTTCCATGCTGGAGGTGTACGACGACATTCCCAAGGACCTGTTGGAACGGGTGGAAGACGTGTTGTTGGACCGCCGTCCCGACGCCACAGAGCGTCTTTTGGAGTTCGCTGAAACCGTGAAAGGCGCCGGCAAGCAGAAAGAAAAGGACGACGCTTGGCGCCATCTTCCGCTTAAAAAACGATTGGAACACGCCTTGGTGAAAGGCATTACCGATTTTATCGAAGAAGATACCGAGGAAGCGCGACAGGATCTGGGAAGCCCTCTTTCGGTGATTGAAGGTCCTTTGATGGACGGCATGAACGTGGTGGGCGATCTTTTCGGAGCCGGGAAAATGTTTTTGCCGCAAGTGGTGAAATCCGCCCGGGTGATGAAAAAGGCCGTGGCTTACCTTACCCCCTATTTGGAAGAAGAAAAACGCAACAACCCAAATGCAAAAGCGGCCGGAAAAGTGTTGCTTGCCACCGTGAAGGGCGACGTTCACGATATTGGAAAAAACATTGTAGGCGTAGTAATGGCCTGCAATGGATTCGAAATCACCGACTTGGGAGTGATGATTCCCTGCGACAAAATTTTGGATGCGGCCCAGGAGCACCAAGTGGATGTGATCGGACTTTCGGGTTTGATTACGCCCTCGTTGGATGAAATGGTGTATGTGGCGAAAGAGATGGAACGAAGGGGCATGAAACAGCCGCTGTTGATTGGCGGTGCTACAACCTCGAAAGCCCATACAGCGGTAAAAATTGCGCCCCAATTCAGCGGAACGGTGATTCACGTTTTGGATGCTTCCCGTTCGGTTCCGGTGGTGAGTTCGTTGTTGAGCGATGAACAAAAAGCGGCCTTCATGGCCAAGTCCAAAGCCGAAAACGACCACATTCGAGAAGGATTTTTAAACCGACAGGCCGAAAAACGATTTGTACCCTTGGAGGAAGCCCGGAAGCGAAAATTCACCTTACGGGCTCCGGCTGTTTCAGCTCCGAAACAAGCGGGAGTGCAGCAATTCGATTTATTGCTGAACGATTTGGAGCCCTACATCGATTGGACGCCTTTCTTTCAGACGTGGGAATTGCACGGCAAATATCCCCGCATTCTGGAAGATGAAATCGTTGGGAACGAAGCCAAACAACTCTTTGCGGATGCGCAAAGCATGTTGCAAGATTGGTTGAAGGAAGCCCCCGTTCTGGCCAAGGCCGTAGTGAGAATCTTCCCCGCTCAACCCTTGGAAAACGATTCTACCCAATTGTTCGCCGATACTCACCGCTCAGAACCGTTAGCGGTTCTCCATCATTTGCGTCAGCAAAGCGAAAAATCCGACGGAATTCCCAACCTTTCACTGGCAGATTTTGTGTCAGACAACAACGATCACCTCGGCGCATTTTGCGTAACGGCTGGTTTAGGGTTGGAGAAATTGGTGGCCGAATACGAAAAGGACCACGACGATTATCGTTCGATCATGGCCAAGGCTTTGGCCGACCGTTTTGCGGAAGCCGCCGCTGAGTTTCTGCATGAAAAAGTGAGGAAAGAGATTTGGGGCTACGCTTCCAACGAGGCGTTGGACAACGAATCGTTGATTGGCGAAAAATACCAAGGAATTCGCCCCGCACCGGGGTATCCCGCGTGTCCGGAGCACACCGAAAAGCTCACTTTGTTCAAGATCTTGAACGTGGAGGAGCGCATTGGGGTCACGTTAACCGAGAGCATGGCCATGTGGCCGGCCGCGAGCGTTAGCGGTTGGTATTTTGGTCATCCCGAAAGCAAGTACTTCGGATTAGGAAAAATTCAGAAAGACCAGGTTGCGGATTATGCCACGCGTAAGGGTTGGAGTTTGGAAGAAGCCGAGAAGTGGCTAGGTCCGAATTTGGGGTATTGAGGGAGTAGCTCCCTTCGCCCTTCGAGTTTCCTCAGGGAACTCAGGGAGCGGGTTTTCCGGTGTCTGAGGCCCCTAAGCAAGGTCCGCAAACAAACATCAAAAATACCTCAATAAAAAAGGTGGCCGAAACCACCTTTTTTCTATTTATTGAAACAAATTCCGCATTTCCACTTTCGATAAAACCCTACCCCGCAACTCCGAAATCGGAATACGCTCTTGCTCCATGGTGTCGCGATCGCGAACGGTAACCATGCCGTCTACCAACGAATCGTGATCCACCGTTACGCACAATGGCGTACCAATGGCATCCTGACGGCGGTAACGTTTCCCGATGCTTTCCTTGGAATCAATCTGCGCATTCACATCGAAACGAAGTAATTCGAAAATCTCACGCGCTTTCTCGGGCAATCCGTCCTTGTTCACCAACGGCAAAACCGCCACCTTTACCGGCGCAATCGGAGCGGGGAACTTCAACACCTCCCGCGTACTGCCATCGGCCAAGGTTTCAACCTGGTAGGCCGTGGATAATACCGCCAAAAACAAACGGTCCAACCCAATCGATGTTTCCACCACATAGGGAATGTAACTCTCGTTCAATTCGGGGTCGAAATAGCGCAGTTTCTTGCCGCTAAACTCCTCGTGCTTGCCCAAATCGAAATCGGTGCGGCTGTGAATGCCCTCCAATTCTTTGAATCCAAAAGGAAATTTGAACTCGATATCGGCAGCAGCGTTCGCATAGTGCGCCAATTTCAAATGATCGTGGAATTTATACTTATCAGCACCCAAACCCAAGGCCAAGTGCCATTTCATTCTTGCTTCTTTCCAATGCTGGTACCATTCCATTTCGGTTCCGGGGCGGACGAAAAACTGCATTTCCATCTGTTCGAATTCCCGCATGCGGAAGATAAACTGCCTCGCCACGATTTCGTTGCGGAAGGCTTTTCCAGTTTGAGCAATTCCGAAAGGAATTTTCATGCGGGCCGTTTTCTGCACGTTCAAGAAGTTAACGAAAATTCCTTGAGCCGTTTCCGGGCGCAGATAAACCGTGGTAGCCCCATCGGCGGTTGCGCCCATTTCGGTCCCGAACATCAGATTGAACTGACGAACTTCGGTCCAATTGCGGCTGCCACTAACCGGACAAACAATTTCGCAATCAACGATCAGCTGCTGAAGGTCTTCTAAACTACCCGATTCCAACGCAGCTTTCATGCGGTCTTCTACCTTCTGAATTTCTTCCCGGTAACCCAAAACCCGCGGATTGGTACTGGCATACATCTCAGGATCAAACGATTCTCCGAAACGCTTGGACGCTTTTTCGACCTCTTTATCAATCTTTCCTTGGATTTTCGCCATGTGGTCTTCCAACAAAACGTCGGCGCGATAGCGCTTTTTGCTGTCTTTGTTGTCGATCAACGGATCGCTGAACGCATCCACGTGTCCGGAAGCTTTCCACGTCGTAGGATGCATGAAGATGGCCGCATCAATTCCAACGATATTCTCGTTCAACTGCGTCATGGCGATCCACCAATAACGGCGCAAATTGTTCTTCAATTCACTACCATACGGACCGTAATCGTACACCGCACCCAGGCCGTCGTAAATTTCAGAAGAAGGGAAAACGAACCCATACTCTTTGGCATGGGAAACCACATTTTTGAAAATTTCGTCCGGATTCATGGATTAAATGTCGAATTTAATTCCTTGTGCCAAAGGAAGTTGAGTAGAATAATTGATGGTGTTGGTTTGACGGCGCATGTACACTTTCCAAGCATCGGAACCCGATTCGCGGCCGCCACCGGTTTCTTTTTCACCACCGAAAGCTCCTCCAATTTCAGCACCAGAAGTACCGATGTTCACGTTCGCGATTCCGCAGTCGGAACCGGCCGCGCTCAAGAACAACTCCGCTTCGCGCATGTTGGTGGTCATGATGGCCGACGACAAACCTTGAGCCACTCCGTTTTGCATGGCGATGGCCTCTTCGATGGTTGAATATTTCATCACGTACAAAATGGGTGCAAACGTTTCTTCCTGAACCATTTTGTAATGATTTTGAGCTTCTACAATGGCAGGCTTCACGTAGCATCCGCTTTCGTAACCTTCGCCTTGCAATACGCCGCCTTCGACCAAAACTTTACCGCCTTCGGCAACTACGGCTTCCAATGCTTTGGAATACATGGCCACAGCACCTTGGTCGATCAACGGACCTACGTGGTTGGCTTGATCCAACGGATTTCCAATTTTCAATTGTCCGTAAGCTTTGGTCAAACGATTTACCATCTCATCGTACCTGCTTTCATGAATGATCAATCGACGGGTGGTGGTGCAACGCTGTCCGGCTGTACCTACCGCTCCGAAAACAGCACCGATGATGGTCATGTCTACATCGGCGTTGGGAGTTACGATGATGGCGTTGTTTCCGCCCAATTCCAACAAAGCACGGCCCAAACGTTCGGCCACTTTTTGGTTCACGGCTTTTCCCATTCGGGTTGATCCTGTGGCCGAAACCAAAGGAACGCGGCGGTCGGACGACATCCACTCCCCTACTTCGTAATTCCCTTGAATGAGGACAGAAATTCCTTCAGGAAGTTGATTTTCGTTCAAGACTTCAGCAATAATATTTTGGCAAGCAATTCCGCACAATGGAGCCTTTTCGGAAGGTTTCCACACGCAAACGTCGCCACAAATCCAGGCCAAAGCGGTATTCCAAGCCCATACGGCTACGGGGAAATTGAAAGCAGAAATGATTCCCACAATTCCGAGCGGATGGTACTGCTCGTACATGCGGTGAAGCGCTCGCTCGGAGTGCATGGTTAATCCGTACAACTGACGGGAAAGTCCAACGGCGAAATCGCAAATGTCGATCATTTCCTGAACCTCGCCCAAACCTTCTTGAAGGGATTTTCCCATTTCATAGCTCACCAAAGTTCCAAGGGCATTTTTCTTTTCACGAAGTTTATCTCCGAACTGACGAACGATTTCACCGCGCTTTGGAGCGGGCATCATTCTCCACGATTCAAAAGCTTTTTGAGCCGAAACGATGGCCGCTTCGTACTCTTCTTTGGTGGTGTTAGCCACTGTGCCGATCAACTTCCCATCAACGGGAGAAAAACTTTCAATTTTTCCCGTACCCGGCATCCATTGAGAACCGGTAGAAGTAGCAGGATTGTGCGATTGAATGCCTAATTCGGCCAAAACGTGTTGTATCATAATGTTTATTTTTATCGAATGAAAAAATGGTAAATGGCGTAGCCCAACACCAAAACAAGGGCAATTTTCAACAAACTTTTGAAGAATTTCCAGATGAGGAACAGGACTAAAATTCCTCCGAGGATAACGGTAAGGTGCTCCACGGGTTAGAAGATGTGTTTGCAGATGGCCGCAGTGGCTTTGGCTTTACTCATGGTATAAAAGTGAAGAATCGGAACACCGGCTGCTTTCAATTCTTTGCACTGTTGAATGGCCCACTCTACTCCAACTTCCATCACCGCGGCATTGTTGTTGCAATTTTCAACGGCTTCGGCCAAATCCTCGGGAATATCGATATGGAAGGATTTGGGCAACAAGGAAAGCTGAGATTTGGTGGTGAGCGGCTTCAATCCAGGAATAATGGGAACGTTAATGCCCATGGCACGAACCTTATCAACGAAATCGAAAAACTTGGCATTGTTGAAGAACATTTGAGTTACGATGTATTCGGCTCCCAAATCCACTTTCTTTTTCAAAAACTCCAAATCTTTTTTCAAATTGGGAGCCTCATGGTGCTTTTCAGGATATCCGGCAACACCCACGCAGAAGTTGGATTTAGCGGTATTCTCTAAATCTTCGTCCATGTATTTTCCTTGATTCATGTCGAGCATCTGCTCAATCAGCTCCAAGGTATTCTGGTTTCCGTCGGGTTCGGGTGTAAATCGGGGTTCCGATTTCATGTTATCACCCCTCAAGGCCAATACATTATCGATGCCTAAAAAACTAAGCTCGATCAACGCATTTTCGGTTTCTTCTTTGGAAAATCCGCCGCAGATGATGTGCGGCACCGTATCCACTTTATACTTGCTGGTAATGGCCGCACAAATGGCTACCGTTCCCGGACGTTTGCGGGTAATCACTTTATCGAATCCGCCGCCCGATCTTTTTCTCAAAACGTAATCTTCGCGGTGGTAGGTCACGTCGATAAAACTGGGTGAAAAATCCAACAAAGGTTCAATTCCATGGTAGATTCCGTCGATTCCTTGGCCTTTTTCGGGCGGAAGAATTTCGAAAGAAAACAAGGTTTTCCCGTTCGATTTTTCAATATGTTCGGTAATTTTCATAGAGCTAAACTAACACTTAAAGAAGTTGATCCAATGCGATTTCAAATCCGGTAGCCGAAAGATTGGTTTTGGATGAATTTTTCTGATGCATTTCACCGAGCGCTTTCTCCATGATGGCTGTAACGTCACCAAAAATAGCTTCGTCGGTCAATTCTGCAGAACCGCTCATGAGGTAAGCAAATGTTCGTGCCATGCCGCAATTCGCCACAAAATCGGGAATCACGCTGATGCGAGCGTCGGCACTCTGAGCGATGGGGCCAAAGAATATTTCAGCATCGGCAAAAGGCACATTGGCCCCGCAAGAAACCGTCTTCAATCCCGCTGCGATGAGGCGGCCGATTTGGTCTTGAGTAACCAAACGAGAAGCGGCGGCTGGAACGAAAATGTCGGCAGAAACGTCCCATACCCTCTTCTGCATTTCTTCCGAAGAAATCATGTTCGGTGCATTCAAGGCATTTCCATTTCGGGAAATAAACATCTCCGCAACCTCGTTCAAACCGTATCCCTGTCCGTCGTGAATCAATCCTCCATTGCGGTCGATCACCGCTTTCATGCCGGCTCCATTTTGAGCTAAGAAAAACGCAGCGGCAGCCGCAACATTTCCCCAACCTTGCATGATGAAGGTCTTTCCCTCCAAGGTTTCACCCTGATTTTTATTGAAGATGCGAATGGATTCACTCACACCCCAACCGGTAATCATGTCGGCAACCGTGTATCCTTTTTCCAAAGATGGAACGTAGTTGCCGTTCTTAACCACTTTGGAAACTCCAATTTGAAGGGCAGAAATCCGCTTTTGCTTGTCAGAATCGTCGGTTTTGTAATGGCCGTTCACCACGCCTTCTTGCGGATGCAACAAGCCGTATTGAGAGGTAATGGGAATTACTTCGTGAATTTCATCGATGTTTAAATCGCCTCCGGTGCCGTAGTAATTTTTCAATAGCGGCATCACGGCTTTGTACCAACGGTGAAGAACTCCTGCTTTTCGAGGATCGGCTGGATTGAAGTTGATGCCCGATTTGGCACCACCGATCGCGGGACCACAAACCGAAAACTTCACTTCCATGGTTTTGGCTAACGATTCCACTTCCCGCTGATCCAATCCCACCCGCATGCGCGTACCGCCACCGGCAGCACCACCCCGAAGGGAATTGATCACCACCCATCCTTGGGCTTCGGTTTCAGAATCGTTCCATTCGAAAATGATTTCAGGCTTTTTGGCCTCGAATTGCTTCAACTTATCCAACATCGAAAAAAATTTTCGCAAAGGTACGGATAAATCAAGCGTTTTACCTGACTTTTTACCGGGAAATGGGTCGCTTAAAAATCGGAAATAAAGTGGAATTTAGCGTTAGGAAAATCTTCCTGGGCCATCTGAATCGCATAAGCACTATCGGCCAAAAACACCGGACGCTGGTGCTTATCCAAGGCGAAAGAACGAAGTTTTTTCCGACGAAAATCCTCCAATTCTTTGGGATCTTCCAATTCCACCCAGCACGCTTTATAAATGTTGATGGGCTCCCATTTACACTTGGCGCCGTATTCGTGTTCCAAGCGGTGTTGAATGACTTCAAATTGAAGAGGACCCACGGTACCGATGATTTTGCGATTGGTCATTTGATGCACGAACAACTGGGCCACGCCCTCGTCCATCAATTGGTCAATTCCCTTGGCCAGTTGTTTTTGTTTGAGCGGATCGGCATTCTCGATGTATCGGAAATTCTCGGGCGAGAACGAAGGAATGCCCATGATGTTCATTTTTTCCCCTTCGGTGAGGGTATCCCCAATTCGGAAGTTTCCGGTATCGTGCAAACCCACAATATCGCCGGGATAAGCTTCGTCCACCGTGGACTTTTTAGAGGCCATGAATGCAGTTACCGACGAGAATTTCATCATGCGCTCTTGGCGCACGTGGAGGTAATTTTGGTTGCGGTGGAAGGTGCCCGAAACAATTTTCACGAAGGCAATGCGATCGCGGTGTTTCGGGTCGATGTTGGCGTGGATTTTAAAAACGAATCCGGTAAATTTATTTTCCGTTGGTTCCACCACCCGCAAATCGGTTTTTGCTGGCAAGGGCATGGGGGCAATTTCAATGAACGTTTCCAGCAATTCCTTCACCCCAAAGTTGTTCACGGCAGAACCAAAGAAAACCGGACATACTTTCTGGGTGAGGTAATCTTCCCGCTTAAACTGCGGATAAACGGCAGAAACCATTTCCAAATCTTCCCGCAAGGAATCGGCAAAATCCGCCCCTACTTGCCGATCCAATTCCGGATCTTCCAAGTTTTGAATGGACGCCCATTCCTCCGAAACGGTGGTGGACGATGGGCGGAATAATTTCAAATCTTTTTTGTAGATGGAGTACACCCCTTTGAAGTGGGGTCCCATCCCGATGGGCCAAGAAAGCGGGGTAACTTTCAATTTCAACCGCTGCTCTACTTCATCCAAAAGGTCAATGGCATCCTTCCCAAATCGATCTAATTTATTGATAAACACGATGATGGGAATGGAACGCATGGTGCACACTTCCACCAATCGAACGGTTTGTTCCTCCACCCCTTTCGCCACGTCGATGACCACGATCACCGAATCTACGGCCGTAAGGGTACGGTAGGTATCTTCGGCAAAATCTTTGTGGCCGGGGGTATCGAGGATGTTGACTTTGCAGCCCTGGTATTCAAAACCCATTACGGAGGTTGCCACCGAAATTCCACGCTGCTTTTCAATTTCCATGAAATCGGAGGTGGTCGATTTTTTGATCTTGTTTGATTTTACAGCTCCTGCTTCCTGAATCGCCCCCCCAAATAGAAGTAATTTTTCGGTGAGGGTGGTTTTACCGGCATCGGGGTGGGAAATGATTCCAAAAGTTCTTCTACGGAAAATTTCAGACTGAAAATCGGGTGCGCTCATACGCTGCAAAGGTACCAAATTTTAAAAAAACTTTTTGTGCCGAAAGATGTCGCACTTTTTCATTTTCTTTGTCAAGCATGATTCGACTATTACACACCGCCGATTGGCATTTGGGAAAACGATTGAAACAGCAATCGTTATTGGAGGAACAGCAGTTGTTTTTGGACTGGCTGATTTCCTGTTGCTTGGAAAAAGAAATCGACTACCTCTTGATGGCCGGCGATTTATTCGACGTGGCCAATCCGCCCCAAGACGCCGAGCAGATGTATTACTCGTTTTTAGCGCGATTGGGAAAAGAGACGAACACGAAAATCATCATTACCGGTGGAAATCACGATTCCATTGGGGCGGTGAACGGAATTCGTCCTTTGGCGGCCGCCTGGAACGTGGTTTTGGTAGGCGAACCTATTCCCGAGGATCCGTCCCAGGAATGTTTTCCGCTCACAAATCGAGAGGGCAACCTGGAAGCCGTTGTGGCCGCCACTCCGTTTTTGCGCGAGAAAGATTTCCGATTGCCCGAAGAGTTTGAAGGCGATATCGAGCAACGAATTTCCGAGGCCCATCGCATTCACTACCATCGATTGGCCGATCATTGCATCCAGCATTTCCCCTCCGTTTGCCACGTGGCGATGGGCCATTTGTTCGCCGATAAATCCATTTCCAGCGATTCCGAACGTCAGGTAGGAACCATGCACGGACTTCCGCTGAACATCTTTCCTGATTCTTTTGCTTACGTTGCCTTGGGGCACATTCACAAGCCTCAATCGCCTCAAGAAAACCGAATGATTTATGCCGGCAGTCCGAACATGCTTTCGTTTTCCGAAACCGAATATGCGAAGCGGGTGGTCGTGGTTGAGGTATCTGCTTCGGAGGTTTCCCAGATCGAATCTGTTCCCATTCCGGTTTTTCGGAAGTTGTACGATTGGACGGGCACCTTTGAAGAAATCCAAACAAAAATTGATCAATTCGAACCACCTCAAGGGCTCACTCCTTGGATCAAAATCAATGTTCGAGAAGAGAAAATTCAGGGAAATGAATATGCGAATTTGTTGGAAATGATTCAAAAAGCGCAACAAGATTGGAATGGAAAAGCGTATGTTTTGGATCATTCTCTTCAGTTTACTGGGAGTTCGAACGCAGGTGCACCCACAGTAAGTTCGGTTTCGGCTGATTCCATTTCTCCATCCACCATTTTTGCGGAAACACTTCGGCAAGAAGACTATGAACATTGGGAAACTTTGAATCAACTGTTTCAAGGATTGGTGGATGAATTGCAACAATCGGAAGGAGGCGAGGCATGAAAATCATTTCACTAAAACTAAAAAACATTCAATCCATTGCCGAAGAGACCGAGATAAAATTCAACCAAGCTCCCTTTTCGGAAGAAAGCATTTTCTTGATTTGCGGACCAACGGGATCAGGAAAATCGACCCTTTTGGATGCGATTAATTTGGCCTTGTTCAAAGAAACTCCGAGAACCGGAGGAAAGATTTCAGCCCCAGGCATTAACGAACAGGGAATGGTGATTACGCGAGGAGCCATTTCAGCCCTGGCAGAAGTCATCTACGAAATGGACTCAAATCATCGATTCAAATCTACTTTTTCTGCCGAACGAACGCCACGATCTCAGGGATTTAATCCGAATCATCTCAAAATGACCTTGATGAAATGGAGCGGTGGAAATTGGGAATTGGTTACCGAAAAGGAAAAAGAAGTTATCGCTGAAAACACCGCCAACATCGGCTTGGATGCCAGCCAATTTCGAATGGCGGTGATGTTGGCCCAAGGCGATTTCGCAAAATTGTTGAAAGCGGCTGCATCGGAACGAGCTTATCTGCTCGAGAAAATCACAGGAAAATCCTTGTTTAGAAAAATTGGTCGCAAAATTTTTGAACGATTTTCCTCCAAAAAACAAGAAATTACCCTGGCAGAAGCTGCCATGGGAGGAATTGAAATTCTTTCCGAAGAAGAACGAAACCAATTAACTGAATCCTTGAACATTAAAGTTCAAGAAGTTCAACAACGCAACCAAGAAATTCAACAACGAAAAAATGCCCTTCAATGGTGGTTGAACCAAACTGAAATTGACCGAAAAACGGAACGGAAAATCCAATTACAGGAACAAAAAAATCAAATTCATGCTCAATTCAGCACGGTTGAAAACGATTTCCAAAAGCATGAATTGGCCCAAATCCATGTTCCTCAACTTCAACAACGGAAGTCCTTCCAAGAAAAAATGCTGTTCATTCAAAATCAAATCATCGTTTTAAATCAACAGAAATCCGAGAATACCAGTCAACTGAATCAGTTAAAATCAACCATCAACGGACAAAAAAACGATTTTTTATGCCAAGAGAATTGGTGGGAGGAGCTCCAAGAGAAAGGACAACAGGCCAAAGTAGAAAAGGAAAAAATTACCTTGGAAACGGTTCAGAAAAAATCAGCCCAAGAACAGGTTAACACGCTACTGAACCGTTGGAATTGGTCTCATGAAACGCCAAAAACGACTTGGCAGACTTGGAAACAGGAAACCGAACAGATTTTTGACCAACAACGAATTCAACGAGATGAGATTGAACAGGAGGTAGAAAACATCCAACAGAAAATTCAACAAGCGGAACGTTGGAAGGAAAACGAAAATTATCTTCAAGAGAAATCCAAGGCCTTGGAAGTCCAAAAACAAGATTTGAACTCTTGGACACAGAAAGAAAAGGAAATCCTCCTGAAAATCGAGCCCCTCAACCTTCAACATTCCGAGTTAAATCGAGTTTGTTCGGCCTTGGAATTGGAAGTGGACGGACTCCAAAAATTAGCGGATGCGTCTCAGATACGAGCCACCTTGGAAAAGGGTCTGCCCTGCGTCGTTTGCGGATCGACCGAACATCCTTTTGCTCACCTCGCTTTTGATGACACCTTAAAAATTAAGAAAAAAGAGCTCGATGAGATCCGCGATAAAATCCAGAAATCATCGGATGACCTTCGTTTGTTGGATCAACAAAAAATAGAGTTTCAAGAAAAAAAGGCGACATCTTCGGCGTTGATCGCCACGTTCCAATCTCAATTTTCGGAAATTGAAACAAGTTTGGCAGATCTGCGCTCTTCCGACTTTAATTCGGCCGAAGAAGCCTTGTTTGCACACCGATCTCGATGGGCCGAATTGCAAGATGCCCGCAACCGAGCCGAACAGTGGAAACAACTGGAGCGGGCTGAACCGTATTTTCTTCAAATTGAAAATCTGCAACAATCCATCAAATTGGGTTCTGATCGCTATTTCCAACATTATCCGGAACGTTTTTTAGAACAAGTCGACCCTTGGCTCGCCTTTGCTAACGAAAAGTTAGGAAGTTTGAGAAATGGCGAACAGCAACTTTCGGGAATGGAAGCCGACAAAAGTCGCCTTCAACAAGAACTGAAGAATTGCGAAGAACAATTGATTTCTGCCATTCAATCGACACCCTTCCAAAACCTAACCGAGTTGGAAAAGGCTTTAGCACCCGAAGAAATGGTTCGTCATTGGAGGGAGTGGAAATCGCAAATCGAGCAACTCCAAGGCCTGCTTCAAGAACTGGAGGTTGAAATCAACCAACGAAAACAGCAGCAGGCCGCTCAACCGATTCCAACCCAATCAGAACAGGAGATAAAATCTGAACTTCAAGGGTTGGAGGAACAACAACAGCAGGCGCTCATTGCTCAAGGAACGTTGGAAGAAAAAATTAGCCAAGACCTTCACAACCGAAATCAAACCGGAGCCATGTTGGAACAAATCCAAGCCATGAAAACCGAATTTCAGCATTGGAATGTCCTTCAAACCGCTTTCGGCGATGCCACCGGCGATCGTTTCTCCAAAATTGCGCAACAATATACCCTCGATTTATTGATCCAAATTGCCAATAAAAAGTTGAGCGAATTCAAAGCGAGATACATCCTTCAGCAGGAAAAACATCCGAAAGGAGACAGCCACTTGGTGGTGGTCGACCAATATTTGGGCAATCAAATTCGAAGTGTTGACACCCTTTCTGGAGGGGAAATGTTCCTCACTTCGTTGGCACTGGCCATGGCATTGAGCGAATTTGCATCTCAAAATGCCCAATTGAATACCCTCTTCATCGATGAAGGATTTGGAACTTTGGATCCCGATTCTTTGAATGCGGCCATGGAAGCCATCGACACCATTCGACATCAATCGAAAAAAATGATTGGTCTCATTTCCCACGTTCAGGAATTGCGAGAACGCATCCATTGCCAGATTGAAGTTAAACCCAAAGGGAACGGACAATCTGCCATAGAAATTCGCACTCAAAGCACGTAATTGAGGCATTTTTCGTTACTTTTGTTGAGATGCTAAAAATCGTATTCGGAATCATCGCCCTCCTTTTTGCCTTGGAAGGTTGGAGTCAGGACTTGCCCATGGGAGGTTGGAGAACGCATTTGCCGTTCGCCCAGGCCCAATGTTTGGAACCGGTAGGAACCAAAATCTTCGTTGGCACCAAAGGTGGATTATTTTCCTACGATTCCACCGATAACGATTTGGAAATTTTCACCTCGGTTAACGGTTTGAGTGATCAAGATATTCGGTCGATCTCCTACAATACCGATCAGCAAACGTTGGTTATTGGTTATGCTTCTGGAAACATCGATTTGCTGAAAAACGGGACTGTAAAAAACATCAATGCCATTGTCAGCAAAAATATTCCTGTCAATAAATCCATCAATCACATTTTGCAAAAAGGTAACCGCGCCTATTTGGCCACAGGTTTCGGAATTGTGGAGGTGGATTTGATTTTGGGAGAAATAAAAAATACGTATTTGATCGGATCTGGGTCCAAATACGTGGGCTGTTATCAATTAGCCTCTGATGGAACCCGAATTTTAGCGGCCACCGACTCGGGCATTTTCAGAGCCAGTTGGGCCGCACCCAACCTTTCCGATTTTCAGTATTGGTCGCTCGATCCACAATGGGGAAAGAAACGGGCAAAGCACTTGGTCCATCAACAAGGAATTCTGTTCGCTGCATCCAACGATTCGCTATTCTCCAATGCCGCTGGCGCCTTTGCCCTCATTTACCAAACGCCCAATGAAATTCGAAAAGTTCGGGCAGATCGAGGTAAACTGCAAGTTTCCATCTTCTACCGAATTTTGGAATTGAATCTTCAAGGTCAACTCCTCTTTCAAACCGGAATCGATCCCCAAGTTCAAGATGTAAAAGACGGCATCATCGATGCAAATCAACATTGTTGGCTGGCCGATAACGCCGTGGGTTTGGGATATTACCATGAGTATTACATGCTTCGATTCCTACCCAACGGCCCCAATTCGGTGGAAACATTCGATTTATTTTCCGAAAGCCAAAACACCTACGGAGTGTCGGGTGGTGTAACCAAGAGTTTCGGCAATTTATATCTAAAAGGAGGAATTTACCGATTCGATGGGCAGAAATGGAAAAATTTCAATACCACAAACCTTTCGCTTGTTTCCGATACGCGCGATTTCACTTCGGTGAAGAAACAACCCAAAACCAACAAATGGTACGTTTCAACTTGGACCCGCGGTTTATTGGAGTTTGATGGAGATTCATTGATTCGGCAATACCAAGATACTGGAACGGCGTTGGTTCGACAGAAAAATTCCAATTTAGGCAATCCTGGAGGAGATTTCATTCGAATAGGATTCATGGATTTCGACAAATCAGGGAATTTGTGGATGACCAATTACGAAGTTCCTTCTCCACTTGTGGTAAAACGAACCGATGGAACATGGAACAGTTATCCATTGCCTTCGGGTTTAACCAAAGCCGTTTATTTTTTAATGGATGATTTCGACCAAAAATGGGTGGTGGTTCCCGGATTGGGGATTGCGGTTTTCAATGCCACCACCACTCAATCTAAACTGCTCACATCGGCAGCCGGAATCGGCAACATTCACAACGCCACCATTCAATGCATCACCAAAGATTTGGACGGTGTGGTTTGGATCGGAACGCCTGAAGGGCCAACCGCTTTTTACAATCCGGGAGGAGTCTTTTCCAATAATGAAGTGAATGCCCAGCGCGTAAAAATTGCAAAAAACCAATTTGACAACTTTGTCGATTATTTATTGGAAGATCAAAGCATCAACGACATTGGCATCGATGGGGCGAACAGGAAATGGTTTGCCACCAACAACGGAGTTTGGTTGATGAGCTCCGATTGCCAAACCCAAATTCATCATTTCACCAAAGAAAATAGTCCGCTATTATCCAACAACGTTTTAACTGTTTCTATCGATGGAAAAACCGGGGAAGTATTTTTCGGAACGGAAACAGGGTTATGCTCTTTTCGGGGCGATGCCACGGTGGGCGCAACATCAGGAAGTAGTTCAGTGAAAGTTTTTCCCAATCCTGCACGACCAGAATTAGATGGTCCCATCAGCGTTCAAGGATTGGTTGCGAACGCATGGATTAAATTTGTTGATGCCGCCGGAAATTTGGTGTATCAAACCAAAGCCAACGGCGGTACGGTAACCTGGAACGGAAATGATTTGCAAGGAAATCGGGTAGCAACCGGAACCTACTTCATTCTTGCCTCCGATGATTTCGGTAGCGAACGTCAGGTAGGAAAAGTGTATTTGGTGCGTTAAAAACGTCGTTCGTACCGTTCAAAGGTATAATCGAAGGCATGCCGCTCATCCTTGGTTTGAAATTCAGAAGAAACTAAATTCCACTCATCTTCGGAAATGGACGGAAAAAATGCATCGGCCTCAAACGTGGCGTGAACTTTGGTGCATTCGATGGCCGAACAAAAGGGAAGAAAGGTGCGGTAAATTTCGCCTCCACCGATGAGGAAGATTTTTTCAGATTGCGCAATATCGAAAGCTTGTTCCAATGAAGAAACCACGGTTGCGCCTTCAATATGAATCTCTTGCCGACTCAGAATCAAATTCAAACGGTTGGGCAAAACCCGGCCGATGCTCTCAAAGGTTTTACGTCCCATTAAAATTGGGAAACCTGACGTAATAGCTTTGAAAT
This sequence comes from Bacteroidota bacterium, assembly GCA_947501265.1. Lineage (GTDB taxonomy): Bacteria > Bacteroidota > Bacteroidia > UBA7662 > CANHCV01 > CANHCV01. Next base: position 180,713 of record CANMVY010000004.1, read on the forward strand.
GCTTTAGGTCGTTGGGCAGATGCCACAACAACTGATTGTCTTTTCCAATGGCTCCGTTTTCATCGATGGCCACAACGGCAATAAGTTCAGTCATCATACTGCAACAGGAGCTTTAATGCCTGGATGGGGATCATAACCTACAATTTCAAAATCATCGAAAACAAAATCGAAAAGATCGGTCACTGCCGGATTGATTTTAAGTTGCGGTAGGGGGCGAAATTCGCGGGACAACTGCAATTGAACTTGATCCAGGTGATTAAGGTAAATGTGTGCATCGCCCAAGGTGTGAACGAAATCTCCTACCTGTAAGCCACACACTTGAGCAAGCATGTGCGTGAGTAAAGCATAGGAAGCGATGTTGAATGGAACGCCAAGAAAGATATCTGCACTCCGTTGGTAGAGTTGGCAGGAAAGTTTTCCACCGGCAACGTAGAATTGGAAAAAAGCATGACAAGGAGGAAGCGCCATGTTTTCGATTTCCCCTACATTCCAAGCCGAAACAATGATTCGTCGAGAATCGGGTTGGTTTTTCAATTGGTGAATCACTTGGGTAATTTGGTCGATGGTAGAGCCGTCGGCTTTGGGCCACGACCTCCATTGCGAGCCGTAAACGGGGCCCAAATTACCGTGTTCATCGGCCCATTCGTCCCAAATAGAAACGCCATTTTCCTTCAGATATTGAATGTTTGTTTCTCCTTTGAGGAACCAAAGTAGTTCATGAAAGATGGATTTGGTATGAAGCTTTTTGGTGGTAAGCATGGGAAAACCATCGTTCAAATTGAAACGCATTTGATAACCAAAAACGCTGATGGTTCCGGTACCTGTTCGATCGGTTTTCTTCACTCCATGTTCAAGGACGTGATGAAGTAAGTCGTGGTATTGCTTCATGGTGTAAAAATAAAAAAAGGCAACCCAGTCGGGTTGCCTTTTCAATCTACATTTTATTCAGATTACTTCAAAAGGGTAATGATACCTTTTTGGTTGTAACGTTTGAAATCCTGTCCTTTGGCAATCAAGATGTAAGAGAAAATTCCAGATTGACAAGGGTCACCCGTATTCTGCAAACGTCCATTCCATCCTTCGGTAATGTCGGTAGATTGGAATACACATTTGCCCCAACGATCGTAAACGCGGAAATCATACGCTTTCAAACCAGCTCCATTCACGAACAAGGTATCGTTCAACAAATCTCCGTTAGGAGTAAACGCTGTAGGAATAAGGATTTTTGAAGGGTAGTTGATGCACGTTTCGTTCGAGAAAGAAGAATCAGGTGAAGCATTGTTTTCGATGGCTTTCACGCGGTAGCAATATGCTCCATCAATTTCATTGCGAGGAGCATTCACGTCGGTGAACGACAAGGAATTTCCAGGAACGGAACCGATGGTTCTCCAACCGTTAGGATACTTCACTTCCACATCATAACGGATCACTCCATTTTTCCATGTAGCGTAAGCAGTCCAATCGATTTTCATGTCGTAAGCATCGTAATTTGCAATCTTAACCGCTGATGCAGTAGCGAGGATGTTAACAGAAGTATCGGAAGAATTAGAAAGATTTCCGCACTGATCTTCGTAGCGAACCACGTACTTATAAACTTTAGAAGATGCATCTACATTAACATCAGAGTAGGAAGTGGCTGTTCCACGGTAAATAACTACAGGAGTAGGGTTTGATGGATCGATGCGCTGAAGGATGTAATTCTTCAGAACTCCAGTTGCTAGAGGTGCAGAAGTCCAACTCATTGAAATTTTGTTGTTGGCTTCAACGGTAACGTAATTGATTTCAATTGGAGTAACAACAACACTGAAATTCGCTACAATGGAATCATAGTTAGAGATAGAGAAATAACCGAAACGTGGATCTGCATAATTTTTATGCAATGCTTTTACATAGTAGTAGAACGTATCAGCGCAAAGGCCAGAGTCAACGTACAAATAATTGGTATTTCCAACCACTGGAGTTACGCGTCCAACTGGGGCATAAGCACCTGTTGTACCTTTTTTACGGAATACTTCGTAATAATCCAAGGTAGATTGAGCGCCCCAGGCTTCGTAGGCATTGAACGTAACGTTATTGGTTGCATATCCACCGGTTGCAACTCCATTAACACCAACTTTGATGGTACTGTGAGTAGTATCGAAAGAAGATGGTTGGTTACATACATCGTTGATGCGCATTTTGTAATTCAAACTGCTTCCAGCATTCACCACATCAATAACATCGGTATAAGTGGTGGTGGTTGAATTGGTGATAGTAGCGATAGGTGCATTGTTTCTGAAAATTTCGTAATTCAAAAATTCGGGAGCAGTGCGAGATCTCCAATTAATTTCAACGTGGTTACGCAAAGAAAGTGGATCTACTGTGATGTACGTTGGTGTGATGGGAGCCAAAGGCACCGTATCACGAACCGTGATGTAATTGGGTTTTGCAACAGAATCAGTACAACCAAAAGCATTCGTTACCACCAAAGAAATGGTATGTGTAGTATTGGTATTTGCTCCAGGAACGGTGAAATTAACCGCACCTGTTGAAGGTCCTGTGGTGTTGTATCCATTTAGTCCGTTTGGAACGGCAGTTGGATCACTCCAATACCATCTCCAACCTCTAGCTGAAGAATTACGATAAGAAGAAGCATCATTAAAAATGAAACCATTTGAACCATTTGCCCAACATTTAACCGAATCAACAGCGTAAAAATTAGCAACAGGTGTATCCAACACTCGTACACGAGCTAGGCGATTGGTGTCAACACAACCCCATGGATTGGTAATTGCAACGAGAACATTATAAACACCAGGAGTTGCAATAGATCTTGTACGATTGCGAGAAGGCAAAGGAGCCGTCTGAGTATTCCAGCCTGTACCATCTCCAAAGTTCCATGAATAAATGGTATTGTTAGTTCCCGCACCGTAGTTGCCGTTAGGAGCAAAACGAGAGGTATCATTCAAATCAAAGGAAGCTGGGCTACACAACGAATCGGCAACTGCAAAACCACTTACAATGGGACGTGGATAAACGGTAATGGTATCGGTGTAAGGAACCACACAGTTTTGACCGATGGCCAAAAGATTAATGGTATAAATTACAAGTGAATCATTCTTTACTGAATAAGGATATTTGTAAACGTGAGAATTGGTTTGTCCAAGGGTATAATTGGAAGAACCGTCGCCCCAACCGAATACATAGCGATCAATATTCACAGATCGATCCTGAATAACAACGTTCAAGGAATCACAACCGCGTTTTGAAGATGGTGTAGTTACGGTAAGCGATGGAATTGGACCACCTACATTAAGATTAATAGTAGTATCGTCAACACAACCGTATTGAGAAGTTACCGTTATCTTAACAGTTTTAATCCCACCAAACCCGAAAAATCCTAATGAAGAATCCAAGGGATAAGCATTATTCAAAGTAGTAACCAAAGGATTTCCCAAATTACCGATTGGATCAGTAAACTCCCAATCGTAGCTCACCGCATCAGAATTATAAGACAAGAAAGATTTGTATCCAGGACAAGTCATGGAGGTATCAGGTCTAAGTAATGCGGTAATAGAACTTCCTCGAACTACAATTTCAGCAGTGCTGGTACATCCGCGATCGTTGGTTACAGTTACCACCAAATAATAAGCATTGCTATTTTTGATGCTGAAAATAGGGTTAAAGTCATTCAAATTGCTCACAAATACGGGAGAGGTTGGTAATGCAGTATTAACAACTGCACCTTTTCCAGCTGGTGTTGCATTATAAACAGCCCAACGGTAAGTAAATGATGCTCCTTGACTACCATTAGCAGAAATGGATGTAATACTTGAATTAGTACAAACAATCAAAGTATCTCCAGAATTTGGAGTTGCTTGAATAGAAGCAACGGTTCCCACCTCGAAGGACATGGTTTTAATCTTAATACACTCGCCCTTCGACTTAACGGTAACAGAAATATTGTAAGTGCCGTTGGCCGAAAAGTTGAAGGTATTTGATGGTGTTGTTGTGGTGATTGGCGAGGATTGAGATCCGGTTGGATCGGTGATGATCCACACGTACTCGTAAGGAGCATTGTAGGCCGGCCAACGTTGAGTAACATCTTCATAAACATGGAACGTTTGGTTGAACGCAGCTCCACCGGCACCCAAACAGCCACCTGTTGGATTTGGCACAACATTTCCTCCTACCAATCTACCCCAATCTACAAAATAATTCTTCACATAAATGGTTTTCTCAACCGTATCGGTACAACGGCTCAATAGGGGATTAATTCCCATAACCTGACGAATGACAAATGCTCCGCTTGAATCCGTTAATACAATAGGTTGTAAGTTGGTCCAGTTTGAAGGGCCAGAGGTTCTCAAAATATTGGAAGAGTTACCTGGTCGATATACTTCAATTTTATACTGGAAAAGTGGATTTCCTGGATCAGGAATCAAGTGAGTTAGGTTAGCAACTGGAGGAACAACAACTGCAGGAGGAGATTTTAAATCCAACAACTGATCGCAAGTGAGGGTATCTCCAAGAGCTTGAGAAATCCATGGTGAGTTTGCAAAAAGGGCGTCTGGAACGGCTCTTTGAACAGAAATTTTTGTAGAAACGTCTTCACATCCATCGGAAGATACCAAGCGAAGTTGGTAAAATCTTTTTTCACCCAACAGATTGATCGTATCGGTAAGGATGTTTAATGGGGTACCAACAATACTGTCAATAATTGTAATGTTATCGGCAGCATAACGAATCCAACGATTGGTATAGGTACTTCCCGCTGGTCTCCATGACGTTGAATCGATCATTTGGAAAATAAAGGGAGAATCGCAACTTACAGGAGGATTAGGGTTTCTGAGTGTAAATCTGGCAAGAGGGCCCTTTGTGCGAATAACATTCTTGAGGGTATCTGCTACTGGGCAAGCTCCATTCCATTTTAAGATAACAGAATTTAGTCCAGAGTCCGTTGCAATAATGGTGGAGTACCTGTATTTAGCCAAACCTGTTGTGGGAGAACCACCGGGTGCCACCGAGGCTTTGTAGGTAGGACGAATGGCTCCAGTATTTTTAACTAAACCATAGAAATCCCAGCTAAACGTTCCACCGGGTAAATTGGATGAAGTATTGGTGCTGTTTTGTAGATCAAAAATCTGATTCATACAAACTTGCACTTGAGAAAGTCCGCCGTTGACAGTAAAATTCAATGTTGGAGCATTATCAACCTTGAACGAGCCAAAGGGAGCGGCTATGGTAGAAGAACATCCGCGAGCGATCACCAACAATGAAATTTGATACTCTCCAGGAGTTGTAAAAGTAGGCAATACCAAAGGTGCGGTAGGAGGACTTGTTCTTACGAAAACCTGTGGTGGTGGAGGTGTTGCTCCCATGGTGGTAAGCGTCCAAACAGCTGAATCAACCACTACTCCGCTAGGAATAGACAAGTTTGGAGTGAAGGTATAGTTCGCTGGCAAACAAGAATTAAACCCTGAAGAAGATGAGAAATTACCTTGAATAGGTCGAATAATGGTAATAGGAAAAAGTACGGTAGTGTCTTTCACGCACTGAGTTCTGTCGAAAACAACGGCTTTTACACGGAAAGTATCGGATGAAGTAAAGGTAAAGCCCATGGAAAATGGCGGAGACGTAGAAACAGTTGAGGTTTGGGCGAAAATTTTATTGCCTGAACGGTTATATACTTCCCAAACTACATTGTTAACGTTGTTGGTATCTACCAAGGAGAAAACCTTACGAATGGGGTTACCACACGATGAAAAAATGTTGTTATCTACGGTAAATGAAGGATTTGGGAACGCACTAACGGTGATTGACGAATTGAAAGTAGTGAATACACCGGGAGCGGTTTCTACCCTACATACAATGTTTTTCGGCCCTGCAGAACTGTAAATTCCTTGAGCAATGGGTAAATTGTTACAAACAAAACCATTCCCATCGCCCATGTCCCAACAAATGGAAACCGGATTTGCTGGTGGATTGTTGAGAGTAAAAGAATAGGCTGCTGTTGGAAGACAGCCAACCAATACAGTACTGCTAATTTGTGCCTTCAAAGCACTAATTCCGGCTAAACCAACTAGAAACGTTAATGTAAAGAATAATCTACGCATGTGTGTTTTCATGTCCATCTTTTCTGTTTTCATCTAATTTAAAGGATCGAGGAGGAATTTCCCTTTTGAAGTTCGCGAACGTACTCGGAAACCCCATCTTCGATAGGGGTAAAAATAAGAGATTTATTTTTGAAAAACGAAATCATATTTGCTCTCGTAAAATATTGGTATTGTTTTTGAAGCACATCAGGCATATCTACATAGACCACTTTTTCAGGCAAACCAAGTGCTTCGAAAATAATTGTTGATAACTCGTTGAAAGACCTGGCGCAACCTGTACCTGCATTGTAGATGCCTGTTATTCTCCGGTCTAACATGATGTTTATCATCATGATAACCAAATCTTTAACGAAAATAAAATCTCTTTTTTGCTCGCCATCAGGCACATCTTTTCGGTAGGATTTAAAGAGTTTCAATTCCTGGGTTGAGGCAATTTGTTGATAGGCATGCAAGACCACCGAGGCCATTCTTCCCTTGTGATTTTCTCGATTTCCGTAAACGTTAAAAAATTTTAAGCCTACCCACTGAACGGGTTTCCTTTTCTGTTCTAGAGCCCAAAGATCAAACCGATGCTTTGACCAACCGTACGGATTCAACGGTTGAAGTTGATGAATAATAGACAGATCATCGTCAAAACCTAAAGAACCATCGCCATAAGTAGCGGCAGAACTCGCATAACACATGGGCAACCCGAATCGAACACAATGTTCCCAAACATGTTGAGAATACTCAAAATTCAACCGATTCAATACCTCTTCATCTTGCTCAAGCGTATTGGTTCGAGCACCCAAATGAAAAACATATTGAACCTGCCGATGATGCTGCTGTAACCAATCAAAAAAAGCATCTCGATGAACCAATGCTTGGTAAACTAGACCAGACCAGTTGGCCTTTTTCTCTGGAATCGAAAAATCATCTACCAAAACCAAGTCGCGAAACCCCTTTTCAGCGAGGCCTTCCGCCAAATGGCTCCCAATAAATCCAGCTGCTCCAGTAATAACAATCACAATTTTTCCTTTTTAGCAAAGATAAACGTGTTTGTATCTTTGCATCATGATTTTTGTGACAAGAAAAATGCATTTCAATGCAGCACATCGGGTTTATCAACCAAATTGGTCCGATGAACAGAATAAAGCCTGCTTTGGAAAATGTGCCAATGCTAATTGGCATGGCCATAATTACGACCTTTTTGTAACCGTAAAAGGCGAAATAAATCCAGATACCGGTTTTGTTGTTGATTTGAATTGGATGAAAAAAATCATCGACGAACACATCATAGATGTATTGGATCATAAAAACCTCAATCTCGACGTTCCGTTTATGAAAAATAAAATGGCGTCTACCGAGGTTCTTGCCGTTGAGATTTACAACATTTTGCAACCCCTCCTCGCCGGCGATACCTATTCGTTGCACGGAATTAAACTGGTTGAAACCGAGCGTAATTTTGTTGAATATTTTGGAAATTAATCCCATGAAAGCATACATTTTCCCGGGCCAAGGCGCCCAATTCCCTGGAATGGGAAAAGACTTATTTGATTCCTCGGAAATAGCGAGAAACATGTTCCATCGCGCCAACGAAATCCTCGGATTCGACATTTCAAAAATCATGTTTGAAGGCACGGAAGAAGACCTGCGCCAAACCAAAGTGACTCAACCTGCCGTATTTATTCACTCGGTTGTCCTCGCCACTTTGTTGGGAGATCAATTTCAACCCAACATGGTTGCTGGCCATTCGCTTGGAGAATTCTCTGCTCTCGTAGCGGCCGGCGCCCTATCCTTTGAAGATGGTCTGCGTTTGGTTTCAGCACGTGCATTGGCAATGCAAGAAGCCTGTGAAATGCAACCTTCCACCATGGCAGCCATTCTCGGACTCGAAGATGCTGTAGTAGAATCGGTTTGCGGCCAAATCACCGATGAAATCGTCGTTGCAGCCAATTTCAATTGCCCCGGACAAGTTGTTATTTCTGGATCATTAAAAGGAGTAGAAATCGGATGCCTCAAACTTACCGAAGCTGGCGCTAAACGAGCAGTGCCCCTTTCTGTTGGAGGAGCATTTCACTCTCCTTTGATGGCACCCGCCCAAGAAAAATTAGAAGCCGCCATCAATCAAACCGAAATCCAAACTCCACGATGTCCTATTTATCAAAATGTGGTTGCACGCGGAGTTTCCAACCCCGATGAAATCAAACATAACCTCAAAATTCAACTCACCGGAGCCGTTCGTTGGACCCAAAGCGTGCAACAAATGCTCACCGATGGTGCCACCGAGTTTTATGAAGTGGGCCCCGGAAAAGTCCTTCAAGGTTTAGTGAAGAAGATCGATCGAAATGTTTTGGCAGAATCTGCACAGTTGAATTAAAAATTCCCAACCCAACCCAACAAAAAGCCCCGAATTCCTTCGGGGCTTTTTTGTTTACTGATTGATCCAGTTTATCGCTGAATCATGAGCTTCTCCAGATGGCGAACCACTTGCTGGTTCAAATCGGTAGCTACGACTTCTAAATGGTACAAGCCCTCGGCTAAATTTTGATAATTCAACGTTTGGATCTCAACTGGAGATAACATTTCTCGCTTAACCAAACGGCCATCGCTAGAGTACAAACTCACTTGAATATTCGAAACCATGGTTCCCAACTGCAACTGAAATTCTCCACGGCTGGGGTTCGGGTAGATGGCAATCGACAAACCTTCTGAAGCAATTGAACGACATGCAACCGTATTCACAATATGAGCCCCAGGCTGCGACCAACCGCAATTTAAGGTTTGATACTGTGCACCCAAAGACCCTGAAATAAATGATCCTGAATTGCGAATCACCGCTGTATTCAAATTCTGACTCACCAATACCAAGCCTGCTGGCAAATTGAAACGGTAACGCGTTGCATTAGGAACGGAAGGAATAGAAAATGTAGCAGTGTCTCCTGGGCAAAGAACATTGGGTCCACTGATCACAGGTTTTGGCAACAGATTAACGCTAATTGAACGGGAATTCGTATTTCCGCAGGGCGAAAGTCCAACCACCAAAATTCTTCCACTGGTAAACGTTGATGCAAACATGACCTGAATACTGGTGGTTCCCTGACCCGAAACTAACGTTGCATTTTTAGGTACAGTCCACAAATAACCATTACATCCATCAGCCTGAAAAACGGAATAGGTTGCCGTATTTCCGGTGCCTCGAATAGCACAAACTGCGATGTCAGCTTGACTAACAATGGGTGCGTTTGTTGGCTTACCGGTTCGCGGATAAATGGCTCTTGGAGTTCCACTTCCACATGCATTTTGAGGGGTAACACGAATTTGACCTGTGGTATAATCGGCAGGATAAAGAACTTCAATAACATCGCTATCCGTTCTTCCAACAGCTACAATACCGTCGGTTAACATCCACAAATAGGAAGTAGCATTGGAATCTCTAGCAACAGAATAAGTTGCTAAATTATTGGTACCACGAATACCACAAGGATTCATAAATCCAATAATGGTATCGGGACGTGTGGGAACAGTTAAACGTTGAATCACCACTTGTGAATCACTTCGAGAAACACAACCGTTGAAATCGGTCACTTCTACCCAAATTGAATTGCTTTGACGTACTTGAATGCTGGAAGTTCTAGCACCCGTGCTCCACAAATAAGAACGACCTGTTGAAGCAGCAAAAGAAACGGAACCATTTCCACAGAATTCAAGTGGGCCATTCGCAGTAATCACCGCTTTTTGTATTTCATTCACCACTAAATTCAAAACAACAGTGGTGGTACAACCAGATTGACTAACGCTTGTAAAAGAATACTGACCAGAATTGGAATACAACTGTCCTCCAAACGAATAAACTTGTCCTCTACAAATGGAATCATTAAGAGTAATGACTGGGCTGGCGTTCACATTCAAGGTAAGAATGATTACGGAATCACAGCCCTGACTGTTGGTCAAAATGGATTGATAAACCCCTGGCTGAGTAAGATTTTGGCCATTGAAAGCATAACTGCTACCGTTGCAAATGGCGGTATTGATGCGCTGGGTATCGGGTTGGGCAAATTGAAGATCCAAAACCACGAAAGAATCGCAACCCAAAGATCCTTGCAAGGTATCAACATAAAACCCGGATTGTGTTAAAGCTACTCCTCCAAAAATGTAGGTCGAATTTCCACAAACCTTAGCCGAAATGGAATCTACAGAAATCGGATTAACGTTCAAACTCAAGGTAACGACCGAGTCGCAACCAAACGAAGAACGTAAACTATCTACATAAACACCAGGTTGCGAAATCGTTCTTCCACCAAAAACATACGGCTGATTAGAACAAGTGGTTCCTTGAATGGAAATCGATTGAGGAGTACCAACACGAACCACCATGCTATCGGTGCAGAACGTGTAACCGTTGGTTACCGTGCAGTAATAAGTGGTGGTTTGAGTAGGAGCAACCGTGATGGAAGAAGTGGTATCTCCCGTTGTCCACAAGTACGATTTTTTATCGGTTGTACCGGTAATCAAAGCTGAAAGTTGAGCCGTAGAAACGCCCCAATTGGAAGCAAAAATGGCAATGGAATTGTATCCTTGAATCAAATTTTGAGCAATCGGATACGTTTGTTTGGCTCCCATGCTGCTGTTTCCATATCCAACGAAACGACCGTTTACAAACGCATAATATTCGTTTTCTGCCGAAATTTCCAACTGAAAATCGGCATTTGGCTGCCCATTTACTTCAAATACTTTGCGGAAATACGCATCATAAACTCCGGTTCCATCTGGATACCAAATGGGTTGAGCTCCTGAAATGTTGGAAGTCCCTTGAATTCTTGCAGATGGCCAGAAAGAATTGGTATCGTTAAATCCAACGAATTCCCATCCTTCCGGATTCAAAACACTTACTTTCCAAGAAGCATCTGTAGGTACAAAAATGCTATCTGGAGTGGTATTTCCTAAATTTTGTCCTTGAACGCTCAAGGTGATGGTTGATCCGATGCAAATGCTGGTATCTCTACCCAAATCCAAAGTCAACAAATCAACAAAAGAAGAATCGGTAGCAATACATCCGTTTTGATTGACAACAACCGAATACCAACCGCCATTAACAGGAAGAATGGATTGGGTAGTTGCTTTGTTGCTCCACAAATAGGTAGCTCCTGGATTGCCGGCATCCAAACGACCAGGGTTTCCGCACTGGAACAAGGTATCGGGAAGCGCAACCACAGGAGGATTGGGTTTAACAGTAATGGTAACACTATCAACACAAGAAGAAATGCCGTTGCTCACGGTACAATAGTAAGTGGTGGTTTGGGCTGGAGTAACGCCGATGTAAGGCGTGGTTGCTCCGTTGCTCCAAGTATAAGTAAACTGATTTTTTGAATTTTGAAGCTGGTAAAGCGCTGAAATTTCATTGGAATCCAGGGCACGATTGTACATGAACACTTCGTCCATGCTTCCATAGAAAGGATACCAAAACGGCGATTGATTACCGTATCCATAAGTGCCAAAATACAAATTGTTGCGGTTCGCAGCCAAGAACGTGGAAGGCATGGAAGCAAACTTCACTTTTACTCCATTGATGTACGTTTCGGCGTAATCTTTGGTATTTACAATCACCACATGTTTCCAAGTAGAATCTACCTGCATGGGGTGACTGAATTGAGCTTGGAATTTCGAACGCACCCCGCAGCAACCGTCAACCTGCAAATAATTCAAGCTGTAACCGCCGTTGGCGTTGTAGTTAATATCGGCAAAAAATCCGGGAGGCGTTCCAATTCCGTCGCCTTCTTTAGCAAACAAAGCGGCAGTTCCGTTGGTAGGCGAATAAGCCCCTACCCCATTCATGGCATTTCCAGGAATTTCCTTGTACCAAAGCGACATGGTGTACACCGAATCGATGTGCATGGAGGGGTGGTTGGGAACGAAAACGTGGTCGTTGTTACCGAAACCGCGGAAGAAATACGCTCCATTGGGATTTCCGAAACGATCGGTGGTGGGCGTTACACCACGGGGTTTTCCGTGGTTTCCGTTGCCCGAAAAGTCGTAGGCATTTCCATCGAAGGAGTAAGCGGCCATCAATCCGTTTTTCAAATTCGGATTTCCTTTCACGAAGGGATTGATCACGTAGGTTTGTCCAGCACAAATGGCGGTATCGTTGCCGAGATCAACAGAAAGGAGGTCAACGTAAACGCTGTCCCTTAAGGAATTGGTTTGAGTTGAAATGGAAACATGGTACCAACCAGACTGGGCAACCGTAATTTGTTGAGTCGTTTCACCTGTATTCCATAAATAATTAGCACCAAAATTACCTGCATCTAGAATAGCTGATTTGCCACAAGCGGAAAGAGTGTCGGGAAGGCTGGAAAAAATGTTATGAACGATAAAAGAAGTGGTATCTGAACCTTTTCCTATTTCTCCACATGTATTAACACCAATCATGCAATAAGAAATCGAACCAATATTGTTGTTAGAATAATTAATTGAATCGAAATAACTCAATTGCGTAAATTGACTAATTGAATCAATCAGTTGAAATGGTGCTTGATCTATTTTTCTATAAATCAGATATTTTGAGAAATCTATACCATTACTGAATGAATTAGACCATGTTAATTTTAATCCACCGTTTTTGCTTGAACAATTGAGATTTTGAGGTGGGGAAATTATTGATTTCGGCAAAACCTGTAAATAAACTGTTTTTTGATTTACTGCACATAAATTATCTTTTGCTGTGATGATTAAAAAATATGGTGCTGTTCTTGAATAGGTACAATTCGGAATCCATCGAATATTCATTACCGCCTGACTTGGACCTGGCGTGATGGTAACACTTGCTTTACCGGAACCGGCTCCAACAATATCCCCGGAAATGCTCATGATAACGGTATCTCGAGTAGGGTCAAATTCAATTCCAGACGCATTAAAGTCAAGGGTATCACCAACTTTAATTGTAAAACTATCAGTAACCATAATCTGCGGTGCATTGTTAGAAGAACAATTAGCATCAAAAAAGAACTGCAAATCGCGGCGGGAAGAACCCAAATACGTAACGGTATTGTTCACTCGGTCTACTCGGTATTCAGAACATTCTACTGCAACAACGAATCCACCTTGGTTTACAGGGGTAAAACTTATTTCACCCGTTTGACCATCAATCTTTAAGGTATCGGGAGAAATGGCTGGAACTTGACTGGAAGGAAAGCTATAGGCTCCCTGATAGGTTACTGGGGTATAATAACCCGAAATACCGGTATTGTTCCCTGGTAAAGTTGGACGGGTAGGAAAGCTAGAGCGTTGTGCAAGAGGCAAAGTTGAAATATTAAAATCGGGAATCCCCCCTTCGCCAACGTTACCCCCTGAACGATAAGTTCCTCCTTGTCCATAAGGCCATACAATATTAAAAGCCAAGGAATCACCATCCAGATCAAAACCATCGTGGTTGTAAACATATTTTTTACCTACACATGAATAGGGTACTGGAATCGCTCTAAAACGGGGACTATTATTCACAAATGAATTTCGTGGAGGAACGTAGGTACTTAAAACAATTGAAAAAGGTCCTGTTTGACTAATATTTTGAATTTGTCCGCCGTTTCTAGCGAAATTTGAAGTAGAAAAGAAATAGCCTTTGGTTCTTAAAAGATCAACAGTATCAATAAATTCAACGCGTTCATATCCAATAGGACTTTTATAAAAACACCCCGGAGAATACTGATTCAATAACTGGCGCGAAAACTGTGGGACTGTTCGAAGCACTTCCACCACACCCGAAACGGAAGTTGGAGAAGCATCGTACATGCCGACCGTAATGGAAGTAGCATTAAACGCCGCCCCTTGAATATCTCTATAAAAAATATAGTGAACAGCATATCGCGCACGGGTATTATCGCCAGGAGTTGCACTTACGTAATCGTAGTAGCAATCTCCACCAGCAAAATGCGTAGCCTGCACCGTTCCCCATCCAATGAATAATAACAAGAATAGTAGAATTCCCTTTTTCATAATGATTTCTATTTGATAATTTTCACAAAGATAGGAACAATTTTTTAATATGTGGCATTTATCTATCTATTTTTTAATTTGGCTCTTTTCATCGGCCCAATATTTCCCCCGAATTGTATAAAATATTACCTTTAACCCATGCTTCGAATACTATCAAACCGTGTGGTCCTTTTGGCCGGACTCGGATTTTTTGTCGATGTTTTTGACCTTTTCCTCTTTTCCGTGGTTCGGCGGCCGTCGCTTTCTTCCATGGGCGTATCCCCCGAAACCATGGGTGACATCGGCGAGCAATTGCTCGCCACCCAAATGTGGGGCATGCTCCTCGGCGGCTTCCTTTGGGGAATATTGGGCGATAAACGGGGCCGCCTCACCGTGCTCCTGGGTTCTATCCTCACCTACTCCATCGCAACCGCAGCCAACGGATTTGTGACCGACCTTTCCGCCTACCACCTCTGTCGATTCTTTGCTGGACTCGGTTTGGCGGGAGAGTTGGGTGCAGGCATCAGCCTGGTGATGGAACAGTTGGAAGACCGACAGCGGGGAATCGGTGCCTTTTTGGTGGCAACGTTGGGCGCCCTGGGCGCAGTGGTCGCCGCCCTCATGGGCGATCTTTTGCCCTGGCAAACCACCTACTTTCTGGGCGGCGCACTCGGCATCGCCTTGCTCCTTTTCCGCTTTGGTGTTACTGAATCGGCTATTTTTCGAACCCAAGAAAGCCACCCCCACGAACGGGGCGCCCTTCGCATCTTACTGAATTCCGAAAATCGTAAAAAGTACATCGGTTCGGTTTTGGCCGGCGTTCCCATCTGGTTTTCGGCCGGGTTGCTGGTTGGCTTCCTTCCCGAAATTGCTCAATTCCACGGTATTTCAGGAATCAAAGTCACCACCGGACTCATTTGCTTTCAAGCGGCATTTTCGGTGGGTGACCTTTCTTCCGGACTCATCAGCCAAAAAATACAATCCCGATTGAAAGTCCTCCATGGATACACCTGGGGTTGGTTAGGAACCGTGGTTCTGCTCTTTGTTTTACTCACCCTAGGAGTTTCTCCCACGCTGCTGTATCTCTTGGTGATTCTCTTGGGGCTATTTTCGGGGTACATGGCTGTTTTTGTTACGGCCGTATCGGAACAATTTGGAACGAACGTTCGAAATACGGCCAGCAGTACCATCATCAATCTGATGCGGGGAAGCGTGGTTTTGATGGTTCCACTTCATCTGTTTTTACAGCATCAGCTTTCGCTTTCGCTTACCCAAAGTTTGATGGCCATCGCCTTGTTGGTTTTCGGATTGTCGTGGTGGGGACGTAGGCAAATGGCAGAAACTTTCCACATTTCGCTTCGGTTTGTTCAGCGACGGAAACCATAAGTCATCGACTTCCGTTGTATCTTTCAAAAGAAGTCTATGGAAACCATCGTTAATAAAGTTGCAGCTTCAGGCATCATTACCCTTGATTTAGCCCGTTTTCTCCCCGAAAAACCAATTTTGTCGGTCGACCTTTCTTCTTATTTACGGCAAGGGATGGTGCTGAAAGAAAAGGATTTTCGCGAGGCCATGGGAGCGACCGATTGGACAATCTTTCAACATGAAATCGTGGCAGTGTACTGTTCCACGGATGCGATTGTTCCCACCTGGGCATTCATGCTGTTGGCCGGGAATTTGCAACAGGCCGGCGCTCAGGTTTTTTTCGGCACAACGGAACATGTTCGAAACCAGATTCTTCTTCAAAATATCAATCAGATGGATGTTTCATCCTTCGAAAAAGCCAAAGTCGTGGTGAAGGGATGTGGAGATGAGAGCATTTCGGAAGCGGCATACGTGGCCATCACGCTGAAGCTGAAGCCAGTGGTGAAAATTTTGATGTACGGAGAGCCTTGCAGCACCGTACCCCTGTTTAAAAGGAAAGAATGAATCGAAGGCAGAAATCCATCGGAAAAAACTTGGCCTTGTTTGCGGGTATTTTGTTGGCCGCGGGGATGTTCAACGCTTGGATTTTTCACACCAATTGGGATGGATACTTCCGGAAAGATCCTGTGTTGGATCACGGCACCATTTTTAAGTACGACCTGGGGAACATTCCGGTTCCCGATACCATTTTTTTTGCGGGACAACCGGTTCCAATGACGAGGAAGCGATTCCGAAAAGCGGTTTATAAAGCGTTGAAAGACCGCATGAAACACCGAGATGCCACCATTTTTTATTTGCAACAATCGGCCCGGTGGTTGCCAGAAATGAGCAAAATTTTAAAAGAAAAGCAATTGCCCGACGATTTGAAGTTCATTCCCATTGTGGAAAGCAATTTAACGAATGTAACCAGCGCTCGGGGTGCGAAAGGCTTTTGGCAATTGCAAACAAGAACGGCCCGCAACTTCGGATTAACCATTAACGGAGCCATGGATCAACGGTTAGACCCCTGGGCAAGCACCGAAGCTGCCTCTGATTATTTGAAAATGTTGTACGACACGGTGGGCAGCTGGCCGATGGTGATTGGCGGCTACAACATGGGCATGGGCGGAATTTTATCAAAAATGAATCGCCAAAACGAAGACGATTTTTACCAACTGCGGTTGGGGGCAGAAACCCAAGCCTTTTTACCGAAGTTGATTGCCTTTAAGCTGGTGATTGAATATCCGCATTTGTACGGTTACCCTACGGAAGTTTGGAAAGAAAAACACCGTCCGTTTGAGTTTTTCACGACGGATTCGGCGTTTTCGGCGGTTGGGATAGAACAGCAATTTCATTTGGCTGCGGGAACGGTTAAGCGACTGAATCCGTGGTTATTCGCAAATGGATTTGCGAATCCACGAAGGAAGAGTTTTCACATTCGGATTCGATAAAGAAGAATTTTGGTTGGAAAAAACATAGAAATTGAAGGGCGAAGTCCCGTTTTCCTTAAGTTTGTTTTTGAAACTCGCTCCGCGGTTTATCGGACGGTGGAACGGTCGGGTGTCCTCAAGTGCAACTCCGCGGTGGTCGAGTTTTTCTGAAAGAAAAGTATCGAGACCACCTACCCGTTTATAAACGTTTATAAACGTTTATAAACGTTTCACTTACGACTTACTCCCCAAAAAAGACGTAAATTGCTCTCGGTGGGGGCGGGGATTTATCCCCCGGAAAATTTAATATATTGACCCGTCCTAAAAAAGTTTACCCTTTTACTGTTGTTTTTTGATTTTGTCCAGGAACAAATTTTCATTCTGGTTAAAAAATCAAACTAGGGGGTCCCTGAGCGAAGTCGATGGGCGGTCATTAAACTGAAAAAAGGACTCGAAAACCAGGGTATGTTATTGGTTCATGAATCCAATGACGGTCATCCATAGAAAATCTAACGCCTTGTCGTATTCCAGCAATTCATAGTCAATTCCAAGAACTCTCAAATTGCCGTAATACTTTTGAAGATTTACGTAAT
Source organism: Bacteroidota bacterium (assembly GCA_947501265.1). Classification (GTDB taxonomy): domain Bacteria; phylum Bacteroidota; class Bacteroidia; order UBA7662; family CANHCV01; genus CANHCV01. The sequence continues at coordinate 198,185 of CANMVY010000004.1, forward strand.
AATTCTTTTCTAACTGAATTGCCGTTGCTTTATCACCAAATTTTTGAATGAGAAACCACTTTTCAAGGAGTCTCGCAGACCTTCCGTTTCCATCTTGAAAGGGATGAATTTTAACAAAGACCAAGTGGATGTACGATCCGAAATAAAAAACTTCTTCGTGGCTTAAATCAATCTCCAAAAGAAGTTCAATATCGGCAAACAGTTTGTGAAGTTCAACATCCAATTTGCTTGGTTCTGCCGCTACATAATCAATCCTATCTTCCTTATTGATAACAAACATAGGATTTGTCCTCACTAATCCTTGTTGAGATGTGGGAAGAAGATTTGCGCTTAAAATTGCATGTGCAGTTTTAAGATTCTGAAACGTTAATTTATTCCCAAAGATGAATTCATAAGCCATGAATAGGACGTCTGACCTTCTTGTGTAATCTGGTTGGTAGCTAACGTTTAAGAATTTATGTTTGAAAAAGCTGTCAAAATCAATTCCCTCCCCTTCAATTTTAGAGGAGTAAACACTGGAAACTGAGTTGTAAAACTTGAAATAATCAACCGGCGTTTCTATGCGGTCTAAACCTTCGATGATCGCATCCAATTTCTTCGTCACCCCTGCTTTGAACGGGTTCATTAGGTGATCAGAAAGAATTTGAAGTTTCATTTTTTCAACATTGAAAAACCAAAGATACGCTACTACTTTTTTTTACGACCATCTTTCCGTATTCATTCAAGGTGAGGAGCTAGAGAACTGAAGTCTGCCACCGGCTTCTTACTCACCTAAACTGAAAAAAGCATCCGTTTTTTACTATTTTTGCTGCTGAATCCAACAATCGGAAAACCAATCCCTCAACATCGCGTTTAAACTTTCATGACCCAAATATTCCCCTTCCTATTCCGTTTCTTCCTCATTTTCGGATTGGTTTTCCTCATCGATTATTACGCTTACCAAGCCATAAAAACCGCATTCTTTAAGGTTGATTCGCCCCAGCGCCCCCTCCATTTTTACATCTACTGGGGATTCCACATCCTCCTCTACATCTGGGTGTTGGTTGGGGTGTTTACCATGGATCGGTCCTTAGGGCCAGGACGATTTCAGGAATGGGCCATGACCGTGGCCATTGTTACCTTGCTTCCCAAAATCATTTTGATTCTTTTTCTTCTTGGAGAAGATCTTTTTCGGACCATTTCCGCTCCGTTTCAAAAACCGCATGCCCACTTGCCCGAACGACGAACCTTCCTTTCTCAACTCGCCCTTGGCGTTGCTTCCCTTCCCTTAGCCGCCAATTTGTACGGCATTTTTAAGGGGAAGTACGATTTTCAGATTCATAAAGCTACGTTTTCTTTCCCCGATCTTCCCGAAGCGTTTGATGGGTTTACCATCACCCAAATTTCCGACCTCCACATTGGCTCATTTGAAGACCATTCCATCGTTGAAAAAGGGATCAACATGGCCAATTCCCTAAATTCTGACCTGATGGTGTTTACCGGCGACATGGTGAATCACCACTCCGAAGAAGCCGAGCCGTGGATCGAAACCTTGGGGAAATTCACCTCGAAAACAGGGAAATTTTCCATCCTCGGCAACCACGATTACGGCGATTATTTGGTGTGGAATTCCCAAGAGGAAAAACAGCAAAATATCACCAATTTACTGCAATACCAACGACGGATGGGATTTCGTCCGCTCCTCAATGAATCCATTAAAATTGAGAGAAACGGACAATTTATTCGTTTGGCGGGGGTAGAAAACTGGGGTGCCGGCGGCTTTTCCAAGTACGGCGATTTACCCAAGGCGATGGAGCAGGTGGAGGACGGCGCGTTTACCGTTTTGCTCTCCCACGATCCCTCCCATTTTTCGGAGCAGGTGCAGCATTTCCCCATGAACATTCACCTGACGCTAAGCGGACACACCCACGGCATGCAGTACGGCATTGAAATTCCCGGCCTTCGGTGGAGTCCGGTGAAGTTCCGCTACCCAACGTGGGCCGGGGCCTACGGCTCGGGGAGTCGGAAAATTTACGTGAACCGCGGATTCGGATTCATCGGATTTCGGGGACGAGTAGGCATTTGGCCAGAAATTACGCAGATTACCTTGCGAAGAGGGTAAAAGTGCCTTCGAAGAAAAGGATTTTCGAGATTTAGACCGTGTTTCGATTTTTTCGTGATTTCATCCAGCCATAAACAATTTGCGTAAAGTTGATGGACGTGTGAATCCAAAGGAAGAAAAGCAAATAGAGAAACCACGCCAAAGCGGATCCACCTTGCGACTTGAATACGAGGCCAAGCATGAAAAAGGAACTGTAAGCAAGGTGAACGAGTAGATTCAATAGTCCAACTTTCACCTTCTTTTTGATCGAAAAAATGAATACGGCCAGTACCACCCAGTACCCCAGAAAACTCAACAACAGGATGAATTGGTCACTATTGAAGGAGAGGGAGTTCATGATTCAAAGTTAAAAAAATACGGGCGTGATTTGAGGTAGGTGCGGTTTTCAATTCGTCCATTTTTTATTCGATTCCCCGTTAGAAAGAACGAAGGACAAATCGACTTGATAGTGGTACGAATCTTTATCGAACTTGAAAATTGTTTTTTGAATTCTGGATGGGTTGTACGGCTCAAGTTCTTCGTAGGATTCAATCGTCCACAATCCATCTTTTTCTATCTTGAACTCTGGATTTTTCAGATAATCCAGAAATGCCAATTTGAAAAACTGCTTGTTTTGTCTTAAAAACAAAGCATACATGCAGCCGCCGGTTCCACACGCGCCCAAATAAACGAGAATATCTTTCTTGCCATCGGCGTTAAAGTCGGCGGTTTTAAATGCTTCTGGGGTTACTGAGGTATCCGGAAATTCAAAATTTGACTTTTTGGGTGGAATAATGCGAACAACATTTTGATGGGGAACGGCTTCAAGGATAAACCTATCATCTTGTTGCACGATGAGCGCGGGAGATGTTGAATGTTCCAACTTTTCAGGTTGATCGATGGGTTGATTGCAGGAAGTGATGATGAAAAACGTAAGACCTAAAATTATTTTTTTGGATGGTTTCATTTCAATACCCCATTTGTTGGTTATTCCGTCTCAAGATACAAGGAAAAAACAGGATAGGCTATTGAAAAGGGCTCAATGGTGGGGCTGACAACAGAGTAATATTGGTGGCTTAGAAATAACAAACTATCAAACAATTACAAAAGTTTGATAAATGCTGGAATACTTGAAATTTTACAATGTCAAATATTCCAACATGGGTAAATTTGAATTGTTTTTATTCTGTTTTTGGATCTGTTCCATATTCATTTTCCCCATTCTCACCTTCCGTTACAGAAAGGATAAAATTATAAATGGGGATTAACAAAAACCAACCACTCTTACCCACGTCGTGCATTCTTCTTACACCTACAGCAATAGATGGAATAATTACGGCTAAGGTGTATAGGTTGGCGAATTCTGGGATACCAATAAGGCCACAAAAAACGCCGAATAAAAATGAAACAAAAATATTAATTAATGCAAACATCCAATATTCTTTTCTTCTTGCTCGTCCGTTGAAAGTTGCATAATTCTGCAATACTTTGAAGTAATAATTCATTTTTTATTTTTTTTAAATTTTTCCTACTCGTGTGGCTTTTCGGTATCCGCCCTGCTTATTTAAGTGAATTTTGGACTTCCCTTTTTTATTTACAATTGCCCATTTCTTTCAACATGGCTTTTGCGAATTCCTCTTTATCAGAATCCGATGTGTATTTTCCTTCAATTTCTTTAGATAAAGCAAGTGCCTCAGCGGTCAACTTATTACTCTCTTCAATTACTGACATATCACCAGATGTTGCATTTTGCATAAGTTTTTGTGCTCTACATTGAAGTTCGGCGACTCTTTTTGCATCACTTTCAATTGAACTATTACTGCAGCTGGTTAGCATAATTGAAGAAAATACCGCTGCACCAAAAATTGTCATTATTTTTTTCATTTTTCCTTATTTATTTTTATTTAATTAACTCAAAAGGTAGATTACAAATCTATACAACCAAATAATTACAGTCAAATTTTTTATTTTAAAATAAGTAACTGATAATTTTTTAGTGACATTAAATTAAAAAAAGTGAATTAAATGGAATTAGATCTATAATTATCCTGCCCATTTAACATGGAAAGTGTAGGAAATTGGTCCTCTCGAACCCTCTCTCATTCCATTTAAAAAAACTAAAGAATCGAGGTTAACCTACCGCCTCACCACTTCCCCCCTAAACGAACGATCCCACCGCCAAAAATCAAACTGCGTTTTTCGATGGCCCTCCAAATGCACGTTGAATTGCTTGTTGTAAAATGCATACAACGAAATGGTTTGAAAACTGCCCGAAAACACCACGTTCCTCCCTTTGATCTCTTCCCCCAAGGCCAACGATTTGGCCCTGTTTTCGGCAAATCCCAAGGATGGAACAACAAAAACCAAACCCCTTGCTACCAACATCAACCCCAACGTTAGGCCCATGGCCCAATGAACCGATTTCCATGAAAACGACTTGCTGCCCATCCACGCTCCCATCGGAATCACCGCCAACAACGTCCACTGCGGTTGAACATGTCCTTTCCCCACACTCCACAAGAAAAAGCCGAAAAACAAAAGGGTAAAAGCCTTCCATCTCCTCTGTTCCAACGTTGCTCCCTCTCCTTTTTTCATCATTTTCCACCAAATCCACGGGTGAAACAACAAGACCGAGTTAAGCACGTATTCCCCCAAAAAATTCCATTGGAAGGACTCATTTCTTTCTTTTAAATGATACGAAAGGGAAGGGAAATCGTGCTGATATTGCCACCACAAATGAGGCGCAAACAACACAGCTCCAACCAATCCAGCCAAGTACCAAACTCTTGATTTCCAAACCCATCGATGGGTTAATCCATAAAAACCAATCAGCAAAATGCCGTGGTATTTGCTGTACAACAACCCCGCCATGATCACCCCCCAAACGAACCCATCCACCAACGTTGTTTTCTCCTTCTCCGCTGCCCTACTCGCCCACCACCAAAACGCCATTCCAAAAAACAACAACGGCGCATCGGGTGTAGCAACAAACCCGTAAGCGTGAACCAAAGGGAAAAACAACAACCACATCCAGTGGGGAAAAGGTCCCTCTCCTTTTTTCTTCATCCATTGCTGAAAAAGAAACAACGTTCCCGTACTCCAAAGCACGGTAGAAAAACGCACGCCCAATTCTCCAGGAATCCAATCGAACAGGGCGATGCCCACCGCCACCATGGGCGGATGATCGAAATAACCCCAATCCAAATTCTGGGCATACAACCAATAATACGCTTCATCGGGATGCAGCGGTAAAAAAGAAGCCTGAACGAGGTTCACCAACGTCCAAATCACCAATCCCCAAGCGGCCCAACGCTTCATTTCCATAAATCCAACACCACTCGGCCGCGGGTTCTTCCCCCTAAAATATCGTCCAAACTCGCGTTCAACTCATCAAATCCAATGGTTTTCTGATGAATCAAATCCAAGGTTTTCGGTTTCCACGGACCGGCTAATTTCTCCCACACCTTCAAACGAATGGGCTTTTCGGTTTCGGCCGAAGCTACCCCCAAAATATTCACCCCCCGAATGATGAGCGGGTAAACCGTGGTCGAAAATTCTGGAGTGTCTACCAACCCGCAAACCGCCACGTTGCCGTACAAGCCGGTGGCTCTTAGCATCGACTCCAAGGTTTTGCCGCCCACCGTATCCAAACCACCCGCCCAGCGGGTGCTGATCATCGGACGGGTTTCGTGCCCCAGCATTTCTTCCCGAGAAATGATGGAAGTTGCCCCCAATGATTTCAAATAATCCGATTCGTGGGATTTTCCGGTGGAGGCGATGACCTCGTAACCGGCAGAAGCAAAGATGGTTACCGCCATGGAACCCACGCCGCCCGAAGCTCCACTCACCACCAAGGCGCCCTTCTCGGGGTTTTGGCCGTTCAATTCCATTTGGTACAAACCCAGGGCGGCAGTAAATCCGGCCGTACCCAAAACAATGGCTTCCAGCTCACTCATTCCGGCCGGCATGGGAATCACCCATTCGGAAGGAACCGAAATCAACTGCCCGAATCCGCCGTAGGTATTCATGCCCAAATCGTATCCGGTCACCAACACCACATCGCTTTCCTGAAATTGGCCGTCTGCGCATCGCACCACCGTTCCCACCGCATCTACGCCGGGGGTGTGCGGAAATTTCCGCGTAATACCCTTGTGTCCGCTGGCCGATAATCCATCTTTAAAATTCAAGGCCGAATACCGAACCTTGATCCACGTTCCCTTGTCGGGAATTTGGTGGGCTGGTAAGTCGCAAACGGTTCTTTCAAATTTTCCTTCCGAAGTTTCGGTTACCCAGAGCGCACGATACGTTTCCATTGTTTATGTTTGTATTCTACAAAGCTAATCCATCATGAAGCAATTTTTCTCTTTTGCCATGGCACTTTTTGTTTCCTCGGTTTTCGCTCAGGAAACCCCGGCCCCATCGCAGAAAAAGGCCATTTACATCACCAATACCACCTTGCACCTGGGCAATGGGAAGGTCATTGAAAACGGAGTGATTGGTTTCTCCCAAGGGAAAATTACGTACGTGGGAAATGGTTCGGAAATTCGAATCAATCGCACCGAAGCCGAGGTCATCGACGGAAACGGGAAACACGTGTATCCCGGCCTCATCGCCTTGGATACGTACATTGGATTGAATGAAATTGAGAGCATCCAAGCCACGGTTGATCACGAAGAAACCGGTTCGGTAAATCCCAACGTTCGCGCACTGATTGCCTTCAACACCGATTCTCGGGTCACTCCAACCGTGCGCTCCAATGGAGTTTTATTGGCTCAGGTAACCCCCACTGGCGGAATGATTTCTGGCTCTTCCAGCGTGGTTCAACTCGATGGATGGAACTGGGAAGATGCGGCCTACCGCACCGATGATGCCATTCACCTCAACTGGCCAAACATGGATCCCGTTCAAGCTTGGTGGGCCGGAAGTGTAGAAGATCAGCAAAAACAAACCAAAGAACAATTGATGCAGATGGAACAGTTTTTTGCTGAAGCAAAAGCCTACCACGAAAGCAGCAACCGCCCTTTCAACGCTCGATTCGAAGGAATGAAAGCAGTCATTTCGGGGAAACAAGCCTTGTTCATTCACGTGAGTCAGGCGAAAGGCATCGTTGCTTCCGTCAATTTTGCCGAAAAATGGGGCATCCGCCCGGTTTTGGTTGGTGCCGAAGACGCGCTTTTGGTGAAGGAATTCTTGTTGGAACATAAAGTGGCGGTTGTGGTGAAGGAAACGCATCGTTTACCCCGCCGGGAAGACGACCCCGTGGATGAACCGTACACCTTTCCTGCCCGACTCAAATCGGCTGGAATTCCGTTCGCTTTTGCCGGCAAAGGCGGATGGGCCGGACGTAACTTGGCGTACGAATCGGGCACGGCAGCTGCGCACGGATTGGGAAAAGAAGCCGCGCTTCAGTCGGTCACGCTCACGGCGGCAGAGATCTTGGGCATCGAAAAACGCACCGGAAGCCTAGAAATCGGGAAAGATGCCAACCTATTTCTGTGCGAAGGCGATGCCTTGAACATGAGCACATCCAACCTGCAACACGCTTGGATTCAAGGACGTAGCATCTCCTTGGAGAGCAAACAAACTCGTTTGTACGAAAAATTTCAAAGAAAAAACAAGGAATAGGTTGCACATTTGAAATTTCGATTTAATTTTGCGCCCACAATCACAGATTGGTCCATGGTGTAACAGGCAACACGTCAGTTTTTGGCATTGAAGAGTCTAGGTTCGAGCCCTAGTGGACCAACCCAAAACCCCGCATCAGCGGGGTTTTTTATTTCCCCCCAATTCTTCCTGTTTTTTGTTTATTTTCGCAAGATGAAACGGATTCTCATCACCGGCGGTTGCGGGTTTGTAGGCGCAACGTTAGCGACGTCTTTCAAAACCAAATACCCCGATTATCACATCATCGCCTTCGATAACCTGAAACGACGTGGTTCTGAGTTGAATATTCCACGACTTAAAGCGATGGGAATTGAATTCGTGCATGGAGATATCCGCAACGCCGAAGATTTTCACGACCTTCCCGAAGTAGATTTGGTGATTGAAGCCGCGGCCGAGCCTTCGGTTCTTGCCGGTTTGGAAGGAAGCACGGGCTATCTTCTGAACACCAATTTGCAAGGAACCATTCATTGCCTCGAGTACGCCCGTAGGTCCAAGGCTCAATTCATCTTCCTATCAACCAGTCGAATTTACCCGATGTCCACCATCGACCAAATTCGTTACCGGGAAGATGCCACCCGATTTGTTTTGGAAGAAAACCAAACCATCCCGGGTGTTTCTCCACTTGGATTGTCGGAACAGTTTCCTCTTCAAGGCTCTCGATCGCTTTACGGGGCCAGCAAGCTGGCATCGGAACTCATGGTCACCGAATACGACGCGCTTTTAGGTGTTCCTGCCGTGATCAACCGTTGCGGGGTGATTACCGGCCCGTACCAAATGGGCAAGGTGGATCAAGGCGTGGTAGTGTTGTGGGTTGCCAAACATTTCTGGAATCAGAAATTGGGTTACTTCGGCTACGGTGGTACCGGAAAACAAGTTCGCGATATGTTGCATGCCGATGATTTGTTCCGTTTGGTCGATTGGCAAGCTCACCACTTGAACGAAGTTCGCGGACAAATTTTCAACGCCGGAGGCGGACCGGAAGTGAGCGTTTCTTTGCTCGAGCTAACCGCACTTTGCGAAGAAATCACCGGAAATAAAATTGAAATTCAACGGGTTGCAGAAACAAGAGCAGCCGATATCCCTTGGTACGTAACCGACAATTCGAAGATTACGAAAACCATGGGTTGGAAACCCGAAAAAACACCGAAAGATATTATCTTTGACATTTACAACTGGATTCGTGAAAACGAATCTGCCTTAAAACCCATTTTAGGTTAATTCGATATGAAAATTTGCTTGGTTACCGGTTCAGCCGGACTCATTGGAAGTGAAGCGGTTCGATTTTTCTCGGATAAATTCGATCTCATCGTCGGAATCGACAACAACATGCGCGCCTACTTTTTTGGCGATAACGCTTCCACCGAGTGGAACCGCAAACAATTGGAAAATCAAGTCAGCAACTACACCCATCGCAACGCCGATATTCGCAGCTACGAAGCCTTGGAAGTCATCTTCAAAGAATTCGGAGCCGACATCGACCTGATCGTGCACACCGCAGCTCAGCCCTCCCACGATTGGGCAGCGCGGGAGCCGCTTACCGATTTCGGAGTGAACGCTACCGGCACGGTGAACATGCTCGAACTCACCCGTCACCATTGCCCCAAGGCGGTGTTCATCTTCACGTCAACCAACAAGGTTTACGGCGACACCCCGAACTACCTTCCCTTGGTAGAATTGGAAGACCGGTGGGAAATTGCGGAATCTCATCCGTATTTCACCCACGGAATCGACGAAAACATGTCGATTGACCACAGCAAACACAGTTTATTCGGCGCTTCCAAAGTGGCGGCCGACGTGATCGCCCAAGAGTACGGCAAGTACTTCGGCATGAATGTGGGCGTTTTCCGCGGCGGCTGTTTAACGGGACCTCAACACAGCGGAACCCAGTTGCACGGATTTTTGAGTTACCTCATGAAATGTGCCATTACGGGCGATCATTACACCGTTTTTGGCTACAAAGGAAAACAAGTTCGCGACAACATTCACTCCTGGGATTTGGTGAACATGTTTTGGCATTTTTACCAAAATCCACGTCAGGGAGAAGCTTACAATGCCGGGGGCGGACGTCACAGCAATTGCTCCATGAAGGAAGCCATTGCCGTTTGCGAGAAGATTACCGGCAAACCCATGAACTATTCTTACACCGAAGACAACCGCATTGGAGACCACATTTGGTACATTTCCAATGTTCGGAAGTTTAAAAACGATTATCCTTCTTGGGATTATCGCTACAATTTGGAAGATATCTTATCTCAAATTCACGACAGCATGTCCTCTCGAGTATGAAGTTGAGCATTGTCATTCCCGCCTACAACGAATCGGAATCGATCGTTGAAACCTTGGAGAAGTTCTACGAAGAACTTCAACGGGAAGGGATTGACCACGAAATTTTGGTGGTGAACGACAACTCCAAGGACGATACCTTGTCCGTTCTTGAACGGATGTCGGCCAGCATTCCCACCTTGAGGTACGTTACCAACCCTCCTCCCCACAACGGATTTGGGTATGCTGTTCGAAAAGGGTTGGAATCGTTTTCGGGCGATTGCGTTGCGGTGGTGATGGCCGACATGAGCGACGACCCGAAGGATGCGGTGAAGTACTACCGCACCATGTTGGAGGGCAACTACGATTGCGTTTTCGGCAGCCGATTCATCAAGGGCGGAAAAGTTTACGACTATCCCCGCCATAAATTGATCCTCAATCGAATAGCGAACACCATCGTTCGTTTCACCTTCGGAATTCGTTACAACGACTGCACCAATGCGTTCAAGTTGTACAAAAAAGAAACCATCGACGGGCTCAAGCCCTTCATGTCGCCCCACTTCAACCTTACGTTGGAGCTGCCTTTAAAAGCCATTGTTCGGGGTTATTCGTACACCGTGGTTCCCAATTCGTGGACCAACCGAAAGTTTGGGGTGAGCAAATTAAAAATCAGAGAGATGGGAAGTCGCTACTTCTTCATCATGATGTATTGCCTGATCGAAAAATTCTTCGCTCGGGGAGATTTCAAAAAGAAGTATTAAGTTTGAAAAAGTAAAATAACGATATGACTGGATTCAACCGTTTAAACAACATCGTAGGCTGGCTGGTATTTTTAGTGGCCGCAACCACCTACACCCTTACATTGGAACCCACGGCAAGCTTTTGGGATTGCGGTGAGTTTTTGTCGGCCGCTTACAAATTGCAGGTGGTTCACCCTCCGGGTGCGGCCTTCTTCCTTACCTTGGGTCGTATTTTCACCTTGGGCGCTGATCCAGCGGATGTAGCGTGGAGGATCAACTTCATGAACGGTTTGGCCTCGGCCTTTTCGATTTTGTTTTTGTTTTGGACCATCACGGCCATCGCTCGAAAAATCATGATGAAAGATGAAAGCGATGCCTCCAACATGGGCAAAATCATTGCTGTTTTGGGCGCAGGTGCCGTTGGTGCTTTGTGTTACACCTTTACCGATTCGTTCTGGTTTTCCGCTGTAGAAGGCGAGGTTTACGCTTTATCGAGCATGACCACCGCTTTGGTATTTTGGTTGATTTTCAAATGGGATCAGCATGCCGATGAAGCGGATTCCGATCGTTGGTTGATTCTTTTGGCGTTTTTGATGGGTATTTCTGCAGGAATTCACTTGTTGAATTTGCTTTGTATCCCTGCCATTTGTTTCGTTTACTACTTGCGTCGTTACACCTTTAGTTGGGTGGGTTTATTGAAAACCTTTGCATTAGGTTGCGTTATTTTGGTTTTCATTCAAATTGGGGTTATTGCTAAAATCCCTTCGTTGGCGGCGTATTTCGACCGTACGTTCGTGAACTCTTTCGGCACCGAACGCGGCGCCGGATCGGTTTTCTTCCTGGTTATTTTGGGCATCATTACCGCAGCAGGATTGTGGTGGACCCAGCGAAAAGCCAACGGCTGGTGGAAAACCAGTTTCTTGATGTTCGCCTTCATCTTGATCTCCTACTCTTCTACGTTTGTGGTGGTGATTCGCTCCAAAGCCAACCCCAGCATCGACATGAACGATCCCGAAGATCCGTATTCTTTGGTGTCCTACATCAATCGTGAGCAATACGGCGACGTGCCTTTGCTTTCGGGTCCATACTTCAATGCAGGAGAACCCATCGATCAAAAAGAAGGGCCGAAAAAATGGAGATGGGATGCCTTCTCCAAGAAATACGTTCAAATGGATGGAGATCCCGTCTACAAATACGATCCTAAAAAATCAACCATTTTCCCTCGTATTTACAAGCGTGCTGGAACACAAGAACGCCATTTGGTGTATTACGAGAATTTTACCGGCATCAAGCGCGACGATCCCCGCAAGCCAAGCTGGGTAGCCGATAACTTGGGCTTCATGTTCTCGTACCAATTGGGAACGTTGTGGTTCCGCTACTTCATGTGGAATTTCACCGGTCGCCAAAACGATATTCAAGGGCACGGACCGGGTTGGTTCAACTACCAGAGGGAAGGAAACTGGATTTCCGGAATTCCGGCATTGGACAATACATTGAATCCACACGTAGAAAACCAAAACAATCTTCCTGAAAGCGCCACCAGCAACTGGGGTCGAAATACGTATTTCTTCCTCCCATTGTTGTTCGGTATTTTGGGCATGATTTTCCATTTTAGAAAAGATCGTAAAATGGCCATCACCGTGTTGAATTTATTTGTTCTTACCGGAATTGCCATTAACCTTTATCTGAATCCCGATCCCGTTCAACCTCGTGAGCGTGACTACGTTTACGTGGGTTCGTTCTACGCTTTCGCCATTTGGGTGGGCTTGGGCGTATTGATGTTGGTGGATTTCTTAATGAAGAAGATGGATGGAAAGATGGCCGCTACTTTGGGTACGGTAATCGGAATTTTAGCTGTTCCCACCATCATGGCGAGTCAAAACTGGAACGACCACGATCGTTCCGATAAGTACACGGCCCGCGATTTTGCGATTGACTACCTCGAAAGCTGCGCGCCGAATGCGATTCTCTTCACCATGGGCGACAACGATACGTATCCGTTGTGGTACGCTCAGGAAGTGGAAGGCATTCGAACCGACGTTCGCATCATCAACCTAAGCTTATTGGGAACCGATTGGTACATCAATCAAATGCGGGAGCCGGTGAACGGACATCCTGGTTTAAGAATGACGCTTCAACCGCAGCAAATTGTTCAAGGGAACCGCGATTATGTGCCGGTGGTTCCAAGTTTGGAAAAATTGGCCAACAACCGATTTGAATTGAAAGACGTGATGAACTTCATCGCTTCCGATAAAAATCAGGAATTTGGCATTCAGATTCCTTTCTTACCAAGCCAGAAGCTGCGCATTTCGGTAGATACCGTTGCTGCCATCAAAAACGGCTGGGTAACCGAGCGTTTCCGTCCTTACATGACTCCGGCTATGGAGTGGGATGTGCCCAAACAGTACTTGTTCAAGAACGATTTGGCCATGTTCGACATCATTGCCAACAACATGGAAAGACCGATTTATTTCACGGTTAGTATGCCAACGGAGCAGTATTGCGGTTTGCAAAAATACTTCCAGGTGGAAGGGTTGACCTATCGTTTGGTACCTGTGAATTACCAAGCACCACAGGGTGAAATTGGTTTGGTGGAACCCGATTTGATGTACAACAACATGGTAAAGAAATTCGTTTTCGGAAACATGAACGGCAAAAAGCACGGCCCCATTTACATCGATCCTGAGACGTTGCGCATGACCATTAACCTCCGTCAGAATTACGTTCGCACGGCGGATGCATTGATCAACATTGGCGACAAAGCCCGTGCACTTCAGGCCTTGGATAAAATGGAAGAGGAAATGCCTCACCCCATTATTCCGATGGATGGTCGTTTGGTTCTTCGCCAAGTGGATGCGTTGTACCGCGCTGGCGGCATGGACAAAGCCCAGAAGAAGATCGAAAGTTATTGGGATTGGATTGGAAAGGATTTGACCTATTACGGTACGGCCTCCATGAAAGACCAAATGGAGATTTACAAAGATGAAATCAATCTTCAGAATTACATCATGAACAGCATGTTGCAAATGATGGAAATGAATGGTCAGAAAGCGAAAGCGGATGCCCTTCGTTCGAAGATGAACGGATGGATGGGAAAGCTTACAGCGGCCATCAATCAACAACAATAAGGGCGAATGCCCATCGAACCACAAAGGCGAGCTTCGGCTCGCCTTTGTGGTTTTTAGAATGGCCGCATCTTCAAAGAGATGTGCAAACGATTTTGCCAACCGCCCTCCCGAAATGCAGCTCCCCAATACAAACCCAACCATCCTTGCGGAATTTGCAATTGGGTTCCCAAGGCTCCACTGAAGATCGATATCGCATCTGCTTTTCCCGCTTGTACCTGTAGGGAAGCAAAGGACGAGGACTCGAAGTACCACCGTTGTTCCAGTTGCAGCCATCCCCAACTTTTTACAGTGAGCTGCCCTTCATCCAACCCTTTCCAGGTATCCATTCCACCTACCCGAAGTTCCTCCAGCGGCAAACCGCGCAATCCCATGCTTCGAAATTGAATCCCTGTTTTCCAATAGGTGTTCCAGCTCCAAATTCGATGCACTTTGACGTTCCATTGCGAGCGAGGCCCGGCAGTCCAAACTTGTGCTTGCATTTCTCCACCTTGGCTGCGGAAAGGATTCCAAAAATCCCAACTCCATTTTAGTCCGATGGGAAAATACCTGGTCAACGTGTCGGGAGTGGTCCATGAGCGTTGGCCCACCGTAAAACGAAGGTATTGTTGGGGAGAGAACAGGAATTCAACTCCACCTTGGAGGTCGCTCATCAATTGAGAAGTATCGCGCCGGTAGGTATTTCCTTGAAAGCCAAGTCCGATTGGCGCATAGAATAAGCCAGATTTTCTCCATTCCAGCTGCATTTGCGTTGCTTGTTGCAAGCCCCGAAAACCAAAATCCAACTCCCCTCCCCGCTTCAGCCAATTGGCCCCGTGGGCTTGGAATTCTCCGGTAATTTGAACCACGTTGCGTCCATCGGGCAGGAGGTTATTGGCCAGGGCCAACATTCCATCGAACACGTTCACCTTGCGTTGTGCCAGGAACAGCCGAAGGCGAAGCGAGTCGTTTTCGGTGATCCACTGGGGGGGGCTGGTTTGTTCGATGAAGGAAAGGGATTGAAGTTGTTGTGCCGCTTTTTTCCAAACCGTGGTTGACACGGATTTTCCAGGTTTCAACCGCATTTGCCGCTGTAACCATGATGGATTTACCCACTGCGCTGCGGCACCAACGTCGATTGAGCCCATGACCGACAAGGAACCGGAATCGATGTTCACCCATCGCAGCAGGGTATCGTTCTTCCACGCCCAAATTTGATAGTTGGCAGAGGCATTCCAATAGCCGCGATCGCGGTAGGTTGAAAGGTTTTCGCCCGTGTCGATGGTGGGAATGGCTGGACCGGGAAGGAGGAACCATTGGAAAGGTTGGGATGAGTCGAGGGATGCGGTGTAAAATCTATTCCCGCGCAAGCTGTCGAGCGCAAATTGAACGTAATCGATAGCGCGGGGAACATCGTTCGAGAATTTGCATCCCCAAACCTTGGTTGAATCTTTGAAACAAATGCGAATGGGTTGAGCATAGGCGCCCGTGCATCCTAAAAAAAACACTAATTTTACCCAAAGTTTCACCTTTCAAAGGTACGTTTTGGCCGGCATCTATCTACATATTCCCTTCTGCAGAAAAAAATGCAGCTACTGTGATTTTCATTTCAGCACTTCTTTGCGCACAAAATCCATGGTTTTGGAGGGGATGGTTCGTGAAATCCAAGCTTCCAAAACCCTCTTGCCCCAGGCTTCCATCGATACCATTTATTTTGGTGGAGGTACACCTTCTTTGTTATCGGCCTTGGAATTGGAGCTTCTATTGAATGAAATTTACCGGAATTTTTCGGTGAGTCAACAGGCAGAAATCACGTTGGAATTGAACCCGGAAGATGGGAATGAGGAACATTTAGGGGCTTTATTCCAATTGGGAATCAACCGTTTGAGCATGGGTGTTCAGTCGATGAATCCAGATATTTTGGCTTTTTCGAATCGAAATCACGAAGCCCAACAATCGGTTTTGGCCTTTGATGCCGCTCGAAAAGTTGGGTTCCAAAATATTTCGGTGGATTTGATGTTTGGATTTCCGGGGCAAACTTTGGAACAATGGAAGGCGGATGTGATGTTTTGGAAGGGGAAGAATCCCGAGCACATCAGTTTGTATTCGCTAACGGTGGAGGACCGAACGGCTTTGAAAAAGTGGGTGAAATCGAAGCAGGTTTTCCCTTTGGAGGAGGAGAAGGTCGCCGAAATGTTCCACTGGACCTCGGAATTTTTGGAGGAGCACGGTTGGGAACATTACGAGGTTTCGAATTTTGCACGTGTCGGATTTCGGAGTCAGCACAACGGGAATTACTGGAAAGGGATTCCGTATTTGGGCATTGGTCCGTCGGCTCACGGCTACGATGGTGAACACCGTCGGTGGAATCCGCGCAACAATGTGAAATACGGGAAAGCGTGGCGGGAGGGAAATGGGATTTGGGAGGAGGAGTTGCTTTCGGAGGTGGATCGGTTCAACGAGTTGTTGATGGTTCGGCTTCGAACGGCGGAGGGGCTGCCGCATTCGGAGGTTCCTTCGATTTTTTTACCGCGTTTGGTTCGGCAATGGGAGTGCATTGACGGAGATTACCGGCAGTTGGAATCTGGAAAATTTCGATTTTCGAAAGCCGGTTGGTTGGTGATGGATTCGTTGCTGGTGGATTTGTTTAAGGGGTGAGGGCCTTCTCCCTTCGAGAGCCTCAGGGAGCGGAGCCTCAGGGAGCGGAGCCTCAGGGACCACCCTTCGGCAGGCTCAGGGACCACCGCCCGGTCCTCGAGTTTCCGCCAATAGGCGGAAGTATCGAGAGGCCGGTCCTAGACCGTCCTTCGGTGGAATTCGGGGACAAGTCCAACCCCTCCCCGGAAGTAAAGTTAAGGGGTAGAGCCGTTTCAATCGTTTCCAATTTTTTTATTTCAAAATAATCAATCCCCGAAATTGGCATCGCCTTTTTTTAACTTATTCGTTTTGAAACGTTTATAAACGTTTACGATACGGCTTTGGGGTTGGAGGTGGTATAGGTTTGCATTCAAAAGGAAAAGGGATGCATAAAATAGCTTTAGAGGAGTTTAGGAAGAAACCGTTTTTCCGACGATGGAAAATATTGATGAGCGAAAGCCAACAAAAAAGTAAATTTTAATTTACCTTTACGATGAAATGTTCTCAGGCGTTTCAATGGCTTTTGAAGGATGGTTGGCAGGTTGTTTCGCAAAAAGGTTCGCATGTTAAATTGAGGCATCCGAATAAGCCAGGCGTCATTATTTTCCCGAATCATGGAAGTCAGGAATTGGGAAAAGGGTTAGCTAAAAAATTGTTTAAGCAGGCTGGGATAAAAATTGGATGGAGATGATCAACGGAAAGAAGAAAATTGAAATTACGGTTGAAAAAACGGATACTGGATTTTCGGCCTATGCGAATGATTGGGGTGTTTTTTCGACGGGAGCGAATATTCCTGAGTTGGTTAACCATTTGGTAGAGGCGATCAATTTATTTTTGGAAGAGGATGATGTTGAACCCATTCAGGTTTCCGATTTAAGATTGAATTTAGATTTGAAGCAATTTTTCCAGTATTACAAAGTTCTCAACGCTCGTTTTTTAGCTCAAAGAATTGGCATGAATCCAACGTTATTATCGCAATACGTTAGAGGGGTGAAGCGTCCATCTCCAAAACAAACTGAAAAAATTATTCAAGGGATTCAAGGAATTGGGCGTGAACTTTCGGATTTGCGATTTATTTGAAGGAGGAGGGTGGGAAACTTATCCGTTTTGAAACGTTTATAAACGTTTACGATACGGCTTTGGGGTTGGAGGTGGCATAGGTTTGCATTCAAATGGAAAAGGGATGCATGAATTAGCTTTAGAGGATTTTAGGAAGAAACTTGTTTTCAAACGGTACAGTGAGAATACGGTAAAAACGTATTTGGATGCGTTGCGGGTATTTTTTCATTTTTTTGAAGGGGTGGCTTTGGAGGAATTAACACACCGGCATGTGGAGCAATTTTGTACCGATTACATTTTGCAGCGGGGGCTTTCGTTGAGTTATCAGAACCAGGTGATTAATGCGGTAAAATTGTTTTACAAGCATCGTTTTCAGAAGGTGATGGAGATCGATGTTATTCAACGACCGAGGCGGGAGAAGCGCCTTCCGAATGTGTTGAGTAAGCAAGAGGTGAAATTAATTTTGGAGAAACCTACCAATATCAAGCATCGTGCGATGTTGAGTTTGATTTATGCTTGCGGATTGAGAAGGGGGGAGTTGCTTCAACTTCGTTTGAAGGATGTATTATCGGACCGGCAGCTGTTGTTTATTCAACAATCCAAGGGGAAGAAAGACCGGGTGGTTCCGATTGGGGAAAAGATGATTGAGATGTTGAGGGATTACTACAAGGCCTATCGTCCTAGGGTTTGGTTATTTGAGGGGCAGGTGGCGGGAGAGAAATACAGTGAACGAAGTTTACAATTGGTATTAACGAGAGCGGTTGAGAAGGCGAAAATTAACAAACCGGTAAGTTTACATTGGTTACGTCATAGTTACGCCACCCATTTATTGGAGAATGGCACGGATTTGCGGTACATTCAAGAGTTACTGGGGCATAGCAGTTCCCGCACGACGGAGATTTACACGCATGTAAGCACCAAGAGTTTACAAAAAATTCGTTCTCCATTTGATGATTTATAGAAATTTTCGACTACTTTGCATAAGCGAAACGATCCTACTCCAGTTCAACAAATTCAACCCCATTGAAGAGAAGAAGTGGCGTATATAAGATAGTTACCAGCAATTGTAGAACGACAATGAAACGACTGACTTTTCTTATTTTAACGATTGGTCTGACAACATCCGCTTTCGGACAAAAATATTTGACTTCGGACATTAGGTCTAAAGCAGATAGCATTTTAAGGACTTATATTGGCGACAC